>NZ_LT629775.1:5917500-7244984 GCF_900105395.1 Streptomyces sp. TLI_053
TAAAAACACAGGTCCGTGCGAAGCCGTAAGGCGATGTATACGGACTGACGCCTGCCCGGTGCTGGAACGTTAAGGGGACCGGTTAGCTCTGATTCGTCGGGGCGAAGCTGAGAACTTAAGCGCCAGTAAACGGCGGTGGTAACTATAACCATCCTAAGGTAGCGAAATTCCTTGTCGGGTAAGTTCCGACCTGCACGAATGGCGTAACGACTTCTCGACTGTCTCAACCATAGGCCCGGTGAAATTGCATTACGAGTAAAGATGCTCGTTTCGCGCAGCAGGACGGAAAGACCCCGGGACCTTTACTATAGCTTGATATTGGTGTTCGGTTCGGCTTGTGTAGGATAGGTGGGAGACTTTGAAGCCGTGACGCCAGTCATGGTGGAGTCGTCGTTGAAATACCACTCTGGTCGTGCTGGATGTCTAACCTGGGTCCGTGATCCGGATCAGGGACAGTGTCTGGTGGGTAGTTTAACTGGGGCGGTTGCCTCCTAAAGAGTAACGGAGGCGCCCAAAGGTTCCCTCAGCCTGGTTGGCAATCAGGTGTTGAGTGTAAGTGCACAAGGGAGCTTGACTGTGAGACTGACGGGTCGAGCAGGGACGAAAGTCGGGACTAGTGATCCGGCGGTGGCTTGTGGAAGCGCCGTCGCTCAACGGATAAAAGGTACCCCGGGGATAACAGGCTGATCTTCCCCAAGAGTCCATATCGACGGGATGGTTTGGCACCTCGATGTCGGCTCGTCGCATCCTGGGGCTGGAGTAGGTCCCAAGGGTTGGGCTGTTCGCCCATTAAAGCGGTACGCGAGCTGGGTTTAGAACGTCGTGAGACAGTTCGGTCCCTATCCGCTGTGCGCGTAGGAGTGTTGAGAAGGGCTGTCCCTAGTACGAGAGGACCGGGACGGACGAACCTCTGGTGTGCCAGTTGTCCTGCCAAGGGCATGGCTGGTTGGCTACGTTCGGGAGGGATAACCGCTGAAAGCATCTAAGCGGGAAGCCTGCTTCGAGATGAGCACTCCCACCTCCTTGAGAGGGTAAGGCTCCCAGTAGACGACTGGGTTGATAGGCCGGATATGGAAGCCCTGTGAGGGGTGGAGTTGACCGGTACTAATAGGCCGAGGGCTTGTCCTCAGTTGCTCGCGTCCACTGTGTTGTTCTGAAACAACGACCCCCGGTTCCTGGCCAGGAACCGGGTGCGGTCGACAGTTTCATAGTGTTTCGGTGGTCATAGCGTGAGGGAAACGCCCGGTTACATTCCGAACCCGGAAGCTAAGCCTCACAGCGCCGATGGTACTGCAGGGGGGACCCTGTGGGAGAGTAGGACGCCGCCGAACAATCATTGTGAAGAACCCCCGTCGGGAAACCGGCGGGGGTTCTTTGCGTTCCGCGTGTATTCCCCTCGTGGTATTTCCCTGAGCGGGCACGGGAACGCTGCCCGATTCGGCGGCGGAGCACGCGGAGTACGTTGAGAAGATCCTGGGAAGCGCCGGGAAAGGCTCCTGGAGACACGCTGGGCCGGACCCCTGGTTGGGGTTCACCACCCCGTCGAAAGGCGCTCAAAAGCCCCGCCACCGGTTCGGTGGCCGGGCTTCTTTGTGCTCCCGGGCGGGTTCGGAAAGCTTCGGAAGGCTTCTGTCAGAGGCGGCCGGCGGCCTTGAGGGCGAGGTAGGTGTCGGCCAGGGCCGGGGCGATCGAGGCGGGCGGGGCGTCGAGGACGGTGATGCCGGCGCGGGTGAGGCGGTCGGCGGTGAGACGGCGGTCCGCACGGGTCTGCTCGGCGGCCGCGGCGCCGTACACGGCTTCGACGGTGCCGCGGCCGGCGGCGAGCTCGTCGAGGTGGGGGTCGGACACGGAGGCGAGGACGACCTCGTGGCGCTTGGTGAGGAGCGGCAGGAGCGGGAGCAGGCCGTCCTCGGCGGAGGCCGCGTCCAGGCCGGTGAGCAGCACGATCAGCGAGCGCTGCGGTGCCATCTTCAGGGCGGTGGCGACCAGCGAGCGCATGTCGGTCTCGTAGAGGGCGGGCTCCAGGACGGCCATCGCGTTGGTGAAGGCCGGGAGGATCTCGCCCGGGGAACGGCCGGCCACCGCGGTCCGCTTGCGCAGGTCGTGGGCGAGCAGGTCGACCCGGTCGCCGGCCTTGGTGGCGAGGGCGGTGAGGAGCAGTGCGGCGTCGAGCGAGGCGTCGAGCCGGGGTGCGTCGCCGACCCGGCCGGCGGAGGTGCGGCCGGTGTCCAGGACGACCAGGATGTGCCGGTCCCGCTCGGGCCGCCAGGTGCGGACGGCGACCGTGTGGCGGCGGGCGCTGGCCCGCCAGTCGATGGAGCGGATGTCGTCGCCGGGCAGGTACTCGCGCAGCGAGTCGAACTCGGTGCCCTGGCCGCGGGTCAGGACCGAGGTCCGGCCGTCGAGTTCGCGCAGCCGGGCGAGCCGGGAGGGCAGGTGCTTGCGGCTGGCGAACGGGGGCAGGGCGCGGACCGTCCAGGGGACGAGGTGCGAGCCCTGACGCCCGGCCAGGCCGAGCGGGCCCAGCGAGCGGACGGTCACCTTGTGGGCGTGGTGGTCCCCGCGCCTGGTCGGGGTGAGGACGGTGGTGACGCGGCGGCGTTCGTGGCCGGGGACGGTGAGGGTGTGCCGGGAGGCGGCGAACCCGGTGCCGGGCCGCCAGGCCGACGGGGCCCAGGCGTCGCGGATCCGGGCCCGCAGGGGGCGTCCGGTCGGATTGGTGACGGTCAGTTCGACCGCGGCGGGTTCGCCGAGTCGGACCGTGGTGTCGCCGCCCCGGTCGATCCGCAGGCCGCGGACGGGGGCGGCGAGCACCAGGTCGAGGACGACCGCGAGCAGGACCGCGCCGGTGACGGCGCCGACACCCGCCCAGGACGGCAGCAGCAGGCCCGTGACGAGGGCGCCGAGCGCGGCGAGCAGGGCGGTTCGCCCGGTGATGGCCATGCGGTGCGTTCCTTCGTCGGGGCCGACGGTGAGGCGGCGAAACGTGGGGCGGTGGTACCCGGGGCGGTGATCTCCGGTGCTGCGGTGCCCGGTGCGGTGCCCGGTGCGGGGATCAGCGCGGGGCCGGGGTCTGGGCGAGGACGGCCTGGATCACGGAGTCCGCGGTGACGCCCTCCATCTCCGCCTCGGCCCGCAGGGCGACGCGGTGCCGCAGGGTGGGCAGGGCGAGCGCCTTGACGTCGTCGGGGGTGACGTAGTCGCGGCCGGCCAGCCAGGCCCAGGCGCGGGAGGCGCCGAGCAGCGCGGTGGCGCCGCGCGGGGAGACGCCGATGGAGAGTGAGGGCGACTGCCGGGTGGCCCGGCACAGGTCGACGATGTAGGCGAGCACCTCGGGGGCCACGGTCAGCCCGGCGATCTGCTCGCGGGCGGCGGCGATGTGCTCGGGGCCGGCGACCGGGCGCACACCGGCCGCGGCGAGGTCGCGCGGGTCGAAGCCGGCGGCGTGCCGGGCGAGGACCTGGAACTCCTGGTCGCGGTCGGGCAGCGGGAGGACCAGCTTGAGCAGGAAGCGGTCGAGCTGGGCCTCGGGCAGCGGGTAGGTGCCCTCGTACTCGACCGGGTTCTGGGTCGCGGCGACCAGGAACGGCACCGGTAGCGCGCGGGGCTCGCCGTCGACGGTGACCTGCCGCTCCTCCATGGCCTCCAGCAGGGCGGCCTGGGTCTTCGGCGGGGTGCGGTTGATCTCGTCGGCGAGCAGCAGGTTGGTGAAGACCGGGCCGGGCTGGAAGGAGAACTCGGCGGTGCGGGCGTCGTAGACCAGCGAGCCGGTGACGTCACCGGGCATCAGGTCGGGGGTGAACTGGATGCGCTTGGTCCCCAGGCTGAGCGCGGTGGAGAGGGTGCGGATCAGCAGGGTCTTGGCCACACCGGGGACGCCTTCGAGCAGCACGTGGCCGCCGCAGAGCAGGGCGACGACGAGGCCGGTGACGGCGGCGTCCTGACCGACGACGGCCTTGGCGATCTCGGCGCGCAGGGCGGTGAGCGCCTCGCGCGGGTCGCCGAGGCGCGGGTCGCTGGCGGGAGCGGCGCTGCCGGGGACGGTGGTGCCGGTGGTGGCGGGCGCCGGGCCGGGGGTGATGCGGAGCTGGGTGGTGGCCTTCTCGGTCACGGCTTCCGTACCTGCCTTTCGAGGGTGTCGAGGTCGTCGGCGAGCCGCAGCAGTGCGGCGTCGTCGGTCGGGGGAGGGCCGTACAGCAGGGCCGCGGCGTCCCCGGCGGGCCGTTCGGGGAGGCGGTCCGCGACGGCCGCGCAGAGGGCGGTGGGGTCGGGCGCGCCGGCCACGGGCGGGACGCCCAGGGCCGGCGCGATGCGCAGCGCGGTGGCGCGGCGCAGGGCGTCGGCGGCCCGGCCGCGGGCCTTGGCCCGGCGGTAGAGGCGGGCGCGGCCCTCGGTGGTCTCGGAGGCGCGGACCACGACCGGCAGCCTCTCGCTGACCACCGGGCCGAGTCGCCGGGCGCGCCAGAGCGCGGCGAGCAGGACGGCGATGCCGAGCTGGTAGCCGGCCCAGGTCCAGCCCTCGGGGATGTAGTCCTGGAAGCTCTTGCGCCCGCCCTCGGCGACCGGGGCGGTGTAGTCGGGCAGGTGCCAGGTGATGTGCGGCCGGGAACCGAGCAGGCCGAGTCCCAGGGCGGCGTTGCCGTCCTTCCCGAGCAGGTCGTTGGTGAGGAACTCGCCGCTGCCGAGGACCACGACGTCGGTGTTCCGGCCGGTGGTGACGGCGACCAGCGGGTATCCGTGGCCGCGCGGGTAGCAGCCTTCGCCGCGGCTGCCGGCGGTGTAGAGCAGGCCGCCGAGATGGGCGCTGCCGGCCCGGACGGCTTCCGGGAGGGAGCAGCCGGAGTCGGTGCTGCGGACACCGGCGTACGGGATGCCGCCGTTCTCGTCGGAGGTGCGGACGCCGGGGACGAGGGCGCTGAGGGCGGCGGGTCCGGGGGAGACCAGGACCACCCGGCTGTACCCGGCGGCGGCGACGGCGGTCAGCTGCTCGGGGGTGAGCAGGTCGGGTTCGGGCAGGACGAGGGTGTCGGTGCCGGTGGGCCGCACGGCCGGGTCGGCGGTCAGGGCGACCTGGAGGCCCTCGCGCTCCAGCAGGGCGATCACGGCGTGGCTGCCGGTGGGCTCGTAGGAGCGGGGGTCGAGCGGCGGGTACCGGCGCTCCTGGTCGACGGCCGCGAGCAGGACCGCGGCGAGCAGTACCAGGGCGGCGGTGAGCAGGTACCAGCGGGCGCGCCGCCACAGTCCGCGGCCGGTCGGTGCGGTGCTGGTGGGTGCGGTGCCGATCGGTGCGGTGCCGGTGCCGATCGGTGCGGTGCCGGTGGGGATCGGGGCGGCGGCCGGGTCGGTCGGGGGAGCGGGGGCGGCGCTGGTCATGCGGCTCCTCCGGCGGCCGGGGCGAGGACCGGGCGGGCGCGTTCGAGGGCCCGGTCGAGGGCGCGCAGCGACTGGTAGGCGCCCTGGTCGGCGGCGCGCTCGCCGTACGCGATGTCGTCGAAGGCGCGGGCGGCCGCGGCGAGCTCGGCCGCGTGGCCGGGCAGGGCGCGACCGGCCTCGGCGGCGGCCTCGTCGGCGGTGCGGCCGGGGCGGGCGTCGAGCAGGGTGCGTTCCTCGAGGCCGCGGACCAGGGCGCGCATCTGCTCGCGGACGGCCTCGGTCCAGCGGCCGGCGGCGGCGTGCCGTTCGGCGTCGGTCCGGTGCTCGGCGGCGCTGCGCGGGCCGGTGCGGCCGAAGACCCCGGAGTGGGTGCGGGCGGCCCGCTTCGGAGCGCCGAGGCGCCACCAGAGGGCGGCGCCGATCACCGCGGCGACCAGCAGGAACAGGACCAGGCCGGTGGCGCCGCTGGTGCCGTCGCCGGTGAGCGCGCCCAGCGCCTCGTCGATCCGGGCCGAGATCCAGTCGAGGACCCGTTCCCGCAGGCTCGGGTCGTGGCGGTGGTAGTCGGCGTTGATCAGTTCGTCGCGGGCCGCGTCCTTGGCGGCGTCGCGCGGTGTCGTGACCGGGGCGCCACCCGCGAGCACGACGGTCTCCCCCCGGACCGGCATCGGGCTCAGAGCCTTGCGGGGGCGGGGCCGGCCTGGTCGCCCCAGCCGGTGCCGCCGTGCTCGGGCAGGCCGGCGGCGCGGGCGAGCTCGATGTCGAGGGCCTCGCGGCGGATCCGCTGGTCGACGTAGAGCAGCACGCCGATGGTGGCGGTGAAGGGGAGGGTGACGGTGGAGGAGAGGACGCCGCCGATCGCCATGGCGACCAGCATGGCGGCGGGCATGCTGCCGCTCTGCCCGGCGTCGACCTGGCCGACGAAGTCGTCGAAGCCGATCACCATTCCGGCGATCGTGAACGGGGTGCTGATCACACCGCCGACGACCGCGGCGATGATCTGGCTCAGCACGGTGATGCCGCAGATCCGCCACCAGGAGCGGTTGACCAGCCGGCGGGAGCGGGAGAGGGCGGTGATGACGCCCTGCTTCTCCAGCATGAGGGCGGGGGCGGCCAGGCTGAGCTGGATGCCGATCCAGACGGCGACCGGGAGGCTGAGCAGGCCCACGACGACGAGCAGGCCGACGATCGCGGGTTCCTCGGCCCCGGCGACCAGGTAGCCGATCAGCGGGGCGAAGCCCAGCAGGACGATGCCGCCGGCGATGAGACCGGTGAGCAGGGTGAGGCCGAGGAGCTGGAGCAGCCGGGGCCTGGCGTCGCGCCAGGCGTCGCCGATCGACACGGCCTGCCCGAGGATGGCGCGGCTGACCACCATGGTCAGCAGGGCCGAGGCGACCACGCCGAGCAGCATCGACAGCGGCAGGCTGATCAGGGCGGTCAGCACCGGGGTGAGGTCGCCGGTGTCCCCCTGGACGGCGAGCTGGGCGCCGAGCGAGGCGCCCTGCTGGACGACCGCGACGCCGAGGGCGAGGCCGAGGGTGACCCGCCAGTGCTTGCGGACGGTGGAGACCGCGCCGTCGAGGATCTCGCCGAGGCCGAGCGGGCGCAGCGGGATCACGCCGGGCTTGGGGCTCTGCGGTACGCCCCAGCCGTAGCCGCCGTGGCCGGGCTGCGGGCCCCAGCCGGGCGGGGGTCCGCCGTGGCCGGGCCGCGTGCCCCAGGCGGGCTGCTGCCCGGAGTAGGGCGGCGGCGGGGTGTCCTGGGGCGGTGCCGACTGGCCGGGCACGGCGGCGGGTGCGTCGGCGCTGGGCCGGGCACCGTCGCGGGGCGGCTCGGACGAGCCGGGCGAGGCCCAGCCCGGAGTGTCGGTCATCACTGCTCCTCGGAGGGCTTCGGGGGCGCGGCACCGGGTGGATCTTCACCCGCGCGCAGCGCCCATCGTGCCATGGTGCCCGGACGCGCCCCAGGGGGAGCCGGTTGCTGAACGGCAACGGCCGGGCGGCGGACGTTTCGTCGGCATCGGCGGTGGCCCGGGGGGCTGGAGGGGGCAGGAGATTGGCCCGGTTTGGCTTGAATTCGCCCGGATCGCCAGTTGGCCGTTCTGGAGCAATGGGACTGCTGTGCGGCAGGTCACAATCCGGTAATGAGAAGATGGACGCATGAAGGGACGCGTCCTCGTCGTTGATGACGACTCCGCACTGGCCGAGATGCTCGGCATTGTGCTGCGTGGTGAGGGTTTTGAGCCGTTTTTCGTCGCGGATGGGGACAGGGCGCTAGCCGCGTTCCGGGAGACCAAGCCGGACCTGGTCCTGCTCGACCTGATGCTGCCCGGCCGGGACGGCATCGACGTCTGCCGGCAGATCCGGGCGGAGTCCGGCATTCCGATCGTCATGCTGACCGCCAAGACCGACACGGTGGACGTCGTGGTCGGCCTGGAGTCGGGTGCCGACGACTACGTGACCAAGCCGTTCAAGCCCAAGGAACTGGTGGCCCGGGTGCGGGCCCGGCTCCGCAGGGCCGAGGAGCCGACTCCGGAGCAGCTGACCATCGGCGATCTGGTGATCGACGTGGCCGGTCACTCGGTGAAGCGCGACGGCCGGGGCATCCCGCTGACCCCGCTGGAGTTCGACCTGCTGGTCGCGCTGGCCCGCAAGCCGTGGCAGGTGTTCACCCGCGAGGTGCTGCTGGAGCAGGTCTGGGGCTACCGGCACGCGGCGGACACCCGGCTGGTCAACGTCCATGTGCAGCGGCTGCGCTCCAAGATCGAGAAGGACCCGGAGCGTCCCGAGATCGTGGTGACCGTCCGCGGCGTCGGCTACAAGGCCGGGCCCAGCTGACGTGATGTACCGGGCCGACGAGACCCCGGCGGGTACCGCGACCGACGGGGGTGGCGGCGCCGTGCGCGGGGACGTACTGAGTTCGACCGTGCGCAGCCGCCGCCGACGGGGGCCGGTCGCCCTGCTCGCGCTGGTGAACCGACAGCTGCGGCGCCCCCTGCACCGGGTGGCGGCGCTGTACCGGCGGTCGATCCAGCTGCGGGTGGTGGCGGCCACGCTGCTGCTGTCGGTCGTGGTGGTGATGGTGCTGGGCGTCGTCGTGGTGGCGCAGGTGCGCACCGGGCTGCTGGAGACCAAGCGGTCGGCGGCCCGGGACCAGGCGCTCGCGGGATTCCAGACCGAGCTCAAGAAGATCGACGACGCGAACGACCTGCGGCTGCGGACCCCGACCACCGATCCCGCCACCGAGGGGCTGGGCACCTGGCTGCTCCAGCAGGTCGGTGACCTGGCGGCGAGCGGGCAGAACGTCTACTCGGTGATCGCGATGCTGCCCGGCACCGGCCAGACCGTCCAGCCGGAGAAGGCCGGCCTCGGCCCGCGCTACTCCGCGGACATCCTGCCCAGCAGCATCCCCGACAGCCTCAAGGCCAGGGTCGCGCAGGAGCCCGGCCAGAGCTTCAGCCAGCCCACCCGGATCCAGCGCTCGCCGGAGAGCCGTGTGGGCACCGAGCCGGGACTGGTCTTCGGGCAGCAGTTCACCGGGCCCGGCAACGGCAGCTACCAGCTGTACTACGTCTTCTCCTTCGGCCAGGAGACCAAGACCCTGGGGCTGGTCACCGGCACGCTGGCGACCGCCGGGGTGTTCGTGGTGATCATGATGGGCGGCATCGCCTGGCTGGTGGTGCGCCAGGTGGTCACACCGGTCCGGATGGCTGCCGGGATCTCCGAGCGGCTGGCCGCCGGGCACCTGGAAGAGCGGATGAAGGTCACCGGCACCGACGACATCGCCCGTCTCGGCGAGTCGTTCAACCGGATGGCCAACGCGCTGCAGGCGCAGATCCGGCAGCTGGAGGAACTCTCCCGGGTGCAGCGGCGCTTCGTCTCGGACGTGTCGCACGAGCTGCGCACGCCGCTGACCACCGTCCGGATGGCCGCCGACCTGATCTACGACAGCCGCGAGGACCTCGACCCGATGGCGGCCCGCTCCGCCGAGCTGCTCCAGGGCCAGCTCGACCGGTTCGAGTCGCTGCTCGCCGACCTGTTGGAGATCAGCCGCTTCGACGCGGGCGCGGCCGTCCTGGACGCCGAGCCGGTCGACCTGCGCGAGATCGTCGGCCGGGTGGTCGAGGCCGCCGATCCGCTGGCGCAGGCCAAGGGCAGCGCCGTGGTGATCCGCGGCGACGGCGAGCCGGTGCTGGCGGAGGTCGACTCCCGGCGGATCGAGCGCATCCTGCGCAACCTGGTGGTCAACGCGCTGGAGCACGGCGAGGGCCGGGACGTCGTGGTCCGGCTGGGCTCGCGGGACGGCGCGGTCGCGATCGGTGTCCGGGACTACGGCATCGGTCTCAAGCCGGGCGAGGCGTCCCGGGTGTTCCACCGGTTCTGGCGGGCCGACCCGTCCCGGGTGCGGACCACCGGCGGCACCGGCCTCGGCCTGTCGATCGCGGTCGAGGACGCGCATCTGCACGGCGGCTGGCTGCAGGCCTGGGGGGAACCGGGCGGCGGCTCGCACTTCCGGCTCACCATGCCGCGCACCCGCGGCGGGGAGATCAGCCGGGCGCCGTTCCGGCTGGAGCCGGAGGACTCCCGCAACAACCGGGGCCTGGGCACCTACGGGGCGCCGTACCGGCGGGCCGCGCGCCCGGCCGGGGCGACCGCCCTCACCGCGACCGACGAGCAGGCCGTCCCGGAGACGCCGGACACCTCCGGCAACGGGTTCGGCAGCGGCCTCGGCGGTGTGCTGAGCATCGGCCCCGGTCTCGGCCGCAGGCCCGCCGAGGGCCCGCGCGCGGATCCGTCGGACGTGCTGCCGGTCGGCGCGGGGTACGGTGCGACCGGGGCCCAGGTCATGGTGGACCCGACGCCCGGTCGGCCGTCGGTGGCGCAGCGGACCGCGGGGCCGGACGAGGACGCAGGGGCGGACGGCACGGGTGGAACGGACACGGAGGGGTCGCGGCGTGCGAAGGACCAGCACCAGGACTGAGCTGCGGCTGGCCGGGACGGCGGGCGCGCTGGTCGGTGCCCTGCTGGCCGCCGGCTGCGCGGCGATGCCGGATTCCGGGGGCGTCACCAAGATCGAGCTGTCCAAGAACTCGGCGGAGAAGAACCTCCAGGTCAGGATCTTCCCGGTGGAGCCGGCCAAGGGGGCCGGGCCGCAGGACCTGCTGGCCGGGTTCCTCGACGCCCTGACCGCCGACGACAGCTACACGACGGCGCGCAAGTACCTGACGCCGGACGCCCGGACCAGCTGGAACCCCGAGGCGGGCATCAAGGTGCTCGCCGCCAACCCGGGCCACATCAACGTCGGCGTGACCGACAACGACACCGAGGTGTCGATCCCGGTCCGCGGGCAGCTGGTCTCCCAGGTGGACGACCGGCACTCGTACGGCGAGTCGCCGCGCCCGATCGAGTTCAACTTCTCCTTCGTGCGGGAGAAGGCGGGCGAGTGGCGGATCGACAAGCTGCCGGACGGGCTGATCCTCAACGAGGTCAACTTCCGCAACAGCTACCGCCAGGTCGACCGGTTCTACTACGCCGCGCCCGACCCGTCCGCGCCCACCGCGGCCTCGGTGACCAACCAGGACGTGCTGATCGCCGACCCGATCTACCTGCGGCGCCGAATAGACCCGCTGGGTTCGGCGGTCCGCGCGCTGGTCTCGGGGCCGTCGACCTGGCTGACGCCGGTCGCCCGTTCGGCCTTCCCGGCAGGGCTCGGGCCCGGCGCGGTCGACTCGGTGACCCTGGACGACAACCGCACCGGACACGTGACGCTCGTCGGGGTCGACCTCGGCAGTGCCACCGCCTGCCGGCGGATGGCCACCCAGCTCCTCTACACCCTCGCCGACCAGGGCACCGGACAGGTCGAACGGCTCGAGCTCAAGGCCAAGCACGGCGGTCCGGTCTGTCAGGCGAGCCGTGCCGACGAGCCCGCGACCGGGCCCGGCTCGCTGGCCGGGCAGATGTCCCCCCGGCAGTTCTACCAGCGGGCCGACGACGGCGTGCTGCACGAGACGCGCGGGGACGCGGTCGGTGAGCCCGTGCACGGGCCGCTGGGGCGGGTGCAGCCGAGCGGGCGGCCGCTGGGCGCGGTCGCGGTGGCCCGCGACGGCGAGCGTGCCGCGGCGATCAGCGCCGACGGCCACCAGCTCTTCACGGTGCCGTTCCTGGACTCGCTGTCGGCCATGCCGCAGCCGGTGCTCACCACCCCGAGCCGTCCGGGCTCGAAGGGTGACGACGGGCTGACCTCGCCGACCTGGGACGGGCGCGGCGACCTGTACGTGGTGGACCGCGACCCGGCCGGGCCGCGGGTGCTGATGGTGCGGGACAAGCAGGCCGTCCCGGTCGCGGTGGACGACCTGCTCGGGCGCTCGGTGCAGGGCGTCAAGGTGTCCTCGGACGGCGTGCGGGTCGCCCTGCTGCTGAAGGAGGGCAAGGACAGCAAGGACCAGCGGCTCTGGCTGGGGCTGCTCGTCCACGGCGGGACCAAGGACGCCCCGACCGCGAGGATCACCGGGCTGCGGCTGGCCAACCCGGCGTTCCAGGAGGTGCTGGCGGTGTCCTGGGCGGAGGCCGACCAGCTGCTGGTGCTGGGCAAGGAGAAGGACAAGGCCCAGCAGTTGCAGTACATCAGCACCGACGGGTCGCAGAACCGGGACGCGAGGCTGCTGAGCGGCGGGGAGATGGTCGCCGCCGCCGCGTCGGAGTCGCGGGGGACCAACGGGGTGCCGGTGCCGCCCGTGCTGGCGCTGGAGAAGGAAACCGGCAAGCCCTACCGGCTGGTCAACAACCAGTGGCGGGAGCTGGTGCTGCCGTACAAGGCCTCCGCGTTCGTCTACCCGGGCTGAGGCCGGGCGCTCGGCGCGGGCCGGGGCCTCGGGTGTCCGTCAGCGGCAGGCCCTCGGGTGTACGTCACCGGCCGGGGGTGTCCGGGCGGTGCCGGTGGTGGTGCGGGACGGCGGCCGCGACCGTGGCGGCCGCGGCGGGCGGCAGGCCGGCGGCGGACAGTGCCCGGGCCGCCTCGACGAGGCTGGCGCCGGTGGTCACCAGGTCGTCGACCAGGACCGGCCGGTACCCGGCGGGGCCGGGGCGGCCGGACCGGCGCAGGCGGCCGGGCGGTCGGACGGTGAGCGCGTCGCGCAGGTTGTGATGACGCTCGGCGGCCGAGAGGCCGGCCTGGTCGGCGACCGGCCGGGCGTGGCGCAGCAGCGGCACGGCGCGGGCCTCCAGCCCCTCCCGGCGCAGGGCCCCGGCGGCGGCGCGGGCCAGCCGCAGGGTGGGGTCGTGCCCCCGGGCGCGGACCGCCGCCCGGGCGGAGGGGACCGGGACCAGCAGCAGGGGCGCCGGCCCCGGGCAGGGGCCGAGTGCGGAGCGCACCGCCCGGGCGAGCGCGTCGCCGAGCGGTCCGGCCAGCCCCAGCGCGCCGCGCTCCTTGTGGGCGAGCAGCAGCCGTCGGACCGGGCCGTCGTACGGCGCGGCCGCGTACGCCCGGGGGAGGGCCGCGACGGGCGCCGGAGGGGTGGTGGCGAGTAGGTCGCGGCAATCCGGGCACAAGTGGCCGAGGTCGGCCCCGCAGCCCGTGCAGGGGGCCGGGAGCAGCGCGTCGAGGAGGCCGGTCAGAGTGTGGGCGAAGGGACCCTGGTGGGACTGCCGACGGGGTGCTGCGGAGGTCCGGGGCACGGCCGCTCCTCGCGGGTGGGGCACGGAGAGTGAGCAAAGAATGCGCCGTACGGGGGGTGTTGTCCAGGTATTTACCTGTGTTTCACTCGCGAGAGGGTAGACAGGGGTGCAGCAGCTTGACCGCCGGCCCATCACTCCGTCATACCCGAAGTCTCCGCCGGAGAGGCGAAAACCCCGTGTGAGGTGTTCGATGAGGCTCCAGGGGGTTTCAACCGTCCCTGGTGGGGAGGAAGTGCAGTGAGGGCCAGTCGTTCCCACCGTTGCCGGTGGGGCGGAGGGCCGGCGGATGTATCGGCTGGTCCGGCTGGTCTCAGTCCGGTCCGGTAGCACCCGGGCCGGCGACAGAACGAGGGATCGGAGTTCTGCGTGGACATCGTCGTCAAGGGCCGCAAGACCGAGGTGCCGAAGAGGTTCCGGGATCACGTGGCCGAGAAGCTGGAGAAGGTCCAGAAGTTCGACACCAAGGCGATCAGCCTCGATGTCGAGGTGTCCAAGGAACACAACCCGCGGCAGGCCGACCGGTCCGACCGCGTGGAGATCACCCTCCGTACCCGTGGCCCGGTGATCCGGGCCGAGGCCGCCGCCGCTGACCCCTACGCGGCGCTCGATCTGGCCTCGGCGAAGCTCGACGCCCAACTGCGCAAGTCCGCGGACCGGCGTCGGGTCCACAAGGGCGGCAGCGGCAGCCGCACCCCGATCAGCGTCGCCGAGGCGACCGCGGCCCTGGCCGCGCTGCCCGAGGCGAAGCCGTCGGAGAGCGGCACCAACGGGGCCGTCCGCAAGACCATGATGGGATCCCTGGAAGTGGAGGGCGAAGGCCCGCTGGTGGTCCGGGAGAAGACCCACCCGGCCGCCCCGATGGCGCTCGACCAGGCGCTCTACGAGATGGAGCTGGTCGGCCACGACTTCTACCTCTTCGTGGAGAAGGACAGTGGCCTGCCGAGCGTCGTGTACCGCCGGCACGGTTACCACTACGGCGTGATCCACCTGAAGGCCGACGGTTCGTCGGTCGAGGGCGGCGGCGCCGGCGGTGCGATCGGTGCGGGCGACGACGAGGACTGACCGTCCGGACAGCAGGAGAGGGGTGACCCCGGTGGCGACCGCCGCCGGGGTCACCGGCGTTCCGGGGCCGGGACGCCGCACCCCGGGGCAGGTGCGGGGCGTTCCGGGGCCGGTCCGCGGACAGCGGTCACCGGACAGGTCACCCGATGCGGGGCAATCGGCACCGGAGGGTGACCGCGAGGGCCCCCGGCCGTGGAATGATTGGCCGACGACGACCGGCGACGGGGGAGGAGCGGATGGGGGATCACTTCGGGCTGGGGCCCGCGACAGTGCCGGTCGTGGGGGTGTCGTCCGGCCCCGGGGCCGAGTCCGACTACGCGCCGCGCCGGGGGGAGCCGATCCGCGTCCTGGTGGTGGACGACCACGCGCTGTTCCGCCGCGGCCTGGAGATCGTGCTGGCCGAGGAGGAGGACATCACCGTCGTCGGCGAGGCCGGGGACGGTGCGGAGGCGGTGCTCAAGGCGGCCGACCTGCTGCCCGACATCATCCTCATGGACGTCAGGATGCCGCGCCGCAGCGGGATCGAGGCCTGCACCGCGATCAAGGACGTCGCACCCAGCACCAAGATCATCATGCTGACGATAAGCGACGAGGAGGCCGACCTCTACGAGGCGATCAAGGCGGGGGCCACCGGCTACCTGCTCAAGGAGATCTCCACCGACGAGGTCGCCACCGCGATCCGCGCGGTCGCCGACGGGCAGTCCCAGATCAGCCCGTCGATGGCGTCCAAGCTGCTCACCGAGTTCAAGTCGATGATCCAGCGCCGCTCCGACGAAAGGGAGTTGGTGCCCGCGCCGCGGCTGACGGACCGGGAGCTGGAGGTGCTGAAGCTGGTGGCCACCGGGATGAACAACCGGGAGATCGCCAAGGAGTTGTTCATCAGCGAGAACACCGTGAAGAACCATGTGCGCAACATCCTGGAGAAGCTGCAGCTGCACTCCCGGATGGAGGCCGTGGTGTACGCGATGCGGGAGAAGATCCTCGAAATAGGGTGACCGCGGGGCCCGGTGGGCCCCGGCCGCCGTGGCGGCCGGGGTGCCCGGGGGAGTCGGGGTGCCCGGCGGGGCACCCCGGTCAGGCCAACAGCCGCTCCAGTGCCGGGCGCAGCGAGTCGTCCTGCAGCGCCTCGACCCGGACGGTGTCGCAGCCCACCCAGCCGGCCGCCTCGCGCAGCGCGTCGGCCAGCGCCTCCAGGTGGCGGGGGGAGTCCAGCGAGACCTGACGTGCCACCAGGGTCCGGCCCTCGCGGGCCGGGTCCACCCGGCCGACCAGCCGGCCGCCGGTCAGCACCGGCATCGCGAAGTAGCCGTGCACCCGCTTGTGCTTGGGGGTGTACGCCTCGAGGCGGTGGAGCATGCCGAAGATCCGCTCGGTGCGCGGGCGTTCCCAGATCAGTGAGTCGAACGGCGACAGCAGGGTGGTGCGGTGGCGGCCGCGCGGCGTGGTGGCGAGTGCCTCCGGGTCGGCCCAGGCCGCGCCGGGGGTGCCGTCCGGGCCCCAGCCGGCCACCGTGACCGGGACGAGTCCGGAGTCCGGCAGCACCGCGTCCACCTGGTCGGCGCGCAGCCGGTGGTAGTCGGCGATGTCGGCGCGGGTGCCGACGCCGAGGGCCGCACCGGACTGGGCGACCAGGGTGCGCAGGCACTCGGCGTCGTCCGGTTCGGCGGCGAACAGCTCGGCCGGGACGGCCTGTTCGGCCAGCGCGTAGACGCGCTTCCAGCTCCTGCGCTCGGTGCAGACCACATCGCCGAAGGCCAGGGCCCGCTCCACCGCGATCTTGGTGTCCGACCAGTCCCACCACTCGGCGGTCTTCTTGGCGCCGCCCAGCTCGGTGGAGGTGAGCGGGCCCTCGGCGCGCAGCCGGTCCAGCACCGAGCGGTAGGTCGCCGCCTCGCTCTGCTTGCCCCAGACGTTGTCCTTCGCGCGGTAGCGGCGACGGCGGAAGGCGAACAGCGGCCACTCCTCCATCGGCAGGATGCACGCCGCGTGCGACCAGTACTCGAAGGTCGCGCCGGCACCCCAGTACGCCGCCTCGACCGCCGGGCGGCCGACCGCGCCGAGCCTTGCGTACGGCACGAGTTCGTGCGAGCGGGCCAGCACCGAGATGGTGTCGAGCTGGACGGAGCCGAGCCGGCGCAGCACCCCGGGCACCCCGCCGCGGCGGTCGGGCGCGCCGAGCAGGCCCTGGGCGCGCAGGGCGATCCGGCGGGCGTCGTCGGCGCCGAGCGCGGTCACCGGGGCGGGGAGGGAGGACGGGGCCGGGGCCGGGCCGGGGGTCGAGGCGGTCATGCCGGCGAGCCTAGAGGTGGGCACCGACAATCCGCCCGCCCGGAGCACCGGGGATCCGGGCGGGCGGCGGTTCGGCAGGGGACGGAGTCCGGCCGGGGCGTGGCGGCGGCGGGGCCCGATCAGTCGGCGAGGTCGCCGGGCAGCAGGGAGGCGATCCACGAGTCGTGGAACTGTCCGCGCTGCTGGGCGTACGCGCGCAGGGTGCCCTCGAACCGGAAACCGACCTTCGCGGCGACCGCGCGGGAGCCCTCGTTGCCGACGTAGGCGATCCACTCCAGCCGGCGCAGGCCGAGCTCGGCCAGCCCGTAGCGGGCGACCGCGGTGGCCGCCTCCGCGGTGTAGCCGCGGCCGCGGAACTCCTTGGTCGCCCACCAGCCGATCTCGGCGACGCCGGGCCGCCCGGCGGGGAGGGTCAGCCCCTGGGTGCCGACCAGTGCGCCGGACTCGCGCTCGATCACGCACCAGATCGGGTTCTCGCCGGTCCGCCACCCGTTGCGGGCCAGGTCGGACACGAAGTACTCGGCGTCGCCGCGCAGGTACGGAACGGGGACGACCGTCCAGCGCTGGATCTCCGGGTCCTGGCAGGCGGCTTCGATCGCGTCGATGTCGGACTCGTGCGGAGCCCGCAGGACGAGGCGCTCGGTGGTGAGGACGACCGGTTCGCGGCCGGGCCCGGCGGCGGGCGGGCCGGGCTGCTCCCCGGGGCGGGGTTCGGGGCTTTCTTCCATGGGCGGATTATTTCGTCCAGAGATGAATCCGAGCATCCGATTAACGGTCCCGGGCGCCCAACTCTCCGGACGGCCGCCCGGTTTGCCCCGGTGGGGAATGCTATCGGGGCATGTGCTCGCAGGGGTGACACGGGAATACCGTGCTGACGCACCTCCCGAGGCATTGGGCTCCTCGCATACGATGGCCCGTGCGGTGGGGTGGATCCGCCGTGCAGTCGTCCAGTGCCAATACAGGCAAGGAGCCCGCTCACGTGTCCGTCTTCGACAAGATCCTGCGCGCCGGCGAAGGCAAGATCCTTCGCAAGCTGCAGCGGATTGCCGCCCAGGTCAACTCCATCGAAGAGGACTTCGTCAACCTCACCGACGCCGAGCTTCGCGCCCTGACGGACGAGTACAGGCAGCGGCTCGCCGACGGCGAGTCGCTGGACGACATCCTCCCCGAGGCCTTCGCCACCGTCCGCGAGGCCGCCAAGCGCGTGCTCGGCCAGCGGCACTACGACGTCCAGATCATGGGCGGCGCCGCGCTGCACCACGGCTACGTCGCCGAGATGCGCACCGGTGAGGGCAAGACCCTCGTCGGCACCCTGCCCGCGTACCTGAACGCGCTGACCGGCAAGGGCGTGCACCTCATCACGGTCAACGACTACCTCGCCGAGCGCGACTCGGAGTGGATGGGCCGGGTGCACCGCTTCCTCGGCCTCGAGGTCGGCGTGATCCTCGGCAACATGACGCCCGCCGAGCGCAAGCGCCAGTACGCGATGGACATCACGTACGGCACCAACAACGAGTTCGGCTTCGACTACCTGCGCGACAACATGGCCTGGTCGAAGGACGAGCTCGTCCAGCGCGGCCACAACTTCGCGGTGGTCGACGAGGTCGACTCGATCCTCATCGACGAGGCCCGGACCCCGCTGATCATCTCCGGCCCGGCCGACCAGGCGACCAAGTGGTACGCCGACTTCGCCAAGCTGGTGCTGCGCCTGAAGATCGACCGCGACTACGAGGTCGACGAGAAGAAGCGCACCGTGGGCATTCTCGAGGAGGGCGTCACCCGGGTCGAGGACTACCTCGGCATCGACAACCTCTACGAGTCGGTGAACACCCCGCTCGTCGGCTTCCTGAACAACGCCATCAAGGCCAAGGAGCTGTACAAGAACGACAAGGACTACGTCGTCATGAACGGCGAAGTCATGATCGTCGACGAGCACACCGGTCGTATCCTCGCCGGCCGCCGCTACAACGAGGGCATGCACCAGGCGATCGAGGCGAAGGAAGGGGTGGAGGTCCAGAACGAGAACCAGACCCTGGCCACCATCACCCTCCAGAACTTCTTCCGCCTGTACGACAAGCTGGCCGGTATGACCGGTACCGGTACCACCGAGGCCGCCGAGTTCCACCAGATCTACAAGCTCGGTGTGGTGCCGATCCCCACCAACAAGAACCCGCTGCGCATCGACCAGCCCGACCTCATCTACAAGTCGGAGCCGGCCAAGTTCGCGGCCGTGGTCGAGGACATCGCAGAGAAGCACGAGAAGGGCCAGCCGGTGCTGGTCGGCACCGTGTCGGTCGAGAAGTCCGAGTACCTGTCGCAGGAGCTGCGCAAGCGCGGCATCCCGCACGAGGTGCTGAACGCCAAGCACCACGAGCGCGAGGCGCAGATCGTCGCCCAGGCGGGCCGCAAGGGCGCCGTCACCGTCGCCACCAACATGGCCGGCCGAGGCACCGACATCATGCTCGGCGGCAACGCCGACCACCTCGCGGCGGCCGAGCTGGCGCAGCGCGGGCTCACCCCGGAGGACAGCCCGGAGGAGTACGAGGCCGCGTTCCCGGCCGCGCTGGAGAAGGCCAAGGCGGCCGTGAAGACGGAGCAGGACGAGGTCAAGGAGGCCGGCGGCCTCTACGTCCTCGGCACCGAGCGGCACGAGTCCCGCCGGATCGACAACCAGCTGCGCGGCCGCTCCGGCCGTCAGGGCGACCCGGGCGAGTCCCGCTTCTACCTGTCGCTCGGCGACGACCTGATGCGTCTGTTCAAGGCCGGCATGGTCGAGCGCGTGCTCTCGATGGCCAACGTGCCCGAGGACGTGCCGATCGAGTCGAAGATGGTCACCCGGGCCATCGCCTCCGCGCAGACCCAGGTCGAGCAGCAGAACTTCGAGATCCGCAAGAACGTCCTCAAGTACGACGAGGTGCTGAACCGCCAGCGCGAGGTCATCTACGGCGAGCGCCGCCGCGTCCTGGAGGGCGAGGACCTGCAGGAGCAGGTCGGCCACTTCATGGACGACACCGTCGAGGCGTACGTCAACGCCGCCACCGGCGAGGGCTTCGAGGACGACTGGGACCTCGAGAAGCTCTGGACCGCGCTCAAGCAGCTCTACCCGGTCACCCTGGACCTGGCCGAGCTGGAGGAGGAGGCCGGCGGCGCCGCGGGCCTCACCCCGGAGTTCCTCACCAAGGCCATCCAGGAGGACGTCCAGGGCCAGTACGGCGCCCGTGAGGACCAGCTCGGCGAGGAGATCATGCGCGAGCTGGAGCGCCGGGTCGTCCTCTCGGTGCTGGACCGCCGCTGGCGCGAGCACCTCTACGAGATGGACTACCTCCAGGAGGGCATCGGTCTGCGGGCCATGGCGCAGCGCGACCCGCTGGTCGAGTACCAGCGCGAGGGCTTCGACATGTTCACCGCGATGATGGAGGGCATCAAGGAGGAGTCCGTCGGCTACCTGTTCAACCTGGAGGTCCAGGTCGAGCAGCAGGTCGAGGAGGTCCCGGTCGAGGACGCCCAGGTGATGCTCGACAAGCTGGAGAAGGACGCCCCCCGTCCGGAGATCAAGGCCAAGGGCCTGGAGGCCCCGAAGCCGCAGCGGCTGCACTACACGGCCCCCTCGGAGGAGGTCGGCGGCGGTGTGGTCGAGGGCGAGTTCGACGACCTCGGTGCCGAGGACGAGGGCGACGGTCTGACCCGCGCCGAGCGCCGCAAGGCCGCCAAGTCGGCCAAGGGCCGCCGCCGCAAGAGCTGAGGCGGGGCCGACCGGTCCGGTCGGCCGCCGCGCCGGGCGCCATTCCCGTACGGGGGTGGCGCCCGGCGTCGTTCCCGGGGCCGGCGGGGGCGGGGGCACCGCGGTGGCGTCCGCCCACCGGGCGTGCGCGGCCGGGTGCGCTGCCGCGTGCGCGTACGGATGGGGCTGCGGCGGCGGGTACGCTCCGGGGCGGCTCATCGGGCCTCCACGGCGGTGCACTGCCACTGGCCGGAGGGTCCGCGCGGCTCCAGCCGGAACGCCACCATGTGGTGCCGGCCGCCGAGGTCGACCCGGACACAGGCCTCGACCGCGCCCGGCGCCGGTGAACGGTCGTGCACCGGGCCGAGCCGCGGCCGCTCGCCGCCCCGCGTCCCGCGCAGGGTGCCCGCCCGGACCAGGGCCGACAGCTGGCCGTAGCAGTCCAGGGTGGTGTGGCGCAGCAGCTGCCCGGACGGCCGGGAGCCGGTCAGCACCTCCACCAGCCGGTGTGCGAACCGAGCGCTCAGGCCGCTCCGCGGGTCGTGGCCCGGCGGGTCGGCGCAGGCTGCCCTGGGGTGCCGGGGGCGCCGAGGCTCGGCGGGTGCCCGGTGGTCCCGGGCGGTGCCGTGCGGGCGGTACGGGCGCGCCGACAGGACGGCGGGCGGGGCGGGCGGGGGAGCGGTGCGGTTCGGACACGAGGTCATGGGCCTTCCTCGGGGCGGCGGGCGGGTCGGGGCCCGGGCTGCTGCTGCGGGCCGGGGTGCTGCGGTGCGGTGGGGGTGGTGCGGGTGCGGACGGGTTCCTTGTTAGCGGCCGTCCGCAGCGGGCGGCAACGGCTTTGCGCGGGGTGCTCCCGCCTCCGGAAAATTCACCTATCCGGGTGAGTCGGCCCCTGCGGGAACGGGTTCGGGCCGAGTCGGTCGGCACCGGGTTGACGCACCGGGAAGGGCGGGAAAGCCCGAAAGAGGACGGTCGGTTTCGCCGGGACGGGCGTTGCGGCCCGGGCCGGTCGGCGCGCAGGATCGGAGACCGGAGCCGGGGCGGGCCGTCCGTCGCGCGCCCGCTCCGGAGCAGTACCGCCCCGACGAGGACAGGCGGCCGGCATGACGACATGGGTATCCGGGTCACGGCCGACGGCACCGCGGGCCGCCGGCGCTCCCCGGCGCGGTCTGGTGCTGGGCGGCGGGGGCATGCTCGGCGCGGCCTGGACGGTCGGCGCGCTCTGCGCGGTGGAGGAGGCCACCGGCCGCCGGGCCGGTGACGCGGAGGTGGTGCTCGGCACCTCGGCCGGGGCGATCCTGGGCGCGCTGCTGGCCGCCGGGGTCGGCGCCGAGCAGCTCCGGGACCACCAGCGGGGACTGCCGATCACGTCCGGGCCGCTGGCCGGGGTCGACTTCGACTACGACACGGCGGTCGGTGGCGCGCTGCCGCCGCGGCCCCGGGCGGGCATCGGCTCGCCGGGGCTGCTGCGGGACGCCGTGCGGCACCCGCGCGAGTACCCGCTGCTCACCCTGGTCTCGGCGATGGCCCCGCACGGCCGGGGTTCGCTGGAACCGGTGGGCGCGCTGGTCGGCGGTCTGTTCGGCGGCACCGGGGCGGCCGGGGGCACGGGAACGACGGCGACGACAGGGGCGACGGCGTCGACGCGGACGGCGGGAACGACGGCGACGACAGGGGCGGACGGGCCCGCGCCGCCCGGGTTCGCCGGGCGGGCCCCGGCGCTGCGGGTCGTCGCGGTGGACTACCGCAGCGGCCACCGGGTGGTCTTCGGCGACCCGGACGCCCCGCCCGCCGGCGTCGGCGAGGCGGTGATGGCCTCCTGCGCGATCCCGGGCTGGTTCGCCCCCGTCCGGGTGGGCGGCGCGGACTACGTGGACGGCGGCTGCTGGTCGGCCACCAACGCCGACCTGCTGCTCGACCGGGGCCTCGACGAGGTGTACGTCCTGGCGCCGATGGCGCTGTGGGGCGACCCGCCGGGCCGTGCGCAACCGGGGCACGCGGAGTCCGTCCCGGGCGCGTCCGTATTCGCGCGCGCCCGGCGCGGGCTGGACCTCCCGCGCGGGGTGCTCGCCCAGGTGGTCGGCCGCTACCGCAGGGCGGTGACCCGGCAGCTGCAACGCGAGGCCGGGCTGCTGCGGGCGGGCGGCGTCCGGGTTCACCTGCTCGCGCCCGCCCCCGCGGACCTCGCCGTGATGGGGCCGAACATGATGGATCCGTCCCGTCGGGGCCCGGTCCTGGAGAGCGCGCTGACCACCTGCCGCCGGGCCCTGGAGGCCGCCCGCTGACCCGGGACGGCCGGCGGGACGGGCCCCGGAACGGCGGGGCGGCGGGCCCGCGGGGGCGCGCGCGGGCCCGCCGGGACGGCCGACGGGTGCACGGGTGATCGCGGAGCCGCGTCCGGAGCTTATTCTTGGGGACGCTGGAAGCTGTGCCGCTGGACGAACCGGAGAGTGCCACCGATGCGCGTGTACGTGCCCACCACCCTGACCGGCCTGGCGGCGGCGCACTCGGGCGGCGCGCTGGAGCAGTCCGCGGCGTACGCCGTGACGCCCGCGCTGCGCGAGTGGTACGTCAGCGACGACCTGGAGGAGCTGGAGTACGCGGCGCTCAACCGGGCCGCCCAGTCCTCGCTCCGGCTGCTGGCCGCCGAGCCGGACGCCCCGCGCCGCCGGGTCGTGATCGCGCTCGACGTCGCCGACTCGGCCGTGACGCCGTTCCCCGGCGACGAGTACCAGGACCAGGCCTCGCTGGGCCGGGTGGTGCTGGCCGGGCCGCTGAAGCTGGCCAAGGCGGCCGCCGTGCACGCCGATGTCGCGGACCGCGACGTGGTGGCCGACGTGGCGGCGGCGGTCGGGGCGGTGGCGGCCGCGGACGCGGGCGACCAGGACGCCCAGTTCACCGTGGACGGCGCCGAGGACCACGACCTGCTGTGGTTCGCCACCCAGGAGATCGCCGGCCTGCTGGCCTGAGACCGCGCCGGGTCGTGTGCCCGGGCCCGCCCCGGGCACACCGTGCCCCGGTGTCCGGCCCCCGGGCACCGTGAGCCCCGTCCTACCGGTCCGGCCGGGCGCGGCGCTACCGTTCAGACGTGCGCACTCATATCGTCTGGGACTGGAACGGAACGCTCTTCCACGACATGGAAGCGGTGCTCGGAGCGAGCAACGCCGCTTTCGCGACCATCGGTGTCGGGCCGATGACGCTGCAGGAGTACCGCGAGCAGTACGAGATCCCGATCCCCCGGTTCTACCAGCGGCTGCTCGGCCGGCTGCCCTCCGAGGCCGAGTGGCTGCGTCTGGACGACGCGTTCCACGACCGCTACCGCCAGCTGAGCGTCGCCTGCGGCCTCACCGACGGCGCCCGCGAGCTGCTGGACGACTGGCGTGCGGCCGGGCGGAGCCAGTCGCTGCTGTCCATGTACGAGCACGACCGGCTGCTGCCGGTCGTCGAGGGCTTCGGTCTGACCGGCCAGTTCCTGCGGGTGGACGGGCGCAGCGGCCCGGCCGGCGGGCAGAAGGCCGAGTACCTGGTCCGGCACCTGGCGGCGCTCGGCACGCAGGTGGACCCGGCCCGCACCGTACTGATCGGGGACGCGGCGGACGACGCGCTGGCCGCGCTGGAGGCGGGCGCGCATGCCGTGCTCTACACCGGCGGCTCGCACACCAGGGAGAAGCTGGAGCCGGTCGGCGTGCCGGTGGTGGACAGCCTGGCGGAGGCGGTGGAGCTGGCGGGCCGGATCGCCGGCTGAGGCGCTCCCCGGCCCCGGACCGGCGTCTCCCGGCCCCGGACCGGCGGCGGCCCCGCGGCGGACAGGGCCCGGACCGGCACCGCACCGGCACCGGCCCGCCGTTCGACGGTGGAGTGGCGCGCGCCACTCCACCGTTGGCGTGTCCGGGCGGGCGCGGCGCCCCCGGGCTGGTCAGGCTGGACGGGTGCCGGGCCCGTCGTCGGAACGGGCCGGCCGCCCCACCAGGAGCGGAGCCCGCCCATGCCCATCGACGCAGTCACCGACGTCCCGGTCCCGGGCAACGAGCCGGTGCTCGGCTACGCGCCCGGAAGCCCGGAACGGGAGCGGCTGGTGCGCCGGCTGGACGAACTGGCGGCCGAACCGGTCCCGCTGCCGATGACCGTCGGCGGCGAGCAGAGGTTCGGCGGCGGCGAGCGGATCGACGTCGTCCAGCCGCACCACCACGCGGCGAAGCTGGGTGTGCTGGGCAACGCCACCCGGGAGGACGCCAGGGCCGCCGTGGACGCCGCGCTGGCCGCCGGGCGCGATTGGCGCGGGCTGTCCTTCGACGACCGGGCGGCGGTCTTCCTGCGCGCCGCCGACCTGCTGGCCGGGCCGTGGCGGGAGACGCTCAACGCGGCGACCATGCTCGGCCAGTCCAAGACGGCCCAGCAGGCGGAGATCGACTCGGCCTGCGAGCTGATCGACTTCTGGCGCTACAACGTGCACTTCGCCCGGCGGATCCTGGCCGAGCAGCCGGTCTCCTCGCCCGGGGTGTGGAACCGCGTCGACCACCGCCCGCTGGAGGGTTTCGTCTACGCGGTCACCCCGTTCAACTTCACCGCGATCGCCGGGAACCTGCCGACCGCGCCGGCGCTGATGGGCAACACCGTGGTGTGGAAGCCGGCGCCGACCCAGACGCTGGCCGCCCACCACCTGATGCGGCTGCTGGAGGCGGCCGGGCTGCCGCCGGGGGTGATCAACCTGGTCACCGGCGACGGGCAGCAGCTGTCCGCGGTGGCGCTGGCGGACCCGGCGCTGGCCGGGCTGCACTTCACGGGTTCCACCGCGACCTTCCAGTCGCTCTGGCAGACCATCGGTGCCAACATCGGCGGCTACCGGACGTACCCGCGGATCGTCGGCGAGACCGGCGGCAAGGACTTCCTGCTGGCGCACCGCTCGGCCGATCCGGAGATCCTCAAGGCGGCGCTGATCCGGGGCGCCTTCGAGTACCAGGGCCAGAAGTGCTCGGCGCTCTCCCGCGCGTACCTGCCGCGCAGCATCTGGCAGCGGATCAAGGACGACCTGCTCGCCGAGGTGGACGCGCTGGCCGTCGGCGACGTCACCGACCTGTCGAACTTCATGGGCGCGCTGATCGACCGGCGCGCGTTCGAGCGGAACCGGGACGCGATCGAGCGGGCCAAGGCCGATCCGACGGTGGAGCTGGTGGCCGGCGGCCAGTACGACGACGCGATCGGCTGGTTCGTCCGCCCGACCGTGCTGGTCTCCTCGGACCACCGCAACGAGATGTTCCGCACCGAGTACTTCGGTCCGATCCTGGCCGTCCACGTCTACGAGGACTCCCGCTGGGAGGACGTGCTCGGCCGGGTCGACGGGGGTGCCCCGTACGGGCTGACCGGCGCGGTGGTGGCCCAGGACCGCTACGCGATCGCGCAGGCCCTGGAGGCGCTGCGGTTCGCGGCCGGGAACTTCTGCATCAACGACAAGCCCACCGGTGCCGTGGTCGGCCAGCAGCCCTTCGGCGGCGGCCGGGCCTCCGGCACCAACGACAAGGCGGGCGCGCCGCAGAACCTGCTGCGCTGGACCTCGGCGAGGTCGATCAAGGAGACGTTCGTGCCGCCGACCACCCACGTTCACCCGCACATGGGCTGAATGCCGACGGTCCGCACACGTGCTCCGCACGAAGTTCCGGCTTTCGGCGCAAACCGGCAGGCTGATTGGACAAGCTGTCCAGGACGGCCCGATCTTCCTGCAGGTTTGCGCCTGCTTGTCCCCTGACACCTTCGATTGATCCCGTTAGGCTGGCTGGCGTCGTCGGGTGGCTCCGCAGGCCGAACGTTGCGTCCTACCCGCTGCAGAGGTGTTCCATGCGCGCCATGGGGCCTTTTCAGCTGGATGGTGCGGCAGGATTGCGGAAGACCCCGGCGGTGGACACCGAGACCACCACCGAGTCACGCAACGGCGCGCGACAGGAGCCAAGAAGTCATGCAGACCAAGCTGGACGCAGCCAAGGCCGAACTGCTCAGGAAGGCAGCAGCAGCCGCTGAGAACAGCCAGGTGGGGGGAGCGGCGCCGGGGGAGGGACTGAGCAACGGCGCTCTGTCCGCGTACCTGCACCACTACTACCTCCACACGGCGCCCGAGGACCTGGTCGACCGCGACCCGGTCGACGTCTACGGCGCGGCCGCCTCGCACTACCGCCTGGGCCTCAAGCGCCCCCAGGGCACCGCCGAGGTG
This sequence comes from Streptomyces sp. TLI_053, assembly GCF_900105395.1. NCBI lineage: Bacteria > Bacillati > Actinomycetota > Actinomycetes > Kitasatosporales > Streptomycetaceae > Streptomyces > Streptomyces sp. TLI_053. The sequence goes on from NZ_LT629775.1 coordinate 5,943,821, forward strand.
CGGGTGCACACCCCCTCGGTCGAGGAGAACGGCTGGTCCTGCGGCCACACCGTGGTCGAGGTCGTCACCGACGACATGCCGTTCCTGGTCGACTCGGTGACCAACGAGCTGTCCCGCCAGGACCGCGCGATCCACATCGTCATCCACCCCCAGCTGGTCGTGCGCCGCGACATCACCGGCAAGCTGCTGGAGATCCTCGACGTCGACGCCTGCGCCCGCAGCCAGGCCGCCGGCACCGAGTGGCCGGCCGACGCGACCGTCGAGTCGTGGATGCACATCGAGGTCGACCGCGAGACCGACCGCGACGACCTGCGCGAGATCGAGACCGGCCTGCGCCGGGTGCTCGGCGACGTCCGCGAGGTCGTCGAGGACTGGACCAAGATGCGCGACTCCGCGCTGCGTCTGGCCGACGAGCTCGCCGAGCAGCCCCCGGCCGGCCTGCCCGAGCAGGAGGTCGGCGAGGCCTGGGAGCTCATGCGCTGGCTCGCCGACGACCACTTCACCTTCCTCGGCTACCGCGAGTACGACCTGGTCGAGCACGAGGGCGAGGAGGTCCTCAAGGCCGTCGCCGGGACCGGCCTCGGCATCCTGCGCTCCGACCCGATCGGCCACGACGACCAGCACCACGCCGTCAGCGAGGCCTTCGGCCGGCTGTCCGCGCCGGTCCGCGCCAAGGCCCACGAGAAGAAGCTGCTCGTCCTCACCAAGGCCAACAGCCGGGCGACCGTGCACCGCCCGTCCTACCTCGACTACGTCGGCGTGAAGAAGTTCGACGCCAACGGCGAGGTCATCGGCGAGCGCCGCTTCCTCGGCCTGTTCTCGGCCGCCGCCTACACCGAGTCGGTCAACCGCATCCCGGTCGTCCGCCGCAAGGTCCAGGACGTCATCGTCGACTCCGGCTTCTCCACCGAGAGCCACGACGGCCGCGACCTGCTCCAGATCCTGGAGACCTTCCCCCGGGACGAGATCTTCCAGACCCCGGCCGACGAGCTGCTGCAGATCGCCACCAGCGTGCTCTACCTCCAGGAGCGCCGCCGGCTGCGGCTGTTCCTGCGCCAGGACGAGTACGGGCGCTACTTCTCCGCGCTGGTCTACCTGCCGCGCGACCGCTACACCACCCGCATCCGGCTGCGCCTCATGGACATCCTGATGCAGGAGCTCAACGGCGCCTCGATCGACTACACGGTCTGGTCGACCGAGTCGGTGCTGACCCGGCTGCACTTCGTCGTCCGGGTCACCCCCGGCAGCGAACTCCCGCACCTCACGGACGCCGAGATCGAGCGGATCGAGGCCAAGCTGGCCGAGGCCGCCCGGTTCTGGATGGACGGGTTCAACGACCAGCTGCACGTCGAGCTGGGCGAGGAGAAGGCGGCCGAGCTCTCCCGCAAGTACGCCAACGCCTTCCCCGACGGCTACCGCGCCGACTTCACCGCGCGCACCGCGGTCGCGGACCTCAAGCAGATCGAGTCGCTGCACGGCGAGGGCGACTTCCGGCTGAACCTCTACCAGCCGGTCGGCGCCGGCGACGACGAGCGCCGCTTCAAGATCTACCGGGTGGGCGGCCCGATCTCGCTCACCGAGGTGCTGCCGGTCCTCCAGCGGCTGGGCGTCGAGGTGCTCGACGAGCACCCGTACGCGCTGACCCGCTCCGACCACACCACCGCCTGGGTGTACGACTTCGGCCTGCGGCTGCGCGAGGCCGTCGAGCTGACCGACGAGGCCCGCGACCGCTTCCAGGAGACCTTCGCGGCCACCTGGACCGGCCTGGCCGAGAACGACGGCTTCAACGAGCTGGTCCTGACCGCCGGGCTGACCTGGCGCCAGGCGATGATGCTGCGCGCGTACGCCAAGTACCTGCGCCAGGCGGGCTCCACGTTCTCCCAGGACTACATGGAGGACGCGCTCCGCAACAACACCCACACCACCCGGCTGCTGGTCAACCTCTTCGAGGCCCGGCTGAGCCCCAGCCACCAGCAGGGCGCGCTCGAGCTGACCGAGGGCATCCTGGAGGAGCTGGACGGCGCGCTGGACGAGGTCGTCTCGCTGGACGAGGACCGCATCCTGCGCTCCTTCCTGCACCTCATCAAGGCCACCCTGCGGACCAACTTCTTCCAGCACGACGGCACCGGCGCCTGGCACTCCTACGTGTCGATGAAGTTCGACCCGAAGGCGATCCCGGACCTGCCGGCCCCGCGCCCGGCGTTCGAGATCTGGGTCTACTCGCCGCAGGTCGAGGGTGTGCACCTGCGCTTCGGCAAGGTCGCCCGCGGCGGTCTGCGCTGGTCCGACCGGCGCGAGGACTTCCGCACCGAGATCCTCGGCCTGGTCAAGGCGCAGATGGTCAAGAACACCGTCATCGTGCCGGTCGGCGCCAAGGGCGGCTTCGTCGCCAAGCAGCTGCCGGACCCGTCGGTGGACCGTGACGCCTGGCTGGCCGAGGGCATCTCGTCCTACAAGACCTTCATCTCTGCGCTGCTGGACATCACCGACAACCTGGTCGGCGGCGAGGTCGTCCACCCGGCCGACGTGGTCCGCCACGACGAGGACGACACCTACCTGGTCGTCGCCGCGGACAAGGGCACCGCGACCTTCTCCGACATCGCCAACGGTGTCGCCGAGTCCTACGGCTTCTGGCTGGGCGACGCGTTCGCCTCCGGCGGCTCGGCCGGCTACGACCACAAGGGCATGGGCATCACCGCCCGCGGTGCCTGGGAGTCCGTCAAGCGCAACTTCCGCGAGCTCGGCGTCGACACCCAGTCCGAGGACTTCACCGTCGTCGGCATCGGCGACATGTCCGGCGACGTCTTCGGCAACGGCATGCTGCTCAGCGAGCACATCCGCCTGGTCGCCGCCTTCGACCACCGCCACATCTTCCTGGACCCGAACCCGGAGGCGGCCGCCTCGTACGCCGAGCGCCGCCGCCTGTTCGAGCTGCCCCGCAGCTCCTGGGACGACTACGACAGGTCGCTGATCTCGGCCGGCGGCGGGATCTTCCCGCGCAGCGCCAAGTCGATCCAGCTCACCGCGCAGGTCCGGGCCGCACTGGGCGTCTCCGACACCCGGCTCACCCCCGCCGAGCTGATGAAGGCCGTGCTGCAGGCGCCGGTCGACCTGTTCTGGAACGGCGGCATCGGCACCTACGTCAAGGCCTCCACCGAGACCAACGCCGAGGTCGGGGACAAGGCCAACGACGCCATCCGCGTCAACGGCGAGCAGGTCCGCGCCCGCGTCGTCGGCGAGGGCGGCAACCTCGGCTGCACCCAGCTCGGCCGCATCGAGTACGCGGCCTCCGGCGGCCCGGAGAACACCGGCGGCTGGATCAACACCGACGCCATCGACAACTCGGCCGGTGTGGACACCTCGGACCACGAGGTCAACATCAAGATCCTGCTCAACCAGGTGGTCGCCGACGGCGACATGACGGTCAAGCAGCGCAACACCCTGCTCGCCGAGATGACCGACGAGGTCGGCCACCTCGTGCTGCGCAACAACTACGCGCAGAACGTGGTGCTGGCCAACGCGGTCGCCCAGGCGCACAGCATGGTCAACGTCCACTCCCGGATGATCAACCGCCTGGAGTCGGCCGGCCAGCTCGACCGGGGCCTGGAGTTCCTGCCCACCGAGCGGCAGATCCGCGAGCGCCAGCAGAACGGCCGGGGCCTGTCCCAGCCCGAGATGTCGGTGCTGCTCGCGTACACCAAGATCACCCTGGCCGACGAGCTGCTCGCCACCGACCTGCCCGACGACCCGTTCTTCCGCACCGCGCTGCACGAGTACTTCCCCAGCGCCCTGCGGGTCCGGTTCGCCGAGCAGATCGACCGGCACCCGCTGCGCCGCGAGATCATCACCACGCTGATCGTCAACGACACGATCAACCGCGGTGGCTGCACCTTCGCCTTCCGCCTGAAGGAGGAGACCGGCGCGACCTACGAAGAGGTCGCCCGCACCCACACCGCCGCCCGGGCCGTCTTCGGCCTCGAGGAGATCTGGTCCGAGATCGAGGGCCTGGACAACCGGGTCCCCGCCCGGGCCCAGACCAAGATGCGGCTGCACTCGCGCCGTCTGGTCGAGCGCGCCACCCGGTGGATGCTCAACAACCGGCGCCAGCCGCTGGACATCGCCGGCACCATCGAGTTCTTCCACGACCGGGTCAACCAGGTGTGGGGCTCGCTGCCCAAGCCGCTGCGCGGCGAGGACCTGGCCTGGTTCGAGCACGTCTACGGGGAGCTCGCCGGCGCCGGTGTGCCGGAGGAGCTCGCCACCCGGATCGCGGGCCTGTCCTCGACCTTCCCGACCCTGGACATCACCGAGGTCGCGGACCGGTCCGGCAAGGACGTCGCCCAGGTCGCGGAGCTCTACTACGACCTCGCCGACCGGCTGCAGATCACCCACCTGCTCGACCGCATCATCGAGCTGCCCCGCACCGACCGCTGGTCGTCCATGGCCCGCGCCGCCATCCGCGAGGACCTCTTCGCGGCCCACGCGGCGCTGACCGCCGACATCCTGGCCTGCGGCCCCGAGGGCGCCAGCCCGGAGGAGCGGTACACCGCCTGGGCGGAGCTCAACGCGACCCTGCTGAACCGCGCCAAGAGCACCCTCGACGACATAAGGGGTTCGGACAACTACGAGCTGTCCAGCCTCTCCGTCGCGATGCGTGTCATCCGGACCCTGCTCCGCACGGGTTCGATGCGCTGACGAGGCGGTAGCGGTTCGACGGCGGGCCCGCGTCCCTGGTGGACGCGGGCCCGCCGCTTCGTGTGCACCCGTGTTCGATACGGTGACCCCCGAACGAGGGGATTGATCGAGGCCCAGGGGCTCCGGCTCGGCAAGGACGGCAAGTACACGCTGTGGGCCGGGACCGGCCGGATCGAGCGGGGGCGGCGGTACGAGTTCACCGTCGACGCCGAGCGGGTGACCGGCCTCGCCCCGGCCGACCGCGACACCTGCTGCTCCTGAGCCGTTCCCGAGACCCGTCGGAACCACGTCGGAACCGCTTCGACGCCGCGGACAGGTGGAGGTGTGGAGCTGTCACAGCGGGGACGGATACGGAACGGGGACCAATGGGCGTTCGGGGAGCTGTTCGACGAGGCGGCGGACGACCTGTACCGGTACGCGGTGCGGGTCTCGGGGGACTGGGCGGTCGCGGAGGACATCGTCCAGCTGACCTTCCTGGAGGCGTGGCGGCTGCGCCACAAGCTGCGCGAGAGCGACGAGCCGGTCCGCCCCTGGCTGTTCGGGGTCGCCGCCAACGTGCTGCGGAACACCGCCCGGGCGGCCCGGCGGCACCGGGCCGCGATGGAGCGGCTGCCGGCCAGGGACGTGGTGCCGGACTTCGCCGACGAGCTCGTCGGGCGGCTCGACGACAGTGCCCAGCTGGTCGCCGCGCGGCGGGCGCTGGAGCGCCTGCGGAAGGCGGAGCGGGAGGTGTTCGGCCTGTGCGTATGGGCCGGGCTCGACTACGCGAGTGCCGCCGAGGCGCTCGGGGTGCCGGTCGGAACGGTGCGTTCGCGGCTCTCGCGCGCCCGCACCAAGCTCCGGGCGCTCGCCGAGGAAGAACTGAGAAAAGGGCGGGAACTCCGCTCCGAGCCCGGACAGGTACGGGTTGGCCGCACCGATGCGGCCCGGTCGACACGGGAGACGAACCGATGAACGAGCACGAGCGTGCCGAGCTGGCCCGGCTGTTGCCGCCGCCGGCCCGGCCCGAACTCTCCTCCGACCGCCACCGGCTGTTGAGGGGACATCTGATGAGTGAGATCCGGGACACCAAGCCCGCGCGGGTCCGGCGGGGCAAGCTCGGCTGGGTGGCGATTCCGGCCCTGGCGGGCGGTCTGGCCCTGGCGATGGTCCTGCCGGGCGGCAGTGACGGCGCGGCCTCCAAGGCCCCGCTCGCCCAGCAGCAGAGCGGGCAGCAGGTCCGGGGCGGGCAGCCGGCCGAGAGCGGCGGCACCACGCTGAACGCCGCCCCGGTCGCCGCCGTCGAGCTGCTGACCCAGGCCGCCGACACCGCGGCCGGCAAGCCCGACCCGAAGCCCGGCAAGAACCAGTTCGTCTACGTGGACAGCCTGGTGTCCTTCGCGGGCTACAACCTGGCCACCGGCGAGGCGAAGGTCGACGCGCCGCACCGCCGCCAGATCTGGCTGTCGGTGGACGGCAGCCAGTGGGGCGTCCTGAAGGAGGAGGGCAAGACCGGCAAGGCCGGCGAGGCCGCCGCCAAGGAGGGGGACAAGCGCCCCGCGCCGCGTCCCGACGGCGGGCTGTGGCTCGACCCGACCAAGAAGCCGACCATCAGCGCGCCCACCTACAAGTACCTGGCGGCTCTGCCGACCGACCCGGACGCGCTGCTGAAGAAGATCTACGCCGAGACCAAGGGCCAGGGCCGCACCCCTGACCAGCAGGCGTTCGCGACCATCGGGGACCTGCTGCGCGAGCAGATCGCCCCGCCGGCCGTCAGCGCCGCCCTCTACCGGGCGGCGGCGAAGATCCCCGGTGTCACCGCGGCCGCGGACTCGGTGGACGCCTCGGGCCGCCACGGCGTGGCCGTGGCGCACGAGGAGAGCGGTCTCCGGACCGAGTGGATCTTCGAGCCGAAGACCCACGAGTTCCTCGGTGAGCGCGAGGTCGTCGTCGCCGACGGCGACTTCGGCAAGGCGGGCACGGTGGTCGGCCACACGGCGGTCCTGGGCCGCTCGATCACCGACAAGCCGGGCGACGAGCCGAAGCAGAACAACGCCTGATCACAGCACGGAACGAAGCCGTGGGGCCCGGTGCAAGCGGGCCCCACGGCCGTTTCGGGCTCCTGCGGCAACGAATATAGCTTCAGGAGCACAATCGGTCCTTGGCACGGGAAGTCTCGTTGCGTGCGGAAGTCGCCGCCCGGTGCCCGGTAGCAGCTCGGTTCGACGAGCACCTCGAAGAACTCGAGGGAGGCGAGAAGCAGGTGGCCAGGGCCTGGAGAGAGGTTCGGTCCGAGGTCGTGACCGATGAAGCGCGGGTCGCCGCGCACCGAGCGAAGCTCGACGCCGAAGTCCGTACCTACCGTCTCGCGGAGATCCGCAGGGAGCAGGCGCTCACGCAGGTGGAGGTTTCTGATCACGGCGACCGCCAACCCGTCGTCGAGTAGTGCCACGACCGACTGTTCCGCTCCGGCGGGCCCGCGTCCGAGGGCGCGGGCCCGCCGGTGTCCGTACGCGTGGAGTCCGTCTCCCGACCGTCCTCCATCACCGAGTCCGACGGTTCAGCGGGCCGCCGCGCGTTGGAGGGCGCTGGCGAGGAGGGCGAGGTCGGTGGGGCCGTTGCCCAGCTCGCGGACGGGGCGGCGGGCGGGTGGGGCGCCGAGGGTGAGCGGGTCTATGGCGACGACGGTGGGGCGCAGGGTCGCCGTCCGGGGGATCCGGCCGCTGATGCGGGCGGTCTGGAAGGCGGTGACGCCGCCGTCCGGCAGGCGCAGGTAGCCGCGGCCCGGGGTCGAGTCCGGCAGGGCCGCCGCGTCGCCGAGGTGGATCAGCAGGTCGGAGTCGGCCGGGTCGTCCGTCCGCAGCGCGATCCGCAGCAGGGCGGCGTCGTCGACCTCGGTGCCGGTGGTCTCCTCCGGGCGCCCGGTGGTCACCGCGAGGTGCACGCCGAGCGGCCCGCCGCGGCGGGCGACGGCGGCCAGGGCCCGGGCGAGCGGGCGACCGGCCGGGGACGTCGGGGCGAGCAGGGCGTCGTAGTCGTCGACGACGACGACCAGCCGGGGTGGGCAGGGCCCGGCGGCGGCCGCGGGAGCCACCACGGCCTCGGGGCTGCGCGGCTGGATGATGCGCGCGGTGCTCGCCGCCGAGGGCGCGCCCACGGTGGCGGGGACCGGGACCGGCTCACCGTCGAGGATGCGGGCCGCGTGCCAGGAGGCGAAGTCCAGGCCGTCGAACAGCCGCTCCCGCAGCGCGAGCTCGTCCTCCAGCGCCTCGGCGGCGAGCAGCGCGGCGCGCGGGTCGGTACCGGCGTTCACCAGGCCGGTGACGTGCGGGAGTTCGGTGCAGCCGGCGAGTCCGTCCTCGGCGGCCCGGCCCTCGACGATGCTGACGGCGAGGCGTTCGGGCCGCTCGGAGACGGCGAGCGAGGCGATCAGGGTGCGCAGCAGCTCGGTCTTGCCGGAGCCGCGCGCGCCGCCGATCAGCAGGTGCGGGCCGCCCGGGTCGGGGGAGGGGAGGGTGAGTTCGGGGTCCGCGAGGTCGAGCACGCACAGCTCGTCCCGGGTGGTGCCGAGCAGGGCGGTGGCGGCGCCGATGCCGCCGGCGTGGGCGTCCCAGCGGGCGGAGAGCTTGGCCGGGGTGACGGTGTCCAGCTGGAGCAGGTCGAGCAGCCGCAGCGCGTCCGGCAGCGGCCCCCGGTTGGCCGGGGTGGCCTCGCGCAGCGGGGCGAGGACCCGGGCGAGGCGCTCGGCCCAGGCGTCGGAGACGGCGTCCAGGGAGATCTCGTGCAGGGTCTCGCGGCCGCGGGCGACCGGGCCCGGGCGGTCGAGCGACAGCTGGGTGCCGACCTCGCCGGTGATCAGCGCGGTGGCGCCGAGGCCTCGGGGCAGCAGTTCCGGCTGCTCGGCGAGGCAGACGGGGAAGATGCCGACCGCCGGGCCCTGGCGCAGCAGCAGGTCGAGGGCCTGCCGGGCGGCCTCGGTGGCCGGGCGGCCGTCGACCACGACCACGGTGGCGGGGTGGCCGCCGAGGCCGACCGGGCCGCTGAGCCGGGTGGTGAGCTCGGTGAGCCGGGCGGCGGCCTGCTCGTCGTCGAGGCCGAGCAGCAGTCGGCAGTCCTGGCCCTCGGCGGGGCGCAGGTGGGGCAGCCACAGGGCCCAGGCCCAGGTGTCGACGCGGTCCTGCGGGGTGCGCGCCGGGTCGGCGTCGACCACGACCAGGCTGAGTCCGGTCGGCGGGTGCAGGGCGGCGAGCTGGGCGACGACGGCGCGGGTCAGCGCGTCCAGCCGCTCGCGCGGGCCGCTGAGGCCGAGGCTGCCGGCGGTCTGCAGGTCGAGTGTGACCGGGACGGCGGGGAGCACGGTGCCGGGCGCGGTGCCGGGGCCGCCGGGCCGGTCGGCGGTGCCGAGCCGCAGGGTGAGCGCGTCGGGGTGGCCGGGGCCGCGCTCCCAGAGCCGGGGCCCGCGGCCGACCGCGTTGAGCAGGAGGGTGGCGAGGTCGGGCCAGCGCTCGCGCTGGGCGGCGGCCTGCCGGGTGCGGACGGCGGCGTGGTGGCGCTCGGCGCTCTCCTCGGGCGGTTCGGCGGTGGAGCGGCCGAGCCGGAGCGAGAGCAGGCCGCGGCCGCGCCCGGTGGGCGGTTCGGGCGCGCTGGGCGGCTCGGTGACCGGCGGGGCGGTCCGGGCCGGGGCGGGGGCGGCGAGCTGGAGGTGGCCGTGGCCGTCGGGGAGTGCGGCGCGGGCCGACGGCCCGGAGCCGTCCCGGGGGTCGGGCACGGTCACCCGCAGGGTGGTCTCGCCGAGTCGCAGCAGGCCGGTGCCGTCGAGCGGGACGGCCTCCTCCGGCGCACCCGGCGGAACGATCCGCCCGTCCACGGTGGTGCCGTTGGTGGAGCCGAGGTCGCGGACGGTGACCGTGCCGTCCTCGGCGAGGTGCAGCGCGAGGTGCAGCCGCGAGACGTCGGGGTCGTCGACCGGGACGTCGGCCTCGCCGGAGCGGCCGACCCGGATCTCCCGGCCGTGCAGCCGGTGCACGCCGCCGGCGTCGGGGCCGCCGACGACGCGGAGTTCGGCGGCGGCGGGGGTGTCGTCCGGGTCGTCGGCGGTCGGGTCCGGCTCGTTGAGGGAGAGGACGGCGCCGTCGAGCAGCGGGGGATGGCCGAGCAGGGTGTGCTCGTCCACCCGGCGCGCCCCGGCGTAGAGGTGCACATGGGTGGCGGCCCGCGGTCCGCGCACGCCGACGGCGCCCGCGAGCGCCCCGGCGAGGGAGCCGAGCGCGGTGCCCACGGGTGCGGTGACCAGCACGTCCACGTACGGGATGGCGGTGCCGGCGACTGCCGGGCCGCTGCGCGGTCGGAGGACGGTCAGCCGGATCTGCATCTCGCCCGCGGTCCCTTCTGCTGGTGTGACGCCGTTGTGCCGCTGCGCGGGGCCGCCGCGGGGGAGCGGGGGTGGCCGCGACACCGGTTGGGCCACAAGAGTGGCGAGTGTCATCCTGCCATCCGTCACGGACAGTCCGCGCACGGTACCGGATTTGACGATCTTGCGATCATCGCCATGTTCGGGGGCGACGGAGAGTCAGGTCAACCGGTGCCCGGGAAGGCAGGCCCGGCGGCCCCGGTGGAACCGCCGGCGGGCCCTGCGGGTCTTCCCGTAGGGGATGTCCCCCAACCCGGGCGAACGCCCTGCCGGTCGACCCAAAAACGTGAACGGGCCCCGTTAGAGTGGCCGGAAACACGGGCCCGGCAGGCTCACCGCACCGGCGGAGGAGCCGCCCGCGCGGGCGGCACGGCGAGGAGTGCGACAGGTGCGGCCAGTCGGGAGCAAGTATCTGCTGGAGGAGACCCTCGGACGAGGGGCCACCGGCACCGTCTGGCGCGGTCAGGTGCGCGCCGACGTCGAAGTCCCCGGTACCGCGCCCGGGCAGCAGGTGGCGATCAAGATCCTGCGCGAGGAGCTCGCCGCCGACCCCGATGTGGTGATGCGGTTCCTGCGCGAGCGCTCGCTGCTGCTGCGGCTCACCCACCCGAACATCGTCAAGGTCCGCGACCTGGTCGTCGAGGGCGAGCTGCTGGCCCTGGTGATGGACCTCGTCGACGGCCCCGACCTGTCCCGCTACCTGCGCGAGAACGGTCCGTTCAGCCCGATCGCGGGCGCCCTGCTGATGGCCCAGGTCGCCGACGCGCTGGCCGCCAGCCACGACGACGGCATCGTCCACCGCGACCTCAAGCCGGCCAACGTGCTGCTCGCCACCGCGGTCGTCGAGGGCACCGAGCAGATGCACCCGATGCTGACCGACTTCGGCATCGCCCGGCTCGCCGACTCCCCGGGCATCACCCGCAGCCACGAGTTCGTCGGCACTCCCGCCTATGTGGCGCCGGAGTCGGCCGAGGGCCGTCCGCAGACCTCCGCGGTGGACGTCTACGGCGCCGGGATCATGCTGTACGAGCTGGTCACCGGGCGCCAGCCGTTCCAGGGCGACAACCCGCTGGCGATCCTCCAGGCGCACCTCGCCCAGGAGCCGCAGCGGCCGTCCACCATGCCCGAGCCGCTCTGGACGGTGATCGAGCGCTGCCTGCGCAAGGACCCGGCGCAGCGGCCCGGCGCGGTCTCGCTCTCGCGCGCGCTGCGGGTGGTCGCGGCGGGGGTGGGCGTGCACGCCTCCCCGGCGGCGGTGGACGCGGCGCTGGCCGTGGGCGCGCTGCTGGTGCCCGATCCGCGGCCGACCGTCGTGCCCGGCAGCGCGGACGGCGCGGGCCAGGGCCCGCTGGGCGGTCCGGGCGCGGCCGGCCTGCCGTTCGACGCCGAGGACCGCACCCAGGTGCTCCCGGCGGGCCAGGGCGCCCCCGCCCAGCCCGGCCAGGGGTACGACCCGGCGGCGGCCACCCGGGTGATGGGTACCCAGCCGCCACCGTACGACCCCGCGGCCGCGACCCGGGTGATGCCGCCCGCCGCGGTGCCGCCGCCCCCGGCCGGGCCGCCGCAGGCCGACGCGCCGCACCCGTGGCAGTCCCAGCTGCGGGCCGCCCGGGACCGCAACCAGCAGACCGAGATCGGCTACTTCGAGCCGGAGGACTTCGAGGCCCCGCCGGTGGCCCCGGCGCCCTACCAGGCCGGGCAGGGCCACCAGCAGCAGGGCCACCAGGGCTACCCGCAGCAGCACCAGCAGCAGCCGGGGTACCGGCCCCCGCAGGGCTACCAGCCGGGCTACCCGCAGCCCGGCCAGCAGCCGCAGGGCGGCGGCCACCACCAGGCCCCGCCCGGCTACGCCCAGCGCCCGCCGGTCGCCCCGCCGCCGTACCGCGGCGGCCCGGGCGGGCAGCCGCCCGGCGGTGGTGGGCGTCCGCAGCCGCCCGGCGGCTACAACCAGCCGCAGCAGGGCCAGGGCCAGCCGTACGGGCAGCAGCCGCCGCAGGCCCCCGCGCCGTCCCGGTCGGCCGCGCGCCGGGAGGCCGCCGCCCCCGCCGCTCCGCCGCGCCGGGCCGAGCCGCCCGCGCCGCAGCACCGCGAGCCCCCGCAGCGCCGGGCCGAGCCGCCGCGCGAGGCGCCCCGGGAGACGCCGCGCCGCGAGCCGCGCCCACGCAGCCGCAACCGGATGTACATCCCGGGCCTGGGCTGTCTCAAGGGCTGCCTGATGGTGCTGCTGGTGCTGGCGGTGGCCGCGGTGGCGCTGTGGAACTTCACCCCGCTCCCCGAGTACTGGGCCAACGTCCAGGACTGGTTCACCACGGCGAAGGACTGGGTGGGCGACGTCTTCAACTCGAAGAAATGACGGCCGCGCGCTGAGGGAGGGGCGGTGCCGGGGCCCGGCGCCGCCTCCGGCCGGTGGAATTGACGTTTTGTCGACACTTCCCGGGAATTCTTGCCTCTTCCCGCCCGCCGAGCGGCCTCAGGCGGCCCGCGGAGGGTGTCCGGGCGCGTAGGTTGGTCGCTGTTGTCCCGCCCCACCGAGTGCACCGGACCCTCCCGGGGCGCTCCCGCCGCCCACGGAGCAGCATTGGCACGCAAGATCGGCAGCCGCTACACCGTCCACCAGGTGATCGGCCGGGGCTCGGCCGGGACGGTCTGGCTCGGCGAGGGCCCGGACGGTCCGGTCGCGGTCAAGCTGCTCCGCGAGGACCTGGCCGCCGACCAGGTGCTGGTCGGGCGCTTCGTCCAGGAACGGGCCGCGCTGACCAGCCTCGACCACCCCCGGGTGGTCGGCGTGCGCGACATGGTGGTGGACGGCAGCGACCTCGCCCTGGTGATGGAACTCGTCCAGGGCACCGACCTCCGCTCCCGGCTGGAGCGCGACGGCGCGCTGCCCCCGCAGGCCGCCGCCTCGATCATCGCGGACGTCGCCGACGGCCTGGCCGCCGCCCACGCGGCCGGAATCGTGCACCGCGACGTCAAGCCGGAGAACGTCCTGCTCGACCTGGCCGCCGCTCCGGGCCCCGGCGGCGCCCCGCGGGCCAAGCTGACCGACTTCGGGGTGGCCCGGCTGGTCGACGCCCCCCGCCGCACCCGGGCGACCAGGATCATCGGCACCCCCGACTACCTCGCCCCCGAGATCATCGAGGGCCTGGAGCCGCGCGCCGCCGTCGACATCTACGCCCTCGCCACCGTGCTCTACGAGCTGCTGGCCGGCTTCACCCCGTTCGGCGGCGGCCACACCGGGGCGGTGCTGCGCCGGCACGTCACCGAACAGGTGCCGCCGATCCCCGGCCTGCCCGACGGCCTGTGGCGGATCATCGCCGAGTGCCTGGCCAAGGCCCCGGCCTCGCGGCTGCGCGCCGCCGAGCTGGCGGCCCGGCTGCGCGAGCAGCTGCCCGCCCTGGCCGGACTGCCGGTGCTGGCAGTCCCGCAGCAGGGCCGGGCCCCGGCCGAGGAGCAGCTGACCCCGGGCGAGGCGGTCTACGCCGAGGTGGACGCCGCCCCCGGCGCCCACAAGCGCCGCCGCGGCCCGGCCGTCCCGCTGGTGCCGGGCGCCGCCCCGGACTCCACCCGGGACACCCACACCAGCCTGCGCCGCCCCTCCGCGCACGAGCTGGCCTCGTACGCGGCCGAGTCGCGGGCCCAGCGGACCGCCCCGGGCAGCGCCCACCGCCGCGACCGCCAGGCGCTGCTGCGCCGCCGCCGGATGCTGGCCGTGCTGCTGGCCACGATCCTGCTGCTGGCCGGGGCCGCGGCGGCCTGGACCGCCTTCGCCGCGACCGTGCCGGACGCCGGTCCCGGCCCGCGCCCGGCCACCTCCGCGACGGCTCCGCGGGCTCCCTGACCGGCGCCGTCCGCGCCCCGGGCGGCCGCCCCGACGGCGCACTCCGGGCCTCGGGGACCCCCGGGGTCGTCATGTGCACCCCGGGAACCATTACCCTGGGGGCGTGGCAGCCGTCGATCCTTCCGAAGAGCTCAAGAACCTCGATACGACCATGGGGTCGATCGAGGCCGTCCTCGACCTGGACAAGATCCGGGCCGACATCGCGGTCCTGGAGGAGGAGGCAGCCGCCCCCACCCTGTGGGACGACGTCGCGAACGCGCAGAAGGTGACCAGCAGGCTCTCCTTCCTCCAGGGCGAACTGCGCCGGGTCGAGGGCCTCCGCGGCCGCATCGACGACCTGGGCGTCCTGTTCGAGCTGGCCGAGGCCGAGGACGACGCGGACACCCGCGCCGAGGCCGAGGTCGAGCTGGCCGCCGTCGCCAAGGCGGTGGAGGAGCTCGAGGTCCGCACCCTCCTGTCGGGCGAGTACGACGCCCGCGAGGCGCTGATCAACATCCGCGCCGAGGCCGGTGGCGTGGACGCCGCCGACTTCGCCGAGCAGCTGATGCGCATGTACCTGCGCTGGGCCGAGCGGCACGGGTACCCGACCGAGGTCTACGACACCTCGTACGCGGAGGAGGCCGGCATCAAGTCCGCGACCTTCACCGTGAAGGCCCCGTACGCCTACGGCACCCTCTCGGTCGAGCAGGGCACCCACCGCCTGGTCCGCATCTCGCCCTTCGACAACCAGGGCCGCCGGCAGACCTCGTTCGCCGGTGTCGAGGTGCTCCCGGTCGTCGAGCAGTCCGACCACGTCGACATCGACGAGTCGGAGCTGCGCATCGACGTCTACCGTGCCTCCGGCCCCGGTGGCCAGGGCGTCAACACCACCGACTCGGCGGTGCGCATCACGCACATCCCGACCGGTGTGGTGGTCTCCTGCCAGAACGAGCGCTCGCAGATCCAGAACAAGGCGTCCGCGATGAACGTCCTCCAGGCCAAGCTGCTGGAGCGGCGCCGCCAGGAGGAGCGCGCCGCGATGGACGCGCTCAAGGACAGCGGCAGCTCCTGGGGCAACCAGATGCGCTCCTACGTGCTGCACCCGTACCAGATGGTCAAGGACGTCCGGACCGCGTTCGAGGCCGGCAACCCGCAGGCCGTGCTGGACGGCGACATCGACGGCTTCATCGAGGCCGGCATCCGCTGGCGCAAGCAGCGCGAGACCGCCGCGCAGTAGTCGCGCGCAGTAGTCGGTACGCGCGGTGCTCGGCGCAGGCAGCGGCCGAAACGGGAAGGGTCCCGACCGGAACTCCGGTCGGGACCCTTCCCGTTCGTGCATGTCCACCGTGTACGTCCGCCGGTGGTTCGGGGTACCGCCGGTACCTTCCTCAGGCCAGTGCCTGCCGCGCGAGCAGCACCACCGCGAGCAGTCCGGCCAGGACGGCCAGCAGCATCGCGGGGGAGAGCGCGGCGAACGGACCCTGCTGCTCCTGCAGCCTGGCCCGGGTGGCCCGGCAGGCGGGGCAGCGGCCCTCGCTGACGCGGCCGTTGCAGTTGGCGCACACCAGATGGTCGCAGGTCATGCGATCTCCTCCTCGCTGCTACTGCCAACGCACCGGAGCGGGCCTTGGTTCCTCGTTGTGCCCTGTGCGGCGGAGCGGTCGGGCCCGACCGCAACCTCCACTCTGCCAGGTTCCGGCCGTTCCGGCCCCCGGGCTGTGAGATGGCTCCCAATTTTCAGGGCATAACCGGGCATTCTCCCCCAGTTTTCTGCCGCTGTCACTCCCTGAACCTGCGGGCCGGGCGGGCCTTCGCGTATGGTCCCAAGCCGGGAGCGGCCGTTCCGCTCCCCTCGCCCGCCCCGGGCCGGGCATGCCGGGGGGCGGACCGACCGAGGACTGGCGCCGCCTAGGATGGCCTCCGTGATGCAGCCGTGATCAGATTCGACAACGTCTCCAAGACCTATCCCAAGCAGAACCGTCCCGCCCTGGACAACGTCTCGCTGGAGATCGAGAAGGGTGAGTTCGTCTTCCTGGTCGGCTCGTCCGGCTCGGGGAAGTCCACCTTCCTGCGGCTGTGCCTGCGCGAGGAGCGGCCCAGCACCGGCGAGGTGCACGTCCTGGGCAAGGACCTGGGCAAGCTGTCCAACTGGAAGGTGCCGCACATGCGCCGCCAGCTGGGCACCGTCTTCCAGGACTTCCGGCTGCTGCCGAACAAGACGGTCGCGCAGAACGTCGCGTTCGCGCTGGAGGTCATCGGGAAGCCGAAGAGCGCCATCGGCAAGGTGGTGCCCGAGGTGCTCGACCTGGTCGGCCTCGGCGGCAAGGAGGACCGGATGCCCGGCGAGCTCTCCGGCGGTGAGCAGCAGCGCGTCGCGATCGCCCGGGCGTTCGTCAACCGCCCGATGCTGCTGATCGCGGACGAGCCCACCGGCAACCTCGACCCGCAGAACTCGGTCGGCATCATGAAGCTGCTCGACCGCATCAACCGCACCGGCACCACGGTGCTGATGGCCACCCACGACCAGGCCATCGTCGACCAGATGCGCAAGCGCGTCATCGAGCTCGACAAGGGGCTGCTGGTCCGCGACCAGGCCCGCGGCGTCTACGGGTACCAGCACTGACCGCTCGGCGCTGAACCCGTGGGCCGTCCGCCCGCCTCCTCCGACCAGCAGTACCGACCCTGGAGTTGTTGAACGCATGCGCGCGCAGTTCGTCCTGTCGGAGATCGGTGTGGGTCTCCGCCGCAACCTGACGATGACCATCGCGGTCGTCGTCAGTGTCGCGCTCTCCCTCGCCCTCGCCGGTGCCTCCCTCCTGGTCCGCGACCAGGTCAACTCGATGAAGGGGTACTGGTACGACAAGGTCGAGGTGAGCATCTACTTCTGCACCAAGGCCGATGCCCGGAACTCGCCCCAGTGCGACAAGGGCGCGGCCACCGACCAGCAGATCGCCGACATCAAGACCCAGCTGGACAAGATGGACTCGGTGGTCCAGTCCTCGACCTTCGAGAACTCCACCGAGGCGTACAAGCACTGGAAGGAGATGAACCCGGACAACCCGCTCATCTCCGTCCTCGGCCCGGACGCCATCCCGCAGTCCTGGCGGGTCAAGCTGAAGGACCCGACCAAGTACGACGTCATCCAGAGCGCCTTCGCCGGAAAGCCCGGCGTGAAGTCGGTCGAGGACCAGCGGAAGATCCTGGAGAACCTCTTCGGCCTGCTGAACGGTCTCCAGACGGCGGCCTTCGTGATCATGGTGCTGATGCTCTTCGTCGCCCTGCTGCTGATCGTCAACACCGTCCGGGTGTCGGCGTTCAGCAGGCGGCGCGAGACCGGCATCATGCGCCTGGTCGGCGCCTCCAACTTCTACGTGCAGATGCCGTTCATCGCGGAGGCCGCGTTCTCCGCGCTGCTGGGCGCGGTGATGGCCTCCGGCCTGCTGCTCGGCGGGCACTTCTTCGTCCAGGGCTGGCTGGCCGAGCGGGTGCAGTTCATCCACTTCATCGGCCTCTCCTCGGTGCTCGCGGTGATACCGCTGCTGGTCGTGGTGGGTATGGGCATGGCCGGCATCGCGGCCTTCTTCACCCTCCGCAAGTACCTGAAGGTCTGACCGGACCACGCTCCGGACGACCGGGCGGCCCCGGACGGCACTGCGCCGTCCGGGGCCGCCCGCGTTCCGCCGCAGTCCGTTGCGGCCCGCGTGCTCCGGGGCTGCGCCTAGACTCCGGTGCCATGTCCGTCTCTCCCCGTGCGACCCGTCAGGCGGCCACTCTCGGCCTGGTGTTCGGCGCGGTCCTGCTGGCCGGGGCCGCCACCGGCGCCTGGGGCGAGCCGGGCGCGGCGGCCCGTCCGCCGTCGGTGGACACCGCCCGGGCGGTCGCCGCGCCCCTCGGGGCCGGCCAGGACCCGGCCGGCGCCAACCTCTCCCAGCAGCAGGCCGAGCATCTGATCGGCGCCACCGGGGACCGCTGGGGCGCCTACTACAGCGCCCAGGAGTACGCCGAGTTCAGCCAGGGCCTGGACGGCCGCTACCTGGGCGTGGGCCTGTCGGTCGGCCGGGGCGAGGACGGCGTCACCACCGTCTCCCAGGTGCTGCCCGCCGGTCCGGCGGCCGCCGCCGGGATCGCGGTCGGCGACCGGCTGCTGCGGATCGGCGAGGACGAGGCCGACCGGCTGCCGGTCACCGAGGTGGTCGCCCGGCTGCGCGGGCGCGAGGGCGCCGAGCGGCAGGCGGGCTCGGAGGTGGTGCTGGAGCTGCGGCGGGGCGAGGGCGGGGTCCGCGAGGTCCGGCTGCGCCGGGCGCTGCTGGACAGCCAGCAGGTGACCGTCGAGCACCTGGCCGGCGGCGTGGTGCGGATCGCCGTCCGGGCCTTCACCTCCGGCGTGGCCGAGCAGGTGCGCGCCGCCGTGCGCGGCGCGCACGCCGGGGTGGTGCTGGATCTGCGCGGCAACTCCGGCGGACTGGTCGAGGAGGCCGTCGGCACCGCCGGGGTCTTCCTGGACGGCGGCCCGGTCGGCTCCTACCAGGACCGCGGCGGCACCCGCGAACTCACCGCCCCGCCCGGCGGCGACCAGCGCACCCCGCTGGTGGTGCTGGTGGACGGCGGCACCATGAGCGCCGCCGAACTGCTCACCGGCGCCCTCCAGGACCGCGGCCGGGCCGTGGTCGCCGGCGCCAGGACCTTCGGCAAGGGCACCGTGCAGCAGCCCAGCCGGCTCGCCGACGGCGCCGTGCTGGAACTCACCGTCGGCCGCTACTACACCCCGGCCGGCCGCTCGCCGGAGGGCGCCGGGCTGGCCCCGGACGTCCCGGCGGGCGCCGAGGAGGACGCGGACGCGCTCGCCCTGCGGGTGCTCGCCGGTCTCGGCAGCCGCACGTAAAGGGGCTGCTGGAACGGGGCCGGAGGTGCGAGAATGACGGCGCTATGGCAAAGGAAACCGGACACAAGCTGATCGCGCAGAACAAGAAGGCGCGACACGAGTACACCATCCTCGACACCTACGAGTGCGGCCTCGTGCTCACCGGGACCGAGGTGAAGTCACTGCGCGAGGGGCGGGCCAACCTGGTCGACGGCTACGCCTACATCCAGAACCACGAGGCGTGGATCGACAACGTCTTCATCCCCGAGTACACCCAGGGGACGTGGACCAACCACGCGGCCCGGCGCAAGCGCAAGCTGCTGCTGCACCGGATGGAGATCCAGAAGATCGAGACGAAGGTCCGCGACGCCGGCCACACCCTCGTCCCGCTCTCGCTGTACTTCAAGGACGGCCGGGTGAAGCTCGAACTGGCGCTCGCGGTCGGCAAGAAGCTCTACGACAAGCGGCAGACCCTGCGTGAGAAGCAGGACACCCGCGAGACGGCGCGCGCCGTGGCGGCCGCCCGGCGGCGCCAGAGTTAATCGGCTGGACCCCCGCTGGTCGCCTCGCGTAGTATGGCGCCAGCAACAAGGACGGTCACCGTCCGAGCTGTTTCTCAAAAAAACATGGGGATGATCGGTTTCGACAGGGGATGTTGAAACAGGGGAAGCGAGCCGAGGAACGCGGCAATGATCTCGTTAACCACGTGTCGCAAAAAAATAATCGCCAACTCTAAGCGCGATTCCCAGCAGTTCGCTCTCGCTGCCTAATAAGCACCGATAGCGCTTGGGTGTCAGACCGGGGGGTTCCCGACCCGGACCCTGGCATAATCTAGGGAACTCAACCGTCCGCCCGGGCTGCGGGGGTGGATGGGAAATCAAACAGCAGCTGGGCCTGTTGGCGGCTTGTCCGCGTGACTGCCAGGGCCGAGAAACTCACAGCGGACTGCGCTCGGAGAAGCCCTGAATTGACTCCACTGGACCCGGGTTCGATTCCCGGCATCTCCACCACCCCATGTTCACAGTGAAGGCCGTCCACCGCGTTGCGGAGGGCGGCCTTCACGTTTCCCCCGGCCTGGGCGTAGGATCGTCCGTCCGCTCGTATCCCGGAGCGGGATTCCGCCGCAACCACCGAGGCCATGCAGAGCAACACGGACACCACCGCCACCGACCACGAGACCGTGCGCGCGCGCGAGATCGCCGGTGAGCAACGCCACCTCGACAACGTCTACCACCGTCTGGAGGAGAAGCTCGCCGAGGCCGAGTACATCCTCGAGGACGCCGCCAAGCGGGTGCACGTCGGCACTCCGGGCGCGCTCGCCGAGCGCGACGCCCAGGTGTACCGGGCCGGTGCGCACCTCCAGCGGCTCAACAACGAGTTCGAGGACTTCCTGTTCGGCCGGGTCGACCTCCAGGAGGCCGACGCCCCGGAGGAGCACGGCATCCCCTCGAACACCCCGCTCGACCCCGCCGACCCGACCGTCGCCGAGACCCTGCACATCGGCCGGCTGGGCGTGCTGGACGCCGAGTTCGGCCCGCTGGTGATCGACTGGCGGGCGCCCGCCGCCGCGCCGTTCTACCGGTCCACCCCGCTGGAGCCCGGCCGGGTCCTGCGCCGCCGGGTGATCCGCTCCAAGGGCCGCAAGGTGATCGGGGTCGAGGACGACCTGCTCCGCCCCGACCTCACCCCCACCCTGGACGGCGAGGAACTGCCGGTGGTCGGCGACGGGGCGCTGATGGCCTCGCTCGGACGCGCCCGCAGCCACTCGATGCGCGACATCGTCTCCTCCATCCAGAAGGAGCAGGACGAGGTCATTCGCGCCGCCGCGGCCGGGGCCACCCTGGTCACCGGCGGGCCCGGCACCGGCAAGACCGCCGTCGCGCTGCACCGTGCCGCGTTCCTGCTCTACCAGGACCGCCGCCGGTACGCCGGGGGCATCCTGGTGGTCTCGCCGACCCCGCTGCTGGTCTCCTACACCGAGGGCGTGCTGCCCTCGCTCGGCGAGGAGGGCCAGGTCGCCATCCGCGCGGTCGGCTCGCTGGTCGACGGCATCGAGGCCGGCACCTACGACACCCCGCGGGCGGCCCGGATCAAGGGCTCGGCCCGGATGGTCCAGCTGCTGCGCCGGGCCGCCCGGGCCACCCTGGAGCTGCGCGCCCCGCAGGAACTCAAGGTGGTCGCCCGCGGCGAGGTGCTGCGGCTGGACGCGGGGCGGCTCAGGACGGTGCGCGGCAACGTCGTCGGCTCCGGCGGCACCCCGCTCAACCTGCTCCGCCCGCGCGCCCGCCGGCTGCTGCTGGACGCGCTCTGGCAGGAGGCCGTCCGCGACCTGCCCAAGCCGTCCGACCACTACGCCCGCGAGCGGCGCCAGGAGGAGAAGGAGGCCTTCGACGAGTACGTCTCGGACGAGGCGCCGTTCCTGGCCTTCCTGGACGCCTGGTGGCCCGCGGTCACCCCGCGCTCGGTGCTCGGCACCCTGAAGCAGTCCCGGCACACCAACCGGATCGCCCGCGGCGCGGTCACGCCGGAGGAGTCGAAGGTGCTGGCCGCCTCCTGGCGGCACCTGTCCGAGCACGGCGAGGGCGCGCTGTCGGCGCACGACGTGGCGCTGGTGGACGAGCTCCAGCTGCTGCTCGGCGAGCCGGCCCGGCCCAAGTTCCGCGAGGTGGACGCGGCGGACCTGCTGACCGGCCTGGACGAGGTCACCACCTTCGCCGACCGGAACGCCCGGCAGCGGGAGCGGATCCCGGCCGAGCGCACCGAGTACGCCCATGTGATCGTGGACGAGTCGCAGGACCTCACCCCGATGCAGTGGCGGATGATCGGCCGCCGGGCCCGGATGGCCACCTGGACCATCGTCGGCGACCCGGCGCAGTCCTCCTGGCCGTTCCCGCAGGAGGCCCAGGCCGCGCTGGACGAGGTGCTGTCCGGCAAGCCGCGCCGCCGCTACACGCTGACCGTGAACTACCGGAACCCGGCCGAGATCGCCGAGGTGGCGGCCAAGGTGCTGGCGCTGGCCGCGCCGGGCACGCCGTCGCCGAGCGCGGTGCGGCACGTGGGCGTCGAGCCGAGGTTCGCGGCCGTCACCGACCCCTCGCCGGAGGTCTTCGGCGCGGCCGCCCGGGCCGAACTGGAGCTGCTGCTGGGCGAGGTGGACGGCACGGTGGCGCTGGTGGTGCCGATGGACCGGCGGGCCGAGGCGGCCCGCTGGGCCGAGGGCCTGGGCGAGCGGGTGGTGACACTGGGCAGCCTGGAGGCCAAGGGGCTGGAGTACGACGCGACCGTGGTCGCCGATCCGACCGGGATCGCCGGCGAGTCGGAGGCGGGCCTGCGGGTGCTGTACGTGGCGCTCACCCGGGCGACCCAGCGGCTGACCGTGCTGTCCGGGCCGGACGACCTGCCCGACGCGGCCGGGACGCCCGCGCTGCTGCGCGGCTGAGCGCGCCGCCGTCCGCCCGACCCGGGGTCTGACGGAGCGTGACGGCCGGCCCGCCGGGGCCGGCCGTCGCACGGCCGCCGGACAGGCGTGCCGAGCACCGGGGAAGTGCCGGGGGAAGTACCGCGGGGGAGCACCGGGTGAGCACGACGAAGGCCCCTCGCCCGGTGGGTGAGGGGCCTTCAGAAGCTACGACACCGACCCGCCATGCTCGCCTCGCGGCAAGTGGTCCCTCGAAGGGACGAAGGTTGGGCCCGGGGGCTTGGATCGAGCCGGTGTCCCGTCCAATGTAACGCATCGGGCGCCGGAGGCAAGAAGTTGTCGGGTCCGCACACTCAATGAACGTTATTTCTGACTACGCCCTGGTAGGTGCGACGATCGAGGTCTAGCATGCGCAGGCGAGGGACTTCAACAAACTGTTGAACTCGCGGACGGACAGACGGAAGAAGGAACGTCGATGGCGACGGTGCCCAGTGTCTCCAACTCGATCACGGTGCGGCTGGAGGTCCCGGCCACGGGCAACGCCGTCAGCGCGATCACCACGGCCGTGGAGTCCTCCGGCGGCTCGGTGACCGGCCTCGACGTCACGGCCTCCGGGCTCGAGGCGCTCCGGATCGACGTGACCGTGGCCGCCACCTCGGTGGCGCACGGCGAGGAGATCGTCGAGAAGCTCCGGACCATCGACGGGGTCACCATCGGCAAGGTCTCGGACCGCACCTTCCTGATGCACCTCGGCGGCAAGATCGAGATGTCCTCGAAGCTGCCGATCCGCAACCGTGACGACCTCTCGATGATCTACACCCCGGGTGTCGCCCGGGTCTGCATGGCGATCGCCGAGAACCCCGAGGACGCCCGCCGCCTCACCATCAAGCGCAACAGCGTCGCCGTGGTCACCGACGGCTCCGCCGTGCTGGGCCTGGGGAACATCGGCCCGGCCGCGGCGCTGCCGGTCATGGAGGGCAAGGCGGCCCTGTTCAAGCGCTTCGCCGGGATCGACGCCTGGCCGATCTGCCTGGACACCCAGGACACCGACGAGATCGTGGCCATCGTCAAGGCGATCGCCCCGGGCTTCGCCGGCATCAACCTGGAGGACATCTCCGCGCCGCGCTGCTTCGAGATCGAGGCCCGGCTGCGCGAGGCCCTCGACATCCCGGTCTTCCACGACGACCAGCACGGCACCGCGATCGTGGTGCTGGCGGCGCTGATGAACGCGCTCAAGGTGGTCGGCAAGGAGATCTCGGAGATCCGGGTGGTGATGTCGGGCGCCGGCGCCGCCGGCACCGCGATCCTCAAGCTGCTGATGGCGGCGGGCGTCGAGCACGCCACCGTGGCGGACGTGCGGGGCGTGGTCCACCAGGGCCGCGACGACCTCAACGACAACCTGCGCTGGATCGCCGACCACACCAACCGCTCGGGCCGCACCGGCAGCCTCAAGGAGGCCGTGGCGGGCGCCGACGTCTTCATCGGCGTCTCGGCCCCGAACCTGCTGGACGGCGACGACCTGGCCACCATGGCCGGGGACGCGATCGTCTTCGCGCTGGCCAACCCGGACCCGGAGGTCGATCCGGCGGTGGCCCGGCAGACCGCCGCGGTGGTCGCCACCGGCCGCAGCGACTTCCCGAACCAGATCAACAACGTGCTGGTCTTCCCGGGCGTCTTCCGCGGTCTGCTGGACGCGCAGAGCCGCACCGTCAACACCGAGATGATGATCGCCGCCGCCCGGGCGCTGGCCGCCACCGTCGGCGACGACGAGCGCAACCCGAACTACATCATCCCCAGCGTGTTCCACAAGGACGTGGCCAAGACGGTGGCCGCGGCCGTCCGGGACGCCGCCCTGGCCGCCACCTCGGAGGCGCCCGCGCCGTCCCGCCCGACCCCGGGCATCGTCGGCACGCTCGACACCGCGTCCTTCCCCGCCGTGCGGCTCTGACCTCGGAATCCGTCGACGGGCCCCTGCGCCGGGCCCGGCATCCGGCTTCCGCGGCGGTGCCCGCGCGGTGACGTGGATCGATCAAATGACCGATTAACGGTCGTACCCGCCCATTCCCGCCCCGAACCCTTGCGACACAAGGGCGAGGGGCGTGTTTGGGCTTGTCGGACCTAGGGCGTACGGTAGCCCTGCACGGGGCAGGCGTGTCCGACAAGTACGGAACGTCCCCCTGGTCTTCCGGCGCGTCGTCCCGACCGCCGCCCGCGCCCGGTCCGCCGGAGCCGACGGAGCGTCACACCTCCGGCGGGCGGGCGCTGTTCGGGTCGTTCCGCCGGGGCCCGATTGGCTTTCTCGGGGCCGGTCGGGGCAGGATTCGTATCCGGGCAGGCAGGCGGGCCTTCGAAGGCACGGCGCGCGGCACTGGGTGCGGACCCGGCCCGCGACCACGCATTGCCTGCATGAGCACAGTGTGCGGACCCGCGGCCCATCGGGGTGCCTCCCGGTGGGAGTACCGACGGGCCCCGGCACACCGCAAGCGAACAGACCACAGGAGTACACATGAACCGCAGTGAGCTGGTGGCCGCGCTGTCCGAGCGCGCCGAGGTGACCCGCAAGGACGCCGACGCCGTTCTGGCCGCCTTCGCCGAGATCGTCGGCGAGGTCGTCGCGAAGGGCGACGAGAAGGTCACCATCCCCGGTTTCCTGACCTTCGAGCGCACCCACCGCGCGGCCCGCACCGCCCGCAACCCGCAGACCGGCGAGCCGATCCAGATCCCCGAGGGCTACAGCGCCAAGGTGAGCGCCGGCTCCAAGCTGAAGGAAGCCGCCAAGGGCGTCTGAACGACCACCCCTTGAACGCCCGGGAGGCCGGGTCCCCCTCGTGGGGACCCGGCCTCCTGTTGTCGTCCCGGGGGTCCGGCGGCCCCGGAGGGCCGCCGGACGGACGCGCCGGTCAGGCGTCGACGAGCTCGCCGCTCGGCTCGCCGGCGGCCACCGCGGGCAGCTCGCCCGGCAGCTCGACGTGGGCGCCGAGGTCGCGCAGCTTGTCCATGAAGTTCTCGTAGCCGCGGTTGATCAGGTCGATGCCGTGCACGGTCGAGGTGCCCTCGGCCGCCAGCGCCGCGATCAGGTACGAGAAGCCGCCGCGCAGGTCCGGGATGACCAGCTCGGAGCCGATCAGCTTGGACGGGCCGGAGACCACCGCGGAGTGCTGGAAGTTCCGGGCGCCGAAGCGGCAGGGGGTCGCGCCCAGGCACTCGCTGTAGAGCTGGATGTGCGCGCCCATCTGGTTCAGCGCGCCGGTGAAGCCCAGCCGCGACTCGTACACCGTCTCGTGCACGATGGACAGGCCGGTGGCCTGGGTCAGCGCGACGACCAGCGGCTGCTGCCAGTCGGTCTGGAAGCCGGGGTGCACGTCGGTCTCCAGGGCGATCGCCTTGAGCTCGCCGCCCGAGTGCCAGAACCGGATGCCCTCGTCGTCCACCTCGAAGGCGCCGCCGACCTTCCGGAAGGTGTTGAGGAAGGTCATCATCTCCAGCTGGCGGGCGCCGCGGACGTAGATGTCGCCCTTGGTGGCCAGCGCCGCGCAGGCCCAGGAGGCGGCCTCCAGCCGGTCCGGCAGTGCCCGGTGGTTGTAGCCGCCGAGCTCGTCGACACCGGTGATGAGGATGGTGCGGTCGGTGCCCAGGGTGATGATCGCGCCCATCTTCTGCAGCACGCAGATCAGGTCGACGATCTCCGGCTCGATGGCCGCGTTGCGCAGCTCGGTGACGCCCTCGGCGAGGACGGCGGTGAGCAGCACCTGCTCGGTCGCGCCGACCGAGGGGTAGGGCAGCTCGATCCTGGTGCCGCGCAGCCGCTGCTGGGCGACCAGGTAGGTGCCCTGCGGGTGCTTCTCGATGGTGGCACCGAACTGGCGCAGCACCTCGAAGTGGAAGTCGACCGGACGGCCGCCGATGTCGCAGCCGCCCAGGCCCGGGATGAAGGCGTGGCCGAGGCGGTGCAGCAGCGGGCCGCAGAAGAGGATCGGGATGCGGGAGGAGCCCGCGTGCGCGTCGATGTCGGCGACGTTGGCGCTCTCCACGTGCGAGGGGTCGAGGATCAGCTCGCCGTCCTCGTCGCCGGTGCGCACGGTCACGCCGTGGAGCTGCAGCAGGCCGCGGACGACCTTGACGTCGCGGATGTCCGGGACGTTGCGCAGTCTGCTGGGGCCCTGGCCGAGCAGGGCCGCGACCATGGCCTTGGGGACCAGGTTCTTCGCACCGCGGACGCGGATCTCGCCTTCGAGCGGGTTTCCGCCGTGGACCAGCAGGACGTCGTCGGTCATCGTTCTCGCAATCCGGGGTGCCAGAGGAGTGGGGCGGGCTCGGCGACGAGCCAGGCGGTGGAGCGTTTCACGGGCGCGTCGGGCCCCCGGTGTGACCGAGTCGGCACCGTGGAGGGGCGTCCACCATCAGTAGATGGTAGTGGTCGTGCCGATGGTTCCTGTGAGCCTCTCCCGTGATGGTGCTCTCCCCGGGCCCCGGGGCGCGCGCCGGTGCGTCCGTACGGGTGTTCGTGGCGGGCGGGCCGGGCAGGGCCGGGTGGCCGGTGCGGTCGCCGTTTCGGGTGCCGCCGCCGGGGGTTCTGCGGGATCATGTGAGGCATGACGGCGGCCCATTCGCACGGAGGCCGGTCCCACACCGGCCGTCTGCTCGTCGCGACGCCCGTGCTCACCGACCCGAACTTCGCCCGGGCGGTGGTGCTCCTCCTCGACCACGACGCCGAGGGGGCGCTCGGTGTCGTGCTGAACCGGCCGACGCCGGTCGAGGTCGGCAGTGTGCTGGACGGCTGGGGGGTGCTGGTCGGTCTGCCCGCGGTGGTGTTCCAGGGCGGTCCGGTGGCGCTGGACTCGGCGCTCGGCCTGGCGGTGGCGCCGGGGGAGCCGGGCACCGGGGAGCCGCTCGGCTGGCGCCGGGTGCACGGCGCGATCGGCCTGGTGGACCTCGAGGCGCCGCCCGAGGTGCTGGCCGGGGAGCTGGGGGCGCTGCGGATCTTCGCCGGCTACGCGGGCTGGGCGCCCGGGCAGCTGGAGTCGGAGATCTCCACCGGCGCCTGGTACCTGGTGGACTGCGAGCCGGGGGACATCTCCAGCCCGGAGCCGGAGCGGTTGTGGCGGGCGGTGCTGCGGCGCCAGCGCGGGCCGCTGGCGCTGCTGGCGACCTATCCGGACGATCCCACCCTGAACTGAATCCGGCCCGGAACCGACGGTGCGCCGTCACGGCGCCGCCGCGACACTGGCCCGCTTCTCCGGGGCGCCCATAGACTTGGCACTCATGAGCACTCTTGAGCCCGAGCGCGGCCTCGGCACCGGCACCCTGGTCGAGCCCGTCCCGCAGGTGTCCCACGGGGACGGCGACCACGAGCGCTTCGCGCACTATGTCCAGAAGGACAAGATCATGGAGAGCGCGCTCTCCGGGTCCCCCGTGGTGGCGCTCTGCGGCAAGGTGTGGGTGCCCGGCCGCGACCCGAAGAAGTACCCGGTCTGTCCGATGTGCAAGGAGATCTACGACGGCATCGGCAAGCCGCAGGACGGGGACGGCGACAAGGGCAAGTAGCCCCGCGTCCCCCCGTTCCGCACATCACCGTTTTGCATGGTGCCGCGTTTCCGGAGTGGTCTATGCCACTGGTCGGGGTCGGGGCAGGATGGCGCAATGGACCTCATCCCTGCCCCCGTGAGTTCCGTCCGCCTCCCGGACCAGGACTTCCCGCTCGACCGGACGACCACCCTGACCGCGCCGCCCGAGCTGGCCGGGGCCGAACGGTGGCTGCGTTCCTCGCTGACCGCCGCCACCGGCCTGCCGCTCGCCCCGGGGCGGCCCGGCGAGGGCGTCGAACTGCTCCTCGACCCGGCGCTCGCCGGGGAGGCGTACCGGCTCTCGGTGCGCCCCGGCCACGCGGTGGTCACCGCCGGCGGTCCGGCCGGCGCGCTCTGGGGTGCCCAGACGCTGCGCCGGCTGCTCGGCCCGGACGCCTACCGGCGCGCGCCGCTGCGCCCGTCCGGCTGGGTGCTGCCCGGTGTCGACCTCGCGGACGAGCCGAGGTTCGGCTGGCGCGGTGCGCTGCTGGACGTCGCCCGGCACTTCCTGCCCAAGGCCGACGTGCTGCGCTTCGTCGACCAGCTGTCCGCGCACAAGCTCAACGTGCTGCACCTGCACCTGACCGACGACCAGGGCTGGCGGGTGGAGATCAAGCGCTACCCCGGGCTCACCGAGCGGGCGTCCTGGCGCGAGCGCTCGATGGTCGGCTACCGCTCCGCCGGGCGCCGCGACGACCGTCCGCACGGCGGCTTCTACACCCAGGACGACCTGCGCGAGATCGTCGCCTACGCGGCCGAACGGGCCGTCACGGTGGTGCCCGAGATCGACCTGCCGGGCCACACCCAGGCCGCCGTGGCCGCCTACCCCGAGCTGGGCAACACCGATGT
Organism: Streptomyces sp. TLI_053; assembly: GCF_900105395.1. Classification (NCBI taxonomy): domain Bacteria; kingdom Bacillati; phylum Actinomycetota; class Actinomycetes; order Kitasatosporales; family Streptomycetaceae; genus Streptomyces; species Streptomyces sp. TLI_053. Next base: position 5,972,414 of record NZ_LT629775.1, read on the forward strand.
GGTGGACACCGCGGCACTCGGGGTGTGGACCGACTGGGGGGTCAGCCACAACGTGCTCAACCCCTCCGAGGCCACCCTGCGGTTCTTCGAGGGCGTGCTGGAGGAGGTCCTGGAGATCTTCCCGTCCGAGTTCGTCCACCTCGGCGGCGACGAGTGCCCCAAGGAGCAGTGGAAGGACAGCGCGGCCGCGCAGGCGCGGATCCGCGAGCTGGGCCTGAGCAACGAGGACGAGCTGCAGAGCCACATCATCCGGCACTTCGACCGCTGGCTGGCCGAGCGCGGCCGCCGGCTGATCGGCTGGGACGAGATCCTGGAGGGCGGCCTCGCCCCGGGCGCCGCGGTGTCCTCCTGGCGCGGCTACGGCGGCGGGATCGCCGCCGCGCAGGCCGGGCACGACGTGGTGATGTGCCCCGAGCAGCACGTCTACCTGGACCACCGGCAGGCGCCGGGGGAGCAGGAGCCGGTCCCGGTCGGCTTCGTGCGCACCCTGGAGGACGTCTACCGGTTCGAGCCGGTGCCGGCCCAGCTGGACGAGGAGGCGGCGCGCCGGGTGATCGGCACCCAGGCGAACCTGTGGAGCGAGTTCATGGACAGCGCCCGGGACGTCGACTACCGGGCCTTCCCCCGGCTCGCGGCCTTCGCCGAGGTCGCCTGGTCCGCGCTGCCCGCGGACCCGGCCGCCCGCGACTTCGCCGGCTTCGAACAGCGGCTGGCCGGCCATCTGGAGGTGCTGGACGCGCTCGGTGTCGAGTACCGCCCGGCGGGCGGGCCGCACCCGTGGCAGACCCGGCCTGGAGTGGTGGGCCGGCCGATCGAAGGGCCCCCGCCGGCGGTCTGAGCCGGGCCCGTCCGGTCCGGTCCGGACCTCGCCCGCGGCCCGGACCGGACGGCCCGCGGGAACTTCCGGGCGGCCGTCGGACGTCAAGAACAGATGAACATCCGCCCCGGTCCGAACCGGACCGGGGCGGATACCGCCCGGTATCGGTCCCAATCGGGCAGTACCGTTCGCCTGTCCCGAAATGATCATCGAGCATTGTGTGCCAGAGTTGCCCAACCCGGCCCGATCGCCCGTACCCTACGGGCCAGGCCGGGCTGCCGGAGCGGACACCCCGGTCAGGGGCCGCGGGCGGCAGGCGATCGATGAGCAAGTGGAGCACGGTGGGACCCAGGTGAACCGGACGATCATGCTGCCGGCCTCCCTCGACGAGGCCGTCGAAGCGCTGGCCGCTCACCCGGCCGCGGTGCCGGTGGCCGGCGCCACCGACCTGATGGAGGCCGTCAACGCCGGACGCCTCCGCCCCGCCTCGCTGGTCGGCCTCGGCCGGATCACCGAACTCCGCGGCTGGCGCTACGAGGACGGCGGCACCGCCGTCCTCGGCGCCGGGCTGACCCACGCCCGGATGGACCGCCCGGACTTCGCCGCCCTGATCCCCGCGCTCGCCGACGCCGCCCGCACCGCCGGACCCCCGCAGGTCCGCAACGTCGGCACCCTCGGCGGCAACATCGCCACCGCCGCCCCGGCCGGGGACACCCTGCCGGTGCTCGCGGCGCTGGAGGCCAGCGTCACCCTGGCCCGGGCCGGCGCCACCCGCGAGGTCCCGGTCAGCCACCTGTTGACCGGACTCGACCCGCTGCGGCCCGGCGAACTGCTCACCTGGGTGCGGGTCCCGCTGCTGCACGCCCCGCAGGTCTTCCTCAAGGCCACCGGCCGCAGCGGCCCGGCCCGCGCCACCGCCTCCGTCGCCCTCGTCCTGGACCCGGCCCGGCGCGCCGTCCGCTGCGCCGTCGGCGCCGTCGCCCCGGTGCCGCTGCGGCCCCTGGAGGCCGAGGCCTGGGTGGCGGGCTGCATCGACTGGGACGGTTCGCGGGAGATCGACCCCGCCGCTACCGCGGCCTTCGGCGAGTACGTGGCCGCGGCCTGCGTCCCCGACGGCTACGGCGCGGAGGGCGCCTGGGAGGCCGTCACCGAGGGGCCGAGCGCGGCCGCCGTCCGTCTGCGGCGTACCGTAGCCGTGCTGGCCCGCCGGGCACTGGGAAGGGCGCTCAAGTGACCACAGACCACCCCATCGAGGCCCTGGACGCGGGGCTGCTCGACCACGCGCACGACCACGCGCCGCAGGTCAGCCGGGAGCTGCGGCCGACCACCTCGTACACCCTGCGGGTCAACGGCTTCGAACGGCCGGTCTCGGACGCCTGGATCGGCGAGAGCCTGCTCTACGTGCTGCGCGAGCGGCTGGGCCTGGCCGGCGCCAAGGACGGCTGCGAGCAGGGCGAGTGCGGGGCCTGCTCGGTCCAGGTCGACGGCCAGCTGGTGGCCGGCTGCCTGGTGCCCGCCGCGCTGGCCCAGGACAGCGAGATCAACACCGTCGAGGGACTGTCGGCCGGCGGCGGCGCCAGCGACGTCCAGCAGGCGCTGGCCGAGTCCGGTGCGGTGCAGTGCGGCTACTGCGTGCCCGGCCTGGCGATGGCCGTGCACGACCTGCTCCAGCGCAACCACCGGCCCACCGAGGTCGAGGCGCGCCAGGCGCTGTGCGGCAACCTCTGCCGGTGCACCGGCTACCGGGGCGCGCTGGCCGCCGTGCAGACCGTCGCCGACGCGCGGGCCGCGGTGGCCGGGGCCGCGGAGGCGGCCGCCGAGGAGGCCGCGGCCACCGCCGCGGACCGGGCCGCCGCACCCGCCGCGGCCGCTCCCGAGCAGGTGCCCGCGGCGGCCCCCGCGGACCCCGGACCGCCGACCGCCGACCTGCCGGTCTACACCGAGGACGCCTGGATCGAGCACGTCCCCCAGCCGCGCACGGAGCAGCCCGGGACCGCGGCCGGCGCCGGAACGGGCCCGGGGTACGGCACCCTGGACGGGCCCGGTGCTCCCGGCGCCCCCGCTGCTCCCGGCGACCGGGGGGGCTACGACGGGCCGGGCGGCTACGACAGCGGGGTGTACGACACCACGGTGCTGGCCCCGGTCCGGGACGTCCCGGCGCAGCAGGCCGACGGGTCCACCGGGTACTACCCCGCCCAGGGCTACCCCGAGCAGCAGCCGTACCCCGGCGCGACCCCGGCGCACGGCACCTACCTGCCCGGGACCGGCTACCCCGACCAGGGCGGCTACCCGCAGCAGCCCGGCTACGACACCGCCTCGGCGTACGACGGCCCGGTCTACGAGACCCCCGCCACCCCCGCGCACGGCACGCCGTACGATCCCGCACCCCCGCACGGTGCCCCGGCCGAGGGCAACGCCCAGGCCGGCGTCCCGTACGGCGCCACCCCCGCCCACGGCATCCGGCTCCCCGAGGACGACCACGCATCATGACGTCGCCTACCGACATCGGCGCAGCACTCCAGCAGGACGGCGACGCGGGCGGCGCGGCGGAGCCGTTCGGGCTGGGCAGCTCCCCGCTGCGCAGCGACGCCCTGCCCAAGGCGCTCGGCATCTACCCGTACGCCGCCGACCTGTGGGCCGAGGGCCTGCTGTGGGGCGCGGTGCTGCGCTCGCCGCACCCGCACGCCCGGATCCTCGGCATCGACACCTCGGCCGCGCTGGCCCTGCCCGGTGTGCACGCGGTGGTCACGGCCACCGACCTGCCGGCCGGTCCGGACGGCAGCCCGGACGGCGCGCCCTCCGGGCCGATCGTCGCCGACCGCCCGGTGCTGGCCGCCGGGGTGGTCCGCCACCACGGCGAGCCGGTGGCCGCGGTGGCCGCCGACCACCCCGACACCGCCCGGCTCGCGGTCGGTCTGATCGTCGTCGAGTACGAGCCGCTGGAGGCCGTCACCGACCCCGAGCAGGCCTTCACCGCCCCGCCGCTGCACCCGGACGGCAACCTGTTCCGCCATCTGCCGCTGCGCACCGGCGACCCGGAGGCGGCCGGCGAGATCATCGTCGAGGGCCTGTACCAGGTGGGCCGCCAGGACCCTGCCCCGCTCGGTGCCGAGGCCGGCCTCGCCGTGCCGCGCCCGGACGGCGGGGTCGAGCTGCACCTCTCCTCCACCGACCCGCACGGCGACCGGGACCGCACCGCGGCCTGCCTGGGCCTGGAGCCGGACCGGGTCCGGCTGGTGGTCACCGGCGTGCCCGGTGCCACCTCCGACCGCGAGGACCTCTCCTTCCAGGTCACCCTGGCGCTGCTGGCGCTGCGCACCGGCCGTCCGGTGAAGATGACGCTGACCCGCGAGGAGTCCTTCCACACCCACACCTCGCGGCACCCGGCGCTGCTGCGCTACCGCCACCACGCGGACGCCGACGGCACGCTGGTGAAGGTCGAGGCGCAGATCCTGCTGGACGGCGGAGCCTACGCGGACGTCTCGGCCGAGGCGCTGGCCGCCGCCACCGCCTTCTCGGTCGGCCCGTACAACTGCCCCAACGTCTTCGTGGACGCCTGGGCGGTGCGCACCAACAACCCGCCGGCCGGCCGGATGCGCGGCGAGGGCGCGCTGCAGGCGTGCTTCGCCTACGAGTCGCAGCTGGACCAGCTGGCCGCCCGGATCGGCGTGGACCCGGTGGAGGTCCGCCGGCGCAACGTGATGGCGACCGGGGACCCGCTGCCCACCGGACAGGCCGTCACCTGCCCGGCGCCGGTGGCTGCGCTGTTGGACGCCGTGGCCGCCGAGCCGCTGCCCGCGCTGCCGGTGGACGACCCGGACGCCGAATGGCTGCTGCCGGGCGGGCCCGGCGGCGCGGGCGACCCGGCCGCGGTGCGGCGCGGGATCGGTTACGCGCTGGGCATGGTGCACATGCTGGGCGCCGAGGGCGAGGACGAGGTCGCCACCGCGACGGTGCGGGTCAGTGGCGACCACGCCACGGTGATCTGCTCCGCCGTCGACGCCGGCCAGGGCTTCGCCACGCTGGCCCGGCAGATCGTGCAGAGCGTGCTGGGCGTCAGCGAGGTGTACATCGCGCCCGCCGACAGCGACCAGGCGGTGGCCGGGCCGTCGGCCCGGGGCCGGCACACCTGGGTGTCCGGCGGTGCGGTCGAGCGGGCCGCGCTGATGGTCCGCCACCAGTTGCTCCAGCCCATCGCCGCCGACTTCGGGATGTCGGTGGAGCTGCTGCAGATCGCCGAGGGCAAGATCACCTCGTACGACGGGGTGCTCGGCATGCCGGTGGCCGAGGCGCTGGAGGGCAAGGAGCTGTGGGCGACCGCGCAGTGCCGCCCGCACCCGACCGAGCCGCTGGACGAGGCCGGGCAGGGCGACGCCTTCGTCTCCATCGCGTTCTGCGCGATGCGCGCGGTGGTGGACGTGGACATCGAGCTGGGCGCGGTCCGGGTGGTCGAGGTGACGGTGGCCCAGGACGTCGGCCGGGCGCTGAACCCGCGGCAGATCGAGGACCGGATCGAGGCGGGGGTCGCCCAGGGCGTCGGGCTGGCGCTGCTGGAGGACCTGCGGACCGAGGGCGGTGTGCTGGCCAACCCCTCGCTGACCGGGTACCGGCTGCCGACCGCGCTGGACACCCCGGAGATCCGGGTCGCCGCGCTGCTGGAGGAGCGTGACGTGGTGGCTCCGTTCGGGGCCAAGGCGGTCAGCGCGGTGCCGGCCGTGACCGCGCCGGCGGCGGTGGCCGCGGCGGTCCGGGCCGCGACCGGTCTGCCGGTGGGTCGGCTGCCGATCCGCCCGGAGGACGCCGTCACCGGCTGAGCCGGTGCCGCCGGGTGGTTCCGCGGGTTCCGCGGAACCACCCGGACCGGCGCTTCTCCTGGGAAATCCGGCGACGCGAAATCCCGCGAATCCCGCGACGGAAAAGCACGACGACGGGAAAGCGCGCGAGGGGGAAGCACGCGAGGGGAAAGCGCGGCGACGGGAAAGCACGACGAATTGCCGGGCGGCCCTTTTCGGGGCCGGACCGGCAATTCGTCTTCGTGGAGGCCATGACGGGAATCGAACCCGTGTACACCGCTTTGCAGGCGGTTCCCTGATCCACTCGGGCACACGGCCGTGGGGTGGGGCTTGGGTGGGGCGGGAGCGGTGGTGCGGCTGGAACTGCGGGTGCGCTCAGGCGCAGCGGCAGCAGCGACAGGCGCGACAACAGCGGGGAGCGGTGGTGCAGGTGCGGGGCGCGAGGGCCGCCGTCCTCCTGTCCATGTCCGACTCCTTGTCGTCGTTCGCCGTGTTGGTGAATTCAGTCTGGCGGAACGGCGCGCGGAGCGTCAATATCCCTTTGTAAATTCTGTGTGGCGGGATTCCCGGCCGGGTGTGCTACGGTCGGGAACAGGTGGTCCTCGCGGCCGCCCCGGACGAGCGCGTCGTACCCGGTCACGACAAGACGGCGCAGTGACAGCGGCAACCGTGCCGCTGCCGACTGCGGAGGTACGACCGTCATGGCTTGGCTCGTTCTGATCATTTCCGGTGTCCTGGAGACGGTGTGGGCGGTGGCCCTGGAGTCTTCCAAGGGCTTCTCCCGCCTGGTCCCGACCGTGGTGTTCGGGGTGGCGCTGGCGCTCTCGATGGGCGGCCTGGCGTACGCGATGCGCTCGATCCCGATCGGCACCGGCTACGCGGTCTGGGTCGGCATCGGCGCGGTGGGTACGGCGCTCTACGGCATGACCGTGCTCGGTGACGCGGCGACCCTGGCCCGGATCGGCTGCCTGCTCCTGATCGTCTCCGGCGTGGTGGGCCTGAAGGTGCTGCACTGAGCTGCCCGAACGGGCCGGGTCGCGCTGTCCCGGAGGTCCCGCGCCGCTCTCTCGTCCTCCGGTCCTAGGGCCGGAGGTGGAGGCGGTTCCCGACCACGGTCAGGGGCCATCGGGCCAGATGCGCCTTACGATCATACGTATGACCACAGCCTCCCCCGTGTCGGCCGACACCGCCTCCGTTCCGATATCGACCGACCCCGGCGGAGGGGTCATGGGCGACCGCTTCCGGGCGCTGACCCTGGGCATCGTCTCGGTGGTCCTGGTGATCGCCTTCGAGGCGACGGCCGTCAACACCGCGATGCCGGTCGCCGCCCGTGAGCTCGACGGGCTCGGGCTGTACGCCTTCGCCTTCTCCGGCTACTTCACCACCACCCTGTTCGCGCTGGTCGTCTCCGGCCAGTGGTGCGACCGCAGCGGGCCGCTGCAGCCGCTGTTCACCGGCATCGCGGTGTTCGGCGCCGGCCTGCTGGTGGCCGGCGCGGCGCCCGGGATGTGGATCTTCGTGGGCGGCCGGGCGATCCAGGGCCTCGGCGGCGGTCTGGTGATCGTCGCGCTCTACGTGGTGGTCGGCCGGGCCTACCCCGAACGGCTGCGGCCCTCGGTCTTCGCGGCCTTCTCCTCGGCCTGGGTGCTGCCCTCGATCATCGGCCCGGTGGTCTCCGGGGCGGTCACCCAGCACCTCGGCTGGCGCTGGGTGTTCCTCGCCGTGCCGGTGCTGATCCTGCTGCCGCTCGTGGTGATGGGCCCGGCGCTGCGCCGCTCGGAGAAGGCGCAGCCGGTGCTCCGGGGCGGTGGGTTCGACCGCCGCCGTACCGGGCTGGCCGCGATGGCCGCGCTGGGCGCGGGCCTGCTGCAGTACGCGGGCCAGCGGCGCGACCTGCCCGGGCTGCTGCCGGCCGTCACGGGTGCGGCCCTGCTGGTCCCGGCGGTGCTGGGGCTGCTGCCGGCCGGGACGCTGCGGGCCGGGCGCGGACTGCCGACGGTGATCCTGCTGCGCGGGGTCGCGGCCGGGGCCTTCTTCGCGGCCGAGGCGTTCATCCCGCTGATGATGGTGACCGAGCGCGGGCTGTCGCCGACGCTGGCGGGTCTCACCCTGACCAGTGGCGGCCTGTCCTGGGCGCTCGGCTCCTGGATCCAGGGCCGGCCGGGGGCGGAGCGCCACCGGGCGCTGATGATCCGCGGCGGGTTCGTGCTGACCGCGGTCGCCATCGCGGGCGCGGCGCTGGTGCTCGTCCCGGCCGTGCCGGCCTGGGTGGCGGCGGTGGCCTGGGGTGTCGGTGGCATCGGCATGGGCCTGGCGGTGGCGAGCATCAGCGTGCTGATGATGAAGCTGTCCACGCCCGAGGACGCCGGGGCCAACTCGGCCTCGCTCCAGGTGAGCGACGCGCTGGGCAATGTGCTGCTGGTGGGGCTGGCCGGAGTGCTGTTCGCGGCGCTGGGCGGCGGCTCGGTGGCCGCCGCCCACGACGGCGCCGCGGGCACCGGGACGACCGGGGCCTTCACGGTGATCTTCCTGGCCATGACCGGGGTGGCGCTGCTCGGCGCCCTGGTCTCCGGCCGGGTCCGCAAGGCCGCCTGAGCCGGAGAAAAGCGCTCCGGAGGCGAGCGGGCGAAGACTCAGAAGGTCTCCCAGCCCCCGGCCGGTGCCTGGCCGGGGGCGAGGCCCTGCAGCTTGCGGAGCAGCGCCGGGTCCTGGGCGTCCAGCCAGTCGACCAGCTGGCGGAAGGACACCATCCGCACCTCGGGCCGTCCGGCGATCGCCTTGATCACCTCTTCGACGGCGTTCATGTAGATGCCGCCGTTCCACTCCTCGAAGTGGTTGCCGATGACGAACGGGGCGCGGTTGGTGGTGTAGGCGCGCTCGAAGCCCATCAGGTAGGACTCCCGGGCCTGGGTCTGGAAGCCGGGGTGGAGCGCCGGGTCCGCCTTGGTGTTGCTGCCGCACTGGTTGAACATGATGTTGTAGTCCATCGACAGCACCTGGAAGGTGTGACCGGGGAAGGGGATGGACTGCAGCGGGAGGTCCCAGAGCGCGCCGCCCTGCATCTTCTGCGGCCACACCTGGGTCCCGTTGCCGCTGCTGTCGTAGCGCCAGCCGCGCCGGACGGCGGTGGGCAGCAGGTTGCGCTGGCCCTCCAGGCAGGGGGTGCGGCTGCCGATCAGTTCCTTGCGGTAGTCGAAGGGCAGCGCCGGCAGGTCGGTGAAGCCGGTGTTGGTCCGCCAGTTCATGACGAAGCCCATCGCCTGCTCGATCTCGCTGTCCCACTCCTCGGCGGACCACTGGCCGACACCGTTGGGGCCGCAGAAGTGGCCGTTGAAGTGGGTGCCGATCTCGTGCCCCTCCATCCAGGCGGCGTGCAGGTTCTCCAGGGTGTCGTGGATGTGCTGGTCGCTGAGGTAGCCGATGTCGGAGGCGCCGACCTTGTGCTGCGGCGGGCGGTAGAGGTCCTTCTTCCCCTCGGGCAGCAGGTAGGAGCCGCTGAGGAAGAAGGTCATGGACGCGTTGTGCTCCCGGGCGAGCCGGCGGAAGCGGGCGAACAGGCCGTTGTCGAGCTCGGCGGCGCCGTCCCAGGAGAAGACGACGAACTGGGGCGGACGCTGGCCGGGCCGCAGCGGTTCGAGGGTGGGCTGGTTCGGCTGCGGGCCGGTGTCCGAGGTGGAGCCGTCGCCGATCAGGGTGACCGGGGGCTTGGCGGCCTCGGTCGGGGTGCCGGCGTGGTCCTCGGCCGGGGTGGCCGGGACCGGGGCCGGAGTGGTCGCCTGTCCGCCGTCGGGGTCGGTCCGGCTCGCGCAGCCCGCGGCGAGGCTGGCGGCGCCGGCGGCACCCGCGGCCAGCAGGGTGCGGCGGGAGAGGGCGTCCATGGTCACTCCGTTCGTGGGGCGTGCGCGGGGGCGGGGCACGGCAGGCGCGCGACCGTCCGCCGGACCGGGGTCCGGTGGGACAAGTGCGGTGATAGGCCTGTGAACGGGGTCAGCATGGCATGTGATCGGAAGCGGTCAGTGCTTCACCACGAACGGTCGGAACTCATCGCCCGAAGGATGCAACCGGGATGACGTTCCTGAGTGTCAGATGAAGAGATTGTCGCGACATCGGGCGTCCGCCAGGTGACCGGAGCGTGGCGTCACGGTGACGCTTCACTCGCTCGGACCATGTCGGGCCACCCGGGCCCTGCCGAACGGGGGGAGCGAGTACGACCATCGTATGGATGTGGCATAAGGTCCGATCCGGTTGCATTGTTCTCAGACATCTCCCAGAAACCGGCAACCGTACGACGTCAGCAGAGGGGAGCGCCGGTGGGCGCCCAGCAGAGCAGGAGCCCGTGGCCGGGTACCCTGGCGGTCGGCGCCGCGCTCGTGCTGGGTGCGTGGCTGCTGACCGACGGCGGTCACGTCGTGCTCCCCCCGGCCCCCGGCAGCGGGCAGGCCCTCACCGGCTTCGCGCCGGTCTCCGTGGTGCCGCCGCTCGGGCCCTCCCGGCCGACCAGGATCCGGATCCCGGCCGTGCGGCTCGACGCCCCGGTCACCGGCCTCGGCCTCGACCGGGACGGCCACCTCCAGACCCCTCCCGAGGAGGACCGGAACCTCGCCGGCTGGTACCGGGACGGTGCCGCCCCCGGCCAGCGGGGCACGGCGATCATCGCCGGCCACGTCGACAACCACAGCGGGCCCGCCGTCTTCTACGACCTGGGCGCGCTGCACCGCGGGGACCGGATCGAGATCCTCCGCGAGGACGGCCGCACCGCGGTCTACCAGCTCTACGCCATCGAAGTGCACGACCGAAAGGACTTCCCGGACGACCGGGTGTACCGCCAGGCCGCCGACGCCCAGCTGCGGGTGATCACCTGCGGCGGGGGCTACAGCGAGGAGCGGGGCTACGACGGCAACGTCGTCGCCTACGGCTTCCTGGCCGACACCAGGCGTTCGGGGACGAACGTATGACCACCGTCTCTCTCGCCCTGAGCTGGAACCCGATCGACTGGCCGCTGACCCGCGGCCCGATCCCGCGCGCCGTCCTGCTGGCCGGCTGGGGTTCGCTGCTGTTCCTCGCCTGCTGGTCCCGCACCCGCGGGTGGTGGCGCCTCCGGCTGCCCGCGGCCCTGGTCACGGCGGCGGCGCTCAGCCTGCTGCTCGACACCGCCGTCGACGACTGGTGGCACCCCTTCCCCGAGGGGACCCCGCACTACGTCACCTGGTGGATCGCGGTCGGTCTGCTCGGGCTCTCCCTGGTCGCCTTCCGGATGCGCGGCAGCACGCTGCGCCGCCGGCTGCTGGCGGTCGGTGCCGGGGCCCTGGTGCTGCTGATGGCCTCCTCCCAGGTGAACCGGGGCTTCGACCAGTACCCGACCGGCCGGGTGATGCTCGCGCCGTGGCTGGAGAAGACCCAGGAGCTGACCACCGGGAAGGCCGCCGCCACCATCGGCCGGCCGCCCGGCAAGGTGCTGGAGGAGGTCTGGCAGCCGCCGGCCGACCTCCCGGCGAAGGGCACCGTCTCGTCCGTCGCGGTTCCGGGCACCAAGTCCGGCTTCGAGTCCCGCGACGGGTACGTGTACCTGCCGCCGGCCTACCAGGCCAACCCCAGGCCGCTGCTGCCGGTGGTCGTGCTCCTGGCCGGCCAGCCGGGCACTCCGGGCGACTGGGTGTTCGGCGGCCAGATCGCCGACTCCCTCGACGCCTTCGCGGCCGAGCACCACGGGCTGGCCCCGATCGTGGTCATGGTCGACCAGCTGGGCTCGACCTGGAACAACACGCTCTGCCTCGATTCCAAGATCGCCAAGGTCCAGACCTTCCTGGCCGAGGACGTGCCGGCCTGGGTGCACGCCAACCTCCAGACGGCCGAGGGCCGCAAGAACTGGGTGATCGCCGGTGCCTCGATGGGTGGCACCTGCGCGCTCCAGCTCGCCGTCAACGCGCCCGAGGTCTACGGCTCGTTCCTCGACATGTCCGGTCAGGACGAGCCCACCCTCGGCACCCGTGAGGAGACCGTCCAGGCGGCCTACGACGGCGACGCGGCGAAGTTCGCCGCTGTCGACCCGCTCCAGGTGATGGCGCGGAAGAAGTTCCCGGACACCGCGGGGGCCATCGTGGTCGGCCGCGACGACGACGAGTTCCGGCCGCAGCAGGAGAAGGTGTACCGCGCGGTCGTGGAGGCGGGAATGCAGGCCAAGTTCGACCTCATGCCCGGCGGGCACGGCTGGATCATCTTCCGGCCCGGCATCGCCGACCAGCTGCCCTGGCTGGCACAGCAGACCGGGATGATCCGGTGACCCTGCTCGGCGCCTCCCCGGGAGTCGCCGCCGAGCAGGAGCAGAGCCGCGGCGGTGGAGCGTCGCGCCTGCTCGTGCCCCGGCCCTTCCGCACCGGGTCCGGATCCAACCGCGCCGACGCCGCGCCCGCCGACTCCGGCGGTCCCGACAGCGGCGCCCCGGGCCCCGGCGCGCCCGCGCCGAGGCCCCGGCAGCGGGCCGTCCGCGCGGCCGCGGGTCTCGTCACCCGGCTGGCCGCCCGGCTCGGCGAGGCCCCGCTCACCCTGGTGCTGCTGGTCGGCCTGTGGGCCGTCGGCGCCGCCACCGGCAGCCTCACCCGGGGGCCGTCGGACGCCCTGCTGGAGCACGTCGGCATCGGGCGGCCGACCCTCCACGCGGGCCGCTGGTGGACGCCGCTCACCTCGCTGTTCTGGTGCTCCGGCATCGGCGCCTACGTCTTCACCAGCCTGCTGCTGCTCCTGGTCGGCCCGGCCGCCGAGCGCCGCCTCGGCCGGCTGCGCACCGTCGGGGTGCTGGTCGCCGGCCAGCTGGTCGGCGTCATGGCCGGGACCGTCGTGGTCGCGGTCGGTGCCCGGCTCGGCGAGCAGTGGACCGTCTCCATAGCCGGCCAGACCGCCGTCGGCCCCGGCGTCGGTCTGTTCGCGCTGGCCGGCGTGCTCGGATACCGGCTCACCGTGCTCTGGCGCCGCCGGCTGCACCTGCTGGTGCTGCTGGTGCCGCTGGTGATGGCGCTGTACGTGGGACACCTGCAGAGCGTGCAGCGGTTCAGCGGGGCGCTGGTCGGTCTGGCCGCCGGCGCACTGCTGTTCCGCCGCCGCCCGCACCTGCGCTCGCACCGCTCCTCCCACACCGAGACCCGGGTGCTGGTCGCGCTCTGCCTGGTCGCCGCGGCGCTCGGCCCGATGATCGCCTCGCTGTACGACAACGCGGCCGGCCCGTTCAACACCTTCTCGGAGATCTACCTCTCGCACCGGCTCACCCCGGACGAGGTCGCCGACTTCTGCTCGGTCTCGGCCCACGACTGCGCCCGCGCGCACGCCGTGCAGCGGATCTTCGACACCCCGGCCCGGCTGATGGCCACGCTCTTCCCGGCCCTGCTGCTGGTGCTCGCCGAGGGCCTGCGCCGCGGCCTGCGGTTCGCCTGGCGGATCACCGTCGCCACCGAGCTGCTCTGGACCGTGATGCTGGTCGTCCTGTTCGTGGAGACCAGCACCGGCTCGAGCGACGTCCTCCAGTACTTCGTCGAGGCGCTGCTGCTGCCGATGGTCACCGTCGGCCTGCTGCTGGCCACCCGCAAGCGCTTCACACTGCGGCTGCCGCGCCCGGTGCTCGTCCGGCTGTTCGCCGTGGTCGGCGGGGCGCTGGCCGTCGCCTCCGCCGCCTACACCGGGCTGGGCGTCCTGGCCGCCGGGCAGTTCGAGCCGGGCGCGACCTTCCGCGGCCTGGTCCACGGGCTGCCGGCGCAGTTCCTGCCGCCCGCCTACAACGACCTGCTGCCGGACTACCCGATCGCGGTCGGCAGGTTCGCCCGCGCCCTGGAGACCTACTGCGGGCTCGGCTTCTGGGCGGTCGCGCTGGCCGCGCTGCTGCTGACCTTCCGCCGGCCGGTGGTCCAGGTCGCCGCCGAGGACGCCGCCCGGGCCCGGGCGCTGCTCACCGAGCACGGCGGCGGCACGCTGTCCTTCATCACCACCTGGGACGGCAACCACTACTGGTTCGACGAGGAGGGCCGGGCCGCCGTCGCCTACCGGGTGCTGAACACCGTGGCGCTGACCACCGGCGACCCCTTCGGCGACCCGGCGGCCCGGGACCGCGCGGTGGCCGGCTTCGCCCGGTACTGCGACGCCCGGGGCTGGACGCCGTGCTTCTACAGCGTCACCCCGCAGACCCGGGCCGCGGCCGGGGAGCTCGGCTGGCGCTCGCTCCAGGTCGCCGAGGACACCGTCGTCGCCCTGCCAGACCTCGCCTTCACCGGCCGCAAGTGGCAGGACATCAGGACCGCGCTCAACAAGGCCGGCAAGCAGGGCATCACCGCCGAGTGGTGGTCGTACCACGAGGCCCCGCTGGCGCTGAAGGAGCAGATCCGGGCCATCTCCGAGGAGTGGGTCTCCGAGAAGGGCCTGCCCGAGATGGGCTTCACCCTCGGTGGTCTCGAGGAGCTGGACGACCCGGCGGTGCGGCTGCTGATCGCGATCGACGAGGACCGCAGCGTGCACGGCCTGACCAGCTGGATGCCGGTCTACGAGGACGGCGAGCCGGTCGGCTGGACGCTGGACTTCATGCGGCGGCGCTCGGACGGCTTCCGCGGCGTCACCGAGTTCCTGATCGCCTCGGCCGCGCTGGGCTTCAAGCAGGAGGGCGCGCGGTTCCTCTCGCTCTCCGGCGCGCCGCTGGCCCGCTCGGAGAAGGAGCCGCCCACCGGGCTGCAGAAGACCCTGGACTGGCTGGGCCGGGTGCTGGAGCCGGTGTACGGCTTCCGCTCGCTGCTCGCCTTCAAGGCGAAGTTCCAGCCGGAGTACCGGCCGATGTACATGGCGTACCCGGACCCGGCGGCGCTGCCCAGCATCACCCGGGCGATCGGCAAGGCGTACCTGCCGCACCTCACGCCGACGCAGGGTGTGCGGCTGATGCGCAAGCTGTCCTCCTAGCCGGACGCCCGTGCACACGGACGCCGGTCGTCCCGGACCTCGGTCCGGGACGACCGGCGTCCGTGTGCCCGCGGCCGGGCCGCCCCGGTCAGCCGAGCAGCTGGGCGAGGGCGCGGTCGGCGTCCAGGTACAGGTGCTCCTCGCCCTCGGGCACCAGCAGGTGGCTGCGCCACAGGAAGCGCCGCAGGTCGGCGGCGTCGAACCGGACCAGTGCGGCGCCCTCGGGCGCGCGCAGCTCGACCAGGGTGCTCCGGCCGGGCCCGGGCCGCACCTGCACGTCGCCGACGCCGGAGGGCAGCTCGAGGCCGCCCGCGAGCAGCCGGCGGGCGAAGACCCAGACGATGTCGCCGCTGTCCGGCCCCGCCGCCGCGGTGGGTTCGTCGAGGGAGAACTCACCGGGGAAGGCCATCCGGACCGCGAGCGGGTCGTCCGTCCGGTAGGTCAGGGCGACCCGCAGCCGGGCGGACCGGTGCGCGGACAGGATCAGTCGGGCCTGGACGGTCTCTTCGGCGGTGGCGTGCACGGCGGTTCCCTTCGCTGGTGAGGCCGTGGCGGGCGGTGGAGGGTGGAGCGGCCTCACCCGGAGAGAGACGGCGGGAGGGGTTCCGCTTACGCGGGTTTCCCGGAATTCCGCTGTGATCCACCTCACATCGATTTCCGGCCGCGCCCACCCCGGGCAGGGCGGACACCGGTCCGGTCCGGCCTCGCCGTGGCCGCCCGAACGGCGCCGGGACCGGTACGCTGGGTGGGTTGTCCGAACGCCGTCCGACCGTGGATCGAGGCCGCGAAACCGCCTCTGACCTGCGATGATCCCCCCTCGGAGACCGTGAGTACTGCCGCCGCCCCGATGCCGCTCTTCTCCGACGCGAACGAGTCGCACGCGCCCGTCCGGGCCGTCGGCCATGCCGCGCCGACCAGTTCGCACCAGCTCTCCCCGGCCTTCCCCGGCCGTGCCCCCTGGGGCACCGCGGGCAAGCTCCGGGCCTGGCAGCAGGGGGCGCTGGACAAGTACATCGAGAAGCAGCCGCGAGACTTCCTCGCCGTCGCGACCCCGGGCGCCGGTAAGACCACCTTCGCGCTGACGCTGGCCTCGTACCTGCTCCACAACCACCTGGTGCAGCAGATCACCGTGGTCGCGCCGACCGAGCACCTGAAGAAGCAGTGGGCCGAGGCCGCCGCCCGGATAGGCATCAAGCTGGACCCCGGCTACTCCTCCGGGCCGCTCTCCCGGGAGTACCACGGCATCGTGGTCACCTACGCGGGCGTCGGCGTGAACCCGATGCTGCACCGCAACCGCACCGAGGCCCGCAAGACGCTGGTCGTCATGGACGAGATCCACCACGCCGGTGACTCGAAGTCCTGGGGCGAGGCGTGTTTCGAGGCCTTCGAGCCGGCCGCCCGGCGCCTCGCGCTGACCGGGACGCCGTTCCGCTCGGACACCAACCCGATCCCCTTCGTCCAGTACGAGGCCGGGAGTGACGGCATCCGCAAGTCGGTCGCCGACTACACCTACGGCTACGGGCACGCGCTCGCCGACCACGTCGTCCGTCCGGTGATCTTCCTGTCCTACAGCGGAAACATGCGCTGGCGCACCAAGTCCGGCGACGAGCTCGAGGCCCGGCTCGGCGAGCCGATGACCAAGGACCTGATCGCCCAGGCCTGGCGCACCGCGCTCTCCCCGCAGGGCGAGTGGATCCCCTCCGTGCTGCAGGCGGCCGACCGCCGGCTCACCGAGGTCCGCAAGGCGATCCCCGACGCCGGCGGCCTGGTGATCGCCACCGACCAGAACGTGGCCCGCGCCTACGCCAAGATGCTGCGCGAGATCAGCGGCGAGAAGGTCACCCTGGTGCTCTCCGACGAGACCGAGGCCTCGCAGCGGATCTCCGACTACGCGGCCGGGACCTCGCGCTGGATGGTCGCGGTCCGCATGGTGTCCGAGGGCGTCGACGTGCCCCGGCTGTGCGTCGGCGTCTACGCCACCTCGATCTCCACGCCGCTGTTCTTCGCCCAGGCCGTCGGCCGCTTCGTGCGCGCCCGCAAGCGCGGCGAGACCGCCTCCGTCTTCCTGCCGACCGTCCCGATGCTGCTGGGCTTCGCCAACGAGATGGAGCTCCAGCGCGACCATGTGCTGGACCGGCCGAAGAAGGAGGGCGAGGGCCTCTTCGACGAGGAGGACCGGCTGCTCGCCGAGGCCGAGCGGGCCAACGACGGCCCGGACGGCGCGGGCGGCGACGAGTTCTCCTACGAGGCGCTGGGCTCCGAGGCGGTCTTCGACCGGGTGCTGTACAACGCCATGGAGTTCGGGATGCAGGCGCACCCGGGCAGCGAGGAGGAGGAGGACTACCTCGGCATCCCGGGCCTGCTGGAGCCGGACCAGGTGCAGATGCTGCTGCAGAAGCGTCAGCACCGGCAGATCCAGCGGAGCAAGGGCAAGCCGGCCGAGGAGGCCGATCTGCTGGAGCTGCCGGCCGAGCAGCGGCCGGTGGTGACCCATCAGGAGCTGCGGGAGCTGCGCAAGGAGCTGAACGCGCTGGTGGCCGCCTGGCACCACCGCACCGACCAGCCGCACGGTACGGTCCACAACGAGCTGCGGCGGCAGTGCGGCGGTCCGCTGACCGCGCAGGCCACCGCCAATCAGCTGAAGGCGCGGATCGCCAAGATCCGGGAGTGGGCGAAGTAACGATCCGTCGGATCGGCCGGGTCGCTCGGAGGGTGTCGGGGCGGGGCGGTCGGACCCGCCGTTCCGGGGGTGGTCCGGGGGTGGGGCGGACGGCGCTCCGGGGGGCGCTCCGGGTTGTTCCCGGCCGCTCCGGGGCCCGTTCCCGGCCGGTCGTCCGGCCCCTCCGATCCCGGGCGTCTGTCCGGACTTCGGACTGTGCTCGAACTTGCGCCCGGTCGGGCCGGGTGGAATGCGGACCTTTGTCCGCTTCTGTCCGGTCAGGGCGAATTGATCTTGACCGAATTTTGGACAAACACTTCCGCCGCCGCATTTCCTTCACTACCTTTCCCCCACGCTCTCCCGCCGGGCAACCCCCGCGGGACGGGCATCGCAGGGCCCCAGGACGTCAAGGACGACACACCGCGGCCCTGGCGCGGCCACCCCCCTGCGCGCGACCACCGAGTCCCGGACCGGCCAGCCGATCCGCGACCGCCGCGGAAAGGAATTGCGCGTCGTGACTGCAGAGACCTCCCAGACCCTGGACCGGGGAGTCCGGGTCCTCAAGCTCCTGGCCGACTCGGAGCGCGGGCTCACCGTGACCGAACTGGCGGCCCGCCTCGCCGTCAACCGGACGGTCGTCTACCGGCTGCTGGCCACCCTGGAACAGCACGGGCTGGTCCGCCGGGACATCGGCGGCCGGGCCCGGGTGGGCCTGGGCGTGCTCCGGCTCGCCCACCGGGTCCACCCGCTGCTGCGCGAGGCGGCGCTGCCCGCGTTGCGCAGCCTCGCCGAGGACCTCGGGGCCACCGCCCATCTGACCCTGGTGGACGGCAACGAGGCGCTCGCGGTGGCCGTCGTCGAACCCAGCTGGACCGACTTCCACGTCGCCTACCGGACCGGGCTGCGCCACCCGCTCGGCGAGAGCGCGGCGGGCCGGGCGATCCTGGAGGCCCGGACCTTCCCCAGCCAGCGCCGGCCGGAGCAGGGCTTCGTCATCACCCGGGCGGAGGAGCAGTCCGGCGCGTCCGGCGCGGCCGCCGCGCTGCTCGGCCTGAGCGGCATCGAGGGCAGCGTCGGCGTGGTGATGCTGAACGGACTGGTCCCGGAGCGGGTCGGCCCCCGCGTGGTGGAGGCCGCCACCGAGGTGGCCGACGCGTTGCGCTGACCGCCCCGGTCCGCCGGGTGGGCCGTTCGGGTGGCCGTGTGCGTGCCCGCCGGACGGCCCCGGTGTGTTTGGATGCCTCTGTGTCCGACACCAAGCTGCCCAAGGCCCTGACCTCCCCCCGGACCCGGGCCCTCGCGCTCTGCGGCGCGACGGTCGCCGCACTGTTCGGGGTGGCCGCGTTCGTCCCGCTGCCCTACACGCTGACCTTCCCCGGCGTGACCGCGGACACCCTCGGCAGCTACCAGGGCCGCCCGGTGCTCACCGTCACCGGCGCGCCGGTCCGGGCCACCCAGGGGCAGCTGCGGATGGTGACCATCTCGGCGACCAACCCGGGGGAGCGGACCACGCTGTGGCGTTCGCTCCAGGCCTGGTTCGACGAGGACGAGGCCGTCCGGCCCAGTGAGACGGTCTACCCGCAGGGCGACCCGGCGAAGGCCAACGAGGTCACCGCCCAGCAGATGGCCGAGTCCCAGGACGCCGCCACCACGGCCGCGCTCGGCTACCTCCAGCTGTCGCCCGCGCAGGTGAAGGTCGCGATCGACCTCGGTGACATCGGCGGCCCCAGTGCCGGGCAGATGCTCGCGCTCGGCATCGTCGACAAGCTCCGCGGGGACGGCAAGGGCGGCGACCTCACCGGCGGGACGACCGTCGCCGGCACCGGGACCATCGACGACCGGGGCGTGATCGGCCCGGTCGGCGGTGTGCCGCTGAAGACCCAGGCGGCGGCGCGGGACGGCGCGACCGTCTTCCTGGTGCCCAAGGACGAGTGCGCGGACGCCAAGGTCAACCTCCCGGCGGGGCTGCGGCTGGTGCCGGTGGGCACGCTCGGGGAGTCCGTCTCCGCGCTGGAGGCGCTGCGGTCGGGCGGGGCCGTTCCGGGGTGCTGAGCCGCCGGGTTCGGCCGGGCCGCCGGGTTCGGCCGAGCCGCCGGGTTCCGTCGAGCGGCTGAGCGACTGAGCGGCTGGGCGACTGGGCAAGTGGACGGCCGGACGGTCGGGCGGTGGGCTACTCGGCGGCGGCCTGGTCGACCAGCGGCAGGATCCGGTAGGGCACCGGGTTCTCCAGCGCGATCGCGGTGGAGGACCGGACGATCCCGTCGAAGCCCACCACCCGGTCGATCACCCGCTGCAGATCGGCGTTCGACCGGGCCACGATCCGCACCATCATGTCGCCGTGCCCGGTGATGGTGTGCAGCTCCAGCACCTCGGGCACGGCCGCCAGATGCGCGCGCACGTCGGCGCCCTGCCCCTGGGAGATCTCCAGGGTCGCGAAGGCCGTCACCGGGTAGCCGAGCGCCGCCGGGTCCACTTCCGGCCCGAAGCCGCCGATCACCCCGCGGGCCTGGAGCCGGTCCAGCCGGGCCTGCACGGTGCCGCGGGCCACCTGGAGCCGTCGCGAGCACTCCAGGACACCGATCCGCGGCTCCTCGGCGAGCAGCCGGATCAGCCGCCCGTCCAGGGCGTCGATGGCGTCGTTGACGCTCCCCGTGACCGCCCCGGCCGCAGGCCCGGACCCGGCTCCGTTCGCGGTCCCGGCAGCGGCCGGGGCGATGCCGGAATGCCCTTGCCCGGCAGGCGAGTTGGGCGAACCAGGTGCGCCCGTCGGGCTGGCGGCGTGGGCGGGGGGCATCGCGGGCTCCGTCCTCGGGTGGGCATTGTGTACAGCGGTGCGGCCGATTCTCCCGCCCCGGAGCACAGCTTGACCAGGAGGAAACGGAACAGTTGCGCGGATGTCGCCCCGGCGCCACCCTCCAGCCACGACCCCGCGCGCCGGCCCCCACCGGTCCGCGAGCGGAACCGTGGTCCCGTACCCCCACCGGGAGGGCTGACATGACCGACACCGCCGCCGAACCCGCGCTGCTCACCGCCGCCGGGCCCGACGAGCCCGGCCTCCTCCCGAGGGGCCGCGCCGACGCGGTGGTCCTCGTGGTCGGGGACGCCGAGCGGGCGGCCCACCGGTACGCCGTCGCGCTCGGCCTGCGCTGCACCGCGTACGCCGGGCCCGAGACCGGCGAACCCGAGATCGTCTCCTACGTGCTGCAGGGCCCCGGCACCCGCTTCGTCCTGACCTCGCTGGTCCAGGTGATCGGCCCGCGCGGCCGGGAGCTGGCCGGCCACCTGGCCCGGCACGGCGACGGCGTGATCGACCTCGCGGTGGCCGTGCCGGACGTCTGTTACGCCTACGACTACGCCGTCGACCGGGGCGCGGCCTCGCTCGCCGAGCCGTACGAGGTGCGGGACGCGTACGGCACGGTGGTGCTCGCCGCGATCGGGGTGCCCGGCGGGACCAGGCACACCCTGGTCGACCGGTCCCGCTACCGGGGGGCCTATCTGCCGGGCTACGTGCCCTTCGAGCGGTGGTGACGGAGCGCCGGGGGCGCGGGCCGGACCGGCTCAGCGGACGACGGTGTCGACCACGGGCGGGTGCCCGTTCCAGTAGACGAACACCGAATTGGCCTGGTTGTCCTTGGTGAAGTCCACCCGGATCCACTGCGGACCGTCCCAGACCTGCATCTGCCAGCCGGGGTCCGGGGCGGCCGTGACCAGTGAGGCCCGGTCGGGCCCGAGGTCCAGGGCGACCTTGCCGCCGGGAACGGGATAACTGCGGACGGAGGACGTCGTGCTCGTGGCCGGCGCCGGACGGTGCGACACGACGGCGGCGGTCGAGGGGGCCGCGGGTGGCGCGGCGGAGGCCGGGGGACCGGGCCTGGACGGGGCGGCCGACGCCGGGGCGGTGGACGGCGGCGCGGCCGGATCCGGCCGGCCGGCCGACTGCGCGGGGTCCGCCGACGGGGTCGGCGTGGGTCTCGCGCCACCGGCCGACGCCGGTGAGGGCAGCGGCAGCGCGGTGGGCTGTTCGAACGCGGCCCCGGTCAGCACCGTGTGCACGCCGAACCAGGACAGCGCCACCGCCGCCCCGGTGGCCGCCGCCCAGGCGCCGAGCTGTACCAGTCCGTTCCGCATAGTGCGCACATCCTGCCCCATCACGGCTCCCGGCAGGTGGGCACCCCCGCACTTCCACAGGGGACTTGCACAAACCCGCGACGTTCCGGGCGAACCCTTCCCGAAGGTTCACGAAGCGCTGCCCGGGGCCACCCCGAGGTACAGACCATTCGGGGTCGATGCCGTACCGTGCAGCCCCATGGCAACAGTGCTCGTGGTCGAGGACGACCCCTTCGTACGATCCGCCCTCATCCGCCACCTGTCCGACACCGGCCACGCGGTCCGCA
This sequence comes from Streptomyces sp. TLI_053, assembly GCF_900105395.1. NCBI lineage: Bacteria > Bacillati > Actinomycetota > Actinomycetes > Kitasatosporales > Streptomycetaceae > Streptomyces > Streptomyces sp. TLI_053. Next base: position 5,994,005 of record NZ_LT629775.1, read on the forward strand.
GCGTGGGCACGGCACTCGAGGCGCTGCGCGAGGTCGCCCAGGTCGGCTGCGACCTGGTGATCCTGGACCTCGGACTGCCGGATCTGGACGGCAGCGAGGCGCTCAAGATGATCCGCGGGCTGACGAACGTCCCGGTCATCATCTCCACCGCCCGCGACGACGAGGCCGAGATCGTCCGGCTGCTCAACGACGGCGCCGACGACTACCTGGTGAAACCGTTCTCCGGGGAGCACCTGAGCGCCCGGATGGCCGCCGTGCTGCGCCGGCTCGGCGGCGGGGCGGCCCCGGTCAGCCAGGTGCTCAGGGTCGGCGGGCTGGCGATCGACCTCCAGCGACGGGAGGCCGCACTCGACGGGCGGGCGCTGGACCTGACCCGGCGTGAGTTCGACCTGCTGGCCTTCCTCGCCGCCCGCCCGGGTGTGGTGGTGCCCCGCAAGGAGATCCTGGCCGAGGTGTGGCGGCAGACCTACGGCGGTGACCAGACGATCGACGTGCACCTGTCCTGGCTGCGCCGCAAGCTCGGGGAGACGGCGTCCAGCCCGCGCTACCTGCACACCGTGCGCGGGGTCGGGGTTCGGCTGGAGGCGTCCGGGCACCCCGCCGGGCCCGGGCCCGTCCCGGTGGAGCGGCGGACATGAGGCGGTTGCGGCACTCGCTGCGCTGGGCCCTGATCAAGGCCGCGGTGGCCGGTACCACGATGGTCGCGCTGGCCTTCCTCATCCCGCTCGGCCTGATGGTCCAGCAGACCGCCCGGGACCGGGCGTTCACGGCCGCGGAACGGCAGGCGGCGGCGCTCGGTCCGGCCCTGGCCATCACCACCGACCAGGACGCCATCGCCCGGGCGGTGGCCTCGACGGACGCCGGAGCGCAGGGGCGGATGGCGGTGCACCTGCCGCCGGCCGCGGCCGCGGCCTCGGGGGCAGGGGCGTCGGGGGCCGGGACAGCCGGGACGGGGGCGTCCGGGACGGGCGCGCCGTCGGGACCGGGCGGTGCCGCCGGCGGGGTGGCCTCGGCGCCCGGCGGGACGGCGCCGGCGGGGAAGGTCTCGGACGGGACGGCGGCGGGCGCCGCCGCGGGGCCGGCCGCCGGTGCGACCATCGGCGAAGTCCGGGCGCTGGCCGCCGATGTGGCCAGTGCCGGGGGCCAGGGACGCTCGTTCACCGTCGAGGTCCCGGGCGGCTACGCGCTGCTCCAGCCGGTCGCGGTGGACACCGCCCGGACCGCCGTGGTCGAGGTGTTCGTCGCCGACGGCGACCTCACCCGGGGCGTCGCCACCGCCTGGCAGGTGCTCTCCGGGGTCGCGCTCGGCCTGGTCGCCGTCTCGGTGCTGGTCGCCGACCGGATGGGCGCCCGGATCGTCGGCTCGGCCCGCCGGCTCGCCGCCGCGGCCCGATCGCTCGGCGCGGGCGACCTCGCCGTCCGGGTGCCGGTGGACGGCAAGCAGGCCGCCGGCAGCCCCGAGGAGCTGCGGGAGGCCGCCCACGCGTTCAACGCCATGGCCGACCGGGTGGTCCAGCTGCTGGCCGCCGAACGGGAGTTGGCCGCCGACCTGTCGCACCGGCTGCGCACCCCGCTGACCGTGCTGCGGCTCAACGCGGCCTCGCTGGGCGAGGGCGACGCGGCCGACGCCACCCGGCACGCGGTGGCGCAGCTGGAGCGCGAGGTCGACCAGATCATCCGCTCGGCCCGCCGGGCACCGGAGGACGCCCCCGCCGTCACGGTCGGCTGCGACGCGGCCGAGGTGATCCGTGAGCGGGTCGGCTTCTGGTCGGCGCTCGCCGAGGACGAGGGCCGCCGCTGGCAGCTGGCCGGCGCGGACCGGGAGACGCCGGTCCCGGTCCAGCGCGGGGATCTGGCCGCCGCCGTGGACGCGCTGCTCGGCAATGTCTTCCGGCACACCGGGGTCGGCACCGCGTTCTCGGTGGACGTGCTGGCCACCGGGAGTTCGGTGATCGTGCTGGTCGGCGACGCGGGCCCGGGCTTCACCGATCCGGAGGCCGCCCTGAAGCGGGGCGAGGGCCACGGCGGCGAGGGCTCCACCGGGCTCGGGCTGGACATCGTCCGCAAGCTCGCCGAGGCCACCGGCGGGGACCTCGCGCTCGGGCGGTCGGCGGTGCTGGGCGGGGCCGAGATCCGGCTGCGGCTGCGGTCCAGGCCGGACGGCGCCGTGCCGCCCCGGGCCGGTCGGCGCCGTGGCCGGGGATCGCTGTTCGCGCGCTGAGCGGGGGACCGCGGAGCGGTTGAAGAAAGGTTTCGGCGCCGACGGCGGCCACCGGGGCCGGGCGGGGTCCGGGCCGGTCAGGGTGGGTTCCGGGCCGGTCAGGACCCGGCGGCGGGCCGGAGGGCGTCTTTCTTAAGCGCGTCGTAAGGGAGTTCTACCCCTGGCTCAGCAGGCGGATTCCGGCCGTTCGCCCCCGCTAGCGTCGTCCGCGTCGGCCGCGCCGGTCACCCCCGACCGCGCATCTGCCAGCCCCGGAGGTACGCCCCATGACGACCCAGCAGCCCCACCGCCGCCCCGGCGGCCGCCGTCGGCGCAGCCGCCGGGGCACGGTGCTCGGCGCCTCGGCGGTCGCCGCCGCCCTGGTCGCCGGCGGTGTCGTCGTCCTCGCCTCCTCGGCCAGTGCCGCCCCGCTCGGCGCCGTCTACACCCGCACCAGCGGCTGGGACTCCGGCTACACCGGCCAGTACCTGGTCACCAACCCGGCGGACCGGGCGATCGAGGACTGGACGCTCACCTTCGACCTGCCCGCCGGCGCGAGGATCGACTCGCTCTGGAACGCCACCTTCACCGCCGAGGGCGGGCACATCACCGTCCGGCCCGAGTCGTGGAGCAAGCGGCTGGAGCCCGGGCGGAGCGTCGTGGTCGGCTACGTCGCCCAGGGCGTCGGCGCGGCCCAGGCCGAGCCGGGCAACTGCCTGATCAACAAGACCTCCTGCAAGGCCGGGGACGGCACCGCGCCCACCCCGTCCGGCCGTCCGACCGGTACCGCGACAGCCACGGCCACGGCTTCCGCGTCGCCGTCCGCGTCCGTCCCGGTGACCGCGACGCCCTCCGCCCCGGTCACCGCCACCGGGACCGCCCGGCCCACCACCGGGGTGCCGAGCCCGACCGGCACCGGGACCGTCCGGCCGACCGCTCCGGTCACCCCGACCGCGACGGCCGGCACGACCGCCACCGCCGCGCCCACCACTGCCGCGCCCACCACTCCGGTGCCCACCGCCACCGCGACCGGCACCCCCACCCCGGCGGGCGGCGGCCGCTTCGCTCCGTACGTCGACACCTCGCTCTACCCGCCGTACGACCTGGTCGCCACCGCCAAGGCCACCGGGGTCAAGGACTTCACCCTGGCCTTCGTCGTCTCCGGCGGCGGCTGCACCCCCAAGTGGGGCGGTGTGACCGAGCTCGCCGACGACGCGGTGGCGGCCCGGATCGGCGCCCTGCGGGCGATCGGCGGCGACGTCCGGGTCTCCTTCGGCGGCGCCAACGGCAGCGAGCTCGCCCTCGCCTGTTCCTCCGTCGCCGACCTGACCGCCGTGTACCAGCGGACCGTCGACGCCTTCGGCCTCACCCGGCTCGACTTCGACGTCGAGGGCGGCGCGATCGCCAACACCGCGGCCAACACCCGGCGCGCCCAGGCCGTCGCCCAGCTGCAGAAGAACGCCGCCGCCAGGGGCAAGGCCCTGGACGTCTCCTTCACCCTTCCCGCGCTCCCCTCCGGACTGACCCAGGAGGGCGTCGACCTGGTCGCCGACGCCAAGCGCAACGGGGTGACGATCGGGGCGGTCAACATCATGGCGATGGACTACGGCGACGGGGTCGCCCCCGACCCGCTGGGCCGGATGGGCACCTACGCCATCGCCGCGGCCACCGCCACCCAGGCCCAGGTGAAGAGCGTGCTCGGCCTGGACGACGCGGCCGCGTGGCGCCGGGTCGCGGTCACGCCGATGATCGGCGTCAACGACGTGGCCAGCGAGGTCTTCACCGTCGCCGACGCCAAGCAGCTCGCCCAGTTCGCCGCGAGCAAGCACCTGGCCTGGCTGGCTATGTGGTCCGGCACCCGCGACAAGGCCTGCGAGGGCGGGGCCAAGGCGTACGCGGACGCGAGCTGCAGCTCGATCGTCCAGCAGCCGCTGGACTTCACCCGGGCCCTCGGCGCCTACACCGGCTGACCGGCCCGCCGGGCCCGTGACGGGCCCGGCGCAGACCGGCTCCCGGGCCCGCCGACCTCGTGCGGCACCCGGCGGACCCGTCCGCCGCACCGACTCCGGCCGTCCGTGCCCCGACCGCAACGGGGCACGGCCGGCCGGCTCCAATTCCCCGGCGGCCACTCTCCGTCACGAAGATCGATCCGGCCCGTCCGCCGGGCATCCGGTATCGTCGCTGGTTGGCCGATCGGCGGACGGAGCGAGAAGTGACAGCGGTGCAAGACGAGCGCGGCGCGGTGGACACCCCACCCGACCTGACGCCCGCCCCCCTGTCGGACCGGCTGCGCACGGCCCTCGGAGCGCCCGTCCGCGCCCTGCGCGAAGCCCCGCGCCGTCCGCTGCTGATCGTCTCCGTGCTCGCGCTGGTCTCGCTGCTCGGCTACGCGGTGGTGCGGCACTTCGCGCACACCTCGATGGTCGACATGATCGTCTACCGGGCCGAGGGTGCCGCCGTCGTCAACGGCGGCGACCTCTACGGCCTGCGCGTCACCCAGTGGAACCTGCCCGCCACCTACCCGCCGTTCGCCGCGATGCTGTTCGTGCCGACGACCTGGTTCCCGGTGCCGTTCCTGCGGGTCGCGATCACGCTCTGCAACATCGGGCTGCTCGCACTGTTCGCCCACCTGTCGTTCAAGCTGGTCGGCTGGCCGCGCCGGGACCTCCGCGCGATCGCCGTGATCCTGGTCGCCGGCGTCGGCGTCTGGCTGGAACCCGTCTACACCACGCTGCGCTACGGCCAGATCAACCTCGCCCTGGGCTGCCTCGTCCTCTGGGACCTCACCCGGCCCGACGGGAAGCGCGGCAAGGGCATCGCGATCGGCATCGCCGCCGGCATCAAGCTCACCCCCGGCCTGTTCGCGGTCTACCTGCTGCTCACCGGCCGGATCCGGGCCGCGTTCGTGGCCGGCGCGACCTTCCTCGGCACCTTCCTGCTCGGCGCGCTCGTCCTGCCCGACGCCACCTGGGGCTTCTGGACCAAGTACCTCTACGACTCCTCACGGGTCGGCAAGACCGAGATCGTCGACAACCAGGCGCTCAGCGGGGCCGTCGCCCGGCTGCTGCACACCTCCGCACCGGGCTTCACCGGCACCCTGGCGGCCGTCGCCGTCGCGGTGGCCGGCCTCGGCGTCGCCGCCTGGGCCGCCCGCAGCTCGCGCCGGCTGGCGCGCTCCGAGGCCTGGGGCGTCTGCTGCGCCGCCGTCACCGCCGTCCTGATCTCGCCGATCAGCTGGACCCACCACTGGGTCTGGTGCGTGCCCGTACTGGTGCTGCTCGCGAGCGAGGCGGCGGTCGAACGGGCCCGCCCGGCCGCCGTCCGCAAGCTGCGCTGGCGGCTCGCCTTCGGGGCCACGCTGATCGCCTTCCTGTCGTTCGCGATGTGGCTCGCCAAGCCGAAGGGCGCGCTGGTGCTGGAGCTGTCGCCGCTCCACCAGATCCCGACCTCGGTGTACCCGCTCGTCGGGATCTGCTTCCTGCTGGCCGCCGCGCTACGCGTACGGGCCCGGCGCCGGGCGGCCGGAGCGGCGCCGACCGCGCTGCCCGGTCAGCGGGACGGCGGTTCGTCGGAGTCCGCGCGCGAGCGTCAGCAGGCCCCCGCGGCCCGCTGACTCGGCCCGCGCGCCGGGGCGGCCCGGGCGTGTGGCGGGAAGGCCCGGGCGTGTGGCGGGAAGGCCCGGGCGTGCGGTGGGAAGGCCCCGCCGGTCCGGCCGGTCCGGCCGGTCCGCTCGCGGGACCGGGACGCGACGCCTCACGCGAGCAGCTCGGCCAGCGAACCGTCCATGTCCAGCGCGGCCAGCTCGCTGCCCGGCGGCACCAGCCGGTGCGCCCGCTCCAGCCACGCGGCCACCACCGGCAGCGGCGCCTCCAGCAGCGCGTCCCCGGCCGGGGAGCTCAGGGCCAGACAGAGCACGCTGCGCCGTCCCGACCTGGTCGGCCAGATCCGCACGTCGCCCTGGCCGCAGGGCCGGAAGGTGCCCTCCACCAGCAGCTCGCGGGCGAACACCCAGGTCACCGGCGAGCCGGTGTCCAGGTGGAAGGTGATGTGCACGGCGTACGGGTCGTGGCTGCCGTAGGACAGCCGGGCGGGGACGGGGACGCTGTGCTCGGGGGAGAGCACCAGGTTGAGTTCCAGCTCGTGCTCGACCACGCTCGTCGGGCGCTCCATGATCGGGTTCCTCTCTGCCTGCGGGTCGTGCCCGGTTGTCGGGCCCTGTTACCTGGGAGAGCGCGGCCCGGGAGCGCTCTTACACGGGTTTCCGGAATTTCTTCGGACCCCGGATCCCGCGCGGGGGCGTGGGCGGACGCCGGGGCGGAGCCGGGGTGGACGCGAGGTGGACGCGTGGGTGCAACCCCCTCGGGGGGCTCCGCGGCCGGTCCGTTGTCGGGGGTACACGGAGTGGTGAATGGGGAAGGGCGGGCGCGTGGTCGGACATGTGCGCCGTCTTCCTTACCGTGGGCGGCCCCGAACTGTCCCCCGAACGGGCAACTTCGCATCGCGCCCCCGCCGAGGTACTACGCTTTGTGACTGCCCGGCGACTGTCCGCCTCCTCGGCGGTACCCCCCCTCGCGCGCGCCGACGGCGGAGCCACCCGGGTCGCCCGTGCCACCGTCGCGCACACCCCGCTCGCCGGGCGAGCCGCATCGGCCCTGCCAGGAAAGAGACCCCCATGACGGACCGGCCCCACGCCGGCGGCAGTACGGAGACGGCGGCCGGCCCGGCGCCGGGCTACTACCCCGACCCGTCCGTTCCCGGTTTCGTCCGCTACTGGGGCGGCTCGGCCTGGGTGCCCGGTACCAGCAGGGCGGCCCCGGCCGAGGGCGAGGTGCTGCAACCGCCCCGCTACGCGACCCGCCGCCCCGCCGCGGCGGGTGCCGGCGCCGGGGCCCGGTACGTGCCGCCGCCGGTGGTCGCGGAGCCGGCGGTCGTGGAGCTGGCGGTCGTGGAGCCGGTGCAGATGCCGGTGCCGGAATCGGTGCCGGAACCCGAACCGGCGTCCGGCGGTGACACCGGGCCGGTGTACCTGGACCGGACGGCGGGCGGGGCGTCGTTCACCTTCACGGCCCCGGACAACGGCCCGGTGTTCCGGCGCGGTGGTGAGCCGGTGGTGACCGGTGCGACCGCGGGACCGGCGCCCGACCCCGCACCGGGGGTGCCGGCCCAATCGGCACCGGAGCCGGCCGGCTGGCAGGCGGACCCCCGGGCGCAGCGCGGCCTGATGGAGACGGGGAGCGCGCCGCGGTGGGTGTCCTGGGGGGTGCTCCCCGGGGCGGAGGAGCCGTCCGGCGCGGTGCCGGCCGGGGCCCCCGCCGTGGTCGAGGTGTCCGCACCGCTCTCCGGGTCGCCTTCCGCGGCGCCCTCGGGGCCGCTCTCGGGGCCGCTCTCCGAGGTGTCGTCGGGGTCGCCCGCCGGGGTGTCGTCCGTGGTGTCGTCCGGGGTCTCCTCCGCCCCGGCCCTGCCCGTCGGCCCGGGACCGGACGAGCCGCGTTCCGTTCCGGGGCCGAGGCTCTCGGTCCCGACGTCGTCCGTCGTGGCGGGGAGTCCGGCGCGGCCGGAACCCGAGCCGGACGCGGCGGTGGACGAGGCGGAGGCCGTCGAGCCGTCCCCGGCCGCCGCCGCGCCCGCCCGTCGGCAGGCTCCCGCCGCTCCTGCTGCCGTCGCCGCCGCTGTCGCCGCTGCCACGGTGCCTGCTCGGGTGCCGTCCCCTGCCCCGCGCCGCCGCGCCGGGACGGCGTCGGCGCTCCGCCCGGCCGGTCTCGGCCGACGGCTGCTCGCCCGGCTGGTCGACAGCGCCGTCCTGGCCGTGGTCGCCGTCGCCGCCGGTGTCCCGCTCGGCCGGTCCGTCGATGCCCACCTCCAGCGCAAGCTCGACCAGGCCCGGATGGCCAGCAGCCTCACCCGCCGTCAGACGCACGTCTGGCTGGTGGACGGCACGGTGCTCGGCAAGGTCGCCGTCCTGCTCGGCATCCTGCTCTTCGTCGGCCTGCTCTACGAGGCACTGCCGACCGCCCGTACCGGCCAGACCCTCGGCAAGCGGCTCGCCCGGATCCGGGTGGTCGCCACGGCCCGGGCGGGCTCGACCTCCGGTCCGGACCGCCCCGGGCTCGGCCGTGCCCTGGTCCGCTGGCTGGTCGGGCAGGTGTCGGCGCTGCTGGTGATCGGCCTGCTCTGGCCGCTGTTCGACCGCCCGGACCGGCGCGGCTGGCACGACCGGGCGGCGCGCACCCGGGTCGTCCGGCTCTGAGCCCGGCCCGGCCCGGCTCTGTCCGGCTGGCCCGGCCCGGCCGTCGGGTCCGGCCCGGCCGTCCTCCGCTCCGGGGCCTTGATCGACAAAACGGACTGAATATCCCAAATTCACAGAATGCGTGATGTTCTACTCGGGGAATGAGTACCTACGACCCCTCAGGCCCCGAGCCGGAGGGGGGCGGCAAGCCCTCCTTCGGCAAGCAGCCCCCGCAGCAGGGCGGCGGCACGCCGGAAGGTACGCCGTCGGACCCGTACGGCACCCCGCCACCCCCCGGCGGCCCCGGAGCCGGCGGCCCCGGCGCGTACGGCGGCACCTACGGCGGAGCCCCCGGCGGCCAGGGCCCCTACGGCCAGTCGCCCTACGACCGGCCGCCGCCCGGCCAGGGCCCCGCCGGATACGGCACGCCCGGCGGCGGCCCCGTCCCCGGAATGCCCCCGCTCGGCACCTGGCCCAACCGGATCGTCGCCCGGCTGATCGACTACCTGCTGGTCCAGGCCGTCGCCGTGCTCCTGGTCCTGCCCTTCGCCAGCCTGGCCGACCGCTCCGGTTCGGCCGGATCGTTCTGGCTCGCCTGCGGGCTCTGGCTCGTCTACGACGGAGTGATGCTCGGCCGGGACGGTCAGACCCTCGGCAAGAAGGCCATGAAGGTCCGGGTCGCCATGCTGGTCGACGGCAACACCCCGACCCAGTCGGCCGCCTGGACCAGGGCGGCGGTCTTCGTGCTTCCCGCCGTGATCTGCTGCGCCGTCCTCTGGTGGCTGATCGACGGCCTGTTCGGCGTGTTCGACAAGCCGTACCGGCAGTGCATCCACGACAAGGCCGCGAAGACCGTCGTGGTCTCCACGGCCTGAATCCGCTCGGGCCCGCCCACCCCTGCCGGGGTCCGGGTGGCCTCCTACTCGTGCCCGCCGACCGGCGTGCGGTGCTCCGCGCGCCGGTCGGCCGCGTGCGGGGCCGGTGCCGCGAGCACCGCCACCAAGGTGCCGAGCGCGAGTGCGAAGAGCACCACCGCGGCGACCCCCGGCACGCCCGAGACGCCGGTGGCGGCCAGCAGGGCGACCGTGGCGGCGACCACGGTGAAGACACCGAGAGCGAACTGCGCGGTGGTCGGGCGGTGCGACATGGCGGAGTCCTTCGCGCGTCGGGGGGAACGAGCGGCCGCTGCCGGGGCGGACACCGGCCACCCCGGTGCCGCCCGGGCCGCGGCGGGGAACCGTGCGGGGGAAGGGCGTTCGGCGCGTTCCGGCGGTCGTCCGCGGCATTCCGTCCAGGCTAGCCCGGCGCGCCCGGGGCACGGGGGGCGCACGGGCTCACGGAACCGCCCCCGAGTCCGTCCGCCCCGCTCGGTACCGTGGGCCCGACCGAACCACCGCACCACGCACCAGGGGGAACCGCCGTGCCCATCCCGGCCGACTGGCCCACCACCGAGGCCGAGGCGCTCGCCGAACAGGAACGCCTGCGCCCGCTCGTCGAGCCGACCGGGGCGATCGGCGCCGCAGCGGCCGCCTTCGCGCCGGACTCCTCCGCCCCGGGCTCCTCCGCTCGTTCAGGTGACGAGCGGCTGATCGCCGGCGTCGACGTCGCCTACGACGACGAACGGGACCTCGTCGTCGCGGCTGCCGTGGTGCTCGACCGCGCCGGCCTCGCCGTCGTCGACGAAGCCACCGCCACCGGTCGCATCGCCTTCCCCTACGTCCCCGGCCTGCTCGCCTTCCGCGAGATCCCCGCCGTGCTCGACGCCCTCGACGCCCTCACCCACCGCCCCGGCACCGTCGTCTGCGACGGCTACGGCCTCGCCCACCCCCGCCGCCTCGGCCTCGCCAGCCACCTCGGCGTCCTCACCGGCCTGCGCACCCTCGGTGTCGCCAAGACCCCGTTCACCTTCGACCACCGGCCCCCCGGCCCCGACCGCGGCGACCGGACCCCGCTCACCGACCCGGCCACCGGAGAAGAGGTCGGCAGCGCCGTCCGCACCCGGGCCGGCGTCAAACCCGTCTTCGTCTCCGTCGGGCACCGCATCGGCCTCACCGAAGCCGTCGAGACCACCCTCGCCCTCACCCCCCGCTACCGCCTCCCCGAAACCACCCGGCACGCCGACTCGCTCTGCCGCCGCGCCCTTGCCGCCCTCACTGCCACCGGAACCACCGGCCCCGCGCCGGAGGTGAACTGACGGCATGCCAGGCGCCAGGATCGTGTGTTAGACATAACCGATTCACCAGAACCGTGAACGACACACCGGCCGGACGCACGGGGGAGGCGCCGCAGTGGCAACGGGGAACGGAACGGGGAAGGGGAACGGAACGGGGAGCGGGGCGGGACCGACCGGCGGGGCCGGACGCGGCTACCGGGTCGAGGTCGAACAACTGCGCGCCTTCGCCGCCCAGGTGCGGCTGCTGCTCGCCGAGTTCCAGCACCACGCGGACGGCACCGCCACCCACGGCCGCAGCGGCATCGGCCCCAAGGCCCTCGGCACCTTCGCCGAGGCCACCGACCTGCACGGCCGTTACCAGATCATGCGCGACGGCCTGCGCGACGCCCTCGACCAGCTCCAGGAGGCGATCGACGAGGCCCAGAAGAAGGCCGAACTCACCGCCACCAACTACGAGGAACAGGAACACCTCACCAGGACCGGGCTGAAACTCGGCGACGACGGCTGGTCCGTCGCCAACCCCTCCGCCGCCAGCACCGCCGCCTACGCCCGGACCACCGCCCCGGCCCGGAACGACGACGGGAAGGGCGTCCGATGAAGTACACCGACTTCCGGCAGTTCAGCCACGCCGAACTCCGCGCCATGGTCCAGGCACTCGACCCCGGTGAGGTGATGGCCGCCGCCGACCCCTGGCGCCGCGCCGCCGACACCCTCAAGGCCATCCGCACCACCCTCACCCGCGCCAGCACCGAGACCGCCACCACCTGGGAAGGCAGCACCAGCGACGCCTTCCACAGCCGCATGCTCCACCTCGCCACCACCATCAACACCGCCGCCTCCTACGCCAACGACGCGGCCATCACCCTCAAGGCGGTCTCCGAGGCCATCGCCGAGGCCAAACGCAACATGCCCGAGGAACCCAGCGGCTGGGCCCAGTTCAAGGACGGCGTCGGCGACACCTTCTCCTCCCTCTTCGGCGCCGACGACGAGGACGCCCGCACCGACCTCGCCAACCAGAAGAAGGCCGAAGCCGCCACCGTCCTCCAGACCCTCGCCATGCACTACCGCACGGCCGCCCCGATGCTGAAGCCGCCGCAACCTCCGGGGCCGCCTCCGAAGACGAGCAGGGGCGACTACACCGACCTTCCTGACGACGGTGACGCCGGAACAAGTGGGTACGCGGCTGTGGGCGGCTTCCTCGGCGGTGTGGGGGCAGGCACTCCCGGGGCGGGTTCGGCACCTGTCTCCCGGCCGAGGGAGACGGGAGTGGCGGATCCTCGGACGGGCGGCACGGGACGCTCGACCTCCCGGGCGGCGAGCCCATCGCTCTCGAAGCCACCTCCGGTCCCCTCCGACCCTGGTGTCAAGGGTGGGGTTGCCATGCCGCCACCCAGGTCCGCGCCGGTGAGCTTCGGTTCCGGAACGGTAGTGGACGGCACCGAGCCCGGTTTCTCTCAGGCGCCCGGCAGGAAGTCGCCGGATCCCAGCAGCACGTCTCTGCTCGGTACGCCGGGGGCCGGCGGCAATCACGTTCTGCCAAGCACTTCGGCGGCCCAGTCCGCCGCGTCGCAGGGGACCGGGGGCGCATCTCCTCATCCGAACGGGACAGCGCTGTCATTCCCTCCTGCTGGCAAGCAGGGGCCCGGCTCGGGGGCCGGGCGTGACACCTCGGGACCTGAGGCCGCGCGTGCAGGGAGGGAGGGGGCATCGGGTCGGAACACCGCCGGCCGTAGCGGTGCGGCCTTCGGCGTGGAGGGTATGCCCGGTGTCAGTGGCGGCGGGACAGTCGGCGCCGGTCCTACCCGGGGGAAAGGAAGTGCCGGAGGTGCAGCAGGGCACGCCGGAGGCACGGTCGTCGGTGTCGGTGACCGGCCCGGAAAGGGTGGCGGAGGCAAGCAGGCCTTCACCGAAGGCGGCTCGGGGGTGGGAGCGCGCGGGCGGATCCAGCCGGAGACCGGTGGCAGGAGCCCGTTGCCGCAGGCGCCTTGGATGCCCCTCGGCAGCACCGACAACGGTAGGAAGGACGAAGCGAAGAAGCGGCGACGTCCCGACTACCTGGTCGAGGACGAGGAGACCTGGGTGTCCGACGAGCCCGTGAATCCGAACGTGGTGGAATGACGGCCGGCCTTCGGGCCCGGGCCGATCGATCGGTTGCCCTGCGGGTCGTTCGGACCTGGGGCAGCCTCTGCGCTGAGTGGGGTGGCAGGGCTTGAGTGGCTGGCGTCCGAGTCGCGGGACAACCGTGTTGGCGGGGGTGTTGCTGGCAGCGGTCGGCGCTGGGGCGTCCCGCGCCGACAGTGTGAGGGATTCTCAGTGGCCGCTTGCCATGTTCCGGGCCGAGTCCGCAGTCTGGCCGGTCTCGCAAGGGGACGGTGTCACCGTCGCGGTCATCGACAGTGGTGTGCTGAAGGACCATCGAGACCTCACGGGGCAGGTGCTGGCGGGTAAGGACCTCACCGGAGCGAACACCGACGGCACTGTTGACACCGACGGCCACGGAACCGGTATGGCCAGCCTCATCGCCGGCCACGGTCACGGCGATGAGGCCGGTATCAAGGGTCTGGCCCCCAAGGCCAAGATCCTTCCGATCCGCATCGAGCTGGACGGGGAGTCGCTCTCGACGAGGTCGGGGCTTGCGATGGCGATCCACTATGCCGTCGACCACGGCGCGAGCGTCATCAACATGTCCCTCGGCGGGCCCTCCGGGGCTGATCCCGACGAGCGAGCAGCGGTCAAGTACGCAGTTGACAAGGATGTTGTCCTCGTTGCCAGTACTGGCAACGGCACAAACGCTGTGGAGTATCCAGCGGCATTCCCCGGGGTTGTCGCGGTCGGGGCCGTCGACAGGAACGGGCAGCTCTGGAGCAAGTCGACCGTCGGCCCCGAGACCACCCTGGTGGCGCCGGGCACGGAAATCCCCCGGGCCGGTTCCAAGTCGACAAGCGCGCAAGGCATTGGTAACGGGACCTCCGACGCCACCGCCTACGTCTCCGCCACCGCCGCGTTGATCCGGGCGAAGTATCCGTCGCTCTCCGCCGGGCAGGTCATCAACCGGATGATCAAGTCCGCCTCCGCGCCCGGGGACGGCTCGGCGGTGCCCAGCAACCGCTACGGGTACGGGGTGCTGGCGCCGGGGAAGGCGTTGGAGGCGGATCCGGCGGTGGACGGGGGGCCGCGGGAGAATCCGTTGGTGGGGCGGGTGGAGTCGCAGGGGAGTGTGCCGCCGCCGTCGGAGGAGGCGTGGGAGTCGCCGGAGGCGGTGGCGCCGGTGGTGGACGGGGGGAACCGCGGGGTGCGGTGGGTGCTGGTGGGGGCGGCGGGGGTCGCCGGTGCGGTGGTGGTGGGGGTTGTGGCGGCGGTGCTGGTGGTGCGGGGGCGGCGACGGCGGGACCGGGCGGCCGCGGCGGCGTACCAGGGGTATCCGCCGCCGCGGCAGGGGTGAGGGGCTACTCGGCGACGGCGATCTGCTCGCGGTGGCGGGCCGCCGGGCCGGTGAGCTGGTCGGTGACGGCGGCGGCGAGGTCGGCCTGGGCGATCCGGCCGCCGAGGACCTGGGGGCCGCCCAGGCGGTAGTGGCCGGTGCCGGGGGCGGTGCGGTCGAGGTCGAGGGGCGGGGTGACGACGACCCAGTCGAGGGTGGCGGGGGAGTCGCGGAGCAGGTCGAGGGCGGCGGCGTGGCCGAGGGAGAAGGCGCGGTGGGCCTCGGGGAAGGCGGGGTCGTCGTGGACGGCGACACCGGGGGCGGTCTCGAGGGTGGTGGCGATGCCGACGTGGACGAGGCGGTGGACGCCCGCCGCGGCGAGGCCGGTGATCAGGGCGCGGGTGGCGGCGGGGTAGAAGTCGCCGGCGGGGACGTCGGGCGTGTGGACGGTGCTGACGGCGGCGGCGTGGTCCCGGGCGGTGGTGGCGACGGCGGCGGGGTCGGTGACGTCGCAGGGGGTCAGGGTGATTCCGGGGCCGGCCAGGTCCGGGTGCCGTTCGGGGGCGCGGACGGCGGCGGTGACGGTCAGTCCGCGGCGTCGGGCCTCCGCGACGACGGCGCGGCCGACCTGGCCGCCGGCGCCGAAGACGACGAGGTCGGTGGTGGTGGCGGGGGTGCGGTCCATGGCGGTCTCCGTCGGTGGGTCGGGGCGGGGCCAGGGGGGCCGTCCGCCGTCGCGGTGACGGTAGACCGGGGGGTGCCGGTTACTTCAACGGTACCGGCGGGGAGCGCTGTTCGGTTACGGTCGAGGGATGACTCGGACCGTGCCCGCGCCGCTGCCGCCGGACTTCTTCGACCCGGACTGCCCCGTACCGACGGTTCCGGTGCTCGGGGGGAAGAAGTGGGCGTGGCGGATCCTGCGTTGTCTGGAGGGCGGTCCGCGCCGGTTCTCGGAGCTGCGGGTGTCGCTGGTGGGGATCACGGCGAAGGTGCTGACCGAGTCGCTGCGGTCGATGGAGCAGGACGGTGTGCTGGAGCGGACGGAGTTCGCCGAGAACCCGCCGCGGGTCGAGTACGCGCTGACGCCGCTCGGGCGGACGCTGCTGGGGCCGATGGACGCGATGTGCGACTGGAGCCGGGCGAATCTGGCGGAACTGCTCGCCGCCCGGGAGGCCTCCGGGCTCGCGGAGCGGTAGGGCTGGCAGGATTTCGGTGACCGCTGGCGCTGACGCCGCTGGTGGGGGCGGTGGGGCGCGACCATCCTGGGCGCATGACCAATTCCGAGCACACCGCGTCCGAGCCCGAGCTCTCGCCCGCGCCCGGGCCCGATCCCCTCGCCCCCGCCGACGCGATCGTCCCCGCCGACGCGATCGTCCCCGACACCAAGGACTGGACCTGGGTGCTGGAGGAACCCTGTGCCGACTGCGGCCTGGACGCGGGCGCCGTG
This sequence comes from Streptomyces sp. TLI_053, assembly GCF_900105395.1. NCBI lineage: Bacteria > Bacillati > Actinomycetota > Actinomycetes > Kitasatosporales > Streptomycetaceae > Streptomyces > Streptomyces sp. TLI_053. The sequence goes on from NZ_LT629775.1 coordinate 6,009,472, forward strand.
GTGCGGGAGGACGTGGCCGGGATGGTCCGGGCGAACGCGGCCGGCTGGACGGCGGTGCTGGGCGGCGACCCGGAGGCGCTGCGCCGGCGTCCGCGTCCGGAGATCTGGTCGGACCTCGAATACGCGTGCCACGTCCGCGACGTCTTCCGGCTGTTCCTGGTCCGGCTGGACCTGATGCTGGACCAGGACGACCCGCTGTTCGCGAACTGGGACCAGGACGCGACGGCGGTCGCCGAGCGCTACGGCGAGCAGCGGCCGGACGTGGTGGCGGCGGAGCTGGCGGCGGCCGCGGAGGCGCTGGCGGCGGCGTTCGAGGGGGTGACGGGCGCGCGGTGGGCGCGGACCGGCAACCGCTCCGACGGGGCGCGGTTCACGGTGGAGTCGTTCGCCCGCTATCTGATCCACGACCCGGTCCACCACCTGTACGACGTGACGGGCGAGCGGGTCTGAGCGCGGGCGCCCGTGGCGGGCCCGTGAGCGGGCCAGGGCGGGCCGGTGCGGGCCGGGTCGGGCCCGGCGGCGGCTCACCAGCCGGAGGCCTCGCGCAGCATGGTGCGGCGGAGCCGGCCGGCCACGCTGGCGGTGTCGGTGCCGACGACGTCGGCGATCTCGGGCGCGGCGAGACCGACCACGTAGTGCAGGATCGCAAGGTCGTCGTCGGCGGCGCGGCCGGGGCGGTCCTGGGCGGCCGGGCGGCCGGAGGGCAGGCCGTTCTGCCGGGTGTGCTCGTCGACGGTGGTGCGCAGGATCTGCCAGGCGTGCGCGGTGGGATTCGAGCTCCCCAGCAACTCGCGCCACTCGACGGCGATTTCGGCGAAGGCCTGTTGGACGGCCGCGGTCGCCCGGTCCGGGTCGGGCAGCCAGACCCGGGCGTAGCTGAGGTACCGCGGCCGGTGCAGCTCGCAGAATGCCGCGAACTCCAGCGGTACGGCCGGTGGTTCGCCGGGCCCCGGGGGTGGCTCGGCGGTGCTGTCGTGACGTTGGGTCATCTCGGCTTCTCGGCAAGTGAGATGGGCATCTGACGGTCGATCATCTGTGCTCACTCTACGGTAGGCGCTCGGTGCGCTGGGTTACCAATCGGATGGAATGCCCGGAAGGAGTCGCCGTGCGGCCGGTTCCGGCGGTGGCCGGGTGGAGGCCGGCGTGCGGTACGGCGGTGGCGGAGGGGCGTGGAGTGCTGCGCAGTGGTGTCAGAGGCTGGGGTGCGGTGCTTCGTGGCCGGTCAGCGGGGTGGCACGGCCGTGGTGGCGGATCGGTCGGTGCGCCACCGCGGGGGGTGTGATGTGCCACCGTAAGCGGTTCGGCGGTTCCCGTCCACGCCTGCGGCGCGAAGCCGCGCCCGCACCACCGGGCGCACCACCGCTCGCGCGCTGGGTGGGCCGGGCCGGGCTGCGGCGATGACGCGGGCAGCGGCCTGGCGGCGCGGTTCCGGAGCGGGTGGGGTGGGGGCCGGCCCCGTCGCACGCGTCCCGCGTGCCCGGCCCTTCGTCGGCGGATCGCCGTGTACGAGCAGAGAGTTGACGAACTGTCAGGTGGTGTTGCGGGTCTTCGTCGGAGCGGTCAGGTCGTCCGGTGCGGTGCCCCGGGCGAGTTGGGCGGGGAAGGCCTCCGCGGCCCGGCGGCGGGCGCGCCGCGCGGCCGCCGCAGCCGCGGCCCCTGCGGTGCGGGCCACTTCCTCGGCCGCGGCGAGCCGTTGCCGTTCGTGCTCCCGGCCCCGGAGGTCCTCGGGGCGGACGTCGGCCGTGCCGTGGTCCGCGGTCCCGCGTCCCGTCGCGGCGCCGCCCCGCGGGCCGGTGCCCGGTGCGCCGGTGCCCGGTGCGTCCGCCGCGTCGTCCTCCGGTGCGTCGGTCTCCGGTGCGGGATGCTCCGCGGCTTCGCGGCCGGGGTCCTCCCGGAGCTCGCGCAGCTCGTGCGCGGTGCTCTCGGCGGCCTCGTGCGCGGCCCTGGCGGCGGCTCGCAGTCGCGCCGCCCCGGAACCCCCTCGGGCCCGCGCGGGCGCGGTGCGCGCCGACTGCTCCTCGGCCGCCTGTCTAGCCGCCAGATAGGCCTGGACGGCTGCCATTCCGTAGACGGGCTGAATCAGTTGATGGCCCTTGAAGAAGGGGCGGGCGGGCGCGAATCCGGCGGCGACCACGAGGTCGCGGATCTCGGCTATCTCCGCTTCGCTGCGCGCGGTGAAGCGGACCTCCCAGCCCTTCTTGTAAGTATGGCCCTGTGCGCCGCTGCGGCGGGCCGGGTCCGGCCGGCGGACGTATCCGGGCAGGCGTCCGAGGCGGAGCTGGGCCGCGCGGAGGCCGGCGGTCTCGTCACGTGACATGTACTAAGGGTAGGCAATCCGGCGGGCTGGAGTGACGTCCGGAGGTGACTTTGCCGTATGTGCTTGGTCACGCACGGTCAGACGGCCAGGTGGTCGATCGAGAGTGATCGAGTATGACAAGACGATGATCACCCATTCCTCCGAATGGGTGAGGGTATGAGGACTTTAGTGCGGGCTGGTCCCGGTTTCGCGACGGTTGGGTAACAGTGCGTCAGGCGGCCGGGAAAGGCTCCGGAGCGTTGGGGATGGTGTCGGCATGAACTACCGGATTCCCACGCCGCCGCCCTCCCTGGAGGAGCTGGCGCGCCGTCAGCAGAACGTCCTCACCGCCGGTCAGCTGCGCGCCAGGGGCGTGCCGTCCCGGGTCGTCAGCGAGCACTGCCGCCGCGGCGGGCCCTGGCAGCGGCTGCTGCCCCGGGTCTATCTGATGCAGTCCGGCGAGCCCTCGCCGGAGCAGCGGATGTGGGCCGCGCTGCTGTACGCGGCGCAGAACGGCAGGGAGGAGGGGAGCCGGGAGGGGGCGGTGATCACCGGACCGGCCGCGCTCGCCCTGTACGGCTTCGCCGCGGTGCCCCGGCTGCCGGCGGTCACCGGGGTGGACGTGCTGGTGCCGCGCCAGCGCCGGCTGAAGGACGCCGGGGAGGTGCGGATCCGGCGCACCGAGCGGGAGTTGGTGGCGCGCTCGGTGCACGGCCTGGCCTGCGCGCCGGTCGCCAGGGCGGTGGCCGACGCGCTCCGCGAGTGGACCTCCGCCGAGTGGACGGCCGGCGCCGGCGCCGGGGTGTTCGCTCCCGCGCCGGTCCGGGAGGTGCTGTGCGAGGCCGTCCGCCGGCCCGAGCTCCGCTGCCCGGTGGGGGAGTTGGCCGCCGAGCTGGCCGAGTCCGGGCTGACCGCCGACCCCCGGGTGCGGGCCGTGCTGGACGGCCTGCTGGCCGCCGAACGCGACCGGGTGCTGGAGCGGGTCGGCGAACTGGTGGACGAATGGCTGCTGCCGGTGCCGTTGACCTCCCCGGAGCTGCGGATGCGCGGCGGCACCTACGTCGCGGTGCCGGACCTCTACTGGCCGCAGGCGGGTGTCGCGGTCGAGGTCGACTCGGAGCTGCGCTGCGTCAGCGAGGGCGAGGCGGCCTGGGTGCGCGGCGGGCAGCACCGGATGGAGTACCTCGGGGTCCGGGTGGTGTACGTCTCCGGCGCCCGGCTGGCCGAGGACGCGGACGCGGTCGGCGCCGAGCTGCGGGAGGCCTTCCGGCTGGGCGGCACCGACGTGGTGGAACTGCTGGTCACCGAGCGGTGAGCGCCCGGCAGTCCGGAGCCGTCGCCGGGAGGGCCGGGTCGCCGGAACCGCCCCGGAGGGCGCTCCCGCGGACGGGACGGTGCCCGGCTCAGCCCCCGACCATCGGGGTGCCGACCAGCTCCACCCCGGCCGCCCGCAGTTCGTCCAGCGCGGCGGCGGTGGTCGGCGCGGCCACCCCGGCGGTGAGGTCGAGCAGCACCCGGGTGGTGAACCCGGCCCGCACCGCGTCCAGAGCGGTGGCCTTGACGCAGTGGTCGGTGGCGATGCCGACCACGTCCACCTCGGTGACCTGCCGCTCGCGCAGCCACTCGGCGGGCCCGCGGTCGTTCTCGTCCAGACCCTCGAAGCCGCTGTAGGCCGCGGCGTACGCGCCCTTGTCGAAGACCGCCTCGATCGCGCCGGAGGTGACGGAGGGCGCGAAGTTCGGGTGGAAGCCGACCCCTTCGGTGCCCGCGACGCAGTGCACCGGCCAGCTGTGCACGAAGTCGGGGTGGTCGGAGAAGTGGTCGCCCGGGTCGATGTGGTTGTCCCGGGTGGCGAGGATGTGCCGGTAGCCGGGGGCGGACTCGGCGATGAGGTCGGTGATCGCGGCGGCCACCTCGGCCCCGCCCGCGACGGCCAGGCTGCCGCCCTCGCAGAAGTCGTTCTGCACGTCGACGACGATCAGTGCCCGGTGCATGGCTGGTATTCCTCGGTCCGGTGGGGTCCTGCGGAGGACGTGGGGAGGGGGCGTGAGGGGACCTCAGGCCCGTGTGAGGGGAACTCTACGGTCGACTGTAGGCAGTGGCATCCGGGGGCGGAAGGCCCGGGGAGGGCCCGGCCCCTCGGCCCGTCCACGAACCGTCGCGGGGAACCGTGCGCCGTCGCGGGGAACCGTGCGCCGTCGGGCGGAACCGTGCCGCCGGGCGTCCGCCCGTAACGGTCCCGCCGCGTCCGTCCCGGCGCCATGCGTTCCGCCCCGCCCGTCCCGGCGTCACACGTGCAGCTCGGTCGCCAGCACGGGATCGCCCTTGGACAGCTGGGTCGCCGACAGCGGCAGCGCCGCCCGGGCCCGGACGTGCCGCTCGCGCGCGGCCTCCAGCGGCTCCCGGCCGACCACCTCGCCGGCCTTGACCAGCGGCACCTGCACCAGGTGCGGGGCCAGTTCGGCCGGGACCGTTCCGGTGCCGACCACCTCGGCGTCGGCGACGCCGTCCGCGTCGGGTCGCCGGGCGGCCCACTTGCGCCCGCCGACGCTGGTCTTGCCGCCGGCCGAACGCTTGGCGACCGGCTCCAGCGGCCCGTCCGGGCCGGCCGCCCGGGCGACCAGCTTGTAGACCATCGCGCAGGTCGGGTGCCCGCTGCCGGTGACCAGGCTGGTGCCCACGCCGTAGCCGTCCACCGGGGCGGCGGCGAGTGCGGCGATCGCGTACTCGTCGAGGTCGGAGGTGACGATGATCCGGGTGCCGGTGGCACCGAGCTCGTCCAGCTGCCGCCGGACCCGGTGGGCGAGCAGGGTGAGGTCGCCGGAGTCGATCCGCACGGCGCCCAGCTCGGGGCCGGCCACCTCGACGGCGGTGCGCACGGCCTCCCGCAGGTCGTAGGTGTCGACCAGCAGGGTGGTGCCCCGGCCCATCGAGTCGATCTGCGCCCGGAAGGCGTCCCGCTCGCTGTCGTGGACGAGGGTGAAGGCGTGCGCCGCGGTCCCGGTGGTCGGGATGCCGTAGGCGAAACCGGCCTCCAGGTCGGAGGTCGCGGTGAAGCCGGCCACGTAGGCGGCGCGGGCGGCGGTGACGGCCGCCCGCTCGTGGGCGCGCCGGGCGCCCATCTCGATCACCGGACGCCCGCCGGCCGCGGAGGTCATCCGGGACGCGGCGGCGGCGATCGCCGAATCGTGGTTGAGGATCGAGAGGATCACCGTCTCCAGGATCACCCCCTCGGCGAAGCTGCCCTCGACGGTGAGCAGCGGGGAGCCGGGGAAGTAGACCTCGCCCTCGGGGTAGCCGTGGATGTCGCCGGTGAACCGGTAGTCGGCGAGGAAGCGCAGGGTCTCCTCGTCGACGATCCGCTGGTCGGCGAGCCAGTCGAGCTGGGCGGAGGTGAAGCGGAAGCTCTCCACGGCGTCCAGGACCCGGCCGGTGCCCGCGACCACGCCGTAGCGGCGGCCCGCGGGCAGCCTGCGGGTGAACACCTCGAAGACGGAGCGGCGGTGCGCCGCCCCGCTGCGCAGGGCGGCCTGGAGCATGGTGAGCTCGTAGCGGTCGGTGAGCAGCGCGGTCGAGCCGGCCGCAGTCACGGAAGTGGCGTCCATGAGGATGATGCTACTACCCCTTAGCGTCAGATTGACGATTTCTCGCGGGCGGATCGTCGGCGGGCGCGTCGCGGGCGTCCGGGGAGGGTCCGGGGAGGGGCTCGGGAGCGGCTCGGGAGCGGCTCGCGGGGCCGGGGGCGGAATCGCCCCGAGGTCCCCCGGATGGCAGCATGGGGCTGAAGGGGCACGTGCAAACCACGTGACGGCCAGGTGGGAGCCACCTGGAGAGCCAGGCGACAGGAGGGACCCCGCGGTGAGTGTCGCGCCCGTGGAGATCGAGCGCCCGGAGGTCGAGGGCGTACCGGTGGCGGAACCGGACACCCCCTGGGTCACCATCGTGCACAACGACCCGGTCAACCTGATGAGCTACGTCCAGTACGTCTTCCAGGCCTACTTCGGCTATCCGAAGGACAAGGCCAGGAAGCTCATGATGGAGGTGCACACCAAGGGCCGGTCGGTGGTCTCCAGCGGCTCGCGCGAGGAGATGGAGCGCGACGTGCAGGCGATGCACGGCTACGGCCTCTGGGCCACCCTGCAGCACGACTGAGGCCGCCGCGCCGGTCGGGGCGACGGCGGCGGCGGAAACAGCGACGATGACGGCGACGAAGACGAAGACGGGCTGACCGATACCGATGGCTGGGTTGTTCGAGAGTGCCGGTGGCGGGGGCGCGGTGCTCGCGCTGGACGAGCTGGAGGCCTCCATCCTGCGCTCGCTGGAAGTGCAGATGCTGGAGCTGATCGGGCCGGGCCCGGGCGGGGACGGCGGTGACCCGCTGGCGGCGCTGTTCGCGGAGGGGCCGACCGAGGCGCCCGCCGACCCGGCGCTGGCGCGGCTCTTCCCCGACGCCTACGGGGACCCCGCCGGACCGGTGGACCCGGAGTCCCGGGAGGCGGCCGGGGAGTTCCGCCGCTACACCGAGCCGGACCTGCGGACCCGCAAGCGCGAGGACGCGCTGTACACGGTGCGCACCCTGGACGGCCTGGGCGGCGGGGACGGGACGGTCGAGCTCGACACCGTCGGGTGCCGGCACTGGCTGGGCGCGCTCAACGACCTGCGGCTGACCCTCGGGGTGCGACTGGAGGTCACCGACGAGGACGAGAAGGGCCTCTACGAGCTGCCGGACAGCGACGACCGCAAGCCGCTGGTGATGGCCTACCTGTGGCTCGGCGCGCTGCAGGAGTCGCTGCTGGAGGCGATGGCCGACTGAGTCGCCGGGGCGTCCCGGGAACGGTCGCCCGGGCCCGGAACAGGCCCCGACCGCCCGTCCGCATGCTGGACGGGCGGTCGGGGCTTTTCCGGTCAAAACGGGCGAAACCCTATCGGGACATGCTCAAATATCGCTCAGATGGACACCGCTGTGCGGATCGGGCGTGGTACGACTGCTCCCCACCCCCACGAGTCCCACCACGAGATCCCATCCAGGACGGTGCACCATGGCCGAAAAGCTCTACGACGAGGTCGTCGACGCGAAACCGGACGAGGAGGGCTACGAGCGGGGACTCGGCAGCCGCCAGATCCAGATGATCGCGATCGGCGGCGCGATCGGCACCGGCCTCTTCCTCGGCGCCGGCACCGCGATCTCCAAGTCCGGCCCCAGCCTGATCCTCTCCTACGCGGTCGCCGGCGTGGTGATCTTCGCGATCATGCGGGCCCTCGGCGAACTCCTCACCTACCGCCCGGTCTCCGGCAGCTTCGCCGAGTACGCGCGGGAGTTCCTCGGCCCCTTCGCCGGTTACGTGACCGGCTGGACGTACTGGCTGTTCTGGGTGGTCACCGGCATGGCGGAGACCACCGCCGCGGCCGTCTACGTCCGCTTCTGGGCACCCGACATCCCGCAGTGGCTCAGCGCGCTGGTCTTCCTGGTGATCCTCTACGGGGCCAACCTGATCTCGGTGAAGCTCTTCGGCGAGATCGAGTTCTGGTTCTCCATGGTCAAGGTCACCGCCATCATCGGCATGATCCTGATCGGCATCGGCGTCCTCACCCTGGGCTTCAGCGACGCCGGCGACACCGCCTCGATCACCCACCTGTGGGAGAACGGCGGCTTCTTCCCCAAGGGCATCGGCGCCACCGTGATGACCCTGCAGATCGTCATGTTCGCCTACCTGGGCGTCGAACTCGTCGGGGTCACCGCGGGGGAGAGCGAGAACCCGCAGAAGACCCTCCCGCGCGCCATCAACACCCTGCCCTGGCGCATCGCGCTGTTCTACATCGGCGCCCTGGTCATCATCCTCTCGCTGGTGCCGTGGACCGAGTTCCAGCCCGGCGTCAGCCCGTTCGTCGCCGCCTTCGGCAAGATCGGCATCCCCGCCGCGGCCGGCATCATCAACTTCGTGGTGCTCACCGCCGCGCTCTCCTCCTGCAACTCCGGCATGTACTCCACCGGCAGGATGCTGCGCGACCTCGCGCTGCGCGGCCAGGCCCCCGGGAAGCTGACCAAGCTCAACTCCCACCGCACGCCGTCCGTCGCGATCACCCTCTCCTGCCTGCTGATGGGCCTCGGCGTGATCCTCAACGCCGTCGTCCCGGCCCGCGCGTTCGAATACATCACCTCCGTCGCCACCGTCTGCGGCCTCTGGACCTGGGCGATGATCCTCATCTGCCAGATCCGCTACCGGAAGGCCTGGCAGGGCGGCCACCTGCCGCCGCCCAGCTTCAAGGCGCCCGGCGGCGTCTGGAGCAGCTGGGCCTCGCTCGCCTTCCTGGTCCTGGTGGTCGTGCTGATCGCCCTGGACCCGGACAACCGGATCTCGCTCTACGTCTTCCCGGTCTGGGCGGTCCTGCTCGTCGTCGGCTACCAGGTGCTCAAGCGCCGCCGCCCCGAGGCGGTGCACGGCGTCGCGCACGACCACCTGCACGCGGCCGGCGACGGCGCCGACACCCACTGAGACGGCACCCCCGGCCGTCGTGGACGCCCCGGCGGTGACCCGCCGGGGCGTGGCTATCCTGGCGCCATGCTGACCATCACCCGAGAACTGCGCGACGCGATCGTCGCCCACGCCCGCGCCGACCACCCGGACGAGGCCTGCGGTGTGGTCGCCGGTCCGGAGGGCAGCGGCCGCCCCGAGCGGTTCGTCCCGATGCTCAACGCCGCCCGCTCGCCCACGTTCTACGAGTTCGACTCGGGCGACCTGCTGAAGCTCTACCGCGAGATGGACGACCGGGACGAGGAACCCGTGATCGTCTACCACTCCCACACCGCCACCGAGGCCTACCCCTCGCGCACCGACGTGAGCTACGCCTCCGAGCCGAACGCCCACTACGTCCTGGTCTCCACCGCCGAGGGCAACGGCGCCGAGGACCCGTACGAGTTCCGCTCGTTCCGCATCGTGGACGGTGTGATCACGGAGGAAGACGTCCAGGTCGTCGAGGCCCACCAGGCCTGACCCGCACCCACCTGGGCGAGGCCCGCCGACCTCCGCGAGTGGTCGGCGGGCCGCCGCCGTTCCCGGGACATCTCGACATGGGGGACGAAAACATCCGCATGCCGGGACGGGCATGGAGGAGCGGGCCCGGGAATCTATACGATGAGCCCATGCGTTCCGTCGATGTGAGCAACCAGGCCCCGGGCACCCGCCTCGTGGCGCGCCTGCACATCGACCTGTGCCGGCACGCCGGCGCGATCTGTCCCGGTACGCCGGCGCGCTCGCGCTGAGCCGCCCGTCCCGGCCCGCCCGCGGTTCCCACCGCCCCGGGCCGTCACGCCCTGCCGCGCCCGCTGCGGCCCACCCACCTCACGACTCGCACAGGAGCGCAGCCATGGCCATCGAGGTCCGCATCCCGACCATCCTCCGCACCTACACCGACGGCGCCAAGGCCGTCGAGGGCACCGGCAGCAACCTCGGGGAACTCTTCCAGGACCTCGACGCCCGCCACCCGGGCATCGCCGCCCGCCTGCTGGACGGCGGCGAGCTGCGCCGCTTCGTCAACGTCTACCTGAACGACGAGGACGTGCGCTTCCTGGAGGGCATCTCCACCGCCCTCGCCGACGGCGACAGCGTCACCATCCTGCCCGCCGTCGCCGGCGGCGCTCGCTGACACCCCGCCCGCCCCGGCCCGGCGCTCCGCCCGGGCCGCGGCGGGCCCCGCCCGACCGGACCCGACCGAACCGCCGCCGCCGGAGGACCCCTTGCGTTACGACAGCCCGCTCGAAGCCGTCGGCAACACCCCGCTGGTCCGCCTGCCCCGGCTGTCGGCCGCGGTGCCCGGCAACACCGACGGCCTGGTCACCCTGTGGGCGAAGCTGGAGGACCGCAACCCCACCGGCTCCGTCAAGGACCGCCCGGCGCTGCACATGATCGAGCGCGCCGAGGCCGACGGCCGGCTCACCCCCGGCTGCACGATCCTCGAACCCACCAGCGGCAACACCGGCATCTCGCTCGCCATGGCGGCCAAGCTCAAGGGCTACCGGATGGTCTGCGTCATGCCCGAGAACACCAGCGAGGAACGGCGCGAACTGCTCCGCATGTGGGGCGCCGAGATCATCCCCTCGCCCGCCGCCGGCGGCTCCAACACCGCCGTCCGGATGGCCAAGGAGATCGCCGCCGAGCACCCCGACTGGGTCATGCTCTACCAGTACGGCAACCCCGACAACGCCGGCGCCCACTACGCCACCACCGGCCCCGAGATCCTCGCCGACCTGCCCACCGTCACCCACTTCGTGGCCGGACTCGGCACCACCGGCACCCTCATGGGCGTCGGCCGCTTCCTGCGCGAGAAGGTCCCCGGCGTGCGGATCGTCGCCGCCGAACCGCGCTACGACGACCTGGTCTACGGGCTGCGCAACCTCGACGAGGGCTTCGTCCCGGAGCTGTACGACGCCGAGGTGCTGACCACCCGCTTCTCGGTCGGCTCCGCCGACGCCGTCCGCCGCACCCGCGAACTCCTCCAGGAGGAGGGCATCTTCGCCGGCGTGTCCACCGGCGCGATCCTGCACGCGGCGATCGGTGTCGGCCGCAAGGCCGCCGGGGCCGGCGAGCGCGCCGACATCGTCTTCGTGGTCGCGGACGGTGGCTGGAAGTACCTCTCCACCGGCATCTACACCGCCGAGTCCACCGAGGCCGCCGTCGAGGCGCTGCAGGGCCAGCTCTGGGCCTGAAACCCCCACCGCCCCGATCGTGACGATCGGGGATTTGTCCGTACCGTGCTCCCGGTTCGTCACGGTACGACCACGGTGGCCGTTCCGGTGCGGGACCGCCGCCCGGCGCGGAAAGGCTGCTCACGAACGTCTCCCCACGCACCAGCGGAGGTGGCCCGTGAGTCGCAGTACCGACCTGTGGTCGTACGCCGAGATCGCCCGTCACATCAACGTCCAGCCGGAGACCGTCCGCAACTACCGGCGGCACGGACTGCTCCCCGAACCCGACCTGGTCGACGGCGGCGGCCACCCGCGCTGGTACCCCGAGACCGTCCGCGCCTGGGCCCGGAGCCGCCCCGGCCACCGCTGAGCCGTCCGCCGCCGGGCCGCCCCGGCGGGCGCCGGTCCACCACCGGCGCACCGTCCGTCCCCCGTCCCCCCGGCGTTCTGGTGATTCCAGCCACAGCACGGCACGGAGACGGGGGCAAAGTGCCGCTCCGCCCTTACTCTCGACAACACGCGCAGGGCAGCGCCTCCGGCCGGTACTCCCGGCCCGCTGTCATGACCAGCGGCAGCCAGGACGTGTCGGGGCGGAGGGGCTCGGATGAAACTGACCGTGGTGGGGTGCTCGGGGAGCTTCCCGTCGGCCGACTCGCCGTGCTCCAGCTACCTCGTGGAGGCCGACGGCTACCGGGTCGTGCTCGACCTCGGCAACGGCGCGCTCGGCGCCCTGCAGAAGTACACCTCGATCTACGAGGTCGACGCGATCCTGCTCAGCCACCTGCACGCGGACCACTGCATCGACCTGTGCGCCTACTGGGTCGCCCGCAACTACCGGGCCGAGGGCTGCCCCGCGCCGATGCCCGTCCACGGCCCGGCCGGCACCGCCGAACGGATGGCCCGCGCCTACGACATGCCGGAGAACCCCGGGATGAAGGAGGTGTTCGAGTTCCGCACCCTCACCCCGGGCCGCTTCGACCTCGGTCCCTTCCGGATCGACGTCGCCCAGGTCAACCACCCCGTCGACGCCTTCGCCTTCCGGCTCGAGCACGACGGCCGCAGCCTGGTCTACTCCGGCGACACCGGGGAGAGCCCCGAACTCGTCGAGCTAGCCCGGGACACCGACCTCTTCCTCTGCGAGGCCGCCTACCTGGACGGCCGGGACACCTACCGGGCCGTCCACCTCAACGGCCGCGAGGCGGGTGAGCACGCCACCGCGGCCGGCGCCCGCCGGCTCGTGCTCACCCACATCCCGCCGTGGACGGACGCCGAGCTCAACCGGCGGGACGCGGCCGCCGCCTACTCCGGGCCGGTCGAGATCGCCCGGGCCGGCGCGGTCTACGAGCTCTGAGCCCGGCGCGGTCTACGAGCTCTGAGCCCGGCCCGGGCTACGAGCTCTGAGCTCCGAGCCCGGCCCGGGAACGGTCCCTCAGCGGCGGCCGGGGACCGGCAGGCCGAGGTGGTCGCGCAGGGTCGTCCCGGTGTACTCGGTGCGGAACACCCCGCGCTCCTGGAGCAGCGGCACCACCCGGTCCACGAACTCGTCCAGCCCGCCCGGGGTGAGGTGGGGGACGAGGACGAAGCCGTCCGCGGCGTCGCTCTGCACATGGCGGTCGATCTGCTCGGCCACGCTCCGCGGGGTGCCGACGAAGGACTGCCGGCCGGTCACCTCGATCACCAGTTCGCGGCTGCTGAGCCCCTTCGCGGCGGCCACCGCCCGCCACTGGGCGGCGATCTCCAGCGGATCGCCGAGCGAGGTGCGTCCCTGGACCAGCCCGGAGTCGCGCACCGGGTCGGCCTCCGGCAGCGGGCCGTCCACGTCGTGGCCGGAGAGGTCGACGCCCCAGACCTGTTCCAGGTAGGCGACGGTGGTGGCCGGGCTCACCTGGGCGCGGCGGATCGCGGCGGCCCGTTCGACGGCCTCCTCCTCGGTGTCGCCCAGCACCCAGGTCACCCCCGGCATGATCTTCAGCTCGTCGGGCTTGCGCCCGTACCCGGCGAGCCGTCGCTTGACGTCGGCGTGGAAGGCCTGCCCGGCGGCCAGGGTGGAGTGCCGGCTGAAGATCACGTCGGCGGTGGCGGCGGCGAACTCGCGGCCCTCGTCGGAGTCCCCGGCCTGGATCACCACCGGGTGGCCCTGCGGCGGCCGGGGCAGCGAGAGGGTGCCCTCCACGTCGAACTGCGGGCCCCGGTGGCGGACCGTGCCGGTGCCCGCAGCGTCCCAGAACTCCCTTGCCAGCTGTACGAATTCGGCGGCCCGGGTGTAGCGGTCGGCGCGGTCGAGGTAGCCGCCGCGGCGGAAGTTCTCACCGGTGAAGGCGTCCGAGGAGGTGACCACGTTCCAGGCGGCGCGGCCGCCGGAGAGATGGTCCAGCGAGGCGAACCGGCGGGCCAGTTCGTACGGCTCGTTGAAGGTGGCGTTGACGGTCGCGGCCAGCCCCAGGTGGGTGGTGACGGCGGCGAGCGCGTTCAGCACGGTGATCGACTCGGGACGGCCCAGCACGTCCAGGTCGTGGATCCGGCCCTTGACCTCGCGCAGCCGCAGGCCCTCGGCGAGGAAGAGGAAGTCGAACCGGCCGCGCTCGGCGGTGGCGGCGAGGTGGCGGAAGGACTCGAAGGCGATCTGGCTGCCGGCGGCCGGATCGGTCCACACCGTGGTGTTGTTGACGCCGGGGAAGTGCGCGGCGAGGTGGATCTGCTTGAGCGGACGGTCCGTCATCGGGTCACCTCGGGGGTCGCGGCGGAGCGGGCGGACGTTCCGGTGCCGGCGGAGCGGGAGGACGTTGCGGTGGTGGCGGGCGTTCCGGCGGCGGAGGTGTCGGTGCCGCCGGCGCCGCCGGTGGCCGCGTAGCGGCTGGCGGGCCGGGCCAGGCCGAGCCGGTCGCGCAGGGTGCGGCCGGTGTAGCCGGTGCGGAACAGGCCGCGCTCGCGCAGGGCCGGCACCACGTGGTCGGCGAGCACCGCGAGGTCGCGGGCCGGGTCGGCGGGCACCAGGTGGAAGCCGTCGACCCCGCCGCCGCCCTCGGTGGCCTCGGTGAGCAGGTCGGCGGTCGCGGCGGCGGTGGTGAGCGCGACCGGGATCCGGGCCAGGATCCGCAGCGCCTCGCCGCCGCGCAGCCGCAGCTCGGTGGCGGCGGTCAGCCGGGCGGCCCGGTCGGGGGCGTCGAGCAGGACGACGTCCGCGTGCCGGGCGGCGGTGGCCACCCGGGCGCGGCCGCCGGGGCCGGCGTCCGGTGCGAGGTCGGCGGCGGCGACGGTGACCGCGATCACCGGGCGGCCCTGCGGCGGGCGGGGGGTGATGGACGGCCCCCGGACCGAGAAGTACGGGCCCTCGAAGTCGATGTGGTGCAGCTTGGCGCGGTCGACGAAGCGGCCGGTGGCGGTGTCGCGGATCTCCGCGTCGTCCTCCCAGCTGTCCCAGAGCCGGGAGGCGGCGTCGGCGGCGTCGGCGGCCTCGGCCCAGAGCTCCTCGGCGGGGGCGGTGCCCCGGCGGCCGAAGGCCCTGGCCTCCGCCCCGGTGTCGGAGACCCCGACCAGCCAGCCGGCCCGGCCCTCGCTGACCCAGTCCAGGGTGTTGACCGCGATCGAGGTGTGGAACGGCTCGGTGTGGGTGGTGGTGACGGTCGGGACCAGGCCGAGGCCGTGGGTGACCGGCGCGAGCCGGGCGAAGGTCGCCAGCGCGTCGAGGCGGCGGGGTTCGGGGGTGTAGGAGTCGTCGAGGGTGACGAAGTCGAGGGTGGCGCGTTCGGCGAGCCGGGCGAGACCGGTGAAGTGGGCGGCGTCGAACCGGCCGGGGCTGTCGAGGGCGGCGGAAAGGTGCAGCTGGCGTGGCATGGGTGGCCTTGACTTTCCTCGTACGGGAGCGGTGCGTGCCGCGGGTCGCGGAACCGGCCCGGGCCCCGGCGGCGGGGACGGGCGGGGCGCGGACGGGCACGGGGCGGCGCGCCCTGGTCACGGGCGGGCGTGGGAGGCGGGAGGAACGGCCGGGGCGCGGCGGGACGTCAGCCGGGCGGCGGCGGGGGGAACGCTCGGGTCAGCCGCGACACGCCGCGGACCACACGCGACCGAAGTCGATGTGGCTGCGGGTCACCAGCGGGCCGGGGGTGTTCACCGTCCCAGTTGACCAGCGCTCTCGCCGGTTCGTCAACCGCCGTCCCGGCGGGCGGGCGGACTGCCGGACGCACGAACGGCCCCGCCCCGCCACCCGGGGGAGCGGGTGGCGGGGCGGGGCCGTGAGCGGCGTGCGGGTGGTTCCGGGCGTCGGG
Source organism: Streptomyces sp. TLI_053 (assembly GCF_900105395.1). Taxonomy (NCBI): domain Bacteria; kingdom Bacillati; phylum Actinomycetota; class Actinomycetes; order Kitasatosporales; family Streptomycetaceae; genus Streptomyces; species Streptomyces sp. TLI_053. The sequence continues at coordinate 6,024,716 of NZ_LT629775.1, forward strand.
CGTCAGGCCTTGGTGACGTCCTCGACCTCGTCGTCGTCCTCGCGGCCGGGGGTCTTGATGTCGAACTTGACGATCGCGAACCGGAAGAGGAAGAAGTACAGCGCGGAGAACACGAGGCCGATCGGGATGATCAGCCACGGGTCGGTGGCCAGGTTCCAGTTGAGCAGGTAGTCGATCAGACCCGCCGAGAAGCCGAAGCCGTCGTGGACGCCGAGGCCCCAGGTGACCGCCATCGACAGGCCGGTGAGGAGGGCGTGGATCACGTACAGCACCGGGGCGATGAACATGAAGGAGAACTCGATCGGCTCGGTGACACCGGTCACGAAGCTGGTCAGGCCGACCGAGATCATCATGCCGAGGACGGCCTTGCGGCGCTCGGGCCGGGCGCAGTAGGCGATCGCCAGGGCGGCGGCCGGCAGGCCGAACATCATGATCGGGAAGAAGCCGGACATGAACTGGCCGGCGGTCGGGTCACCGTGGAAGAAGCGCGGGATGTCGCCGGTCCAGGTGGTGCCGGAGGCGTCGGTGAAGCTGCCGACCTGCTGCTGGAAGAAGGTGTTCAGGAACTGGTGCATGCCGACCGGGATCAGCATGCGGTTGGCGACACCGTAGATGCCGGCGCCACCGGCGCCGAGGCCGGTCAGCCAGTCGCTCGCGTTGGTCAGGCCGGTGCCGATCGGGCCCCAGACCAGGCCGAACACGACACCGAGCAGGGTGCCGACGAAGGCCATCAGGATCGGGACCAGGCGGCGGCCGTTGAAGAAGCCGAGCCAGTCGACCAGCTTGGTGCGGTGGTACTTCTGCCAGATCAGGGCGCTGAGCAGGCCGACGATGATGCCGCCGAAGACGCCCGGGTCCTGCGGCTTGCCCTTCGGCAGGGCGGCGGTGATCGAGCCGTCCACCGGGAACGCGGTGAGCACGTTCTTGTAGACCAGGAAGCCGACCAGGGCGGCCAGCGCGGTCGAGCCGTCGGCCTTCTTCGCGAAGCCGATCGCCACGCCGACGCAGAAGAGCAGCGCGAGGTTGCCGAAGACGGCGTCACCGGCGGTGGCGAACACCGTGGCGACCTTCCCCCAGCCGAGGCCGTCCTTGCCGAAGACATCGTCCTGGCCGAGGCGCAGCAGGATGCCGGCGGCGGGGAGCACGGCGACCGGCAGCTGGAGGCTGCGGCCGATCTTCTGGAGACCCTGCAGCGTGTTCTGGCCGAACTTCTTGGCGGCACTTGGCGTGGCCGGAGCCGTGGCGGGCGCCGGTGCCTGCGCAGACTGACTCATGGGGGTGGGTTCCTAACGGCAAGGGCGGGTCGGTCGGGGGAAGGTGCACAGGGCGCCGAACCGCGAACTGGTCTACACCACACGTGGTGTAGACCAGTTTTGTAGCACGGGTGGAGGGGGTGCGGAACCCTCGAAAGCGGTGCTGGTGGGAAGCGCTATGAAATCGAAACCTACTTGCGGATCAACGATCTTGATTACCCGCCGTGATTGGCATTTTGGCTAATTGCGCAACAAAAAGCCGATGGCCCCGGCGGCTGCGCGGCAGGTCACCGATGGCTCGTCACCGGTGACGGTGCGGCGTTCCGCACCGGGACCATCGGCCCGGACCGGATATGCCGAAGGCCCCCGGACCGAGGGTCCGGGGGCCTTTTCGGATTGACGGCGGTGACGCTCGGTTTATGCCTTGGTCACGTCCTCGACCTCGCTCTCGTCCTCCCGCCCCGGGGTTTTCAGGTCGAATTTCACGATGATGAAGCGGAAGAGCGCGTAGTACACGGCGGCGAAGCAGAGGCCGATGAGGATGATCAGCCAGGGCTTGGTGGCCAGGCTCCAGTTGATCGCGTAGTCGATCAGGCCGGCCGAGAAGCTGAAGCCGTCGTGCACTCCCAGCGCCCAGGTGATCGCCATCGAGGCGCCGGTCAGCAGGGCGTGCACCCCGTACAGCACCGGGGCGATGTAGGCGAAGGAGTACTCGATCGGCTCGGTGACGCCGGTCACGAAGGAGGTCAGGCCCAGCGAGACCATCAGGCCGTAGATCTCCTTGCGTCGGTGCGGCTTGGCCGCGTGCGCGATGGCCAGCGCGCACGCCGGCAGCGCGAACATCATGATCGGGAAGAAGCCGGACTGGAACTGGCCGGCGGTCGGGTCCCCGCCCAGGAAGCGCGGGATGTCGCCGTGCACGATCGTGCCGTCCGGCTTGGTGAACTCGCCGAACTGGAACCAGACGAAGGTGTTCAGCAGCTGGTGCATGCCGATCAGCAGCAGGGCCCGGTTGGCCACGCCGAAGATGCCCGCGCCGACCGAGCCCAGGTCGGCCAGGGTCTGGCTGAAGTCGTTCAGGCCCCGTCCGATCGGCGGCCAGACCCACAGCGCCAGACAGGCCATGACCATCCCGACCAGGGCGGTGATCATCGGCACCAGGCGGCGGCCGTTGAAGAAGCCCAGCCAGTCGACCAGCCGGGTGCGGTGGAAGCGCACCCAGAGCCAGGCCGACAACAGGCCGATCAGGATGCCGCCCAGCACCCCGGGGTTCTGGTAGGTCGCGGCGGCCGCCTTCGCCGAGGTGTAGTCCACGCACTGGTCGCTGACCAGTACCGTCGGCGGCTTGCAGTGCTCGGGGAAGGCGTGCAGCACCCGGTAGAACACGAGGAAGCCGACCACCGCGGCGAGCGCGGTCGAGCCGTCGGCCTTCTTCGCCATGCCGATCGCGACACCGATGCAGAACAGCATCGGCAGACCGAGCGAGGAGTCCAGCAGCGCGCCGCCCGCCGCGGCGAAGACCTTGGCGACGTTGTCCCAGCCCAGGCCGTCCTTGCCGAAGACGTCGGGCTGCCCGAGCCGGTTGAGGATGCCGGCGGCCGGGAGCACCGCCACCGGGAGCTGGAGCGAGCGGCCCATCTTCTGGAGCCCGCCGTAGAAGGTGTGCCACCACGTGGTCTGCGACGCCGCGGCGCTTGCCGAACTCATCCTTCGCCCTCCGAGTGCGGTTGCCGTCCGGTGGTCCCCGGCGGGACCTCGGGCGTGGACCGGGAACACCCGGGGCCCTTCCTGCGTTCATCGGAGTACACATATATTGGTGTAGACCACTTTGGGACGCAGTCCGCGCACCGGGCAACCGGTCCCGCTGCTCGTCATCCTCGGGTGCCGGCCAGGGGTATGCGCGTCGAAGTGGGCCAAAAGTGGACTAACGTGACATATCGGTCCGGATCACGTCATGCTGGTCGCGCTGCTCCGACAGCACGCCACGGCACGACCGACCACTGACCACGCGTCACCCGCGACCGAGGTCACCGCGCAGGACGGCACCCGGCAGAGCAGCCGACGAGCCGAGACAGAGGGAGAAAGCAATGGCCAGCAAGGCTGAGAAGATCGTCGCCGGTCTCGGCGGCATCGACAACATCGAAGAGGTCGAGGGCTGCATCACCCGCCTTCGCACCGAGGTCAAGGACGCCTCCCTCGTCGACGAGGCCGCGCTGAAGGCCGCCGGCGCCCACGGCGTCGTCAAGATGGGCACCGCGATCCAGGTCGTCATCGGCACCGACGCCGACCCGATCGCCGCCGACATCGAGGACATGATGTGAGCTGAGCCCACCGGCTCGCTCCACCCGGCGCCCGCGCCGCCCCGGCCCCGGCCTCCGCGCCCGCGCCACCCCGGCTCCGCGCCACCGCGGCCCGCCGACCCCACCGGTCGGCGGGCCGCGGCACGCCGGAGCGCCCCCCACAACCGACTACGCTCGGTGCCTATGTCACGCATCGACGGCCGCACCCCCGACCAGCTCCGCCCCGTCACCATCGAACGGGGCTGGAGCAAGCACGCCGAAGGCTCCGTCCTCATCTCCTACGGCGACACCAAGGTGCTGTGCACCGCCAGCGTCACCGAGGGCGTCCCCCGCTGGCGCAAGGGCAGCGGCGAAGGCTGGGTCACCGCCGAGTACTCCATGCTCCCGCGCGCCACCAACACCCGCGGCGACCGCGAATCCGTCAAGGGCCGCCTCGGCGGCCGCACCCACGAGATCAGCCGCCTCATCGGCCGCTCGCTGCGCGCCGTCGTCGACCACCGCGCCCTCGCCGAGAACACCATCGTCCTCGACTGCGACGTCCTCCAGGCCGACGGCGGCACCCGCACCGCCGCCATCACCGGCGCCTACGTCGCCCTCGTCGACGCCGTCGGCTGGGCCCGCGAGCGCAAGCTGCTCCGCGCCAAGGGCAAGCCGATCACCGGCGGCGTCAGCGCCGTCAGCGTCGGCATCATCGACGGCACCCCCATGCTCGACCTCCGCTACGAGGAGGACGTCCGCGCCGAGACCGACATGAACATCGTCTGCACCTCCGACGGCCGCTTCGTCGAGGTCCAGGGCACCGCCGAGGGCGCCCCCTTCGACCGCGCCCTGCTCGACCGGCTGCTCGACCTCGGCACCCTCGGCTGCGCCGAACTCGACGAGGTCCAGCGCAAGGTCCTCGGCGAGCTGGAGGGCTGACGCCGGCCCGGAGAACCCGGCGCCGGCGTGCCCGTGTACCGGTTCCGTTGCGGTTCCGCGAAATCCCCCGGGCTCCGGACCAGGCCGCTGTACACGCCGGGTCCGGAGCCCGTACGGTTCCCGCAGCACCCCGTTGCGGGAACCGCGCACCCCTCAGCGCGCGTCCTTCCCTTCCGGATACCCGCGCACCCAGGAGGACCGGATGCCCCAGAGCATTGCCCGCCCCACCATGCTCGCCGTGGCCGGCCTGATCGCCATCCTCCCCCTCAGCGCGGTCAGTTGCTCCGCGGCCCAGAAGGCGCTCGACTGCGGCAACACCGCCGTCAAGATCACCGGGGACATCAACGAGGTCAGCAACGCCTACAGCAACGCGAGCAACGACTCGGCCGCCGCCGGGCAGGCACTGCAGAAGCTCAAGAACGACCTCGACCAGCTCGGCAAGAACTCCAAGGACACCGACGTCGTCCAGGCCATCAACGACCTCAACACCCAGGTCGACAAGGTCCAGCAGGCCGTCAACAACAAGCAGGTCCCGGACTTCAAGCCGCTCGGCAACGCCGCCTCAAACCTCACCAAGGTCTGCACCGGCTGACGAGGCCTCACGGGCACTGTCCGTTTAGGGTGGATCCATGACCACCCGACTCATCCTCGCCACCCGCAACCAGCACAAGGTCGCCGAACTCCGCGACATCCTCGGCGACGCCGGCCTGGACGTCGAACTGGTCGGCGCCGACGCCTACCCGGAGATCCCCGACGTCCCCGAGACCGGCATCACCTTCGCCGAGAACGCCCTGCTCAAGGCGCACGCCCTGGCCCGAGCCACCGGACTGCCCGCCGTCGCCGACGACTCCGGCCTCTGCGTCGACGTCCTGGGCGGCGCCCCCGGCATCCTCTCCGCCCGTTGGTCCGGCAAGCACGGCGACGACCGCGCCAACCTCGACCTGCTGCTCGCCCAGCTCTCCGACATCGCCCCCGAGCACCGCGGCGCCCACTTCTTCTGCGCCGCCGCCCTCGCCCTGCCGGACGGCACCGAGCGCGTCGTCGAGGGCCGCCTGCTCGGCACCCTGCGCACCGCCCCGGCGGGCGACGGCGGCTTCGGCTACGACCCGATCCTCCAGCCCCTCGGTGAGACCCGCACCTGCGCCGAACTCACCCCGGCGGAGAAGAACGCCATCAGCCACCGCGGCCAGGCCTTCCGCGCCCTCGCCCCGGTGGTGAAGGACCTGATCGGCTGATCCGGAACCCCGTGAACGATGAAGGCCCGCCCGGAGATCACTCCGGGCGGGCCTTCGTTTCGAAGCCCAGTGCGGCCTGAGGGACTCGAACCCTCACGAGATTTCTCCCATGGGCACCTAAAACCCACGCGGCTGCCAGTTACGCCAAGGCCGCACGGCCTTCAGTCTAGGGGGTCGTGCGGTGCGGGGACACCGTCATTCCGGGGCGCGGGCCGCCCTGGGCGCCGCACCGGGCCGGCTCCGTTCGGCGCTTCCTGTTGCGGCCGCAGTAAGTGTCGGTGACGGCATGGCAGTTCGGGCACAGAAGGCGCAGGTTGTCCGGCCGGTTGTCGGACCAGTCCCCGTTGATGTGGTCGACCTCCAGGGTCATCGGACGCCCCTGCCACTCGGGGCCGGTGCCGCACCCCTCGCAGAGCTCCGGCCGGCCGAGTTCGGCCAGCGCGGCGCGGATCCGGGCGCCGGGCAGCCGTTTGGCCTCCGGCGGTCGCTGGACCAGGATCTGCTCGGGGGAGAGCCGTTTGGTCGAGTGCTTGCCCCGGTGGTGGGCCTGCCCGGTGAAGTGCGAGGTGTCAATGCCGAGCGCCTTGATCCGCCGCCCGATGTGGGCCTGCGTGCCGCCGGCCTGCCGGAGGTGGAGGTGGCGCACCACCCCGGCGACGCTGTGCGAGACATCGACGGCCTCCTGGAGGAGCTCGCGCGTGTAGACGCTCCCGCCGGGGCGGAAGTGCGAGGTGTCGATGGCGTACTCCGTCAGCTTGCGCCGCAGGTACTTGCGGCGGTCCTTGTTCGGCTCCCTGTCCAGCGCGACGAGCATCTCGTCGAGCGACGTCGCGGCCGCGGCCCTCTCCGTGAGCAGCTCGCGGGTGTATTCGGTCGGCATGGTGCTCCCCCTTCGGGCTGGTGTGCGCCCGTCCCCCACGCATGCGAACGATCGTGGGCCGGTTCGGTTACGGTCCGGCGGTCGAGGGGTCGGGCGGGGTGGGGGAGGCGGGCGGCGGGGTGTCGTGGGCGGCCGCGGATGACCGTCGACAACCGGCCGTTCGAGCGGCGGGGTTGGGGAATTGATTACCAATTGGTACAGACCTATTGACCTATGTGGTTCAGACCACATAGCTTCAGCGCCAATCTGCTTTCCCCCACGTGCGTGCTCCCCCACAGGCACGCGCCGACACTCTGCCCGGAGGACCGAGTGTTGATCCGATCCACGGCGGAGCGGCGTCCCACCGCTGCCCGTCGGTCCAAGAGCCCGGCGGCCCGCGCTGGCCTGGCCTCGCTGGCCGCGGCCACGATGGCCGGCCTGCTGATGGCCACGCTGGGCGCGGCGCCCTCCCAGGCGTCCGCCACCGTCGACAATGCCGCCTGTCGTCCTGACGGCCTCTACGCCACGCCCGGCGTCGACGTCCCGTACTGCAGCGTCTACGACACCAACGGCCGCGAGAAGATGGGCGCCGACCACCAGCGCCGCATCATCGGGTACTTCACCGGCTGGCGCACCGGCAAGGACGGCACGCCGCCGTACCTGGTCAGCGACATCCCGTGGGACAAGGTCACCCACCTCAACTACGCCTTCGGCCACGTCGGTCCGGACAACAAGCTGTCCGTCGGCACCGACAACGACAAGAACGAGGCCACCGGCATCTCGTTCCCCGGCGTGCCCGGTGCGGAGCTCGACCCGTCGCTGCCCTACAAGGGGCACTTCAACCTGCTGACCAAGTACAAGAAGCAGTACCCGAACGTCAAGACCCTCATCTCGGTGGGCGGTTGGACGGAGACGGGCGGCTACTTCGGTGACGACGGCAAGCGCGTCAACACCGGTGGCTTCTACTCGATGACCGTCAACCCGGACGGCAGCGTCAACCAGGCGGGCATCGACGCCTTCGCCGCGTCGTCCGTCGACTTCATCAAGAAGTACGGGTTCAACGGCGTCGACATCGACTACGAGTACCCGACCTCGATGAAGGACGCCGGCAACCCGCTGGACTGGCAGCTCGCCAACAGCAAGCGGGGTTCGCTGGCCAAGGGGTACGCCGCCCTGATGAAGACCCTGCGCGAGCAGCTGGACCGGGCGGGTGCCGCCGACGGCAAGCACTACCTGCTGTCGGTCGCGGCCCCGTCGTCCGGCTACCTGCTGCGCGGCATGGAGACCTTCCAGGTCGCGAAGTACCTGGACTACGTCAACATCATGTCGTACGACCTGCACGGCGCCTGGAACAAGTACGTCGGCCCGAACGCCTCGCTGTTCGACGACGGCAAGGACGGCGAGCTGGCGGCGGCCAACGTCTACGGCACCGGCCAGTACGGCGGGATCGGGTACCTCAACGCGGACTGGTCGTACCACTACTTCCGCGGTTCGATGCCGGGCGGCCGGGTCAATGTCGGCCTGCCGTACTACACCCGCGGCTTCAAGAACGTCCAGGGCGGCACCAACGGCCTCTGGGGCACCGCCGCGGCGACGACCTGCCCGGTCGGGGCCGGCCTGACCTCCTGCGGTGACGGCGCGGTCGGTATCGACAACATCTGGAACGACAAGGACGACGCGGGCAAGGAGTCCCCGGCCGGGTCGAACCCGATGTGGCACGCGAAGAACCTCGAGAAGGGCGTCCTGCCCGACTACCTGTCCAAGTACGGGGTCAAGGACACCGCGCTGCAGGGCAGCTACGTGCGCAACTACAGCTCCACCCTGGTGGCGCCGTGGCTGTGGAACGACACCAAGAAGGTCTTCCTGTCGACCGAGGACGAGCAGTCGGTCGGTGCCAAGGCCGACTACATCGTCAACCAGGGCGCCGGTGGCGCGATGATCTGGGAGCTCGCGGGCGACTACAAGTGGGACGCGGCCGCGAACGGCGGCAAGGGCCAGTACGTGCCCGGCAGCACCCTGACCTCGCTGATGTACGACAAGTTCAAGGCGGCCTCGCCGTACGGGGCGATCCGTTCGACGACGGCGCTGCCGCAGCAGACGCTGCCGGTCGACGTGTCGTTCACCAACTTCGCGCTGGGTGACTCGAACTACCCGATCAACCCGAAGATCCACATCGTCAACAACTCGACGCTGACCCTGCCGGGCGGCACCGAGTTCCAGTTCGACTACGGCAACTCGGCCCCGGGCAACGCCAAGGACCAGTCCGGCTTCGGTCTGACGGTGATCAAGCAGGACCACACCGGTCCGAACGTGGGCGGTCTGAAGGGCAACTACAACCGGGTGTCGGTCAAGCTGCCGGGCTGGCAGTCGCTGGCCCCGGGGGCCTCGGTCGACCTGGACTTCGTCTACTACCTGCCGGTGTCGACGCCGTCCAACTGGACGGTCAACGTGGCCGGCACGCTGTACGGGCTCAAGGGCGACCTGACCCGCGGCGCGGTGGACGGCGGTACGACGCCTCCGACCACTCCGCCGACCACGCCTCCCACGACCCCGCCGACGACGCCTCCCACGACGCCGCCGACCACGCCTCCGACCACCCCGCCGACCACGCCTCCCACGACCCCGCCGACCACTCCGCCGACGACGCCGCCGGCCGGTTGCGCGGGTGCGCCGAGCTGGGACGCGGGCACCACCTACGCCACCACGACCAAGGTCTCCTGGAAGGGCCACTACTACCAGAACAAGTGGTGGACCAAGGGCGACGACCCGAGCGCCAGCGGCGCCTGGGGTGTCTGGAGCGACCTCGGCGCCTGCTGATGACAGCGGTCGCCTGAGGTGAGAGACGGCGGTGGCGGTGCACCCGGTCGGGGGGTGCGCCGCCACCGCTGCGTCGTCCGGGGGAAGCCCCGGGTCAGGTCCGGGCCGGGCCGGGGGAGGCCCCGGGTCAGGCCGCCTTGACCTTGAGGTCGCGCAGCAGCTTGGCCACGTGGCCGGTCGCCTTCACGTTGTACAGCGCGTGCTCGACCTTGCCCTGCTCGTCCACGACCACGGTCGACCGGATCACGCCGGTGACGGTCTTGCCGTAGAGCTTCTTCTCGCCGAACGCGCCGTAGGCCTCCAGCACCTTCTTCTCCGGGTCGGAGAGCAGGGTGACCTTGAGGTCCTCGGCCTCGCGGAACTTGCCGAGCTTCTCCGGCTTGTCCGGCGAGATGCCGATGACGTCGTAGCCGGCGCCGGCGAAGACCTCGAGGTTGTCGGTGAAGTCGCAGGCCTGCTTGGTGCAGCCGGGGGTGAGCGCGGCCGGGTAGAAGTAGACGATCACCTTGCGGCCGAGGTGGCCGGCCAGGGACACGTCGTTGCCGTCGGCGTCGGGCAGGGTGAAGGCGGGCGCGGTGTCACCGGGCTGGAGACGCTCACTCACGGGGTTTCTCCTGGTGCTGGGCGGGCAGTCGTACCACGGCAAACTTACCCCTGATGGTGGGTGGGGCCGCGCGGGCCCGGGTGGCAGCTGACACACTGGGTCAGTCGCACAGGACAACATCAGTGAATGGGGTGGCCCGAGTGGGCGAGGCGAGCACTACGGACAAGTCGGCGCGGACGACCGCCCAGATCGAGGCGGACATCACCCGTACCCGCACCCAGCTGGCGGCGACCCTGGACGAGCTCGCCGTGCGGGTGCATCCGACCACCATCTCCGCCCAGGTCAAGGCGAAGGCCGTGGCCACGGTCGAGGAGAAGGCGGGCCGGGCGTACGTGGCCGCGAGCGGGCTGGTCGAGCAGGCCCGGGCGCAGTTCGTGGACGAGAAGGGGCAGCCGCGCAAGGAGCGGATCGTCCCGGCCGCGCTGGTCGGTGTCGGTCTGGTGCTGCTGGTCGCCTCCGCGCGCAAGCGCCGCAAGGGCTGATCCGCGGCGGCACGTCCTGGGCCGGGCACCTGGTGCCCGGCCCGACGTCGTCCGGGCCCGGACGACGTCGGGCCCGTCCGTCGGGGCGCCCGGCCGCACGTGCCGCCCCCGGCCCGGCCGTCCGCGGCCCGGGCTGGCGTCACGCGCCACGCCCGGGGGCGGTACCTTCGGGGTCGTGAGCACGAACGACGAACCCACCCAGCAGTCCCTCCCCGCCGAGGCCGACGAGCGGCGCCACGACCGGTTGGGCGAGAAGCTGCCGATCAAGATGCTGCACGACCGCGTGCTGGTGCGGACCGAGGCCGGGGAGGGCGAGCGCCGCTCCACCGGCGGCATCCTCATCCCGGCCACGGCCGAGATCTCCAAGCGCTGCGCCTGGGCCGAGGCGGTCGCCGTCGGCCAGAGCGTGCGCTCCGTGGAGCCCGGTGACCGGGTGCTCTACGACCCGGAGGACAAGCTGGAGGTCGAGGTCCGCGGCGCCACCTACGTGCTGCTGCGGGAGCGTGATCTGCACGCCGTGGCGGCGATGCGCTTCGGCGACACCGAGGGGTCGACCGGGCTGTACCTGTGAGCCGCTGACCGCGGGTCCCCGGCGGGCCGCCGTGCCGTGGGCGCGGCGGCCCGCCGCCGTTTCCCCGGGCCCCGGGGGCGTCGCGGCGCGGTGGTAGCGTCCCCGAGCGGGACGGGCCGCAGGTGGCGGCGTGCGCGGAGCAAGACGGAGCAAGGGGGACGGCCATGGGCGGGAACGGCTCTTCGATCGACTTCGGCGGGACCGCCGCGGGGGTGCGGGGGCTGGACGGGGTGCGGTGGATCCACGGTTCGGAGTCGGCGAAGCACAACACCGATCCGGACATCCAGGTCCACCGGTACGACGAGCACACCGTGATCCTGCGGCAGAACATGGCGGTCAACTACGAGGCGCCGTTCCTGTTCCTGCTGTTCGGCAACGAGCGGGCGGTGCTGATCGACACCGGGGCGACCGCGTCGGCGGAGTTCTTCCCGCTGCGGGAGACCGTCGACGGCCTCCTCGGCGAGTGGCTGGAGCGCAACCCGCGGGACGGGTACGAGCTGCTGGTGCTGCACACCCACGCGCACGGGGACCACGTGGCGGGGGACGGGCAGTTCGAGGGGCGTCCGGACACCCGGCTGGTGGGGGCGGACAGGGCGAGCGCGTGGGCGTTCCTCGGCTTCGACGCGGACCCGGACGCGGTGGCGCGGGTCGATCTCGGCGGCCGGGTGCTGGAGTGTCTGGCGACCCCGGGGCACCACGAGGCGGCGGTGACGTTCTTCGACGCGTGGACCGGGTTCCTGCTCACCGGTGACACGGTCTACCCCGGCCGGCTCTACATCCAGGACTGGGCGGCGTTCGGGCGCTCGATCGGGCGGCTGGTGGAGTTCTGCGAGGGGCGGCGGGTCGGCCATGTGCTGGGCTGCCACGTCGAGATGAGTACGGATCCGGGGGTGGACTACCCGATCCGGTACACCTTTCAGCCGCACGAGGTGCCGTTGCAGCTGACGGTCGGCCATCTGCGGGAGATCCGGGCGGCGATGGAGGAGATCGGCGAGGTGCCGCAGCGCCGGGTGTTCCCGCTCTTCGTCCTGTCGCCGAACACCTGAGCCCGGCCGCGGCCGCGGGGTGCCGTCCCACCGGGGCGCGCCGCGGCGGGACGGCGGCCGGTCAGCGCCGGCAGTACAGGTTGGCCGTGCCCTGGAAGAAGCCGAGGTCCCGGGTGAGGCTGGTGTCGCCGACGACGCATTCGTTGCGCCACCAGAAGGCCGCGACGGCCTTCCGGTAGGCCGCCTCGGAGGCGCTGTAGATCGCGCCGTCGGGGGTGGAGCTCCAGGCGGTGCCGACGAAGACCGCCGTCTCGAACGCGGCGGTGGTCCGGGCGGGGGCGGTCGCGGCCGGGGCCGTCGCGGCCGGGGCGGCCAGGGCCGTGCCGGCTCCGCCGAGCAGCAGGGCGGGGGCGACGAGGGCTGCGGCGGCGCGCAGCCGTAGCGCGGAGGGACGGTTCACGAGTACTCCTCGGTGGTGGCCTCGCGGCCGGTGGCGACGGCGGACGCTCAGGGCGGTCCCAGTGTCGCGCGGGTCGGCGGTGTGCGGTCAAGACCACTTCGCGCCGGTCGGATCCGTTGCCGGGGAGTGTCGGTGACGGGTCGTAGGATCCGCGCATGACGAGTGGTGGGCCGGTGCGGATCGGTGACGGGCAGCGGCGGGCGCGGCTGGGGCGGCGGCTGCTGCTGGCGCCGTCCGCGCGGGTCGCGCGGGTGGAGGGGGCGGCGGACGCGGTCGTCGGCCTGCACGCCTCCGATCCGGCGACGGTGTACCTGTCGGCGTGCGCGCGGTTGCGGGAGCCGTCGGCGGCGGAGGTGGAGCGGGCGCTGTACGAGGACGTCTCGCTGGTGAAGCTGCTGTCGATGCGGCGGACGCTGTTCGCGGTGACCGAGGAGTTCGCGCCGTACGTGAGCGCGGGGGCGGCCCGGCCGATCGCGGTGAAGGAGCGGGCGACGCTGCTGAAGCACCTGGGGGAGTTCGCGGAGGGGTGGAGCGAGGCGCGGTTGGCGGAGACCGAGCGGGCGGTGCTGGCGGTGCTCGCGGCGCGCGGGGAGGCGACCACGGCGGAGCTGGGCGCGGAGGTGCCGGCGCTGCGGGAGACCATGCTGATGGCGGCGGGCAAGCCGTACGAGGCGAAGCAGAGTGTGGGGAGCCGGTTGTTGCGGCTGCTGGCCTCGGACGGGCATGTGCGGCGGTCGCGGCCGCGCGGGTCGTGGTTGAGCAGCAGCTATCCGTGGGCGCCGGTGGAGCAGTGGCCGGAGGTGCCGGCGCGGGAGGCGAAGGCGGAGGTGGTGCGGCGCTGGCTGGCGCGGTACGGGCCGGGGACGGTCGAGGACGTGAAGTGGTGGACGGGCTGGACGCTGGGGGACGTCCGGCGGGCGCTGGCCGACGTGGGGGCGGTGGAGGTGGCGCTGCCGGGGGGTGCGGCCGGCGGTGCGGCGGGCGGCGCGGTGGGGCTGGTGCTGCCGGGGGACGAGGGGGAGGTGGCGGAGCCGGAGCCGTGGGCGGCGTTGTTGCCGGGGCTGGATCCGGCGGTGATGGGCTGGCGGGGGCGGGACTGGTACCTGCGGCCGGAGGACGTGCCGGCCCTGTTCGACCGGGCGGGGAACGCCGGGCCGACGGTGTGGTGGTGCGGCCGGGTGGTCGGCGGCTGGGCGCAGCGGGCGGACGGTGAGGTGGTGTGGCGGCTGTTCGGGGACGTGGGGGCGGAGGCGGTGGCGGCGGTCGGGGTGGAGGCGGAGCGGTTGGTGGGCTGGTTGGGGGAGGTGCGGGTGACGCCGAGGTTCCGGACGCCGTTGGAGCGGGAGCTGGTGGCCTGAGTCCGAGCCGGTGGGAGCCGGGGGGAGCTGCGGGCGGGGTCGGTTCAGGCGGGCGGCGGGCCGGCCGGGTCGGCGGTGGCCGGGGGCCTGCTGGTGCTGGGGGGTTTGGTGGCGCCGGTGGGCGGCGGTGCGGGGGAGCGGGTGGGTTCCGGGGCTCCGGTGGGGGAGGTGGTGCCCGGTTGGGTGGTGGGGCGGGTGGCGGTGGGTCCGGCGGTGGGGAGGGCTGGGTCCGGGTGGGTTCGGGCCGGGTGGGCGGCACCAGGGTGGGGGGTTCGGGCGTGACGAGGGTGATGACCGGGTCCGGTGCGGTGGCGCCGGGGCCGTTGGTGGCGGTGGGCCGGCGGGGGGCGGTCGGGGCCGGGGCGGCGGGGACCGGCGCGCCTCCGGTGCCTCCGGCGCCTCCGGCCGGGGGTGACGGGGCGGGGGTGGCGGTCGGGGAGGCCGAGGCCGGCGCGGTGGTGCTCGGGGTGGTGCTCGGGGCGGCGACGACGGGCCACTTGACGGCCTCGGTGGGCTGGAGGTCGAAGGACCCGACGGCGGTGCCGTCCAGGGCGTCGCCCATGTAGCTGGTCCAGATCCGGGTGGGGAAGGCGCCGCCGTTGATCCGGGCGTAGCCGGCGGTGCCGGCCAGCGGTTCCTTGGCGTGGGTCTTCGGGTTCTCCCGGAAGAGTCCGACGGTGGTGGCGAGTTCGGGGGTGTAGCCGGCGAACCAGGCGGAGAGGTTGGCGTCGGTGGTGCCGGTCTTTCCGGCGGCGGGGCGTCCGAGGTCGAGGGCGGCGGCGCCGGTGCCGTGTGGGCCGATGACGTCGCGCAGGACGTCGGTGACGGCGTCGGCGGTGCCGCGGTCGAGGGCGGTGGTGGCGGGCCGGTCGGGCAGGTCCGGTACGTCGAGTTGCCCGGGGCCGGGGTTGACCCGTTCCAGCGCGGCGACCGACCAGGGGCGGTGTGCCTCGCCGTGGTTGGCCAGGGCGGCGTAGACGCCGGCCAGGTCGAGGGCGCTGGGGGTGGCGGTGCCGAGGGTCATCGAGGTGTTGGCCGGGTCCATGCCGGGCACGTCGGCGGGGATGCCGAGCCGGACGGCGGTCTCCCGGACGTGGGCGAGGCCGGCGTCCACCCCCTCCTGCGCGTACACCGAGTTGACGGACTTGACCATGGCCTGGCGCAGGGTGATGGAGCCGTAGTCGATGTCGTCCTCGTTGGGCGGCGCGTACGGGGTGGGGCCGTCGGTGACGGGGCGTTCGCTGGTGCCGTCGTAGTGGGTCTCGGTGCTGATCGGGAGGCCGTCGGAGCTGCTGCCGCGGTGGGAGGCGAGGCCGGCGGCGAGGTCGATCGGTTTGAAGGTGGAGCCGATCTGGTTGTCCTGGCGCAGTGCGTCGTTGTAGGGCTGTCTGGCGTAGTCGGGGCCGCCGTAGACGGCGACGACGCGGCCGGTGGCGGGTTCGACGGAGGCGCCGGCGACGCGGACGTCGGTGTCGGTGGCGGGCCGGGCGGCGGGGTCGAGTTCGGTGGTGAGTTCCTCGTGGACGGCGCGGGCGAAGGCGTCCTGCTTGTCCTGGTCGAAGGTGGTGGTGATGCGCCAGCCGCCGGCCTTGAGGGTGGCGGAGTCGAGGATGCGGTTGGTGACCAGGTAGTCGTCGGCGACGCCGACCAGGTAGCCGGCCTGGCCGGCCAGGCCGGTGGCGGGCTGCGGGTCGATCGGGTCGGGGAAGGCGGTGTCGGCGCGTTCGGTGGCGCTGATGAAGCCGAGCTGGACCATGCCGTCGAGGGTGTACTGCCAGCGGGCGAGGGCGCGTTCGCGGTTGGCGGGGGTGGCGGTCTTCACGTCGTAGGCGCTGGGGGCCTGGAGCAGGGCGGCGAGGTAGGCGCTCTGCGCGAGGGTGAGTTCGGAGACGTCGGTGCCGTAGTAGGCGCGGGCGGCGCTCTGGATGCCGTAGGCGCCGCGGCCGAAGTAGCTGGTGTTGAGGTAGCCGGCGAGGATCTCGTTCTTGTCGCGCTGCTGGTCGACCTTGAGGGCGATAAGGAGTTCGCGGCCCTTGCGTTCGATGGTCCGGCTCTGGGTGAGGTAGTAGTTCTTGACGTACTGCTGGGTGATGGTGGAGCCGCCCTGCATGCCCTGGCCGGTCAGGGTGTTCCAGCCGGCCCGGACCATGCCCTTCAGGTCGATGCCGCGGTTCTGGTAGAAGGTGCGGTCCTCGGCGGAGACGACGGCCTGCCGGGTGCTGACGGGGATCTTCTCGATGCCGACGTCGGTGCGGTTGACGGTCCCGGTGCGGGCGATCTCGGTGACGCCGTCGGCGTAGAGGTAGATGTTGCTCTGGGCGACGGCCTGGGCGTTGGGGTCGGGCAGCGGGACGATGACGTAGAGCACGGCGAAGGCGCCGACGGCGATCAGCAGGGCGCCGAACACGGTGCCGAGGCAGATCCGCCAGGTGGGCAGCAGCCGCCGCAGCAGCGGCAGGGCGCGGCGCGCCTCGCGGCGGGCGTCCCTTCTGGCACGGCGGCCGGTGCTCAAGGTCATGCCGAGATTATGTGCTATTTGACCGTCGATCAGGTGGTGGGGCGGGGCCGGGCGGCCGGGGGAAAACCGGGTGCGCACCGGACTGTCCGGCGCTACGGTGAAAGGTGCTAACGACATAGCGCGGCCACTTCGGACTCCGGTCCGTCGCAGCTCCGCCCGCCAGGCCCGGTACCCCCCGGGTGCGGTGGTCGGGGCCGGTCCGGCATGCGTCCTCGCGGCCAGGGGTCTCCCTGCGCCGCTCTTTGTCGATAAGGAGACAATATGCAGAACGCTGGGCTCCATCCTCCTGATCCCGTCGGCAACACCTCCGCGCCCCCGTGTCCGCCGCGCCCGGTCGCCGCCCCGGGCAGGGCCGCGGCGGACCTCCCCGCGGCCCTGGGCCTCTACGCGGCCGTCGTCCGGGGCGCGTTCCGGCGCTTCTCCACCTACCGGGCTGCCAGCCTCGCCGGGGCCTTCACCAACACCGTCTTCGGCTTCATCCTCGCCTCCACCTTCCTCGCCCTCTGGCACTCCCGCCCCGGACTCGGCGGCTACGACGAGGTCACCGCCGTCACCTACATCTGGGTCAGCCAGGGCCTGCTGGTCACCGTCGCCGTCATGGGCGGCGGCTTCCAGGACGACGTCCAGGAGCGCTTCCGCAGCGGCGACATCGCCGTCGACCTCTACCGCCCGGTGGACTTCCAGGGCTGGTGGCTGGCCACCGACCTCGGCCGGGCCGCCTTCCACCTGCTCGCCCGGGGTGTGCCACCGATGCTGGTCGGCTCCCTGGTCTTCCGGGTCCGGCTCCCCGAGAACCCGCTGACCTGGGTGTTCTTCCTGCTCGCCACCCTGCTCGCGGTGGTGGTCAGCTTCGGGGTGCGCTTCCTCGTCTCGCTCACCGGCTTCTGGCTGCAGGACTCCGAGGGGGTGCGCTCGGTGACCCTGGTGGTGTCGATGTTCTTCTCCGGGATGCTGCTGCCGCTCGCGCTCTTCCCCGGCCTGCTCGGCGACCTCGCCCCGCTGCTGCCCTGGGCGGCGCTGGTGAAGGTGCCCACCGACGTCTTCCTGGAGCGCGCCACCGGCCCCGGCCTGCTCGGCGCGCTCGGCTTCCAGCTCGGCTGGGCCGTCGTGCTGCTCGCGGCCGGCCGGCTGGTTCAGCTGCTGGCGACCCGCAAGGTGGTGGTCCAGGGTGGCTGACCAGGCCCTCGTGACCCGGGCACCGCTCCCCGCCGTCACCCGCGAGTCCGCCGCGACCCGGACGGCCTGGGCGGTGCGCTCCTGGTGGCTCGCCGCCGCGATGTGGACCAGGGCGATCATGTCCTACCGGGCGTCGTTCGTGATGATGCTCTGCGCCAACGTCGTGGTGACCTTCCTCGACTTCGTCGTGGTCGTCCTGATGTTCCGCCACACCGACACCCTCGGCGGCTGGACCCTGCCCGAACTCGGCTTCCTCTACGGCACCTCGGCGCTGGCCCTCGGCCTGGCGAACCTCTTCGTCGGCTCGATCGACGCCCTGGGCGAGCGGATCCGCACCGGCACGCTGGACATCATGCTGGTCCGGCCCGCGCCCGCGCTCGCCCAGCTGTGCGCCGAGCGGTTCTCGCTGCGCCGGCTCGGCCGGCCCGTCCAGGCGGTGGGCGTGCTGATCTGGTCGCTGACCGTGCTGGACGTCCACTGGACCTGGGACCGGGTACTGCTGCTGCCGGTCCTGGTGGTCTGCGGCACGCTGATCTTCGCCGCGGTGTTCATCGGCTTCGCCAGCCTCCAGTTCTGGTGGGGCGAGGCCAAGGAGCTCCAGAACTCCTTCACCTACGGCGGCGCCACCGTGCTGCAGTACCCGCCGACGGTCTTCGCCAAGGAGCTCGTCGCCGGCACCGTGTTCGGCATCCCGCTGGCCTTCGTCAACTGGCTGCCGGCGCTGCGGATCCTCGACCGGCCCGATCCGCTCGGCCTGCCCACCGCCTTCCAGTACGCCTCCCCGCTCGCGGCCGTGCTCGCCCTGACCGCCGCCGGCCTGGCCTGGCGCGCCGGGCTGCGCGCCTACCGCGGCGCCGGCGGCTGACCCGGCGCCCGGTCCCCCACCCCCGACACCTGAGGAAACACCATGGCACTGATCGAACTCGAGGACGTCCGCCGCACCTTCACCGTGCGCACCAGGGCCGGCCGGCTGCGGCGGCAGAAGCGCGAGGTGCGCGCCGTCGACGGGCTGAGCTTCACCGTCGAGGCCGGCGAGTGCGTCGGCTACATCGGCCCGAACGGCGCCGGCAAGTCCACCACCGTCAAGATGCTGACCGGCATCCTCGTCCCCACCGCCGGACGGCTGCGCGTCGCCGGTGTCGACCCGGCCCGGGAACGGGTCGCCCTGGCCCGCCGGATCGGCGTCGTCTTCGGTCAGCGCACCACACTCTGGTGGGACCTCCCGCTGCGCGACTCCTACGAACTGGCCCGCCGGCTCTACCGGATCCCCGAGCACCGATATCGCGCCAACCTGGACCGCTGCGTCGAACTGCTCGACCTCGGCGCGCTGCTCGACACACCCGTCCGCCAGCTCTCGCTCGGCCAGCGGATGCGCGGCGACCTCGCCGCCGCGCTGCTGCACGACCCGCGGGTGCTGTACCTCGACGAGCCGACCATCGGCCTGGACGTGGTCAGCAAGGCCAAGGTGCGGGAGTTCCTGCGCGAGGTCAACCGCGACCTCGGCACCACGGTGCTGCTCACCACCCACGACCTCACCGACATCGAGCAGCTGTGCGACCGGGTCATGGTGATCGACCACGGCCGGGTGGTCCACGACGGCGGTCTCGAGGCCCTGCACGCGGCGGGCGACAGCGAGCGGACCCTGGTCGTCGACCTGGCCGGGAGCCACCCGCCGATCGAGGTGCCCGGCGCCCGGGTGGTCCGGGTGGAGGGCCCGCGCCAGTGGCTGGCCTTCCCGGCGCAGGAGAGCGCGGCCCCGGTGGTGGCGGCCGTCGCCGCCCGCTACCCGCTGGTCGACCTGTCGGTGCGGGAGCCGGCGATCGAGGACGTGATCGCCCGGATGTACGCCGAGGTCGCGATCGGCTGAGGGGCCGCCTGGCTCCGGGCCCCGCCGCCCGGCCGGGCGACCTGCCGTGCGGAGGGGCCGGACCGTCGTCCGGCCGGGCGTTCGCCGCCCGGCCGGGCGTTCGGCCCGCCTCGCTCGTGCGAGTGGTGGACGTGACCCCGCGGCGTGCCGCCGAGTTGACCTTGCATCGCCCGGCGCCGTGCCGCCCGCTCCGTTCCGCGGACGGCGCGCCGCCGGGCGGCGACCGCTCGGCGACCCGCGCACCGGAGGGCAGCGCCCGATGACCGTACCCGACGTGACCGTGGTGATCGCGGTCTACAACACCATGCCGTACCTGACCGCCTGTCTGGACTCCCTGGTCCGGCAGACCATCGGGCACGCGCGCATGGAGGTGGTCGCGGTCGACGACGGCTCCACGGACGGCGGCGGCGACCTGCTCGACGGCTACGCGGCCCGGCACCCCGGGCTGTTCCAGGTCGTCCACCAGGCCAACTCCGGCGGCCCGGCCGCGCCGACCAACCGCGGGCTGGCGCTCGCCCGCGGCCGCTACGTGCTCTTCCTCGGCGCCGACGACTGGCTCGGCGACGAGGCCCTGGCACGGATGGTCGACTCCGCGGACGCGTGGGGGTCGGACGTCCTGATCCCCAAGCAGGTCGGGGTGAACGGCCGGCTGGTGCCGCAGGGCATCTTCGACGCCACCGCCGCCTCGGTCGGCTTCGAGGACTCCGCGCTGGCCTGGGCGCTCGCCGACACCAAGCTGTTCCGGCTCGACCTGATCAGGCGGCACAACCTGGCGCGCAAGGAGGAGCTGAAGGTCTACTCCGACCAGCCCTTCACCCTCGCCGCCTGCCTGCGGGCCCGCCGGATCTCCGTCCTCGCCGACTACGACCACTACTTCCTGGTGCTGCGCGAGGACCGGGGCAACGTCACCCAGCGGGCCGGCGCGCTGGACCGGGTCCGCGGGGTCGCGGCCGTGCAGTGGGTGGCCGCCGAACTGGCCGCGCCCGGCGCCCAGCTGGACGCGATCAGGGCGCGGCACTTCGGCTGGGAGGTGCCGCAGCTGCTCCAGGAGGGCCTGCTCGCCCTCGACGCCGGGCTGCGGGACCAGGTCTGCGAAGGCGTCGGCGAACTCGTCCGGCAGTTCGGCGCCCGCGAGGTGTACCACCGGCTCGCGGTGCCCGACCGGGTCAGGCTGGAGCTGGCCGCCACCGGCCGGTACGCGGAACTGCGCGAGCTGATCGCGTACGAGGCGGAGCACGGCGCACCGCCGGAGGTGTCCGAGACCGGGCCGGACGGGGTCCGGCGGCGGTACGCGGCCTACCCGGTGTTCCGGGACGGCGCGGCGGCGCTCGCGGACGAGCTGTTCCTGCTCGGCGAGGAGGGGCCGGCGGCGCCGGCGCCGGTGGACCCGGAGGCGGGCGGGGAGACCGGGCCGAGGCCGCCCACGCTGGTGCAGCAGCTCTGGCGCGGCGCGGTGCCCGCCCAGGTGCGCCGCCGGCTGCGCGGCTACCCGGCCTGGCGCCGGCTCGCCGACGCGGTGGCCGCCGACGGCCGGAACGGGGGACGGCGATGATCCCGCTCGACATCTGTGTGGTGGGCCTGGGCAAGCTCGGACTGCCGCTCGCGGTCCAGTTCGCCGCCAAGGGCCACCGGGTGACCGGTGCCGACGTCGCGCCGCCGGTGGTCGAGGCGGTCAACCAGGGCCGGCCGCCGTTCCCCCGCGAGGCCGGACTGGACGAGGCGCTCAAGCGGGTGGTCGCCGAGGGCCGGCTGCGCGCCACCACCGACACCTCGGCCGCCGTCGCCGGAGCCGAGGCGGTCGTCCTGGTCGTGCCGCTGGTCACCGCCGCCGACGGTACGCCCGACTTCACCCTGCTCGACGCCGCGACCGACGCGGTCGCGGCCGGGCTGCGCCGGGGCACGCTGGTCAGCTACGAGACCACCCTGCCGGTGGGTGTCACCCGGGGCCGGTGGGCGCCCCGCCTGGCGGCGGGCTCCGGACTGACCCCGGGCCGGGACTTCGCGCTGGTCTTCAGTCCTGAGCGGGTCCGCACCGGCCGGGTCTTCGCCGACCTGCGCCGGTACCCCAAGCTGGTGGGCGGCACCGACCCGGCCGCCACCCGGCGCGGCGCCGAGTTCTACCGGGCGGTGCTGGACTTCGACCCGCGCCCCGAACTGGCGGCGCGGGGCCGGCCGAACGGGGTGTGGGAGCTGGAGTCCGCCGAGGCGGCGGAGTTCGCCAAGCTCGCCGAGACCACCTACCGGGACGTCAACATCGCGCTGGCCAATCAGTTCGCCCGGTACGCGGACCGGATCGGGGTGGACTTCGCCGCCGTCGCCGACGCCTGCAACTCGCAGCCGTTCAGCCATCTGCACCGGCCGGGCGTGGCGGTCGGCGGGCACTGCATCCCGGTCTACCCGCGGCTCTACCTGTGGAACGACCCCTCGGCGACGGTGGTCCGCGCGGCCCGGGCGGCCAACCTGGAGATGCCGGCCTACGCGGTCGGGGTGCTGGACGGCGCGCTGGAGGGCGGGATCGCCGGGAAGGGCGTGCTGGTGCTCGGCGCCGCGTACCGGGGCGGGGTCAAGGAGACCGCCTACTCCGGGGTGTTCCCGCTGGTGGAGGCGGTGCGGGCGGCGGGTGCCCGGCCGTACGTGGCCGACCCGCTGTACCCGGCGGAGGAACTGACGGCGCTGGGACTGCCCCCGTACGGGGGCGAGCCGGTGGCGGCGGCGGTGCTGCAGGCGGACCACCCGGAGTACCGGGACCTGGCCCCGGCCGACCTGCCGGGCGTCAGGGTGCTGCTGGACGGTCGGCGGTGCACCGATCCCGAGCGCTGGGCGGGCGTGCCGGGGGTGCGCCGGATCGTGCTCGGGGGCGCCTGAGGTCCGGCTCCCGTCCGGCCGTACCGCCCCGCGCGGGCGGGCGTGGCGGTCGACCGGCGCGCGACCACCGGACGCGCCGTCCGTTCGCGCCGGGCAACGGGCAGACTGGCGGGGTGAGCGACGAAGCCTTGAGCGGGACCGGCCCCGGGATGCGGTTCACCGCGGCCGACGAGGAGAAGAGACGCGGCGTCCGCCGGATGAAGGCCATCGCGACCGGCCTGCTGGCCCTCGCGACCCTGGTGTTCGCCCTGGCCACCTGGGCGAAGGCGGCCGGCGCGGGCGCCTGGGCCGGCTACCTGGCGGCCGCCGCCGAGGCCGGCATGGTCGGCGCGCTGGCCGACTGGTTCGCGGTGACCGCGCTGTTCCGGCGCCCCTTCGGCCTGCCCATCCCGCACACCGCCATCATCCCGACCAAGAAGGACTCCTTCGGCCGGTCGCTGGGCGACTTCGTCGGCGAGAACTTCCTCTCCGGCCAGGTGGTGCGCGAACGGCTCGCCGCGCTCGGCATCGCCCGCCGGCTGGGCGAGTGGCTGGCCGCGCCCGGCAGCGCCGAACGGGTCACCAAGGAGGCCTCGGCGGCGCTGCGCGGCGTGCTGGCGGTGCTCCGCGACGACGACGTGCAGGCGGTCGTCGCCGAGGCGGTGACCCGGCGGGCCGCCGCCACCTCGGTCGCCGAGCCGGCCGGCCGGATGCTCGGCAAGGTGGTCGCGGACGGCGGCCACCACGGGGTGGTCGACCTGGTAGCGGTCCGGGCGCACGACTGGCTGGCCGAGAACCACGCCGAGGTGGTCCAGCGGGTCACCCAGAAGACCCCCGGCTGGACCCCGAAGTTCCTCGACCACCAGGTCGGCGAGCGCGTCTACAAGGAGCTGATGCGGTTCGTCACCGACATCAGGGACGACCAGGAGCACCCGGCGCGCGGCGCGATCGACAACTTCCTCGCCGACTTCGCCACCGAGCTGCAGACCGACCCGGAGACCATCGCCCGGGTCGAGCGGGCCAAGGGCGAGCTGCTCGCCCGGCCCGAGGTGCAGGAGCTGATCGCCTCCACCTGGGCGGCCGTCCGCTCGCTGGTGCTGAACGCCGCCGAGGACGAGGACAGCGAGCTGCGCCGGCGCATCCGCGAGGGCGTGCGGACCTTCGGTGCGCGCCTGGCCACCGATCCCAGGCTCCAGGCCAAGGCGGACGGCTGGCTGCAGGACGCCGCCCAGTACCTGGTCAGCACCTACCGCACCGAGATCACCTCGCTGATCTCCGAGACGGTGGCGGGCTGGGACGCGGACGACGCCTCGCGCAAGATCGAGGCCAACGTCGGCCGGGACCTCCAGTTCATCCGGATCAACGGCACCGTGGTCGGTGCGCTGGCCGGGCTGCTGATCCACTCGGTGGCGGTCGCGTTCGGCGGCTGAGACAGCGCCGGTGTCTCCAACCGAAGCTTGAGACACCACTCCTATCGGGGCTCTGACCTGCGGAAATACCGCCACCGGTGGCCGGGGACGCGGTGGGACGGCCGAAAACGGTCCGGCGGTCCCGGCGGCGTGCGCCACAGTGGTGCCAGCAGGTTCCGCGGCACGGCGGCCCACCGGGGCGCAGATCCGCCCGCGGAGCGAGACGCGGTGGCGGGCGGGACGGCGGGGACGGCGGGCGGCACGGGGGTGTGCCCGCCGTCCCCGCCGCACCGCCCGCCTCTATCCTTGCCAGCACCACCTCGTACGCGCGTAGAAGTGCGCGCGGCGCGGCGGCTCGTCGAGGCAGAGGAAGAAAGGGCACCACCGTGGTCCAGCCGGACGGAAGTCGGATCGGAACCCCCAGCAGCACCCCCGCGGAGTCCGCGGACCGCTCCATCGAGGCGTTCATCGCCGCGATGCCGAAGGCGGAACTGCACGTCCACCACGTCGGATCGGCCTCGCCCCGGGTGGTGGCCGAACTGGCCGCCCGGCACCGGTCCCGGACCAAGGTGCCCCTCGACCCGGCGGCCCTCGCCGAGTACTTCACCTTCACCGACTTCGCGCACTTCATCGAGGTCTACCTGAGCGTCGTGGACCTGGTCCGGGACGCCGAGGACGTCCGCGCCCTCACCTACGGCGTGGCCGAGGACATGGCGCGGCAGAACATCCGCTACGCCGAGCTGACCGTCACCCCGTACTCCTCGGTCAGCCGGGGCATCCCCGACGTCGCCTTCATGGAGGCCATCGAGGACGCCCGCCACCGCGCCGAGAAGGAGCTCGGGGTGGTGCTCCGCTGGTGCTTCGACATCCCCGGCGAGGCCGGTCTCGCGGCCGCGGAGGAGACCGCCCGGCTCGCCGTCGACCTGGCGCCCGAGGGCCTGGTCAGCTTCGGCCTCGGCGGCCCGGAGATCGGCGTCCCGCGCCCGCAGTTCAAGCCCTACTTCGACCGGGCCCGGGCGGCCGGCCTGCGCAGCGTCCCGCACGCGGGGGAGACCACCGGGCCGGAGACGGTTTGGGACGCGCTGCGGGTGCTCGGTGCCGAGCGGATCGGCCACGGCACCCAGGCGGTCGCGGACCCGGCGCTGCTGGACCACCTGGGCGAGCACCGGATCCCGCTGGAGGTCTGCCCCACGTCCAACATCGCCACCCGGGCGGTGGAGCGGATCGAGGACCACCCGATCAAGCGGATGGTCGACGCCGGACTGCTGGTGACCGTCAACAGCGACGACCCGCCGATGTTCGGCACCGACCTCAACACCGAGTACGCGGTCGCGGCGCGACTGCTCGGTCTGGACGAGGCCGGGGTGGCCGCGCTGGCGAAGAACGCGGTGGACGCGTCCTTCCTGGATGCCACCGGCAAGGCCCGGCTGGCCGGGGAGATCGACGCCCACCTGGCCCGGTGGCGCCAGGTCTGAGCTGCGGCTCCCGTGGCTGCGGGGCCCCGTCGGCGGTTGCCGGCGGGGCCTTCGGCGTTTCCGGTGCGGGTCGCCGGCCGGGCGTGGCGCCATTCACTCGTTCGAGTGGCGCCACGTCGTGGCGCCAAATCGCTCGACATGGCGCCACGGGTGTGCCATTCTTCTGGCATGGACCTCACGCCGTACGTCGACAACCTCCGGCACGAGCTCGCGGTGGCCGCGGGTGCGGGCGGGGACGAAGCGCGCGCTCTGGCCGAGCGCCTGACCCTGCCGCTGGAGTCGGCCGCCCGGCTCACGCTGCTGAACGCCCTCTCTGCCGCGATGGGGGAGGTGACCAGGGAGCTGGCCCCCGGATCGGTGGACGTCCGGCTGCGCGGGCTCGACCCGGAGTTCGTGGTCACCGTGCCGCCGGGCGCCGACTCGTTCCACGGGCCGGGGCCGTTCCACGAGGCGGGGCCGGCCGGGCCCGGCCCGGTGGCGCCGCCGATGGTGCCACCGGTGGCGCCGCCCGGTGCGGGCGGGGAGGGCGAGGACGGCACCACCGCCCGGATCAACTTCCGGCTGCCCGGTCACCTCAAGGCCCGGGTCGAGGAGGCCGCCGGACAGGAGGGCCTCTCCGTCAACGCCTGGCTGGTCCGGGCCGTCGCCGCCGCGCTGGAGCCGGCCGCGCCCGCCGGGCCCGGGCCGAGGGCCGGCCGCGGGGTCGGTCAGGGCTTCACGGGCTGGGTCCGCTGACCACCGGCTCCGTCGGCAGTCGGCCCCACCTCTCGAACATCCGTCAGTAACCCCTTTTACCTGCGGAAACGCAGCACAGAGCCACGAGGACGGAACAGCCATGCCTTCTTTCGACACCCCGGGCCCGATCCGCGCCACCCTGCGGTTCGACATCGGCGCGGTCCGGATCACGGCCGCCAAGCGCACCGACACCCTGGTCGAGGTCCGCCCGACCGACCCCGGCGCCGCGCTGGACGTCCGGCTGGCCGAGCAGGCCACGGTCTCCTGCGCCGACGGCGCGCTGCTCGTCAAGGTCCCGAAGAAGCGCGGGATCTTCGGGAGGACCGGATCGGTCGACATCACCGTCGAGATCCCGGTCGGCTCCTCGGTGGACGCCGACGCGCCGATGGGCGACTTCTCGCTGGAGGGCGTCTACGGCGACTGCCGGATCAGGACCTCGGTCGGCCGGATCCGGGTCGAGGAGGCGGCGGCCGCCGAGCTGAGGAACGAGCTCGGCGAGGTCCGGCTGGGGCGGGCCGACGGGAACGCCGAGGTGGCGGCCTCCGGCCGGATAGAGATCGGCACCGTCGGGGGTGCGCTGAAGGTCGACAACCTCAACGGCGAGACCGTCGTCGGGGAGGTCGGCGGAGATCTGCGGGCCGTGGCGGCCAACGGCGCCGTCACCGTCGGCACCGCGCTGGCCGGGGCCGACCTCCGGTCCGCCAACGGCAGTCTGCGGATCGGCGAACTCGTCCGGGGTCGCGCCGCGCTGGAGACCGCCGTCGGCACCGTCGAGGTCGGCATCGCCGAGGGCACCGCCGCCTGGCTGGACGTGCACACCGGGGTCGGCTCGGTCCGGAACGCGCTGGACTCCTCGGGCGCGCCCACCGGGGGCGGGGAGACCGTCCAGGTCAAGGCCCGCACCCAGGTCGGGGACATCGTGATCCGGCGCGCCTAGGGCGCGTCCTCGGGACCGCCCGCGGCCGCCCGGACGGGGGGCGGCCGCGGGCTCCGGCGGGACGGAGGGCGGCGGGACGGGGAGTCCGGGCCCGTGGACCGGAGGCCCGCCCGTCCGCTGCCCGACGGGGGATCAGCGCGGCAGGCGCAGCGCCAGGCCGTCGAGGATGACCTCCAGGCCGTAGTCGAACTTCTGGTCGCGCACGAGGGCGGGGTTCTCGACGGCGCCGGCCGCGGCCTGGGCGAAGGCGTCGGCGAGGAACTCGTGCCCGGCCACCGCCTCCTGGGCGGTGGGCATCAGGCCGGCGACGAACTCGGACTCGGTCCGGCCGCTCCGGGCCACGGTGGTGAGGAAGGCGGCCTCCGTGGTGCTCATCCCCAGGACGAAGGAGAGCACGGTGTCGATCGCCCGGGAGGGCTCCGGGAAGCCGGCGGCCGAGAACAGCGCGGCCATCCGCTCGGACACCCGCG
The DNA here is from genome assembly GCF_900105395.1 of Streptomyces sp. TLI_053. Classification (NCBI taxonomy): domain Bacteria; kingdom Bacillati; phylum Actinomycetota; class Actinomycetes; order Kitasatosporales; family Streptomycetaceae; genus Streptomyces; species Streptomyces sp. TLI_053. Next base: position 6,051,990 of record NZ_LT629775.1, read on the forward strand.
CCAGGTTGGGGCCCAGGTAGACCAGGCCGGCCTGGCCGATGACGGAGCCCAGCCAGCAGTGGCGCAGGGTGGTGGCGCGGAAGGCCCCGCAGGTCGTGATGACGTCGGCGCGCCAGTCGGCGGTGCCGGGGTCGGGGACGGGGATCTCGCCGAAGACCTCGTCCACCGCGAGCTCGATCAGCTCGTCCTTGGTCGCCACGTGCCGGTAGAGCGAGGTGGCGCCGGCGTTGAGCCGGGCCCCGAGCTTGCGCATGGAGAGCGCCTCGACCCCGTCGGCGTCGAGCATCGCGATCGCTTCGCGGACGATCGCCTCCCGGCTGAGCACGGGCTGTTCGGGCTCCCGCTGCCGCCGGGCCCACACGGACGGGATCGGGTTCGTCGCCTTGGCGGCCACCGGCTGGTCCTCCTCGGAATCGGTCACGGATTCAGTCACGGATTCGGTCACGGAAATCCCTGCGTACACCGTTCGCATCAAGCGTACAGGAATCAGGGTTGCGCACACTGTTCCAGCGTGCGTACAGTGTTCGCATCGACGGTACATCGTACGCATCGGGCGTACTTCGGAGGGGAAAAGACATGGAAGGCCGTAACCCACGGCGCTGGTGGATCCTGCTCGTGCTGTGCCTCAGCACGCTCGTCCTGGTGGTCGACAGCATGGCGCTCACCGTGGCGGTGCCGTCGATGACCGAGGACCTCAAGGCCACCGCGCAGGACACGCAGTGGATCCTCGACTCCTACATCCTGGTCTTCGCCGGCCTGCTGCTGACCTCGGGAAGCCTCGGTGACCGGTTCGGCCGCCGCAAGGTGATGATCGTCGGCCTGCTGCTCTTCGGCGCGGCCTCGCTGGCGGCGACGCTCTGCACCAACCCCGGTGAGGTCATCGCCAGCCGGGTGGCGATGGGCGTGGGCGGCGCGCTGATCATGCCCTCGACGCTGTCGATCCTCATCACCGTCTTCGACGAGGACGAGCGGGGCAAGGCCATGGCGGCCTGGGGCTCGGTCTCGATGCTCGGCCTGGTCGGCAGCCCGGTGCTGGGCGGCGTGCTGATCGACCACTTCTCCTGGCACTCGATCTTCTTCATCAACGTGCCGGTGGTGGTCGTGGCGATCACGGCCGCGCTGCTCCTGATGCCCGAGTCCAAGGGGCCCTGGCAGAAGCCGGACCCGCTGGGCGCGGTGCTCTCGGCGGTCGGCATGACGGCGCTGATCTGGTGGATCATCGAGATCCCGAAGCACGGCGCGTTCGGCGGTGCCTCGCTGGTCTCCCTGCTGGTCGCGGTCGGCGCCCTCGGCGGCTTCGTGGTCTGGGAGAACAAGGTCGCGGAGCCGATGGTCCCGCTGGCACTCTTCAAGAAGCGCAACTTCAGCGGCGGTTCGCTCTCGCTGACCCTGGTCCAGATCGGCAACGGCGGCCTGCTGCTGGTCCTCACCCAGTACCTGCAGTTCGTGCTGGACTACTCGCCGGTCAAGGCGGGCACGGCCTTCGTGCCGATGGCGGTCGCCGCGCTGATCGGCAACGGCGCCGGCGCCGGGCTGAGCGCGAAGACCGGTCACCGGCCGCTGGTCCTGGTCGGCATGGGCCTGATGGCCGGCTCGTTCGTCCTGCTCAGCACGGTCGACGCGGACACCGGCTTCACCGTTCCGGCGGTGGCCCTGGCCCTGCTCGGCCTGGGTGCCGGTCTCGCGATGCCGGCCGCGGTCGGCGCGCTGATGAGCGAGATCCCGGCCGAGAAGGCCGGTGTCGGCTCGGCGCTGAACGACACCATCCAGCAGGCGGGCACCGCGCTCGGCATCGCGATCCTCGGGTCCCTGCTGGCCAGCGGTTACGCCGACAGGATGCCGGCCGGCTCCTCCGAGCAGGCCAAGCAGTCGATCGTCGGCGCGCTGGCCGAGGCCGAGGGCGACCCCGCCGCGGTGCACGCCGCCCGGGAGGCGTTCACCTCGGCGATGTCGACCACGCTCATGGTGAGCGCGGCGGGTGTCCTGGCGGCGGCCCTGGTGGCGGCGCTGGTGCTGCGGAACCGGAAGCCGGGCGCCACCGCCGAGGTGCCCGAGGTGCCCGGGACGGCCAAGGAGGACGTGGCGGAGCTGGCGGTCTGACCGATACGCGGCACGCGAAAGGCCGGCACCCCGTCACGGGGGGCCGGCCTTCGGCGTACCTCGGCACGCCGGGAGCACGCCGGGAGCACTTCGGTGCACCGGGTGCCTCAGAGCACGATGTAGTCGGCCTTGTCGTTCCAGCTGCCGCCGTAGGGGTAGCTGAGACCGGTGAGGTTGTAGCAGTTGCCGTTCCACAGGTAGACCGACGGGTCCGGCTGCAGGGTGCGGTCGTCGTAGAGCGTCAGGTCCCCGCCGTTGCGGAACACGCAGGCGGAGCTCGCCCGGTCGCGGAAGGACCAGTCGGAGAGGTACTTGGTGCCGGGCTCCGACCAGCGCAGCAGCAGACCGGAGAAGTTGATGTCCTCCCAGAGGCAGGCCCAGCCGGACGGGCAGTCCGCGGTGGACTGCGCCACCTGGCCGCCGGCGGCGGGGGCCGCGGCACCGGCGGCCTTGGCCGTCTGGACGGACCGGGCCGCCGCCGGGTCCAGGGTGGTGAGCGCCTGGTCGGCCTCGGCGACACTGTCGTGGCAGTACACCGCACCGCCCTTCACCTCGGTGCAGACGCTGGCGCCCGCCCAGCCCTTGGCCAGGTCGATCTTCTTGCCGCGGTAGGTGGCGATCACCGGCGTGGACGGCGTTGCCTTCGCCGGGCCGGCGGACTGCGGGGCGTCGGCGGACGGGGCCGTCGGAGCGGACGGCGCGGGCGTCGCCATGGCCGCCGGGGCCGCGAGCGCGAGCGCGCCGGCGGCAGCGGTGACGACGGCGAGCGTGCGGAAGGAACGCACGGTCAGCTTCTCCCTTGGTGAGTCGTGGCAGGACAGTGCTGCCACGACCCAACGCCGGATCCGGCGTTCGCACAATAGTTCCGACGAGGACCGGACAATGGCTGACCGAATTCGGTCATTGGCTTGATTCTGCGGTCGCGACCGCGACCCCCTCTCCAGGAGCGCCCACGATGCCCTGCGCGACCAGCGCGACGGAGTTCACCTCGTCCCCGGCCCGGCCCCACGGACCGTCCTTCACGAGCACCGCGCGCTTGCCCAGCAGCCGCATCGTCCGCTGGTCGAAGATCCACTCGAACCGGGTGCCGTCGTGTACCCGGGCGACGGCCACCCCGTGGCGGCCGACCGCGTCGACCGCGTCGTCGACGGTCGTCACCCCCGGGATCCGGCTCGCCGCCCGGTACAGCGCGGCGGAGACGGCGGGCGGCGCGACCGCGTTGCACAGCAGGTCGCCGATGGTGACGAAGGCCTCCTGGTCGGAACCGGTGGTCGAAGCGGATCCGGCGCCGTGGTTGTACCCGGCGTCGGCGTAGATGAGTTTGGACAGTGCCTCGGGCTCGCTCGGCAGGCCGGCCAGCATCCGGTAGCTGGGCGCGTTCAGGGAGACCGGGTCCGGCGCGGGAAGCTGCTGCTCACCGCCGTCCCGCCGCTGGAGGCCCGGGCGGGCGCCGTTCACCGCCGTCCACCGCTCGGTGTTGGTCGTGGTGGTGCTGCGCTGCATCGAGCCGTCGGCGGACTCCGCCAGCGCGGTGGTGTGGCCGACGGTCCTGATGTAGGTGTACTGGCTGTCCTGGGCCGAGGGCTGCGGCTGGGTGTAGGCGACCCTGGCGATCCGGTCGAGCAACTCCACGGAGGCGGCGGTGGCGGGCGGCGCCGGATCCTCGGAGGAGGAACCGGGGGCGAGGGTCATCGCCGTGATGGCCGCGGCGGTGGCGACGGCGGTGACCAGGACCAGGCCCCGCCACCGGGCGGTGAGGCCGGAGAACGGGCGCGGCCGGGCGAACTCGGTGAGCAGGAAGTCGCGCCGGTCGGCCAGTTGGGAGAGCGAGGGTTCCAAGTGGGGCGGCGGGGGGAGCAGCCGGGCCAGTTCACGGCGTTCGCAGTGCTCGTCCCACTCGGTGTGGTCGGTGCGTGGGTTGGTCATGGCCGCCTTTCCTGGTGGTGGCCCACGGACTGATGACTGATGGCGAGACCGGCGGGCGCCGACGGGGCGGAGGGGACCCGTGGAGCGGGGGGATCCTCGGCGTCGACGATCCGGCGGAGCTTGTCCCGGACCCGGGAGAGCCGGGAGCGGACGGTGCCGACGGGTATGCCCAGCGCCCGGGCAGCCTCCGCGTAACCGAGGCCCGACCAGACGACGAGCGTGAAGACCTCGCGCTCGGGACCGCCCAGTTGGTCCAGCGCGCGGACGGCGGCCGCAGCCGTGTTCGCGTCGGTGATCCGGCCGACCACCTCGTCGGCGAAGTCGGGGATCGGGTCGCGGCGGGGGAGGCGGGACATCGCGTCCCGGTGCCGGCGCGCGGTGCGGGCGGTGTTGCGGAGCACGTTGGTGGCGATGGCCAGCAGCCAGGCCCGGGGGTGCAGGACCTCGTCGCGGAGCTTCCGGCGGAGCCGCCAGGCTTCGAGGAAGGTCAGCGAGACGACGTCGTCCGCGAGGTCGCGGTCCCCGGTGGATCTGTACGCGTGCGCGAAGACCGTGCGAGCGTGCTGATCGTAGAGCTCGGCGAACACTTGGCGCTCGCCGGCCTGCGTCTGCTTACTGGACAAGGAGGACTCCACGCAGATCTGGTGTCCGCAGGGCGGAGGGGGTTCCAGGGAATTTCGGGGAAATTGAGGAGACCGGTACTTGGGGGAGGGTCAGGCGTCGAACTCGCCGTCGTGGATCGCGGTGAGGAGGTCGCGCCACTCGGGGAGGGTCAGCCGGGTCACCTCGGTGGGGCGGAGGCTGCTGCGGAGGTGGACGGTGTCGGCGGTGATGGCCACCTCGGGGCAGTTGTTGCCGTCACCGCAGAGGCTCGGCCGCTGCCACAGGAGTTCTTCCACGGGTCCCTCACTGCTCCTTCAGGATGTCGGAGATGAAATCACACGACGCAGATCCAGTGTCCGCAGAGTGGATGGGGTTCCACGGACGTCGGGACGGCCGGCGCCCCGGGGCGGGGCGCCGGCCCGGAAGGAGCGGGTCAGGCGTCGAACTCGCCGTTGCGGATCCCGGCGACGAGGTCGCGCCACTCGGCGGGGGTCAGCCGGGTCACCTCGGTGGGGCGGAGGCTGCTCCGGAGGTGGACGCCGTCGGCGGTGATGGCCACCTCGGGGCAGTTGTTGCCGTCACCGCAGAGGCTCGGCCGCTGCCACAGGAGTTCTTCCATGGGTTCCTCACTTGTCCTTCAGGATGCCGGAGATGAAATCACGGGACTCGGTCGGGCCGAGTGCGCGGTCTCGCATGGCGCCGATGATGTGCCGGTAGTTCTCGAGCTGGGTCACCTCGGTCAGAAACATTGGCGATCCTACGGAGTCCAGCTGGACCGTATCGAGGCGAGGCACGGGGCCACGCGCATACATGACGGCGTGGCCGGCACCCTTGAAGCCTCCTGACCGGAACTCCAGAACCCGCAAGGTGATGTTGGGCTGCTCGGTGAGGGTCAGCATGTGTTTGAGCTGGGCGCGGGCGACACCTGTGCCGCCGAACTCCATCCGTAGCGCGCTCTCGTGCACGATCGCCTCGTAAGTCCGATCGCTGTGGGACAGGATCTTGGACCGACGAACGCGATTCTCCACCCGTGCTTCCACACTCAGCGGGCGCAGTGGTGGATAGACCTCACGGAATATCTCCCTTGCGGTGTCCTCGGTCTGCATCAGTCCGGGGACATGGCAGATCTGGTAGGTCACGAGGCCGTGTGCGTAGTGCTCCAACTCGGAGATTTCCAGTATTCCGGCAGGTACCAGCCCTCTGCGTTCCTCCCACCAGCCCTTCGACCTGTCGGAGGCCATCGCGGCGACCGCATCGACGTACTCGGCGTCACCTTCCTCGTACTCGTCGGCGAGGGTGATGACTCGCTCGGCGCTGATCGGGTAGTTGCCTTGTTCGATCAGCGTGACCTTGCTTCGATCCACGCCGAGAACTGCGGAGGCGTCTCCTGCTGTGCGGCCGGCAGCCTCGCGCATCTTGCGAAGCTCGATGCCGACCCGCTTGCGACGGGCAGTTGGGGTAGGTGGCATGCGCCAAGCATCCACCTGTCTGACTGTGCCAGTCCAACCTCAATGTAGGCACATCTTCTTTGATCGGCTGGCAAATTTGCTAGCCATTGCCCTACAGTCTGTGATGCACCGCTCACCGGATGGAGTGTCATCAGCTTCCCGGAACACGGCAGTTGGCACCCTCATGCCTCCGTCCGGTGCGCCTCCACCTGCACCGCTGGGAGTCCCCATGTGTAACCGCAACACCCCCTCCCTCACCGTCGCCCGCGAGGCCCTCCGGTCCGCCATGGTCCGCACGGGGTTCCACTCCGAGGTCATCGCCGATGCCGAACTCGCCCTCGCCGAACTGATCGTCAACGCCTGGCGCCACGGCGGTACGGCCGCGCCCGTCGTGCTCGTCCTCATCCTCGGCCGGACGCTCCGGGTGTCCGTCGGCGACGACTCCTCCGACCTCCCCGAGTGCCGCACGCTCGCCGGCTTCGCCGAATCCGGCCGGGGCCTCCAGCTCGTCCAGGGCCTCACCCACCGTTGGGGCTCCGAGATCCAGAAGCGCGGCAAGCTGGTCTGGTTCGAGCTCGACCACGCCGCGTGACCATGATCGGACTGCTGATCCTCGTCATCGCCGCGGCCGTCGTCGGCGCAGTCTGCCGGGTCCGGTCGGACCTTCTCCACGACCGCCACCGTGAGGGCGACCGGCGCATACCCGAGTAGCCGGTCGGGTGTTCGCGAGCCCGCGCGCCCGGCCTGGCCGGCTGCCCGGTCGGCCAGGTCGGGCGCACCTCATCGTCCCCAGGGCGCACCGCCCCCGTCCATCTGCCGATCGGCGGGAGCGGAGTCCTCCCCGGAGCGCAGGCCGGCCCGTTCACCTCGTGCTGTTGGCGTCCTTAGGCACGTCGAGAGCCCCGAAGTACGCCGCCCCTGCGGTCGTGCTCACGTTCCTTCCGATGTCCGATCAGCCCGGGAGATGCGCCCTGACATTCTCGACCGAGGCAGTGAAAGGCAGTGAGCACACCCTCTGGTCCGGCCTGAACCAGGAGCAGTGGACCCTGGTCCGGGGATGACGGCCGTTCACGCCTCCGCGACCACCTCGCGGATCACATGCCGGGCGTTCTCCGCCATCGACGGGTTGGTCTCCCGGTAGTACGGCAGGGCGTTCAGTGCCAGTGCCAGCGCCCGCCCCCGGCCGCGCCGCCAGGTGGCGTCGTCCACGTCGAGCGCGGCGCGGTAGACCGCCCGTGCCCCGGCCGGCAGCAGGTTCCAGGCCGGCATCAGGTCGCAGGAGGGATCGCCCGTGCCCGCGCAGCCGAAGTCGATCACCGCGCTCAGCCGCCCGGCGTCGTCCACCAGCAGGTTGCCCGGCATCAGGTCGGAGTGCAGCCACACCGTCCGCCCGTCCCAGGCCGGTGCCGCCAGCGCGTCCTCCCAGAGGGCGGTCACGGCCGGGCAGTCGACGCCCTCCTCCGGGAGGGCCCGCAGTTCCTCGATCGCGGCCCGGGTCTCCTCGTCGAGCAGGTCGATCGGCCCGCCCCGGTAGGCGGGCGGGGCGTCCGGCAGGGTGAGTGCCCGCATCGCCGTGACGAACCCGGCGAGGTCCTCGGCCAGCCGGACCGGATCGCGCAGCGCGCCCGGCCGGGGGTGGGTGCCCTCCTGCCAGCGGTAGACCGACCACGGCCACGGGTACCCCTCGGCGGGCCCGCCCGCGCCGAGCACCTCGGGGACGGCGACGGGCAGGAGCGGTGCCAGCCTCGGCAGCCACTCCTGCTCCATCACCAGGTCGGGCGCCCCCCAGTCCACCAGCGGCAGCCGGACCACCATCGCCTCGCCCAGCCGGTACATGGCGTTGACGGTGCCGCCGGAGGGGAAACGGGTGACCGGCAGCCCGGCCCAGTGCGGGAACCGGCCGGCGACCAGGCGCCGGACGAGGTCCTCGTCGATGGGGTGCTGGCCGGGGTGCAGGTCCACGGTGTCGCTGTTCATGGGGCACCATCCGACCGCCGTCCGGCCCGGCGGGGCAACTGCTTTTCGCTCGCCGGACCGCCCGACGGCCGGGTCTCAGCGGGTGGCGCCCCGCAGGGCCGACAGCGCCTCCGCCGCCGCGGCGGCCGCGCCCGCCGGTGCCGTCGGGCCGCACAGCGTCTTCACCGCGAGTCCGACGACCGCCGCGTCCAGCCCGGACTGGTCGGTGCCCTCGTAGGGGTTGTACGACAGCGCGACCTGCCGCTTCCCGTCCGCCGTGCCGAACAGCAGCGTCCCCCAGCCCGGCAGGCCCCCGTCGTGGCCCCACAGCGGGCCGCAGCCGAAGTCGGCCTGGGCCACGCCGAGCCCGTAGAAGCTGTGGCCCGAGCCGGTCGGCACCGTGGTGGTGAGCGCGGCCTGTTCGGCGGGCCGCAGCAGCTTGCCGCCGAACAGGGCGGCGTGGAAGCGGTCGAGGTCGGCGGTGGTGGAGATGCCGTTGCCGGCCGCGCCGCCGACGGTCGTGTTGAGCCTGGTGATGTCCGCCGGCCCCTCCGCCAGCTTGGCGTAGGCGCGGACGTGCGGGCCGCGCAGCCCGGTCTCCGAGCCGGGGAACACGGTGTCGTCCAGGTGCAGCGGCCGGACGATCCGCCGTTCCACCTCGCTCTGCCAGCTGTGGCCCGTGAGCTTGTCGATCAGCAGGCCGGCCAGGATGTAGTTGGTGTTCGAGTACTTCCAGCCCTGGCCGGGGGCGAAGTACGGCGCGTGCGCGACGCCGATCGCGACCAGTTGCTCGGGCCGGTAGTCCTGCCAGCGGCGGTTCCCGAGGGCGTAGTCGCGCAGGCTCGCCTCGTCCTGGAAGAAGAACTGCGGGTCCTCCAGGTAGTCGTACAGGCCGCTGGAGTGGTTGAGCAGCTGGCGGACGCTGATCGCGCCGCCGTTGGGGACGAGGCCCGGCAGGTGCTTCTCGACCGGGTCGTCCAGCCGCAGCCGGCCCTCCCCGACCAGCTGCAGCACGACCGTCGACACGAACGCCTTGGTGACGCTGCCGATCCGGAACCGTCCGGCCGCCCTGACCGGCTGCCCGGTGGCCAGGTCGGACGTGCCCACGGCGTCGCGCCAGACCCGTCGGCCGTTCTCCCGGACCTCGGCGAACGCGGCCGTCGAGGCGCCGTCCGCGACGAACGCCCGCAGTTCGGCCCGCGCGTCCACCCCGCCCCGGCGGGCATCGGCCCCGGCCGGGGCGGGTGCCGCCACCGCGGCCGGGGCGAGCGCACCGACGGCGGCGGCCGCCAGGGCGACGGCGGCCAACTTCCGGCCGATTCGACCGCGTCCACTCAACTTGCTTGTCGGGTAAGCGTTCTGACCGAACGTCATCATCAATCCCTCCGGCCCGGACCTCGGGCCCTCCGGCTCCAGGCTCGCAGTTGCCCCGGCCGGGCCGCGTCATCCTGCGGACCGGCCTCGGTCGTCCCCGTCCGTCCGACGGGGGTAGCGGGCGCCCCGGTCGAACGGCGGGGGTCGGGGGTCGGGCGATCGCCATCGGCGGGGTTGACAGCCGGCCGCCCCGGTGCGTTTCAACGAAGTTCCCGCAGCGCCGGGTTCACCGTCGAGGCGCTCGGTACCGACGCCTTCGGGCCGCACGCCGCGCGCTCGACGAAGGCGTGCACCGCGGCGTCGGTCGCATCGGTCTCGGCGCCCGCCAGGGCGTTGAAGGAGAGCGCGAACTGCCGGGTGCCGTCGGCCGGTCCGAGCAGCACGGTGCTGTACCCGGGGACCCCGCCGGTGTGTCCCCAGACCGCGCCGCACGGCAGGTCGTAGCGGATCAGGCCCAGCCCGTAGTGCGCGCCGATCATCGGCGCCGGGACGGCCGTCGTCATCTCCTCCAGCCGCGCCGCCGACAGCAGCCTGCCGCCGAACAGGGCGGCGTGGAAGCGGCCGAGGTCGGCGGCGGTGGAGATGCCGTTGCCGGCCGCGCCGCCGACGGTCGGGTTGATCAGCGTGATGTCCGCCGGCCCCTCCGGCAGCCGGGCGTACCCGTGCGCGTGCGGCCCCGGGACGTCCGGGGAGGAGCGGGGGAAGACGGTGTCGTCCAGGTGCAGCGGCCGGACGATCCGCCGTTCCACCTCGCTCTGCCAGCTGCGCCCGGTGACCTCGCGGACCACCTCGCCGAGCAGGACGTAATTGGTGTTCGAGTAGTGCCAGCCCTGCCCCGGCGGGAAGTACGGCGTGCCGCGCACGCCCACCCCGATCAGCTCGGCCGGCGGGTGGTCCGCCCAGCGGCCCTCGGCGAGGAAGGTCCGCAGCGACGCGTCGTCGTGGAAGAAGTAGCGGGGGTCGTCCAGGTAGTCGTACAGGCCGCTGGTGTGGTTCAGCAGTTGGCGGACGCTGATCGCGCCTCCGTCGGGGACGACGCCCGGCAGGTGGCGCTCGACCGGGTCGTCCAGCCGCAGCCGTCCCTCGTCGACGAGCTGGAGGACGACCGTCGACACGAAGGTCTTCGTCACGCTGCCGATCCGGAACCGGCCGTCGGCGCGCGCCGGGCGCTTCGACTCCAGGTCGGTGACGCCCGCGGCCTCGCGCCAGACCCGGCGGCCGTTCTCGCGCAGCTCGCCGAGCGCGGCCGTCGAGCCGCCGCGCTCGACGAGCGCCCGCAGCTCCGCGCCCGGGCCGGCCGCGGCCGGTACCGCCGACGCGGCCGGTACCGCCGAGGCGGCTGGCATCGCGGCGACCGGTGCGAGCGCGGCGAGAACCGCCCCCGCCAGCGCGGCGGCTACCCGCCTCGACCCGACCCGGCGGCCCCCGCCGGTCCCGCGGGCGTTCCGGACGATGTTCACGGTGCTCCCTTCCCGGGCCCGACCTCCGGGCCCCTGGAGCCACCTTCGCAACCGGCGCACCGGCACCGCGTCGCCCTCCCGAGGGCACCGCCCCACCCCCGGGGAGTGCGCCGACCACCCCGCCGGGAGGGCCCTACCGCAGCCGGGAGGAGGAGAGGATCGACGCCAGGTGCGCCACCACCATCCCCCAGGTGATCACCGCGATACCGGCCACCACCGCCCGGGTCGGGCCGATGCCGCCGGCCGCCACGTCCGCCACCGCCGCCGCCAGCAGCACCAGCGAGGCTTCGATGCCGTTGGTCACCCGGTGGATCTTGAACACCGACGCCAGCCGGCGCGCGGTCGCGATGCCCTGCGACCGCGGCTGCGTCGACTCCTCGTCCGCCGGAGCGAGTCCGCTGCGCGCCCGCGCCACGTCCACCAGATCGGTCGACGCCTTCAGCAGCACCACGCCGAGCGCCGCCGCCAGGCCCACCGACACCCACAGCTCCGACCCGTCCCGGGCCGCCCGGACACCCGCGCCGACCATCAGCGCCGCGTCCGCCAGATAGGCGCCGAGCCGGTCCACGTACACCCCGGCCGTGCTGAACTGCCGCTTCCAGCGGGCCACCTCGCCGTCGACGCAGTCGAACAGCAGGAAGCCCTGCATCAGCAGGGCCGCGAGCACCGCGCCCACCGGTCCGGGAACCAGCAGCGCCGCCCCTGCTGCGACCCCGCAGACCACCATCAGCCAGGTCAGGGTGTTCGGCGCGACCGAGGTCCGCACCAGCTGCCGGGTGACCCGCAACGACACGGCGCGCATGTAGATCCGGCCCGCCCAGTGCTCCCCGTTGCGGCTCGCCAGCTTCGCCCGCGGCTGACAGACCTCCCGCAACTCCGCCAACGCCGGCGCAGCGACCGCCATGACGCCACCCTTCCCCTCACCTGGTCCATCTGCGTGATCGTTCCGGCCGACGGGCCGAAACGATCACACAGGCTAGAGCAGGCCGGGCGGACCGGCGGACCCGGCCTCGGGCCGGCGGCTCCGGCCCGGCGGCCCGGGGCAACCGGCTCGGGGCGACCGGGTCAGGCCAGTGCCGGAATCGCGGACTCCGGCGCGCCGTCCCGGTGCAGCCAGGCCCGCTCGGCCGCCGTCCAGGTGCTGGTGGTCAGCAGGTAGACCGCGGCCGCCAGCGGGACGAGGGCGGCGAACAGCACGGTGCCGAAGGACAGGTACGGCAGGAACGCCAGCCCCGGCTGCGCCGGTGCAGCCGACCCCTGCGGCGCCTGGGCCGCCTGCTTGGCCTGGGCCCGGCGGGCCCGGCGGAAGTTGACGTAGCCCAGCGCCGCCAGCCCCGCGTACAGCACCGCGAACACCGCCCACTCGCCCGCACCGTGCGCCGACCCCACGTGCAGACCCAGCGGGGCACCGAACAGGGTGTGGCCGAGCAGGTCGTTCGGGGTCGTGAACAGCCGGTACATCACCGAGAAGAACGGGATCTGCACCAGCATCGGCAGGCAGCCCGCGAACGGCGAGGCCTTCTCCTCCCGGTACAGCTCGGCGAGCGACGCCTGGAGCTTCTCCGGGCGGCCCTTGTGCTTGCGGTTCAACTCGGCGATCCGCGGCGCCAGCCGGGCCCGGGCCTTCTCGCCGCGGGCCGCCGCCCGCGCCAGCGGGTGCAGCGCCAGCCGGACGCAGACGGTGAACAGAACGATCGCGAGCGCGGTCGGGACGACCTGCGCGAACGCGGCGACGACATCGTGGGCCAGGCCGACGGCCGGGTCGAGGACTGCGAAAACGGACATGGTGGAGCGAGCCCTCCGGGGGTCTCGGGGTACGAGTGATCGACGGAGGACGGCCGCGACGGGCCGGTGGTGAAGAAGGATTCCCCGGTGCTACGCGGCCGCCGGGACCGCTCCAGGGGCCCTCGGGCGCTGTCGGCCCCGGGCGTCCGGATCACGCTGCGGGAGGAAGGCCGTCCGGAACGCGCGCCTGCGCAGCACCCCGGCCCGTACACTCGCCGGCGCCCGCGCCCCGAGCAGCCGCGCGACGACCAGCGCCCCCGCGACCGCCCCGGTCACCAGCACCACGGCAGCCGCGGCCGCCACCTGCGCCAGCGACCCGCCGCCCTCGGCGAGCCACTCGCCACTCAGTACCCGGAGCAGCCCGAGCAGCATCGCGACCAGCGTCACGTTCCTGCCTCCTCTGCGCTCCGGACGAGTACTTGTGGACGATGATGCCAGACGGCGGGGGCGAGCGGAGAGCAGTTCAGGGGGTGTGGAAGGCGCTGACCCATACCTGACCCGTCCCGTCCGGCCGTGACGCGACGCAGATCCGGGTGGCGACGTTCTTGGCTTGGCCCGGTGACAAGAAGCCCCCGCAGGTCAGCGGGGAGGCGTTCGACGGGTCGGGGGCACCGATGTGCTGGAAGCCGTCGAGGTCGACGCTCTCGATGTACGTGCGCTCGGCCCACTCGGTGACGGGCAGGGGGCGCCGGAACTCCTCCAGCCCGGCCTGGGACAGCCGGAACGCAAGCACGGCGAAGTCGTCCTGGAACCCCTCGCGGTAGCCCCACCGGACATCGTCGGCTCCCGTCGGAATCGCCACCCGGGTGAAGAGGGACACCTCTGCGGCGTCCATGGTCATCCAGGCTCCCGGTCGTCCGCTGTCCGGTTTCGGATGACGGAGGTCGTAGTCCACCCAGTAGAGCCCGCCCACCCCGGCGGCGAGGAGCAGGAGGACCGCCGCGAGTACAGCGACCAGCAGCTTCCGCCGAGAGCGAGGTGCCACCGGTGCCGGACGCGTAGTGGAACTCACCGGGTCTCCCTCCCAGGATCGACACGACCGCCCTCCCATCCGGAACCGTGCTCGCCGACGTTCTGCGGGCCGGGTGCCGGGTCGGGAAGGAGTACGGTCACGGGCGTGCTCCGGCCGGTCAGGTCGAATTCCTTCGCCAGACCGGTCTGATGGAGGTCGGCCAAGTCACTGTCCTTGATGTTGGTACCGGCGATGGGTGTGCTCTTGCCGGGATCCCAGTTGTAGCGGTCCCAGACGCTGACCTGGTACTGCATCGACACCCGTGGTTTTCCGTCGGCTCCGGGGCGAACGGTCACCACGCCGGAGGTGGCGAAGGCGTGGCTGCCGATGGCCAGGTACCAGTTCCTCTGGGAGGCCGGGTCGCTGGTGCGGTGTCGGACGGCCTCGACGGGTACTGCCACCGGCGCCCCGCCCGACTGGGCGTAGGCATCGAGTGCTGTCTGCCGCCACTCCTCCTGGTGCTTGCTGATCTGCTCCGCGACCAGGCCGCGCAACGTCCCGTCGTCGCGGAGGAACCGGTCCACATCGACGTTCAGCGGCTCGCCGGTCGCCTCCAAATAGTGCTGCATGTGACGCGCGGCATCGGTGAACCCGGCGAACGTCCCGCCACCCACCAGCAGGTGCTCTGCCATGATCCCTTTCGCGTAGTCCCCCGGGCCCGGGGGACGCTGGGCGAAGGGCCCGGCGCCGTCGTCCGGGGCGTGCCACTCGTACTCGACCGGGCCCAGGACACCTGCCGCGACCAGTCTCTCCCCGTCCGCCGCCAGGAGTCCCGCGCGGACGCTCGGGTCCAGTGCGCCCCACCAGAGCCGCAGGGCCTTCGGGCCGCTCGGCATCCCCGCGGCCCGGACGAGGTCGCCGCTCGCCTCCGCCACCGCCCCCGGGCGGGTGGCCGGGTCGACCTCGGCGGGGTCGAGGGCGCGGAGGGCGGTCGCGGCCGCCGTGTCGGCCTCGGTGGCGGCCGCGACCGCCCTCCGCATCGTCTCGACGTGCTGCTGCACCTCGTCCCACCTGCGCCGCCGGTACGCGATCGCGTCCGGGTCGTTGCGGTCCTCGGGCGGCAGCGGGGGCAGGGTGACGGTGCCGTCGGCGGTCACGGTGGCGCCGAGGGCCTCGGCGTCGCCGACGGCGCGCCGCAGGTCCTGCTGGGCCCGGGTGAACGCGGACCCGGCGCGGCGCAGGGCGGCGGTGACGGCGAGGGCCTCGTAGTGGAAGGCGGTCAGCTCGTCGGCGACCAGGCCGATCTCCCGGGTGGCCTCGTCGGCGGCGACGCCGCTCCAGGCCCGGGCACCTGCGGCCGCCAGGGGGCCCGGGGCGGCCCCGGTGAGCGGTTGCAGGACGCCGGACCGCACCTGGCCGGCGAGCTGTTCGGAGTGCCCGGCGATCCCGTTCCAGGTGTCCCCGGCCTTGGACAGGGTGTCGAAGGAGGCGTCCCGCAGCTGCGCGAAGGTCACCACGGCCGGCTCACGGGGCCTTGAACGCGATGGCGGCGGAGGTCTCCGTCGACCGGTAGGCGGCGCCGGTGGCCTCCAGGCGGTCGGCGGTCAGGCCGAGCCGGGTGTCGAGGCTGTTCCAGCGGGCCGTCC
The DNA here is from genome assembly GCF_900105395.1 of Streptomyces sp. TLI_053. NCBI lineage: Bacteria > Bacillati > Actinomycetota > Actinomycetes > Kitasatosporales > Streptomycetaceae > Streptomyces > Streptomyces sp. TLI_053. Next base: position 6,067,240 of record NZ_LT629775.1, read on the forward strand.
ACCAGGTGAGGACCTGGCCGAGCGCCGCACCCGAGCCGAAGCCGTGCGCGCCGAGGGCCTGGGCGGCAGCGCCGGTGTCCGGTGCGGCGTGGCCGACGGCCTGCCGCAGTTCGCCCTGGAGGCGCCGGGAGACCTCGGCGGCCCGGTGGAGCGCGGCGGGTTCGACGTGGACGGGGGCGCCGGCGGAGGGGCCGGCGGCCCAGGGGCCCGGTCCGGCGGCCGGCCGGAGCGGGCCGGGTGGCGGGCCGTCCTGGCCGTACAGCCACGGATTCCGCCGCGCCTCGGTGCTGTCGGCCATGGTCGTTGCCCCCCGGCGTGATTGGTCGTCTCCGTACGGTAACGCGGTGGCCGGTCCGGGCCGGCGGTTTTCCGGCGGATCCGTGCGCGAGGTGTAGCCGCGGGTGCTACGCGGGGCTACCTTGGAGAGCATGAAGACGATTACCCAGCGGGAGTTCCGGAACAACTCCGCCGCGGTGATGGACGCGGTGGAGGCGGGGGAGATCTTCCACATCACCAGGAACGGGGTCGAGGTCGCGGAGCTGCGGCCGGTGGCGGGGCGCCGGCGGCTCACGGCCGAGGAACTGGTGGCGCGGCACGTGAAGCTGCCGCGGGTGGACTACCAGCAGATGCGCAAGGAGTCCGAGGAGTACTTCGGGCCGGAGGAACTGGTCGGGGACGAGGACGGCGACCCGTTCGAGCGGCCGCGTGGCTGAGCGGCGGCGGGCGCCCCGGCGGCGGCCCGCCGGGGTGCTGGACACGTGTGTCTACATCGACCTGGCACTGCTGAGTCCGGCGGACCTGCCGGCGGTGCCGGAGCTGACCGCGATCACCTTCGCGGAGCTGCAGCAGGGCGTGTCGATGGCCCGTGACCCGGTGAGCCGGGCGGCCCGGCTGGAGGTGCTGGGTGCGGCGATGGCGGACTTCGAGCCGCTGCCCTTCGACGGGGCCGCCGCCGCCCGCTACGGGACCCTGGTGACGCTGACGATCGCGGCCGGCCGGCAGCCGCGCCCGCGGCGGATCGATCTGATGATCGCCGCGATCGCCTCCGCGCACGGGCTGCCGCTGTACACGCGCAACATCTCGGACTTCAAGGGGCTGGGCTCGGCGGTCGAGGTCATCGGGATCTGAGCCGCCCCGTCGGCCCGCCCCATCGGCCGGCCGCGACCGGCTGCCCGCACCCGATGCGGGGGCGCGGGCGGCCGAGCGGGCTCAGGCGGGAACGTTTTCGAGCCGCACGGTGGTCCCGGTGGCGGCCGAGGCGCGGGCGGCCTCCAGGACGGTCAGGGTGGCGACGGCGTCGCGCGGGTCGACCGGGGGCGGGGTGCCGGGGTCGTCCAGGGCGGCGGCGACGCCCGCGTAGAAGGCGGGGTAGTCGCCGGGGTCGGTGGGCAGCGGGGTGGTGGACCCGTCGGTGCCGAGGGTGCCGTACTGGGCGGGGTCGTCGGCGCCCCAGGGCAGGGTGCCGTCCGGGCGCAGGCCGGTCCGGAGGGCCGCCTCCTGGGGGTCCATGCCGGGCTTGACGTATCCGGCGGCGTCGCCGAGGACCCGCAGTCGGGGGCCGACGAGCGGGGTGATCGCGCTGGTCCACAGGTGGGAGCGGGTGCCGTTGGCGTGGGTGAGGGCGAGGAAGGCGTCGTCGTCGACCACCGCGCCGTCGCGCCGCACGTCGATCTCCGCGTACACCGTGTCGACCGGCCCGAAGAGGGTGAGCGCCTGGTCGACGAGGTGGCTGCCGAGGTCGTAGAGGGTGCCGCCGACCTCGGCCGGGTCGGCGAGTTCGCGCCAGCCGGGCTTGGGCTTGGGCCGGAACCGCTCGAAGCGGGACTCGAAGCGGTGCACCCGGCCGAGCGCGCCCTCGCGGACGAGGCGGGCGGCGGTGAGGAAGTCGCCGTCCCAGCGGCGGTTCTGGAAGACGGTGAGCAGGGTGCCGGTCGATCCGGCGAGTTCGCAGAGCTCGCGCGCCTCGGCGGCCGTGGCGGCGAGCGGCTTGTCGACGACGGTGGCGAGCCCGGCCCGCAGCGCGGCGCGGGCGAGCGGGGCGTGGGTGCGGTTGGGGGAGGCGATGACGACCAGGTCGAGCGCGTCGGGGTCGGCGAGCAACTGCTCGGGGGTGTCGACGGCGTGGGCGTCCGGGTGCTCCTGCCGGAGCTGGGCGCGGCGGTCGGGGTTGGCGGTGACCACCGCGGCGAGCCGGAGTCCGGGGGTGGTGGCGATCAGGGGCGCGTGGAAGGCGGAGCCGGCCAGGCCGTAGCCGATCAGACCGACGCGGAAGGGCGGGCGGGAGCCGGGAGCTCCGGGGGCGGCGGGGCGCGCGGAGGTGGTCATGCGCCCTACTCAACCACGGTGTGCCCGGTCGGCCCCGGTTTCGGCGCCGGACCCGGAGCGTCCGGTCCGGCGCGGGAGACCGACGGGCGAACGGTGGGCCGACGGGCGGGGGTGTTGCCGCCGCCGCGGTGGGGGGCGCGGCGGCGGCAGACCCTTGTGGAGACCGACGGTGGTGGCCGCCGGGGCCGGTGCGGGGGACCCGGCGTGGCGCTCACGTTAACCGGGCCGGCCACGCCGTCGAGGGGGCATCGGTGCGGTTAGGGGCGGCTTAAGGAGCCCTTGAGGGGCGGCCGGCCCGGTCCGGCCGGCCGCCGCCGCGGCGAGGGCCCTCCCGCGCTCGGCGCGGGAGGGCCCTCGGGGTTCCCTGGTGGCGAAGGCCGTTGACCGGCCGTCAGATCAGGTCGACCAGGTCCGCGATCGAGTCGACCACCTGGGTCGGCCGGTACGGGAAGCGCTCCACCTCACTGGCCAGGGTGAGGCCGGTGAGCACCAGGAAGGTCGACATGCCGGCCTCCATGCCCGAGACGATGTCGGTGTCCATCCGGTCGCCGATCATCGCGCTCCGCTCGGAGTGGGCGCCGATGGCGTTCAGGCCGGCGCGCATCATCAGCGGGTTGGGCTTCCCGACGAAGTAGGGCTCCACACCGGTGGCCTTGGTGATGAGGGCGGCGACCGAGCCGGTGGCGGGGAGCGCGCCCTCGGCCGACGGGCCGGTCTCGTCCGGGTTGGTGGCGATGAACCGGGCGCCGTCGTTGATCAGGCGGACGGCCTTGGTCATGGCCTCGAAGGAGTACGTCCGGGTCTCGCCGAGGACGACGAAGTCGGGGTCGGTGTCGGTGAGCACGTAGCCGACGTCGTGCAGCGCGGTGGTCAGTCCGGCCTCGCCGATCACGTACGCGGTGCCGTTCGGGCGCTGGTCGGAGAGGAACTTCGCGGTGGCCAGCGCGGAGGTCCAGATGTGCTCGGCGGGGACGTCCAGGCCCATCCGGGAGAGCCGGGCGTGCAGGTCGCGCTGGGTGTAGATGGAGTTGTTGGTGAGCACCAGGAACGGCTTGCCGGACTCACGCAGCCGCTTGATGAAGGCATCGGCGCCGGGGATCGGCACGCCCTCGTGGATGAGGACCCCGTCCATGTCGGTCAGCCAGGTGTCGATGGGCTTGCGGTCTGCCACGGTGGTGTCTCCTAGGTCTTGCGATGGTTCGAAAATCGCACCGGACCGGACACCAGCGGCCGGCCGGGCGCCAATGGCTGCCCCAACGACGATCAGCCTAGTCGTCCCGGGCCGCTGCCCCTAGGGCCCGACGACCGGTGGACCGGGGCGGTGGGCCGGCGCGGGCTGGTCTAGCCTCTGCACTGCTGTCGCGGGCCCCGCATCGGTCGATGTCCTGGGCGGGCCCGTTCGCTGTGTGCACCGAGGAGGGGCGGATGAGCACCACGGGGGAGCTTCCGGCGGGGGCCGAGGAATCGGCGGTCCGGACGGGGGAGCGGTCGGAGGGGAGACGGCCGGGCGCGAAGGAGCCGGAGGAGAGCCGGGCGGAGGGGGAACGGCCGGAGGGGGAACGGGCGGACGAACAGCGGGCCGGGGAACTGCCGGAGAAGCGGGTCACCTGGGCCGAGCTGTACTTCGACCTGATCTTCGTCTTCGCGATCACCCAGGTCTCCGGACTGCTGCACCACCACCACGACCCGCTCGGGATCGTGCAGGCGCTGGTGGTGTTCGTCCCGGTCTACTGGTGCTGGGTCGGCACCACCGTGCAGGCCAACATCCGCGACGTGGACACCCCGCGCGACCGGCTGGGCATCCTGGCGGTCGGGTTCACCGGCCTGGTCATGGCGCTCGCGGTGCCCGGCGCGTACGGGAACCGGGGCGTGTTGCTCGGTGCCGGGTACTGGGCGGCCCGGGTGGTGCTGCTGCTCCTGCTGGCCCGGATCCCGGGGGTCTGGCGCGGGCCGTACGGGGTCGGGGTGCTGGTCAGCGGGCCGCTGCTGGTGGCGGGCGGGCTGCTGCCGGAGGGGCCGCGGGTCCTGCTCTGGGGGCTGGCGGCGCTCTGCGACCTGGCCGGGCCGGTGGTGTTCCGCAACAAGCTGGCGAAGGTCGCCTACCACCCCTCGCACATGCCGGAGCGGTTCGCCCTGTTCCTGCTGGTCGCGCTCGGCGAGTCGATCGTCGGGATCGGCGCGAGCGCGGCGGCGGTGCGGCTGGACGCGGCCGAACTCGTCGCGGTCACGGCCGCGTTCACCATCTCGGCCGGGCTCTGGTGGCAGTACTTCGTGTTCGCGGCCGACGCCATGCGGCACGCCGTCACCGTCGCCGACTCGCGCCGGGACATGGTCCGCCGGGTCTTCCAGTACGGGCACCTGGCGCTGGCGGCCGCGGTGATCGCGGTGGCGGTGGGCATCGGCGAGACGGTCGCGGATCCCCGCCGGGCGCTCGGGGCGGGGTCGGTGGGCCTGCTGTACGGGGGCTGCGGGCTCTACCTGCTGACCTTCGGCTACACCCGGTGGATGATGTTCCGCTCGGTGGCGACCACCCGGGTCGTGGCGGCGGCCGTGGTGCTGGCGCTCGCCCCGGCCATGGTGCGCTGGCCCGCGCTCGCCGCGCTGGTGGCGCTCGCGGTGGTGCTGGTGACGCTGAACGTGGTCGAGCACGTCCTGGTGGCCCGGGCCGCGGCGGCGGAGGCGGTCGGCGAACGGGGCGCTGAACCGGGCGCGGAACCGGCCGCGGAAGGTGCCGCGGAAAGGGCCCGGAAGCCCTCCGGCGAAGCGGTCGGGGACCCGGTTGTCGGTGGGCCTGTGTAGCGTTCGGGGTGAAAGAGGGCGTACGGCGCGAGGGGCGCGATATGCCCGCAGGTCGGGGCGGTGCCGCGGTGAGCGGCCGTCCGGTGGGAGGTAGATGTCGTCGTGACGGACACGGTCGAGGCGAACGTGGGCGGGGCGGAATCGGGAGCCGGTCTGGAGCTGCCGGAGTCCTGGCGGGAGGTGCTGGGCGCCGAGACGGAGAAGCCGTACTTCGCCGAGCTGGCGGCCTTCGTGGCGGCCCAGCGCGCGGAGCACCAGGTCTTCCCGCCGAGCGGGCAGGAGTTCTCCGCACTGGAGGCCACGCCGTACGAGAAGGTCCGGGTGCTCGTGCTCGGCCAGGACCCGTACCACGACGACGGCCAGGCCCACGGGATGAGCTTCTCGGTGCTGCCCGGCACCAGGACGCCGCCCTCGCTGCGCAACATCTTCAAGGAGCTGGACGCCGACCTCGGCGTTCCGGCGCCGGACAACGGCTACCTGATGCACTGGGCCGAGCAGGGCGTGCTGCTGCTCAACGCGGTGCTCACGGTCCGGGCGCACGAGGCCAATTCGCACAAGGCCAAGGGTTGGGAGAAGTTCACCGACGCGGTGATCAAGGCGGTCAGCGAGCGCGAGGAGCCGGTGGTCTTCGTGCTCTGGGGCAACTACGCCAAGAAGAAGCTCCCGCTGATCGACACCGGGAAGCACGTGGTGGTCCAGGGCGCGCACCCGTCGCCGCTGTCCGCCAAGCTGTTCTTCGGCAGCCGCCCGTTCTCGCAGATCAACACCGCGCTGGAGGGCTTCGGGGTCGACCCGATCGACTGGCGGATCCCGGACCTCAAGCAGGCCTGAGTAGGGCCCCGCGGAGGCGTTCCGGCCGGCCCGCTGCTGATGGGTCGTCTCCTCGCCTCCGGCCGCCCGCCGTTCACCTTCCGGTGGACGGCGGGCGGTGCCCGGTGTGCGAAGCTGGGGCCGGACGACCTGGTCACCGGACCGGGGCTGGGAGGGGCGGTACGTGCGCCGAGTCGGGCGAGGGGCTGGATTCCGGGCGGCCGTGGGGGCGGTCCTGCTGGGGCTCGTGGCGGGGGCCGTGGGCTGCGGCGCCGGGGGGAGTCCGACAGGAGCGGGAGCGCCGGCCACGGTGCCCGCGACACCCGAGGTGCCCGCGCCGGTCGCGCCCGGGGGGCCGGCACCCGGCGCCCCGCCGCAGCTCCCCGGCCAGACCTTCTACGTCTCCGACCGGACCGCCGCCGCCCAGCAGGTGACCGCGCTGCGCGGCCAGGGCCGGACGACGGAGGCGGACACCCTGCTGCGGATCGCCGCCCGGCCCTCCTCGCAGTGGCTGACCGACGGGGCCGCCCGGGGCACCGCCGAGCAGGTGAGCCGGCGCGCGGCCGAGGCCGACCGGACACCGGTCTTCGTCGCGTACGACATCCCGCACCGGGACTGCGGTCTCTACTCGGCCGGCGGAGCCACCGACGCGGCCGCGTACCGGGACTGGGTCACCGGGATCGCGGAGGCGCTCGGTGACCGCCGGGCCTGGGTGGTGCTGGAGCCCGACGCGGTCGCGCACACCCTGGACGCCTGCGGGGTCAAGGGCGATGCCGCCGCCGAGCGCTACGGCCTGCTGGCCTTCGCCGTCCAGGAGTTGAAGAAGCGTCCGCAGGTGCGGGTCTACCTGGACGCGGGCAACCCCGGCTGGGTGCAGGACCAGGCGGCCCTGGCCGGGGCCCTGCGCAAGTCCGGGGTCGCGGCGGCCGACGGCTTCGCGCTGAACGTCTCCAACTTCTACGCCACCGACCGCGCCACCGCGTACGGGGCCCAGCTGTCCGCCCTGCTGGACGGCAAGCACTTCGTCGTCGACACCAGCCGCAACGGCAACGGCCCGCTGAGTGCGGAGGCGTGGTGCAACCCGCCCGGCCGCGCGCTCGGCACGCCGCCCACCACGGAGACCGGGCAGCCCGGGGTCGACGCCTTCCTCTGGATCAAGAACCCGGGCGAGTCGGACGGCGAGTGCGCCCGGGGCGAGCCCCGGGCGGGCGAGTTCTGGCTCCCGTACGCGCTCGGCCTGGCGACGGCCGCCGCCACGGGGTAGGCGGCGGCCGGACGTCCGCGCGGCGGGAATTGTCAGACAACCCCTAGCCGGCCGTGCCGAGGAAGGACTCCCAGCCGCCGGCCGGCGCCTGCCCCACGTTGAGGGTGCGCAGCTTGCGCAGGGTGGACTGGTCCTGGACCTCCAGCCACTCGACCAGCTGCTTGAACGAGACCAGCCGGACCTCGGGCTTGCCCGCGATCGTCTTGAGGGTCTCCTCGACGGCGTCCATGTAGATGCCGCCGTTCCACTGCTCGAAGTGGTTGCCGATGAAGAACGGCGCGCGGTTGCCGTTGTAGGCGCGGTCGAAGCCGGCCAGGTAGGAGTCCCTGGCCTGGGTGCGCCAGTCGTTGAACTTGGCCGGGTCCCCGTTGGTGACCTTCGACTGGTTGGCCAGGATGTTGTAGTCCATCGAGAGCACCTGGAAGGTGTGCCCGGGGAACGGGATGCTCTGCAGCGGGAGGTCCCAGACCTTGCCGTCCTGCACCTTCTGGGGCCAGATCTGCTGGCCGCCCGAGGAGCTGGCGTCGTACTTCCAGCCGAGGGCGGCGGCCGTCGGCAGCAGGGCCTTCTGCCCCTCCAGGCACGGGGTGCGGCCGCCGATCAGTTCCTTCTTGTAGTCGAAGGGCAGCGGGTCGACGTCGGTGAAGCCGGTGTTGGTCCGCCACTGGGTGACGAAGCCGACGGCCTGGTCTATCTCGCTCTTCCAGTCGTCGGGGGACCACTTGTTGACGCCGTTGCCGTCCGGCCGGGTCGAGCAGAAGTGGCCGTTGAAGTGGGTGCCTATCTCGTGGCCGGCCAGCCAGGCCTGGCTGACGAGCTTGATCGTGTTCTTGACCGCGCCGTCCGACAGGTAGGGGATGTCGGAGGCGCCGACCGAGTGCAGCGGCGGGTGGTACAGCTCGGACCTGCCCTTGGGCAGGGTGTATATGCCGGAGAGGAAGAAGGTCATCGCGGCCTTGTGCTCCTCGGCGAGCTTGAGGAACCGGGGGAACTGGCCGTCCTCGGTCGCTCCGGCGCCGTCCCAGGAGAACACCACGAACTGCGGCGGGCGCTCGCCGGGCTTGAGCTTCTCCGGCTTGGGCTGGTTCGGCTGGGGGCCGGTGTCGGAGGTCGAGCCGTCGCCGATCGGCTTGCCCTTGGTCGGGGTGCCGCTCGGGGTGGCGCCGGTTCCGGTGCTCGCGCCGCCGGTGGTGGGGGCCGGGGCGGGGCCCGAACCGGAGCCGGAGGCGGAGGCCGAACCCGAGCCGCCCCCGGAGCAGGCCGTCACCGCTCCGAGGGCCGCGGTCGCGGCGGTGGCTGTGAGCACGGTCCTGCGCGAGATGCTGCCCATCGTCTCCCCTGGGTTCGTCCGGACCGGGTGGTGGCCGTGGCCGCGCCCGTATCAGTCAATTAGGACAATTGAGTGATTATCCGTCGTTGGGATTGCATGCGAACACACGGGTCACCAAGGAGCCCGGGGGGTCGCCGAACATGAACACGCTCGGTACGCCCGTACGGGATGCGAAGAAATGTCTTCTGTTGCCGTCCTGTGACGCTTCGCCCGATTCGAGGGGCGTGCCGTCGCGGCGTCAGCCCAGCGAGAGCCGGCGGTTGCGGCGCACGATGCGGGCGATGGCGGTGCTCACCGCGGTGGCCGCGGTGCAGGAGACCGCGAGGCTCAGCCAGGCGGTGTCGAACCAGTGGCTGTTGAGCCAGCCCAGGGTCACGATGTAGGCCGCCCAGATCATCGCCGCCAGCGCCGACCAGCGCAGGAAGCGATGGGGGTGCGCGGGGGAGTGGCCGATGGCCAGATCGAGGACGGTCCGCCCGGCGGGAACGAACCGGGCGACCACGACCATGACGGCCGCCGCCCGGGTGGTGCGCCCGTCCAGCGCCTGCTGGACCCGGGTCACGCTCGCCGCGAGTTTCGGCCGGTGCTCGAGCCGCCGGTTGACCATGGGCGCGCCGCGCCGGGCCAGCTGGAGCAGCAGCAGATCGCCGAGGAAGGAGGCGGTGGCCACGCCCAGCCCGAGCAGTACGGGCGCGCCGTCTATCTGCGCAGTCTTGAGCACGGCGAGTATGACGAGCGTCCCGCTCGGGATGAAGGGGAGGAAGGCGTCGCCGAGCACGGCGCAGAGCGCCAGGGCGCAGATCCACGAGGATCCGGCCAGTGTCGCGATGTCCATGAGCTTCCTCCCGCCAGGCTGCCCGGGGGAGCAGTGGTTGCAAGGGACAACGCTAGCGTCTCGACTTTTCATGCCATGAAGCACCCCGGTTGTGCGGCGGCTCACAGGTGTCGGGCCTCACAGGCCCGAACCCGCCCGGGCCGGTCCGGGGTGACGAGGGTCCGGGGTGACGAGGGTCCTGAGCGACGAGGGTTCGGGGCGGCGCGGTTCCGCAATGGCACGAGCCCCCGGGGCGGGGTGCCGCTCCAGGGGCTCGCGGGGATCGGTCGGCGCTGGTCCAGCCCGACGATCTTGCTGGTGAGTGCGGATCCGGTTGGGTGATCCGCCGGGAACCAAGCCTGCCGGACGCCGGACACCGCCCGCGAGCCCTCGGGCTGGCGACTTCCCGCGCTGGCGTGAAGTCGCCACGGGTGTTCGTCCGCTGGCTCTGCGTCAACCGGGGCCGGGTCCCCGGGGACCTCCTGCGGCGGACGGGACTGGCGTTCGCGAACGGGTCGCCGGGGGCCCGGCCGGATCCGGGGCGGGGAACAAGGGGGACCGCCGCCGGGGTTGACCACTGTCGGCACCGGCGCCGGCACCGGCCGACCCGGTGGCCGGCACCGGTGCACCGCACCGGCGGACGGAACGACCACGGCCAGGAGGACGGACGGTATGACGACCGAGGACAGGCGGGCGGAGCAGCGGGAGGACGGGAGCGCGGCGCCCGTCCCGGACGCGGTCCGCGGCACGGCCCGGGGAACGGCGCCCGCCCCGCTGTCGATTCTCGACCTGGCCACCGTCGGGGTCGGCCACACACCGGCGCAGGCACTCGCCGCGACCACCACCCTGGCCCGCAGCGCCGAGGAGTGGGGCTACCACCGCTTCTGGGTGGCCGAGCACCACGGCATGCCCGGTGTCGCCAGCTCCACCCCGGCCGTCCTGCTGGCCCACCTCGGCGCCCACACCACCACCCTGCGGCTCGGTTCGGGCGGCGTGATGCTGCCCAACCACGCCCCGCTGGCGATCGCCGAGCAGTTCGGCCTGCTCGAAGCCCTCCACCCGGGTCGGATCGACCTCGGCCTCGGCCGCGCCCCCGGCACCGACGCCGCCACCGCCCGGGCGCTGCGCCGGGGCCTCGGCGAGGGTGCCGACGACTTCCCCCGCCAGCTCGCGGAGCTGACCCACTTCCTCGACGGCAGCTTCCCGGCCGAGCACGCCTACTCCCGGCTGACCGCCGTCCCGAAGGGCGAGGGGCGGCCGCCGATCTGGCTGCTCGGTTCCTCCGGCTTCAGCGCCCAGCTGGCCGGCCGGCTGGGGCTGCCGTTCGCCTTCGCGCACCACTTCAGCAGCGTCAACACCCTCCCGGCCCTCGACCTCTACCGCTCGGAGTTCCGCCCCTCCGCCGTGCTCGACGAGCCGTACGCGCTGATCGGGGTGGGCGCGGTCGCGGCCGACGACCGGGACACCGCCCGCCGCCTCGCCCGCTCGGCGGCCCTCGGCATGCTCCGGCTGCGCCGCGGCAACCCGGGCCCCATCCCCACCCCGGAGGAGGCCGAGTCCTACCCGTACAGCCCGGCGGAGGCGGACTTCGTCGACGAGTGGCTCGGCAATGTCGTGCTGGGCTCGCCGGGCGAGGTGGCCGACGGGCTCGAGGCGCTGCGCAAGCGGACCGGGGTGGAGGAGCTGATGGTGACCTCGCACATCCACGGTCACGAGGCGCGGCTGCGCTCCTACGGGCTGATCGCCGAGGCCTACGGCCTGACCGGCGCCCGGGCCTCGGCCGGCTGACCGGAGTCAGCCCCGGGCCACCCGGGCCGCCGGCGCCTCCCGGCCGTCCGGGCCTGCCCCGACCGACCGGTGGGCGCCCCCGCCGTCCCGCCCGCCCCGGTTCTCGCGGTCGTCGCGCCGGGCCCGGGCGGCCCGTCCGTCCCGGTTGTCGCGGAGTATGGCCGCGACGAGTTCCGCCTCGCCGGGGCGGGCGAAGTACCAGCCCTGGGCGGTGTCGCAGCCGGTGAGCCGCAGCCGTTCGGCCTGGGCGGCACTCTCGATGCCCTCGGCCGTCACGGTCAGGCCGAGGGTGTGGGCGAGCTGCACCATCGCGCCGACGATCTGCTCGTCCGCGTCGCTCCGCCGCGCGCCGGAACCGGGGAGTTCCGCCCGGGAGCCGGTCGGGGAGGGGTCGCGGAAGCCCTCGATGAAGGTGCCGTCCAGCTTCAGTACGTGCACCGGGAGCCGGGAGAGGTAGGCGAGGTTCGAGTAGCCCGTCCCGAAGTCGTCGATCGCGATCCGGACGCCCATGTCGGCGAGCGCCTGGAGCGCCTGGAGCGGGCGGCCGCCGGGGCCGAGCAGCGCGCTCTCGGTGATCTCCAGCTGCAGCAGCCGGGCCGGCAGCCCGGTGCGTTCGAGGGCCTGGGCGACGTCGGCGACCACGTCGGAGTCCCAGATCTGGCGGGCGGCCAGATTGACGCTCACGAAGGTCTCGGTCTCCGGGAACTCGGTGAGCCAGCGCCGGGCCTGGCGGCAGGACTCCTCCAGCACCCACTTGCCGAGCGGCACGATCGCCCCGGACTCCTCGGCGAGCGGGATGAAGCGGTCCGGCGAGAGCGTGCCGTAGCGGGGGTGGCGCCATCTGACCAGGGCCTCGGCGCCGTGCACGGCACCGTCGGCGAGGCCGACCAGCGGCTGGTACTCGATGGTGAACTCGCCGCGCTCCAGCGCCGGGCGCAGCGCGGTCGCGAGCAGCTGGCGGGTCAGCTGGTGGGCGCCCCGGTCGGGGTCGTAGAGGGTCCACCGGGCCCGGCCGTCGGCCTTGGACCAGTACAGGGTGGCGTCGGCGTCCTTGACCAGGTCGGTGGGGGTGGTCTCCTGCACGGAGCGCTCGACGACGCCGACACTGGCGGTGACCACCAGGCGGTGGCCGGCCACGTCGAAGGGCCGTTCCAGGGCTTCGAGGATCCGGGCGGCCAGGTCGGTCAGCTGGTCGCTGCCGCGGCTGTCGGTCACCAGGACGGCGAACTCGTCGCCGCCCATCCGCGCCACCATCCGGGTGCCGTGCGCGGAGAAGCCGCGCCGCAGCCGGGTGGCCACGGCGATCAGCAGTTGGTCGCCGATGTGGTGGCCGAGCGTCTCGTTGATCGCGGCGAACCCGTCGAGGTCCAGGTAGCAGACACCGACCCGGGGGCCGTCCGTCCCGTCCCCGTCCCCCTCCGCGGCGGCCGGGGGCGGGGGAGCCGGCAGCGGCCCCGTCGACCGGTCGGCGGTGAGGCAGGCGGCGTCGAGGCGTTCGAAGAAGTACGTCCGGTTGGGCAGGCGGGTCAGCGGATCGTGCAGGGCCTGGTACTCCAGCCGGTCGCCGAGCCGGCGCTGCTCGGTGATGTCCTCGACCAGGGCGAGCGTGTAGAGCGGCCCGCCCGCGGCGTCCCGGATCAGCGAGACGGTCACCTTGCTCCAGACCGTCCGGCCCTCGCGGTGCTTGAGCTGCTTCTCGATCCGGAGCCGGTCGCGCTCGCCGTGGACGAGGGCCGGGAAGAGCCGGTGCGGCATGCCCTCGGGGTCGACGATCTCGTGGATGTGGGTCTGCGCCAGTTCGCCGACGGTGCGGCCGGTGAGCGCGGCGAAGGCGGGATTGACCTCGATGATCCGGTCCTCGGGGTCGATCAGGGCCATGCCGATGCCGGCGTCCCAGAAGGCGGCCCGCAGCCGGGCCTCGCTCACCCGCAGGTCGGTCGGCAGCGGGTTCCCGTCCTCGGCGGTGGCTGCTCCCGGCTCCGGGGTCCCGGTGCCGGGGTCGCCGTCCGCCGTCCGGTGGGTGTCGTCGGAGAGCGGCCGCGAGCAGGTCGGGCAGAGCGGGGCGTCGCCGGTCACGGCGTCCAGGACGGCCTGGGTGGTGCCGGCGGTGGCGCCCGCGACGGTGCCGTTGGTGCCGTTGGTGACGCCGCCGCCGACGGGGCGGGCGGCGGGCGGTGCGAGGCGGTGCTGCGCCCGTGGCTCCCCGTGCCGCACGCCGGGGTGGTGAGCGTCGGCCCCCTCGTTCTGGCCCGGCACGGCATGCTCCCGTCCGCTGCTGACGCTTGACGCTGGTCCGGCCGGTCACCCGACTGCGGCGGCCGGCTCCGCACCCTGCCGGGGCTCCTGGGGGCGGGCGGCGCGGCGGAACGCTCGGGACGGAGCGGGCCGGGCCGAAGCCCGCCTGAGGAACCGTGAGAACAGGGTGCTGCGGCCGATCATAGGACGCGGCGGCAACGCGCGGTGACCGCCGCCAGGGTGATTCGTCGGCTTTGGGGGCAAGTGCGGCGATACATGCGGACGCCCCCGGTACACATCACATGATGTGCACCGAGGGCGCGTGCTCCAGCAATGCGCCCCCGGGCCCCGGCGGAGCGCCGAACGCGCGCCCCACCGGGGCCGAGGAGCGGGAGGAGCGGGAGAACCGGACGGTCAGCCGGCCAGCGAGGCCGACAGCGTGATGGTGGTGCCGGTCAGGGCCTGGCTCACCGGGCAGTTCGCCTTGGCGTCCTCGGCCGCGGCCAGGAAGCCGGCCTCGTCCAGCCCGGGCACCTCGCCGACCACGGTGAGGTGGATGCCGGTGATGCCGGTGCCCGGCTGGAAGGTCACGTCGGCCTGGGTGTCGAGCTTGGTGGGCGGGGTGCCCGCGCCCGCCAGGCCGTGCGACAGCGCCATCGAGTAGCAGGCGGAGTGCGCGGCGGCGATGAGCTCCTCCGGGCTGGTCAGGCCGTTCGGGGCCTCGGCGCGGGCCGGCCAGGACACCGGGAACTCGCCGATGCCGGACGACGCGAACGCCACCTGGCCCTTGCCGTCGAGCAGGTTGCCTTCCCAAGCGGTGCGGGCGGTGCGAGTGGTTGCCACGATCGGTACCTCCGTCGAAAAATGAGGAACTGCTGGTTCGTCACGTCCGGTCCTGCCGCGCCCCAGCCTACGTGCAGGTCCGGGGCCTGCCACAAGTAGCGCCCCGGCCCGTCGAGTCCGAAAATCCCTCGCCCGTCCGCCCGGGCCCGGCCCCGGGCGGGCGGGCCGGGGCAGCTCGGGGCGGCGTCCGGCGGTCGGTCCGTGTGCCGTCCATATCGTGGACCGATCGGCCAAATGGTGCGGGCCGACGTCGGGCGCCCTGTTAGATTTGCCCGGGCCCGGGCCCGGCCGCCGGACGGCCGGGCGCAAGACCGAGAGAGCCGCGGAGCCTGCCCGATGACGGACCACCCCACGACCCCCGACGCCGGACTGCCCGAGGGGGTCGACGACGCCGTGCGGGCCGAGCTGACCAGCCTGCGCGAGAGCATCGACAACATCGACGCCGCGGTGGTCCACATGCTGGCCGAGCGCTTCAAGGCGACCCAACGGGTCGGCCGGCTCAAGGCCGAGCACAAGCTCCCCCCGGCCGATCCGGCCCGCGAGCGCGCCCAGATCAAGCGCCTGCGCGAGCTGGCCGCCGGCGCGCACCTGGACCCGGTGTTCGCCGAGAAGTTCCTCAACTTCATCATCGCCGAGGTCATCCGCCACCACGAGGCCATCGCGAGCGACGCCGTGACCGGCGGGAACGACGCGGTCTGACGGCCCTCGCGGCCCGCTCCGCCGACCGGGAGCCGGAGCCGCCTCAGCCGTGGGGCGGAGCCGTGCGCCGGGGCCGTCGGCGCTGCGGGCCGGAGCCGCCGCAGCCGTGGGGCGGAGTCGCCGTCGCCGCCGGCCCGGGGATGTCGGGCACGGGGATGTCGGGCACGGGTAAAAGCCCGATTTCGCCTGGATCCCCGATTGGCGTAGCGTGCGGGTTCCCCCGCAGCCGGAGAGTGGAGCAGCGACGATGGCGGTGAACCTGCCGGACACGCACGGCGGCGATGCCGGGGCCGGGGCCGCCGCCCCGGGTGCCCCGGTCGGGGGCCGGGCCGAGGCCCGGCGGGCCCGCCGGGCGGCGGAGGGGCGCCGGAGCAGGTCGCCGAAGAACGGCCGGCGGGGGCGCCGGCCGCGCCCGTGGTGGATCGAGATCCCGGCCATGGCGGCGGTGGGCCTGGTGGTCGCGCTGCTGATCAAGACCTGTCTGTTCCAGGTGTTCACCATCCCCTCCGGTTCGATGGAGAACACCCTGCGGATCGGTGACCGGGTCGGCGTCAACAAGCTCGCCCCGCTGACCGGCTGGAAGCCCGAGCCGGGCCAGCCCGTGGTGTTCAAGGACCCGGGGGGCTGGCTGCCGCCGCAGGCGAGCGACGGGAATCCGCTGACCGACGCGCTGGGCTCGGCGCTCTCCTTCGTCGGCCTGGTGCCGCCGAAGGACGACAACTACCTGGTCAAGCGGGTGATCGCGACGGGCGGGCAGACCGTGCAGTGCTCGGGCACCACGCTGACGGTCGACGGTGCCCAGGTCGACGAGCCGTATCTCCACCCCGGGGACGACTCCTGCGCCGGTCTGGACTTCGGTCCGGTGACGGTGCCGCAGGGCCACGTCTGGGTCGAGGGCGACCACCGCAGCGACTCCGCCGACTCCCGGTACCACCAGCGGGGCCCGGGCGGGGGCGCGGTGCCGGTGGACAACGTGGTCGGTCCGGTGTCGGCCGTGGTGTGGCCGCTCGGTCACCTCGACTGGTTCGGCTGGGTCGGCCGCTGATCCGACCGGGAGTGCCCGGGCCCCGGCCCTGTACGGGTGCCCAAGGCTCCCCTGGCTACCGCTCCTTCTCCAGGGCCTTGCCCGTCCCGGCCCCGGCGGCCCGCGCGAGCCGCTCGCCGAGCGCGGTCGCGCCCGCCGGGACCGCAGCGCGGTCCACGTCCTCGCCGCCCTTGCCGGACGTCTCCGCCGTTCCCGCGATCTCCACGGCGGCGGGCTTGCTCGCCTGGGCCGCGAAGGCGCCGGCCAGCACCAGCAGGCCGCCGGTCACCTGCGGCAGGCCGAGGTGCTCGCCGAGCAGGACCCAGGCCAGCACGGTCGCCACCACCGCCTCGAGGTTGGCCACCACACCGGCGACCGGCGGCGACAGGTGGCGGACGGCGACGACGCCGGTCAGATAGGCGAGCACGGTCGCGACCAGGACCATCCAGGCGGCCGGGAGCAGCGCGGGCAGGGTGTGCCCGTTCATCACCACGTCCCCGCCGAGCTTGCTCCAGTCCGCCTGCCAGGGGCGGGTGAAGGCGGTGAGCACGACCGAGCCGATCAGCAGGCCGTACGCGCTGACGGCGATCGGGTCGACGGGGCGGTCGCCCCGGCTGCCGGCGTCGGCGAGCACGAAGTAGCCGACCTGGCAGCAGGCGGCGCCGAGGGCGAACAGCACGCCGAGCAGGTCGAAGCTCAGCCCGTTCCACACCTCGACCACGCAGGCGAGTCCGGCGACCGCGACGCCGGCGCCGATCGCCGCGCCCCGGCTGATCGGCCGGCGCTGGACGAACCGGACGTAGCCGATGAGCAGCGGCGGGCCGAGGTACTCGATCAGGAGGGCGACGCCGACCGGGATCCGCGAGATGGCCGCGAAGTAGCAGGCCTGTACGCCCGCGACGGCCAGCAGGCCGAAGCCGATCAGCAGGCCGGGCCGCCGCAGCACGGCGTCGCGGTGGCGGTAGGCCAGCGGCAGCAGGACCACGGCGGCGCCGGTCACCCGGAGCCAGACCACGTGCAGCGGCGACAGCCCGGCCTCGATCAGAGGCTTGGCCGCGGTGCCGGAGCCGCCGAAGGCGATCGCGGAGACGAGGGCGAGGGTGAGACCGAGGGTCCGGCCGGAGGAGCGGCCGAGCGGGGGCTTCGAGCTGTGCACCGACGAATTGTGACAGTAGGACCGCAATCTCGGTAAGGGGTCATTTCGTTATTCGGTCCTGCACGTCACCCGGGGTGAGCTTCCGCTGCGGAACGGAGTCACCGGCCGGAGTGCCCGCGGAGTCGCCCCCGGGTCGCCGGCCGGTGACACCGTCCGGAGCCACTCGCCGGAGCTACTGGCCGGAGCTGCCGGCGCCGGCCCCGGCGACCACGTCCGCCCCGGTGCCGCCGGTCGGCTGCGGTGCCGTGGTCGGGCCGGTGGTCGGTGCCGTGGTGGGCGCGGTGGTCGGCGCCGGGGTCCTGGTCGGCCTGCCGGTCGGCTGCGGCGTCGTCGGCTGGGTCGGAACGGTGGTCGTGCCGCCGGTGCCGCCGCTCGGCTGCGGAGCCGTGGTCGGTCCGCCGGACGGCGCGGTGGTGGGCTCCGACCCGGCGCCCGACCCGCCGGACCCGCCCGTTCCGCCGGAGCCGCCGGTTCCGCCCTGGCCGGCCTGCGGCGAGGGCTCGCCGGAGGGCGTCGCCGACGCGTCCGGGGCGGCCGGCGCGGAGCTCGCGCCGCCCGAGGGGCTGGGCGAGGCGCCGGCCCCGGAGGAGCCCCAGCCGCCGCGCCCCGAGTCGTCGGCACCCGCGGGCGCGGGGAAGTCGGCGACCGGCTGGCCCTTGAGCGCCGCCTTCATGTAGGCGGTCCAGATCTGCGCGGGGTACTGGCCGCCCGCCGCGCCGTCGAGCCCGCCGGTGCCGCTCAGGCTGACCTGGGCGCCGGTGCCCGGGTCCTGGCCGAACAGCGCGACCGAGGTGACCAGCTCCGGGGTGTACCCGACGAACCAGACCGCCTTGTGCTCGTCGGTGGTGCCGGTCTTGCCCGCCGCCGGACGGCCCAGCGCCTTCGCCCGCCAGCCGGTGCCGCCCTGGTCGGCGATCACGCCCTGGAGCATCGAGGTGACCTGGCGCGCGGTCTGCTCGCCGACCGCCTGGGTGGTCTTGTGGGCGGGCAGTGCGACCGGCTCGCCCTCGCGGTCCACCGACTGCACCAGCCACGGGGTGATCTGCTTGCCGCCGTTGTCCAGCGTGGCGTACACGCCGGCCATGTCGAGCACGCTGGGGGTCGAGGTGCCCAGCGGGATGGAGCCCACCGCGTCCAGGGACGGGGTGTTGCTGGGCAGGCCGAGCGCGATCGCGGTGTCCCGCACCTTCGCCAGCCCGGTGTCCTGGGCGAGCTGGGCGAAGGCGGAGTTCACCGACCAGTCGGTGGCCTGCTGGAGGGTGATCTGGCCGTAGCTCTTGTCGCCCTCGTTCGGCGGCGCGTACGCGGGGCCCTTGCCGCCGCGGACCTTGCGCTCGCTGGTGCCGTCGTAGACGGTGCGCGGGGTGACGGTCTGGCCGGACTGGGTCTTGGCGTTGTTCTCCAGTGCCGCCGCCAGGGCGATCGCCTTGAAGGTCGAGCCCGACTGGTAGTCCCGCCTGGTCGCGTTGTCGATGTAGTGCTTGGTGTAGTCGACCCCGCCGTACAGGGCCACCACGGCCCCGGTCTTCGGGTCCACCGAGGCCGCGCCGGCCTGGACGGCGGCGTCCTTCTTCCGCTTGTCCGGGTTGAGGGTGTCGTGCAGCTGGGCCTGCACCGAGTCCTGGAGTGCCTGCTGGCGGGTCGGGTCGACGGTCAGCCTGATCGTGTAGCCGCCCTTGGCCAGCTCCGACTCCCCGATGATCTGGTTGGTGGTGAGGTACTCGGTCGCGGCGTTGACCAGGTAGCCGGCCTGGCCGGACAGCCCGAGCTGCGCCTGCGGGTCCTTGACCTCGGGGAAGGCGGTGGCGGCCCGCTCCTCGGCGGACAGCCAGCCCTCCTTCACCATGCCGTCGAGCACGTAGTTCCAGCGGTTGACCGCGTTCTGCTTGCCCGCCGGGGTGGCGGTGGCGACGTCGTACGCGCTGGGGGCGTTCAGCAGGGTGGCCAGGTAGGCGCCCTGGGCGGCGTCGAGCTGCGCGGCGTCGACGCCGAAGTACTGCTGGGCGGCGGCCTGGACGCCGTAGGCACCGCGCCCGTAGTACGAGGTGTTGAGGTAGCTGGAGAGGATCTCGTCCTTGGTCTCGGTGGCGTCCACCTTGATCGCTATGAAGAGTTCCTTCACCTTGCGGGTGACCGACTGCTGCTGGTTCAGGTACGTGTTCTTCACGTACTGCTGGGTGATCGTGGAGCCGCCCTGGGTGCCCTCGCCCTTGGCGGTGTTGACGGCGGCGCGGACCATGCCGGGCACGTTGACGGCGCC
Organism: Streptomyces sp. TLI_053; assembly: GCF_900105395.1. Lineage (NCBI taxonomy): Bacteria > Bacillati > Actinomycetota > Actinomycetes > Kitasatosporales > Streptomycetaceae > Streptomyces > Streptomyces sp. TLI_053. The sequence goes on from NZ_LT629775.1 coordinate 6,086,587, forward strand.
CTCGTGGTAGAAGTTGCGGTCCTCGGCGGCCAGGGTCGCGTGCTGCGCGGCGGGGGAGACCTTGTCCAGCGGGACGTTCTGCCGGTTGGTCTGGCCGGTCCGGGCGAGCACCGAGCCGTCCTGGTAGAGCCAGGTGTTGCTCTGGGTGGTCGCGGCCGCGTGCGCGTCCGGGACCTTCACCAGCGCGATGCCGAGGGCGAACAGGCCGACCCCGAGCAGGACCGAGGCCACCAGGCCCACCAGGGTCAGGCGCCAGGTCGGTATCAGCCGGCGCCAGCCGGTGCGCCTGGGCCGTCGGACCTTGGTCTTCCGGATGCGCGGCGCGCCGCTCGGGGCGTTACGGGACAAAGCGGCGGCCTTTCCTGCGGGCGGGCGACGGGGAGGGTGCACCGGGCGGGGCAGCGGCACGTAGGGCCGGCCCGCGCGGACGGGTCCGTCGACGGTCGGGGGCCTTTGCCCCTTTTCCGGTGTACAGCCCAGAACGCGCCGAAGGTGCCGGTTGGCTCCACCGCAACGGGAAGCGAGACCGACATCACACACAAATCGGACGTCAATGGGCAGCGAAAAGCCGGAGAGCCCCTCGTGTGTACGAGAGGCTCCCCGGTGTCGGTGCGCCGCCAGGGACTCGAACCCCGGACCCGCTGATTAAGAGTCAGCTGCTCTAACCAACTGAGCTAGCGGCGCCTGCTGACGTGGAAAACAATACACGCTTCCGAAGGTGCCTCGAACCACCCGGACGTCACCGGGCGCAGTCTGTCCGTTTCCGCCCGGTTGGGGTGGAGTTTGCCGACGGCTAGGGTGGATTTGTGCCCAGCTCCCACCCCGGTCGCCGGAACGCTCGGCGCACTCCTGCCCCGACGCCGAACCCGACGTCCGTTCCGACCGCCGCCGCGGCCCGGCCGGAGGCCGCCGTCCGGGCCGTCGCCGCACTGCTGCTGCTCAGCGCGGTGGCGTACACCGCCTGGGTCCTGGAGGTGGTGCTCAGTACCGGGCTCGACCCGGTCCAGGCGTACATCAGCGAGCTCGCCGCCGAGGACCAGCCGCTGGGCGGCCTCTTCCGGGCCACCGACCTGGTGGCCGGACTCGCGGTGCTGGCGGCGGCCCTGCTCGCGCTCGCCGTCCGCGGGCTCCGCCGCCCGGCACCCCCGGCCGCCGGGGGGAGCCCCGGCCGTCGGCCCTGGGCGGCGGGCGGCTGGGCCGCGCTCGCCCTGTTCGGCGCGGCCACCGCCGCCGACTCCCGGCTGCCGCTGAGCTGCGCGCCCACCAGCGACGAGATGTGCGCCGCCCGCGAGACCGCGGGCCTCGTCCCCGCCACCCACACCGCGCACGCCGTGACCAGCAGCCTGGCCATGCTCGGCGCGCTCGGCGGGCTGGCCGCGCTCACCGTCGCCGCCCGGCGCTACGGCTGCTGGCCGCCGGTGCGCCGGTACGGGCCGTGGCTGCTGGGCGCCGAGGTGCTCGCCACCGGCTGGAGCCTGGGCGCGATCGCCGCCTTCGAGGCGGGTCACGGCACCTGGGCGCTGGGCGCCGGCCAGCGGCTCCAGGTGCTGCTGGTCGCCCTCTGGCTCGCGCTGCTCGCGGCGGCCGTCGGCCTGCCGGACCGCACCGGCGCTGCCGGTGCCGCCGGCGGGGCCTCGGCGGCCGCACCCTCCCGGACCGAACGACGGGATCCGGTATGACCGGCGCTCGCGGCCCGACCGCGAACGGAGCCGGCGGCCCCGGGGACCCGAACGGCCCGGACGGCCCGGGCGGTCGTGAGGGTCCCGACGGCGGTGCGGGCCCGCCGGCCCCCCGGTCCGCTCCGGCGCCGGCCGCCTTCGTCCGGATCGACGGCATCCCGCTGCACGTCCGGGTCGAGGGCCTGGGGCCGGTGTGCGTGCTCACCGGCGGGCTCGGCAGCAGCTGGTTCGACTGGGACCTCGTGGTCCCCTTCCTCACCCCGTACCGCACCGTCGTCCGCTTCGACCGGCCCGGCTACGGTCTGAGCGCCCCGGAACCGGCCGGTCGGCCCGTCCCGACCGCCGCCGGGGAGGCGCACCGGATCCGGGCCGTCCTCGACGCGCTGGGCCTGACCGGGCGCTGCACGGTGGCCGGGCACTCACTGGCCGGCTTCCACGCCGAGGCGTTCGCCCGGCTGCACCCCGCGCGGACGGCCGGACTGGTCCTGCTGGACGGCAGTGTCGAACCCGATCCCCGGCCGCGCCCGGCCCCCGGTCTGCGGGACCTCGCGGCGCGCGCCACCGCGGCGGCCGCCACCGCCGTCGCCGTGCCCTACCTGCTCGGGCCCACCGTGCGCCGCACGGTCGCCCGGGCCACCACGGTGCGGCGCGAGGACCTCGCCCCGGCGCCGCTGGTCCGGCGCTGCTACCGCACCGGACGGTCGCTGCGGGCGCTGCTCCGGGAGAACACCCACTACCTGGACATGGCCGCCGAACTGGCCGCGCTGCGCCGTACCGCGCCACTGCCGGCCGGCCTGCCGGTGACCGTGCTCGCCGCCGACGACGGACTGAGCGGCGCCCGGACCGAGGAGTGGCTGACTGCCCAGCGGGGGCTCGCCGAACTCCTGGGCGCGGAGTACCGGCGCACCGCCCCGGCCGGGCACCTGCTGATGTTCGACCGGCCGGACGCGGTGGCCTCGGCGGTCCTGGACACCTCGCGCGGGCCGGGCTGAAGCCGACCGGGCCCCGCGTCCGCCTCCCGCCGCTCAGCCGCCGCCGGCGTTGTCCGACCCGACCACCCGGCGCAGGGCCTGGGCGATCGGCTGCTCCCGGGCGACCGTCCGGAAGGACTTCCGCAGCTCGGAGTGCTCGCGGCCGGGGAAGAGCCGGCGGTCCAGCTGCGCGGCCCAGAGCAGTCCGGCCAGGTACTGGTCCCGCACGGTTCCCGGGGAGCCGGCCCCCGGACCGGAAGGAGCCCGCAGGGCGGCGGTGATCCGTTCGGCGATCTCGGCGCCGACGGTGGGGCGCACCGGCGGCCAGGCGCGGTACGGCAGCAGCAGGAGGATCCGGCGGTGTTCGAGGGTCAGGTGCCCGCTCGCGACCAGCCGCTCCCGGAAGGACTGCACCGCGGGCACCCGGGGCACCTGGCGGATGGCCCGGTCCAGCCCGGGCCGACGCCCCTTGCCGGTCCGCTCCAGCCGGGCGAGCACCCCGGCGGTGACCTCGTCGCCCGCTCCGACCGGGCGGAACGCGGTGATCCGGCGGTCGTCGACCGCGAGGCCGCCGGTCAGCAGCAGCTCGGCCAGCACGGCGGCCGCGACCGCCCGCTGGAAGCCGGCCCGGGAGACCCGCAGGGTGCCGCTGTCCGGGTCGGTGCAGAGCAGGACCAGTTCCTCCGCGAGTACGAGCGGGCGCCGGCCGGAAGCGGCGGGCGGGTCGGGCGGACCGAGCGGAGTCACGGCGGGCGGCACCTCCGGTGCGAGGACGGGTACCCACGCTATCCGTCGGCGCACCGCCGTTTCCGGGCCTTCCGGGGAACGGGGCGGAACGGTCCGGAGGCGGCCGGGAACGCCGAAGGCCCCCTCGCTGCTGCGAGGGGGCCTTCGACCGTCTGTGCGCCGCCAGGGACTCGAACCCCGGACCCGCTGATTAAGAGTCAGCTGCTCTAACCAACTGAGCTAGCGGCGCCTGCTGACCTGGAAGACATTACACGCAATCGGGCCGATCCGCCGAATCGCGACAGGGTGGTCACTCACCGTGGCGGCGGTCGCCGTCAGTGGGTGGCCGGCAGCCGGGCGAGGGTGCCGAACATGATCGTCAGGTTGGACCAGGTCATAGCAGCAGTTGTCGCACGGCTCCCGGGAGGCCGCGAGGCGGGCGTCCGCCGTTCGCCTCCGAACGGCGGACGCCCTGTCACCGCTCCGGGGCGGACGTCCCGTCGCCCCCTCGGGGTGGACGTTCCGTCACCGCTCCGGGAAGTGGCAGGCGGCCCGGTGGTCGGGAGCCGGTCCGCCCGTTGCCCCCGGCAGCGGGCCGGCGGCGGTGAGCGGTGGCGCCTCGGTCTCGCAGCGGCCGCGCGCGCCCGCGTCGAGTCCCGCGTACACCGGGCAGCGGGCGCGGAAGGGGCAGCCGGTGTGCCGGACGGTGGGGGAGGGCGGGTCGCCGGCCAGCAGGATCCGGGTCCTGGTCCGCTCGGCGGCCGGGTCCGGCAGCGGGACGGCCGAGAGCAGTGCCCGGGTGTAGGGGTGCAGCGGACGGTCGAAGACGGCGGACACCTCTCCCTGCTCGACCGTCCGCCCCAGGTACATCACGCTCACCCGGTCGGCGAGGTGCCGGATCACCGAGAGGTCGTGCGAGACGAAGAGATAGGAGAGGCCGAGCTCCGCCTTGAGGGACTGGAGCAGGTTGAGCACCCCGGCCTGGATCGAGACGTCCAGCGCGGAGACCGGCTCGTCCAGGACCAGCAGCCGGGGGCGGACGGCCAGCGCGCGGGCGATCGAGATCCGCTGCCGCTGCCCGCCGGAGAACTGGTGCGGGTAGCGGACGGCGTGGGCCGGGTCGAGGCCGACCTGACGGAGCAGTTCGGGCACCCGGCGGGTGATCTCGTCCTTGGCGGCCCGCTGGGCGCGCAGGGGTTCGGCGACGATGTCGCCGACCGGCATCCGGGGGTCCAGGCTGGCCATCGGGTCCTGGAAGACGATCTGCAGATCGGACCGCATCCGGTGGGCCTCGGAGCGGGAGAGCGCGGCGGTGTCCCGGCCGAGCAGCTCGATCCGTCCGGACTCGGGGGCGGCGAGGCGCAGCAGCTCGAACAGGGTGGTGGACTTGCCGGAACCGGACTCGCCGACCAGGCCGAGGGTCTCGCCCTCCCTGATCGACAGCTCGACGCCGTCCACCGCGTGCACCGAGCCGATCCGGCGCTTGAACACGGTGCCCTTGAGCAGCGGGAAGGTCTTGGTGAGCCCCTCGACCTCCAGCACCGGCGGGCGCTGCTCCCGGGGGACCGGTGCGGCGGCCGACGCGGCGGGGAGCGCGGGCACGGGGTAGACCTCGGTGGGCGAGGGCCGCCGTTCGGCCAGCTCACCGGCCCGGACGCAGGCCGCCAGGTGGCCGGCCGGGTTGCCGGTGACCGTGCCCGTGCCCGTGCCCGTGGCCGAGCCTGACGCCGCGTCGCCGGTCAGCGGCGGTTCGGCCGTGCGGCAGCGGTCCTCGACCAGGGGGCAGCGGGCGGCGAACGGGCAGCCCGGCGGCAGTTCGGCCATCGGCGCGGGCGTGCCGGGTATCGGCACCAGCGGTCCGCGCTTCCCGTCCAGCCGGGGCACGGCCCCGACCAGGCCCAGCGTGTAGGGGTGGCGCGGCGCGGCGAACAGCTCGTCCACGCCCGCCGTTTCGACCACCCGGCCCGCGTACATCACCGCGACCCGGTCGGCCATCCCGGCGATCACCCCGAGGTCGTGGCTGACCAGGACGAGCGCGGCGCCGGTCTCCCGGCGGGCGGTGCGCAGCACGTCGAGCACCTGCGCCTGGATGGTGACGTCCAGGGCGGTGGTGGGTTCGTCGGCGAGCAGCACGTCGGGGTCGTTGGCGACGGCCATGGCGATCATGGCGCGCTGCCGCATGCCGCCCGAGAACTCGTGCGGGAAGCTGTCGAGGGCGCGGCCGGGGGCCGGGATGCCGACCAGGTCGAGCAGTTCGGCGGCCCGCTTGCGGGCGGCGGAGCGGTCGAGGCCGGGCCGGTGGATCCGCAGTGCCTCGACGAGCTGGTCGCCGATCCGGTAGACGGGGGTGAAGGCGGAGAGCGGGTCCTGGAAGACCATGGCGATCCGTCGGCCGCGGACGGCGGCCAGTTCGCGTCCGGGCAGGCCGATCAGCTCGCGGTCGTCCAGCCGGACCGAGCCCCGGACCCGGGCGGTGCCGGGCAGCAGGCCCAGTACGGCCAGCGCGGTGACGGACTTTCCGGAGCCGGACTCGCCGACGATGCCGAGGGTCTCGCCCCGGTGCAGGGTGAGGTCGACACCGCGCACGGCGGGGACGGGGGCGGAGCCGCGCGGGCCGGTGAAGTCGACCCGCAGGTCGCGGACGCGCAGCAGCGGGGCCCCGGTGGTCGTGGCGGTGGTCGTGGCGGGGGCGGTCACGCGCTGGTCCTCTTCTTCTCGCTGCGGGCGCGGGCACGGGCGCCGGTCCGGGAGCGGCGGGGCCGCCGGGCGGCGTCGGAGGTGGGGTCGAGCGCGTCCCGCAGGCCGTCGCCGATCAGGTTGACGGCCAGGACGAAGAGCACCAGCAGCCCGGCCGCGAAGTAGAACAGCCAGGGGAAGACCGGGGCCTCGCTGGTACCGGCGGCGAGCAGGGTCCCGAGCGAGACGTCCGGTGCCTTGACGCCGAAGCCGAAGTAGGACAGCGCGGTCTCGCTCATCACGGCGCCGCCGACCGCGATCGTGGCATCGATGATGAGGAAGGAGGCGACGTTCGGCAGGATGTGCCGGAGGATGATCCGCAGCGGACGGACGCCCATGAACTGCGCGGCGCGTACGAACTCCCGCTCCCGCAGCGAGATGGTCATCGAGCGGACCACCCGGGCGGTGATCATCCAGTTGAACAGGGCGAGCAGCAGCACGAAGGCGAGCCAGCCGGCGCCCTTCAGCCGGGGTGAGACGATCGTGATGACCAGGAACGCGGGAAAGACCAGCATGAGGTCGACCAGGAACATCAGCAGCCGGTCGGTCCAGCCGCCGAAGTAGCCGGCGCAGGCGCCGACCAGGGAGGCCAGCACGGTCGAGAAGAGCGCCACCAGCAGGCCGATGACCAGCGACTTCTGCAGTCCGCGGACCGTCTGCGCGAAGACGTCCTGGCCGACCCCGTTGGTGCCGAACCAGTGGGTGCCCGAGGGCGGTTGGCGCAGCGCGCCGTAGTCGGGGGTGGCGTAGTCCCAGGGGGTGACCAACTCGCCGCCGAAGGCGAGCAGGAAGAGCAGCAGGACGACGACCGCACCGGCCACCGCCCAGCGGGCGGCGAGCAGCCGGGCGAGCACGATCCGCCCCCGGCCGGTCGGCGCGGGAGCGGGGGGAGCAGCGGGGGAGCCGGGTCCGGAGGGTTCGGCGGGGCCGGCGGACTCCGCGATGACGGCGGTCAAGAAGGCTCTCCTCGGTTCAGGACCGCACGCGCGGGTCGAGGGCGGCGTGCAGGGTGTCGGCGAGGAAGCCGGAGGCGAGCACCACGACCGCGGCGAACAGGTTGACCGCGACGACCGCGTTGACGTCCTGCTCGTTGACGGACTGGATGAACCATTCGCCCATGCCGTGCCAGCCGAAGATGGTCTCGGTGAACGCCGCGCCGGTGAAGATGCCGAGGAAGCTGTACGCGAACATCGTCGACATCGGGATCACCGCCGTCCGCAGTCCGTGCTTGATCAGGGCGCGGCCCCGGGTGAGGCCCTTGGCCTCGGCGGTGCGCAGGTAGTCGGAGCCGAGCACGTCGAGCATGGTGCCGCGCTGGTAGCGGCTGTAGGTGGCGAGGCCGCCGAGCGCCAGCGAGAGGGTCGGCAGCAGCAGGTGCAGCGCCCAGTCGGCGAGGTGGGCGCCGAGTCCGCCGCCGAGGCCGGGGGTCTCGTACCCGGTGAAGGGGACGACCTCGTGGCCGACGGCGTCCTTGGCGGCGATGGCGCCGTTCTTGAGGAAGAGGGCGACCAGGAACACCGGGGTGGAGAGCAGGACGAAGGAGAACACGGTGAGCAGCCGGTCGGAGATCCGGTACTGGCGCACGGCGCTCCACGCCCCGGCGGCGACGCCGAGCACCATGCCGAGCAGGCTGCCGATCAGCAGCAGCCGCAGCGAGACCCAGACCCGGCGGCGGAAGTCGTCCATCACCGGGGTGTCGTGGATGGTGCGGCCGAGGTCGCCGTGCAGCAGCAGGTCGCCCGCCCAGTGCCCGAACCGTTCGACGACCGGGGTGCGGTCGTTGAGGTTGAGGTCGGTGAGCTGGCGCTCGACCGAGGCGGCGGCCGGGCGCGGCACCTTCGCCTCGAAGTAGACGCGCGGCTGCAGCGCGGCGCCGGCCAGCGCGTACGCCAGGAAGACGGCGGCGACCAGCAGGACGGCGTAGTAGGCGAACCGCTTGGTCAGGTAACGGAGCATCAACGGCCGCCCGGGGTGGGGGCGGGGCCGACGCGTCTGGTGGGCATCGGAGGGTGGCCTTCGGGTCGGGGGTGGGGGAGCGGGGGTGCCCGGGGGTGGTGGGCGCTCGGCGGGTGGGCGGTGGGTGTGCGGGGCCCCCGGGCGGGGCTCTTGACCGTGCTCAGGAAAGCTCGCAGGTCAGAGTCTGGCACCGGCGCGCGGCCGCGGTATTGCGGTCGTGTTGCGCCCCGTTTCGTTTGGATCAGGTGTCCACCACGCCCCCTGGTACTCGTCCTGATCGGCTGTTACGTTCGGTCCCCGGCACCGACTTGGCTGCCCACGCTCAAGCCTCGCCACACCTCGCGACGCTCATCTCTCACCGCTCGCCGGACCTCACGGGGGGAACCCTCATGCACGCTTCCGCCATGCCTGGACGCCGACTCGGCCGCGCCGCCGTCCTCGCTCTCGCCGTCGCCCTCGCGGCCACCGCGTGCAGCTCCGGCGGAGGCGGCTCGGCGGACACGGCGGTGAAGAGCGCGGCGCCGGGGCAGGGGTCCATCGACATCAACGCCAAGACGGTGGACCAGATCCGCGACGGCGGCGAGGTCCGCTTCCCGCTCTACCAGTGGATCACCCAGTGGAACCCGTTCCAGGTGGACGGGCGGTACGGCGACGCGGTCGAGATCATGCGCACCGTCGAGCCGGACCTCTTCAGCACCGACGAGACCGGCACCTTCAAGGCGAACGCCGACTACCTGGTGGAGGCCAAGGTCACCTCGACCTCGCCGCAGGTGGTCACCTACAAGCTGAACCCGAAGGCCAAGTGGTCGGACGGCAAGCCGCTGAGCTACCTCGACTTCAAGGCCGACTGGGAGGCCAGCAACGGCAAGAAGGACGGCTACAACATCGCCGACTCGGCCGGCTACGAGCTGATCTCCGGCGTCGAGCAGGGCGCCGACCCGGCCGAGGTCAAGGTGACCTTCTCGGAGACGTACGCGGACTGGCAGAACCTCTTCCGCCCGCTGATCCCGGCCGCCGGGATCGCCACCGCCGACGACTTCAACAAGGGCTGGGTGGAGAAGGTCCCGATCACCGCCGGCGCGCTGAAGATCGGCTCGGCCGACAAGACCGCGCAGACCCTCACTCTCGTCCCGGACCCGAACTGGTGGGGCGCCAAGCCCAAGGCCGAGCGGATCGTCTTCCGGGTGATGTCGCAGTCCGCGACCACCCAGGCCTTCCTCAACAACGAGATCGACTACGCCACGGCCGGCACCGCCACCGCGTACGGGCAGCTCAAGGACGCCAAGGACGCGGTGATCCGCTCGGCCAGCCCCTGGGACGAGGTGCACATCTCCTTCGGCGGCGGCGGCGCGCTGGCGGATCAGAAGGTGCGTCAGGCGCTCGGCAAGGCGCTGGACCGCAACGCGCTCATCAAGATCGCCAACAACGGTGTGCCGGTGGAGTTCAAGCCGCTCGGCAACCACATCTTCATGCCCAATCAGGCGGGCTACCAGGACAACTCCGGCGAGTGGGCGAAGTTCGACGTCCCGGCGGCGAAGAAGCTGCTGGACGAGGCGGGCTGGAAGGAGGCCGGCAGCGGGCAGCCGCGCACCAAGGACGGCCAGTCGCTGACCCTGCACTGGGTGCTCAACGAGTCCACCCCGCAGGCCCAGGTCGACCTCGCCACCGCCGCCCAGGCGATGTGGCTGCAGGCCGGGGTCAAGGTGGAGGTCGACAAGGTCGCGGCCAACGACTTCTTCACCAAGTACGTCAACCCCGGCAAGTGGGACATCGCCAGCTGGCGCAACACCGACTCGTTCCCGCTCTCCAGCAGCCTGACCAACTTCCGGCTGCCGCAGGGCGACAACGTGTTCGGCAACTACTCCAAGCTCGGCACCGAGGAGATCGACGGGCTGCTGAAGAAGGCGGCCGGCACGATCGACCCGGTGGAGGCCGCGAAGCTCTACAACCAGGCCGACGCCAAGATCTGGGAGCTCGGCCACACCTTCGAGCTGTACCAGCGGCCGACCGTGGTGGCGGCCCGCAAGGGGCTCGCCAACTACGGCGCCTTCGGTCTGGCGAGCACGGACTACACCAAGGTCGGCTGGGAGAAGTAGCCGCCGGGGGCGGGGCGGTCGTCGGGGGCGCGGCCGCAGCAGGGGCGGGCGCGCGGCGGAGGCCGGCGAGCGCACGGCAGGCGCTGGCGAGCAGCGCGGTGATCACGAGGCCGGTGGTACGGACACGGAGGGACCGGCACTGCCGCCCCCACTGTCCTGCCACCCGCCTTGACCTTCCGCGATGCCCGCAGGCCGCCCGTGTCGTGGGGTCCGTCCCCGGACCCCGTTCGCTTCGAACCGGGACGAATCTAGCGGGGCCGTCCCGGCCCTCGCGCCCTACCGCGCGGGGCGCGCCCGGAAACCCGCCGTGCTGTCACCCGGTTCGCGCACCGAGGCGTCAACTCTCGCTGACGACAGGGCAAATCGGGCTGTTGCGGGGCAATCGGAGTGCTCCGCCGACCGCGCCGGAGCGGGCGGCGGTGCGTGCGCGGGACGCTGCGCGCTGCCAGGATGCGGCGGGTCAGCCCGCCCGTCCGGAGCCCGGAGAACCGTCGATGAGCAGCGAGTCCGCCGCAGTCCCCCCACCGCACCACGCCGGCCCGCACCACGGCGACCCGCGCCCGGTGCGCCGGATGGTCCCGCGCAGCCGGGACGAGCCGCACCGGGTCGCCACCCCGCTGGAGCTCTTCTTCGACCTCTGCTTCGTGGTCGCCGTCGGCCAGGCCGGCCGGGAGCTGGCCCACGACCTCGCCGAGGGCCACTGGGGCGACGGACTGAGCGGGTACTTCTTCGCGTTCTTCGCCATCTGGTGGGCCTGGATGAACTTCACCTGGTTCGCCTCCGCCTACGACTGCGACGACGTGCCGTACCGGGTCACCACCCTGGTCCAGATCGCCGGCGTGCTGATCCTCGCCGCCGGGGTGCCGCGGCTCTTCGCGGACCAGGACATCGTGCTGTCCGTGGTCGGCTACGTGGTGATGCGGCTGGCCATGGTCACCCAGTGGCTGCGCGCGGCCGCCTCCGAGGAGGGGCCGGCCCGGGGGGTGGCGCTGCGCTACGCCGCCGGGATCACCCTCTGCCAGATCGGCTGGGCCGTGGTGCTGGTGCTGCCGGACGACGTCCGGGCGGTGGTGATCCCGATCGGGATCCTGGCCGAGCTGTCCGTGCCGGTGGTCGCCGAGCTGCGGATGCAGACCACCTGGCACCCGCACCACATCGCCGAGCGGTACGGCCTGTTCACCCTGATCGTGCTCGGTGAGACGGTGGCGGCGGCGACCGTGGCGGTGCAGTCCGCGGTGGACGAGCACGAGGGGCTGGGGCGACTGCTGCCGGTCGCGGGCGGCGGTCTGCTGATCTGCTTCTCGGCCTGGTGGATCTACTTCGCCCGGCCGGTCCACGACCACCTCCGCTCCAACCGGCAGGCCTTCCTGTGGGGGTACGGCCACTACCTGGTCTTCGGGGCGGCGGCGGCGATCGGCTCCGGGCTGGAGGTGGCGGTCGAATCGGCCGTGCACAAGGCGCACGTGTCCGAGACGGCGGCCACCGCGACGGTGACCGTGCCGACCGCGCTCTACCTCCTCACCGTGTGGGCGCTGCACTCCCGGCACAGCAAGACCGGCGCGGCTCAGATGCTGCTGCTGCCGGCGGCCTCGGTGGCGGTGCTCGCCTGTACGGCGGCGGGCGGCTCCGGGGTCCTGGTGGCGGGCCTGGTGACGGCGTTGACGGTGGCGACCGGGGTGGTGCTGCACGCCAGGGAGCGCTGAGCGAGCGCGGCCGGGCCGGCCGGGACGGTGGCGCCGCCGTTCGACCTGTTCGCGGGGGTGGGCCTGGTCCCGTTGCCCCGCCCGGCCACGACGGCGCCGGTGACGACGTCCGCCGCGGCGGCGAGGGCGGATCCGGCGGCGGTGCCCGATCCTGCGGCGAGGGCCGATCCGGTGGCGGTGCCCGATCCGGCGCCGACGCCCGCCGCGGCCGGGCCGTCCGCGTGCGGCGGGTCGGCCGTCGACGGTCCCAGCAGGCCGTGCAGGATCTCGCCGTGCCCGGACAGCCAGGCCCGGTAGGCGGGGCTGGCCTGGGCGAGGTCCAGATAGGCCGCCCGCAACTCCTCGTAGAGCGCCTCGCGGGCCGGCCGGCCGAGCGCGCGCGGCCGCCAGACCAGCAGCAGCCGTACGGTCAGCGGGTCGCCGTGCAGCCGCCGGACGACGGTGCCCGGTCCGGGCAGTGAGGTCGGCTGGCAGGGGCGGACCGCCTCGCCGGAGGCGACCAGCTCGGCGGCGGTGGCGTTGTCCCGGACCTGGACCACGCGCGGATTGAGCCCGGCGGCGCGGAAGACCCGGCGCATGGCGGCGTACTCGTGGTCGGCGGTCGGGTCCACCATCCAGGTGTCATCGGCGAGTTCGGCCAGCCGGACGACCTGCCGCGCGGCCGCCGGGTGCCCGGAGGTGAGCGCGACGAACTGCGGCTCGCGGGCGAGCAGCACCCGGTGCTCGGCGTCCGGCGGCAGCCGCACCGGGAAGCCCTCGCTCTCGTGCACGAAGGCCACGTCCAGCTGGTCGGCGGCGATCATCCGGAGCAGAGCGTTGGCGGAGATGTCGATCTGGATCGTGGTGTCGGTCTCCGGCAGCCGCTCGTGCACCCGGCGCAGCCACGCGGCCACGGCCCGGCTGCCGACGCTGCCGATGCGCAGCCGGCGGGCCCGCTCGCCGCCGGCGGCCTCCCTGGCCTCCTGGCGTGCGGCGGCGACCAGCGCGGCCATCTCGGCGATCACCGGTCTGGCTCTGGACAGCACGGAGTGGCCGAGCGCGGTCGGCCGGCTGCCGGTCTGCTCCCGGGTGAACAGCGTTCCGCCGACAGCCCGTTCGATGCGGTGCAGCTGGGTGGTGAGCGACGGCTGGGTCATCCCGAGCTGCAGCGCGGCCTTGCGGAGGCTTCCGGTGTCGGCGATCGCGCACAGCACCCGTAGATGTCTCACGTCGAGCTCCACACAGGGGAGCGTAACGGCCAAAACGGGATGACGCCAGGGACATGACAGGCTGTCGGGTCGGCAGGGGCGCGGGCGCCGGACCGCGCGGGCGGTTCCCGGACGACTCCTGGACGACCCCCGGGCGACACCCGGCCGACTCCCGGGCGATCTTCCGGGCGATCTTCCGGCGATCTCCCGAAGCGGTGCCCGGCGGGCGCGGGTGATTGGTTCGGGCTATCGCCGGTTGACATCATCCGCCGGGCCGCCGGCCTGGCCGAAGCTCTGTGGGCAGCAAGCATTCATCCGATGCCCGCGGTCCGGCCCCCACCGTCCGCGGCGCACTCGCGAATCGGAGCCCCCACATGAACCGCGTGCCGCGAACGCTCTCCCTCGCGCTCGGAATCGCCCTCGCCCTCGGAACGGCCGCCCTGCCCGCCGCCGCCACCGCCGCCCCGGTGACCGCTCCCGGTCCGGCCGCCGCCCACGGGTACACCCCGGGCGCCGCCGCGAAGAGCAGCGGCAAGGCGGACGACCGGGCGTTCTACGAGGCCGTCATGAAGTCCGCGCGGGCCAAGCAGGCCGCCACCCCGTACCTGCGGACCGTCACGGTGACGTACGACGCGAGCAGCGCGCCCTCCTTCGCGTCGGAGATAGCCCGCAGCGCGCAGATCTGGAACGGCTCGGTCACCAACGTCCGGCTCCAGCAGGGCTCCGGCGCCGACTTCGCCTACTACGAGGGCGACGACCCGGACAACGGCTCGTACGCGAGCACCGACGGCCACGGCCGGGGCTACATCTTCCTCGACTACGCCCAGAACGAGGAGTACTCCTCGGTGCGGGTGGTCGCGCACGAGACCGGCCACGTGCTGGGCCTGCCGGACCACTACTCGGGCCCGTGCAGCGAGCTGATGTCCGGTGGCGGCCCCGGCCCGTCCTGCACCAACGCGTACCCGAACAGCGCCGAGCGCAGCCGGGTCAACTCCCTCTGGCGCAACGGCCTGGCGGGCTGACGCCGGTCTGCTGACCCGCTGGCTTCCTGACCCGCTGACCTGCTGACCTGCCGACCCGCTGACCTGCCGGTGCCCGCCGGCCGCGGGCCCGCCGGTCGACCACTCGCGGCCCGCCCGTCCGGCGGGCGGCCCCCCGACGCACGCCGCCCGGCCGCCCCTCCGGCCGGTCCGGCGCGCCCGCACCACCGCGGTACCCCCACCCGAAGTAACCAGCAGTACCCCGCAGTACCCCCAAATCCCTCGGTCCTTGAACGGGAGCCCCCACATGAACCGTGTCACGCGCACGTTTTCCGCCGCCGTCGGACTGGCGCTCGCCGCCGGTCTGGCCGTCCTGCCGACCACCACCGCCGCCGCCGCGCCGACCCAGGGCTACACCGCCTCCGGTTCCGCCTACGCCGGCTCGCCCACCGAGGACGCCAACAACAAGGCGTTCTTCGAGGCCGTCATGGCGTCCGCCCGGGCCAAGCAGGCCGCCAACCCGTTCCTGCTCGCCGTCACCGTGACCTACGACGCCAGCAGCGCGCCCACCTTCCGCAACCAGATAGCCCAGAGCGCGCAGATCTGGAACAGCTCGGTCACCAACGTCCAGCTGCGTTCCGGCTCGGCCGCCGACTTCCGCTACTACGAGGGCAACGACTCGCGCGGCTCCTACGCGAGCACCGACGGCCACGGCCGCGGCTACGTCTTCCTCGACTACGCGCAGAACCGCCAGTACAGCTCGCTGCGCGTCGTCGCGCACGAGACCGGCCACGTGCTCGGCCTGCCGGACCACTACTCGGGCCCGTGCAGCGAGCTGATGTCCGGCGGCGGCCCCGGCACCTCCTGCACCAACCCGAACCCGAACAGCGCCGAGCGCAGCCGGGTCAACACCCTGTGGCGGAACGGCCTGGCCGGCTGATCCTCCTCCCGCACGGCAGTGGACGGCCCGGTCGCCGGAACCCCGGCGACCGGGCCGCCCCACGTGCGTTCCCGCCCTTCGAGGCGCACCTGAGCAGGGCCGGCGGTGGGCGCCCCACCGTGCCACCGCCGTGCCCGCTCGCGCCGCCCGCTCCCGGGACGGCCGTGCACCCCGGCACTGTCGGTGCCCCGTGCGAGCATGCGGACGAGGACCAGTCCGCCGCCGACCACGAGGTGCCGCCGCCATGCCGCCGTCCAAGCCCCAGCACGTCCCCGACCGCCTGGAGGACCTGCCGTACGCGGACCACCTGGTCCCGCACCGCGGGCCGCTGCGCGGCGACGACCGCTACGACACCGTCCACTTCGACGGCGGCGAGTACACCGACCAGTCGGCCGCCGGCGCGACCTTCCTGGAGTGCGCCCTGACCGGCGTCGCCCTGAGCGGCGTCAAGCTCCGCCAGGCCCGGTTCAACGAGGTCTGGTCGCAGGCGAGCCGCTGGGTGGCGTGCGACCTCGTCGACAGCGAGTGGCAGGACAGCGCCGTCACCGGCGGCGTCCTGGCCGGCATCGCCGCCCACGGCGCCGCGCTGCGCCGGGTGGTGCTGCGCGGCTGCAAGCTGGAGGCGGTCAACCTGCGCGCCGCCGTCCTGCGCGACGTCGTGTTCGAGGACTGCCTGCTGCGCGACGTCGACTTCGGCGACGCCAAGCTCACCGGGGTGTCCTTCCCCGGCTCCACCCTGGAGGAGGTCCGGCTGCGCGGCGCCACCCTGAGCGGCGTCGACCTGCGCGGGGCGGTCTCGCTCGACCTTCCCGACGGCCATCTGGGCCTGCGCGGCGCTCTGATCGGCTCCACCCAGCTCCTCGAACTGGCACCGCAGTTCGCCCAGGCCCTGGGCATCACGGTCAAGGACGACTGAGCCGCAGGCAGAGCCGGACCGGTCGGCCGCTCAGAGCATCGGGGTGGCAGAGGCCGGCGCGGCGATCTCCGGGGCGCTGCCCGGCTCGCTGTAGTCGGCCTCGATCTCCTGCCTCTTCTCGTCGGCGGAGAGGGTGAGGGTGAGCCGGACGAGTTCGTGCCGCTCGTTGATCCAGAAGTCCGCCGTGCAGGTCGCGCCGAGCGGCGGCCGGTAGTCGGCGAACCCGTCGAAGAGGCCGTGTCCGGCCCCGCCGCTCCGGGGGAGGAGCGGCGAGGAACTGCGGAAGTGCTGTGCGGGGGCGCCGGCCACGCTCTCGGTGCCGCGGTCGGTGACGTCTGCCCGGCGGGCGGCGCGACGCAGCTCCGCCACCGGATCGGCGACGTGCTCCATCGCGAGGGTGGAGAGGTGCATCGGGGGCGGGCTCCCCTCCTCCCGGGGCAGGACGCTCCACTGCCCGGCCGCGTCGGCCGTGAACGAGTAGTAGAGGTCGCCGCCGACGATGCGGGTGGTTCCCTGCTTGCCGTCGAAGTACTGGAGGGCGGGGCGCCCGTTCCACTGCGCGTACCCGCTCCCGGTGGTCGACAGGCCCTCGGCCGCCACGTGGAACCGGATCCGGCTGTTGCCGGCCCTGCCCATCACCTCGGCCGTTGCCGCGAGTTCTCCGGCCGCGCCGGTGGCGGCGGGTTCCGGCGCGGCGGCCGGGTCCGCGCCGTCGCCGGGCCGGGCGGCGCAGGCGGTCAGCGCGGCGACGGCCAGCACGACGGACGTGGCCCCGGCCGCCAGGCGTGTCATCTGCATGGAATCCCCCCACGGTTGATGGTCGGGCCAGTGTGGCACGCCATTTGAACATGTTCAAATGATGATGGGGTGTGGGTGGGGCCGCACCGGCGTTCAGCTCCCGGTCGTTCGGTGACGGCCGGGGGAACAGTCCGACAAACCTGCCTCCGACCTCTGGCCGGGCCGTTCCGGGCGGGTGGAAGATGCTGCGCGATCGAGTGGGCCCGAGTTGTGTGCACAACCTCGCCAGTGAAGGGACGGGCCGGACTGATGTCCGAGTTGAGTCGTAGGAAGTTCGTAACCCTGTCCGGTGCCGCCGCCGCGGGCCTCGCCGCGGCCGGTGCCGGCACTACCGGCGCCGGGGCCGCCCCCGCCGCCGGGACGCCGGGGGAAGTGCCCGCCGCTGCCCCGTCGGCCGCGCTGTCGCAGACCGGCACCCTCGCCGACGCGAAGCACATCGTGATCCTGATGCAGGAGAACCGCAGCTTCGACCACTACTTCGGCATGCTGCGCGGCGTCCGCGGCTTCGCCGACCGCTCCGCCATCCAGATCGCCGGCGGCTACTCCGTCTTCAACCAGCCCAACGGCCTGGGCCGCCAGTACCCGTGGCAGTTCAGCCTCACCAAGCCGGCCGGCGGCGCCGACCCGGAGCGCCTCGCCCAGTGCAACGGCGACCTCGCCCACGGCTGGGGCGACCAGCACCGGGCCTGGAACGGCGGCAGGATGGACTCCTGGGTGGCGGCCAAGGGCAACAACCGCCCGCTCGGCTTCCTCACCCGCCAGGACATCCCGTTCCACTACGCGCTCGCCGAGAACTGGACCGTCTGCGACGCCTACTTCTGCTCGACGCTGAGCGCCACCGGCCCCAACCGCACCTACCACTGGTCCGGCCAGATCGACCCGACCGGCGCGGCGGGCGGCCCGGCCTACGACGGCGGCGACGAGAAGGGGCTGCGCTGGCAGACCTACGCCGAGGCGCTGGAGAACGCCGGCGTCAGCTGGAAGGTCTACCAGAACGCCGCCGACAACTACGGCGACAACGCCCTCGCCTACTTCACCCAGTTCGCCAACGCGCCGGCCGGCAGCCCGCTCGCCGTCAAGGGCATGGGCTCCGTCCCCAAGGTCACCGGGAAGACCCCGGACGACATCGTCGCCGCGATCAAGGCCGACGTGCAGGCCGGCACCCTCCCGCAGGTCTCCTGGATCGTCCCCAACCAGGAGGTCTCCGAGCACCCCTACGCCACCCCGGCCGACGGTGCGCACTTCGTCCACCGGGTGATCGACGCGCTCAACGCCAACGCGGACGTCTTCAACTCCAGCGTCCTCTTCCTCAACTACGACGAGAACGACGGGTTCTTCGACCACGTCCCGCCGCCCGCCGCCCCGGCCGGCACCCCGGGCGAGTTCTACGGCGGCACCAACATCGGCCTCGGCTTCCGGGTCCCGATGATCGCGATCTCCCCGTGGACCCGCGGCGGCTGGGTCTCCTCCGAGGTGTTCGACCACACCTCGGTGCTGCGCTTCCTGGAGAAGTGGACCGCCGCCATCGGCAAGCCCGCCAACTGCGTCAACATCAGCGACTGGCGCCGCCGGGTCTGCGGCGACCTGACCGGCCTGTTCGACTTCGCCAACCCCGTCTACGGGCTGCCCGGGCTGCCCGACACGGCCGGCGCCGTGGTCGGCATGTCCAGCTGCGGCCCGCTGCCCAACCCGGCCCCGATCGACAACAAGCTCCCCACCCAGGAGTCCGGCACCCGGCAGGCCCGCGCGGTGCCGGTCCAGCCGAACGCCAACCTGGACCACCTGGAGTACGGCTCGGCGGGTGCGATCAAGGTCTGGCTGAAGATGGTCAACGAGGGTGCGGTGGCGACGAAGTCCGCCCACTTCTCCGCGTACGCCAACGCCTACCGCAGCGGCGGCCCCTGGCAGTACACCGTCGACCCCGGCGGCAACCAGAGTGACTTCTTCAACTGCGGCACCGGCTTCGGCGGCGGCCCCTACGACCTGAGCGTGGTCGGCCCCAACCGCTTCCTGCGCCGCTTCAAGGGCGACGCCAACAAGGCGGGCAAGAACGCGGCCGTGACGTGCTCGTACGCGGTCGAGCCCGGCACCGGCAAGCCGGCGGTGTACTTCAAGCTCGCCAACACCGGCACCACGGCGATGACCTTCACCATCACCTCGACCAACTACCGCACCGACGGCCCCTGGACGTACCAGGTCCCGGCCGGCGGCAGCGTGACGGACTACTTCAACGCCGTTGCCTACAACGGTGGTTGGTACGACTTCACCGTGACGGTGAACGTGGACTCCACCTGGTCCCAGCGCTTCACCGGCCACCTGGAGACCGGCACCAACAGCGTCAGCGGCTGAGGCGTGAACGGAGGCCCGCCACCCGATGCGTCGGGTGGCGGGCCCCAACGTCAGACCGTCCCGAACTCCCCGGCCCGGACGGCGGAAACGAACGACTGCCAGGCCTCGATCGGGAAGCCGAGTACGGGCCCGGCGGCGTCTTTGCTGTCGCGCACTGGTACGACGCCGGAGGCGACCAGGTTCCGCGCGACCTCGATGCAGTCGCCACCATTGCTGCTGTAGGACGATGTGAACCACTGAGGCTCTGCGGTCACGGCAATTCCTCTCTCGTCCGATTGATCAGGGCCACGGACTCGGCCTGCGAGAGGGCGAGGGCCTGGAGTTGATGGTAGGCCGTGAGCGTGGTCTCACCACCGGCCACGACGTCGTCCTCATGGACTGGCAGGTCGGTCGCCTGGTCGGCCGCCTACCTCGCCCGGCAGCCGTTCGAGGAGCCGTTGGTCGTCCTCGGCCGCTGGGTGCGGCGGCCGGGCCCGGGGTCTACAACTCCCGGGGGAACCACGGGTCGTGGACCTCCCGGGGGCCGTGCGGGGTGAGCAGGGTCACCGTGAGCGGCGAGGCCGCGTACTCGGCCAGCTGCACCGCGCCGTGGCGGGTCTCCAGTTCGGCCTGGAGCGGGACCCGCAGGCGGCTCAGCGCCCGCCGCAACTGCAGGGCGTCGCGGCGGCTGACCGGTTGCGGGGCGCGCAGCACCAGGCGCAGTGGGCTGAGCGGTCCGGCGACCGGTTCGCCGGTGGCCAGCTCGTAGGCGATCGCGCCGATCGGACCCCAGGCCAGCCGGTGGTCCGCGACCAGTTCCCCGGCGGCGGGCAGCACCGCCAGGGCCGGGATCGCGGCGGTCCGCGCGGGAGGCAGCAGGCCCAGCCGCTCCGGCAGCTGCTCCGGGCGCAGGGTGCGGGCGACCGCCGCCCAGGGGGCCAGGGCGTCGAGCCGCTGCCCGCAGTCCGGGCCGCGCACCGTGACCGGGATCCAGGTCTCGGCGCCGGCCGAGGCGTCCCGGGTGCAGCGCACGGGATAAGGCGTGTCCGCGGGCGATCCCGCCGCGGAGGGGGCCCGGGCGACCGTCACCCAGGGGTGCGCGCGCAGGACCCAGCGGGCCCAGGCGGGGAGTTCGCCGCCGCCGACGGGCAGCAGCGAGCCGGTGCACTGCATCAGCAGCAGGTCGTGGGCGCCGGGATGCCGCCCGCCGAGCGCGGCCAGGGAACCGACCAGCCGGCGCGGCCCGCCGTGCGGGTCCTCACTCGGACGGGGGACACGGGGGTGAGCGGCGACGGTCACGGCGGGCTCCTGGGGTGGGCGGGACCGGCTGACGCCTCCCACCCTGCGCCCGCCGCGCCTCCCCGGCCACGGCCTTTCGGCGCCCACCACCAGGGACCAAGGGCTCAATGCCAGCGGGTGCGGGCCCGGCACTGCGGTGTGAGAGTGGGGGCAAACCGGAATTCGCCCGGAGGAGGAGTCATGGGCATCTTCGACAGGTTCCGCCACAAGGCGCAGCACTCCGCCGAGGAGGCCAGGTCCTCGCTCGGCGGGGGCGCCGAGCAGGACGGCACCGCGATGAACGACGCCGCCCAGCGGGCCGCGCTCGCGCACGACGAGGCGGCCGACGCGTTCGGCTCCGAGACGGAGAAGGCGCGCGAGGCCCGGGAGTCGGCCGCGATCGGCGAGCGGGAGGCGGAGGAGCGGGCCCGCCAGGACATGACCGCCGAGGGCGACCCCTGGGGCTGACACTCGGGTTCGCCCGGCCGCCGCTCACCGCTCCCGGGGCGGCAGCGGCGGCCGCCGCAGGTCCGGCCGCGGTGTGTCTCCCGGCGGCGGCACCGCGGCCGGGGCGTCCTCCAGCAGTTCCAGTGCCAGCCGCACCGCCGTGACGAGCTCCGGGTACCGCCCGGCGGCCCAGTCCCTGGGCGCGCGGATCACGTGCACGTCGGGTTCGACGCCCCGGTTCTCGATCGACCAGCCGAGCCCGCCGGTGAACCACGAGGCGTTCTTCGGCACCGAGATCTGCGTCCCGTCGCCGAGCAGGTGGCGTCCGGTCATGCCGACCACGCCGCCCCAGGTGCGGTTGCCGACCACCGGTCCGAGTCCGAGCAGCCGGATCGCGGCGATGACGACGTCCCCGTCCGAGCTGGTGGCCTCGTCGGCGAGTGCCACCACCGGCCCGCGCGGCGCGTCGCGCGGCCACCGGACGGGTTCCCGGCCGCGGCTGAAGTCCCAGGCCAGCACGCGGCGGGTGAGTTTCTCCAGGACGAGTTCGGAGACGTTGCCGCCGGCGTTGCCGCGCACGTCAAGGACCAGCGCGGGCTTGTCCATCTCCCGCCGCACGTCCCGGTTGAACTGGGCCCAGCCGGAGCCGCCGAGGTCCGGGATGTGCAGGTAGCCGCACCGGCCGTCGCTGAACTCCCGTACCAGGGCGCGCCGTTTGACCACCCAGTCCTGGTAGCGGATGGGCCGTTCGTCGGTGAGCGGGGTGACGGTGATCCGGCGCCGGGTGCCGTCGGGGCCGCCCCGGCGCAGGGTGAGTTCGACGCTGGTCCCGCCGGTGCCGGCGAGCAGCGGCAGCGGTCCGCGCACCGGGTCGACGGGCCGCCCGGCGACGGCGAGCAGTTCGTCGCCGTCGTGCACGCCGTGGGTGGCGAGCGGGGCGCGGGCGCGCGGGTCGGAGGACTCGCCGGGCAGGATCCGGTCGACCAGCCAGTGCCCGTCGGGGGAGCGGCGGGCGTTGGCGCCGAGCAGGCCCACCGGCTGCTGGGCGAGGGAGGGGCCCTCGCCGCGCCGGGAGGGAGTGACGTAGGCGTGCGAGGTGCCGAGCTCGCCGAGGAGTTCGCGCAGCAGGTCGGCGAAGTCGTCCGGGCCGGCGATCCGTTCCAGCAGCGGTTCGTACTGGGCGACCAGGGCGGGCCAGTCCAGTCCGCACATCCCCTCGTCCCAGAACTGGTCCCGGACGATCCGCGCGGCCTCGGCGTAGGACTGCCGCCACTCCTCGGCCGGGTGCACGGTGTGGGTGATCCGCCGCAGGTCGACGGTGGTGGCTCCGGAGGGCGCGGCGACCGGGACGATCCGCAGGGTTCCGGCCGAGTAGACGGCGACCGAGCCGCCGTCGCCGGAGACGGCGAAGCCGTCGAGCCGGTCGGCGAGGGTGGAGCGGCTGCCGCGGGCCAGGTCGTAGTACTCGAGGGAGGGGCGGCCGGAGGTGTCGTCGGGGTTGGTGAAGGTCTGGCCGAGGGTGCCGGAGATCGGCCAGCGCAGCCAGACCAGGCCGCCCCGGACGGAGTCGGTGGCGGAGTACTTGCCGGCCAGGACGGGGAACTGGATCAGCCGTCCGCCGATGCCCTCGGGGTCGACGTGCACGGTGCCGTCGCCGCCGCCGTCGCCGTGCGGGGCGGGGTCCTCGTCGGGCGCGGCGAACGGGGACGGGGTGCCGGCGGCGAGCGGGACGAGGTAGGGGCGGCAGCCGAGCGGGAAGGAGAGGTCACCGGTGTGCACGTCGTGCACGGGGTCGAAGCCGCGCCAGGAGAGGAAGGCCAGGTAGCGGCCGTCCCGGGTGAAGGCCGGCTGCTCGTCCTCGAACCGGCCGTCGGTGACGTCGACGACCGGCGCCGGGGTGTCGGTGCGGGTGAGCCGGATCCGGCGCAGTGAGCGGCCGGCGGCCGGCTGGGACCAGGCGATCCACCGCGAGTCGGGGGAGAAGCGGGCGCTGGTGACCGGGCCGTGGCCGGAGGCGGCGAGTTCCCGGACGGTGCCGTCCAGGGCGGTGACCAGCAGCAGCCGTCCGTCGGAGGAGGTGGCGGCGAGCAGGGCGCCGTCGGGGGCGGCGGTGAGTTCCAGGACGCGGCCGAGCCGCCCGGCGGCGAGCACCCGGTGGCCGTGCTGGGAGGGCGCCTGCTCGTGCCCGGGCAGCGGCACGATCTCGACGGCGTCCTCGCCCTCGGCGTCGGTGATCCAGGCGGCCTCGCCGGTGCCGGCGAGCACGACCGGCAGCCGGGTGCGGACGCCGGGGGTGTCGGCGAGCGCCCGGGCCGGTCCCTCGCGGTGGGTGAGCCAGTACTGGCTGCCGCGCACGGTGATCACGCCGGCCCGGCCGGTGCGGTCGCAGGCGAGGTCCTTGACGTGGGAGGCGGCGGTGACCCGGTAGGGGCGGCGACCGGCCCGGGCGCCGCCGAGCGGGATCCGCAGCCGGCGCGGGGCGGGAGCGTCGAGGCCGTCCAGCAGCCAGAGGTCGCCGGCGTGCTGGTAGACGATCCGGGTGCCGTCGGTGGCGGCCTCGCGGGCGTAGTAGGAGGCGTGGTCGGTGTGCCGGCGCAGTCCGCTGCCGTCGGGGCGGCAGGAGTAGAGGTTGCCGATGCCCTCGTGGTCGGAGAGGAAGGCGATCCGGTCGCCGTCGGCGGCGGTGACCGGCATCGGGCAGGCGAGGTGGCCGGGGAGGTCGGCGAGGATCCGCTCGCCGTCGACCCAGAGCCGGCCGGTGGCGCCGCCCCGGTAGCGCTTCCAGGCGGCGGGTTCGTGCGGGGCGGCGCCGGTGAGCAGGACGGTGTGGGCGGGGCCGACCTGGGCGTCGCCGACCGGTCCCCAGGGCATCCGCCGGGCGGGGCCGCCGTCGGGGGGAAGGGCGTGCGCCCAGGTGTAGTGGCCGAAGGGCTCGTGGTAGGAGGTGACGGCGAGCAGTTCGCCGTCGGGCAGCCAGCCGCGCAGCCGGGTGTCCTGGCTGCCCCAGTGGCTGAGCCGGCGGGCCTCGCCGCCGTCGACGGGGGCGGTCCACACCTCGGGGGCGAGGCTCAGCCAGCCGGTCCAGGCGAGGGTGCGGCCGTCGGGGGAGAGCCTGGGGTGGCTGACCCGGGTGCGGTCGCAGCTGATCCGCCAGGCCCGGCCGGTGCCGGTGACGGTGCCGTCGGCGCCGGGGTCGAGCGGGGCGATCCAGACGTCGTCCTCGGCGGTGAACGCCAGCAGGCCCCCGCGCAGGTGGGGGTGGCGGAGGTAGCCGGGCGACGTCACCCTTCCATGCTTCGGCCGGAGATCACGCCCGGCAACCGGAGCAAGGGATTCCGGATTTTCGGAACCCTTCCCGGCCTGCCGCTCCCCGCCCCGGGACCGCCCCCGGGACCGACCTCGGACCGCCCCCGACCTGCCGCTCCCGGGGTCCGAACCGGTCTGGACCATTGACACCGTACGGCCGGATCCACTTCAGTGGTCTAGTCCAACTCTCCTGCTCGGCCGCACCGTTCCCCCACCACCGGTGCGCGCTCGGGCATGCCCCGGACACCCCCACACCCGCGCCTCCGCGAGGAGTCCCCCACATGCGCAGATCAACCGTCACCCTGCCCGCGTCCGGCCGCCGCCGGCCGCGCGCCCTGCTGGCCGCCGGCACCGCCTCGGCCGTCGCCGCCGCCACCATGGTCGGCCTCACCCTGGGCCTCGCGCCCAGCGCCTCGGCCGGGGAGTTCCTGGTCAACGGCGGCTTCGAGAGCGGTGCCCTCGGTCCCTGGAGCTGCTCCGGCGGCACCGGCAGCGTCGTCACCGGCCAGTCCCACGGCGGGAGTTACGCCCTCGCCGGGGCCGCCTCGGCGGGCGACAGCGCCCGCTGCGCGCAGACCGTCACCGTCGCGCCGAACACCGCCTACACGCTCAGCGCCTACGTCAAGGGCTCGTACGTCTACCTCGGCGTGGACGGCGGCACCTCGACCTGGACGCCCGGCACCGGCGGCGCGTACCAGAAGCTGAGTGTCGCCTTCACCACCGGCGCCACCCAGACCAGCGCCACCGTCTACACCCACGGCTGGTACGGCCAGGGCACCTACTACGCGGACGACGTCTCGCTGGACGGCCCCGGTGCCCCCAGCCCGACCGCGACGCCCACCGTCACCCCGACCGTCACCCCCACGGTGACGCCGACCGTGACGCCGACGGTCACCCCCACGGTGACCCCGACCGTCACGCCCACCGGCACCCCGACCTCCCCGCCGCCCGGCTCCAAGGCCCTGGTCGGCTACCTGCACGCGAGCTTCGCCAACGGTGCCGGTTACACCCGGGTGGCCGACGTCCCGGACTCGTGGGACTTCATCAACCTCTCCTTCGGCGAGCCGACCTCCGTCACCTCGGGCGACATCAGGTTCAACCGCTGCCCGGCCACCGAGTGCCCGACCGTCGAGTCCGACGCCGACTTCAAGGCCGCCATCGCGGCCAAGCGCGCCAAGGGCAAGAAGGTGCTGATCTCGATCGGCGGCCAGAACGGCCAGGTGCAGCTCACCACCACCGCCGCCCGCGACGCGTTCGTCAGCTCGGTCTCGGCGATCATCGACAAGTGGGGCCTGGACGGCCTGGACATCGACTTCGAGGGCCACTCGCTGTCGCTCCAGACCGGCGACACCGACTTCAAGAACCCGACCAGCCCGGTGATCGTCAACCTGATCTCGGCGATCCGCACGCTCAAGGCCAAGTACGGCCCGAACTTCGTGCTGACCATGGCGCCGGAGACCTTCTTCGTCCAACTCGGCTACCAGTACTACGGTTCCGGCCCCTGGGGCGGCCAGGATCCGCGGGCCGGCGCCTACCTGCCGGTCATCCACGCCCTGCGCGACGACCTGACCCTGCTGCACGTCCAGGACTACAACTCCGGCTCCATCATGGGCCTGGACAACCAGTACCACTCGATGGGCGGCGCCGACTTCCACGTCGCGATGACCGACCTGCTGCTCAAGGGCTTCCCGGTGGCGGGCAACACCAACAACGTGTTCCCGCCGCTGCCCGCCTCCAAGGTCGCCATCGGCATGCCGGCCACCACCAACGCGGGCAACGGCTACGTCGCCCCGGCCGAGGTCAACAAGGCGCTGGACTGCCTCACCAAGCTCGCCAACTGCGGGAGCTACGTGCCCAGGGCGGGCGCCCAGCCCGGCCTGCGCGGTCTGATGACCTGGTCCATCAACTGGGACCAGTTCGGCGGCCGGGAGTTCTCGAAGAACTTCGACTCCTACTTCCGCCGCTGACGGCCGACCCGCCCCCGGGCGAAGGCTGAAGCACGAGAGCCGACCGCTGGGCGGCGGTGGGTCGGACGCACCCGCCGCTCAGCGGTCCACCCGGACCGCCTCCAGGTACTCCGCGATCGCGTCCCGGTTGCGGGTCAGACAGGAGATCCGCTCGCTCATCCCGGCCAGCTCCCGCTCCAGGGTGGCGATCATCTCCGGGGTGGCGTGCTCGAAGTGGATGGTGCGGGGCTTGTCGAGACAGGGCAGGATCTGTTTGATGATCCGGGTCGGCAGCCCCGCGTCCAGCAGCCCCCGGACCTGCAGCACCCGGTCCACCGTCGCCCCGTCGTAGGAGCGGTAGCCGTTGGCGCAGCGCCCGGCCACGATCAGCCCCTGCTCCTCGTAGTACCGCAGCAGCCGCCGGGACGCCCCGGTCCGCTCGGACAGCTCGCCGATCCGCATGTGCCCCACCTCACAGCCGGTCGCGTTGACCCTCACATCAATGTGAGGGTTCGAGCATAACCGGCATGCCGACCACGCCACGGACGACCGTCCGGACCGCCCCAGCCACCACCCCGCCCGCCACCGCACCCACCGCCCCGGCCCCGGCGACGCTGCCCCTGCCCGCCCTGCTGGCCCTCGCCACCGCCGTCTTCGTCACCGCCCTCACCGAGACCCTGCCGGCCGGCGTGCTGCCCGCGATGAGCGCCGACCTCGGCGTCGGCGAGTCCGCCATGGGCCAGGCCGTCACCGTCTACGCCGTCGGCACCGCCCTCACCGCCGTCCCGCTCACCGCGGCCACCGCCGGCTGGGGCCGCCGACGCCTGCTGCTCACCGCCATGGTCGGCTTCGCCGCCGCCAACACCGTCACCGCGCTGTCCGGCAGCTACCCGCTCACCATGGCCGCCCGCTTCCTCGCCGGGGTCGCCGCCGGTCTCGCCTGGGCCCTGCTCGCCGGGTACGCCCGCCTGCTCGCACCGCCCGCGCTCCAGGGCCGGGCGATCGCCGTCGCGATGGCCGGGCTGCCGGTCGCCCTGTCGCTGGGTGTGCCCGCCGGGACCTTCCTCGGCGACGCGCTCGGCTGGTGGGTGCCGTTCCTGCTGATGACCGCGGTCGCGGTCGGGGTGACCGGCTGGATCGCCGTGGCCGTCCCCGAGGCGCCCGGCCGGGCCCGCGGCGAACGGACCCCGGTGCTGCGCTCCCTCGCCGTCCCCGGGGTGGGCCCGGTGCTCGCCGTGACCGTCGTCCTCGTCCTCGCCCACACCGTCCTCTACACCTACATCGCGCCCTTCCTCGACCGGCGCGGCATGGGCGGCGCCACCGACGCGGTGCTGCTCGCCTTCGGCGCGGCCTCGCTGCTGAGCATCTGGTTCACCGGCGCGCACATCCAGCGCCGGCTGCGCGCGCTCACCGTCGGCGGCGCGCTGCTGATCGCCGCCGCGGCCGCCGTGCTCGGCCTGGCCGCCGGCAGCACCTTCGCCGTGTACGCGGCCGCCGCGCTGTGGGGACTCGGCTGGGGCGGTCTGCCCACCCTGCTGCAGACCGCCGTCGGCGACGCGGGCGGCGAGCAGGCGGACGCCGCGCAGACGATGCTGGTCACCCTGTGGAACGCGGCGATGGCCGGCGGGGGCGTGGCCGGCGGCCTGCTGCTGGACCGGCTCGGCGCGGGCTCCCTCCCGTGGGCGGTGCTGCTCCTGCTGCTGGCCGTGCTCGCGATCGTGCTCGCCGCCCGCACCCACGGCTTCCCGGCCCGCCGTCCGGGGCCCGCGGCCTGACCGGCGCCGCCCGGCCCCTGTCGCCCTTCGGCCGGACAGCCGCTAGAAGCCGCCCGCCGGGCCCCGGTGCGGCATCAGGCCGCCGCGGTAGGAGATGGCCACCGCCTGCGCGCGGTCCCGGGCGTCGATCTTCGCCAGGATCCGCTTCATATGGGTCTTCACCGTCGACTCGGCGAGCACCAGCAGCGCCGCGATCTCCTGGTTCGAACGCCCCTCGGCGGCCAGCCGCAGGACCTCCCGCTCCCGCGCCGTCAGCTGGGCGAGCCGGGTGTCCTCCGGCTCCGGCGGCGGCCGGCCGCCACCGGAGCCGACCACCTGGGCGACCAGGTCCCGGGTGACCGCCGGGTCGAGCACGGACTCGCCCGCGGCCAGTGTGTGCACCGCGTCGACGAGCCGCTCGGCCGAGGCCCGCTTCAGCAGGAAGCCGGCCGCCCCGGCGCGCAGCGCGCCCCACACGTAGTCGTCGTGGTGGAAGGTGGTCAGCACCAGCACCCGGGTGGGGAGGCCGGCGGCGACGATCCGGCGGGTCGCCTCCACCCCGTCGACCCCGGGCATCCGGACGTCCATCAGCACCACGTCCGGCAGCAGCGTCCGGCAGAGGGCGACGGCGGCCAGCCCGTCGGCGGCCTGGCCGACCACCTCGATCCGGTCGTCCGTCTCCAGCACCAGCGAGACCCCGGCCCGCAGCAGCGCGTCGTCGTCCGCGACCACGACCCGCACCTTGGGGCCGCCGGGCTCCCAGGGCCCGCCCGGCCCGTCGGCGGCGCTCACGGGAGCGGCAGTTCGGCGCGCAGCCGGAACCCGCCGGGGCCGCCGGGCCCCCCGGGTCCGCCCGGTCTGTCGGGCCCCCCGGGTCCGCCCGGTCTGTCGGGACCGTCGGATCCGGCGGGTCCGCCCGGGCCCTCGGCGCCGATCGGCCCGTGCTCGACCCGGCCGCCGAGCATCGACACCCGCTCGGCCACGCCCAGCAGCCCCCGGCCGGGCGTGTACCCGGCCGGGGCGCCCCGGCCGTCGTCGCGCACCTCGACGGCGAGCCGCCCGCCGGCGCAGCGGACGGTGACCTCGACGGTCCGGGCACCGGCGTGCTTGACGGTGTTGGTGAGCGCCTCCTGGACGATCCGGTAGGCCGACACGTCCAGGCTGCGCGGCACCCGCCGGGCCGCCGGGTCGATCCGCACCCGCACCCTCGGTCCGGCCTGGCCGAGCCGCCCGGCCAGCCGCTCCAGGTCGGCGAGCCCCGGCTGCGGGGCCGCCCCCTCGCCGTCGTCGCCGTACTCGCCGTCGCCGCCGCGCCGCAGCAGGCCGAGCACCCGGTCGAGGTCGTCGAGCGCGTCCCGCCCGGTGTGCTCCATCCCGGAGAGCAGTTCCCGGGTGCGTTCGGGATCGCGGTCGAGCAGCCGACGGGCGGCCCCGGCCTGGACCAGCACCACGTTCAGGGTGTGGCCGACGGAGTCGTGCAGCTCGCGGGCCAGCCGGGCGCGCTCCTCGGCGACCACCTCCCGGCGCAGCCGCCACCGGGCGGCCTCCCGTTCCTCGGCCCGCCGCGCGGTGCCGTAGCCGACCGCCCAGCCGAGCAGCCAGAGGAAGAGCACCCCGGCCGGGATGACCGGGTAGTCGTGCCCGAGGTCGGCGAAGTAGGCGGCCATGCCGAGCAGGGCGGCGAACGGCCCGAACCAGGCCCGCCGCCGGGGCGCGTACAGGCCGAGCGAGTAGAGGCCGACCAGGTCCGCGTACGGGGAGACGGTGCCGGGCAGCACGAACAGCGCCTCCAGCGAGAGCGCGGCCGCGCCGACCAGGTAGCCGGCCAGCGGCCTGGTCCGCCGGACCGCCAGCGGGGCGGCCACCGCCGTGCTCAGGGCCAGCGCCAGCGGCAGGCCGCCGTGCAGGCGGTCCGCGGAGCCGGTCCGTTCGACGGCCATCAGCAGCAGGAACCCGCCGGCCAGCGCGAGGTCCCAGTGCCCGGCCGGCACCGCCCGGACCGCGCGGAGGAACCGGGCCGCGGCGGCTCCGGCCGCCCGGGGCCGGGGTACGGCGGGTACGCCGGGTATGGCGGGTACGGCGGGTACGCCGGGGACGGCGGCTGCACCGGGTACGTCGAACATGCCGGGCGCGCCGGGGACGTCGGTGGCGGGAGGGGCCGGAACGGCCCGGGGGACCGGTGCGGTCCGGATCGCCCGGGGGTGCGGCGGCGGGCTCATGGCGGCTCCGGTTCGGGGGGAGTGGCCGCCGCGCGGTGGTGCGGGCGCCGGGCCGTACGGTAGCGGCGGCCGCCCGCCCGGCGCATCGCTCCAGTGGGGTATTCCGGACCCCGCCCGACCGGGGGTGAACCCCGGCCCGCAGCCCCCTCCGGGGGTGCCGGACCGTCCGTCGGGAGCAGCCCGCCGGACCCCGGCGGGCGGACGCGGCCGACCGGCCCCGCTCCGTAGCGTCCGGGCCATGAACGTTCCGGATCCCCGCGTCCCGACCGCCGCCCCGCACTCCACCGCGACCACGACCGCCCCGCACCCCACGGCGACCACGACCGCCCCGCACCCCAGCACGACCGGCGCTTCCGCCGCCGCCCGCCGGGCGGCCCGCCCCGGCCGGGCCCGGGCGGGCTGGTGGACGGTCACCTTCTTCGCCTTCCTCACCGCCCTGTTCACCGCCCGCTACCTGACCCTCGATCCGGAGGTCTTCCTCGACCAGCAGCGCGCCGTCTACCTGGCCCACCGGGGCTCGCTCGTGCTGCACGTGGGCGGCGGCGTCGTGGCGATCCTGCTGGGCCCCTGGCAGTTCCTGCCCCGGCTGCGCACCCGCCGCCCGGGGCTGCACCGGCTGACCGGCCGGCTCTACCTGCTCGCCGTCCTGGCCGCCGGTGTCGGCGGCCTGCTGATGGCGCCGAGAGGACTGGTCGGCCCGGTCGCGCCGATCGGCTTCACCGGGCTGGCCCTCCTGCTGCTGATCTCCTCGGCCCTGGCCTGGCGGGCCGCCCGGCGGCGCGACACCCGCCGGCACGCCGCCTGGGCGATCCGTTCCTTCGCGCTGATCATGGCCGCCGCGACCCTGCGGGTCTGGCTGCCGGTGATGGACCTCGCGGGCGTCCCGTTCGAGCAGGCGTACGCGACCGCGGCCTGGACCTGCTGGCTGATCAACCTGGTGGTGGCCGAGCACCTGATCGCCCGGCTGCCGGCACTGCCCGCGCCCGCCCGCACCGGCCGGGTTCCGGCGGCACCGCCGGCCGGGTGACCCGATTCCGGGTACGGCGCGCTGACGACCTATCATCCAGCAATGACCACCGCAGAGTTGATCCGGATCGTCTCCCGCTCCTCGCCGATGGCGCTCGCCCAGGTCGAGCGGGTCAGGGCCGAGCTCGCCGCCCTGCATCCGGGGGTGCGCACCGAGGTGGTCCCGGTGACCACCTCCGGCGACCGCTGGACGGGCGACCTGGCCGCGCTCGGCGGCAAGGGCGCCTTCACCAAGGAGGTGGACGCGGCGCTGCTCGCCGGTGAGGCCGACCTCGCCGTCCACTGCCTCAAGGACGTGCCGGCCGACCGCCCGCTGCCGGCCGGCACCGTGTTCGCGGCCCACCTGCGCCGCGACGACATCCGGGACGCGCTGGTCCACCCCGGCGGACTGACCCTGGACGAGCTGCCGCCCGGCACCCGGATCGGCACCTCCTCGGTCCGCCGGCAGGCCCAGCTCTCGGCCTCCCACCCGCACCTGGAGTACGTGCCGATCCGCGGCAACGCCAACAGCCGGCTGGCGAAGCTGGCGGCCGGGGAGGCGGACGCCCTGCTGCTCGCGCTGTCCGGGCTGGAGCGGATCGGCGAGACGGCGCGGATCAGCGAGGTGCTGCCGGTCGAGGTGATGTGCCCGCCGATCGGCGCCGGGATCCTCGCCCTGCAGTGCCGCGCCGACGACACCGCCACCATCGACGCCGTGTCCGGCCTCGGCGACCACGCGACCTGGCGCGAGGCGAGCGCCGAGCGGATGTTCCTGCACGTGCTCCAGGGGCACTGCAACTCGCCGATCGCCGGCTGGGCCAAGGCCGAGGAGGACGGGCGGCTCTCACTGCGGGGGCGGGTCTTCACCCCGGACGGCAAGCAGGTCCTGGACGCCCACGAGTGGGCGGGCTCGCTGAGCCCGGAGGACCTCGGCACCGCGACCGCCCTGGCCCTCAAGCGGCAGGGCGCCTCCGAGCTGATCGCCGCGATCCCGCACTGACCGGCCCCCGGTCGCCGGCCCCGGTCGCCGGCCCCGATCGGGGGCCGGCGACCGGGGCGGAACGCCGAAGGCCCCCTCGCTGCTGCGAGGGGGCCTTCGACCGTCGGTGCGCCGCCAGGGACTCGAACCCCGGACCCGCTGATTAAGAGTCAGCTGCTCTAACCAACTGAGCTAGCGGCGCCTGCTGACCCGGAAGACATTACCTGGTCAGCGGCGGAAACACACAATCGGCCCGGACCGCCCCCTCCGCGGTCCGGACCGTCGTGCCCCGGGCGCCCGCGGCCCCGCGGCGGCCCGGTGCCCGGCCGGGGCGCGGGGGCCGACCCCGGCCCGGTGCTCCCTCAGGGGACGAGGACGACCTTCCCCCGGACGTGACCGGCGCCCACCAGTCGGTGGGCGTCGGCCGCGCGCTCCAGCGGGAAGGTCTCGGCGATCTCCAGCCGCAGCCCGCCCGTCTCCCAGAGTCCGACCAGCTCGGCCAGCCGCGCCGCCGTCCGCTCGCCCCTGATGCCGACGGCGCCCAGCCGCGCGGCCGCCTGGTAGTCGACCACGGTGCCGATCCTGGACCGGTCGCCGACCAGCTCCACCGAGGCCTCCAGCGCCCCGCGCCCGGCCGCGTCGAAGGCCGCGTCCACCCCCTGCGGCGCCGCCGCCCTGACCCGCTCGACCAGCCCCTCGCCGTAGCCGACCGGGATCGCGCCGAGCGCCCGCAGATGCTCGTGGTTGCGCTCGCTCGCGGTGCCGACCACGGTGGCGCCCCGGGCCGCGGCCAGCTGGACGGCGACCGTGCCGACCCCGCCCGCGGCGGCGTGGACGAGCAGGGTGTCGCCCGCGCCGACCTTCAGCACCTCGAGGGCGACGTGCGCGGTCTGCCCGGAGGCGGACAGCGCCCCGGCGTGCTCCCACGGCATCCCGGCCGGCTTGCGCACCAGCCGCTCCGCGTCGGCGAGGACCAGCTCGGCGGCGCAGCCGAGCACCCGGAAGCCCAGCACCTCGTCACCGACCGTCCAGGCGTCGACGTCCGGGCCGAGCGCGTCGACCACCCCGGCGAACTCGTTGCCCGGGATCAGCCCGGGGACGAGTTCGACGCCGTACGGCGCCCGGCCCTCCCGGATCGCGAGGTCCACCGGCTGCACCCCGGCGGCGTAGACCCGGACCCGGACCTGGCCCGGGCCGGGGGTGGGGTCGGGCACGGCGGTCACCCGCAGTTCCTCGGGGCCGCCGAACCGGGGGACGGTCACTGCCTTCATGCCGGGCGCTCCTGTCACGGGCTGTCGGGTGCGGTCCGATCCTCGAATCTGAAGCGCGCTTGAGGTCAAGCCCTCTCCGGCGTGTCGTCCGAGTTGAGATCATTGTCAGATTTATCCTCGACGGCGGCCCGGGCCATACCCGGGCCCGCACCCCCGCATCTCCGTCCGCATCCGCGTCCGACCACCCGCCCGCCGTCGAGAGGACCTCCCCGTGGGCCAGCTGCCCCTGCTCTTCCTGGTGCTGCTCGCCTCCGTGGTGACCATGCCGCTGGCCCGCCGGACCGGGGTGCCGCAGCCGGTCCTGATGACCCTGCTCGGCATCGCCATGGCGCTGATCCCGCAGATCCCGGACATCGCGATCGAACCCGAGCTGATCCTGCCGCTGGTCCTGCCGCCGCTGATCTTCGCTGTCGCCCGGCGCTCCTCGGTCCGCTACTTCAAGGCCAACATCCGCTCCATCCTGCTGCTCGCCGTCGCCCTGGTCGTGGTCACCACCGTGGTCGTCGCCGGCACCGTGCACTGGCTGCTGCCCGGCCTGCCGATCGCCGCCGCGATCGCGGTCGGCGCCCTGGTCTCCCCGCCCGACCCGGTCGCCGCCGTCGCGGTGGCCGGCAGCGTCGGACTGCCCCGCCGGCTGGTCGCCATCCTGGAGAGCGAGGGCCTGTTCAACGACGTCACCGCGATCGTCGTCTACTCGCTCGCCATCGACGCCGTGGTCGGCGGCGACTTCTCCGGCGGTGACGCCGTGCTGCGCTTCGTGCTCTCGGCCGTGCTCGCGGTCGTCATCGGCGTCGCCCTCGGCTGGGCCAACACCAAGCTCGCCTCCTACCTGGAGGACCCCACCCAGCAGGTCGCGCTGAACCTGCTGGTGCCCTTCGCCGCCTACAGTCTGGCCGAGGAGATCCACGGCTCCGGCGTGCTCGCCGTCGTCGTCTGCGGCCTCTACCTCGCCGAACGGGCCGCCGACGCCGACGCCGTCGCCTACCGGCTGGTCGGCAACGCCTTCTGGGAGATCGTCGAGATCCTCATCACCGGCTTCGCCTTCGGCCTGATCGGCCTCGAACTCGCCACCGTGCTCAAGGAGGCCGGATCCGGCTGGACCGGCATGCTCGGCGACGCCGCCGTGGTGATCGCCGTCGTGGTGGTGGTCCGGCTGCTCTGGCTGCTCCCGGCCGGCTGGCTCTCCCGGCGGCTGCGGGCCGACTCCGAGGAGGACACCCCGATCAGCTGGCAGGAGAGCGTGGTGCTCTGGTGGTCCGGGATGCGCGGGGTCGCCACCGTCGCGCTGGCCCTCGCGATCCCGCTCACCGTCGACACCGGCGAGCCCTTCCCGGAGCGCGGCCGACTGGTCTTCATCGCCTTCAGCGTGGTGCTCTTCACCCTGCTGGTCCAGGGCCTCACCCTGCCCTGGATGGCCAAACGGCTGCACCTCGACATCGACCACGACCGGCACGAGCAGGAGGTCCGGCTGCTGTGGTGGCGGGCGGCCAAGGCCGGACTGCGCCGGCTCGGCGAACTGGAGGAGGCCGACAAGCTGCCCGCCGAGGTCGCCGACCGCCTGCGGGACCGTCAGCACGACCGGCTGGCCCGGCTCTGCCCCGAGAACTACGCCGAGGAGGAGGCCAGCGAGGCCAAGCTGCGGCTCGCCCAGTGGCGCGCGGCGCACAGCGTCGAACAGGAGATGATCGCCGCCTCCCGGCGCGAGATGCTGGTCGCCCGCGCCGAGCCCGGCGCCGACCCGGAACTCGTCGACCGGGTGCTGCGCGGCCTCGACCTGCGGTCCGAACGGAAGTGACGACCCGTCCGTACGGGAGGCCCGCGGCGGATCTGTCCGCGCGTCTTCACGGCCCGTCCGTCCGCGTGGCCTCACGAGCCGTCCGTCCGGGCGTCCTCACGAGCCGTCCGTCCGGGCGACCCCACGGCGGGTCGGACGGACGGGCCGTGACGGCCGGACGGACACCCCGCGAAGCCCGCCCGAACAGCGGGAACCCCGACCGGACGCCGACGAACGGAATGTGCGCCGGGGCCCCCGGCGTTGCATAGGCTGATCCCGGGCAAGGCCGTCAACGGAGTCGGCGCACCCCCCAGGACTCGCACGGCCGCGCGACAACCCTCCCGCCCGGTCCTGCCGGTATCCGCACCCGAGGAAACGAGGAGCCACCGATGTCGGAGACCCGCGCCGACGCCCGTACCCCGCTGGATCGCACCCCGGAGTGGGCCGCCCTCGCCAAGCACCGGGAGGAGTTCGGCGACACGCACCTGCGCGAGCTGTTCGCCGCCGACCCGGAGCGCGGCCGCCGCTACACCCTCCAGGTCGGCGACCTGCACGTCGACTACGCCAAGCAGCTCGTCACCGACGAGACGCTGGCGCTGCTGCGCGAACTCGCCTCGGCCACCGGTGTCGCCGCCCTGCGGGACGCGATGTTCCGCGGCGACCGGATCAATACCACTGAGGACCGCGCCGTCCTGCACACCGCGCTGCGCGCCCCGCGCGACGCCGTGATCGAGGTCGACGGCGAGAACGTCGTCCCCGCCGTGCACGCGGTGCTGGACAAGATGGCCGCCTTCGCCGAGCAGGTCCGCGGCGGCGAGTGGCGCGGCCACACCGGGAAGCGGATCCGCGCCGTCGTCAACATCGGCATCGGCGGCTCCGACCTCGGCCCGGCGATGGCCCACGAGGTGCTGCGCTCCTTCAGCCGGCGCGACCTCGACGTCCGCTTCGTCTCCAACGTCGACGGCGCCGACCTGCACGAGGCCGTTCGCGACCTGGACGCCGCCGAGACGCTGTTCGTCGTCGCGTCCAAGACCTTCACCACCATCGAGACCATCACCAACGCGGTCTCGGCCAGGAACTGGCTGCTCGCCGAGCTGGGCGCCGGAACCGAAGCGGTCGCCAAGCACTTCGTCGCGCTCTCCACCAACGCCGAGGGCGTCGCGGACTTCGGCATCGACACCGCCAACATGTTCGAGTTCTGGGACTGGGTCGGCGGCCGCTACTCCTACGACTCGGCGATCGGCCTCTCGCTGATGATCGCCATCGGCCCGGACGCGTTCCGGGAGATGCTCGACGGCTTCCACCTGGTCGACGAGCACTTCCGCACCGCCCCGCCGGAGGAGAACGTCCCGCTGCTGCTCGGTCTGCTCGGGGTCTGGTACGGCGCCTTCTTCGACGCCCAGGCGCACGCGGTGCTGCCGTACTCGCACTACCTGTCGAAGTTCACCGCCTACCTCCAGCAGCTCGACATGGAGTCCAACGGCAAGTCGGTGGACCGCGACGGCAAGCCGGTGAGCTGGCAGACCGGCCCGGTGGTCTGGGGCACCCCCGGCACCAACGGCCAGCACGCCTACTACCAGCTGCTGCACCAGGGCACCAAGGTGATCCCGGCGGACTTCATCGGCTTCGCCGAGCCGGTCGCCGACCTGCTGCCGGGCCTGGTCGCCCAGCACGACCTGCTGCTCGCCAACTTCTTCGCCCAGACCCAGGCGCTGGCCTTCGGGAAGACGCCGGAGGAGGTCGCCGCCGAGGGCGTGCCGGCCGAGCTGGTCCCGCACAAGACCTTCCGGGGCAACCACCCGACCACCACGGTGCTGGCCCGCGCACTGACCCCTTCGGTGCTCGGCCAGCTGGTCGCCCTCTACGAGCACAAGGTGTTCGTGCAGGGCGCGATCTGGAACATCGACTCCTTCGACCAGTGGGGCGTCGAGCTGGGGAAGGTGCTCGCCAAGCGGATCGAGCCGGTGCTGCTGACCGGTGAGGGCGCGGAGCGGCTGGACAGCTCCACCGCCGCGCTGGTGGCCCGCTACCGGGAGCTGCGCGGCCGCTGAGCCGACTCCCGCGGCCGGATCTCCCGGGCCGTCGTCCGCTCCGGCGGGCGGCGGCCCGGTCGCCGTCCGGCGACGTCCCGAGGAGTGCGCGGGAACGCCGAAGGCCCCCTCGCTGCTGCGAGGGGGCCTTCGGCTGTCTGTGCGCCGCCAGGGACTCGAACCCCGGACCCGCTGATTAAGAGTCAGCTGCTCTAACCAACTGAGCTAGCGGCGCCTGCTGACAGAGAGGACTCTAGCAGCGGGGCGCGGTCCGGCCAAAATCGAATACCCGCACCTCCCGGGCGGCCGTTGCGGGCCGTGTTCCGGGTCGCGTGTTCCGGGTCGCGTGTTCCGGGCCGTTGTGGTCCGGGCCGTTGCGTTCCGGGCCGTTCTCCCGGGGTCCGGGCCGGCGTCGACGGTCAGACCGCGCCGACCGGCTCGCGGGCCGCCCGGACGCAGGCCCAGAGGACGACGGAGGCGCCCGGCAGCCAGGGCTCCCGGCTCTCCGGGGCGACGATCCACCGCCCGGCCCCCAGACCGGGCGAGTCCGGGCTGTTCAGCATCCGCTGCACCGGCGGCACGGTCACGGTGTCGCCCTTGCCGTGGCAGAGCAGCGGCGGCACGTCCCGGGCCCACTCCTCCCAGGCCAGCAGGCGGCGCAGCCGGGGGGCCGCGCCGGGCTGCACGAACAGCAGGGTCCGCCCCCGGAAGACCGCCACGGGCCCGCAGCCGGGACCGGACGCCCACAGCTCGTCCAGCACCCGGCGGCCGAACAGCGACGGCATGCTGATCACGTCGAAGGCCCGGCCGCAGGGCAGTACCGAGGGCGCCCACGGCCGGGACTCCCAGAGGGCGCGCATGCTGCGGGGGTACTCGCTGGCGGAGGCGAGCCAGGCCTCCCCGGCCACGGTCACGTACTCCACCGACTGATAGGTCCAGATGTCCACGGACAGCAGCCTGGGGTGTCCGGTCCGTGGCCGGGAGGGAAACTCCGGTTCGCCGGACAGCGGGGCGGGCACGGGCGTACCCTTCCGCTTCCTCCGGCATATGCCAGGGGCGTCGGACGCCGACTGCGGCGGTGCGGGAGCGGACGGCCGCCGGGACCGGGTGCCCGCGTGGCCTCCCGGGCCGGGTCGGTCCTCGTGGTCGCCCGGGTCGGGTCAGTCCTCGTGCCGCCTGGGCCGGAGCAGGCTGCGGCCGTACTCGATCATCTTGGCCGCGTAGTCCGGGGTCCAGTCGGCCCGGGACGCGATCTCGGCCTCGGGCAGCGCGTCGAAGCGGCGCGGATCCGCCAGCTGCGCGGCCGCGACCGCCTGGAAGTCGGTCGCCCGCTCGGCGGCGGCCCGGAAGGCCAGGGCCAGCTCGGTGGAGCGGCGCAGCAGCTCGGCCGGGTCGTCGATCGACTCCAGGTCGAAGAACCGTTCCGGCTCCGGTTCGTCGGCCTGCGGCTCGAACAGCAGCTGCACCGGACGCTGCCGCCGGCCGGGCGCCGCACCGGCGCCCGCACCGGGACCGGCCGCCGCGGCGGGGCCGCTCGGGTCGGACGCCTGCGCCTGGGAGTCGGGCATGGACGGACACCTCCGGGTGCTCGATGGGGGCGGGCGACGGCTGCTCGGGACGGGCGCCGCCCGGTCGTGGCCGTCGTCCATTGTCTCGCGCCGGCGGCCGGTAACGGAACGGTGCGCGTCCGGGCGCTATTCCCGTCGGACGCGCCGGGGGCGTGCGTCCACCGTGCGGCCGCCGTCGGCCCGCAGCGGGCGCGCAGTAGGCCCGCAGCGGGCCCGACGGCAGCCCGTCGTCGGCACACCGTGCCTCGGCGAGGACCGCCCGCACCCTGGCCGCACCCCGGCCGCACCCCTTCGGCGGCGCCGGACGGGCCGGGCCGCCGCGCCTCAGGAGCGTCCCAGCCGCACCCGGTGCCCGGACAGGTGGTGCAGCACCCGGTGATTGGCCTCCCAGCCGTCGGGGAAGGCGACCGGAACACCCAACTGCACCGGTTCGGTGGCCGGATGCTCGTCCAGCAGCTCCGCGATCCCGGCCCGGGCCACCACGATGCAGGCGTGCCGGTGCCGGGAGGCGAGCACGCACAGCCGGCCGGTCTCCAGATGGAACGCCGTCGCGTCCGGCCTCCCGGAGAGCGGGTGCAGCACCACCGTGACGTCGTACTCCCGGCCCTGCAACCGGTTCGCGGTGTCCACCGTCACCGCCGGGCCGGCCGCCCCGTCCACCGGCACCCCGACCTTGACCAGCGCCGCCCGGACGGCCGCCGCCTGGTCCCGGTGGGCCGTGCCGACCGCGACCCGGTCCGCCGTGAGCGGTGCCGACCCCTGCTCGGAGTGGGCGGTCAGCCCCCGGTCCAGCAGCCGCCGCACCGTCGCCGCGACCGCCGCGACCGCCTGCGGATCGGTGCGCACGGTGTGCCGGGCGGGCAGCTCCAGCAGGGCCCAGCCGTGCTCGGCCGCCCGGTCGATCGCCGCGTCCAGGGCCGAACCGTCCGGCCGCACCGCCGCGGTCAGCCGCCGGTCCCCGGGCCCGGTGCCCGACCGGAACGGTGTGAACGGGTAGAACGCGCCGGAGATCAGCGGCGCCGCGCTGGCCGGCAGCCGCCAGGACACCGGCAGCCGGTGCGGCCGGATCTGCGGGTTGTGCGCGAGCAGGGTGACCACCGCGCTGCCCGAGGGGTCGTAGGACAGGCCCGCCCACTGCTCGGTGCCGACCACCGTGAACGGGTCCAGCTGGCCCGGGTCGCCGACGAACAGCGCCCGCTCGAACAGCCGGGCCACGGCCAGCAGCGCGTCCGAGCGCATCTGGTACGCCTCGTCGACGATCGCGTGCCGCCACGGCTGCTCGGCCCGCACCCACTGCCACTTGGCCGAGGTGGAGATCACCACGTCCAGTTCGGCGAGCTCGGCGACCTTGTCCGAGGGCGTCACGTTGGCGTGGCGCAGCACCTCGGGGCCCGGGCGGGCGTCCGCCGCGTGCAGCCGGCCGATCGTCA
The DNA here is from genome assembly GCF_900105395.1 of Streptomyces sp. TLI_053. Taxonomy (NCBI): domain Bacteria; kingdom Bacillati; phylum Actinomycetota; class Actinomycetes; order Kitasatosporales; family Streptomycetaceae; genus Streptomyces; species Streptomyces sp. TLI_053. Next base: position 6,126,610 of record NZ_LT629775.1, read on the forward strand.
GGTCGGGGGCCTTGGCGGCCAGCCGGTCGACCAGGTCGTCCACCTGGCCGTTGGTCTGGGCGACGATCATCAGCCGCTCCCCGGCGGCCACCAGCTCCCGGGCGGCGCGCACCACCAGGGTCGACTTTCCGGCCCCGGGCGGCGAGTCCACGACGACGCCGCGCGGCGCGCCGACGGCCGGGCGGACGGTCGCCTCCAGGATCCGGGCCACCGCGGCGTCGGCGGCCGCGCCGGGGGTCGGGTCGGCGAGATCGGCCGGGTCGGCGAGGTCGGCGGCGGCCGCGCCGGGGACCGGGTCGCCGGGGTCGGACGGTCGGGAGGACTGCTCGGTGCTGCTCATCGGCCGGATCACTCCCAGTCCTCGGCGGCGCCGCTGTCGGCGCCGGCGGCGGGGTCGGTGCCGGCGCCGGCCGGCAGCACGGTGACGACGGCCCCGGGCGGGCCGCCGTGCGTCCACGGGGTGTCGTCCGGATCGGGCAGCGGCGCGGCCTGCCGGACCGTCAGCTCGAACAGGGTGAAGGTCACCCGCTCGCCCGGCTCGGGCAGGCTCCCCGGCTCGGGCTCCTTCTTCCGCCCCATGCCGGACAGCACCCGCACGGTGACGGTGCCCGCCTCCGGGTCGACGGCGGCGATCACCGCCTTCTGCGCAGCGGGCGCCGGCCCCGCCTCGGGACCCGGCGCGGCCCGGACCCGGTGCACCTCCCGGCCCGCGTCGGCGTGCGGGCGGTCGCCGGTGCGCACCGTCACCAGCGGGCGCGGCTTGGGGGAGCGGCCGGTGGTGTCGTAGTCCGGCACCACCTCGGTCACCACTCCGCTGAACGCCTCCCCGGAGAGCCGGTGCTCGGCCATCGCCAGCGGGTCGTCCAGCGCCTCCTGGACGTCCAGCCGGGTCTGCTCGCGCTCGCGCTGGGCGAGCTTGCGGGCGGCCGTCACGGCGTCGTCGACCCGGGGCTGCGGGGGCTCCCCGGCCGCCAGCCGGTCCCGGTGGCCGGTGTACGACCAGCGGTCGCCGGTCCAGCGCTCGGCCAGGTGGCCGGCCGGGGGCAGCGCCCGCAGCAGGTCCAGGCCGTGCCAGACGTCGTGCCAGGCGGGCAGCAGTTCCGCGCGCAGCACGGCGCGCAGCCGGTCGACGGAGACCCGGACGGCCTCCGCGGCCGCCGCGACGTCCCCGCCGCCGGGGCCCTCGGCCTCGCGCAGGGCCGTCGCGGCCGCGTCGTAGCGGGCGATCGCCGGGGCGAGCACCTTGGTGTCGAACACCGGGTCGGTGGTCGGACCGGCCGGCGGGCGGACCAGCCGGCCCTCGGCGTTGCGCTCGGTCTCGGCCCGTTCGGCCGCCTCCGCGCCGGTCTGCCCCTCGGGCGGGGCGTGCCAGGCCAGCAGGGCGGCCAGGTGCTGGTCCTCGAGGTGGCTCTGGCCGGTGGCCCAGTGCCGCGCGAGCAGCCCGGTCATCGGCAGCAGCAGGCTGGACCCGGGCACGGCCGAACGCTCGGCCAAGTGGGTCAGCCAGCGGCCGAGCAGCGGCACCCGGGCCGGGGCCGGGAACGGGCCCGGGTCCTCGTCCTCGGCGGTGTGGCGGAACCGGGTCGAGCGGCCGAGCAGCGCCAGGTGGCGCACACCGCCGGTGTTCGGCACGACCAGCTGCGGGGCGTCCGCGCACAGCTCGCGGACCACCGGGGACTTCTCACCGGTCTCCGGGTCCTTCTCGGAGCCCTCGATCAGCTCGACCTCGTCGCCGAAGGACTCCAGGTAGGGCAGCAGGTCGGCGGCCAGGTCGGCCAGGAACTCGGAGCGCAGCGTGCGGTTGAGCGGCTGCGGCACGATGTGCAGCGCCGGCGCGTCCCGGTCGGTGCCGAGCAGCACGGCCAGCGGGGCGCCGTCCTCACCGGCGGAGGTCAGCGGGACGAGCACCATCGGGCGCTCCGACAGGTGCCGGTGGCGGACGGTGGCCAGCGGCTCGGCCCGGCCGCCGCGGACGGCCTCCAGCCGGGCCAGGGTGGTCAGCAGGCTCATCGCCCGCCCTCCGGGCCGGCCGGGTGGGGGCGGCCGAGCGCCTCGGCGCGCAGGGCGGCGGCGTACGCCAGCCGGGCCGCGGCCTCGTCGGCGCCGCTGCCGTCGTCGCTGCCGTCGTCGCTGTCCTCGTTGCGGCGGTCCTCGTTGTCCTGGTTGTCGTCGTGGTCGCTGTCGTCGTGCTCGCCGCCGGGGCGGCCGCCGTCGCCGACGGGCCCGGTCCGGGCCACCGCCAGGGCCTCGCCCACCGTGCGGATGCTGCCCAGCTCCCCCCGGACACCCCGGCCGAGCTGCTCGACCCGGTCGCCGCAGCGGGCCTGGGCCCGGCAGTGGAAGCCGAGTTCGCAGGTCGACAGGCAGTCCGGGCTGTACGCGGCCGGGACCGTCCCGACCGTCTTCTCCAGCTCCTCGGCGGAGCGGACGGGGGCGCCGTCCGCGTCGGGGGAGAGGTCGAAGTCCGCCCCCGGCGGCAGCACCGCCAGCAGCCGCTCGATGCCGGTCATCCGGCTCAGCTGGCGGCGGGTGGTCGCCAGCTCGCGGCGGACGTCCACCGGCACGGCGGTCGGCCGGCTGCCGAAGTCCTCCGGGCAGACGAGCAGTACGGTCGTCCGGGGGCTGCCCGGCAGCCGCTGCTCGGCGTAGGGGTCGGGATCCACCGTCCGCCCCGCCAGTGCCGCCGCGGCCTCCTGGAGCGCCAGCACGTAGACCGCCGCCTGCCGGGCGGCGGCGCCCACCTTGCCCGGGTCGGCGGTGCCGTCCAGCACCGGGAAGGACTTGATCTCGACCACGGTGCAGCGGCCGCCGTGCACCACGACGGCGTCCGGCTCCAGGTAGGCGGTCGAGCCGGCCACGTCCAGCCGCAGCAGCGGATGGTCCAGGAGTGTCCAGGCGTGCTCCTCGGCGGCCGCCTCCGCCAGTGCCGCCGCCGTCCGGTCGGCCCGCACGGCCGGACCGGAGGAGCGCAGCAGGTCCGGCACGAGCAGCGGGCCGTCCTCTCCGGCCGGCCCGAGCCGGCGGCGCAGCGGCTCCAGCAGCGCCGCGTAGCCGTTCTCCTTCAGCCGGGCCTCGAACACGACGCCGCGCGCCAGTGCGAGCGGAGACCGGCCGAAGGGGGCGGGGCGGCCGAGACGGGCGGCCAGCGCCGTCTTGTCCACCCCGGCCGCGTCCAGTACGGCGCGGCGGTGGCACCCGGGATTGGCGGCCAGGGCGGCGAGGGCGCGGGCGTTCAGACTGCGCTGCGGCGCCGGTCCGCGCAGCTCGGCGAGCCGCTGGGCGAGCGGCTCCGCCGGCCCGCGGAGCGGGGCGTTCGTCGAGACGTTCATGGTGCGGCCCAGTGTCGCATCCGGCTCCGACAATCCGGCCGGAACCGGCCGTTGGTGACGAACGGGCGGGCACCGGGGGGACGGAGGGGCGGTCACCAGGGGGGCGAACGGGCGGCCGTCGGGCGACGGAGGAGCGGTCGTCGGGCGGTTGTCGGGCGGTTGTCGGGCGGCCGACGGGCGGCCGTCGGGTCCGCTGCCGGACCCGGCGCCGGACCCGACGGCGCGGGAGCCGGAGGCCGGGATCGTGGGCGTCCCGCCGGTGGGGGATCATGGAAGCCGGTGCTCGATGGCGAGGCCGACGTCGACACCCGCCCCGATCGCGAGGAGCCTGCCATGCCCGCCCGAATCCTGCTGGTCCGCCACGGTGAGACCGAATGGTCGGCGACCGGCCGCCACACCGGTCGCACCGACATCCCGCTCACCGAGGAGGGCCGCGCCATGGCCAGGGCGCTCGGCGTCCGCCTCGCCGCGGCGCCCTGGAACGGCCTGCCCGACGCCCTCGTGTTCACCAGTCCGCTCGACCGCGCCAAGGAGACCTGCGCGCTGGCCGGACTCGGCGACCGGGCGGTCGAACGCCCCGAGCTCATGGAGTGGGACTACGGCAGCTACGAGGGCCGCACCGGCGCCGACATCCGCGCCGCCGACCACCCCGGCTGGCTGATCTGGCGCGACGGCGTCCCCGGCGGCGAGAAGCTCTCCGACGTCGCCGCCCGGGTCGACGCCCTGCTCGCCGACCTCAACGACGAGCACGGCGTGCCGGAGCCGGACACCACCGTCATGCACTGCGCCGACCGCGACGTGGTGCTCTTCGCCCACGGTCACCTGCTGCGCATCCTGACCGCCCGCTGGCTGGGCCTGCCGCCCGAGTTCGCCCAGCGGTTCAAGCTCGGCACGGCCGCGCTCTGCATCCTCTCCTGGGAGTACGGAGCCCCGGCGGTCGAGCTCTGGAACGACCAGGGCCACCTGGAGACCCTCACGCACGGGTCCTGATCCCGGGCAGCGGCCCGGGCGGTCCGTCGTCCCGGTCCGTCGTCCCGGTCCTCGCTCAGGTCCGTCGTGCTGGTCCGTCGTTCTGGTGCGTCGCTCCGGTCCGCGGGGGTGGCGGACGGCGGGCCGGGCCGGGCCGGGGCGCGGGGGGCGGGCCGGGTGTCAGGCGGCCGCCGTCGCCGCGCCGTACGCGTCCAGGAAGCGCCCGACCTCCGGCACCCGCCGGTGCTGCCGCAGCCGCTGCGCGGTGTCCGCGAGCATCGAGCGGATCCGCGCCGAGCGCACGTCGTCGAACAGTGCCACGGCGGCCGAGCCGTGCTCGGCCGCGCCCGCCAGATCACCGCGGCCGAGCCGGTCGTGGGCGAGTTCGGCGGTGTACAGCACCCGGTTGCGGACGAAGTGCGGCTGCTGGAGCGCTATGGCCAGCCCGGCCCGCTCGCTCGCCCGCTCCCAGTCCCCGAGGGCGGACCAGCACTGGGCCTGCAGCCCGGCGAGTTCGGCCTCGCCGAAGAAGGACATCCACTCCGGGTCGGTCCCGGACGGGCCCCGGTCGAAGTGCCGGCAGGCCCGGGTGACCGCCCGCTCGCAGGCGGCGCGGTCCTGCAGCAGCGCCCAGCCGCCGGCCTCGCGCATCGCGAGCAGGGCGAGCAGCCGGTCCGAGCCGAGCTCCCGGGCGGCGGACTGCCCGGCCTGGGCCGCGCGCAGCGCCTCCCGGGGCCGGCCGGCGTCGCGGGCGAGGAAGGCGCTGTTGCAGAAGACGTGCGCCTCCAGCGCGGCGTCCCCGGCCATCCGCGCGGTGGCCAGCGCCTCGGCGTAGTACGAGCGGGCGTCCGCGAGCCGGTTCGAGTCGTGGGCCAACCAGCCGACCGAGACGGCCAGTTCACCGGCGCCGGCCTGGAGCCTGCGCTCGGTCTCGGTGGAGTACTCGCACGCGTCGAGCAGGACGTAGGCGGCCCGCAGTGAGCGGCCCGCCTGCTCGAACAGCGCGTCGGCGCCGTGCGCGTCGTCGGCCAACCGGATGTCCCGGACGGCCTGTTCGACGCCCAGCACCTCGGCCGTGCCTACCTTGCGGGGCGGCGGGACGGCTCGGGGCCGGCCGGGCACGAAGCCGTTGCCGGGGGCGACGCGATCGGCGGGGACGACGCCGTCGCCGGGGCGGGGGCCCGGGACCGGGTGGCCGCCCGCCGTGCGGGGGGCATCGGCCGCGGCGGCTGCGGCGGCCGGGGCGGGCCGGTCGATGCCGATCACGGTGGCCAGCGCGGCGGGGCCGCCGGCCAGGAACGTACGGCGACGCACGTCGTCGTTCTCCTCGTCGGGATGGTGCGGTTCGGCGGACCCCCCGGGCGCCGTCGCGGACCGCGGTACCGGGGGCCCTTCCGGTGCGGGCGGTTCCGCGTACGGCCAGGCAGCGTACGGGAGTCGGGTGGAGAGCGGAGAGCGGGGGGCGGGCAGGGGCGGGAACGGGGGGTGGAGGAGCGGTGGCGGTCCGCCGTCCGGTGCGGCGGACCGGCCCGGGCGGTGTCCGGGGTCCGGCCCGGGTTCCCGTTCGGGGGCGGTCGTGCCGTCGGGCCGGGAGCGGCCGTCGCCCCCGCCCCCCGTGCCGCCGTCCGTCGAGCGGCGCCGGACGGCGGTACGGGGGGCGAAGCCCAGTTCGGCGAGCGACCGTTCCGGCCACATGTGCCGGAACACCCGCTCGTACGCGTAGTTGGGGCAGCGGATCTCGCCGGACTCGACCCGTCCGACGTACCGCGCGTCGCAGGAGACGTGCTCGCCGATCTCCCGGGCCGCCCGGCGCACCGTCATGGCGAACTCGCCCGGTGAGCGGTCGCCGCGCAGGGCGCGCATCACGGTGTTGGGCGACGGGCGGTTCGGCTCGGCCGGTGGGGTGGCTGCCATGGTGCGCTCCGTGGTGGTGCGGGGTGGTGGTGCGGGGTCGGGCGGCGGTGGGGCGCGGGGCGCCCGGCCGCGAACGGGTCCGCCGGGGCGTTGTCGGTGGCCCGACGGACTGCCGGGCGCGGCACGACAGTACCCGGAGTCACCGCTCGGCCACAGTGCGTTGGGGGATGATGTGCCACCAATTGCGGGCAAACCGGGCATAGTTGCCGGGATCCGCCATGAAATGCCATGCCTTGCTGTAGGGCGCCCCGTGGCCTCCGGGGCCCGCCCGGCGTTGTGCTGTTACGTGGAAGCCCCGTCCGCCGTCCCTGCCGCACCCCCCGGTGGCAGCCCCAGCGGCACCCCCCATGCCGGGCGGCGCGGCTTCCACCCCCGACGAGGTGACAGGAGGGCCGATGCCGGCCACTGGAGTACCGCAGTACCGCCGCCTGGTCGCCGGAGGAATGCCGGCCGCCGCCGCCCCCGCCCTGCTGCCCGAGTCCGCCGACGACCGCGGCTCCGCCCGGCCGCTGTCCGGCGGCGGCCCCTCCCGCCGTCCGGCCGGCGACCGGGACCGCGTCCCGGCCGCCGCCCACGACACCGTGACCGTCGCCCTGCGGCACGGGCTGGAGGCGGTCGACATCCTGCGCCTGCGGCGGGCCTGCGGTGCCGTCCTGCAGAGCCGCAACGGCGCCACGGTCTCCTTCCTCGTCCCGGCCGGGACCTCGGCGACCTGGCACCTTCCCGGCAGCTCCTGTACCGCGGGTGCCCAGCTGCCGCCCGCCACGGACCCGCGCTGGGTGATGCCCCCGGCCGGCGCCGACTGCGCCGCCCGTCCCACCGACGCCTGGGTCCTCCGCTCGGCGCTCTGCGAGGCCGCCTGCACCCTCACCGCGGGCGGCCTCGGGCCGTTCTGAGGCCGCCGTCGTCCGTTCCGGGTTCCGGGCCGCTCGCTGCCCGTTCTGAAGCTGTTGCCGATCGTTCCGGGGGCGTTGCCGACCGTTCCTGGGGTGATGCCGACCCTTGCCGGGGCGCTGCCGTCGGCGCCGGGGTCGCTGCCGACCGTGCCGAGGGGCGGCGATAATGGCCGGTATGGGACGAAGCAACCGAGCCGGCCGCACCACGGAGCGGGGCCGCACCGCCGCCGCGGACGACCCGGCCGCCACCGGCCCCGGGGGCCGCACCCACGCGCAGGGGCCGCTCACCCGTGCCGTCGACTCCGGCTTCGCCGAGCTCCGTCCCGACCGTGACCGCCCCGCCGCCTGGTCCCTGCTGGTCGACGGCGCGCCGCAGTCGCTGGTGGACCTCGCCGACCCGACCCACCTGGGCTTCGAGTACCAGCGCCGGCTCGGCCACCTGGTCGACCTGGTCGCCCCGCCCGGCCGTCCGCTCACCGTCCTCCATCTCGGCGGCGGCGCCCTCACCCTGGCCCGCTACGTCGCCGCCACCCGACCGCGCTCGCGCCAGCAGGTCGCGGAGATCGACACCGCGCTCACCGACCTGGTCCGCACCGAACTCCCGCTGGAGCGCGGCTGGCAGGTCAAGGTGCGCGGCGCCGACGCCCGCGCCGTGCTGGAGCGCACCCCAGAGGGCGGCGTGGACCTGGTGATCGCCGACGTCTTCTCCGGCGCCCGGGTGCCCGCCCACTGCACCACCGTCGAGTTCACGACGCTGGCCGCGCGCGCCCTGGCCCCCGGCGGCTGGTACGCCGTCAACATCGCCGACGGCTCGACGCTGGCGTTCGCCCGTTCCCAGGTGGCCACCCTGGGTGCCGTCTTCCCCGAACTCTGCCTGGTCGCCGACCCGGCGGTGCTGCGGGGCAAGCGGTTCGGCAATCTGATCCTGGCCGCCGCGCACACCCCGCTCCCGCTGGCCGACCTCACCCGCCGGGTGGCCTCCGACGCGGCCATCGGCCGGGTCGAGCACGGCCGTGCCCTGGCCGACTTCGCCGCCGGGGCGGCTCCGGTGACGGACGCTGCCGCCGCTCCGTCCCCGGCTCCGCCTCCGGGTGTCTTCCGGTAGGGCGCGGCGGCGTTGCCGGACGGGTTGTTGCCGCCCTCCTGTTCGGCCGGGCCGGGCCGGGCCGGGTTGGGTCGGGCCGGGGCGAGGCCGGCGGTCCGGCCCGGCTTCTGGCCGCGCGACGCTTTATTGGTCGGACGGCCAATTTGGCTGACGTTCAATTGGCCTGATGCCCAATTGGCTGTTCCGCACAGTTGGTCCGATGTCCAATTGGCTTGGCGCACAGTTGGCCTGACGCCCAATTGGCCGTCGCGCCGTCGGGCCGCCGAGAATGGGACCGGCGCGGCGCGGACCCGGTCGCGCCGACCCGACCAGGAGGGGCGCACGTCATGCCGATCCGACCGGCCCGACCGAGCGAGGCGGCGGCACTCAGTGCGCTGGCCCTGCGATCCAAGGCCCATCTCGGCTACGACGCCGCCTTCATGGAAGCCTGCCGGGCCGAACTCACCCTGGATCCCGGGCAGATCGAGGCCGACCGCACAACCGTCGCCGAGGACGACGGCCGGGTGCTGGGTTTCGTCACCCTCACCGGGGTGCCGCCGGAGGGTGAGATGGACATGCTCTTCGTCGAACCGGACGCCGTCGGCCGGGGGATCGGCCGCCGACTGGTGGAGCACCTGTGCGCGGAGGCCGCTGCCCTGGGCTTCAGTCGGATCGTCGTCGAGTCCGACCCGAACGCCGAGCCGTTCTACCTGGCCGTGGGTGCGGTCCGTACCGGTACCGTCGCGTCCGGCTCCATCCCGGGCCGGGAACTGCCGGTCCTCACCCTGCACTTGACCGGAGCGGCCCCCGGGCGCTGACCGGCACGGGCCGGGGGGCGGTGCTCGGGGCGCGGGGCGTCCTGCAGTCCTGGCCCCGGCCCCGGTCCTGGCCCCGGCGGCCGTGCTCAGTGCCCCTTCGGCAGGCCCCGGTGCTTGTACATCGCGGCGGCGGTCAGGGCCAGCCCGGCCGCGATCGGGGCCAGGACGGCGGTCGCGGTGCCCGCGGCATCGTGTGCGACGGTGACCACGGCCGTCGTGGTGGTGGCCCGAGGGGTGGCCGGGGCGGCCTCGGCCAACGCCGGGGTGCCGCCGGCGGGCCGACCGGGTGCGGGTCCGGCCGCCGGGGTGCCGCCGGTACCGGTGCTGCCCGGATGCCCGGGGGCGGGGTACTGGGGCCGGTCCGACGGGGCGGGAGCCGGGGGCGGGGCGGCGGGGTGGCGCTGGTCGCCGTCGGACCGCCCGGTTCCGGCGCTCCCGCCGGTCCGGGCGGAGCCGTCGGCCGGACCGTCGGCCGCCTCGCCGCGGGTCGCGCGCGCCTCGGCCGGGCGGGCCTGGGCGGGCACCGTGCCGAGCAGTCCGGAGGCGATCGCGAACGCGTCCGGCACGGCCGCCCGTTGCCCCGGCAGCGGGAGCCCGCCGGCCCGGATCCGGTCCTGGAGCGCGCTGCCGACGACGGCTGTCGCGCCGTCCAGTTCGGGTACGGCGCCGCCGGTGGTGAGGCCGGTGCTCGTGCCGTCCGCCCCGGACGCGTCCGTGGGAGCCGGGCCGGTGATCCGGTCGATCAGTCCGGCGGTCGGGTCCTGTCCCGGCAGGGCCGGCCCGGGATCCGGGCCGGGAGCGGGGGAGGGGCCGGGTGAGCCGGACGGGAGCCTGGGAGCGGGCGTCGGCCCCGGACCGGGCGCGGTGCCGGGCGTACCGCCGTCCGCGGAGCCACCGCCCCGGACTCCGCCCGGGTGCTCGGTCGACGGTCCGGCCGACGCTCCTGCGGCCGGTGTCCCGCCGCCGGACAGCGTCCGGCCGACGGTCCGGCTGGCGGGTTCCGGGAGCGCCTCGGTGCCGACCGCACAGGCGCCGGGGGCGCCGAACCCCCAGAGCTGCGCGAGCAGGGCCCCGCCGGCCGCCACGGCCCGGGGGCCCGGCAACCACCCCCGGGCCGTCCGCAGACCGGCCGTACGCCACCCGGCCGACCGCCACCGGCCGCCGACGGGCCGTCGGGCGGGTTCCGGGCCACTGGTCGCGTGATTGGCTCGCACGTGGATCGACAACGAGCGGACGGGCCGTGAGGTCACGGCCGCACCGTCACGGACGGTCATCGCGATCCGCGCCGCCCCCGCCCGTGCGGTGCGTCCGCCGTGCTCGCCTCCGGTGTCCGCCGGGCCCGTTCCCGGCCCGGCGGTCAGGTGGTGCCGGTGCTCAGGAGTTCGGACGCAGCGTCCAGATCACCGTCATGACGCCGGTCACGGCGCCGTCGGCGCGGGTGATCTCGACGGTCACCGGGAACTCGGGGCGCTCGCCCTTGTCCAGCTCGGCGACGATCTCGGCGGCGGGCCGGCCGAGCACCGCGGTGGCCGTGACGACGCCCATGGCGAGCTTCTTGTAGGCGATCTCGGCGCTCACCGCGAGCGGCACCGCGCGCGAGAGCTGGTCGCCGAACGCGGCCAGGACGATGCAGCCGCTGGCCGACTCGGCGAGGGTGAACATCGCGCCGGCGTGCGGGCCGCCCACGTGGTTGTGGTACTCGGGCTGGTCCGGCAGCCGGAGCACGGCACGCTCGGGGGAGGTCTCCAGGTACTCCAGCTTGAGGGTCCGCGCCATCGGCACGGTGGAGTCGAGCAGCTGGCCGATCGAAGGTGTCGTCATGGCGGCAACGTTACTAGCCGGTAGCTTTCGGCGGCAGGCCTGTGACCGGGGAAAAAGATGAGACGCGGGCCACGGTGCGGTCCGCGTCGCACAGCCCCCGGCCTCGCCGTGGATGTGAGGGAACGCGAAAAAGCCCCGGGGGCCGGTCTCTTGACGAAACCGACCCCCGGGGTCATGGGGTGAGTGACGGGACTCGAACCCGCGGCCACCTGGACCACAACCAGGTGCTCTACCAACTGAGCTACACCCACCATCAGTCCGGACCGTTCGCGCTTTTCGGCGTTCCCGCTCCGACAAGAAGAACTCTACAGGATCCGGAAGGGTGCTCGCGCCAGGGTTTCCGCTCGCCCGCTCCGGTCGGACCTCCGGGTGTCCGGACGTCCGACCGGGACGGGCCGCGGCCGGTGGGTCAGCCCGCCGGGGGCTGGAACTTCTCGGCGATCGCGCGCGCGGTGTCGGTGTCCGGGCCGGGCTGGGCGACGAACACCGCCTCGCGGTAGTAGCGCAGTTCGTCGATGCTCTCGCGGATGTCGGCGAGCGCGCGGTGGTTCCCGCCCTTCTGCGGGCTGTTGTAGTACGCCTTCGGGTACCAGCGGCGGGCCAGCTCCTTGATCGAGGAGACGTCCACGATCCGGTAGTGCAGGTGCCCCTCCAGGGCCGGCATGTCCCGGCTCAGGAAGCCCCGGTCGGTGGCCACCGAGTTCCCGCACAGCGGCGTGCGCCCGGCCTCCGGCGCGTGCTCGCGCACATAGGCGAGCACCAGCGCCTCCGCCTCCGCCAGGGTGACGCCGTGCTCCAGCTCGTCCAGCAGCCCGGACGAGGTGTGCATCGCCCGCACCACGTCCGGCATGTTCGCCAGCGCCTCCGCCGGCGGGCGGACGATGACGTCCACACCCTCGCCGAGGATGTTCAGCTCGGAGTCCGTCACCAGCGCCGCGACCTCGACCAGGGCGTCCCGGTCGAGGTCGAGGCCTGTCATTTCACAGTCGATCCATACCAAACGGTCATTCACGCCACTCACCCTACGGCGCGATCACGCGCCGCGGGCACCGATGGAGCCGAGCGGGGCGCCGGGGCGTAACCCTCGGAACCGTGCTCGTCCGGCGTGCGGCCGTCCGCCTCCCGCACCTCGCGGGCGTCCCGGGCGTCCCTCGGGTCCCGGCCGGGGTGGCCGCCCGGGTGCACCGGTCGGCCGTCCCGGGCGGGACGCGCCTCTCGGGGCTCCCTGGTCTCGGCCGAGGTGCTCCGGCCGACCTGCGGGCGCAGCTGACCCGCCCGGGCCTGCCGGGCCCGGGCCTCCGCCGTCGCGCCCGGGGCAGCGGCCGGCAGACGCCCGCCGGGTGCGCCGTGCGCCCGGCCGGAGCCACCCGCCGGGGACTCGTCCTGCGGCCGGTCGGCCGTACTCCGGTGCCCCTGGCCCTGACCGCGCGCCCCCGGCTGCGGGAGCCCGTCCTCGGCGGCGGCGTGCTCCGCCGTCCGGGGCGGCCGGCCCGCGCCGGGACCCGGCTGGGCCGGGACGATCGGCGGCCGCGCCGGACCGCGCCCGGCCCCCGGCTGCCCGGGGTGCGCCTGGTGTCCGGCCGCCTGGTGCGGGTACGGCTGCCCGGCCCGCGCGTGGACGCCCTGGCCGGACGGCTGCCCGTGCTGGCCCGGGTGCGCGGCGCCGCCCGACCCGCCCGACCCGCCCGGGAAGCCCGGGGCCGGCGCGGCACCGTGCCCGCCCGGCAGCCCGTGGCCGCCGAGCGTCGGATGCCCGCCGAGCGCGCCGTGCTGGCCGGGCACCGTCCCGCCGAGGGCGGCCGCCGAGGCGATCGCACCGGTGGGCCGGAGGTCACCGCCCGCCGGCACGGCCGGGACCTGGGCCGACGAGCCGGGCCGGCGGGCCCGGTAGCTGGTCCGGTACGCGGCCGGCGAGACCCCGAGCTGACGGCGGAAGTGCCCGCGCAGCGCCACCGGCGAGCGGAAGCCGCACCGGCGCGCGACATCGTCCACCGACAGCTCCGAGGTCTCCAGCAGCCGCTGCGCCTGCAGCACCCGCTGGGTGATCAGCCACTGCAGCGGGGCGCTGCCGGTCAGCGTCCGGAACCGGCGGTCGAAGGTGCGTCGGCTCATGTAGGCGCGGGCCGCCAGCACCTCGACGTCGAACTGCTGGTTGAGGTTCTCCAGCGCCCAGGTGACCACCTCGGCCAGCGGGTCGTTGCCGATCTCCTCAGGTAAAGACTGATCGATGTACTGGGCCTGTCCTCCGCCGCTGCGCCGGCTCGGCACCACCAGGCGGCGGGCGAGCGCGTTGGCCGCCTCGGCGCCGTGGTCGCTGCGCACCACGTGCAGGCAGAGGTCGATCCCGGCGGCCGTGCCGGCCGAGGTCAGCACGTCGCCGTCGTCGACGAACAGTTCGCGCGGGTCCACGTGGACCCGCGGGTAGCGCTTGGCCAGGGTCGGCGCGTACATCCAGTGCGTGGTCGCCGGGCGGCCGTCCAGCAGGCCGGCGGCGGCCAGGACGAACGCGCCGGTGCACAGGCCGATGATCCGCGCGCCCTCGTGGTGGGCCTTGCGCAGCGCGGTGATCGCCTCGACCGGCGGCGGCTGGGAGATCGAGCGCCAGGCCGGCACCACGATCGTGCCCGCCCGGGCGAGCGCCTCCAGCCCGTAGGGGGCCGAGAGGGTGAGGCCGCCGGTGGTGGCGAGCGGGCCCTCCTCGCCGGCGCAGACCAGCAGCCGGTACCGGGGCACCCCGGCGTCCTGGCGGTCGACGCCGAAGACCGAGAGCGGGATCGAGCTCTCGAAGATCGGTGCGCCGCCGAAGATCAGGACGGCGACGGTCTCCCGGCGGCGACGGCCGGACAGCTTGCGCGGGGAGGAGGCCATCGCCGGCGTCGAGGAGCCGTTGAGACCGGCCGCGGTGCCCCCGTGACCGCCGGGGCCGTGACCGCCGGCGCCGTGTCCCGCGGCGCCGAGCCCGAGCGGACCGGCGGGGAGCCCGGCGGCGGCGGCCGCGCCGACCATGCCGTGGGGGACCGCGCCGAGGCCCTGGCCGGGTGCGCCCGTCGCGGCGAAGGTCGCGTAGCCGGCGTCCGGTCCGGTGGGGCCGTATCCGTTGCCGGGGTGGCCGCCGACGTTCTGGTGGCTGCTCTGGTGCCCGTTCTGGTGCCCGCCCTGGTGACTTCCGGAATGGCCGGTAACCGACGCCCCGGCCCGGCCGTCCGGACCCGCTCCGTACCCGCCCCCGTGGCTGACGCCGGATCGACCGACGGGGCGTCCGCCGTGCTCCGGGGTGACCGGGAAGGACGGGGAACCCGTGCCCGACGGTGTGCCCGGACCGGACGGTGCGCCTGGTGCGGATGGTGCGCCAGGGGCTGTCGGGACCGCAGTGGAATAGGAGGGGTACGAGGCGGTGCCGGAGTGACGGGTGTTGGCGGTGGAGGCCTGGGAGCCGGTGCCTCTCGTGGAACGACCCACGATGCCGGCCACGGGCTGGCCGCTGTCAGGACCCGCGTCGCTCCTGCTCACCCTGCTCAAGGCGCTCAAGCCCCCTCGGTGGTGTGGTGTGGTGGTGCGGCACTGCTGGCCAAGATCGAATCTATCGGGTGGACCGTTGCCGTTGTGACAAGTTCACCATCCGACGCTATGTCGACATGGCAATTTGGCGTGATGCATTCGATCACGAAGCGTGGCACCCGTCGACCCTTCTGGGAAGAGGGTCGGTGCAACGGTGGCTGGTTGTCGCGGGACGGGTCCTGGGGCGTCCGGCTCCGACGTACCCGGCCGGTGCGCCTGGGCTGCGGATTTGCCCAAGGGCAGGGGACTCGGGCGAGATTGACCGAAAATAGGCGGTGCACATGAGGGGCGCACAGCCCCGGAGCATGCGCCTCCCAGGCTTCATCCGGCCAGTGCCCGGGCCGGGAAACGGGAACCGGTGACGTCGCGTCACCGAGCTTCCGCGGAGATCGCCGCCGGCTCGAACCGGCCAACAGCGGCGGCCCCGTGCGGTCGTCGGACCGGCCGTGACGGCCGGGCGGGGGCCGGCGTGCGGCCGGGGTCGGCTTCGGATCGTCCCGCCCGTGCACGAACAGGCCGTACAGAAACCGGAACTGACGGTGCCGATCCTCCAGTCGGAAGGCGCTCGGCGGACCTGGTCCGGCCGGGCCCCGCCCCGCCTGCCGGCGCCGACCGGGCCGGCCGGCGCCGGTGCGACCCCCGGGCCCGGCGCCGGGCCCCCGACCGCTTCCGGATCGAACTGCTGACTGAGGGTGAGATGAGCCGCCCCCGGGCCGGCGGGTGACGGTGGACCGGCGGCGGGTCCGGTCGGGAGCTCGAACGGTTGATGGGCTCCGGGGGCCGCCGGGACCCGTGATGCGCTACCCGGCGCGGGCCGGACTCGGCATCGGGGCGTCCGGAGCCGGCGGAGACGACGGTCGGCCGGGGAGCGGGACCGGCGGCGGCGTCGCTCCGGAGTGGCCGTCGGGCTGCCGGGCAAACCCGCCGGACCGGTTTCGGACAGCGGATCCGGCCGCCGCGGCGGCCGGGGCATCGGCGTCGGTGTGCGCGACAGAAGGCGCATGCCCGTCGTCCGGGGCGGACGGCAAGGACTGCACGCCGTGGTGCGCGCCGATCTGCGCCGTCGGTCCCGGTTCCACCGGTGCTCCGCCCCGCGCCCCGCTCGCGACGACTCCGCGCGCGACTCCGCTTGCGACGACTCCGTGCACGACCGGTCGGCCCGCGACCGTCCCGGTGGCGAGTGCCCCGGTGGCGAGAGCACCGCCCGCGAGTGCCCCACTCGCGACCGCCCCGCGCCGGGCCCCGGTCGACCTGGTGGCCCCGGCCCGAACCGCCGGCCGGGGCGACGGGGCACCGCGGGCGGCCAGCACCTGTCCGACGGCCTCCGGCAGACCGGCCGCCTTGAGCGTGGGACGGTAGCCGGGCTCGGCCCAGGGGCGGCCGTGGTGCAGCCAGACGCTCCGCAGCCCGGCCAGCTCGGCGCCGGCGATGTCGGCGGGGGCGTGGTCCCCGACCATCCAGGTGTGCGTGGCCCAGTCCCCGGTCGGTGCGATGCCGCACCGCTGCGCCGCGATCTCGAAGATCAACGGGTCCGGCTTGAGGCAGTCGGCCTCCTCGGAGATCACCCAGCCGTCGACCATCGGTCCGAGGCCGGTCCGCCGGATCTTCTCCAGCTGGGCCCCGGTGTTGCCGTTGCTGACGATGCCCAGCGTCCACCCGGCGGCGCGCGCGGCCCGCAACGCGTCGAGGTTGCGCGCCGGGCAGTGGATGTGGGCGTTGATACCGCGCCGGTAGTGCGCGAGCAGCCGGTCGAGCGACTCGTCCAGGCCGTAGCGGCGGCGGGCGGCGGACAGTACGGTGCTGCGCGGCACGTAGCCGCCGCCGTCGATGGTGGCGAGCCACTCGACGTCGGTGGGCGGCAGGGCCCGTTCGAGCAGGAAATCCTGAGCCCAGGCCCGGAATGCGGCGTCCCTGGGGAGCAGCGTGTTGTCGAGGTCGAGCAGGAGCAGGGGCATGTCGAGCATGGTGCCAGCGGGTGCGCCTATGCATCTGGCAAATGCCGGGCGCCGTCGCGAACCCGTACGTATTGGCTGAAACGGGGTGCCGGGACCGTTCGGCTCCGCACGGCCCCACGGATGGGCGGCGATCCCAGCCGTCTCACTGCCCGGTGACGGGCCCGCGACGGATCGTCATCGATCCATGACAGTCCGGTCACGGTGTCCCGGAGTCCTGTTGCGCCACCCGGTCCGCTCAGTCAAGCTCCAGGGAACCTCCTTCGCCGGAGGGGCGTTCTCGCGCTCGGACAAGGGGCGCACGGCCGTCGGCACGCGCATCCCTCGTTCGCGGGAAGAGTGTCGCCCCGAGGCCGCGTGGCTGGGCGGTACGCCCCGCCCGACGTACTCTGAAAGGAACAGGTCACAAACGGTGGTGCTCGGTGCAGACCGACGACTTCCCGTGGGCGGGCCTGCCGCTCGGGCAGCGTTGTCCTCTCCTGTAGGCCCATCTCCTTCGAAGAGCCCTGTGCCATGGCTGGTTCTGAGCACTCCCGACCGGGGGAACCGGGCGCGGACGCCCGGAGCGGTGGTTTCCGACCCCTTCGCAATCTCGCGCGCCGCGGTCGTTCCGGTTCCGGCTCCCGCCAGCGGCGGGACGCTCGGCGTTCCGGCCCCCAGGAGCCCGCGGTGACCGGCCGGCCGGGACCGGGCGCCGACCGCCCGGACATCGCCGGCCCGCCCGGCGCGGCCGGCGAGGCGGCCGTCCGGGAAGCGCCCGCCAAGTCCTGTGACCCCGCCTTCCAGCACGGTGTGGTGGTGGGCTTCGACGGATCGCTGTCCAGTGAGCGCGCCCTCGCCTACGCGGTGGGCATGGCCCGCCGCTCCCAGTGCGGGCTGGTGATCGTGCACGTCGCCAACCGGCTGCCCGCCACGGTGTGGGCCGGGTGCGAACCGCCGGTCTTCGTGGACCTCCCCGACCACCGGACGGAGGTGCTCGGCCTGGAACTCGCCTGCGCGGACTTCCTCTCCGGAGTGCCCTGGATCCTGGTCGAGCGGGGCGGCGACATCTGCCACGAGATCGAGGAGGTCGGCCGGGAGTTCGCCGCCGACGCGATCGTGGTCGGCACCACCCACGGCCTGCTCGGCAAGATCTTCGGCTCGGTCTCCGGCCGTCTCGCCCGCCGCGCCAACCGCCCGGTGATCGTGATCCCCTGAGCTCCGAGGTGTTGCTGCCGGACCGCGACGTCGCGGGTGGCCGCGGCGTGGGACGTGGGCGGACCGGGCGCGGCGGTGCTCGGTTTCTTCGCGCTCTTCACCGGCTTCGCCGTCGCCGGGGCCTGGCAGCAGCTCAACACGGCCCGCCGGCACACCCACGAGGAGTCCCGTGCCCTTACCGAGGTGAACTGGGCGGCGCGGTTGCTGCCCGAGCCGGAGCGGCCGGTCGTCCAGCAGCGGGTGCGGGACCGCACCAGGCAAGTGATCGGGGGAGAGATCGGGGGAGAGTGGGCGCAGATGGGTCGGGGCCACGGCAGTGCCGAGGCATGGGTGGCGGCGGACCGGATCAGGACCTCGGTGGACGCGGTGCGGAGCCAGGATCCGTCCGAACTCGCGGCAAAGGCAGATGTGTTGAGAGGTCTGACGGACGTCCGGCGACGCCGCCGGTGATCGCGTTGACCGCCAGCGGCCGCAACCTGGTGCTGATGGTGTTCGTGGGGGCCTCGGTGGCTTTCGCGGTCAGTGTGGTGTTCCAGCTCGGCGGCTCGTTCGACGGTGCCGTCGGGGTCGCGCCGACGGCGTTCGAACTCGCACTGACCCGGTACGGCCAGATCGACTCGGGTGGGCCCGTCATTGCTCCTTCCTCTTTCGGGGTGCTCCGCTGAGCGCCTCACCGCCGTGTCGCCCGCCCTCCGCGTCGCCCTCGACGGGCGACGCGGAGGGCGGGACAAGAGACCTGTCGCAGCCTCAGGAGACGCCGAGCTCGCGTGCGATGAGCATGCGCTGCACCTCCGAGGTGCCCTCGCCGATCTCCAGGATCTTGCAGTCCCGCCAGAAGCGGGCGACGGGGAACTCGTTCATGAAGCCGTACCCGCCGTGGATCTGGGTCGCCTCGCGGGCGTTGTCGACGGCGGCCTCCGACGAGTACAGCTTGGCGATCGCGGCCTCCTTCTTGAACGGTTCCGAGTGCAGCAGCCGGGATGCGGCGTCCCGCCAGGCGAGGCGGGAGGTGTGGGCGCGCATCTCCATGTCGGCGAGCTTGAACTGGATGGCCTGGTTGGCGCCGATCGGCCGGCCGAAGGCGCGGCGGGTACCGGCGTAGAGGACGGACTGGTCGACGCAGCCCTGGGCCAGGCCGGTGGCCAGGGCGGCGATCGCGATGCGGCCCTCGTCGAGGATCCGCAGGAACTGGGCGTAGCCGCGACCTCGCTCGCCCAGCAGGTTGGCCGCGGGAACGCGGCAGTCGGTAAAGGACAGTTCGCGGGTGTCGGATGCGTTCCATCCGACCTTCGAGTACTTCTTCGACACCTGGAACCCGGGGGTCCCCGTGGGCACGATGATGGAGGAGATTTCGCGCCGGGGCGAGGAGAATTCGCCCTCTTCACTCGAACGAGCGAGCGGTTCGGTGAGCGCGGTGACGGTGACCAGACCCGTGATGTCGGTGCCGGAGTTGGTGATGAAGCACTTGGTGCCGTTGATCACCCACTCGTCGGTGGCCTCGTCGTAGCGGGCGGTGGTGCGGGTCGCCCCGGCGTCGGAGCCGCCCTCGGGCTCGGTCAGGCCGAACGCGCCGAGCAGCTCGCCGGAGGTCAGCCGGGGCAGCCACTCCCGCTTCTGCTCCTCCGTGCCGAAGCGGTGGATCGGCATCGCGCCGAGCGAGACCGCCGCCTCCAGGGTGATCGCGACCGAGGAGTCGACCCGGGCCAGCTCCTCCAGCACCAGGCAGAGCGCGAAGTAGTCGCCGCCCATGCCGCCGTACTCCTCCGGGAACGGCAGGCCGAACAGGCCCATCCGCCCCATCTCCCGCACGATCTCGTAGGGGAACTCGCCCTGCTCGTAGTACTCGCCGATCTTCGGCGCGACCACGTCCTGGGCGAATTTGGCCACGGTGCGCCGCAGTTCCTCGTACTCGGTGTTCAACCGGTGGTCGAGCATGGTGATCCTCCTGGGGCCCCGCCGGGGTGGGCGCGGGCGTGGTCGGGGCGACCGCCGTCCGTGCGGGTGTGACGGACGGCGGTCGGTGCGAAGAGCGGACGGACGGGGGCGGACCGGCCGGCGGTCGAAGGGCCGGGTCCGCGGGGGTGCCGGCCGGGCGGGCAGTCGCCCGGCCGACGGGCGGGACGGTCGGTGCGGGGTCGGTCCTGGGTCAGTCCGGGGCCCCGGCCCCGGTGGAGCCGAGCAGGGCCTGGACCGTGCGGGACGGGCTCGGGCGGCCGAGGCGGCGGGCCATCCAGCCGCTGGTGGCGATCAGGGCGCGCAGGTCGACGCCGGTCCGGATGCCGAGGCCGTGCAGCATCCACACCAGGTCCTCGGTGGCCAGGTTGCCGGTGGCGCTCTTGGCGTAGGGGCAGCCGCCCAGTCCGCCGGCGGACGCGTCCACGGCGGTGACCCCGGCGCGCAGCGCGGTCAGCGTGTTGCTGAGCGCCTGGCCGTAGGTGTCGTGGAAGTGCACCGCCAGCCGGTCGACGGGGACGCCCGCCGCCGCGAACCCGTCGAGCAGGTCGGTGACCTGGCCCGGGGTGGCCACGCCGATGGTGTCGCCGAGGCTCAGCTCGGCGCAGCCCAGTTCCAGCAGCCGCAGACCGGACCGGACCACCTGGGCGACCGGGACCGGTCCCTCCCAGGGGTCGCCGAAGCACATCGAGAGGTAGCCGCGGACCGGGACCCCGGCGGCCGAGGCCCGTTCCACCACGGGGCGGAACATCGCCATCGCCTCGTCCGCCGAGCGGTTGAGGTTGCGTCGGGCGAAGGTCTCGGTGGCGCTGGCGAACACCGCGACGTCGGTGGCGTGGTGGGCCAGCGCGCGGTCGAGCCCGCGCTCGTTGGGCACCAGCACCGGCAGCCGCAGCCCGGGCCGGCGGTCCGGGAGGCCGGCCAGCCGGGGCATCAGCTCCTCGGCGTCGGCGAGCTGGGGCACCCATTTCGGGTGGACGAAACTGGTGGCCTCGACGGTGCGCAGCCCGGCGGCGGCCAGCCGGTCGATGAACTCGGCCTTGACCTCGACCGGGACGAGGGCGCTCTCGTTCTGCAGCCCGTCGCGCGGACCGACCTCGTGGATCCGCACCTCCTCGGGCAGGCCGGGGGCGCGGACCGGGGCGGGCAGCCCCAGGTCGAGGGCGTCGGGTTCGCGCGCGGGGTCGGTCGTGGGGCCGTCAGCGGGGCCGGCGCCTCTCGGCGCGGCGGCGGTCACGACCGCACCGCCGGGACGGGCCCGTCGGCCGCCGGGCCGGACGCGGCCTCGGCGGGGGTCACGACGACCAGCAGTTCCTCCATCGCCACGGTGGCGCCGGCGGTGGCCCGGAGCTCGCTGACCGTGCCGTCGTGCGGGGCCGAGATCACGTGCTCCATCTTCATGGCCTCCAGGACGAGCAGGGGCTGGCCCTTGCGGACCGACTCCCCGGCGGTGGTCTTGACGACCGTCACGGTGCCCGGCATCGGCGCGGTCAGGGCGCCGTGGTGGGCGGCGCCGTCGGCGGCGCCCTCGCCGACCGGGTCGTGGCCGTGCACCGGCCAGGCGTCGCCGTCGACGCCCAGCCAGGTCACCGGGCCGACGGTCGCGGCGGTCCGGTCCTCGGCGAGGGCGAAGCCCGTCCGCAGGCCGTCGACGGTGAGCCGGAGGCGGTCGTCGGAGCGGTCGGCCCGGGCGCGGTGGACCGGTCCGGAGCCGAGCCGGATCTCGACCTCGGCGGCGGTCCCGGACGGATTGTCAGTGGCCTCGGCTACGTTGCTCGCAGTGATCGGGCGGACGCTCACCGACACCGGGTCCTGGCCGGGGACGCGGAGCCGGTGGGTGGTCCAGGCGGGGGCGCCGCCGAGGCGCCAGCCGGAGGGAAGGGAGAACGGGTCGGTCCAGCCGTCGGGGTCGGCGGCGGGGGTGAGGTCCAGGTGCCGCGCGAGCGCGGCCGCGTAGTAGAGGAGGTGGGCCGGGGTCGGTTCCTCCGTCGGCAGGGGGTCGGAGGTGCCGGGGGCCGTCGCCGAGGTCCCGGGCGTCGTCGCCGGGGTCGCGGCCGCGGTGGCCGGGGAGTACGGGGAGGCGAGCAGCCCGGGCTCCCGCTGCGCCGTCTGCTCGACCAGGCCGGTGTCGAGTCGTCCTGCGGTGACCTCGGGGTGTGCGAGGAGCCGTCGCAGGAAGCCGGTGTTGGTGGTGACGCCGAGGATCCGGGTGTCCGCGAGTGCGGCGCGCAGGCGCCGCAGCGCGGTCGGACGGTCGGGCCCGTAGGCGATGACCTTGGCGAGCATGGGGTCGTAGGAGCTGGTGATCACGGTCCCGGGGGCGACCCCGGAGTCCACTCGGATGCCCTCGCCCCGGGGTTCGTCGAGGAGCAGGATGCGTCCGCCGGTGGGCAGGAAGTCCCGTTCCGGGTCCTCGGCGCAGATCCGGGCCTCGATGGCGTGGCCCTGGAAGGAGATGTCGGACTGGGCGAAGGCGAGGGGTTCACCGGCGGCGACCCGCAGCTGCCACTCGACCAGGTCGAGCCGCCCCGATCCGGCCACCGCGACGGCGAGTTCGGTGACGGGGTGTTCCACCTGGAGACGGGTGTTCATCTCCATGAAGAAGAAGTCCCGCACCCCCTCCGTGGCGGTGGGGGAGTCCGGGTCGATGCCGGGGACGATGAACTCCACGGTGCCGGCTCCGGTGTAACCGCAGGACTCGGCGGCCCGGACGGCCGCGGCGCCCATGGCGGCGCGGGTCTCGGCATTGAGCAGGACGGAGGGAGCCTCTTCGATCAGCTTCTGGTGGCGGCGCTGCAGGCTGCACTCGCGCTCGCCGAGGTGGACGGTGCTGCCGTGGGCGTCGGCCAGTACCTGCACCTCGATGTGGCGCGGCCGGTCGATCCAGCGTTCCAGCAGCAGGGTGTCGTCACCGAAGGCGGTGCGGGCGACGCGCCGGGCGGCGGCGATCTCGGTCGGCAGCTCGGCCGGGTCGCGGACCAGGCGCATGCCCTTGCCGCCGCCGCCGGCGGAGGGCTTGAGCAGGACGGGGTAGCCGATGTCGGCGGCCGCCGCGACGAGGTCCTCGTCGGTGGGCGCGGTGGCCCGGCTGCCCGGGACCACCGGCACGCCGGCGGACCGCACGGCCTCCTTGGCGTTGATCTTGTCACCCATCAGCTCGACCGCGGCGGGAGGAGGACCGATGAAGACGAGGCCGGCGTCGGCGCAGGCACGCGCGAAGGAGGCGTTCTCGGCGAGGAAGCCGTAGCCGGGGTGGACGGCCTGGGCGCCGGTCCGGCGGGCGGCGGCGAGGATCTGGTCGGTCCGCAGGTAGGTCTCGGCGGCGGAGCTGTCGCTGCGGTCGGCCGGGCCGAGCCGGACCGCGACGTCGGCCTCGCGGACGTGCGGCGCGTCGGCGTCGGCGTCGCTGAACACGGCGACCGAGCGCACGCCGAGCCGCCGCAGGGTGCGGATCACCCGGACGGCGATCTCGCCGCGGTTGGCGACCAGGACTGTGTCGAACATGGGAGGCGTTCCTCCGGGTCGAGGGGGCCGTACGAA
Source organism: Streptomyces sp. TLI_053 (assembly GCF_900105395.1). Classification (NCBI taxonomy): domain Bacteria; kingdom Bacillati; phylum Actinomycetota; class Actinomycetes; order Kitasatosporales; family Streptomycetaceae; genus Streptomyces; species Streptomyces sp. TLI_053. Next base: position 6,149,641 of record NZ_LT629775.1, read on the forward strand.
GGAGGTGGCGGGCACCGGGTGGGTGCCGGGCACCGGGGAGGGCGGCGGAGCGGGTGGGCCGCCGCCCCTGGAGGAGCGCTACATGCGGAAGACGCCGAAGGGGCCGGGCTCCGGGAGCGGGGCGTTGGCACATGCGGTGAGGGCGAGGCCGAGCACGGTCCGGGTGTCCATCGGGTCGATCACGCCGTCGTCCCAGAGCCGGGCGGTGGCGTAGTAGGCGTTGCCCTGGCGCTCGTACTGCTCGCGGACGGGGCGCTTGAACTCCTCCTCCGCCTCGGTGGCCCACTCCTCGCCGTGGGCCTCCAACTGGTCGCGGCGGACGGTGGCCAGCACGGAGGCGGCCTGCTCGCCGCCCATCACCGAGATCTTGGCGTTCGGCCACATCCACAGGAAGCGGGGTGAGTAGGCCCGGCCGCACATCGAGTAGTTGCCGGCCCCGTAGGAGCCGCCGATGACCACCGTCAGCTTCGGGACGCGGGTGCAGGCGACGGCGTTGACCATCTTGGCGCCGTGCTTGGCGATGCCGCCCGCCTCGTACTGCCGCCCGACCATGAAGCCGGTGATGTTCTGCAGGAAGAGGAGGGGGATGCCGCGCTGGTCGCACAGCTCGATGAAGTGGGCGCCCTTGAGGGCGGACTCGGCGAACAGCACGCCGTTGTTGGCGACGATGCCGACCGGGTGGCCGTGGATCCGGGCGAAGCCGGTCACCAGGGTCGCGCCGTACTCGGCCTTGAACTCGGCGAACCGGCTGCCGTCGACCAGTCGGGCGATCACCTCGCGCACGTCGTACGGCGTGCGCGGGTCGACCGGGACGGCCCCGTACAGGCCGGCCGGGTCGACGGCCGGCGGCTCGGCCGGGGTGAGCGGCCACGGGCGGGCGGTGCGCGGGCCGAGCCCGGCGACGATGGTGCGGACGATGGACAGCGCGTGGGCGTCGTCCTCGGCCAGGTGGTCCGTGACACCGGAGGTCCGGGAGTGCAGGTCGCCGCCGCCCAGCTCCTCGGCGGTCACCACCTCGCCGGTCGCCGCCTTCACCAGCGGCGGTCCGCCGAGGAAGATGGTGCCCTGGTTGCGGACGATGACGGCCTGGTCGCTCATCGCCGGGACGTACGCGCCGCCGGCCGTGCAGGAGCCCAGCACGGCGGCGATCTGCGGGATGCCCGCGGCGGAGAGGCGCGCCTGGTTGTAGAAGATCCGGCCGAAGTGGTCGCGGTCCGGGAAGACCTCGTCCTGCATCGGGAGGAAGGCACCGCCGGAGTCGACCAGGTAGACGCAGGGGAGCCGGTTCTCCAGCGCCACTTCCTGGGCGCGCAGGTGCTTCTTGACCGTCATCGGGTAGTAGGTGCCGCCCTTGACGGTGGCGTCGTTGGCGACCACCACCACCTCGCGCCCGGCGACCCGGCCGATGCCGGCGATCACCCCGGCGGCCGGGGCGGCGCCGTCGTACATCCCGTCGGCTGCCAGCGGGGCCAGTTCGAGGAAGGGGGAGGCCGGGTCGAGCAGGGTGTCCACCCGGTCGCGGGGGAGCAGCTTGCCGCGCGCGGTGTGCCGGTCGCGGGCTCTGGCACCGCCCCCGAGCGCGGCCGTGCCGAGCTTCTCGCGGAGTTCGGCGACCAGGGCCCGGTGGGCGGCGGTGTTCGTCCGGAACGCCTCGGACCCGGGGTCGGCGGCCGTGTCGAGCCGGGGTGCCGGCGCGGCCGCACCGGGTGCGCCGCGGCCGTGGGCCGCGCCGCCCGCCGGGGTACCGGCCGCCGCGCTGCCATTGATGCCGGTGGGTGCGCCGACAGTGGAGATGACCATCCCAAGAGCTCCCTTGCCCTCGGCGGCAGGTGGGCCGACAGGGCCGGTGAGCCCGCGACCCCCACACGTTAATGAACGTTAACTTCCGTCGCCCAGGTTAACCACCGATAACGCGACTGTCTACGATGGTCGGCATGCCGAACGTCCCATCCGCCTCCGGGCTCGCACGCCGCGACCAGATCCGCAGGGAGGCCGCCCGACTCTTCGCGGCCCGGGGCTTCCTCGGCGTGGGCGTCGACGAGATCGGCAAGGCCGTCGGCATCAGCGGCCCCGGCCTCTACCGGCACTTCGCCGGCAAGGACGCGATGCTCGCCGACCTGCTGGTCGGCATCAGCGAGCGGCTGCTGGAGGAGGGGCGCCGCCGTGCGGGCGGCAGCGAGGGCCCGGCCGCCGCGCTGGACGCGCTGATCGGCGGCCACGTCGACTTCGCGCTCGACGACCGCGACCTGATCACGCTGCACGACCGCGAACTGCTCAACCTCCGTGACGAGGACCGCAGGACCGTCCGCCGGCTCCAGCGCGCCTACGTGGAGCTCTGGGTGGAGGTGGTCCGCCAGGCCTTTCCGCCGCTCGCCGCCCCGACCGCCGAGCCGGTCGCCCGGGCGGCGGTGCACGCCGTCTTCGGGCTCATCAACTCGACCCCGCACAGTCACGGCCCGAATCCCGCCCAGGGCGACGAGCGGGCCGGGCTCACCCGCGACGCGATGGCCGCACTGCTGCACGACCTCGCCCACGGCGCGTTCTCGGCGGCCGCCGCCTCCGTCGCCGCCGGGGCTGACGCCCGTGCTACCGACACCGCGACCTCCGGCACTGCCGCTTCCGACGCCGCCCCTTCCGACATCGCCGCCTCCGACACCGCGCGGGCCTGACCCGCGGGCCCGCACCGTCCCCGCGGGCCCGCCGTCCCCGCAGGCCCGCCGCTCCCGCAGGGCCGTTGCTCCGTTCGGGGCAGACCGGGTCGGGCGCCCGACCTAGGACCAAGGGAGGTCCGCCCCCTGCGTCGGTGGGCGGTGGGCGGTTCCCGCTCCGTCGGCGACCCTGGTAACGAGCGCCGGTCCGGTCCGGCGGGAATCACCGCAGGCTGCGGGCTGTTGCCCCGTCCGTCGGGCCGGGGCCCCCGGCACGTCCTGGCCTGAAAAATCCATGGCGGTCACCCGACGGAATGGTTAGCATCCCTAAATATGCCTGAGACTCACGGATCTACGGTGGAGCTTTCTCCGAGCAGCACCCGAGCCGGCGCTGCGGGCGCGGACGGCGCCAAGAGCGACGCGGGCACCTCGGCGGACAAGCCCGGGGACGGGCCTGACCGACCGGACCGGACGCCCGGACCGTCCACGACCGCCCCCGACGACTCCGGCACGCCGGTCGGCGCCGACGGCCCCGACACCGCGGGCTGGCTCCGACGGCTGCTCGGCTACTGCTGGCGCTCCCGGCGCAGCGTGCTGCTCGCCTTCGGCGCCTCGCTGCTCGGCATGGCCGTCACCGCCCTGGTGCCCCTGGTCACCAAGCTGATCATCGACGACGTCATCACCGCGCACTCCCGGCCGCTCGCCCCGTGGGCCGTGGTCCTGCTGCTGGCCGCCGCCGTCGTGTTCGGCTGCACCCAGGTCCGCCGCTACTACGGCGGGCAGCTGGCCGTGGACGTCCAGCACGACCTGCGCGCCGACCTCTTCCATTCGCTCGGCAGACTCGACGGCCACCGCCAGGACCGGCTCGACACCGGACAGGTGGTCGGCCGCGCCACCTCCGACCTCCAACTGGTCAACGGGCTGCTCTCGATGCTGCCGATGATGACCGGCTACCTGCTCATGTTCGTCATGTCGCTCGGCGTGATGGTCTGGCTCTCGCCGCCGCTCACCCTGGTCGCGCTGGTGATGGCCCCGGTGCTGTGGTGGGTCTCGACGCTCAGCCGCAAGCGGCTGTTCCCCTCCACCTGGGCCGCCCAGCAGGAGGCCGCGGCCGTCGCCGGAGTGGTCGACGAGGCGATCGGCGGCGTGCGGGTGGTCAAGGGCTTCGGGCAGGAGGCGCAGGAGCTGGACAAGCTGGAGACGGCCTCGCGCAGTCTCTTCGCCGCCCGACTGCGCTCGATCCGGCTCAACAGTCGCTACAACCCCGCCATGCAGGCCGTCCCGGCGCTCGCCCAGGTGGCGGTACTGGCCTTCGGCGGCTGGCTGGCGGTCGAGGGCCGGGTCTCGCTCGGCACCTTCGTCGCCTTCTCCACCTACGTCGCGCAGATGACCGGCCCGGTCCGGATGATGACCATGGTCATCACGGTCGGCCAGCAGGCCCGGGCCGGTGTCGAACGCGTGCTCCAGCTGATCGACGAGCGGCCGCTGGTCCGGGAACGCCCGGACGCGGTCGTCCTCGACCTGGCCGCCGGCCCGGACGCCGGCGCCGCCCTGCCCGAGACCACCCCGGCGGCCGGCGCCCCCGTGCCCGACGCCACCCCGGACGCCGGCGCCCCCGTGCCCGAGACCACCCCGAACGCCGGCGCCCCCGTACCCCGGACCACCCCGGACGCAGGTCCGACCACCGGTCCGCGCGTGGTCGGCCCGCTCACCACCGAGGTGGCGCTGGAGTTCGACCGGGTCGAGTTCCGCTACGACCCCGAGCACCCGGCCCCGGTCCTGCACGGACTCAGCCTCCGCCTCGCCCCCGGCGAGACCCTCGCCCTGGTCGGCTCCTCCGGTTCGGGCAAGTCCACCGTCGCGCAGCTGGTCCCCCGCTTCTACGACCCGGCGGACGGCGCCGTCCGCCTCTACGGCCACGACCTGCGCGACCTGACCCTCGACTCGGTCCGGTCGGCCGTCGGCATCGTGCCCGAGGAGAGCTTCCTCTTCTCCGAGACCGTCCGCACCAACATCGCCTACGGCCGCCCGGACGCCACCGACGAGCAGATCGTCGCGGCCGCCCGCGCCGCCCAGGCCGACGAGTTCGTCCGGGCGCTGCCCGACGGCTACGCGACGAAGGTCGGCGAGCAGGGCCTCACCCTGTCCGGAGGCCAGCGCCAGCGCATCGCCCTGGCCCGGGCGATCCTCACCGACCCCCGGATCCTGCTGCTCGACGACGCCACCTCGGCCGTGGACCCGCAGATCGAGGCCGAGATCCACGACGCGCTGCGCTCGGTGATGGCCGGCCGCACCACCCTGCTGATCGCGCACCGCCGCTCCACCCTCCAACTGGCCGACCGGATCGCCGTCCTGGACCACGGCCGCCTGCTCGACATCGGCACCCACGAGGAACTCGAGGCCCGATGTCCCCGCTACCGGGCCCTGATCACCGACCCCGAGGCCGGCCGGACCACCCCCGCCGCACCCCCGGCGGCACCCGGAGCGACCGAGCCGCCCACGGCCACCGGTACGGAGTCCACCCAGGACACCGGCACCACCGCCGATGCCAATGCCAATGCCGACGCCGACGCCGCCGACACCGACGTCACCGGCGCGAGCACCCCCACCCCCGCCATTCCCATCCCGGCCATGCCCACCCCGGCCCTGGCCAAGGCCGCCCGCACCGCCGCACCCGAGCTGCTCGCTCGGGTCGCCGCCCTCCCACCGGCCACCGACCATCCGGCGATCCCCCGCGCCGAGGCCGAGCGGGGCGACCCCGACTTCAGTCTCCGCCGCCTGCTGCGCCCCTTCCGGGTCCCGCTCACCCTGGCGCTGCTCCTGGTGGCCCTGGACGCGGGCGCCGGCCTGGTCCTGCCGATCCTGATCCGGCACGGCATCGACGACGGCGTCAGCAAGGGCGTCATGACCGGAGTCGTCGCCGCCTCGCTCGCCGCCCTGGTGATCGTCCTGCTGGACTGGCTGGTGCAGGGCGCCGAGAACCGGGTCAGCGGCCGCACCGGCGAGCGGGTGCTCTACTCGCTCCGGCTCAAGATCTTCGCCCACCTCAACCGGCTCGGCCTCGACTACTACGAACGTGAACTGTCCGGCCGGATCATGACCCGGATGACCACCGACCTGGACTCGCTCACCTCGTTCCTGCAGACCGGTGTGGTCACGGCGGTGGTCAGCCTGCTGACCTTCCTCGGCATCTTCGCCGCCCTGCTGGTGATCGACGCCGGACTCGCCCTGGCGGTCTTCGCGGTGCTGCCGCTGCTCGCGGTCGCGACCCTGGTGTTCCGCCGGAAGTCCAAGGCCCAGTACGAGATCTCCCGGGACCTCATCAGCACGGTCAACGCGGACCTCCAGGAGAACGTGGCCGGCATGCGGATCGTCCAGGCGTTCCGCCGGCTGGACGCCAACACGGACCGCTTCGTCGCCCGGGGCATCGCCTACCGGGACGCCAGGGTCCGGGCCCAGCTCTACATCTCGCTGTACTTCCCGTTCGTGCAGTTCCTCTCCAGCGTGGCCGCCGCGCTGGTGCTGATCATGGGTGCGTCGCGGGTGGACGCCGGGACGCTCACCGTCGGCGCGCTGGTCGCCTACCTGCTCTACATCGACCTGTTCTTCGCGCCGGTCAACCAGCTCTCCCAGGTGTTCGACGGCTACCAGCAGGCGGCGGTCGGCCTCGGCCGGATCCGCGAGCTGCTGCGCACCCCGACCAGCACCGCGCAGGCGGCCGACCCGGTGCCCGTCCCGGCCGGGCTCCACGGCGAGATCGAGTTCGACCGGGTCGGCTTCGCCTACAACGGCGGCGCGGACGGCGCCCCGGACGTCCTCACCGACATCAGCCTGCGGATCCCGGCCGGGCAGACGGTGGCGCTGGTCGGCGAGACGGGGGCGGGCAAGTCGACCCTGGTCAAGCTGGTCGCCCGGTTCTACGACGCGACGTCCGGCACCGTCCGGGTCGACGGCGTCGACCTGACCCGCTACGACCTCGCCCAGTACCGGCACCGGCTCGGGGTGGTGCCGCAGGAGGCCTACCTGTTCGCCGGGACGGTGCGCGAGGCCATCGCGTACGGCCGGCCGGGGGCCTCCCCGGCCGAGGTGGAGGCGGCGGCCCGCGCCGTCGGCGCGCACGACATGATCCTCCGGCTGTCCGGCGGCTACGAGCACGAGGTCGCCGGCCGGGGGCGGAACCTCTCGGCGGGTCAGCGTCAGCTGATCGCGCTGGCCCGGGCCGAACTGGTCGATCCGGACGTCCTGCTGCTGGACGAGGCCACCGCGGCGCTCGACCTGGCCACCGAGGCGGCGGTCAACCGTGCCGCGGACCGGCTCAGCGGCGGACGCACCACCCTGGTCATCGCGCACCGGCTGACCACGGCCGAGCGTGCGGACCGGGTGGTCGTGCTGGACCACGGCCGGGTGGTCGAGGACGGCACGCACAAGGAACTGCTGGCGCGGGGCGGGGCGTACACCCGGCTCTGGCAGGCGTTCGTGGCGGAGGGTCACCACCGGTCCGGGACGCCGTCCGCCCCGGTCCCGGACGCGATCGCCGGATCGTGACCGCCGGATCGTGATGGCCGGACCGTGACCGCCGGGGCTCGAGCGCCGGACCGTCGGCGGCCGGGGCGGCGCGGGCGTCCTCAGGACAACCCGCGCCGCGCCCGCCGGGGTCTGCTGCCCCGGTCGTTCACGCCGCGAGCAGTGCGATCAGCAGCCTCGACGGATCGATCCCCCGGGGCAGTTCGCTCACCTGCCCGTCACCGACCTCGACCACCCGCCAGCCGGAGCCGTCCGCCCGCTCGGCCAGGTCGGTGGTGACGAACCGGCAGCCGAGCGTCCGCACCGGCGGCCGCACCCCGGAGAGGTCGGGGGCGGCCGGGCAGCCGGGCAGGTCCGGATGCGGTCCGACCAGCACCGGCTCGCCGTCCAGCCACCACACCCGGGACTCCACGGCCCGCCGCCGCCCGCCCCGGCCGTCGTCCGGCAGCCCGGGGTCCCGGGCCCGCTCCCGTCCGGTCCCGCCGGACGGCGTCCCCTCGGCGTCCCACACCACCCGGGTGAACTCCTCGAACCGCCGCAGCACCACACCCCCGGCCAGGTAGGAGCCCTGCCGTTCCACGAACCGGGCGACCACCCGGGCCACGGCCGGCAGGTCCGCCAGCTCCGGGACGAAGCAGGCCTCGCCCCACTCGTCCTTGCGGGACTTCACGTAGTCCTTGACGATCGCCGGTCCCCGCCCGCCGAGCTCGGCGACGGCCGTGGCCAACCGCTCCGGACCGGGCGGCGCGATCCCGGCCCCGTCCCCACCGCCGCCGTCCCCACCACTGCTCCCGGCCCCACCACTGCTCCCGGCCCCGCTGCCGGCCCCCGCCAACGGCAGCCAGACGCTCTGCGGCGTCGCCCCCTCGAACACCCCGTACCAGCCCGGCAGTTCGTGCGCCGACGCGTACCCGGGCGGGCTGGTCAGCAGATGCCCGCCGCGTTCGGCCAGGGCGGCGGCGAAGGCCGCGTAGCGGTCCGAGGGGAGCATCCACCCCCGGTACCAGAACGGTCCACGGCCCGCCGGCACCCGGTCGACGGCCGCGCGGGCGTCGCCGGCGAGCAGCGCGTCGTGGTCGACGAGGTGGTGCTCGCCACCCAGGTCCCGCAGCAGCCGGGCCTCCCGGACGAACTGGGGATCGATCCGGCGCGGGTCCAGCGGATGGGAGGGGAGGAGGAACGCGGGTGCGGGCATGGGCGTCAGGGTACGGCCAGGGGCAGCCCGTCGAGCCGTCAAAACCCCGACGCCACAAGCCCTGACCGGCCCGGTCGGGCTCGTTGCGCCGACCGGTCGGGCTCGTTGCGCCGACCGGCAGGGCCCGTCGCGCCGACCGGCAGGGCCGTCGCGCCCGCGGGCCGGAAGGCCGGCGGAATCCGTTCGACGGCCGGAGCGCACCGCTGGCAGAGTGACCCGATGCGAAACCTGTGGCGAAACGCGCGAAGGACCCCACGCCGGGCCGCCAGGACGGTCGTCCTGGACGAGCACGGTTCCGTCTTCCTCCTGCGTTCGGACAACAGCGAGGTCGGCGTGCACTGGACCATGCCGGGCGGCGGCATCGAGGCCGACGAGACGCCGTGGGCCGGGGCACGCCGCGAGCTGTGGGAGGAGACCGGCTGGTCGGACCTCGAACCGGGCCCGCTGCTATGCACCTGGGAGCACGACTTCACCTGGCACGGCACGCCGGTCCGCCAGCACGAGCACATCTACCTCACCGACGGTCCGCACCGGGGCCCGGTCGGCGACGTCAGCGCGGTGCACGCCGCCGACCGGATCCTCGACTGGCGCTGGTGGACCCCGGCGGACCTCGCGGACGAGAACGCGGACGCCCTCTGGCCGCCCCGGCTGCCGGAGCTGCTGGCCGAGGTCCGCGAGGGCTGGCTCACCGAGCGGCGCGAACCCCGGCCCGTCGATCTCGGCTACATCCCGAACGGCGGATCCGTCCGCTCCTGAGCGGTACTCCCGTCGGCCCCGAACGCCTGGAGCGGGCGGCGCCGGCCGCGTCGGCCCGGCCGCCCGGGCGGGCCGACCTGCCAGTCCCGGAGCTCCAGCTCCCGGTCGTGCAGGGCACCGGGGTTGATCACGACGGAGAGCCGGGCCTCCGCGAGCTGTTCCCGGGTGAGGCCGGTGGCGCTCAGCAACTGCTCGATCGGTACCGAGACGGCGATCGCGGGCCGCCAGGCGGGCAGCACGACCAGACAGGTCCCCCGGCCGAGCCGGAGGATCTCGGCGGTCATCCGGGCGGCGGGCCGCTCCTCGGCGCGGCCCGGGCGTCCACCGGCCTCCGGCAGCTGGGAGGTGCCACCGATCAGCACGCCCAGCGGGGGCTCGGCTGCCGACCCCGGCCAGGAGGCGTCCCGGTCGCCGTCGGAGCGCGGTCCGGGGACGACCGGCGTACCGGTGACCGGCCCCGGAGCGGTGCGTGCGCCGTCCGGCCGGACGGGGGCGGCGGCCGTCCCCGGATGCAGCAGGCGGAGGCGGCGCGACGGTGACGGCCGTCGACCGAAGGCGGCGCGCGACTCCTCCTGGGACGCCCGCAGTACCGGGACCGTCGACTCCTGGACGGCCGCCGGCTGCCGGAGCCCGGGGAACGCCTCACCCGCCTCGCCCGAACCGCCCGAACCGTTCGACCCGCCGCTCCTGCCCGACCCGCCGGCTCCGCCCGTCTCGGCGGTCACGGACCAGCCGGAGGACCCGGACCCGCCGTCGGCTTCGCCGCCGCGCGGCCGCGGCACGGAGCCGCCCGTCAGAACGCCGGTCGCACCGCCCGTCCGGCCGTCGGCGACCGCCGCCGTGACCGAGCAGCAGCGGGCCACCCCGTTCACCGGGGCGGCGTCGATCGCCGGGGGAACGGGTGGGGCGGACGGCGTCCGGTCGGCGGCGGTCCGGTCGAGCGTGGTCATTGGCACGGGCCCTTCGGGGTACGGTCCCGTCGATCCTTCCGTACCGGGCGACGTGCTCCAAGCGGGTTTCCGCCCCCTGCGCCCCACAACACCGTCATGCCCCACGAGTCCCCCTCGTACCACCGGTCCCACCTGCACAACAGCCTGACGTCCCATCGGGCTCCCCGGTTCCCGACCCGGCTGCCGGGGCCCGGCCGCTCCCCGTACGGGCCTCACCGGCCCCCGGGGCCCCGACCCCCGGCCCCGGCCCTCCCCCCCGGGAGGGAGCCGGTCAGGCGCCGGGCGCCACGAAGCCCTTCAGGTCGGACAGGACGACGTTGGCGGCGGCCACGCCGAGCCCGAGGAACCAGGTCTCGTCCGGGACCGGCCGCGCCTGACCGGACTTGACCGCGCCGAGGGTCTTCCAGAGCGCCCCGCCGAGCACCGCGTCCTGGTTGGTGGAGCTGGGGGTGCCGTAGACCCCGTAGAAGATCCAGTCGGCGTCCGCCTTGTCGATCTGCTCGGGGCCGATCTCCACCGCGAGCTCCTTGACCTGCTCGATCGCGGGCTGTGGCAGCCGGACGTCGGTGAGGACGGTGCCGATGAAGGACAGCTCCGCGTACAGCCGGGTCTTGCCGGGCATGAAGCGCAGCGGCGTGATGGTGGGCCGCTTGTCGCCGAGCGCGGCACCGATCGCCGATGCCGCCGCCTGGTAGGCGTCCAGCTGGGCCCTGGCCTCCGCCTCCAGGCCGAACGGGCTCGCGTTGAGCACGAAGTTCTGCTTCCACGGGTAGCCGGGGCGCAGCGAGAAGACGGTCGGCGCGATCTTGGAGAGCTGCTGGTACTGGTCCTGGGCGCGCAGCTGGCTGCCGAGGATCAGGTCGGGCTTGAGCGCGGCGATGGCTTCCAGGTTGAGGCTGTTGATGGTGCCGACGGCGGCGGGGTTGCCGGCCCTGTCCTTGAGGTAGGACGGCATGGTCTTGGAGCCGTCGGTGTGGACCACGCCGACCGGCTGGATGCCGAGCGAGACGACGTTGTCGAGCTCGCCGGTGTCGAGGACGACGACCCGGGTCGGCTTCGCCGGGACGACGGTCTCGCCCAGCGCGTGCCGGATCGTCCGCGGGTAGACGCCGGGGGCGGCGTCGGTGCCGAAGCCCTTCATCTTCTCGATCACGGTGGCGTAGTCGTCGCCGCCCTGCTTGACGGACTTCTGGTCCGGCGAGGAACCGCCGGAGGGCTTCGCCGTGCCGCCGGAGCCACCCGGTCCGGTCGACCCGCCGGAGCCGTCCGAGCTGCCGCAGGCGGTGAGGAGTCCGCCGAGGCCGAGCACGGCGCCGCCGGTGAGTGCCGCGGTGAGCAGGGCCCGTCGGCCGGGGCGGGGGGTGGTCGGGTGGCCGGGGGTGGGGGACACGCGGCGCTCCTTCGGGGGTGGAATGTCGGTTAGGCAAGGCAAACCTATCCGACGTCACCGAAGGGTCCCGCGCCGCGCCCGTCGGGCCCGCGGGGTCGATGTCAAAACGTCTCAAAACGTGACACGGCGGGCGAATCGATTCCGTCACAGCCCTTTGAAATAAAGGTACACGCCCTTATGGCCCATGCATCATCGGCCAACGCTCAGCTTTGCTCGGGCGAATCGAAGGGAGTGGTTCAAATCACCAAGGGTTGGCCTACTCAACCTTCGGTACCCGCACCTAGGGTGCGCAGGTGTTTGATCAGCAGCTCTCAGAGCACGGAAGCAGCGGCCGGGCAACGGCGCCCGCCGCTCCGCAGGGTGCCCCGGTCAGTGGTGCCAGTGGTGGAGCCCCCGACACGGGGGTGGCGGGGGCGACGGGGGCAGCGGGGGACAAGGGTCTACGGGGAAACTCCGTCGGCCTGCTGAGCAGCGTGGTCCTGGGCGTCTCCACGGTCGCCCCGGTCTACTGCCTGACCGCCACCCTGGGACCGACGGTCACCGCCGTCGGTGTCCAGATGCCCGCGGTCTTCCTGGCCGGCTTCCTGCCGATGCTGCTCGTCGCGTTCGCGTACAAGGAACTGAACAAGGACTTCCCGGACTGCGGCACGTCCTTCACCTGGACGGTCAAGGCCTTCGGCCCCCGCGTCGGCTGGATGGCAGGCTGGGGCCTGACGGTCGCCACCATCATCGTGCTGTCCAACCTCGCCGGGGTGGCCACCGACTTCCTGTACCTCATGCTCGGCGAGATGACCGGCAGCGGAGCCGTCGCCGACCTCAACGACAACAAGGCCGTCCATCTGGCCACCGTCGTCGTCCTGATCGCCGCCGCCACCGCGATGAGCTACCGCGGCATGACGGCCACCAAGTGGTTCCAGTACAGCCTGGTCGGGCTCCAGCTCGCCGTCCTGCTGCTGTTCGCGGGCATCGCCATCGGCAAGGCCGCCACCGGGGACCTGCCCGACTCCATCGGCTTCTCCGCCTCCTGGCTCAACCCGCTCGAGGTGGGCTCGTTCAGCGCCTTCACCGCCGGCCTCTCGCTCTCGATCTTCATGTACTGGGGCTGGGACACCTGCCTCACCATGAACGAGGAGACCAGCGGCAGCGCCAAGACCCCGGGCCGGGCCGCGATGATCTCGATGGTCACCCTGGTCGGCTCCTACCTGCTGGTCGCCGTCGCCGCCCAGATGTTCGCCGGCGTCGGCAGCACCGGCAACGGCCTCGGCAACCCGGACACCGCCGACAACGTCTTCTCCGCCCTGGCCCGGCCGGTCCTCGGCTCGCCGTGGAGCATCCTGCTCTTCCTGGCCGTCGTCGCCAGCGCCGCCGCCAGCCTGCAGACCACCTTCATCCCGGTCGCCCGGACCCTGCTCGCGATGAGCGCCTACCGGGCGGTGCCGCCCCGCTTCGGCACCGTCCACCCGCGCCACCGCACCCCCGGCTTCGCCACCCTCGCCGCCGGTGCCGCCACCGCCGTGTTCTACGTCGGCATGAGCGTCATCAGCGAGAACGTCGTCCAGGACACCATCCTGGCCCTCGGCCTGATGATCTGCTTCTACTACGCGCTGACCGCCTTCGCCTGCGTCTGGTACTTCCGCCACTCGCTCCGCAACAGCCTGCGCGACCTCGTGCTCAAGGGCCTCGCCCCGCTGCTCGGCGGCCTGCTGCTGAGCGGGGTCTTCCTGCAGACCCTCACCGACGCCTGGGACCCGGAGTACGGCAGCGGCGCCGTCCTCGGCATCGGCTCGGTGTTCGTCATCGGCGTCGGGATCCTGCTGCTCGGCGCGGTGCTCATGTTCGTGTACAGCGTCTACCGGCCCGCGTTCTTCCGCGGCGAGACCCTCCGCCAGGACACCCCCGCCCTCGTCGTCGAGGACTGACGGGCGACGGAGCATCGCGGAACGCCGTGGCACGGAAGCCGTAATCCGGCGGCGGACCGGCCCCGGTGACCGCTACCCTCGAACCCATGAAGCGCTTCGCAGGTCTCGACTGGTGGCCGTCCTAGGACGGCCACCAGCCACGCCTGACCAGGGCCGTCCGGGATGGACGGCCCTGCTGCGTTTCTCCGACGGGACGGGCCCCGAGCCCCGGACGGCCGCGACCACCGCCGTACCGAGGAGAAGCCCCGTGACCACCCTGGCCACCGCGAACACCACGACCGCCCCGACCGCCCCGAACGACCCGAACGACCCCGCCGACCTGGCCGGGCTCGCCGAGCTCGACGAGGGCGTCCGCGCCGACCCGGCCGCCCACCGCGTCCTCACCGGCGACCGCCCCACCGGCCCGCTCCACCTGGGCCACTACTTCGGCAGCCTGCGCAACCGGGTCCACCTCCAGCGCCTCGGCGTCGAGATGTTCCTCGTCATCCCCGACTACCAGGTCATCACCGACCGGGACCTCGCCGACCGCCTCGCCGAACACACCGAGAACCTCGTCGTCGACTACCTCGCCACCGGAATCGACGCCGACCGCGCCACGATCTTCACCCACAGCTCCGTTCCCGCCCTCAACCAGCTGCTCCTGCCCTTCCTCAGCCTGGTCAGCGTCGCCGAACTCCACCGCAACCCCACCGTCAAGGACGAGATCGCCCACTCCAGCCAGGCCGGTGTGAACGGACTGATGCTCACCTACCCCGTCCACCAGGCCGCCGACATCCTCTTCTGCAAGGCCGACCTCGTCCCCGTCGGCAAGGACCAGCTGCCGCACCTCGAAGTCGCCCGCACCGTCGCCCGCCGCTTCGACGAGCGCTACCCGCACCCCGACGGCACCCCCGTCTTCCCCCGCCCCCGCGCCCTGCTCTCCGCCGCACCGCTGCTCCTCGGCACCGACGGCGGCAAGATGAGCAAGAGCCGCGGCAACTCCGTCCCGCTCGCCGCCGACGAGGACACCACCGCCCGCCTGCTCAAGGGCGCGAAGACCGACGCCGACCGCCGGATCACCTACGACCCCGTCGGCCGCCCCGAGGTCGCCAACCTCCTCCTGCTCGCCGGCCTCTGCCAGGACCGCGCCCCCGAGGACCTCGCCGAGGAGATCGGCGACGGCGGCGCGGCCGCCCTCAAGCGCACGGTCACCGAGGCCGTGAACGAACACCTCCGCCCGATCCGCGCCCGCCGCGCCGAACTCGCCGCCGACCGGGGCCACATCCGCCAGGTCCTGCGCACCGGCTCCGAACGCGCCAACTCGATCGCCGACGCCACCCTCACCGAAGTGCGGGCCGTCATGGGATCGCTGTGACCGCGGCAGGGGCATAACCTCTCGGGGCCGGTCCCGCGCCGGCCCCGGGAGCACCCGTCCCGGGAGCAGCCGTCCCGCGAACACCGCGCCCCGCGAACACCGCGCCCCGCGAACACCCCGACCCGGAAGGAACCCGGCCATGGACCAGCACCCGACCACCCCCGGCCGAGGGCTGACCCGCCCGCCGCACCTCCGCCCCGGGGACCACATCGCCGTGGTCGCCACCAGCGGCCCCATCGACCCGCAGCGGCTCGACGCGGGCACCGCCGTCCTCCGCTCCTGGGGGCTGCGCGTCACCGTCGCCCCGCACGTCCTCGACACCCACCCCGTCCTCGGCCACCTCGCGGGCACCGACGCCGACCGCGCCGCCGACCTCCAGGCCGCCTGGCTCGACCCCACCGTCGACGCCGTCATCTGTGCCCGCGGCGGCTACGGCGTCCACCGCATGGTCGACCTCCTCGACTGGGACGCCATGCGCGCCGTCCCGCCCAAGATCCTTATCGGCTTCAGCGACGTCTCCTCCCTGCACGAGGCCTTCGCCCAGCGCCTCGGCCTCGCCACCCTCTACGGACCGATGAGCGCCACCGCCGGCTTCATCGGCGACGCGCGCACCGCCGAACACCTGCGCAGCACCCTCTTCGACCCCGCCGCGACCACCGTCATCACCTCGCCCACCGCCACCACCCTCGTCCCCGGCCGGGCCCGCGGCGTCACCGCGGGCGGCTGCACCCACGTCCTCGCCGCCGAGCGCGGCACCCCCGCGGCCCGCCCCTCCTACGCCGGCAGCATCCTGATCCTCGAGGACGTCAACGAGCACCCGTACCAGCTCGACCGCCTCCTGACGCAGTTCCTGCGCTCCGGGGCCTTCGACGGCGTCACCGGGATCGCCCTCGGCTCCTGGGAGGGCTGCGGTCCGCTCGACCGGGTCCGGGACGTCATGCTCGACCGGCTGGGACCGCTCGGCGTCCCCGTCGTCTGGGAGCTCGGCTTCGGCCACTGCCCGTCCACCCTCACCGTCCCGCTCGGCGTCCCGGCCCTGCTCGACGCCCACGCCGGCACCCTCACCCTGGACCTGCCCGCCCTCGCCGCCCCCGCCCAGCCGGGGCCGGTCCGCCGGGACAGGTCCGCTGAGTAGGGTTCGCCCATGAACGCGGACCGCACCACCGGGGACCGCACGGGGGACACCCCCGGCGCCGACGACCTGACGGCCCTCGCCCTCGGCCTGCTGCGAGGCCCCGGAAGCGAGGCCCGCACCATCCTCGGACTCGCCGGCCCGCCCGCGGCCGGCAAGTCCACCCTGGCCCGGCACCTCGTCGCCGAGGTCGAGCGCCGCGAGGGCCCGGGCAGTGCCGCCTACCTCCCCCTCGACGGCTTCCACCTCTCCGCCGTCCAGCTCGACCGCCTCGGCCTCGGCCACCGCAAGGGCGCACCCGCCACCTTCGACGCGCACGGTTACGTCGCCCTGCTGCGCCGGGTCGCCACCGAGCGGTTCCAGGACATCTACGCCCCCGACTTCGACCGGGGCCTCGACGAACCGGTGGCCGCCCGCCACGTCGTCCACCCGCGGGCCCGCCTGGTCGTGACCGAGGGCAACTACCTCGCCTCCGCCGACCGCCCCTGGCCGGAGGCCCGCCGGCTGCTGCGCGAGCTCTGGTACGTCGAGGCCGACGACGCGGTCCGCGAGGCCCGTCTCCTCGACCGCCACCGCGCCGGCGGCCGCGACGAGGCCACCGCCCGCCGCTGGGTCACCGGCAACGACCACCCCAACGGCGAGTACGTGAAGGCCGGCCGTGCCGTCTGCACCCGCATCGTTCGCACGGACTGTTTGCCTTTGCCTCCGAATGGGCGTAGTGTTCTGTAGTCGCTCGGCTGGGAGCACCGGACACGCATCGGCGCGGACGGTCCCGGGGCGGCCAATCCTCTGAAACACCACCTCTTCCCGTTTCGGGCCGAGGCGTGTCGTTATTTCTTTCGATACGTTCCGGCTCAGGGTCTATTCGGTGTGCCTGTTTTCGGGGATTGCGGCCGGATTCGCTTTTCGGAGCGGGGATCGGCTAGAGTTTGAAACGTCGGACGGGGCGTCAAGCCGCAGAAGACACCAGCGAGTTGGGTGAAGGAAGCGCCGGGAACGGCACGGAAAACATCTGATAAGCTGGGAACACGAAAGAACGAAGCGCCCGGAGGGCCGGTGTGAAAGCCGCCTGAAGGAAGTGTCCGTTCCTTGAGAACTCAACAGCGTGCCAAAAGTCAACGCCAGATATGTTGACATCCCCGGCCTCAGGGTTTCCTGGGGTTGGAGATTCCTTTTGAAGTAAACACTAGCGAGGACGCAGTGCGCGGGGCCGCCCTATTCCGGTGGTTGCCGTGCCGCTCGACGCGAGTGCTGACCCGATTACGGGTAATCATTCACGGAGAGTTTGATCCTGGCTCAGGACGAACGCTGGCGGCGTGCTTAACACATGCAAGTCGAACGGTGAAGCCTTTCGGGGTGGATCAGTGGCGAACGGGTGAGTAACACGTGGGCAATCTGCCCTGCACTCTGGGACAAGCCCTGGAAACGGGGTCTAATACCGGATATGACCCGGGACCGCATGGTCCTGGGTGTAAAGCTCCGGCGGTGCAGGATGAGCCCGCGGCCTATCAGCTTGTTGGTGGGGTAATGGCCTACCAAGGCGACGACGGGTAGCCGGCCTGAGAGGGCGACCGGCCACACTGGGACTGAGACACGGCCCAGACTCCTACGGGAGGCAGCAGTGGGGAATATTGCACAATGGGCGAAAGCCTGATGCAGCGACGCCGCGTGAGGGACGACGGCCTTCGGGTTGTAAACCTCTTTCAGCAGGGAAGAAGCGCAAGTGACGGTACCTGCAGAAGAAGCACCGGCTAACTACGTGCCAGCAGCCGCGGTAATACGTAGGGTGCGAGCGTTGTCCGGAATTATTGGGCGTAAAGAGCTCGTAGGCGGCCTGTCGCGTCGGATGTGAAAGCCCGGGGCTCAACCCCGGGTCTGCATTCGATACGGGCAGGCTGGAGTGTGGTAGGGGAGATCGGAATTCCTGGTGTAGCGGTGAAATGCGCAGATATCAGGAGGAACACCGGTGGCGAAGGCGGATCTCTGGGCCATTACTGACGCTGAGGAGCGAAAGCGTGGGGAGCGAACAGGATTAGATACCCTGGTAGTCCACGCCGTAAACGTTGGGAACTAGGTGTTGGCGACATTCCACGTCGTCGGTGCCGCAGCTAACGCATTAAGTTCCCCGCCTGGGGAGTACGGCCGCAAGGCTAAAACTCAAAGGAATTGACGGGGGCCCGCACAAGCAGCGGAGCATGTGGCTTAATTCGACGCAACGCGAAGAACCTTACCAAGGCTTGACATATGCCGGAAACGTCCAGAGATGGGCGCCCCCTTGTGGTCGGTATACAGGTGGTGCATGGTTGTCGTCAGCTCGTGTCGTGAGATGTTGGGTTAAGTCCCGCAACGAGCGCAACCCTTGTTCTGTGTTGCCAGCATGCCTTTCGGGGTGATGGGGACTCACAGGAGACTGCCGGGGTCAACTCGGAGGAAGGTGGGGACGACGTCAAATCATCATGCCCCTTATGTCTTGGGCTGCACACGTGCTACAATGGTCGGTACAAAGGGCTGCGATGCCGCGAGGCGGAGCGAATCCCAAAAAGCCGGCCTCAGTTCGGATTGGGGTCTGCAACTCGACCCCATGAAGTTGGAGTTGCTAGTAATCGCAGATCAGCATGCTGCGGTGAATACGTTCCCGGGCCTTGTACACACCGCCCGTCACGTCACGAAAGTCGGTAACACCCGAAGCCGGTGGCCTAACCCGTAAGGGGAGGAGCCGTCGAAGGTGGGACCAGCGATTGGGACGAAGTCGTAACAAGGTAGCCGTACCGGAAGGTGCGGCTGGATCACCTCCTTTCTAAGGAGCAATGTGCCGCTTGCAGGCGAATGTTCTGCACGGTCGCTCATGGGTGGAACGTTGACTATTCGGCACACTGGATCGGCTTCTGCAAGTACTGCTTCGGCGTGGAACGCGGTTGATCGATTCTGGGTGTCGGGCACGTTGTTGGGTCCTGAGGGAACGGCCGTAAGGCTGTTGCTTCAGAGATGCCGGTCTCATGTGCGGCAGCCTGCTTGCGGGTTGTCGGGTATGAGGGTCTGGTCGTTGTTTGAGAACTGCACAGTGGACGCGAGCATCTGTGGCCAAGTTTTTAAGGGCGCACGGTGGATGCCTTGGCACCAGGAACCGATGAAGGACGTGGGAGGCCACGATAGTCCCCGGGGAGCCGTCAACCAGGCTTTGATCCGGGGGTTTCCGAATGGGGAAACCCGGCAGTCGTCATGGGCTGTCACCCATACCTGAACACATAGGGTATGTGGAGGGAACGCGGGGAAGTGAAACATCTCAGTACCCGCAGGAAGAGAAAACAACCGTGATTCCGGGAGTAGTGGCGAGCGAAACCGGATGAGGCTAAACCGTGATGGTGTGAGACCCGGCAGGGGTTGCCATCACGGGGTCGTGGGATTTTTCTTGACCGGTCTGCCGGCCGGTCGGCGAGTCAGAAACCGTATGGATAGTCGAAGGACATGCGAAAGGTCCGGCGTAGAGGGTAAGACCCCCGTAGGCGAAATCTGTACGGCTCGTTTGAGAAACTCCCAAGTAGCACGGGGCCCGAGAAATCCCGTGTGAATCTGGCGGGACCACCCGCTAAGCCTAAATATTCCCTGGTGACCGATAGCGGATAGTACCGTGAGGGAATGGTGAAAAGTACCGCGGGAGCGGAGTGAAATAGTACCTGAAACCGTGTGCCTACAAGCCGTGGGAGCGTCGGACATGCAGCTTGCTGTGTGTCTCGTGACTGCGTGCCTTTTGAAGAATGAGCCTGCGAGTTTGCGGTGTGTAGCGAGGTTAACCCGTGTGGGGTAGCCGTAGCGAAAGCGAGTCCGAACAGGGCGATACAGTTGCATGCCCAAGACCCGAAGCGGAGTGATCTAGCCATGGGCAGGTTGAAGCGGAGGTAAGACTTCGTGGAGGACCGAACCCACCAGGGTTGAAAACCTGGGGGATGACCTGTGGTTAGGGGTGAAAGGCCAATCAAACTCCGTGATAGCTGGTTCTCCCCGAAATGCATTTAGGTGCAGCGTCACGTGTTTCTTGCCGGAGGTAGAGCACTGGATAGGCGATGGGCCTCACCGGGTTACTGACCTTAGCCAAACTCCGAATGCCGGTAAGTGAGAGCGTGGCAGTGAGACTGTGGGGGATAAGCTCCATGGTCGAGAGGGAAACAGCCCAGAACACCGACTAAGGTCCCTAAGCGTGTGCTAAGTGGGAAAGGATGTGGAGTCGCAGAGACAACCAGGAGGTTGGCTTAGAAGCAGCCACCCTTGAAAGAGTGCGTAATAGCTCACTGGTCAAGTGATTCCGCGCCGACAATGTAGCGGGGCTCAAGCACATCACCGAAGTCGTGTCATTGCAGCATGAAGGGCCAACGCCTGCTGTGATGGGTAGGGGAGCGTCGTGTGCCGGGTGAAGCGGCGGTGGAAACCAGTCGTGGACGGTATACGAGTGAGAATGCAGGCATGAGTAGCGATACAAGAGTGGGAAACTCTTGCGCCGATTGACCAAGGGTTCCTGGGTCAAGCTGATCTGCCCAGGGTAAGTCGGGACCTAAGGCGAGGCCGACAGGCGTAGTCGATGGACAACGGGTTGATATTCCCGTACCCGCTTTGAAGCGCCAACGCTGAACCCTCTGATGCTAAGCCCGTGAAGCCGGCCCGGAGTCTTCGGACAATGGGACGTGGTGGAGCCGGCGGCCCAACGGGGTATTAGGTGAGCGATGGGGTGACGCAGGAAGGTAGTCCAGCCCGGGCGGTGGTTGTCCCGGGGTAAGGGTGTAGGCCGAGTGATAGGCAAATCCGTCACTCATTGAGGCTGAGACCTGATGCCGAGCCGATTGTGGTGAAGTGGATGATCCTATGCTGTCGAGAAAAGCCTCTAGCGAGTTTCATGGCGGCCCGTACCCCAAACCGACTCAGGTGGTCAGGTAGAGAATACCGAGGCGTTCGGGTGAACTATGGTTAAGGAACTCGGCAAAATGCCCCCGTAACTTCGGGAGAAGGGGGGCCATTCCTGGTGACGGCACTTGCTGCCAGAGCTGGGGGTGGCCGCAGAGACCAGCGAGAAGCGACTGTTTACTAAAAACACAGGTCCGTGCGAAGCCGTAAGGCGATGTATACGGACTGACGCCTGCCCGGTGCTGGAACGTTAAGGGGACCGGTTAGCTCTGATTCGTCGGGGCGAAGCTGAGAACTTAAGCGCCAGTAAACGGCGGTGGTAACTATAACCATCCTAAGGTAGCGAAATTCCTTGTCGGGTAAGTTCCGACCTGCACGAATGGCGTAACGACTTCTCGACTGTCTCAACCATAGGCCCGGTGAAATTGCATTACGAGTAAAGATGCTCGTTTCGCGCAGCAGGACGGAAAGACCCCGGGACCTTTACTATAGCTTGATATTGGTGTTCGGTTCGGCTTGTGTAGGATAGGTGGGAGACTTTGAAGCCGTGACGCCAGTCATGGTGGAGTCGTCGTTGAAATACCACTCTGGTCGTGCTGGATGTCTAACCTGGGTCCGTGATCCGGATCAGGGACAGTGTCTGGTGGGTAGTTTAACTGGGGCGGTTGCCTCCTAAAGAGTAACGGAGGCGCCCAAAGGTTCCCTCAGCCTGGTTGGCAATCAGGTGTTGAGTGTAAGTGCACAAGGGAGCTTGACTGTGAGACTGACGGGTCGAGCAGGGACGAAAGTCGGGACTAGTGATCCGGCGGTGGCTTGTGGAAGCGCCGTCGCTCAACGGATAAAAGGTACCCCGGGGATAACAGGCTGATCTTCCCCAAGAGTCCATATCGACGGGATGGTTTGGCACCTCGATGTCGGCTCGTCGCATCCTGGGGCTGGAGTAGGTCCCAAGGGTTGGGCTGTTCGCCCATTAAAGCGGTACGCGAGCTGGGTTTAGAACGTCGTGAGACAGTTCGGTCCCTATCCGCTGTGCGCGTAGGAGTGTTGAGAAGGGCTGTCCCTAGTACGAGAGGACCGGGACGGACGAACCTCTGGTGTGCCAGTTGTCCTGCCAAGGGCATGGCTGGTTGGCTACGTTCGGGAGGGATAACCGCTGAAAGCATCTAAGCGGGAAGCCTGCTTCGAGATGAGCACTCCCACCTCCTTGAGAGGGTAAGGCTCCCAGTAGACGACTGGGTTGATAGGCCGGATATGGAAGCCCTGTGAGGGGTGGAGTTGACCGGTACTAATAGGCCGAGGGCTTGTCCTCAGTTGCTCGCGTCCACTGTGTTGTTCTGAAACAACGACCCCCATGACATGGCCTGTCGTGGGTGCGGTTGACAGTTTCATAGTGTTTCGGTGGTCATAGCGTGAGGGAAACGCCCGGTTACATTCCGAACCCGGAAGCTAAGCCTCACAGCGCCGATGGTACTGCAGGGGGGACCCTGTGGGAGAGTAGGACGCCGCCGAACAATCTTTGTGAAGAACCCCCGTCGGGAAACCGGCGGGGGTTCTTTGCGTTGTGCCCGAATTCTGCGGAGAAAGCCGTGAATTCGCCGGCACGGCAGGCCCCGAGCCGCCCCGGCCGGGCGCGGCACCCTCCGCAGCCCATCAAAATGGCGCTAAAACTCCCAGCTCAAGGCCCGGATCGCTGGCAAAGCGACGTCTTCGCCGTAGTCTCGAAGGCGAAGGGAACTGGTGTCCGGGATGGCCGCCAGCTTCGGTCGGATCAAGAATGGTGCACATGGGACGCGGCAGGCTACGGATCTACCTCGGGGCGGCCCCCGGGGTCGGCAAGACGTACGCCATGCTCGCGGAGGCGCACCGGCGGCTGGAGCGCGGCACGGACGTCGTGGTCGCGTTCGTCGAGGACCACGGGCGCCGGCACACGGCGGCCCAGGCGGAGGGCCTCGAGCTGGTGCCGCGGCGGGAGCTGACGCACCGCGGGGCCGTCTTCACGGAGCTGGACCTGGACGCGCTGCTGGCGCGCCGGCCGCAGGTGGCTCTGGTGGACGAGCTGGCACACACCAATGTGCCGGGGTGCCGGAACGAGAAGCGCTGGCAGGACGTCGAGGAACTGCTCGCGGCCGGGATCGATGTCATCTCGACGGTGAACATCCAGCACCTGGAGTCGCTCGGGGACGTGGTCGAGGGCATCACCGGAGTGCGGCAGCGGGAGACCGTGCCGGACGAGGCGGTGCGCCGGGCGGACCAGATCGAGCTGGTCGACATGTCGCCGCAGGCGCTCCGGCGCCGGCTCGCGCACGGCAACGTGTACGCGCCGGAGAAGGTCGACGCGGCGCTCGCCAACTACTTCCGGCCGGGGAACCTGACGGCGCTGCGGGAGCTGGCGCTGCTGTGGACGGCCGACCGGGTCGACGAGTACCTGCAGAAGTACCGGGCCGAACAGGGGATCAAGGGCACCTGGCAGGCGCGCGAGCGGATCGTGGTCGGTCTGACGGGCGGTCCGGAGGGTGCCACGCTGATCCGCCGGGCGGCCCGGATCGCGGCCCGCGGATCGGGCGGTGAGCTGCTGGCCGTGCACATCTCCCGCTCGGACGGGCTCGCCGGTTCCGGCTCGGGGTCCTCGCAGGCGCTGATCGAGCAGCGGGCGCTGGTGGAGAGCCTGGGCGGTTCGTACCACGCGGTGCTGGGGGACGATCCGGCCGCCGGACTGCTGGAGTTCGCCCGCGGGGTGAACGCGACCCAGATCGTGCTGGGCACCAGCCGCCGCCCGGCCTGGCAGTACGTCTACGGCCCCGGTGTGAGCGGCACGGTGACCCGGGAGTCGGGCGACATCGACGTGCACATCGTCACGCACGAGCACGAGGCGAAGGGCCGGGGGCGGATCCCGGTCCGCCGGGTGACCGACCTCGGCCGGACGCGGACGGTCGCGGGCTGGCTGATCGGGGTGGCGGGGCCGCCGCTGCTGGCGCTGCTGCTGATCAACGTGGACGGTCTCGGCCTGACCACGGACATGCTGCTGTTCCTGTCGCTGACGGTGTGCGCGGCGCTGGTGGGCGGCCTGTACCCGGCGATGGCCTCGGCGCTGGTCAGTTCCTCGGCGCTGAACTACTACTTCGCTCCACCGATACACACCTTCACGATCGACGAGCCGCAGAACATCCTGGCGGTGGCGATATTCACCGCCGTCGGCA
The DNA here is from genome assembly GCF_900105395.1 of Streptomyces sp. TLI_053. Lineage (NCBI taxonomy): Bacteria > Bacillati > Actinomycetota > Actinomycetes > Kitasatosporales > Streptomycetaceae > Streptomyces > Streptomyces sp. TLI_053. Next base: position 6,173,599 of record NZ_LT629775.1, read on the forward strand.
TCGCCGTGGCCTCGGTGGTCGACCTGGCGGCCCGGCGGACCCATCAGGCGGCCCGCAGCCAGGCCGAGGCGCAGACGCTCAGCGCGCTGGCGGGCACGGTGCTGCGCGGGGCGCCCAGCGGGGACGGGGTGCTGACCGCGCTGATGGAGCAGGTCCGGGAGACCTTCCAGCAGGAATCGGCGGCGCTGCTGGAGCGGTCCGACCCGCTCGGGGCGTGGCACCCGGTGGCGACGGCGGGCCCGCGCCCGCCGCAGCGGCCGGAGACGGCCGACGTCGACGTGCCGGTCGGGGAGAACCTGGCCCTGGCGCTGCGGGGCCGGGTGCTGCCGGGTGAGGACCGGCGGCTGCTCGGCGCGTTCGCGGCCCAGGCCGCCGTGGTGCTGGAGCGCCGGCGGCTGGCGGGGGAGGCGGCGGCCGCGCGCCGCGAGGCGGAGGGCAACCGGATCCGGACCGCGCTGCTGGCGGCGGTCTCGCACGATCTGCGGACCCCGCTGGCCGGGATCAAGGCCTCGGTGAGTTCGCTCCGCTCGGCGGACGTGGAGTGGGACGAGGCGGACGAGGCGGAGCTGCTGGCCGGGATCGAGGAGGGCGCGGACCGGCTCGACCACCTGATCAACAATCTGCTCGACATGAGCCGGCTGCAGACCGGTACGGTCACCCCGCTGATCCAGGAGACGGATCTGGACGAGGTGGTGCCGTTCGCACTGGGCGGTGTCCCGCCGGGAGCCGTCCGGCTGGACGTGCCGGAGTCCCTGCCGATGATCCGGGCGGACGGCGGGCTGCTGGAACGCTCGCTCGCCAATCTGATCGAGAACGCCGTGAAGTACAGCCCGGAGGGGGTGAAGGTGCTGGTCAAGGCCGGTGCGCTGCGGCCGCCGGGGGAGCCGGGCCGGGTCGAGCTGCGGATCGTGGACCGGGGCCCGGGAGTGCCGGAGGACGCCAAGGAGCGGATCTTCGCGCCCTTCCAGCGCTACGGCGACGCGCCGCGCGGGGCCGGGGTGGGGCTCGGGCTCGCGGTGGCGCGGGGCTTCGTCGAGGCGATGGACGGCTCCGTGACGGCCGAGGACACTCCGGGCGGCGGGCTGACCATGGTGGTCACCCTGCCGGCCGCCGAGCGGGTGCCCGGACCGGGGGACCCGCCGGGGCCCGGGCTTCCCGCGGCTCCCGCATGACCGGCGCCGCCCCGGGAGCGCCCGGGGCCGGACGGCTCCCCCCGTACGACTGCCCGCCCGGCGACCGTTCGCCCGGCCACCGTTCGCCCGAGAGCCGGGCCGCGGCCGCACGGCCGCCCGAAGGCCGGGCCCCGCACGACCGGTCGCCCGACGACCACCTCCCGATCCGACAGCCCCGAAAGGCGGAGCCTGCATGACCCGGGTCCTCGTCGTGGACGACGAACCGCAGATCGTCCGCGCGCTGGTGATCAACCTCAAGGCCCGCAAGTACGAGGTCGACGCGGCGCACGACGGCGCGAGCGCCCTGGAGCTCGCCGCCGCCCGCCACCCCGACGTCGTCGTCCTCGACCTCGGCCTGCCCGACATGGACGGGGTCGAGGTGATCAGGGGCCTGCGCGGCTGGACCCGGGTGCCGATCATCGTGCTCTCGGCCCGGCACGCCTCCGACGAGAAGGTCGAGGCCCTGGACGCGGGCGCCGACGACTACGTCACCAAGCCCTTCGGCATGGACGAACTGCTCGCCCGGATGCGCGCCGCCGTCCGCCGGGCCGAGCCGGTCGCGGGGGAGGACGACTCGGTGGTGGTCACCGAGAGCTTCACCGTCGACCTGGCGGCGAAGAAGGTGAACCGGGACGGCGGCGACATCCGCCTTACCCCGACCGAGTGGCATCTGCTGGAGGTCCTGGTCCGCAACGCGGGCCGCCTGGTCAGCCAGACCCAGCTGCTCCAGGAGGTGTGGGGACCGGCCTACCGCACCGAGACGAACTATCTGCGGGTGTACCTCGCCCAGCTGCGGCGCAAGCTCGAACGGGACCCCTCCCACCCGCGCCACTTCATCACCGAGCCGGGGATGGGCTACCGCTTCGAGGCGTGAGCGGGCGGCCGTCCGGGAGCGCGCGACGGCCGCCGCGGGACGTCAGGAGGAGGCCCGGGAGGCTCCCGGGCGTCCTGCGCGGCCTGCCGCCGGGGGCCCCGGAACCGGTACCCTTCCGGCATGAGTGGTGACAACAGCAGCGGCCAGCCACAGGGGCGCTTCCGCCGCATGCTCAGCCGGCTGACCTCCTCCGCGGAGGAGCTCCAGGCCGAGGAGCTGCGGCAGGAGATCGCGGCGGAGTCGGGCTGTACCCCGATCGCCAGCTGCGGGGACCGGGAACTGGTCACCGTCGCGGGCACCCTGCGCACCGTGACGCTGCGCCCGAGGGCCGGTGTGCCGGCCCTGGAGGCGGAGCTCTTCGACGGTACCGAGGCGCTGGACGTGGTGTGGCTCGGTCGCCGCTCCATCATGGGCATCGAGCCGGGGCGCCGTCTGGTCGCCAGCGGCCGGATCAGTCATGCGCGCGGTCGGCGGGTGCTGTTCAACCCCCGCTACGAGCTGCGTCCGGTCGGACACGGGAGCGAATGAGCGTGAGCAAGCAGTCCGGCGGGGATTCCGCCGCCCAGCTCGGTCTGGTGGAGGCCGACGCCGAGGAGGCCGCCCGGCAGGCGCAGGCCTCGCGGGAGGCCGCCGACACCGTGATGAAGGCGTTCGGCGGGGTCCGGGGCATGATCGACATGACCCTGCCCGGTCTGGTCTTCATCGTCACGTACAACATCACCCACAAGGTGCCGGCGGCCGCCTGGGCGGCGCTGGCCCTGAGCGCGCTGTTCGTGGTCGCGCGGCTGCTGAAGCGGGAGACCGTCCAGCACGCCTTCAGCGGGGTGTTCGGCGTCGCGATCGGTGCCTGGATCTCGATGAAGACCGGCAAGGCGGAGAACTTCTACCTGCCCGGCCTGCTCTGGAACGTCGGCTACTGCGTGGGCCTGGCCGTGTCGGCGCTGGTCCGGTGGCCGCTGATCGGCATCATGCTGGGCCCGGTGACCGGCGAGATGTTCACCTGGCGCAAGGAGAACCCGGGCCGGCTGGCCGCCTACACCAAGGCCACCTGGGCCTGGGTGGTGATCATGGGCATCAAGCCGCTGATCCTCTTCCCGCTGTACTTCACCCACAACGTCAACCTGCTGGGCTGGCTCAAGGTCGCCCTGGGCATTCCGCCGCTGCTGCTGGCGATGTACGTGACCTGGCAGATCCTGCTGAAGGCGCCGCCGCCGATCAAGGCGCAGCTGGACGAGGAGCCGGAGGAGGGGCAGGCGCGGTCCGACCACGAGCACTCCGCCGGCGGTCCGGCCCGGGGGAACTGACCGGACCGGTACCGGTACGGCACGCGGGGCCCGCACTCTTCACGAGTGCGGGCCCCGCGTGCCGTACGGCGTTGCCGCTACTGGGTGCCCGGGGCGCTGGAGAGCAGGTCCTCCAGCTCCTCCTCGCGTTCCTGGGCCGCCACGAAGAGCAGCTCGTCGCCGCCCTCCAGGGTGTCGTCCTTGCCCGGCACCAGGACCCGGCCCTCGCGGATGATCGTCACCAGGGCTGTGTCCTGCGGCCAGGCCACGTCGCCGACCCGGGTGCCGACCAGCTCGGTGTCGGAGGCGAGGGTCAGTTCGACGAGGTTGGCGTTGCCCTGGCTGAAGCGCATCAGCCGGACCAGGTCGCCGACGCTGACGGCCTCCTCGACCAGGGCGGACATCAGGCGCGGGGTGGAGACGGCGACGTCCACGCCCCAGGACTCGTTGAAGAGCCACTCGTTCTTCGGGTTGTTCACCCGGGCGACCACCCGGGGCACCCCGTACTCGGTCTTCGCGAGCAGCGAGACGACCAGGTTGACCTTGTCGTCGCCGGTCGCGGCGATCACCACGTGGCAGCGCTGCAGTGCCGCCTCGTCGAGCGAGGTGATCTCGCAGGCGTCGGCCAGCAGCCACTCCGCCATGGGGACCCGCTCCACCGAGATGGAGTTCGGGTTCTTGTCGATCAGCAGGACCTCGTGGCCGTTCTCCAGCAGCTCGCCCGCGATCGAGCGGCCGACGGCGCCGGCTCCGGCAATGGCGACTCGCATCAGTGGCCCTCCTTCTCCGGGCCCCGCGCGAACGCGGCCTCGACCGTCGTCAGGTCGGCGCGGCGCAGCATCACGTGCACCAGGTCGCCCTCCTGGACCACCATCTGGGGCGAGGGCAGCACGCCCTCGCCGAGCCGGGTGAGGAACGCGACCCGGGTGCCGGAGGACTCCTCCAGCTCGCTCACCCGGCGGCCGACCCACTCCGGGGCGTAGGCGACCTCGGCGAGCTGGACGGCGCCGCTCGGGTCCTGCCAGAGCGGCTCGGCGCCGCTCGGCAGCAGCCGGCGCAGCATCTGGTCGGCCGTCCAGCGGACGGTGGCGACGGTCGGGATGCCCAGGCGCTGGTAGACCTCGGCGCGACGGGGGTCGTAGATCCGGGCCGCGACGTTCTCCACACCGAAGTTCTCGCGGGCCACCCGGGCGGCGATGATGTTGGAGTTGTCGCCGCTGGAGACGGCGGCGAAGGCGCCGGCCTCCTCGATGCCCGCCTCCTTCAGGGTGTCCTGGTCGAAGCCGACCCCGGTCACCCGGCGCCCGTTGAACCCGGCACCCAGCCGGCGGAACGACGTCGGGTCCTGGTCGACCACGGCCACCGAGTGGCCCTGTTTCTCCAGTGCGCGGGCGAGCGCGGAGCCCACCCGGCCGCAGCCCATGATGACGATGTGCACCGGCGCTACCTCACCCGTCGCGTTGGGGCCATGACCTGCGCAAACACCGCTGAATCTCCGTTTCCCCGCCCCGGTGTCCGGGGCGGGCGTCCTCGTGGGGCTCGGTACGACAACCTGAGTGTTGCCGCCCTGCTCGTATCCGACACGCTAGCCGGTCCACCGAACACAGTCGCGACGAAGGGGCACCCCGACGGGCGGGACGGGGGTGGCCCTGCGGACCCCGGCGTCGACTACCCCTACGATTCCTTAACGTGCCTATGCCGACTGACCTACCGAAACGCATCCTGATCGGGCGTGCGTTGCGCAGCGACAAGCTGGGGGAGACTCTGCTCCCCAAGCGCATCGCGCTGCCCGTCTTCGCCTCGGACGCGCTCTCCTCGGTCGCGTACGCGCCCGAGGAGATCCTGCTGACACTCTCCCTGGCGGGTGCCTCGGCCATCCACTTCTCGTGGCAGATCGGCGTCGTCGTCGCCATCGTCATGCTCGCCGTGGTGGCCTCCTACCGGCAGAACGTGCATGCCTACCCGAGCGGCGGCGGCGACTACGAGGTCGCCACCGTGAACCACGGCCCCAACTCCGGCCTGGTGGTCGCGAGCGCGCTGATGGTCGACTACATCCTCACCGTCGCGGTCTCCACGACCTCGGGCGTGGCCAACGTGGTGTCGGCGGTGCCGGCGCTGCGCGGTCACGAGCTGACCCTGTCGGTGGTCGTGGTCATCGTGCTGATGGGCATGAACCTGCGCGGTGTGCGGGAGTCCGGTTCGGCCTTCGCCGTTCCGACCTACGCCTTCATGGTCGGCGTGCTGGGCATGGTGGTGTACGGGGTGGTCCGGCACTTCGGCCTGGGGCAGGACATGCCCGCCGAGAGCTCCGGCTTCCATCTGCAGGCGACGCCGGGGAACGAGTCCCTGGCGGGCTTCGCCATGGTGTTCCTGCTGCTCAAGGCGTTCTCCTCGGGCTGTGCGGCGCTGACCGGCGTCGAGGCGATCTCCAACGGCGTGCCCGCGTTCCGCAAGCCGAAGAGCAAGAACGCGGCGACCACCCTGCTGATGATGGCCAGCATCGCGGTCGTGATGTTCATGGGCATCATCTGGCTGGCCCGGCTGACCGGCGTCCAGATGGCCGAGCAGCCCGCGGAGCAGCTGGTCGGCGTGCCCGGCGACTACCACCAGAAGACCGCGCTGGCGCAGATCAGCGAGGCCGTGTTCTCCAACTTCACGCCGGGCTTCTACTTCGTCGCGGCCGTGACCGGCCTGATCCTGGTGCTGGCCGCGAACACCGCGTTCAACGGCTTCCCGGTGCTGGGCTCGATCCTGGCCCAGGACCGCTACCTGCCGCGCCAGCTGCACACCCGCGGTGACCGGCTGGCCTTCTCCAACGGCATCATCCTGCTGGCGCTGGCCGCGATCCTGTTCATCATCGCCTTCGACGCGGACCCGACCCGGCTGATCCAGCTCTACATCGTCGGCGTCTTCGTGTCGTTCAACATGAGCCAGTCCGGCATGATCCGGCACTGGACCCGGCACCTGCGCACCGAGACCGACCCGGCCAAGCGCCGCCACATGCAGCGCAGCCGGGCGATCAACACCTTCGGCCTGGTGATGACCATGGCCGTGCTGATCGTCGTGCTCGCCACCAAGATCAGCCACGCCTGGATCGCGATCGCGGCGATGGTCGTGCTGTTCGTGATGATGAAGGCGATCCGCCGGCACTACGACCGGGTCTCGGCGGAGCTGGTCGCCGCCGAGGAGCCGGACGACGTGGTGCTGCCGACCCGGGTGCACGCCATCGTCCTGGTCTCCAAGCTGCACAAGCCGGCGCTGCGCGCGCTGGCGTACGCGCGGCTCGCCCGGGCGCACACCCTGGAGGCGGTGACGGTGAACGTCGATCCGGCGGACACCGCGGCGCTGCGCGCGGAGTGGGACGAGCGCGGCATCGAGGTGCCGCTGAAGGTCCTGGACTCGCCGTACCGGGAGATCACCGCGCCGGTGCTGGACTACGTGAAGAACCTGCGCCGCAGCAGTCCGCGCGACGTGGTCTCGGTCTACATCCCGGAGTACGTGGTCGGCCACTGGTACGAGCACCTGCTGCACAACCAGAGCGCGCTGCGGCTGAAGGGCCGGCTGCTGTTCAAGCCGGGGGTGATGGTGACCTCGGTGCCGTGGCAGCTGGAGTCGTCCGAGCGGCGCAAGCCGCAGAAGGCCTGGTCGGCGCCGGGTGCGGTGCGACGAGGTGAGCCCCGGGCGCCGAAGGCCGTAAAGTCGGAAGTCTCGGCGAAGCCCGCCGGGTCGGCTGACAGCGGCAAGAAGGACTCCTCCCAGTGACCCGCAACACCCCGTCTCGTTCCAACGGCTCCTCCGGCAAGGGTGCCCGCAAGGGCGGTTCGTCCGGCCGGCCCGGGCAGGTGGCCCGGCCCCGCTGGGGCAAGCCGCAGCGGCCGGAGGCGACCGACCGCGACGGATTCACCGCGCGGACGGCGCCGCTCGCGCCGGAGGAGCGTGCCCCGGAGCGGGCCGAGCGTTCCGAGCGTTCCGAGCGCACCGACCGGCCGGAGAAGTCCGGACGCTCCGAGCGGTCCGGGGGTGCGGGGCGGCCGGAGAAGTCCGGGCGGGCCGAGCGTGCGCCGCGCGGCGAGCGCGAGGGCCGTTCCGACCGCTCCGACCGTTCGGGTCAGCAGGGTCAGCCGGGCGACCGGTCGAAGGACGGCGCGCGCCCGCGCAAGCAGGCCGTGCGCCCGCCCCGCGCGCTGCGCTCCACCGTCCGCGCGCCCCGGGCCGAGTCCGCGCCCAAGGCGCCCGCCGGTGACCCGCTGGTCGGCGAGCGCTACGAGGTCGAGGTCGGCCCGGTCGCCCACGGCGGCGGGCACTGCGTGGCGCGGCACGAGGGCCGGGTGCTGTTCGTCCGGCACGCGCTGCCGGGCGAGAGGGTGATCGCCCAGGTCACCGAGGGCACCTCCTCCTCGCGGTTCCTGCGCGCCGACGCGGTCGAGGTGCTGGAGCCCGCCAAGGAGCGGATCGCTCCGCCGTGCCCGTTCGCCGGGCCCGGCAAGTGCGGCGGCTGCGACTGGCAGCACGTGACGCCCGGTGGCCAGCGCAAGCTCAAGGTGCAGGTGCTGACCGAGCAGCTGGCCAAGCTCGCCGGCCTGACCCCGGCCGAGGCCGGCTGGGACGGCAGTGTCGAGCCGGTCGGCGACAAGCTGCCGGCCGGGCAGGTGCCGGCCTGGCGCACCCGGATCCAGTACGCGGTCGACCCGGGCACCGGCAAGGTGGGGCTGCGCAAGCACCGCTCGCACGACATCCAGCCGATCGACCGCTGCCTGATCGCGGCCGAGGGCGTCACCGAGCTGGGTGTGGAGGCGCACGACTGGCCGGGCGTCGCCTCGGTCGAGGTCATCGCCGCCGCCGGCTCCTCCGATCGCCAGGTGGTGCTCACCCCGGCCCCGGGCGCCCAGCTGCCGCTGGTCGAGCTGGACCGGCCGGTCTCCATCAGCCGGATCGACGAGCAGGGCGACTACCACCGGGTGCACGGCCGGAACTTCGTCCGGGAGCGGGCCGCCGGGCGGACCTGGCGGGTCAGCGACGGCGGCTTCTGGCAGATCCACCCCGAGGCCCCGGACACGCTGGTCGACGCCGTCATGGACGGTCTGGACCCGCAGTGGGGCGAGAACGCGCTGGACCTGTACTGCGGGGTGGGCCTGTTCGCGGGCGCGCTGGCCGACCGGGTCGGCGAGGACGGCGCGGTGCTCGGCATCGAGTCCGGCAAGCAGGCGGTGGCCGACGCCCGGCACAACCTGGCCGCGCTGGAGAACGTCCGGATCGAGTGCGACCGGGTGGAGACGCTGCTGCCGCGCACCGGCATCACCGCCACCGACCTCGTCGTGCTCGACCCGCCGCGCGCGGGGGCCGGGCGGGAGACCGTCGCGCACCTGGCCGGTCTCGGCGCCCGCCGGATCGCGTACGTGGCGTGCGACCCGGCGGCGCTGGCCCGGGACCTCGGGTTCTTCCGCGAGGGCGGTTACCGTCCGGTGTCGCTGCGGGCGTTCGACCTGTTCCCGATGACGCACCACTTCGAGTGCGTGGCGATCCTGGAGCCGATCGCGGGCGCGTAGGCGCCGCGGGAGGCACGGGCAAGGAAGGGCAGGGCGGTCCGGCACAGGACTGCACCGGACTGCACAGGACGGAGGCGGTACCCGGCGTTCGCGCGGGTACCGCCTCCGTCGTCTCGTGGGCCGGTGCGGCGGCTCAGGGCAGGTTGTGCTCCTCTTCCCGGGCGTCGTGCGGCAGGTCGACGCCGTGCTGGGCGGCGAGCCGCAGCAGCCCGGCTATCCGGCCCTCGTACGCCTGGACGCCGTCGGCGTCCCCCTCGGCCCGGGCGGCCGCGAGTTCCTTGCGGGCCTGGTCGAGCTGCTCGCGCAGCTCCTGGTCGAACATGGCTGTCATTGCCGGCCTCCACAACCGGTCGGTGCCGCTCCAGGGAATGCTCAGGGCACTTCAGAGTCTCCGAAGGTGAAGAACTCTTCAAGTCTCACTCCCGGCGGGCCCGGGCGCGTCGGACGACGGGGGAGCGGGTAGTCGGTAGGGGCGTACGGCGGGCGTGCCGGTGGGGCGTGCGGGTGTGCGCCAGTGGGGCGCGCGGCGGATGTGCGAGCCCTTGTTGTGCTAGCACTTCGGCGCTAGCTTGAAGTCATGGGTAAGAAGCAGCTGAACGTCCGGGTGGACGCCACCACCGCGGAGATGGCCCGGGAGCGGGCGGAGCAGCAGGGGATCAGCATGAACCAGTACATCGAACGCCTGGTCCAGCAGGACATGGGCGAGGCGGGCCGGGTCTTCGTCGACGCGGCCGCGCAGTTCATGAAGGAGTACGAGACGGCCTTCCTGGCCGAGTTCGGCGAGCAGCGGGGCGAGGCCGACCTCCAGGACGTGCGCCGTTGAAACTGGAGGTCGACCTCTCGTGGCTGCTCATGACCGCCGAGCAGTACACGCCCGGTGACCCGCAGGTCACCGACTACGGATCGCTGCTCGCCGCCGTCGCCCGGCACCAGGCCGAGATCTTCGACATCGCCGTCTACCCCGAGCCGCAGGACCGCGCCGCCGCCCTCATGCACCAGCTGATCCGGGTGCCGGCGCTCGAGAAGACCAACGAGCTGTTCGCCACCGCCGTCGCGTACGCCTACCTGGTGGCCAGCGGCTGCACGGTGGCCACCACCGCCCGCGAGGTGCGCAGCCTCGCCCGGGCCATCCGTGAGGGGCGGCTGACCGTTTCCGGGGTGGCGGACCGGCTGGCCGTCTGGGTGGTGGACGAGGCCGAGGACGAGGAGGTCAGCGGCGAGGACGACGACGAGGCGGAGTGAGCGGCGGGGGTGGGAGCGGCGGCCGGGGGGATCAGTGGGACCCGGTCTCCGGTTCGGCTGTCGGGGCGGCTGCCCGCTCGGCTGCCGGTTCGGCTGCTGGTTCGGCTGCCGGTTCGGCGATCAGTGCGGTCGCGAAGGAGCGGAAACCCGCCCGGCGGTAGATCCGGGCCACGTCCTCGTCCGCGGCGGACAGGAACACAGTCCGCACCCCGCCGGCCCGGGCGTGCGCGACCAGGGCCGCGGTGACCGCCTGCGCGAGGCCCCGCCGCCGGGCCGAGGGGAGGGTGCCCACCCCGGCCACCTCGGTGACCTCGCCGACCGGGTTGTGCTGGCCCGCGCAGAGCGCCGTGCCGTCACCGAAGGCCGCCGCGAGCGCCGTCCTCCCGGCGGTGATCCGCCCGGCGAGCCGCTCCGCGCTTCCGTCCGCCTTCAATGCCTCGGCCCGTACGGCGAGTTCGGCCGGACCGGCGCTGCCGACGCCGGTGCCCGGCTCGCCGAAGGCCAGGTGCGGAACGGCCAGTGCCTCGGCGAGGGCCGGATCGTCGGCGGCCAGCACCCGTACCGACACGCCGTCCGGTCGGGCGACGTCCCCGGGCCCGTCCCCGCGGGTCTCCGGACGCCCGCTCCCGTGCTCGTCCGGATGTCCGTCCCGCGGGCCGAGTACCAGCAGCGGATGCTCGTGCACGGTCAGTCCCGCCTCCTCCACGGCGGCGCGCAGCAGCGGGTCGTGCTCCGCGACCCACTCGAAGGCCTCCGGCAGTCCCAGCTCGCGCTGGCGGGCCCGTACCCGGCGGACGTCCTCCGCGGTGACGGCCGGGCCCGCGTGGCCCAGCGCCGGCCGGGCGTAGTACGGCCAGCCGGTGCCTTCCGCGACGAACAGGCTGAGCGGGCCGAAGTCCTCGACCCGGGCGGAGCTGCGCGGAACGGCGTCGTAGTAGCGCTCGATCGCTTCGAGGAGGGCCGGGTCGGGCTGCGCCGGTTCGGCGCCGGCGTTCGGGGCGCTCGGGTCGGTGGTGGCGGTGGTGGCGTCCGGGGCGGTGGCTGCGGGATCGTGGGAGGTCACGCGGTGCATCAAAGCAGGCCCGCCGCGTTCCCGCCGGGAATTTCCGGACGGCCCGCCCGGTCCCGTCCGGCTCCGGCTCGGTCGGCCTGGGTCCGGCTCGGTCCGCCTGGGTCCGCCTGGGTCCGGCTCCGTCCGGCCGGGTCCGCTCCCGCCCCGCGCGGGCGTGACCTGCGGAGCGGCCCGGCGGCCGTTCGGCCCGGGCATTTCACCGCGATTGTTGCCGAACGCTTACAGGCCGGGCGATCTTGTGTGGGAGCCGCGTGGCATCCTGGGGCTTTTACAGCTCTGCCGGACGTGAACGGCGGACGTCCGCGCTGGGCGAAGCGAGGGGGATGACTGGCTCATGAGGCTCTGCTTTCTGGTGGAGGAGCACTACCGGCACGACGGCATGCCGCTCGACGTCGTACGCCAACTCACCGCGTGGGGGCACCGGGTGGACGTGGTGCGCCCCGGCGACTCGCTGATGGCGATCTCCGAGGCGGTCCGGGCCGGCAGCCACGACGCCTGGGTGCTCAAGACCGTCTCCGGCGGACCGGGCCTCACCCTGCTGGAGGCCGCCGCCGCCGTCGGCCTCACCACCGTCAACGACGTCCGGTCCATCCGCGGCGTCCGCGACAAGGCCCTCGCCTCCGTGATCGCCCGCACCCGGGGGCTGCCCGTCCCCGTCACCTACGCGGCCGCCCGGTGGGAACGGCTCGCCGAGATCCCCGCAGCCGAGTACCCGCTGGTCGTCAAGCCCGCCGACGGCAGCTCCGGGCGCGCCGTGCGGCTCGTCCGCGACCCCGGGCACCTCGCCGAACTCGGTCCCCTGCTGGCCGGCGAGGGCCTGCTGATCGCCCAGCCCTACGTGCCCAACTCCGGCACCGACCTAAAGGTGTACTGCGTCGACGGCGAGCTGTACGCGACCGAGCGGTGCTCGCCGCTCAACCCCGACCAGGGGGTGCGGGAGCGGCAGGTGCCGCTGCCCGCCGAGGTCGCGCGGATCGCCGCGCAGGTCGGCGAGGTGTTCGGGCTCGACCTCTACGGCGTCGACGTGCTGCTCGGGCCGGACGGTCCGGTGGTCGTCGACATCAACGACTTCCCGAGCTTCCGGCAGGTGCCGGACGCGGTCGCGCGGGTCGCGCGGGCGGTGCTGCGGCTGGCCCGCACCGGCACGGCGGTCACGGCCCCTGCGGTGGCGCTCGACGCCTCGGGGCTGGAGGCGGTCGGGCTGGGGGCCGGAGCGGTCCTGATGCCCGCGCAGGGCGGCGGCGCGGCGGTCGGGGCCGGCGTCGCGGGCGGACTCGGGGGCGGTGGCGTCGCGGTCGGCGGTGTCGGCGTCGGCATGGGTGGTGTGGGTGTGGGTGGTGTCGGTGTGAGTGGTGTCGGTGTCGGTGGCATCGGGGCCGCGCCGGTCGGCGGCGCGATATGAGGGTCGGTCTGATCACCTCCGCCCCGGACCACCCGGTGCTCGCCGCGACCGCCGCGCTGCTGACCGCGGGCGGCCACCGCGTCGAGGTCCTCGACCCGACGTCCGGTCCGGACGGGCCGGTGCACCCGCCCGCCGACGTGTACCTGCTCAAGGCGCACACCCCGGCGGCACTCGCCCTCGCCCGGGGGCTGGAGGAGCGCGGCGTGCCCGTCGTCAACCCGGTCGCCGCCACCGAACTCTGCCAGGACCGGCTGGCCATGGCCGAACTCGCCCGGGAGGCCGGGCTGCCCTTCGCGGCCACCCGCGCCGCCGCCGACCCCGCCGAACTGCTCGCGGCGGTCGAGGCGGGGGAGCTCCTCCTGCCGATCGTCGTCAAGAGCCGGCACAGCCGCCGCCACGACCTCGTCGCCCGCGTCGACGACAGCGCCCGGCTGCGCTCCCTCACCGAGGAATGGCCGGACGAACCCGTTGTCGCCCAGCCCTACCTGCCCAGCACCGGCTGGGACCAGAAACTGTGGGTCGTCGCCGGGCAGCTGTTCTGCGCCCGCCGCCGCTCCGAGCTCGCCGGTCCCGAACGCGCCGAACTGCCCGGCGGTGAAGGCGGGTTCGGGCTCGCCGAGCTGTCCGCCGAGCGGGCCGCGGTGGCCCTGCGGGCGGGCGAGGTGTTCGGCCTCGACGTCTACGGCGTCGACCTGCTGGACGGGCCGGGCGAACCGGTGGTCGTCGACGTCAACGCCTTCCCGGGCATCCGGGGACAGGCCGGGGCGCCCGAGGCGCTCGCCGCGCTCGCGCTGCGGGTCGGCCGGGCGGGGTCGGCGACCGGCTCGGCGGCCGGGTCGGCGACCGGCTCGGTGTCCGGGGTCCCCCGCCAGCGGGCGGACGGCGCCGGCACCGCGACGCCGGCACCGGCGGATGCGGGGCCGGGCGCCGCCGCTGGTTAGGCTGGCACTCCCGGCCCGAGCAGACGACCGAGCACACGACCGGGCCGCGAGAGAAGACGGACCCTTGCTGCAGGACATCGAGCCCTACCTGGCGTGCCCGCACTGCGCGCGGCCGCTCACCCTCGACGGGCGCACCCTGCGCTGCCCCGGCGGGCACAGCCACGACCTCGCCAAGCAGGGCTACGTCAGCCTGCTCGCCGGTGACGCCCACACCGGCACCGGGGACACCGCCGAGATGGTCGCCGCCCGGGGCGACTTCCTCGCCGCCGGCCACTACCGGCCGATCGCCGACGCGCTCACGGAGGCAGCCGTCGCGGCCGTCGCCGGAGCCGAAGTCGGAGCCGAAGCCGAAGCCGGTGGTGACGCTGACGGTGGTGCTGGTGCTGGTGCTGGTGCTGGTGCCGGTGCCGGTGCCCGTGGGCTGGTCGCCGACCTCGGCGCGGGCACCGGCCACTACCTCGCCCACGTCCTGGACGCCCTGCCCGGCCGGCCCGGTGCCGCCCTCGACATCTCCAAGTACGCGCTGCGCCGCGCCGCCAGGGCCCACCCCCGGATCGGCGCCGTGGTCTGCGACGCCTGGCGGCCGCTGCCCCTGCTGGACGCCTCCGCCGACCTCGTCCTCAATGTGTTCGCCCCGCGCAACGGACCCGAGATCCGCCGCGTGCTGCGGCCCGGCGGCACCCTGCTGCTGGTCTCGCCCACCGCCCGGCACCTGCGCGAACTCGTCAACACCCTGGGCCTGTTGTCCGTCGACGAGGAGAAGCAGCGACGCATCGACGAGAAGCTCGGGCCCTACCTGACGCCCGCCGGGCGGCGCGAGGTCGAGTTCACCGTGCGGCTGTCCGCCGAGGACGTGCGGACCGTGGTGGGCATGGGGCCGAGCGCCTGGCACACCGACCCGGCCCGGCTCGCGGAGCGGCTCGCAGCCCTGCCCGACCCGGTCGAGGTGACGGCCTCCGTCACCGTCGCCGCCTACCGGCGCTGAACCGGCGGACCGGCCCCCGGCGCGGGGGCCGGCCGCCCGGCGCCGCGGCCCCGCGCCGCAGCCCTGCGCCGGAGTCACCCCGATGGGATGAATCTGCCGGGCAGGCACGTTTCTGCCGCGTGACCTGCGGCTAACGTCCGACGGGTGAATCGCGACGCCACCCGCCCCGCCCGGCCGGCCCACCCGCAGCAGCGCGCCCCGGAACCAGGACCGGCGGCGGCGACCGCCCGGCGCCCGATCGTCGAGGAACTCCGGCTCACCTCCTTCAAGTCCTACCGGCGCGCGGCACTCCCGCTCGCCCCCCTCACCGTGCTGCACGGCCCGGCCGGCGTCGGCAAGTCCAACGCGCTCGACGCCCTCGCCGTCCTCTCCCGGCTCGCCCTCGGCGAGGAGATCGGCGACTCCCTCGACGGCAGGCCCGGCACCACCGGGCCGCTCGCCGCCCCCGTCCGCGGCGGCCTCGCCGGATGCGTGCCGCACGGCCGCAACGCCGTCATCCTCGGCTGCACCGTCCGCTCCCCGGACGGACCGATCGCGCTGGAGGTCGTCATCCGCACCGACGGCCCCGTCCGGATCGCCAGGGAACAGCTCACCCTCGACGGCCGGACCCTCGTCGAGACCGGTGAACAGGACCTGCGCCACCGCCGTGTCAACGTCAGCTGGCACAACGACACCCGGCAGGGCGACATCCGAGCCCCCTTCCCCAGCGGCACCCTGGTCACCGCCCAGATCCCGCTGCGCGTCGCCGGTTCCTCGCCCGGCGAGCGCAAGGTCCTCGCGGCCGCCGAACAACTGCTGACCGCGCTGCGCGAGGTCTTCCCCGTCTGCCCCGTGCCCGCCCTGATGCGGGGCTGGGCCCGCCCCCACCCGGAGGCCAGGCTGCTCAGCTCGGCCGCCAACATCTCCGCCGTCGTCGCCCGGCTCGGCAGTGAGTGCGGCCGCCGGTTCGGCCAGCTGCTGCGCGTCGTCCAGTCCGCCGCCCCGCACCCGCTGCTCGGCCTCGACCTCGCCCACCGCGGCACCGGAGCCGACCGGCGGGTGCTCGCCGTGTTCGACGAGGGCGTGCTCGGCCGCACCGGCGCCGACCAGGCCTCCGACGGCATGCTCCGCCACCTCGCCTTCGCCGCGGTGCTGCTCACCGGCGCCGGCGTGCTGGACCTCGACGTGGCCGCCGAGGTGCCGTGGGCGCAGCGGCAGCTCACCGTGCTGGCCGAGGACCTCGGGGCCGGGCTCTCCACCGACCAGGCCGCCTCGCTGCTGCGGCTCGCCCGCGACATGTCGGGGCGCAACCAGCTGCGGGTGCTCGCCACGCTCCAGGAGCCGGCGGCGGCCCGGGA
This sequence comes from Streptomyces sp. TLI_053, assembly GCF_900105395.1. Taxonomy (NCBI): domain Bacteria; kingdom Bacillati; phylum Actinomycetota; class Actinomycetes; order Kitasatosporales; family Streptomycetaceae; genus Streptomyces; species Streptomyces sp. TLI_053. Next base: position 6,189,453 of record NZ_LT629775.1, read on the forward strand.
CGCGCTGGGCGGGGCGGGCGAACTTCCGGCCGGGGTGGCGGTGGTGGAGTGCCGGCGTGATCCGGGCTCGGGGCTCACGGTGCTGCGGACGGAGACCGCGCGGGTGCCGGTCCAGGCGGTGCGGGACGGGGCGTCGGCGGCCTCGGGACCGGTGGCGGAGCCGGGGTCGGGGCCGGTAGCGGGTTCGGGTGCGGTTTCCGTAGCGGGTTCGGGTTCGCCGGAGGGCGGTGCGTCGGGCCCCGGGGCGGACCGGACGGCGGGCGATGCGGTAGACCTGGACAGGTGAACGAACGACACACGGAACCCGCCGGGCCCGCCCTGGAGGAGCTGCGGCAACGGCTCGCCGACTTCGCCGCGGCCCGCCGCTGGGAGCCCTTCCACACCCCCAAGAACCTCGCCTCGGCCCTGACCGTGGAGGCCGGCGAACTGCTGGAGATCTTCCAGTGGCTCACCCCCGAGCAGGCGTCCGCCGTGATGGCCGACCCGGACCGCGCCCACCGGGTGCGCGACGAGGTGGCCGACGTGCTCGCCTACCTGCTCCAGTTCTGCACGGCGGTCGGGGTCGATCCGCTGACGGCCCTGGCGGCCAAGATCGAGCGGAACGAGTTGCGCTTCCCGGTCCCCGACACCCCCGCCGAGGGCGAGGAAGTCAACCCGTAGCGTCGTTCATAACCCCCGCGGGGGACGAAAGTTGTCCACAGCCACGGGCTTGTCCACAGGTTTCCGAAGTCCCGATGCGCCACCCCCGCGCCCCGTCGCACCCTCTCACCGTGACCGCACGGCAGGGCGCCGCGCGGGCGACGGAAGGGGTGTCCGGCCGTGGAAGCGCTGCGACTGATCAAGACCGCCCGGCACGCCCTGGCGGAGACCAGGAACGTGTCCGACGTGCTGGCCGAGGCCCGGCAGGCCGCGCTGCTCACCGAGGCGGTGGCCACCCGGCTCGCCAGGTCCGGCGAGGAGGGACTCTCCGGCCTCGGGCAGTTGTTGGCCGAGGCCGCCACCCACGCGGCCTGTTGCCTGGAGCATCCGGAGGAGGGCGCCTCCTCCGCGTCCGCCTTCGGGCCGGGAGGCCGGGCCCGGAGGCTCACCGAGCTCGGGGAGTTCGGGCCGATGCTCGACGAACTCGGGCGCCTGCTGCGGGACATGGGGGAGACGCTGGTCGTGCTGGCCTGCGGGGCCGACACCGAGAGCCTCTACTGGGCCTGCATCGACGGGGTCGACGCCGGCGCGGAGTGCACCCAGCTGGTCGACCAACTGCTCGACGCCGTAGGGCGGATGGCGGGGGAGCGGTCCGAGGAGTACGAGGTGGAGCGGTGCGGGGCGGCGGAGGGCGGGCCCGGGGAGCCGCTCGGGCCGGACGGTGCCCGACGGCTCCCCGAGCCGGCGACGGAGCACGAGGAGCGGTTACTGGTGCTCCGGCTCGACCCGCCGGGTCAGCGGGCGGCGGAGAGCCCGCCGTCCTCGCCGTCGGCGGAAGCGGTCGCGACGGGGGAGGTGGTACGGGCACCGATGGCCTGAAGGTCGGCGAGGTCCGCGGTCACCGAGGCGAGCAACTCCTGCATCTGCTCCAACAGGCTCTTCGGGGCGGCCGGCGCCGCCGCCCCGTCGGCGGTGGGGTACTGCGAGGCGGCGGACACCTCGGACCAGGGCTCGGACATGAGCGGACCTCTTCGGATCGGTGGTGCGGTGTGGAGCGGTTGGCGGGAGACCGGACGCGGCCCCGCCGCTGCAACCAACGAACACCCCGCCACGCGGTCACCGGGCACCACTCGATGCGGTCCAACCGCCGGTACGGGTAAGCCGACCGGGTGACCCCGGGCTTGCCGCCACCAACCGGGCTGGGCTACGGCCACCCGGGTGCACGGAGGGGCTGCCGAGGGACGTCCGTCCTCCGGGTGGCCCGCCCCACCGCGGCGGGCCACCGAGGAACGGGGCAGGCGGACGGTGGCGGGTGGCGGGTGGCGGGCGGACGGGCGAGGGAAAGGGCAGGGGATCGGGAGGGGAGGGGGAGGGGGAGGGGTGGCCCCCGCGAGGCTCGCGGGGGCCACCCCAGGACCAACCTTCGACTCCTCTGACCTCGTCGACCGGGCGCTCCGAGCACCCGGTCGACGTCACGGCCGGAAGGCCGACCGGCGGCGCGGAGTGGGAAGTCGACCACGCCGACTTCCCACTCCGGGGCCGCCGGCGGGCGATACCTGCCGGAACAGCTGGTGCCGGGGCTCCGAGGCGATGGCTCGGAGCCCCGGCACCAGGAGCCGGACCCTCAGGGGCGTGGGGTCAGTTGTGGGCGTGGAGGTCGGCGTTGAGGCCGCCCCAGGAGCCGGAGCGGGCGATGACCTCGACGGCGCCGGTCTGGGAGTTGCGGCGGAACAGGAGGTTGTCCTGGCCGGACAGTTCGACGGCCTTGGCCACGGTGCCGTCCGGGGTGGTCACCCGGGTGCCGGCGGTGACGTAGAGGCCGGCCTCGACGACGCAGTCGTTGCCGAGCGAGATGCCGATGCCCGCGTTGGCGCCGAGCAGGCAGCGCTCGCCGACGGAGACGACCTGCTTGCCGCCACCCGACAGCGTGCCCATGATCGAGGCACCGCCGCCGATGTCGCTGTGGTCGCCGACCACGACGCCGGCACTGATCCGGCCCTCGACCATCGAGGTGCCCAGCGTGCCCGCGTTGAAGTTGACGAAGCCCTCGTGCATCACGGTGGTGCCGACAGCCAGGTGCGCGCCGAGGCGGACGCGGTCCGCGTGGGCGATGCGCACACCGGAGGGGGCGACGTAGTCGGTCATCCGCGGGAACTTGTCGATCCCGTAGACGGCGAGCTGCCCGCCCTGGGCGCGCACGGCCAGCCGGGCCTGCTCGACCTTGTCCACCGGGACCGGGCCGATGCTGGTCCACGCCACGTTGGCGAGCAGCCCGAAGACACCGTCCAGGCTCAGACCGTGCGGCTGGACCAGGCGGTGGCTGAGCAGGTGCAGACGCAGGTAGGCGTCGTGCGCGTCGAGCGGCTTCTCGTCCAGCGAGGCGATGGCGGTGCGCACGGCGACCACCTCGACACCGCGGCGGGCGTCGGCGCGCAGTGCCTCGGCGGCACCCGAGCCCAGCTCGGCCTCGGCCTGCTCGGCGGTCAGGAGGACGGTCCCGGCCGGGCCGGGCGCGGCGGTCAGCGCGGGGGCCGGGTACCAGGTGTCGAGGACGGTGCCGTCCGCGGCGATGGTGGCCAGACCTGCGGCAACGGCGCCGCTCACGGGGGAGGTGGATTCAGCAGTCACATCGTGCACGTTAACGAATCAGGGCGGCCGTTGCCGAACGCGCTCACCGTCCGGACAGATCGGCGGGACGCGACGCACCGGGGAAAATCCGGCGGTCGGGCGGGCGCGGCTGGGCGATACTCGGACGGGTGTTCATGTCGATCTCCACCACCGGAGCCGCTGGAGCGACCGGTCCCGCCGGTCCCGCCGGACGCCCGGCCACCGATCTGGCGCGCCTGCTGCACCGGCGGCCGGACGCGGTGCACCGGGTCGCGACCGCGTTCGGTGAGGCGCACCTCTTCTTCCCCGAGGCCGACGCGGAGCGCTGCACCGCCGTGCTGCTGGTGGAACCCGGCCCGGAGACACCGGCCCGCGGCCGCCGGGGCAAGGAGCGCCCGCCCGCCGTGCCCGATGCGCGTGTCGGAGACCGCCCCTACGCGGCCTCCTCGCTGTTCGCGGCGGTCCTGCGGACGGTGTTCCGGCAGCCGCTCGAGCAGTCGTCCGATGCGTCCGCGCGATCCGAGCCCTCCGAGCCCTCCGAGCCCTCCGAGCCCTCCGAGGCGTCCGAGGCGTCCGAGTTCTCCGGGGACGAGGGGCTGCCGCTGGAGATCGAGCTGCCGGTCGTCCGCGCCGACCGGGAGCCGGGGCCCGCCCCGGGCGGTGCCGACGGTGTCGCGCTGGCGCGACGGCTGTTCGAGCCGCTGGGCTGGCGGGTCGAGGCGGCGGAACTGCCACTGGACGACGCTCCGGCGGTCCCCGGCGGTTCGCCGTACCTGCGGCTCCGGCTGGCAGCGCCGGCGGTCCGGCCGGCCGAGGCGCTGCGGCAGCTGGCGGCGCTGCTGCCGGTGCTGGACGGCGCCGCGCACCACTGGGTGCCGCCGGAGCGGGCGGATGTCGACGGGCTGCTCGCCGCTCATCCCGAGCGGGCCGTGATCGCCCGTCGCCTGGCCCGGCACGGCCACGCCGTGACCCGGGACGGCGACGGCCGGGACGACGGGGCGGCCGTGCGGGCCGCGCTGGCCGCGGTCGGGGCGAGCCGGGTGGTGCACCTCGGGTGCGGGCAGGGAGATCTGCTCGCGGGGCTGCTCGCGGACGGCGGTTTCACCGAACTGCTCGGCGTGGACGTCTCGCCGGCGGCCCTGGCTGCGGCCGCCCACCGGCTGGGGCTGGCGCGTACGGAGGACCCCGCGCCGGAGTGGGAGCTGCGGAGCGGAGCGGGCCGCGCCCGGGTCCGGCTGGTGCAGGGCGCGCCGGTTTACGGGGACGCCCGTCGGACGGGGTTCGACGCGACGGTGTTCGAGGCCCCGGCCGAAGCGCTGTCCGGGCCCGCGTCGGGGCCCGAGCCCGATCCCGGGCCCGGGTCCACGTCCGCGCCCGCCGTCCTGCCCCTGCCCGGGGCGACGGACCGGGCGACGGACCGGGTGACGCCCGCCGCGCACCCGGCGTACCTGGAGCACGCCGTGTTCGGTGCCGCCCGTCCCCCGGCCGTGGTGGCGACCGCGCCGCCCGGTGCCGACGGCGCGGCCTTCGCCGCCTGGGCGCGGCGGACGGCCGCCGGGTACGGCTACACCGTCACCCTCCCGGTGGTCCCCCGACCGCCCCTGCTCGCCCTGTTCGAACGCGGTATCCCGGCCCCCGGAGGAGGTGGGCCCCGATGACCCGGCCCGACGACGCACCCAGCACACCCACGCCCGCACCCGCCCCCCACCCCGTCCTCCCCCTGACCGAGGGCTCCCTCGTCCTCCTGGTCGGCACCAGTGCCGCGGGCAAGTCGACCTTCGCCCGCCGACACTTCCGCCCGACCGAGGTGGTCTCCTCCGACACCTGCCGCGCCCTGGTGGGCGACGACGAGAACGACCAGTCCGTCACCGCGGACGCCTTCGAACTGCTGCACTTCCTGGTCGGCAAGCGCCTGGCGGCCGGCCGGCTGACCGTCGTGGACGCCACCAATGTGCAGGCGGGCGCCCGCAAGCAGCTGCTCGCCGTCGCCCGGGAGCACGACGCGCGGGCGGAGGCGATCGTGCTCGACGTCCCGCTGGGCGTGTGCGCCGAGCGCAACCGCACCCGTCCGGACCGGGAGCTGCCGGCCTTCGTGATCCCGCGCCAGCACCGGGAGCTGCGCGCCTCCCTCCCGGGTCTGGCCAAGGAGGGCTTCCGCCGGGTGCACGTGCTGCGGGGGGCGGCCGAGGTGGCCGCCGCCGAGGTGGTGCTGGAGCGTCGGCGCGTCGATCTGCGCCACCTGACCGGCCCCTTCGACCTGGTCGGCGATGTGCACGGGTGCCGGTCCGAACTGGAGACGCTGCTGGGCCGGCTCGGCTACCGGCTGGTGCGGGACGCGGCGGGCCGTCCGGTGGACGCGGTGCCGCCGGCCGGCCGGACGGCGGTGTTCGTCGGCGACCTGGTCGACCGGGGCCCGGACACCCCGGGCGTGCTGCGCCTGGTGATGGGCATGGTGGCGGCGGGTCACGCGCTCTGCGTGTCCGGCAACCACGAGCTGAAGGTGGCCCGCGCGCTGGACGGCGACCGGGTGACCCTCTCCTACGGGCTGCGGGAGTCGATGGAGCAGCTGGGGGCGGAACCGGCGGAGTTCCGGGCCGAGGTGCGGGAGTTCGTGCGGGGTCTGGCCGACCACTACCTGCTGGACGGCGGCGCGCTGGTGGTGTGCCACGCGGGGTTGCCGGAGCGGTACCACGGCCGTTCCTCGGGCCGGGTGCGGTCGCACGCGCTGTACGGCGGCACGACGGGGGAGACCGACGACTACGGTCTCCCGGTGCGTCAGGCCTGGGCCGAGGAGTACCGGGGGCGGCCGCTGGTGGTGTACGGGCACACGCCGCTGCCGGTGGCGAGTTTTCTGCACAACACGGTGTGCCTGGACACCGGTTGTGTGTTCGGCGGCGCGCTGACGGCGTTGCGGTACCCGGAGCGCGAGCTGGTGCGGGTGGAGGCGGAGCGCCGGTGGTACGAGCCGGTCCGGCCGCTGCTGAGCGGTGCGCCGGGCGGTCGGGAGGGGCGTCCGCTGGACGTGGCGGACGTGGCGGGGCGGCAGACGGTGGAAACGGCGCTGCACGGGACGGTGGCGGTACGGCCGGAGAACGCGGCGGCGGCGCTGGAGACGCTGGGGCGGTCCGCGGTCGATCCCCGGCTGCTCGTGTACCTGCCTCCGTCGGTGCCGCCGGTGGCGGCCGGGGACCGGCCGGGTTTCGCGGAGCATCCGGACGAGGCGTTCGCCGGGTACCGGGCGGACGGGGTCGGGCGGGTGCTGTGCGCGGAGCTGATGCCGGGGCCGCGCGCGGTGGTGCTGGTGGCGCGGGACGACGCGGCGCTGGCGCGGCGGTTCGGCCCGGCGGGGCCGGGGGCGGTCTGGTCGCGGACCGGGCGGGCGCTGTTGGGCCCGGTGGAGGAGGCTGAGCTGCTGGCCCGGCTCCGGGCGGCGGCGGAACGGGCCGGGCTCTTCGAGGAGTTGGGGAGCGGCTGGCTGCTGTTGGAGGCCGCCCTGACGGGGCTGCCGGCATCTGCCGCCGATGCCGGCCCGGCCTCCGCGGTGTCCTCGGCGGAGGACCGGCGGACGCGGAACGCGGAGGTCGTGGCGTCGGCGGGGGCTTTTCTGCCGCCGGTGCTGGCCGCGCTGGAGCGGGCCGCCGCCCGGGGGCTGGACGTCGCCGGGCTGCTCGACCGGCAGCGTGGCCGGGCGGCGGACCTGCGGGACTTCGCCGCGGTGCCCCGGCCGGCCGCGGCGCCGGGGCGGCCGCTGCTCGCTCCGTTCCGGCTGCTGGCCGCCGAGGGGGCGAATCTCGCGACCGGTCCCGAGCACGAGCAGCTGGCCCGGATCGGCCGCCTGGTCGACGCCGACCGGACGGCCCCCGCCGATCCGGCCGTCGACCGCACCACCGCCGTCGACCGCACCGCGCCCGCCGACCGCACCACCGCCACCGGCGGCACCGCCCCGGCTCCCGCCCTCCACCGGGCGGCGCACCGCTGGGTGGACACCGGGGACGAGGCGTCCACGGCCGCCGCCGTCGCCTGGTGGGAGGAGCTGACGGCGGCGGGCGGCGCGGGCATCGTGGTCCGTCCGCCGGTGCCGCCGACGCGGACGGCGTCGGGGGAGGGCCGTCCGCGCGGGCTGGTGCAGCCAGCGGTGCGGGTCCGGGGCCGCGAGTGGCTGAGGCTGATCCAGGGCCCTGGCCACCCGGACCGCTCCGGCCACCCGGACCGCCCGGTCAGGTCCTCCGCCGGCGCGCTCGGCCTGCGGCGCTCGCTGGCGCTGCGCGAGTACGCCCTGGGTGTGGAGGCCCTGGACCGGCTGGCCGCCGGGGAGCCGCTGTGGCGGGTGCACCAGGCGGTGTTCGCGGTCCTCGCCCTGGAGTCGGAGCCGGTGGACCCGCGAGCGCGACCGTGAGGAGGCGTCCGGCGGGCGGCTGCGGGGAGAAGCACCGAGTGCATACAAATTCTGAGCATCGTATAGACTTGTCGCTTCCCACTCGCCCGCCCGTCACCGTCACCGTCATCACAGGAGCCCGGCATGGCGTACAACCTCCGGAACAGACACTTCCTCAAGGAGCTCGACTTCAGCCCCCAGGAGTTCCGCTTCCTGGTGGACCTCGCCGCCACCCTCAAGGCGGCGAAGTACGCGGGCACCGAGCAGCCCCGGCTGCGCGGCAAGAACATCGCGCTGATCTTCGAGAAGACCTCCACCCGGACCCGCTGCGCCTTCGAGGTGGCCGCGCACGACCAGGGCGCCACCACCACCTACCTTGACCCGGCCGGTTCGCAGATCGGGCACAAGGAGTCGATCAAGGACACCGCCCGGGTGCTCGGCCGGATGTTCGACGGCATCGAGTACCGGGGGCACGGGCAGGAGGTGGTCGAGGAGCTGGCCGCGAACGCGGGGGTACCGGTCTGGAACGGCCTCACCGACGAGTGGCACCCGACCCAGATGCTGGCCGACGTGCTCACGGTCACCGAGCACACCGCCAAGCCGCTCACCGAGGTGACGCTCGCCTACCTCGGCGACGCCCGTTCGAACATGGGCAACTCGCTGCTGGTGACCGGCGCGCTGCTCGGCATGGACATCCGGATCGTCGCGCCGCGCGCGCTGTGGCCGGACGAGGAGGTGCGCAAGGCCGCGGAGTCGCTGGCCGGGGACACCGGGGCCCGGATCACCCTCACCGAGGACGTCGCGGAGGGCGTCGCCGGCGCCGACTTCCTCTACACGGACGTATGGGTCTCCATGGGCGAGCCCAAGGAGGTCTGGGCCGAGCGGATCGCGCTGCTCCGGCCGTACCAGGTGTCGATGGAGACGGTGCGGGCGACCGGCAATCCGCAGGTGAAGTTCCTGCACTGCCTGCCGGCCTTCCACGACCTCGGCACGGTGCTCGGCCGGCAGCTGTTCGAGGAGACCGGCATGGCCGAGCTGGAGTGCACCGACGAACTGTTCGAGTCGGCGCACTCCGTGGTCTTCGACCAGGCCGAGAACCGGTTGCACACCATCAAGGCCGTGCTCGTCGCGACCCTCGGCAGCTGACGCACCCCCTCCGGACGGCCGAGGGCCGCTCCCGGACTGCCGAGGGCGGGCCCCGGCTACGGCCCCGGCTGCAGCCCCCGGTCCCGGCGCCCCGGCTACAGCGCCTCGCCGTCCAGGCCCTCGAGGTTCACGCAGGCGGCCCGCTCGGCGGCGGTGTGGGCGCCGGCCGGAGTGCCCGCGTGCAGGACCAGGGAGCGGGCCTCGCCCGCCCGGGGCCGCCAGGTCACCGAGGTGGCGGCGGTGCCGTCGCCCCGCTCGTCGGTGTGCAGGGCGAGCCGCAGCTCGTTGCGGTCGTTGGCGTAGGCGGGGTCGGTGGACGGACTGACCGGGTCCACCACGTCCTGGTAGTGCGGGCCGGACGCGGCCGGGTCGGCCCCGCAGCGGCCGGTGTGCAGGTGCACCGGGAACTCGTGGTCGGCGGCGACCCCGGACACGCTCATGGTGAGGATCGTGCGGCCGGGCACCGAGCGGTCGACGATCACCCGCACGTGCGAGCCGAACGGCACCAGGTCCGGCGCGTGGCTGATCGCGGTCGGCGGGAGGAAGGCGGTGGCCGGGTCGAAGTCGGCCTCGGTGACCGCGACCGGCGAGGCGGCGGGGGCCAGAAGGGCGAGCGGGAGCAGGGCGGCGGCGAGCGGAGCGGACATCGGCGGACCTCTTCGGGTGGGGGCGCGCACACCCTGGTCGGGGTGCGGCGGACCTGACATCCCGTTCAACGGCCCGGCGGGCACCCCGGACACGCCCGCCCGCCCCACCTGCCCCGCGCGAACAGCCGACCGCGCCCGCCCCGCGCGAACGGCCTGCCCGCGCTAGTCGCCGGACCGGCCGATCCCCCGGATCGCGCACCGGGGCCCGCTGGCCCGCATCAGCCGCAGGTCGGCCGTGACCAGTGGTGCGCCGAACAGCTCCGCCACCGCCACGTACGCGGCGTCGTCGGGGGTGAGGTTGTCCTTGAGCTCCCAGATCCGCCCGAGCAGCGGCTCGACCGGGACCTTGCGGATCGCCAGTCGGGGCAGTTCGGCGGCGAGTTCGCCGACCCGTTCGGCGTCGAGTTCGCGGGCCAGGTAGAGGCCGCGCAGGGACTGCATCACCTCGACGACGACGTGCTCGGGCGCGACCCACTCCCTGTCCGCGGCCAGTTCGGCGCGGGCGGCGGTGCCGCGCTCTCCCTCGTCGGCCAGCGCGAGCACCAGCGCGGACGCGTCCACCACGATCATCTGTCGGCCCCCGGCCCGTTCGGCGTGTCGGTCACCGGCCACGCTACCGGGGCGTTCGGGACGGGGCGCGGCCCGGGCGCCGTGGCAGGCCCGGTGGTACTCGCACCGCCACCCGCACCACCGCGCACACCACCGCCGCACCGCCGGACGCGCCGCCACCCGCACCACCGCGCACGGCGCGGGTCCACGCCTCCCGTGCCCGTGGTACCCGGGGGCGCGTGGCGTGCGTCCGGGCGGAGGGGGCAGGCTGGACGTGGTGCCGACGTGGCGGACGCGGCGCCATGCACTATGGTTTATCTCGACATCGAGATAACTCCGCCTTAAGATATATCTCGACATCAAGATACTTGCCGAGAGGCGCTCACCGGCGGTGCGGGCAAGGTAAGCCTAAGTAAGGCTGACCTTACCACCGTGGCGGCCGGATACCGCACGAAGCACCTAGAAGGAGTCAGTCGTGTCCGCGAACAGCTTCGACGCCCGCAGCTCGCTGCAGGTGGGCGACGAGTCGTACGAGATCTTCAAGCTCTCCGCCGTCGAGGGGTCCGAGCGGCTGCCCTACAGCCTCAAGGTGCTGCTGGAGAACCTGCTCCGCACCGAGGACGGCGCCAACATCACCGCCGGCCACATCCGGGCCCTCGGCAACTGGGACGCCGACGCCCAGCCGAGCCAGGAGATCCAGTTCACGCCGGCCCGCGTGATCATGCAGGACTTCACCGGCGTGCCGTGCGTGGTCGACCTCGCCACCATGCGTGAGGCCGTCAAGGAGCTGGGCGGCGACCCGGCCAAGATCAACCCGCTGGCCCCGGCCGAGCTGGTCATCGACCACTCCGTCATCGCGGACAAGTTCGGCACCCCGGACGCCTTCGTCCAGAACGTCGAGATCGAGTACGGCCGCAACAAGGAGCGCTACCAGTTCCTGCGCTGGGGCCAGACCGCCTTCGACGAGTTCAAGGTCGTCCCGCCGGGCACCGGCATCGTCCACCAGGTGAACATCGAGCACCTGGCCCGCACCGTCATGGTCCGCGGCGGCCAGGCCTACCCGGACACCTGCGTCGGCACCGACTCGCACACCACCATGGTCAACGGCCTGGGCGTGCTGGGCTGGGGCGTCGGCGGCATCGAGGCCGAGGCCGCGATGCTCGGCCAGCCGGTCTCCATGCTGATCCCGCGCGTCGTCGGCTTCAAGCTGACCGGCGAGCTGCCGGCCGGCACCACCGCCACCGACCTGGTGCTCACCATCACCGAGATGCTGCGCAAGCACGGTGTGGTCGGCAAGTTCGTCGAGTTCTACGGCGACGGCATCGGCTCGATCCCGCTGGCCAACCGCGCCACCATCGGCAACATGTCGCCGGAGTTCGGTTCGACCTGCGCGATCTTCCCGATCGACGCCGAGACCATCAACTACCTGAAGCTCACCGGCCGCGACGCGCAGCAGCTCGCCCTGGTCGAGGCGTACGCCAAGGAGCAGGGCCTCTGGCACGACCCGTCGGTCGAGCCGGTCTACTCCGAGTACCTCGAGCTGGACGTCTCCACCGTCGTCCCGTCGATCTCCGGCCCGAAGCGCCCGCAGGACCGCGTGGTCCTGGCCGAGGCCGCCGCGAAGTTCGCCGAGGCGCTGCCGACCTACTCCGCCGAGGCCTCGAAGCCGACCGCCGTCACCGCCCCCGACGGCTCGACCTACGAGATCGACAACGGCGCGGTCGTGATCGCCTCGATCACCTCCTGCACCAACACCTCCAACCCCTCCGTCATGCTGGGCGCCGCCCTGCTGGCGAAGAAGGCCGTGGAGAAGGGCCTGACGGTCAAGCCCTGGGTCAAGACCACCCTGGCGCCGGGCTCCAAGGTCGTCATGGACTACTACGAGAAGGCCGGCCTGCTCCCGTACATGGAGAAGCTGGGCTTCAACCTGGTCGGCTACGGCTGCGTCACCTGCATCGGCAACTCGGGCCCGCTGCCCGAGGAGGTCTCGGCCGCCGTCAACGAGTCCGACCTCGCGGTCGTCTCGGTGCTCTCCGGCAACCGCAACTTCGAGGGCCGGATCAACCCGGACGTCAAGATGAACTACCTGGCCTCCCCGCCGCTGGTGGTCGCCTACGCCCTCGCCGGCAACATGAACATCGACATCACCCGTGACGCCCTGGGTCAGGACGCCGACGGCAACGACGTCTTCCTCGCCGACATCTGGCCGTCCGAGCAGGAGGTCGCCGACACCGTCGCCGGCTCCATCGACGAGGCCATGTTCGACAAGGGCTACCAGGATGTCTTCGCCGGTGACCACCGCTGGCAGTCGCTCCCGGTCCCGACCGGCAACACCTTCGAGTGGGACGCCGAGTCCACCTACGTCCGCAAGCCCCCGTACTTCGAGGGCATGGCCAAGACCCCGAGCCCGGTGAACGACATCGCCGGCGCCCGCGTCCTGGCCAAGCTGGGCGACTCGGTCACCACCGACCACATCTCCCCGGCCGGCAACATCAAGCCGGGCACCCCGGCGGCGCAGTACCTGACCGCCAACGGTGTCGAGAAGCGCGACTTCAACTCCTACGGCTCGCGCCGCGGGAACCACGAGGTCATGATCCGTGGCACCTTCGCCAACATCCGCCTGCGCAACCAGATCGCGCCGGGCACCGAGGGCGGCTACACCCGCGACTTCACCCAGGCCGACGCGCCGGTGTCGTTCATCTACGACGCCTCGCAGAACTACCAGGCCGCCGGCACCCCGCTGGTCGTCCTGGCCGGCAAGGAGTACGGCTCCGGCTCGTCCCGCGACTGGGCCGCCAAGGGCACCGCGCTGCTCGGCGTCAAGGCCGTCATCGCCGAGTCCTACGAGCGCATCCACCGCTCGAACCTGATCGGCATGGGCGTCCTCCCGCTGCAGTTCCCGGAGGGCGAGAACGCCGACTCCCTCGACCTGACCGGCGAGGAGACCTTCTCCTTCACCGGCGTGACCGAGCTCAACGAGGGCCGCACCCCGAAGACCGTCCGGGTCGTCGCCGGTGACAAGGAGTTCGACGCGGTCGTCCGCATCGACACCCCCGGTGAGGCGGACTACTACCGCAACGGCGGCATCCTGCAGTACGTGCTGCGCAGCCTGATCAACGGCTGACCACCCGGCAGCACCCGCACACCCTGAGAGGGGCCGGACCGCGTTCGCGCGGCCCGGCCCCTCTTGCGTGCGCCCTTTTCGCGCGCGTCTTTTTGCATGCTGCACCGTCCGGATCCGTCCCCTTGTGCGGCCCGGGCGCAATGGACTAAACCTCTTTGTCATTCTGGTCCAGACCATTTGACGATGCCTCAGAGGACAGGTCAGGTATGCCCACACGTGCCTCCGCCATGCTCGCCGCCGCCACCGTCGCCGCACTGCTGACCACCACCACCGCCACCGCGACCGCCGCCGAGGCCCTCCACGGCCCGAAGCTGGAGGGCCAGCGGGTCGGCTACTTCACCCAGTGGGGCGCGGACAGCTCCGCGAAGCGCGTCCAGGAGACGGGGCAGGCCGGCCGACTCACCGTGATCAACTACGCCTTCGGCAACGTCTCCGCCGACGGCACCTGCTTCGAGACCAACGACGCAGGCCAGGGCGACGCCCACAACGACTACCAGCGGGCGTTCTCCGCCGCCGACTCGGTGGACGGCGTCGCCGACGCCCCCGGCCAGCGGCTCAAGGGCCACTTCAACCAACTGCGCAAGCTGAAGGCGAAGAACCCCCGGCTCAGGACGGTGATCTCGCTGGGCGGCTGGAGCTGGTCCAAGTACTTCTCGGACGCCGCCGCCACCGACGAGGCCCGCAGGAAGTTCGTCTCCTCCTGCCTCGACCTCTACCTCAGGGGCGACCTGCCGCAGCTCGCCGGCTCCCCGGAGGGCGGCCCCGGCGCGGCCGCCGGGGTCTTCGACGGCATCGACCTCGACTGGGAGTACCCGGGCGGCGGCGGTGACGCGGGCAACGTGGTCCGCCCCGAGGACGGGCACAACTTCACCCTGCTGGTGGCCGAGTTCCGACGGCAGCTGGACGCCCTGGGCGGCCGCAAGGGCAAGCACTACCTGCTGACCGCCGCGGTCGCCGCCAACGAGACCGTCGCCGACCGGCTGGAGCTGCCCGAGGTCGCGAAGTCGGTCGACTGGCTCAACCTGATGACCTACGACCTGCACGGTCCCTGGGAGGGCAAGGGCCCGGCCAACCACCAGGCCAACCTCTACGCCGACCCGACCGACCCGGACGCGCGGCAGCGCAGCGCGGACAAGGCCGTCGTCCACTACGCCGAGCGCGGCCTGCCCTCGCGGCAGACCGTGCTCGGCGCGCCGTTCTACGGCCACGGCTGGACCGGTGTGCCGGCCGGGAACCGGGGCGGCCTGTACCAGAAGGCCACCGGTACGGTGCCGGACCTCTCCTACAAGGAGATCAACGCGCTGCCCGGCCGGACCTACGTGGACCGCGACCACGGCGCTTCCTGGAAGTACGACGGCACCACCTTCTACAGCTTCGACTCGGCCGCGGTGCTCACCGAGAAGGCCCGCTACGCCCGCTGGAACGACCTGGGCGGCGTGATGGTCTGGTCGCTGGACGGCGACGACGCGCGGGGCAGCGGGATCGCCGCCCTGGACAAGGGGCTGCGCGGCAAGTGATCCGGCGCCGGTGCGCCGGTACGACCGGGGCCCGCCGCGACAGCTCGCGGCGGGCCCCGGTCCCGTTTCTAGGCCCCGGTCCCGTTTCTCGGCCCCGGGCCGGTCTCTCAGCCCCGGTCGCAGGCCTGCGCCCGCAGCGCCCGGGCCAGGTCGTCCCGGCGCTCCAGCACCAGCCGGCGCAGCGCGGGCGCCGCGTCCGGGTGGCCGGTCAGCCAGACGTCGGTCTCGGCCAGCGTGGCCTCGTCGACCTGCGCCTGCGGGAAGAAGCCGCCGACGATCCGCATCGCGATCTCGATGGTCCGCTCGGCCCAGACCCGCTCCAGCAGCTTGAAGTAGGGGGCCGCGTAGAGGGTGGTCAGGTCGCGGTGGGCGGGCACCGCGAAGCCGGCGATGTTGGCCTCGACCAGCGCGTTGGGCAGTTCGTCGGAGTCGATCACGGCGGACCAGGCGGCGGCCTTGGCCTCCGGGGTCGGCCGGGCGGCCAGGCACTGGGTGTGCTGGCGGCGGCCGCTCGCGGTGTTGTCGGCGGCGAACTCCGCGGCCAGCTCCTCCTCGCCGGCCTGCCCGGCCGCGGCCAGGGTCAGCCACAGCGCCCAGCGCAGCTCCTGGTCGACCTCCAGGCCGTCGATCCGGGCGGTGCCGGCCAGCAGGCCGCGGACCAGGCCGAGGTGCTCGGAGCCGTTGGCGGTCTGGGCGAGGAACCGCGCCCAGGCCAGCTGGTGGTCGCTGCCGGGCGCGGCGGCGCGCAGTTCGCGCAGCGCGCTGTCGGCGAGCAGCCGGCCGCCCTCGCCGCGCCAGGCGGGGTCGGCGTAGAGGTCGACGGCGGTCCTGGCCTGGGCGTGCAGCGACTGCAGGACGCCGATGTTGGCCTCCTGGCCGCCGAACCGCAGGACCAGCGCGACGTAGTCGCGGGCAGGCATCAGGGCGTCCCGGGTGAGGTTCCAGACGGCGGACCAGGCGAGTGCACGGGCCAGGTCGTCCTTGATGTCGCCGAGCCCCGCGCGCAGGGTCTCCAGCGACTCCTCGTCGAAGCGGATCTTGCAGTACGTCAGGTCGTCGTCGTTGAGCAGGACGAGCGCGGGCCGGGTCCGGCCGGCGGCGCCGTCGACGACGGTGCGGGCGCCGGTGACGTCCAGCTCGAAGCGCTCGGTGCGCACCAGCGCGCCGTCGGCGTCGCGGTCGTAGAGGCCGACGGCGATCCGGTGCGGGCGCTGGACGTCGCCGTCCTGGAGCACGGCGAGTTCGGTGATCCGGCCCTCGGCGTCGACGGTGAGCTGGGGGGTGAGGGTGTTGACGCCTGCGGTCTGCAGCCAGGCGGCGGCCCAGGACTTGAGGTCGCGGCCGCTGGTCTCCTCCAGGATGTCCAGCAGGTCGGCGAGTTCGGTGTTGCCGAAGGCGTGCCGCCGGAAGTAGCGGCGGGCGCCCTCGAAGAAGGCGTCGGCGCCGGCGTACGCCACGAGCTGCTTGAGCACCGAGGCGCCCTTGGCGTAGGTGATGCCGTCGAAGTTGAGCTTGGCGTCCTCGAGGTCCCGGATGTCCGCCGTGATCGGGTGGGTGGTGGGGAACTGGTCCTGCCGGTAGGCCCAGGCCTTGCGCTGGTTGGCGAAGGTGACCCAGGCGGCCTGGTAGCGGGTGCCGGCGCCGACCAGCCCGTAGGAGCCCATGAAGTCGGCGAAGGACTCCTTCAGCCACAGGTCGTCCCACCAGCGCATGGTGACCAGGTCGCCGAACCACATGTGCGCCATCTCGTGCAGGACGACGTTGGCGCGGGCCTCGTAGGCGGCGTCGGTGACCTTCGAGCGGAAGACGAACTCCTCGCGGAAGGTGACGCAGCCGGGGTTCTCCATCGCGCCGATGTTGTACTCGGGCACAAAGGCCTGGTCGTACTTGCCGAAGGGGTACGGGTAGTCGAACTTCTCGTGGAAGAAGTCGAGTCCCAGCTTGGTGACGCCGAGGATCTCGTCGGCGTCGAAGTACGGGGCGAGCGACCTGCGGCAGAGCGCGGCGAGCGGGATGTCGAGCACGGTGCCGTCGGCGAGGGTGCGGCTGTAGTGGTCGCGCACCACGTGGTACGGGCCGGCCACGACGGCGGTGAGGTAGGTGGAGATCGGCTTCGTCGGCGCGAACTCCCAGGTGCGGGCGTCGCCGTCCTCGGCGACGGCCTCGTGCGCGGCGTTGGAGCGGACGTCCCAGGCGGCCGGCGCGGTGACGGTGAAGGTGAAGGGCGCCTTCAGGTCGGGCTGTTCGAAGGTGGCGAAGACCCGGCGGGCGTCGGCCGGCTCGTAGTGGGTGTAGAGGTAGGTCTCGCCGTCGACCGGGTCGGTGAAGCGGTGCAGCCCCTCGCCGGTGCGGCTGTAGGCGCAGTCGGCCTCGACGGTGAGCACGTTCTCGCCGGCCAGGCCGTCGAGGTGCACCCGGGCTCCGTCGTAGGCGGTGGCCGGGTCGAGGGCGCGGCCGTTCAGGGTGACGGCGCGGACCGCGGGGGCGAGCAGGTCGACGAAGGTCGAGGCGCCCGGCTCGGCGCAGCGGAAGGCGACGGTGGTGGTGGACCGGAAGGTCGCGGCCGCCGGATCGGGGGCCGAGGTCAGGTCGAGCCGGACCCGGTAGCTGTCCACGGTGAGGATGCTGGCCCGCTGCTGGGCTTCGTCGCGGCTCAGGTTCTTGCCCGGCACGGCTGTACTCCTTTGTCCGGCTCGCACGGTGGTGCGGTCTTCGCTGGTGCACTGGCGCGGCGCTCTGTGACGCTGCGGGAGCATCCTTTCACGCCCCCCGCGCCGGTACCATTGCACATCGCGTCGGGGCGGTCCGGAATCACCGGCCGGGTCCGGGTGTTGGGGGGTGACGGGGCGGTCGCGCGGGTCCGCGCGGCCCGGCCCCGCCCGCTTTCCCGCCGCTCTTTCCCGGACGACTCCCGGACGACTCTCGAAGGACGACAGCCGTGACGACTGCCGCTGATTCCACTGCCGGTTCCACCGCCACCGGGCGCAGGACCGCCGACTTCTGGTTCGACCCGGCCTGTCCCTGGGCGTGGATGAGCTCCCGCTGGCTGATCGAGGTCCAGCAGCTCCGTCCGGTGGACGTGAACTGGCACGTCATGAGCCTGTCGGTGCTGAACGAGCACCGCGACCTGCCGGCGAACTACCGGGAGCTGCTGGACAACGCCTGGGGCGCGGTGCGGGTGTGCATCGCCGCGGCGGAGAAGCACGGCGACGAGGTGCTGGGCCGGCTGTACACCGAGCTGGGCACCCGCTTCCACAACCAGGGTCTGCCGCAGAACCGGGAGACGATCGAGGCGGCGCTGGCCGCGGCCGGTCTGCCGGCGGAGCTGGCCGACGCGGCCGGTACCGACGCCCACGACGAGGCCCTGCGGCTCTCGCACAAGGAGGGCATCACCCTGGTCGGCGAGGACGTCGGCACCCCGGTGATCGCGGTCGAGGGCGCGGACGGCGACCGGGTCGCGTTCTTCGGCCCGGTGGTGACCCCGACCCCGCGCGGCGAGGCCGCGGCCCGGCTGTGGGACGGCACGCTGCTGGTGGCCTCCACCCCGGGCTTCTACGAGCTCAAGCGGACCCGCACCGCGAGCCCGTCCTTCGAGTAGGACCCGCCCGGGCGGCCGCCGCACAGGGCGGCAGCACACGGCCGCCGGCCGCGGACGCAGCACACGGCCGCGGCCGTCGCGCACGGCCGTCGCAGACGCGGGAGGGGCCCGGAACCAGCTGGTTCCGGGCCCCTCCCGCGTGCGGCGTCCGGTCCGTCAGCCGGTGGTGGTGGCCGCGGCGGCGTCGCGGCGCTGCTTCACCAGCCCGGCGGTGACCAGCAGCGCGACCAGCACGCCGGCGGCGTACAGCTGCTCGCGGTTGCCCTCGGTGGTGGTCATCAGCGCCAGGATGCCGACGACGGCGGCCATCGCGACCCAGGTCAGGTACGGGTAGCCCCACATCCGCACCGTGAGCAGCTCGGGCGCCTCGCGCTCCAGCCGGCGGCGCATCCGCAGCTGGACGACGCAGATGAACAGCCAGACCACCAGGATGGCGACGCCGGTGGTGTTCATCAGCCAGGTGAAGACGGTGTCGGGCCAGAACTTGGAGGCCAGCACGGCGGCGAAGCCGAACAGGCAGGAGGCCAGCACGGCCCGCCGGGGGACGCCGGAGCTCACCTTGGCGAGCGAGCGCGGGCCCTGGCCCCGGCCGACCAGCGAGTACGCCATCCGGGAGGCGCCGTAGATGTTGGCGTTCATCGCGGACAGCAGCGCGATCAGCACCACCACCTGCATGATCGTCCCGGAGCCGGGCACCCCGAGGTGGCGCAGCACGGTGACGTAGGGGCCGTCGGAGACGACCGCCGGGTCCTTCCAGGAGACCAGCGTGACGACCAGCGCCATCGAGCCGATGTAGAAGATCGCGATCCGCCAGACCGCGGTGCGCACGGCGTTGGCGACGTTGCGCTTCGGGTCGTCGGACTCGGCGGCGGCGATGGTCACGGTCTCCAGGCCGCCGTAGGCGAACACGGAGGCGAGCAGGCCGACGATCAGTCCGCTGGTGCCGTTGGGCAGGAAGCCGCCCTGGCCGGTGAGGTTGGCGGTGCCGGGGGCGCCGGGGCCGAGCACCCCGGCCAGGCCGAGTCCGCCGAGCACCAGGAAGGCGACGATCGCGGCGACCTTGACGGTGGCGAACCAGAACTCGAACTCGCCGAAGTTCTTCACCGCGGTGAGGTTGCTGGCGCAGAAGAACACCATGAACAGGGCGACCCAGACCCAGGCGGAGACCCCGGGGACCCAGCCGTTGACGATCTTCCCGGCGGCGGTGGCCTCGGCGGCGACGCCGCAGCAGAGCATCACCCAGTACATCCAGCCGGCGGTGATGCCGGCCCAGGGGCCGATCTCCTTCTCGGCGTGCACGGAGAAGGAGCCGGAGGCGGGGCGGGCCGCAGACATCTCGCCGAGCATCCGCATGATCAGCATGACCAGCAGGCCGGAGAGCACGAAGGCCAGGATGATGGCGGGTCCGGCCGCCGCGATGCCCGCGCCGGAGCCGACGAAGAGGCCGGCGCCGATGACGCCGCCGAGCGCGATCATCGAGAGGTGGCGCTGCTTGAGCCCGTGGGAGAGCTGCTGGCCGCCGCCCGGGGGAGCGGGCGTGGTGGTCCCGGGCGCCGTGGGCGCGGAGGTGGGGGCCATGGGGGTGGGATCCAGACTGTTCGACATGCGGTGCGAGTTGCCCAATATCCGGGGACGAGGCCTTCAGTGCCAAGAATGTCCGAGTCGGGCCCAGAATGCGGACCCCCTGGTCACTCTACTCGCCCGGCCGATCGCTTTCGGTGGCGGAAATCGGGCCCGGACGGGCTCCAACGGGCTCCAACGGGCCCGGACGGGCAGGAGCGCGCCAGGATCGGGCCGGATCGGGCGGCGGGCGGGGGCGGGACCCGACAAGGAGGGGCCCCGGGGGTTTGTCCGGATCCATGGCGGTCCCCCGGGTGATCGACGCGTAGGTTCGGAGTGATCACTCACTCCGTTCGCCGGCCCCCGCGGCCGTCCGGATCCGCACCGTGCCGAGGAGCAGCCCGATGGCCATCGCCAGCACCCCCGTCCCCAGCCGCGCCGTCCTGGCCGACCTGCTGCCCGCCGCCGGCACCCGGCTCGGCGCCCAGGCCCGGGACCTCGCCCTGGTCGCCGGGGGCGCCGCGCTCACCGGCCTGGCCGCCCAGCTGTCGGTGAACGTGCCCGGCTCCCCGGTGCCGGTGACCGGCCAGACCTTCGCCGCCCTGCTGGTCGGCACCGCGCTCGGTGCCCGGCGCGGCGTCGCCTCGCTCGGCCTCTACCTGCTGGCCGGCGCGGCCGGCCTGCCGTGGTTCGCCGAGGCCGCCTCCGGCTGGGCGATGGCCTCGTTCGGCTATGTGATCGGCTTCGTGCTGGCGGCCGGCCTGGTCGGCGCCCTGGCCCGGCGCGGCGCCGACCGTTCGCCGCTGCGCACCGCCGCCGCCGTGGTCCTCGGCAGCCTCGCCATCTACGCGGTGGGGGTGCCCTACCTGGCGTTCGCGCTCGACGTGCCGCTGTCCCGCGCCGCCGAGCTCGGCCTCTACCCGTACCTGGTCGGCGACGCCCTGAAGGCCGCGCTCGCGGCCGGCGCCCTGCCGCTCGCCTGGAAGCTGCTCGGCCGCCGGGACTCGTGACCGGGGCTCACCGGCCCCCTGCGGAGCCCGGGTCCGGGCGCATGCCACACTCATGGGCATGCGCGTGTACCTGGGCTCCGACCATGCCGGATACGAACTGAAGAACCACCTCGTGGAGTGGCTGAAGGAGGCCGGCCACGAGCCGGTCGACTGCGGGCCGCACATCTACGACGCCCTCGACGACTATCCGCCGTTCTGCCTGCGGGCCGCCGAGCGCACCGCCTCGGACCCGCAGTCGCTGGGCATCGTGATCGGCGGCTCGGGCAACGGCGAGGCGATCGCCGCCAACAAGGTCAAGGGCGTTCGTGCGGCGCTGGCCTGGAGCGAGCAGACCGCCGCCCTCGGCCGCGAGCACAACAACGCCAACGTGATCTCCATCGGCGGCCGGATGCACACCGAGGAGGAGGCGACCAAGTTCGTCGAGATCTTTCTCAACACCCCGTACAGCGGCGACGAGCGGCACACCCGCCGGATCGACATGCTGAGCGTGTACGAGAGCACCGGCGAGCTCCCGCCGATCCCGGCCCACCACCCGCAGCAGGAGGGCTGACCCTCCCGCCCGCACCGGCCTCCCACGACCGGCCTCCCACGACCGGCCGCGCCCCGACGGCGCGGCCGGTCGTCGCGTTCCCGGGCCCGGTACCGGCCGCCCGCAGGGACTCGCGGGGCCCGCGGAGCGCCCGGAACCGGCCGGACGCCGGCTGGACGGCAGCTGTGTGATCACCGTGTGATCGCTGTGTGATCGGCCACAGCGCGTACCGCGGCGCGCGCCCCGTCCGACCGCCCGCGCGCGGGCCGCGTGCGCCGCCCGGGCGGTTCGTACGCCCTGCGCCCGTACGCCTCCTGACGCTCCGGACGGCGCCCGCCGCAATCGGCCGAAACCCGCTGACAGGCCCGCGCCGGTCGGACACCGCCACCGCCCCGGCCGTCGACGCCGACCGGGAGCGCTGGATATGGTCGGTCCCCATGGCTGGCAGACCGCCGGGCACACCGCCCCAGACGACTGCGACGAGGCCCGGCGCCGCACCGGCGTCCGACCCCGTGACGGCCCGGTTGCGCAAGAGGCTCCGCCGGGTCCGCCGAAGGCTGCGCACCGCCGCCGTCGACTGGTTCCGCGGCGGCGCCGCCGACTGGCCGGTGCTCTGCGCGCTGTCCCTGCTGGTGCCGCTGCTGATCGTGCTCAACGTCCGCTGGCCCGCCTGGGCCCCGCCCACCGCGCTGGTCCTGCCGATCCTGGCGGCCGCCCTGCTGCTGCGCCCCGGCTCACTGGTGGTGCTGTACGCGCTCGCCGCGCTCGGACTGTCCGCCGAGTCGGTCATCCACACCGGCCAGCGGGTCGCCAGCGACCATCCCGAGGCCTACACCTACGGGGTCACCCCCGGCGCCGCCCTGGTGGTCGGCGCGGCCGGGGTCGGCGGCCTGCTGCTGGCCCAGTTCCGCAGCCGGGTCGGCGTGCCCTGGTGGGGCGGTTCGACGATGCTCTTCGACCTGCGCGAGCGGCTGCGGGTGCAGAGCCGGGTGCCCCGGCTGCCGGAGGGATGGCACGCCGACATGGCGCTGCGCCCGGCCGGCGGGCAGTCCTTCTCCGGCGACTTCGTGGTCGCCGACCGCACCGGCCCGGGCCGGCGGGTGCTGGAGGTGGTCCTCGCGGACGTGTCCGGCAAGGGCATGGACGCGGGCTCCCGGGCGCTGCTGCTCTCCGGCGCGTTCGGCGGCCTGCTCGGCTCGCTGCCCGCGCACGACTTCCTCCCGGCCGCCAACGGCTATCTGCTGCGGCAGTCCTGGGAGGAGGGCTTCGCGACGGCCGTGCACCTGGTGCTGGACCTGGACACCGGCGAGTACGAACTGCTCTCGGCCGGGCACCTGCCCGGGATGCAGCGGCTGGCGGGCGCGGGCCGCTGGGAGACCAAGGAGGCCCTGGAGGGCCCGGCGCTGGGCATCTACGACGGCGCCAAGTTCGAGGGCGTGCGGGGCCGGCTGAACCGCGGCGACGTCCTGATGCTGTGCACCGACGGCATGGTGGAGGCGCCCGGCCGGGACCTCTCCGAGGGCATGGACCGGCTGATGGGCGAGGCGGACCGGCTGGTGCCGGGCGGCGGGCCGGGAGCCGGCGGCGGCTCGGCGTCCCGGCTGATCGAGACGGTGGCCCGGGACATCAACGACGACCGCGCCGTGCTGCTGCTCTGGCGCGACTGAGCGGCGCACCGGACCCGGCCCGGACCGGCGGCCCCGGCCCCCCGGCCGGTGGCACGTGCCAAGGGCAGCTGCTGTCAAGCCCCGGAGCTGATCTTCGGCCAATTCCTCCGCTCCGGAGGCGGAGCGGACCTGCCGGTTCCGGTCAGGTCCGCCGAACGTTTCCCGGCCGCTCAGCGGCACCCCGCCGACGAATCGTCAGGATGTCTCGACTATCGTCCCGGTCGGCGGAAACTCGTCTCGCATCGCAGGATGTCGGCGTTCGACAGACAGTCAGACCTTTACGCAATCGGCATGGTCGACCACACTGAGTCCGGGCGGGACTGTTCAGGATTCGGGGGATGGGGGGCGTCACATGCGGCACGACGGACACCGTGCGGCCGTGTCGGGCGGCCCTCCCTCCGGCTTCGACGTGCCGGACGAACTGCTGTTCCGCCTCGGGACCGTCGGACAGGCCGGGGTCCGGCTTCACAGGGGTCGTCAGCCGGTGGCGCCCCGCTATGAAACGAGGAAGTGAGTCCGGGTGGCACTCTCCGTCTCCGCGCTGGTCCTGTTCGGCATCGTCTGCTTCATCTTCATCCGCCAGAAGCAGCTCAAGACCGGGCACTTCATCCTGGCCGCCCTGTTCGGCTTCATGCTCAACCAGAGCACGGCCGCCAAGCCGATCCAGGACTTCCTGAGCCAGGTCGCCAAGTCCATCTCCGGCATCGCCAGCTGATCCGCGGCCGCCGGCCCTCCGCGGCCGGCGAACCGTTCACCGGTCCGCGCGTCTCGCCTGCCGCCACCGGGCGAACAGGCCCTGCGGGCGTGCCGCCGCCACGGCCGCCGGCCGGGCCGGGTCGGCCCCACCGGCGGCCGCCGACGGGGCCGACGGCTCCGCGTGGGCCGTCAGCAGCACGAACAGCCGCGCCCAGCAGAGCCGTTCGCCGCGCGGCCAGTCCAGCGCGCGCAGCGCCGCCGAGGCCGCCTCGCTGACCTCGCCGTCGACCCGGACCTCGGCCACGTCGTCCCCCGCGCGGCCGCCGAGGAACAGCTTCACCCCGTGCGGCCGCCGCCCGCCCGGCCCGGACAGCTCCGCCAGCAGCGCGGGCGCCAGCGCCGGCACCACCCGGTTCCCGGCCAGCCAGGCGGCCAGCCGCTCGTTCCCGAACCCGAACACCGCCGCCGGGCCCTGGACGGCGTGCCAGCCCGGCAGTTCGGGGTGGTCCGCGTGGTCGCCGTGCGCGCCGCGGCCCTCCCGCAGCTCGACCAGCGCGCTCGCCGTGGTGGTCGCCCACATCCGCACCGCGTTGTCGAGCTTCTCCTCCTCGGTCTTGCCGAGGCCCGCCGTGCAGTCCCACACCACCGGCGCGTCCGCACGGCCCAGCTCCAGCACCCAGCCGAGGTCGACGTGACCGGGGCCCTCGCCGTCCTGGTGCTCGCGCACCGCCACCGCCGTGGTGCCGGGACCGCGCACCACCTCCCCGTCGGCGGTGAACACCTGCCCGAGCCGTGCCATCTCCCGGACGACGCAGCGCTGTATGACGGCCAGTCGGTCCTGCGGGCGCACGGGGACTCCTAGGCTCGGGGCTTCGAATCGTCTCGAACTGTCGTCTGCCCGTCGAACTGCTCTCGAACGCCGCCGAGGCTATCGGCCCGGAGGCCCCCCGGGAAACCGCCCGGGCACGCCGCGGCCGGGGCCGGACCGGCCCGGCGGTGCCCGCGGCGGGGGACCGCTCGCTCCGGTCGCGGGAATGTCACTGATGCCCCACTTTGGGTAGCGGACACCACTGGCACCGCCTGGAGAACGCCGCATGCCCCGCACCGCCCCGAAACCCCCGCCGGCACCGCTGCTCACCCCGGACGCCTCCGGCCTGGTCGCCGAGATCGAGGCGTACCTGGCCTCGCTGCCCGCCCCGGCGCGCACCCCGGCGCCCTACCTCCCGCCGCGCGGCGGGTCGTACGTCTGCCCGTTCGGCTCGGTGCTCCGGCCCTGGTACGCCGACCACGCCCCGCCCCGCGCCACCCTGCTCGACCGGGTGCTGCGCCGCCCGGCCCGACCCGTACCGGTGACCGCCGCCGAGCACCTCGCCCTCGCCTCCCGCTACATCACGGCACACGGATGGCTGCAGGGCGCGATGTGGGACGGGGCCGGCCGGGTCTGCCTGCTCGGCGCCCAGGCCGCGGTGCTCGCGCACGGCTACGGCACCCCGGCCACCGTCCGCACCGCCCGGGTCCAGCTGATGGAGGTGCTGCACGCCACCGGCCGCCGGGTCGGCTCCCCGGACGAGTTCAACGACCGGCCCTCCACCCGCCAGTCCGACGTGCACCGGCTGCTGGAGCGGGCCGCCGCCCGCGCCGCCCGGCTCGGCCTCTGAGCGTCCCGCGCCGTCCCCCACCGGGCCGCACCGCACCGCGAGGTCGCGCCCGGTCCCGCACCGCACGGTCCCGCACCGCACGGAGCCGGAGCGCCGGCGCACGGTCCCGGACACGCGAACGGCCCCGACGGATGCTCAGCATCCCTCGGGGCCGTTCTGTGGAGCGGGCGACGAGAATCGAACTCGCGTGACTAGTTTGGAAGACTAGGGCTCTACCATTGAGCTACGCCCGCGCGATCCCCCGGCCGTCACCGGACGGAAGGTCGGGAACAGCGTACCTGGTCCGGTCGGCTGCGCGCACACCCCATTCCTGTGAGAGCCCCGGAATATCTCGCCGACCGGGCAGGGCCCGGCGTGTACGCTTCCTCTCGGCACCACGGGGTGTGGCGCAGTTTGGTAGCGCGTCCGCTTTGGGAGCGGAAGGCCGTCGGTTCGAATCCGGCCACCCCGACTGAGTGCGCAGGGTCTCGCCCACGGCGGGGCCCTGTTGTCGTTGGCGCCCGGGCCGGCCCCTTCCCGTCCTCCCGCTCCTCCCGCGGCGCGGCGTTCCGCGCTGTTCCGCGGCGTTCGCCGGAAAGAGTGCCGCACGCCACACTCCGGGCGTCCGCTCCCGGGCGCCGCCGCCTCCCCGATCGCCCGCGAACAGGCCGGAAAGGCCCCGGAACGGCCCCGAGGGGGCGGTGACGGCGGCGCCCTGGCGTCCGCCTTTCGTGGTACCGGTAGGATGGGGCGCTGGCGGTAGTCCCTGTGGCGTCAACCCAGGCCGACCGCACGAGGGCGAGGAGTCACGCTCACCGTCCACCCCCCACGGGAGATGCAGCTCCAACCGCCCATCGCCCGTCTCGCCCGACTCGACCGAACCGGCCCCGGCCGGCCGTCCGGGGAGGGCGCAGGCAACCCGACCGCAAGCCCCATAGGAGACCCAACCGTGAAGAGCGCCGTCGAGACTCTGAACCCGACCCGGGTTCGACTCACCGTCGAGGTGCCCTTCGAGGAGCTCAAGCCCAGCCTCGACGCGGCGTACAAGAAGATCAACCAGCAGGTCTCGGTCCCGGGCTTCCGCAAGGGCAAGATCCCGAACCGGGTCATCGACCAGCGCTTCGGCCGTGGTGCCGTGCTGGAGGAGGCCGTCAACGACGCCCTGCCGCGCTTCTACACGCAGGCCGTCGACGAGGGCAAGATCGAGGTCCTCGGACAGCCCGACATCACCAACATCGAGGGTGTCGAGAAGCTCGCCGATGGCGGCGACCTGAAGTTCACCGCCGAGGTGGACATCCGTCCGGAGATCACCCTCCCGGACTTCTCGGCCATCGAGGTCACCGTCGACCCGATCGTGGTCTCGGACGAGGACATCGACAAGTCCCTGGAGCAGCTGCGCGAGCGCTTCTCCTCGGTCAAGGACGTCGAGCGCGCCGCGGCCGCCGGTGACACCGTGGTCCTCGACCTCGAGGCCAAGGTCGACGGCGAGGTGCCGGAGGACGGCACCGCGTCCGGCGTCAGCTACGAGATCGGCTCGGGCCGTCTGATCGACGGCATCGACGAGGCCGTCGTCGGCCTGGAGGCCGGTGGCACCGCGACCTTCACCACCGAGCTCAAGGGCGGCACCCAGGCCGGCCAGACCTCTGAGGTCACCGTCAAGGTCACCGCGGTCCAGGAGAAGGAGCTGCCGGAGCTGGACGACGAGTTCGCCCAGCTGGCGAGCGAGTTCGACACCCTGGAGGACCTGAAGGCCGACTCCCGCAAGCGCCTCGAGCGCATGAAGGAGTACGACCAGGCCACCCAGGCCCAGGAGAAGGTGCTGGACGCGCTGCTCGGCCTGGTCGAGATCGAGTTCCCGGAGAAGCTCCTCAAGGACGAGATCGAGACCCGCAAGCACAACCTCGAGCACCACCAGCTGGAGCCGATGGGCCTCACCCTGGCGAGCTACCTGGAGACCCAGGGCAAGTCGGAGGAGGAGTTCCTGGCGGAGACCGAGGAGCAGGCGAAGAAGGGCATCAAGACCCAGTTCGTCCTGGACCAGATCGTCGCCGACGAGGAGCTCAACGTCTCCCAGGAGGAGCTGACCGAGCACCTCATCCGTCGTGCCGCCGGCTCGGGCCTCACCCCGGACCAGTTCGCGCAGCAGGTCGTCCAGGGCGGCCAGGTTCCGCTGCTGGTCGGCGAGGTCGCCCGCGGCAAGGCGCTGGCCACCGTGGTCGAGGCCGCCAAGGTCGTCGACACCGAGGGCAACGAGGTCAACTTCGACGACGACGAGGCCGACGAGTCGGCCGAGACCGTCGAGGCCCCGGCCGCCGAGGCCGAGGCCGAGGAGAAGACCGAGGCCTGATCGCCCCGGTAGTCCCCGCTCGACCCGAGCCGCGACAGCGGGCCCGGACGCCGCACGGCGTCCGGGCCCGCTGCGTTGCGGCCGCGAACCCTGCGCTCACAGCGAACAGTTCTGCGTGAGGGATTCTGCGGCCCGGCCTGCGCGTTAGGGTCCATGGACAGCAACAATCACGACGTGATACCCGGAAGCTGTGCGACACCGTGACGGCCGTGGAGCGACCGTCCAAATCGACTGAGCAGGTGGCTAAGTGACGTACCCGCAGATGCAGATGCCCGGCCCGATGGCGCCGCACGCCGCCGCTGGTGACGTGCTCGGCGGCCTCGGCGACCAGGTCTACAACCGGCTGCTCAACGAGCGGATCATCTTCCTCGGTCAGCAGGTCGACGACGACATCGCCAACAAGATCACCGCTCAGCTGCTGCTGCTGGCCGCGGACCCGGACAAGGACATCTTCCTCTACATCAACTCCCCGGGCGGCTCGATCTCGGCCGGCATGGCGATCTACGACACCATGCAGTACATCAAGAACGACGTCGTCACGATCGCGATGGGCATGGCGGCCTCGATGGGTCAGTTCCTGCTGACCGCGGGTGCCAAGGGCAAGCGCTTCTCGCTCCCGAACGCCAACATCCTGATGCACCAGCCGTCGGCCGGTCTCGGCGGTTCGGCCACGGACATCCGGATCCAGGCCGAGCAGCTGCTGCGCACCAAGAAGCGGATGTCCGAGCTGATCGCCTTCCACAGCGGCCAGTCCTTCGAGCAGATCACCCAGGACTCCGACCGTGACCGCTGGTTCACCCCGGAGGAGGCCCTGGAGTACGGCCTGATCGACGCGATCATGCACAGTGCCGCGGACGTCCCCGGCGGCGGCGGCACCGGCGCCTGAGCCCCGCCCCGGGCCCACGAGACCACAGCCACAACGCTCCGGAGGACCAGAACACCCATGAACATCCCCAGCCTGTCGGCCGCCAAGGCCCGCGTCGAGGACATGCGAGCGGAGGGCCGCTACATCGTCCCCCGCTTCGTCGAGCGCACCTCCCAGGGCATCCGCGAGTACGACCCGTACGCCAAGCTGTTTGAGGAGCGCATCATCTTCCTCGGCTCCCAGGTGGACGACGTCTCGGCCAACGACATCATGGCGCAGCTGCTGTGCCTGGAGTCGATGGACCCGGACCGCGAGATCCAGATGTACATCAACTCGCCCGGCGGCTCGTTCACGGCCCTGACGGCCATCTACGACACCATGCAGTACGTCAAGCCCGACATCACCACCGTCTGCATGGGCCAGGCGGCCTCGGCGGCGGCCGTGCTGCTGGCGGCGGGCACCCCCGGCAAGCGGATGGCGCTGCCGAACGCCCGCATCCTGATCCACCAGCCCTACACCGAGACCGGCCGCGGCCAGGTCTCGGACCTGGAGATCCAGGCCCGGGAGATCTTCCGGATGCGCGAGCAGCTGGAGGAGATGCTGTCGAAGCACTCCAACAAGTCGGTCGAGGAGGTTCGCGACGACATCGAGCGCGACAAGATCCTCACCGCCGAGGAGGCCGTCGAGTACGGTCTGGTGGACCTGGTCATCTCGACCCGCAAGGCCTCGCTGACCTCCTGAGGCCAGCACCCCCCGCGGCGCCGTTCCCGGGCCGCGGGGGCCGGGGGCGGGGCGCGCGACCGGTTCGCGTGCCCCGCCCCCGGCACACCGGTGACTGCTCCGACGGCATCTGTTCGGTATCAATTCGCCCAGGGCGTAGGGCAGACCCGGCGAAGAGGGCGGAATCGACGGCTCGGCAGAGTACCGTCGGACAGCGAGACCGATCGCCGTCGGCGTCGTCGGTCCACAGCACCAGGCCCCGGAAACCCCGCGGGGCCCCTGGCGAAGGGGAAGCACCTCGTGGCACGCATCGGAGACGGTGGCGACCTGCTCAAGTGCTCGTTCTGCGGCAAGTCGCAGAAGCAGGTGAAGAAGCTGATCGCCGGCCCAGGCGTGTACATCTGCGACGAGTGCATCGACCTGTGCAACGAGATCATCGAGGAGGAGCTCGCCGAGACCTCCGAGGTGCGCTTCGAGGAGCTGCCGAAGCCCCGCGAGATCTACGAGTTCCTCGACCAGTACGTGGTCGGCCAGGACCTCGCCAAGAAGGCGCTGTCGGTGGCGGTCTACAACCACTACAAGCGGGTCCAGGCCGGTGAGGCCGGGCGCAGCGGCGGGAACGGCCGCGAGGACGCCATCGAGCTGGCGAAGTCCAACATCCTGCTGCTCGGTCCGACCGGTTCCGGCAAGACGCTGCTGGCGCAGACCCTGGCCCGGATGCTGAACGTGCCGTTCGCGATCGCGGACGCCACCGCGCTGACGGAGGCCGGCTACGTCGGCGAGGACGTCGAGAACATCCTGCTCAAGCTGATCCAGGCGGCGGACTACGACGTCAAGAAGGCCGAGACCGGGATCATCTACATCGACGAGATCGACAAGGTCGCCCGGAAGAGCGAGAACCCGTCGATCACCCGGGACGTCTCCGGCGAGGGCGTGCAGCAGGCGCTGCTGAAGATCCTGGAGGGCACCACCGCCTCGGTGCCGCCGCAGGGCGGGCGCAAGCACCCGCACCAGGAGTTCATCCAGATCGACACCACCAACGTGCTGTTCATCGTGGGTGGCGCGTTCGCGGGCCTGGAGCGGATCATCGAGGGCCGCGCGGGCGCCAAGGGCATCGGCTTCGGGGCGAACATCCGCTCGAAGCGGGAGCAGGACGCCAGCGACCACTTCCGTCAGGTGATGCCGGAGGACCTGGTCAAGTTCGGCATGATCCCCGAGTTCATCGGCCGTCTCCCGGTGATCACCAGCGTGCACAACCTCGACCGCGAGGCGCTGCTGCAGATCCTCACCGAGCCGAAGAACGCGCTGGTCAAGCAGTACCGCAAGCTCTTCGAACTCGACGGTGTGGAGCTGGAGTTCTCCCGGGACGCGCTGGAGGCCATCGCGGACCAGGCGATCCTGCGCGGCACCGGCGCGCGCGGTCTGCGGGCCATCATGGAGGAGGTGCTGATGTCCGTGATGTACGAGGTCCCCTCGCGTCAGGACGTCGCCCGTGTGGTGGTGACCGGGGACGTCGTCTCCAAGCACGCCATCCCGACCCTGGTGCCGCGCGACATGATCAAGCGGGAGCGGCGCGACAAGAGCGCCTGAGACCTCTCCGGCCCGCCGGTCCGTCCTGCGGACCCGGGCCGGGACCAGGGCCCCGGTGCCGCCCCGCGGCGGCGCCGGGGCCCTGGCGTGCGCGCCCTTCCGGGCCGGTCCGGGAGTCCGGGGAGTGAAAGGCGTTCGTAACCGGGTTCCCGGGTTACGTAAACTGTCCGTCGTGACCGACACCACGAACCAGCGCCCCGCGAGCACGCCCGCAGGGGACGACGCAGCCACCCTCCCGACGACCTACGCTCCGGCGGACGTAGAGGGCGAGCTGTACGAGCGCTGGGTAGAGCGCGGTTACTTCACCGCCGACGCCACGAGCGACAAGCCCCCGTTCACCATCGTCATCCCCCCGCCGAACGTCACCGGCTCGCTGCACCTGGGCCACGCCTTCGAGCACACGCTGATCGACGCCCTGGTCCGCCGCAAGCGGATGCAGGGGTTCGAGGCGCTGTGGCAGCCCGGTATGGACCACGCCGGCATCGCCACCCAGAACGTGGTCGAGCGCGAGCTGGCCAAGGAGGGCAAGTCCCGCCACGACCTGGGCCGCGAGGAGTTCGTCGAGCGGGTCTGGAAGTGGAAGGCGGAGTCCGGCGGCCAGATCTCCGGCCAGATGCGCCGGCTCGGCGACGGCGTCGACTGGTCGCGCGAGCGCTTCACCATGGACGAGGGCCTGTCGCAGGCCGTCCAGACCATCTTCAAGAAGCTCTTCGACGACGAGCTGATCTACCGGGCCGAGCGCATCATCAACTGGTGCCCGCGCTGTCTGACCGCCATCTCGGACATCGAGGTGGAGTACCAGGACGACGACGGCGAGCTGGTCTCGATCCGCTACGGCGAGGGCGAGGACTCCATCGTCGTCGCCACCACCCGGGCCGAGACGATGCTCGGTGACACCGCGGTCGCCGTCCACCCGGAGGACGAGCGCTACCGGCACCTGGTCGGCACCGAGATCGAGCTGCCGCTCACCGGCCGCCGGATCCCGATCGTCGCCGACGAGCACGTCGACCCGGAGTTCGGCACCGGCGCCGTCAAGGTGACCCCGGCCCACGACCCGAACGACTTCGAGATCGGCCAGCGCCACGGCCTGCCGAACATCGCGGTGATGGACGAGCACGCGGTGATCACCGCGCACGGCCCGTTCCTGGGCCTGGACCGGCTGGAGGCCCGCTCGGCGATCGTCGCCGCGCTGCGGGCCGAGGGCCGGATCGTCGCCGAGAAGCGTCCGTACGTCCACTCGGTGGGCCACTGCTCGCGCTGCAAGACCACCATCGAGCCGCGGCTGTCGATGCAGTGGTGGGTCAAGGTCGGCCCGCTGGCCCAGGCGGCCGGCGACGCGGTCCGGGACGGCCGGGTCAAGATCCACCCGCAGGAGATGGAGAAGCGCTACTTCGACTGGGTGGACAACCTGCACGACTGGTGCATCTCGCGCCAGCTGTGGTGGGGCCACCGGATCCCGGTCTGGTACGGCCCGAACGGCGAGATCGTCTGCGTTGGCCCGGACGAGCAGCCGCCGACCGGCGAGGGCTGGCACCAGGACACCGACGTCCTCGACACCTGGTTCTCCTCGGGCCTGTGGCCGTTCTCCACGCTCGGCTGGCCGGAGCGGACCGAGAGCCTGGCGAAGTTCTACCCGAACTCCGTCCTGGTCACCGGCTACGACATCCTGTTCTTCTGGGTCGCCCGGATGATGATGTTCGGGCTCTACGCGATGGACGGCACCCCGCCGTTCCACACCATCGCGCTGCACGGCATGGTCCGTGACCAGAACGGCAAGAAGATGTCGAAGTCCTTCGGCAACGTGGTCAACCCGCTGGACTGGATGGACAAGTACGGCTCGGACGCGCTGCGGTTCACGCTGGCCCGCGGCGCCAACCCGGGTGTCGACGTCCCGATCGGCGAGGACTGGGTCCAGGCGGCCCGCAACTTCGCCAACAAGATCTGGAACGCGACCCGGTTCGCGCTGATGAACGGCGCCACCGTCGAGGGCCCGCTGCCCGCGGCGGAGGAGCTGACGGCGGCGGACCGGTGGATCCTGTCGCGGCTGAACAGCACCGTCGCCGAGGTGGACGCGCTGTACGACGACTACCAGTTCTCGAAGCTCTCCGAGGCGCTGTACCACTTCGCCTGGGACGAGGTCTTCGACTGGTACGTGGAGCTCTCCAAGACCACCCTGGCCAAGGGCGGCCCGCAGGCCGACGCCGCGCGCCGGGTCCTCGGCGAGGTCCTCGACATCACGCTGCGGCTGCTCCACCCGATCGTGCCCTTCGTCACCGAGACGCTGTGGACCACGCTCACCGGGGCCGAGTCGCTGGTCGTCGCCGACTGGCCGCAGGACAGCGGGTTCCGCGACGCCGGCGCCGAGGCGGAGATCGCCACCCTGCAGCGGGTGGTCACCGAGGTGCGCCGGTTCCGCACCGACCAGGGCCTCAAGCCGGGCCAGCGGGTCCCGGCCCGGCTGGACCTGGACGGCACCGTGCTGGCCGTCCACGAGGACGCGATCCGCTCGCTGCTGCGCCTGACCGTGCCGGAGGACGGCTTCGCGGCCACCGCCTCGTTGCCGGTCGCCGGTGCCACGGTGGCGCTGGACCTGTCCGGCACCATCGACGTCGCGGCGGAGCGCAAGCGCCTCGCCAAGGACCTCGCGGCGGCCGAGAAGGAGAAGGCCCAGACCGCCGGCAAGCTCGGCAACGAGGCGTTCCTCGCCAAGGCGCCGGACGACGTGGTCGCCAAGATCCGGACCCGCCAGGAGGCCGCCGAGGCCGACATCGCCCGGATCACCGCCCAGCTCGCGGCACTGCCGCAGGGCTGACGCGCCGACGGCTCCCCGGAGCCGTCGCCCGGTCCACCAGGAGCCGCACCCCGCCGACGCGGGGTGCGGCTCCTCCGCTTTTCCGGATGTCGGCTGATCGGGAGTCCCAATAGCCCAATTCGTTGCTCCCTTCCGGCGAATATTCATCCTGGACCGGGTGAGGCCCTATTCCGCCCGAATCGATTCCTGTCTTGCCCGCGCGGTTTCGCGGAATTTCGCAGGTCGGATGTGTACGGTGTGCTTCGAGTTCCGGACAGTGAGGGACGACGGGAGGGCATGGGCGTGGTGGTGGTGACCGAGGTGTCGGCCGACGAGCTGCCTGCCGAGGCGGTC
Organism: Streptomyces sp. TLI_053; assembly: GCF_900105395.1. Classification (NCBI taxonomy): domain Bacteria; kingdom Bacillati; phylum Actinomycetota; class Actinomycetes; order Kitasatosporales; family Streptomycetaceae; genus Streptomyces; species Streptomyces sp. TLI_053. The sequence continues at coordinate 6,223,421 of NZ_LT629775.1, forward strand.
GAGGAGGCCAAGGCGCGCGCGGCGACCCTGCTGCTCGCCTTCCGGCACGGCAACCAGCTCGCGTTCGACCACGCGCTGGACCGGCTGCTGGACGAGCACGTCGAGCGCGAGGTGACCACGCTGCTCACCTGGATCGCCGCCGAGGCGGTCCGCAAGGCCTACGCGCCCGAGGTGGGCGACCGGGTGCTGCGGTCGATGGCCCGGCGGGCCCCGCGCGACACCGGCGCCGTCCTCGTCGACGAGGACGGCGTGGACGCGGCCCGGCTGATCGAGGCGGTCGCGGCCGGCGAGGTGACGGAGGTCCGGGACCTGGTCGCGGCCACCCCCGACACCACCTTCCTGCTCGGCGGGCTGCTCCAGGGCGTGGCGATGATGCTGCCGCTGCTGCCGGACGGCGAGCTGGCCGAGATCACCGCCGAGCTGCGCCGCCGCCACGGCGGGGTGCCCGCGGGCGTGCCGGAGGCCCGGGCCGGGGTCTGACCGGCTCGGGCCTCCGGCCCCGTCGGGGGCGGGTCCGCGCGCGGGTTACGGCATCGCGTGCAGGTGCGAGCCGACGGTCGAGGCGATGCCGCCGCCGGCCTTGGCGTCCCAGTTGGTCGACCAGGTCATGGCCCCGCCGATGCCGGGCCACTTGGTGTCGGGCTTGAAGCTGCCGCAGTTGGTGCCGGCGGCCAGGCAGTCCAGCGCGTTGTTGACCACGCTCGGGCTGACGTAGCCGCCGCCGGCCGCGCTGGTGGAGGCCGGCACGCCGAGTCCGACCTGGTCGGGCCGCAGCCCGCCCTTGAGCTGGATGCAGGCCAGGCCGGTCAGGAAGTTGACGGTGCCCTGGGAGTAGACCTGCCCGTCGCAGCCCAGCATCGCGCCGGAGTTGTAGTACTGCATATTGACGATGGTGAGGATGTCCTTCACGTTCAGCGCCAGCTTGAAGTACTCCGCGCCGGTCGACTGCATGTCGATGGTCTGCGGCGCCATGGTGAGCGTGAAGCCGGATCCGGCCTTCGCCGCCAGGGTGTGCAGGGCCTGGCCCATCCAGGTGGAGCTGACGCCGTTCTCCAGGTCGATGTCGACGCCGTCGAAGCCGTAGGTCTGCATCAGCGACCAGGCGCTGTTGGCGAAGTTGGTGGCGGAGGCGGAGCTGTTGACGGACACCGTGCCCTTCTCGCCGCCGACCGACAGGATCACCTTCTTGCCGGCCGCCTTCTTGGCCGCGATGTCGGCCTTGAACTGCGCCTCGGTGTAGCCGCCGAGCCGGGAGGAGAGCGTCGGGTCGAGGGCGAAGCCCAGACCTCCGGGCGTGCCGGTGGCCTCGGCGAAGGAGACCGCGATGATGTCGTACGCGGCCGGGACGTCGCTGATCCGCTGCACGGTGGCGCCGTTGTCGAAGTTCTGCCAGTAGCCGGTGAGCAGGTGCTTCGTCGGCGGCCGGGGCGTGGTGGCGGTGGGGGAGGGGGTGGTGGTGCCGGTCGGCGTCGGGCTGGCCGTGCCGGTCGGGGTGGGGCTGGTCGCGGTCGGGGAGGGCTTGGGGTCGCCCGGGCCGAGCAGGGACACGTCGTCGGCCAGGAAGGCCGGCTGCCCGTACCAGCCGTGCAGGTAGACGGTGACGCTGGTGGTCGAGGCCCCGGTGGTGAACGTGGTGCTGAGCCTGGACCAGCCGGTGCCGCCGGGGGTCCAGGTGCTCGGGTCGGTGCCGCCGGTGCCGCGGGCGCCGAGGTAGACGTACGAGCCCTGGACCCAGCTGCTCAGCGTGTACGTCGAGGAGGGTCTGACGGTGACGGTCTGGGTGCACTCGCCGGTGGCGCTGCCGCTCGGGGTGGAGCGCAGCGCGCCGGTGCCGGAGTGGACGGTGGTGGTCTCCGGCGCGCCGGCCGCGCAGGTCCAGCCGTTGAGGCGGTTGGCGTCCTCGAAGCCGCCGTTGGTGACGAGTTCGACGTCGCTGGGGGCGGCCTGGGCGCCGGCGCCGCCGGCGAGGACCAGGCCGCCGAGGCCGAGGGCGACGGCGGTGGCGCCGGCGAGCAGCGAGTGGACGGCGCGCGGGCGCCGGTGTGAGGCAGGTGGCATGGCTCCATCTCCGGTGGGGGAGGCCGGCGGTCCTCGTGGGGGAGGGCTGTCCGGGTGTCGACGGATCTGTGTGCGGGAGCTACCGACAACACAAGTCCCTGTCGGGGGAGGAGACTTGCCTTCACAAGGTGGAGTAGACCAATTCCGCTGTCAAGAGGGCCTCCGGCCGGGCGGCCCCGGCGGGTCAGGCGGCCTGCGGCAGTGCGGCGGGCCCGTGGGCGAGCCGGGCGGTCAGGTCGGCGATCCGGGCGGAGGCCAGGCCGTCCCCGTAAGGGCTGGGGGTGCCGGCGAGCCGGGCGAGCCGCTCCGGGGCGTCGGCGAGCCAGGTGCGGGCGAGTGCGCCGAGTTCGGCCCCGGGCTCCACCAGCGCGGCGAAGCCGGTCTCGACGGCCTCGGGCCGTTCGGTGGAGCGGCGCACGACCAGCAGCGGGCGGCCGAGCACGGTGCACTCCTCCTGCACCCCGCCGGAGTCGGAGACCAGCAGCGCGGCGTGCCGGGCGAGGCCCAGGAAGTCGGCGTAGCCGACCGGTCCGGTCACCGTGAGCCGGGCCAGCAGGCCGTCCAGGGCGAAGCGCTCGACGGCGGCCCGGGTGCGGGGGTGCATCGGGAACAGCACCGGTGTGCCGGCCCGGGCGATCCGGTCGAGTTCGGCGAGGACGGCGCCGAGCGCCTCGGCGGTGTCGGTGTTCTCCGGCCGGTGCACGGTGGCGAGGACGTAGCCGTCCTCGGCGAGGCCGTGCCGGGCGAGCAGGCCGGCCCGCTCCCCGGCGTCGGGCAGCGAGCGGCGGACCACCTCGACGACGGTGTTGCCGGTGAGCGCGATCCGCTCCTCGTCGAGGGCCTCGGCGCGCAGGTTGGCGGCGTTGTCGGGGGTGGCCGCGCACAGCAGGTCGGAGACGTGGTCGACCATCACCCGGTTGTGCTCCTCGGGCATCGCCCGGTCGAAGCTGCGCAGTCCGGCCTCGACGTGGACGAGCGGGATCTCCCGGGCGTTGGCGGCGAGGGCGCCGGCCAGGGTGGCGTTGGTGTCGCCCTGGACGACCACGGCGGCCGGGCGGTCCTCGGCGAACGCGGCGTCGAGCTGGCCGAGGGACTGCGCGATCTGGCCGGCCCGGGGGCGGCCGCCGACACCGGTGAGCAGTTCGGGGCGGGGCAGGCCGAGGTCGCGCAGGAAGCGGCCGGACATCGCCTCGTCCCAGTGCTGGCCGGTGTGGACCAGTCGGGTGGCGGGGCCGAGTTCGTGGATCAGCGGGGCGAGCTTGACCAGCTCCGGGCGGGTGCCGAGGACGACGGCGACGCTGCCGGGGGCGAGCGGGCGGGCGGCGGACCGGGGGGCGGGGCACAGGCTCATGGCGGTACGGCTCCGGGGGGCTGGGTGCGGGTGCGGGGCTGGGTGCGGGGCAGCGGGCTGCCTGGCTGCCGGGCGGCGGGGGAGGGAGGGCGTCGGCGGCGCCCTCGGTCAGGACTCCAGGGCGGTGGGGGCGCCGACGGCGACCTTCTCGGCGTTGCGCCGGGTCTTGGCCCAGCCGTTGCGGCCGAGCAGCATCCGGACGGCGGCCCGGGTGGCGACCACGAACAGGTGGTAGGCGTAGAGCCAGACCAGCAGGCCCCAGAGCAGGCCGGTGAGCCGGCTCCGGTCGGGGCGGACGAGCCGGCGGTAGGTGGGGCCCCAGAAGACCATCGGCAGGGTGGCGAGCACGAAGGCGACCGCCATCCAGGGGCCGTAGGTCAGCTGGAACTCGGCGGTCTCCTCGGGGAAGAGCACCAGCCCGGCCCCGGTGATGGCGAGCGACAGCGGGGTGAGGACGACGAGCAGGACGCAGACCACCGGCTGGAGGAAGGTGTACAGCACCTCGGCCTTGCCGGCGGGCCGGTAGTGCGGCGAGCGCAGCACCCGGCCGGTGTAGCGCAGGCACTGCATGTTGCCCTGGGCCCAGCGGGTGCGCTGGGTGAGGAAGCGGCGCCAGGAGACCAGGGCCTCCTGGGAGACGTTGGTCTCGGTGACGTGGGTGAGCCGCCAGCCGGCCAGCCGCAGGTCGAGCCCGGACTCGTAGTCCTCCAGCAGGGCGCGCTCGGGCCAGGGGCGGCCGTCGCGGCCCTCCTCGGCGGTGAGCGAGTCGAGGGCGGTGAGCCGGACGAACTGGCCGTTGCCGCCGAGGCCGACGCTGCCGGTGCGGCGGCGCAGCAGCTGCATGCCGGCGTTGTTGGCCTGGAACTCGACGTCCTGCATCCGGACCAGGGCGCGGGCGAGGGCGTTGGCGAGCCGGCCCCGGCCGGCCAGCGGGCGCGGGTCCTCGGCGTTGCGCATCCGCACGCCGATCTGCACGGCGCCGGTGTCGGGGCGGCCCATCGCGTGCTCGTTGCCGACCTGTTCGAGGGTGCCGGGGTCGAGCTGCCCGTCGGCGTCGACGACGCCGAGGACGACCCGGGAGCGGTCGGTGCCGGGCGGCAGCGAGGCGGAGATCTCCCGGTAGGCGGCGTTCAGGGCGGCGCCCTTGCCGATCCGGGCGTGCGGGCGGCGGCGCTGGACGAGGTGGATCCGGGGGTCGTGCCCGGCGGCGGCGAGCACCAGGTCGCGGGTGGCGTCCTCGCTGTCGTCGTCGATCACCCAGAGGTGGGCGGCGGGGGCGACGGCGCGCAGTCCGGCCAGGGTCTGGGCGATCACCGCCTCCTCGTCCCGGCAGGGGACCATCAGGTGCCACTGGAACGCGGCGGGGTCGCCGGGGCGGGCCGGGCGGTTGCGCCGGAAGGCGTGCCGGGAGCCGGCCCAGTAGACCAGGAAGCGGCCGAACACCAGGGCCATGTAGAGCACGAGGGCCAGCGAGATCAGCCCGGCGAGCTGGACGAAGCCGTCCCGGCGCAGCTCGAAGAATTGGCGCAGGGCGTCGGGCATGGCGCGGTGCTCCTCATGATCAAAGGCGATTTGTCTCCCTGGGATGCGAATCAATGCTTCATTGCGGTCTGATATCGCCAAAACGATAGTAAACGCAGAAAACGGCCAACTCGGGCAAAGTGGTGGTTCTCACCCCGTCGGGAGCGGCGCCGCGCGCTCCGTAGACTGTGGACGTGAGCGACAAGGCCGACCCGAACCCGTACACCCTCCGCCCCGCCGACGGCAGCCCCGCCGACGCCCTGCGCGAGGTCGAGGTGGAACTCTCCGAGCGCTGGCCGGAGAACAAGCTGGAGCCCTCGCTCGACCGGATCGAGGCGCTGATGGACATCCTGGGCCAGCCCCAGCGGTCCTTCCCCTCCATCCACATCACCGGCACCAACGGCAAGACCTCCACCGCCCGGATGATCGAGCAGCTGTTCGGCGTCTTCGAGCTGCGCACCGGCCGCTACACCAGCCCGCACGTGGAGAGCGTCACCGAGCGGATCAGCCTGGACGGCGCCCCGATCACCCCCGAGCGGTTCGTCGAGGTCTACCGCGACATCGAGCCCTACGTGCGGATGGTCGACGAGCGCGAGCCGGTCGCGATGTCCTTCTTCGAGGTGCTCACCGGCATGGCCTACGCGGCCTTCGCCGACGCGCCGGTGGACGTCGCCGTGGTCGAGGTCGGCATGGGCGGCTCCTGGGACGCCACCAACGTCATCGACGCCGGGGTCGCCGTGATCACCCCGATCGGCCTCGACCACACCGACAAGCTCGGCGGGACCACCGGCGAGATCGCGGTCGAGAAGTCCGGGATCATCAAGTCCGACGCCGTCGCGATCGTCGCCCAGCAGCAGCTCGACGCCGCCCGGACCATCCTCCGGCGCGCGGTCGAGGTCGACGCCACGGTCGCCCGCGAGGGCATGGAATTCGGCGTCGTCCGCCGCGAACTCGCGATCGGCGGCCAGCTGGTGACGCTGCGCGGGATCGGCGGCGAGGAGTACGAGGACGTCTTCCTGCCGCTGCACGGCGAGCACCAGGCCCAGAACGCGGCCCTGGCGCTGGCCGCCGTCGAGGCGTTCTTCGGCGTCGGCGGCGCCCGCGGCGGACAGCTCGACGTCGACAAGGTCCGCCAGGGCTTCTCCGGCGTCAGCTCCCCGGGCCGGCTGGAGGTCGTCCGGCGCAGCCCCACCATCCTGCTGGACGCCGCCCACAACCCGCACGGCGCCCGCGCCACCGTCACCGCCATCGGCGAGTCCTTCGGCTTCACCCGGCTGGTCGGCGTGATCGGCACCAGCGGCGACAAGGACGTGGCCGGCCTGCTGGAGGCCTTCGAGCCGCTCCTCGCCGAGGTCGTGATCACCCAGAACTCCACCCACCGCGCCATGGACGTCGACGAGCTCGCAGCCCTGGCGGTCGAGGTCTTCGGCGAGGACCGGGTCCAGGTCGAGCCCAGGCTCGACGACGCCATCGCCGCCGCCGTCACCCTGGCCGAGGAGGAGGGCGACCTCGGCGGCGCCGGGGTGCTGGTCACCGGATCGGTCATCACGGTGGGCGAGGCCCGCCTGCTGCTCGGGAGGAAGTGACGATGAGGACGCTCTGCTCCTCGACGCTGATCGGCGAGGCCCTCGTGGTGCTCTTCGCGGCCCTGGTCGCGATGCAGCTCACGGACGTCTCCCACGGCGCCCTGTGGACGGTCAGCGGCATCGCCATGGTGCTGTGCGTGCTGCTCTGCGGCATGATCACCCGCCCCGGCGCGGTGGCCGTCGGCTGGGCGCTGCAGCTCGGGCTGATCGCCAGCGGCTTCGTGGTGCCGACCATGTTCGTGCTCGGCGTGATCTTCGCCGGCCTCTGGTGGTGCTCGGTGCACTACGGCCGGCGGATCGACGAGATCAAGGCCGCCCGCACCGCCGCCGCGGCCGCCTGAGACGCCTCCGGACCGGGTCCTGGGCGTTCGCTCACGCAAGGTAACCTCTGCGGTAGTCGCACGGCGCACGCGGAACAGCACGTGCGTGCCGGTCCGCGTGCGTGCCGATCCGTGCGTGCGCCGATTCCCGTGTCCGCGCCGAAACCCGATTTCCCCAGGAGACGCCCCGTGTCCCAGCGCACTCTCGTCCTGCTCAAGCCCGACGCCGTCAAGCGCGGCCTGGCCGGCGAGATCATCAGCCGGATCGAGCGCAAGGCCGGCTGGCGGCTCGCCGCCGCCGAGCTGCGCACCTTCGAGCGGGCGACGCTGGAGCAGCACTACGCGGAGCACGTCGGCCGCCCGTTCTACGAGCCGCTGCTGGAGTTCATGACCTCCGGCCCGTCGATCGCCCTGATCGTCGAGGGCGAGGAGGTCGTCGCCGGCATCCGCATGCTGGCCGGCGCCACCAACCCGCTGGAGGCCGGGGCCGGCACCATCCGCGGCGACTACGCGACCATCACCCGCGAGAACCTGATCCACGCCTCCGACTCGGTCGAGTCGGCCGAGCGCGAAATCAAGATCTTCTTCCCCGCCCACGCCTGACCGCGCGGGCACCGGGACCTTCGGGACGCCCCGGCCGGGACCATTGGCCCGGCCGGGGCATTCTTATCGGGAAATAGGGAACCAGGCCCTCCGACACGGCGTCCCAATGCCCTGAGAAGCGATCACGCCCCGGACAATGGACGGCGTGCCCCGGGTCGACGTCCGTGCCGAACGGCGTGACTACGATGGACGCGACTCAAGGGCCCGGTAAGGCAGCTCAGCTGGTCGCCGCCCGTCTGCGGGCGCACACCGTCCACCCCACATGACTCCGAGCCCGGGAAGGCACCCACACCCCATGGCGAGCAACCTGTCGTTCATCGGCCGCGACCTGGCGATCGACCTCGGAACTGCCAACACGCTGGTGTACGTCAGGGGCAAGGGCATCGTTCTCAACGAGCCGTCCGTCGTCGCGGTCAACACCAACACCGGCGGCATCCTCGCCGTCGGCTCCGAGGCCAAGAAGATGATCGGGCGCACCCCCGGCAACATCGTGGCCATCCGCCCGCTCAAGGACGGCGTCATCGCCGACTTCGAGATCACCGAGCGGATGCTGCGCTACTTCATCCTCAAGGTGCACCGCCGCCGCTTCCTCGCCCGCCCCCGGGTCGTCGTCTGCGTCCCCTCCGGCATCACCGGCGTCGAGCGCCGCGCGGTCATCGAGGCCTCCCTCCAGGCCGGCTGCCGCCAGGTGCACATCATCGAGGAGCCGATGGCCGCCGCGATCGGCGCCGGCCTCCCGGTCCACGAGCCCACCGGCAACATGGTCGTCGACATCGGCGGCGGCACCACCGAGGTCGCCGTCATCTCGCTCGGCGGCATCGTCACCGCCCAGTCCATCCGGGTCGCCGGCGACGAACTCGACAACGCCATCGTCCAGCACATCAAGAAGGAGTACTCGCTGCTCCTGGGCGAGCGCAGCGCCGAGCAGATCAAGATGAGCATCGGCTCCGCCTTCGGCCTGGAGGGCGAGAAGGACGAGCACGCCGAGATCCGCGGCCGTGACCTCGTCAGCGGCCTGCCCAAGACCGTCGTCATCTCCGCCGCCGAGGTCCGCGAGGCCATCGACGAGCCGGTCAACTCGATCATCGACGCGGTCAAGACCACCCTCGACCAGTGCCCGCCCGAGCTGGCCGGCGACGTCATGGACCGGGGCATCGTCCTCACCGGCGGCGGCGCCCTGCTCCGCGGCCTGGACGAGCGGCTGCGCCGGGAGACCGGCATGCCGATCCACATCGCCGAGAACCCGCTCGACTCCGTCGCGCTCGGCTCCGGCAAGTGCGTCGAGGAGTTCGAGGCACTCCAGCAGGTACTCGACGCCGCACCGCGCCGTTAGCAGAACCGGAACACCAGCCGAACCGACGGGTCCCCGCCCGGGTCCACAGCCCGGGCCGGCGGACCAGGGGCACGAAGGGGCAGTACCAGCACCGTGAGGGACACACGAGAGAGCCGGCTGCTGCTCATCCTGCTGGTGGCCGTCGCGTTCGCACTGATCACCGTCGACATCAAGGGCGGCGAGAGCTCCCCGCTCGGCGGCGCCCGGCGCGCCGCCGCCACCGTCCTCGGCCCGGTCGAACGCGGTGCCGCCAGCGCGGTCGACCCGGTCGCCGACACCGTCCGCGCCTTCCGCGACGCCGCCTCCAACAGCGGCCGCACCGACCAGCTCGCCCGCGAGAACACCGAACTGCGGCAGAAGCTGGCCTCCTCCGACATGGCGGGCGCACGCACCAAGCAGCTCGACGACCTGCTGCGCACCGCCGGCGCCGGCGGCTACACCGTCAAGGCCGCCCAGACCATCGCGATCGGCCCGGCCCAGGGCTTCTCCTGGACCATCACCATCGACGCCGGCAGCGACGACGGCCTCACCCGCGACATGACCGTCGTCAACGGCCAGGGCCTGGTCGGCCGGATCACCACCGTCGCCCCCACCACCGCCACCGTGCTGCTCGCCTCCGACCCCGGCTTCACCGCCGGCACCCGGTTGGAGGGCACCGGGGAGATCGGCTTCGCCGCCGGCGGCGGCACCAGCGCCATGAAGGTCTCCCTGCTCAACGGCAAGGCCCAGGTCAAGGAGGGCGACCGGCTGGTCACCTTCGGCTCGCAGAGCGGCCGCCCGTTCGTCCCCGGCGTCCCGGTCGGCCGGGTCGTCCAGGTCGAGGCCACCCCCGGACAGCTCACCAAGACCGTCCTGGTCGAGCCCTTCGTCCAGTTCACCCGGCTGGACCTGGTCGGCGTCGTCGTCGTCCCGCCCCGCACCGACCCGCGCGACGCCGTCCTGCCGCCCGCGCCGGCCGCCCAGGGCCAGGCGGCCCCGGCCGCGCCCGCCGCCCCCGCGGTGCCCGCCGCGCCGGCCGCCGCCGCCCCGCCCGCCAAGCCCACTGGGGGGAACTGAGCCATGCGCCTCGCCCGCATCCCCGTCTCCGCGATCCTGATCCTGTTCGGGCTGCTGCTCCAGGTCAGCGTCTTCGGCCGGCTGCAACTGCCCGGAGCGACCCCGGACATACTGCTGCTCGTGGTCGTCGGCCTCGCCCTCGTCTACGGACCCACCGGCGGCTGCCTGGTCGGCTTCGCGGCCGGCCTGCTGGCCGACCTCGCCCCGCCCTCGGACCACGCCATCGGCCGCTACGCCCTGGTGCTCTGCCTGATGGGCTACGCCGCCGGACTGCTGCGCCCCGAGCACGGCCGCCAGCGCTCGGTCTCCAGCGCGCTGCTCGTGGTCGCCGGCGCCGCGATCGCCTCCACCCTGCTGTACGCGATGGTCGGCGCCCTCGTCGGCGACACCGCCGCCCGGCACGTCGGACTCGGCCAGCTCGTCGTCACCGCCCTGCTCTACGACCTGCTCCTCGCACCCTTCGTGGTGCCCGCCGTGATGCTGGTCGCCCGCCGCTTCGGCAAGGACCCGCTGTCGGTCGCCGAGGACGACGAGGGCGGCCCCGGCCTCGGCAGCCTCAGCCGCTACCGCACCACCCGCGAGGCCACGGCCGGCCCGGCCTACCGCAAGAAGCGCCTGCTCGGCGCGGGAAAGCGCCCGTAGCCCGGCCCCGACCAAGCCCGCCCGCCCTGTTCAGTTTTGGAGCGCACGAGACGTGAGCAACATCCCCGAGACCGGCCGAACCCGGCGGGTGACGATCCGTCTGGTGGTGCTGCAGATCCTGGTGGTCTCGCTGCTCGCCACCCTCGGCGGACGGCTCTGGTACCTGCAGATCCGCAACGCCAGCGTCTACACCGCCAAGGCGACCGGCAACCACATCCGCGAGGTCGTCGAACCGGCCGTCCGCGGAGAGATCCTGGACGCCTCCGGCCGCATCCTCGCCGGCAACGAGACCAAACTCGTCGTCTCGGTCAGCCGCACCTCGCTGCTCCAGCAGAAGGACGCCGGCAAGGCGGTGCTGACCCGGCTCGCCGAGGTGCTCGGGATGCCCGCCAAGGACGTCCAGGAGAAGGTCCGGCTCTGCGACGCCAAGACGCAGCAGCCCTGCTGGAACGGTTCTCCTTACCAGCCGATCCCGGTCACCAAGGAGGCGACCACCCAGCAGGCGATGCAGATAATGGAACGCCGCGAGGACTTCCCCGGGATCACCGCCCAGCCCACCGCCGTGCGCCACTACACCGGCGCCGAGGGCGCCAACCTCGCCCAGGTGCTCGGCTACCTCTCGCCGGTCACCGACGACGAGGTCTCCAAGACCGCCGACAAGGCCGGCCTCGACCGCTACCTGCCGGCCGACCAGATCGGCCGGGCCGGCCTGGAGTCCGTCTACGACCGCGACCTGCGCGGCACCGCCGGCATCACCAAGCTCGAGGTGGACAACCTCGGCCGGGTCATCGGCACCGCCGACCAGGCCGCCCCGCAGACCGGCAACAACCTGGTGACCAGCATCGACGCCAAGGTGCAGAAGGTCGTCGAGGACAACCTGGCGCAGGCCATGGGCGACGCCCGCAAGACCTTCGACAAGGTCACCAACCGCAACTACGAGGCCGACTCCGGCGCCGCCGTCGTGATGGACGTGCACACCGGGCGGATCGTCGCGATGGCCAGCGCCCCCACCTACGACCCCAACCTGTGGCAGGGCGGCATCAGCGGCAAGGACTACCAGGCGCTGACCAGCAAGGAGTCCAACTTCCCGCTGCTCAACCGGGCCATACAGGGTCAGTCCGCCCCCGGCTCGACCTTCAAGGTCATCTCCACCACCGCCGCCGTCCAGGCCGGCTACTCGCTCGACGGCCGCTACGACTGCCCGAAGGCCATGACCATCGGCGGCCGCGAGTTCAAGAACTTCGAGAGCGAGAGCTTCGGGGCGATCTCCCTGGAGCGCGCGCTGGAGGTCTCCTGCGACACCGTCTTCTACGGCCTGGCGTACGACCAGTGGATGAAGGACGGCGGCATCAAGCCGAAGAAGGACCCGGGCGACTGGTTCTTCAAGACCGCCCACCAGTTCGGCCTCGGCGCCAAGACCGGCATCGACCTGCCCAGCGAGGTCCCCGGCCGGGTCCCCGACCGGCAGTGGAAGCAGTCCTTCTACGACAACAACAAGGACGCCTGGTGCAAGCAGGCGGAGAAGGGCGGCAACACCTTCTCCGACCAGATCGCCCGGGAGAACTGCGTCGACGGCTACCAGATGCGCGCCGGTGACGCCGTCAACTTCGCGATCGGCCAGGGCGACACCCTGGTCACCCCGGTCCAGATGGCCCGGATCTACTCGGCGCTCGCCAACGGCGGCACCTTCTACCGGCCCACGGTCGCCAAGGCCGTGATAAGCCCGGGCGGGGATCTCGTCCGCGAGATCGCCCCGCACGAGGACGGCCGGCTGCCCGGCGACCAGAAGCTGCTCGGCTACATCGACCAGGCCACCGCGGGCGTCATCACCAGCGGCACCGCCGCCTGGAAGTTCACCGGCGCGGGCTGGCCCCAGGGCAAGATCGAGCTGCACGCCAAGACCGGCACCGCCGAGGTCGAGGGCAAGCAGACCACCTCGTGGCTGACCACCTACAGCCGCGACTACGCGGTCGTGATGACGATAAGCCAGGGCGGCACCGGCTCCGGCGGCTCCGGCGACGCGATCCGGCGGATCTACCAGTCCCTGTACGGCGTCGACGACAAGGGCAACATCGACCAGGGCAAGGCGCTGCTGCCCAAGCCGCAGGCCGAGCTGCCGAAGTTCAACCCGGACGGCACCGCGATCATCAAGCCGGTGTCCTTCGCCACCGGGGCCGGCGACCCCGGGGTGGCCGGCGGCTCGCCGCGGGTCTTCCTGGACCCGGACCGCTCCGGCGGCACCCCGGTGCCCGTGGCCGCCGCGGTCGCGGCCGCCGTCGAACCCACCCGCTCCAGCACCGGAAGGGGCCGGGCATGACCTCCTACGGTTCCTACCGCCAGCTCCGGCTCGCCCCGCAGCGCGGCGGGGTGCCCAAGGCGCTGGCCAAGGACTCCCCGCTGTGGCGGATCGACTGGATACTGCTGCTGGCCGCGGCCGTGCTGTCACTGGGCAGCTCGCTGCTGGTCTGGTCGGCCACCCGGGGACGCGACTCCCTCACCCACGGCGACCCGCAGTACTTCCTGTTCCGGCACCTGACCAACGTCATGGTCGGGGCGGTGCTGTGCGCGGTGGTGATAACGATAGGGAGCCGGCGGTTCCGCACCGTGGTGCCCTTCCTGTACGCCGGTGTGATCCTGCTGCTGGTGGCCACCCTGAGCCCGCTCGGCTCGACCATCAACGGCCAGCACTCCTGGATCCAGCTGGGCGGCGGCTTCTCCGTGCAGCCGGCCGAGTTCGCCAAGCTCGCGATCGTGCTGTCCATGGCCCTGGTGATGTCCGACCAGGTGGACGCCGGCGAGCGCGAGTTCCCGGCGAACAAGGCGGTGTTCCGGGCGCTGGTCTGGGCCACCCTGCCGATGGCGATCGTGATGCTGATGCCGGACGCCGGCTCGGTGATGGTGATGGCCGTCATCGTGCTGGGCATCCTGCTCGCCTCCGGCGCGGCCAACCGCTGGGTGTTCGGACTGATCCTGGCCGGCGTCGGCGGCTGCGTCGCGATCTGGAAGCTCGGCGTGCTGAGCAAGTACCAGATCGACCGCTTCGCGGCCTTCGCCAACCCGGCGCTCGACCCGTCCGGCGTCGGCTACAACACCGCCCAGGCCCGGATCGCGATCGGCTCCGGCGGACTGACCGGCAAGGGCCTGTTCCACGGCACCCAGACCACCGGCCAGTTCGTGCCGGAGCAGCAGACCGACTTCGTCTTCACGGTCGCCGGGGAGGAGCTGGGCTTCCTCGGGGCGATGGCGATCATCGTGCTGCTGGGCGTGGTGCTCTGGCGGGGCTGCCGGATCGCCCGCCAGGCCACCGACCTGTACGGCACCATCGTGGCGGCCGGGGTGGTCGCCTGGTTCGCCTTCCAGGGCTTCGAGAACATAGGGATGTGCCTGGGCATCATGCCGGTGGCCGGCATCCCGCTGCCGTTCGTCTCCTACGGAGGATCGTCGATGTTCTCCACCTGGGTGGCGATCGGACTGCTCCAGGCGGTGCAGAGTCAACGGCCGATAGCGGCCTGAGCGGTCGCGCGCACGGCGGAGGGCCGGTCCGGGGACCCCCGGACCGGCCCTCCGCCGTGTCGAGCGGTGTCGGGCGGTGTCGAGCCGTGGCTACGGCAGCAGCAGGTCGGCGGCGGCGAGCACCGCCCGGGACTGGTGGGCCACCTGGGTCCCGACCGGGACCCACCGGGTGCCGAGGCGCTGCAGACCCTCCAGACTCGCCGCGGCCACCCCCCGCGCCCGTGCCCGGGCCGCGTCCGCCGCCGGACCGCCGCTGTCCGCGAGCAGCCGCAGCAGCATCGCGGCGATCCGCAGCGGCAGCCGCTCGGCGACGATCCGGGCCGTGGTCACCCGGGACACCGACAGCGCGGCCGCCGACCAGTTCGCCAGCCAGTCCTCCACCACCGGCGGGCAGACCGCCAGATTGAACTCGACCGAGCGCAGCAGCGGCCCGTACGCCACCCCCGCGTGCGTCGGCACCTGCGGCAGCAGGGCGGTCAGCTCCGCCGCCCTGGACCGCAGCCGGTCCGCGCAGGCCGCCATGGTGGCGGCCACGTCCGGGGCCGGACGGTGGTCGCCGACCGCGTCGACCGCCCACATCGGGACCTCCAGCACGGCCGTGGTCCCGCCGTGGCGCCCCGCGTACGCCCAGGTGGACAGCTCGGGGCGGTCCGGCAGCGGCTGCCGGCTCCGGCCCGGCGGCGGCATCAGATAGGTGCCGGGGGCCGGGCTGGCCCAGCCGAGCGCGTCGTAGGAGTCGACGTCCAGCGGGATGCCGCCGCGGGCCGCCGAACGGGCGAAGCGCCCGGCCAGGGCCGGCAGCGGCCGGGTGAGCTGCACGAAGGCGCCGCCGAAGTCCACGCCGTGCAGCGAGCACTGGAGCACCGGCCGCAGCTCGTCGATCAGCCCGGTCAGCACCCGGCTCTCCGGCATCGCGGTGAGCGGACCGTCCGGGTGCGGCAGCAGCTCGGGCTGCTCGTGGAAGGCCGGCCGGAAGAAGTGCTCGTAGTGCCGGGCCGCGGTGAGCGGCCCGTTCAGCCAGCCCTCGTTCAGCGCGGCGCCGTCCGGGTCCAGACAGAGCAGGACGTGCCAGCCGACCCCGGGGCGGGGCGGCTGCGCCAGCGCCTCCTCGGCCAGCCGGAGGGCGGCGGCCAGGCCGACCGGCTCGTTCGGGTGCGGGCCGCCGACCACCAGGACGGTGTGCTCGCCGTCGTCCACCGAGAGCAGCACCAGCGGGCGTCCGGCGCGGGAACGGCCCACCTCGCGCACCCGGCAGCGGCCGGGGTGGCGGCGGGCCAGCCCGCGGGCCGCGGCGATCGCCCGGGCCACGGTCGGGTAGCTCTCGGTCTCGTTGCACGGGCTGTCGATCCGGCGCGTCCGCCGGCCCGTGTCGGTCATGGCTCTCCTGTCCTCGGGGGCGGGCGGGTCGGCGCGGTCGGGGGCCTGGGCCGGGAGTCCGGCGCGGCGTCGCGCCGGGCCGCCCGGCACGGCCGGTGCGCGCGCGGCCAACTCCCTTGTCCCGGGGGCGCACAGGACCTTCCGGTGGAGCCTTGCCAGTACCGCACGCGGCCTCGGAGCGTGTCAACAGTCGCCGGGGCCCCGCGGTGGGGCCGCGTTCACGTGCCGGGACCTGTCCGTACACCCCTCGGCACGGACGGTCGCGCCGCCCGCGGCCGGTCCCGGGGCGACCGCGCCCGGGCCCGGCGAACACGGCGGTTCGGCTACCCTTGAGGGTCACCCCTCCCAGCCGTCGCCGTGCCGAGCGCGGCGGTTCCGAACGTCGTAAGGGTTCCTGGTACTCATGACTGTCGAATCGGTCTTCCCACGCCTGGAGGCTCTCCTCCCGCACGTCCAGAAGCCGATCCAGTACGTCGGCGGCGAGCTCAACTCGACCGTCAAGGACTGGGACGCCTGCGACGTCCGCTGGGCGCTCATGTACCCCGACGCTTACGAGGTGGGCCTGCCCAACCAGGGCGTCATGATCCTCTACGAGGTGCTCAACGAGCAGGAGGGCGTCCTCGCCGAGCGCACCTACAGCGTGTGGCCGGACCTCGAGGCGCTGATGCGCGAGCACGGCGTGCCCCAGTTCACCGTGGACGCCCACCGGCCGGTCAAGGCGTTCGACGTGTTCGGGCTCTCCTTCTCCACCGAGCTCGGCTACACCAACATGATGGCCGCGCTCGAACTGGCCGGCATCCCGCTGGAGGCCCGCGACCGCACCGAGGACGACCCGGTGGTGCTGGCCGGCGGTCACGCCGCGTTCAACCCCGAGCCGATCGCGGACTTCATCGACTGCGCGGTGATCGGTGACGGCGAGCAGGCCGTGCTCGACATCACCAGGATCGTCCGGGAGTGGAAGGCCGGGGGCCGCCCGGGCGGCCGCGACGAGCTGCTGCTGCGGCTGGCCCGCACCGGCGGCGTGTACGTGCCGCGGTTCTACGACGTCGAGTACCTGCCGGACGGCCGGATCGGCCGGGTCGTGCCCAACGCCCCCGGCGTGCCGTGGCGGGTCTCCAAGCACACCGTGATGGACCTCGACGAGTGGCCCTACCCCAAGCAGCCGCTCGTCCCGCTCGCGGAGACCGTGCACGAGCGGATGTCCGTGGAGATCTTCCGCGGCTGCACCCGCGGCTGCCGCTTCTGCCAGGCCGGCATGATCACGCGCCCCGTGCGGGAGCGAAGCATCACCGGCATCGGCGAGATGGTGGAGCGCGGGCTCAAGGCCACCGGCTTCGAGGAGGTCGGCCTGCTGTCGCTGTCCTCCGCCGACCACACCGAGATCGCGGACGTCGCCAAGGGCCTGGCCGACCGCTACGCCGAGGACAAGATCGGCCTCTCCCTGCCGTCCACCCGCGTGGACGCCTTCAACATCGACCTCGCCAACGAGCTCAGCCGCAACGGCCGCCGCTCCGGCCTCACCTTCGCCCCCGAGGGCGGCAGCGAGCGGATGCGCAAGGTGATCAACAAGATGGTGTCGGAGGAGGACCTCATCCGCACCGTCGCCACCGCGTACGGCAACGGCTGGCGCCAGGTGAAGCTGTACTTCATGTGCGGCCTGCCCACCGAGACCGACGAGGACGTGCTCCAGATCGGCGAGATGGCGAAGAACGTCATCCAGAAGGGCCGCGAGGTCACCGGCCAGAACGACATCCGCTGCACCGTCTCCATCGGCGGTTTCGTGCCCAAGCCGCACACCCCGTTCCAGTGGGCCCCGCAGCTGTCCGCCGAGGCCACCGACGCCCGCCTGGCCAAGCTGCGCGACTCGATCCGCGGCGACCGCAAGTACGGCAAGAACATCGGCTACCGCTACCACGACGGCAAGCCCGGCATCGTCGAGGGCCTGCTCTCGCGCGGCGACCGCCGGGTCGGCGCGGTCATCCGGGCGGTCTACGAGGACGGCGGCCGCTTCGACGGCTGGCGCGAGCACTTCTCCTACGACCGCTGGATGGCCTCCGCCGAGAAGGGCCTGGCCGGCACCGGCGTTGACGTCGACTGGTACACCACCCGCGAGCGCGGCTACGAGGAGGTCCTGCCCTGGGACCACCTGGACAGCGGCCTCGACAAGGACTGGCTCTGGGAGGACTGGCAGGACGCCCTGGAGGAGGTCGAGGTCGACGACTGCCGCTGGACCCCGTGCTTCGACTGCGGCGTGTGCCCCCAGATGCAGACGAGCATCCAGATCGGCCCCACCGGCAAGAAGATGCTCCCGCTCACCGTGGTGAACAAGTAGCGGCATGTCCCAGAACGCCCCCGTCGGATCCGTCCGGCGGGGGCTTCCGGCGTTCGGTGAGGGCGGGCGCGGAGCGAGGGGTGGGTGGGGGCGCGTACCCTTTGAGGTGAAAGAGTCCGGACAGTGGCGGGAAATCGCCGCCGCCGCGGACGGGGACCACTGACGAAGGACTGAGCGACCCTGGCACGCCGTACGCCCGACGGTCCGCCGCCCGCGCCGACGGTGCAGCGGATCCGTCTCCGCTACACCAAGCGCGGCCGGCTCCGCTTCACCAGCCACCGCGACTTCCAGCGCGCCTTCGAGCGCGCCCTGCGCCGGTCGGCGGTGCCGATGGCCTACTCGGCCGGCTTCACCCCGCACCCCAAGGTGTCCTACGCCAATGCCGCGCCGACCGGTGTGGCCAGCGAGGCGGAGTACCTGGAGATCGGCCTCGCGGCCCACCGGGACCCGGAGGCGCTGCGCGTCCAACTGGACGAGTCGCTGCCCGAGGGACTGGACGTGATCGACGCGGTCGAGGTGCGGACGCCCAACTTCGTGGAGCGCCTGGAGGCCTCCGAGTGGCGGGTGCGGCTCGACGGTGTCGAGCCGCAGGAGGCGGCCCGCGCGGTCGCCCTCTTCGTCGCCGAGGAGCGGGTCGAGGTCGAACGCCTCACCAAGAACGGTCTGCGGGTCTTCGACGCGCGCGGGGCGGTGGCGGCTCTTGAGCTCCTCCCGTCGCAGGTCGACGGCGGTGCGGACACGGCGGGCGAGGAGACCCGCGATGTTCGGACCGGGCGTCCCTGTGCGATACTGCGCCTGGTAGTACGACACGCCACACCCGCCGTACGACCCGACGACGTGTTGTCCGGTCTCCGTGCGACGGCCGACCTGGCGCCGCCGGTCCCCGCAGAGGTGACCAGGCTGGCGCAGGGGCCGCTCGACGAGGGGACCGGCACGGTGACCGACCCGTTGGCGCTCGACCGCGCCGCGGCCCAGGCCGGCCCTCTGGCGGCCGGCGAGCCGCGCGCAACCGCGTCCGCCTAGCGGGCGGAGGCCGGGTCCAGTTCCCCACTGGGCCCGCTGGTCCTCCAGGCCCCCGCTGCTCCCCAGGGGAGCGAGCGTCGTCGAAGCACAGGCCGGCCTCTTGCGGCCCGCCGACCCCGATGGTCGGTGGGCCCGAGGACCCCGTCCGGGAGCCACCCGGGGTTGGGGGACGGCGCAGCTTGGGAAAACCTCAGAAGACTGGTCAGACCAGAAGACTTTCGACACCCCGCCGAGGGCGGGGCGCCGAGCGAGACTACGAGCCCCTGTGCGGCCTCGCGTCCGCGCGGCGGCACCGTGAGAGGGTCCGGGCCGAGCATCGTCGTGATGCCGGCCGGCCACCGGTGCCGTGGCGTGGCCGGATGCGGAGCCCGGGGGCCTGACGGGAGATCCACCCGCATGCTCGATAACACCGATCCGCAGCAGCCTGCGGCAACGGAACCGAACGACACCGCCGCGACCGGCGGCGACAGCGCGTCCGCCGCGCCGCCGCGCCGGCGCCGCCGCGCCGTGTCCCGCCCGGCCGGAGCGCCGCAGGGCGCCGCCGCCGAGACCGCCGAGACGGTCGTCCCGGCCGAGGCCGAGGTCACCCGGCCGGTCGAGGCGCCGGTCGCCGAGGCCGCCGCCGCCGAGCCGGCGGCGGAGAAGCCGGTCCGGGCCCGCCGTACCCGCAAGCGGGCCGAGGCGCCCGCCGGAGCGCCCGAGGCCTCCTCGATCGTGGTCACCGCGCCGGAGGCCGAGCCGGCCCCGGTCGTCGCCGCGAAGGCGGAGAAGGCCCCCAGGGCGTCCAAGGCCGAGAAGGCCGAGAAGACGGAGACGGAGCCGGCGGAGAAGCCCGTGCGCGCCCGCCGGACCCGCAAGAAGGCCGAGCCCGAGGCCGCCGCCGTGGTCGAGGCGCCCGTCGCCGCGGCCGAGCCGGTGGTCGCCGAGGCCCCCGCCGTCGTGGAGGAGCCGGCCGCCCCGGCCCGTCGTCCGCGCCGCCGCCGGGTGGTCGAGGCCGCCCCCGTGGTGGTCGAGGAGCCGGTGGCCGAGGAGGCCGAGGAGCCGGTCGCCGAGGAGCCCGCCGTCGAGGAGGCCCCGGTCGAGGAGCCGGTCGCCCCGGCGCCGGTCGTCGAGGCCGCCGAGCCGCCGCAGCGGGTCCGCCGCCGCGCGGTCCGCCCGTCCACCGCGATCTTCCAGGCCCCGGTCTTCCAGGAGCCCGCCCCCTTCGTCGCCCCGACCGCTCCGGCGGCCGCGGCGGCACCCGCGGCCCAGTCCGCCCCCGCCGCCGCCCAGTCCGCCCCCGCCGCCGCGCAGCCGGCCGCCGTCGAGGCGGAGTCCGCCCCGGCCGCGCCGCAGCGCGAGGAGGAGGAGTTCGAGTACAGCGGTGTCGGCCGCCGCCGTCGCGTCCGCACCTCGGTGCGGGTGCAGACCCCGGCCCGGGGCAAGCGCGGCGCCGCCGCGGAGCGGGCGGCCGAGGCCCCCGCCGCCAAGGCCCAGGCCCCCGCCGCCAAGGCTCCGGCCGCCGTCAAGGCCCCCGTCGTGGCCGAGGCGCCCGCCGCCGCGGAGGCCCCCGCCGTCGCCGCCCCCGCCACCGGCCCCGAGGCCGAGGACGAGTGGGAGGACGGCCGTCCGTCGCGCCGTCGCCGCCGGGGCGGCCGCCGCCGCCGTCGCGGTGAGGCCGAGGAGGGCGAGGCCGAGGCCCCCGAGACCGAGCAGCCCGCCGTCGAGGAGCCGGCCGTCGCGGCCGCCGACGAGGACGACGAGGACGACGACGACCTGGCCGCCGGCCTGTCCTCCTCGCGCCGTCGCCGTCGCCGTCGCCGCCGCAGCGGTGAGGCCGGTGCCGTCGAGGTGGCCGAGACCACCGAGGACGGCGTCCGCACGGTGGTGAAGGTGCGCGAGCCGCGCCGCCGTTCCACCGAGCCGTCCTTCGACCCGGACGAGGTGCAGTCCATCAAGGGCTCCACCCGCCTGGAGGCCAAGAAGCAGCGCCGCCGCGAGGGCCGCGAGCTGGGCCGCCGCCGGGTGCCGATCATCACCGAGGCCGAGTTCCTGGCCCGCCGCGAGTCGGTCGAGCGCGTCATGGTGGTGCGCCAGAACGGCCAGCGCACCCAGATCGGCGTCCTCGAGGACGGCGTGCTCGTCGAGCACTACGTCAACAAGGAGCAGGCCACCTCGTACGTCGGCAACGTCTACCTGGGCAAGGTCCAGAACGTGCTGCCGTCGATGGAGGCCGCGTTCGTCGACATCGGCAAGGGCCGCAACGCGGTCCTGTACGCCGGTGAGGTCAACTTCGGCGCGCTGGGCGGCCACGGCGGCCCGCGCCGGATCGAGTCGGTGCTGAAGTCCGGCCAGTCCGTGCTGGTCCAGGTCTCCAAGGACCCGATCGGCCACAAGGGTGCCCGTCTGACCAGCCAGATCTCGCTGCCCGGCCGCTACCTGGTCTACGTGCCCGAGGGCTCGATGACCGGCATCTCCCGCAAGCTGCCGGAGAACGAGCGCGCGCGTCTGAAGCAGATCCTCAAGAAGATCGTCCCGGACGACGCGGGCGTCATCGTGCGCACCGCCGCCGAGGGCGCCTCCGAGGAGGAGCTGACCCGCGACGTCCAGCGCCTCCAGCAGCAGTGGGAGGACATCCGGAAGAAGGCCGCGACCGGCAACGCCCCGGCGCTGCTGTACGGCGAGCCGGACATGACCGTCCGGGTCGTCCGCGACATCTTCAACGAGGACTTCACCAAGGTCATCGTCTCCGGCACCGAGGCGTGGAGCACCATCCACGACTACGTCTCCAACGTGGCCCCGGACCTCGCCGGGCGGCTCCAGCGGTGGACCTCCGAGGTGGACGTCTTCGCCACCTACCGGATCGACGAGCAGCTGATGAAGGCGCTGGACCGCAAGGTCTGGCTGCCCAGCGGCGGCTCGCTGGTGATCGACCGGACCGAGGCGATGATCGTCGTCGACGTCAACACCGGGAAGTTCGTCGGCCAGGGCGGCAACCTGGAGGAGACGGTCACCCGGAACAACATCGAGGCGGCCGAGGAGATCGTGCGCCAGCTGCGGCTGCGCGACCTCGGCGGCATCATCGTGATCGACTTCATCGACATGGTCCTGGAGTCCAACCGCGACCTGGTGCTGCGCCGTCTGCTGGAGTGCCTGGGCCGGGACCGGACCAAGCACCAGGTGGCGGAGGTCACCTCGCTGGGCCTGGTCCAGATGACCCGCAAGCGGGTCGGCCAGGGTCTGCTGGAGTCCTTCTCCGAGCCCTGCGTGCACTGCAACGGCCGCGGTGTGATCGTGCACATGGAGCAGCCGAGCGTCCACTCCCACAGCCACACCGGTGGCGGCGCGGCCGCCGTCGAGGCGGGTGCGGGCGGCGGCAAGCGCCGGCGCCGGGGCAAGGGCGGTGCCGGTGGCGAGGACTCGCAGGCGGTCGAGGCCGCTTCGGTCGAGGAGTCCGCCGAGTCCGCCGAGGACTTCGAGATCGTCGAGATCGTCGAGTCCGTGCCGGTCCGCGAGGAGATCGAGGGCCAGCTGGCGATCGACGTTCCGGTCGAGGTCGAGGCCGAGGCCGAGGCAGTGGCCGAGCCGGTCGTGGCCGAGCAGGCCGCCGCCGAGCCGGTCGCCGCGGCCCCGGTGGAGGCTCCGGCCGCCGCCCCCGCCGGACGGCCCCGCCGTCGGGCGGTCCGCAAGGCGACGGCTCCGGCCGGTGCGCCGGGCGGGGCGGAGATCGTGGTGCTGCAGGCCAAGGCCGAGGCGGCCCTGGAGTCGGCCCTGGCGGCCGTCTCCCCGGCGGCCCAGGCCCCGGCGGAGCAGACCCCGGCCGAGGAGCCGCAGGCCGAGCCGGCCGCGGTCGAGGAGGCACCGGCGGAAGCGGTGGCCGAGCCGGCCGCCGTCGAGGCCCCGGAGGCCGCCGAGGCCGCCGGGACCGAGGCCGGTCCGGACGCGACCGAGGAGCCCGCCGAGGAGGCGCCGGCCCCGAAGAAGCGGGCGGCCCGCAAGACCGCCGCCAAGAAGACCACCGCCGCCGCCAAGAAGACGACGACGGCGGCGAAGAAGACCACCGCCCGCAAGACCGCCACCAAGCGGACGAGCGCGGCGGCCAAGAAGGCGGCGGCCGCCGAGGGTGATACGGCGGCCGAGTAGGGCCCGGTCCCGGGCGGAGACCCTCCGCCCGGGACCCGTACGGGCCGGTTTGCCCCAGCGGCGACCGGCCCGTATTCTTGACCACTGGCGTGTCTACGCCTTGCTCCCGAGCACATCACCTCCCGGTCCTCGCAAGAGGACGACTCCCCGCGAGGGGGGACGGGGGAGGCCCCTGTGTCCGTACCCAGGTGGCTGGCATCGAGAGTTCCGACCGAGTTGGGAAAGTAGGTACCGCATGTACGCGATCGTTCGCGCAGGCGGCCGCCAGCACAAGGTCGCCGTCGGCGACGTGCTGGAGATCGACCGTATCGAGGCCAAGCCGGGTGACTCGGTGGAGCTCTCCACCATCCTGGTCGTCGACGGTGAGGCCGTCACCTCCGACCCGTGGGTGCTGGCCGGCGTGAAGGCTCACGCCGAGGTGGTCGACCAGACCAAGGGCGACAAGATCGTCATCCTGCGCTACAAGAACAAGACCGGCTACCGCCGCCGTCAGGGTCACCGCCAGCAGCACACCGCGGTGCGCATCACCAGCATCGACTCGGTCAGCAAGTAAGGGGATAGCGAAAAATGGCACACAAGAAGGGCGCAAGCTCTACTCGTAACGGCCGTGACTCGAACGCCCAGCGCCTCGGCGTGAAGCGCTTCGGCGGCCAGGTCGTCTCCGCCGGCGAGATCATCGTCCGCCAGCGCGGCACCCACTTCCACCCGGGTGCCGGTGTCGGCCGCGGTGGCGACGACACCCTGTTCGCGCTGACCGCCGGTGCCGTGCAGTTCGGCACCCGCCGCGGCCGCAAGGTCGTCAACATCGTGGCCGTCGAGGCCTGAGTCACACCAGACTCACAATGAAGGGTGGGCCGGAATGTTCCGGTCCACCCTTCATGCTTTACGCAGGTAGAACACCGACTTCTTCGTAGTGGAGGCACACCCATGACCACCTTCGTGGACCGCGTCGAACTTCATGTCGCCGCGGGCAACGGGGGCCACGGCTGCGCCTCCGTGCACCGCGAGAAGTTCAAGCCGCTCGGCGGCCCGGACGGCGGTAACGGCGGGGACGGCGGCAGTGTCGTCCTCACCGTCGACGCGCAGGTCACCACCCTGCTCGAGTACCACCACTCGCCCAAGCGCAAGGCCACCAACGGCAAGCCCGGCGCCGGCGGCAACCGCACCGGTGCCCTCGGCCAGGACCTCGTGCTCTTCGTGCCGGACGGCACCGTCGTCCTGGACCGGGCCGGCAACGTGCTCGCCGACCTGGTCGGCCACGGCACCAGCTTCGTCGCCGCCCAGGGCGGCCGCGGCGGCCTCGGCAACGCCGCGCTCGCCTCCGCCCGCCGCAAGGCGCCCGGCTTCGCGCTGCTCGGCGAGCCCGGCGACGCCCGTGACATCGTCATGGAGCTCAAGTCCGTCGCCGACGTCGCCCTGGTCGGCTACCCGAGCGCCGGCAAGTCCTCGCTGATCTCCGTGCTCTCCGCCGCGAAGCCGAAGATCGCCGACTACCCCTTCACCACCCTGATCCCCAACCTCGGCGTGGTCACCGCCGGCGACACCGTCTACACCATCGCCGACGTCCCCGGCCTCATCCCCGGCGCCAGCCAGGGCCGCGGCCTCGGCCTGGAGTTCCTGCGCCACGTCGAGCGCTGCTCCGTGCTCGTCCACGTGCTGGACTGCGCCACCCTGGAGCCCGGCCGCGACCCGCTGACCGACCTGGAGACGATCGAGGCCGAGCTCGCCGAGTACGGCGGCCTCGGCGACCGCCCGCGGCTGGTCGCCCTCAACAAGATCGACGTACCGGACGGCCAGGACATCGCCGACCTGACCCGCGCCTCGCTGGAGGAGCGCGGCTACCGGGTGTTCGAGGTGTCGGCCGCCTCCCGCAAGGGCCTGCGCGAACTCAGCTTCGCCATGGCGCAGATCGTCGGCGAGGCCCGCGCGGCCAAGCCGCTGGAGGAGTCCACCCGGATCGTGCTGCGGCCCACGGCCGTCGACGACGAGGGCTTCACCATCACCGAGGAGGACGGCGCCTACCGCATCCGCGGCGTCAAGCCGGAGCGCTGGGTCCGCCAGACCGACTTCTCCAACGACGAGGCCGTCGGCTACCTCGCCGACCGGCTGGCCCGCCTCGGCGTCGAGGACAAGCTGTGGAAGGTCGGCGCGCACGAGGGCGACACCGTCATCATCGGCGAGGAGGAGAACGCCGTCGTCTTCGACTGGGAGCCGACCATGGCCGCCGGCGCCGAGATGCTCGGCCGCCGCGGCGAGGACCACCGCATGGAGACCCAGCGCCCGGCCGTCGACCGCCGGCGCGAGAAGCAGAAGAACCGGGACGCCGCCGAGGCCGAGTACCTCGCCTTCGAGGCGCTCTCCAGCGGCCGTCAGGCCGCCATCGAGGGCGACGACGAGGACCACTGAGTCCCCGCAGCGACCTGCCGCGAGCCCCCGCCGCCCCGTCAACGGGCGGCGGGGGCTCGCGCGTTGACGGCGCGCCGGGCGGAGCGGGCCCGTCCCGTGCGCCGCCCCGCGCGCCGTCCGGCGGCTGGAACACGGTGCGGGCCGGCCGGCCCCATCGCGTAGATTGCGGGGGATACGGCCGGGCCCGCGCCCGCGCCGACGACGCACCACACCGGAAGGGCGAGACCCGAGATGAGCGAGGACGAACTGCGGGCGGAGGTGCTGACCGCCCGGCGCATCGTCGTCAAGGTCGGCTCCTCCTCACTCACCACCGCCGCCGGCGGCATCGACGCCGACCGGGTGGACGCCCTCGTCGACGCGCTCGCCAAGGTCCGCGCCCGCCCCGACGCCCCCGAGGTGGTGCTCGTCTCCTCCGGCGCCATCGCCGCCGGCCTCTCCCCGCTCGGACTGGAGCGGCGGCCCAAGGACCTCGCCCGCCAGCAGGCCGCCGCCAGCGTCGGCCAGGGCCTGCTGATCGCCCGCTACACCGCCTCCTTCGCCCGCTACGGGCTGCGCGTCGGCCAGGTGCTGCTCACCGCCGAGGACGCCAGCCGGCGCGCCCACTACCGCAACGCGTACCGCACCCTGGACCAGCTGCTGGCGATGGGCGCGATGCCGGTCGTCAACGAGAACGACACCGTCGCCACCGCCGAAATCAAGTTCGGCGACAACGACCGGCTGGCCGCGCTCGTCGCCCACCTCGTCCGCGCCGACCTGCTCGTCCTGCTCTCCGACGTCGACGGCCTCTACGACGGCGACCCCGGCCGCCCCGGCAGCAGCCGGATCGCCCGGGTCACCGGCCCGCACGACCTCGACGGCGTCGAGATCGGCAGCGCCGGGAAGGCGGGCGTCGGCACCGGCGGCATGGTCACCAAGGTCGAGGCCGCCCGGATCGCCACCGGCGCCGGCATCCCGGTCGTGCTCACCGCCGCCAGCCACGCCGCCGACGCGCTCGCCGGCCGCCCCACCGGCACCCTGTTCCTGCGCACCGGCAGCCGGTCCTCCGACCGGATGCTCTGGCTCGCCCACGCCAGCAGCCCGCGCGGCACCCTGCACCTGGACGCCGGGGCCGTCGAGGCCGTGGTCTCCGGCGGCGCCTCGCTGCTGCCCGCCGGGGTCACCAAGGTCGACGGCGAGTTCGCCGCGGGCGATCCGGTGGACCTTCTTGCCGAAAACGGCAACATCGTGGCGCGCGGACTGGTCAACTTTGATGCGAGGGAGTTGCCCCGCCTGCTCGGCCGGTCCACCCGGGACCTGGCCCAGGAGTTCGGCGCCGCCTACGAGCGGGAGGTCGTCCACCGCGACGACCTGGTCGTCCTGCGCGGCTGACCCGCCGCCGGACGGCCGGGGACGGGGGCGGCTCCGCGCGGGGGAGCACGCCCGGCCACGGGCGAGGAGGGGCGCGGTCGGATCCGCGTCGGCCGGGGCCGGCGGGCACGACGACACGACATCGCCGAACAGGAGGCCGCCGGTGGAACGCAGGCGCGAGGCAGCGCTGACCGGAGGAACCGCGGGCCGACGGCTGACCAGCATCGACGGCGGCGGGGCCCCGGGCCCCGCCGGACCGGCAGGTCCGCCGGAGGGCCCCGGCGCGGTGAGCCGGCTCCCGACGGAGCGGCGCACCGCGACCGAACCGCCCGCCGCGCCCGACCAGGCCCGGCTCTGGCACGTGGTGCTCAGCGTGGCCGGGCCGGTCACCCCGCTGACCGAGCTGCGGACCGGACTCGAGCGGCTGGCGCACGACCACTCGTTCTTCCTGACCGCCCGCTACGCGGCCGACCACGCCGAGATCCGCTACTGGGAGCAGGCCCGGGACCTGCACGACGCGGCGGCGATCGCGCTGCGGCTGTGGGGCGAGCACAAGGCGACGGCCAAGCTGCCGCCGTGGGAGATCGTCGGCCTGGAGGTGGTCGACCGGGCGACCTACCACAAGCGGGTCGCCGAGGGCTTCGCCGGTCCGCCCCCGCAGCTGGGCGGCGTCCACCCGTACTGAGGGCCGGGCGGCCGGGGCCGGGGCTGAGGCTGGGCCGGGGGCGGGGCGAGGGCGGGGCAGGCCGGCGCCGAGGGGCCCGGAACGGCGTCTCACCGGGCGAAATGGGGCGGGGGAGCGGCGCCGGCCTCCACTACCCTGGGCGCATGAGCAGCGACCCCGCCTCCGCCGACAGCCCCGTTCTCGCCGTAGCGCGCCGAGCCAGGGAGGCCGCCGCCGCGCTTGCCCCGCTGCCGCGCGCCGCGAAGGACGCCGCGCTGCGGGCGATCGCCGACGCCCTGGTCGCCCGCGCGGCCGAGATCACCGCGGCCAACGCCGAGGACGTCGAGCGGGCCCGCGCGGCCGGCACCCCCGAGTCGGTGGTCGACCGGCTCACCCTCACCGAGGAGCGGATCGCCGCGATCGCCTCCGACGTCCGCGACGTGGCCGGCCTGCCCGACCCGGTCGGCGAGGTCGTCCGCGGCTACACCCTGCCGAACGGCCTGGACGTCCGTCAGGTCCGGGTGCCGCTCGGTGTGGTCGGCATCATCTACGAGGCCCGCCCCAACGTCACCGCCGACGCGGCCGCGCTCTGCCTGAAGTCCGGCAACGCCGTGCTGCTGCGCGGCTCGGCGTCCGCCTACCGCTCCAACACCGCCCTGGTCGCCGTGCTGCGCGACGCCGTCGCCGGGGCCGGGCTGCCGGCCGACGCGATCCAGCTCGTCCCCGGCGAGAGCCGGGACTCCGTGCAGGAGCTGATGCGCGCCCGCGGCCTGGTCGACGTGCTCATCCCGCGCGGGGGCGCCTCGCTGATCCGCACCGTCGTCGAGGGCTCCACCGTGCCCGTCATCGAGACCGGCACCGGCAACTGCCACGTCTACGTGGACGCCGAGGCCGACCTCGCGATGGCCGTCGGCATCCTGCTCAACTCCAAGGCCCAGCGGGTCAGCGTCTGCAACTCGGCCGAGACCCTGCTCGTCCACCAGGACATCGCCGACGCCTTCCTGCCGCTCGCGCTCGCCGCGCTCGCCGGGGCCGGGGTCACCGTGCACGGCGACGAGGCGGTGCTCAAGGCCGCGGAGGGCACCGGTGCCACCGTGCTGCCCGCCACCGACGAGGACTGGGAGGCCGAGTACCTGTCGTACGACATCGCGGCCGCCGTCGTCCCCTCGCTGGACGCCGCCGTGGCGCACATCCGCCGCTGGACCTCCGGCCACACCGAGGCCATCGTCACCGGCTCGCAGACCGCGGCCCGCCGCTTCACCAAGCTCGTCGACTCGACCACGGTCGCCGTCAACGCCTCGACCCGCTTCACCGACGGCGGTGAGTTCGGCTTCGGCGCCGAGATCGGCATCTCCACCCAGAAGCTGCACGCCCGGGGCCCGATGGGCCTGCCCGAGCTGACCAGCACCAAGTACATCGTCACTGGTGACGGCCATGTCCGGGGCGAGGCGACGCAGACCGTGGGAGGCGCCGGCGACGCCGGCTGAACCGGCCCCGCCCGGGGCCCGGCGAAGCCGCCGTCACACGGGTGACGGACCAACTGGCCCGAGCCCCAGACAAATCGCCCGCCCGGTAATACGCTGAATCCGTGGCTGACGATGTGGGGGGCTTGCCGTACCCCGACGGTGCCGACCACGGTGGTGCGGACGACGAGTTCGCCACCGTGGTCTTCGACGAGGCGTTCGTCCGGTCCGCCGCCGTGCACGAGCCGACGGCCAAGGAGCGGCAGCTCGCCGCCGCCGAGGCCCGTCTCGAGCCGGACGCGGCCGGACCCGGCTGGGGCTTCGAACCCCCGGCCCCGGACGGACTGCCACTGGAGCTGCGCCCGTACCCGAGCCGGCTCGACGACGACCACCTCTATCCCGATCCGTGGTCCGGCCCCGGCCGGGCCGGCGGACGGCGTTCGCGGCGCTGGCGCCCGGGCGGATTCGACCCGATCGGCGCCGGCCGCGGCCGGTACGTCGCCCAGCAGCGCTGGCACCGGCCGGTGGCCTGGGTGCTGGCCGTGATCATGGGCGTGAGCCTGGTCGCGGTGGCCGTCGCGGCGATCTACCAGGGCGTGGGCGGGGCCGGCGGTGCCCCGCAGCGGCCCGGGTCCGGCAGCAGCAGCGCCGGGGTCGACCCGGCGCCGCCGCCGGCCGAGCCGTCGCTGGTGGTCACCGGCCCGGCGGGCTGAGCCACTGCCCGGCGGGCGGGCCGGTCCGGCGCGCCCCGGGGCGGCTGCCGGTGGTCACGGAGAGCTTCCGGTGATCTGCCGCAGCACCCTCGTGGCGGAGCCGGGGTGCGCCTTACCCTGGTGTCATGGGTGACCCGCGCGAGCCTCCGGAGGGTGCGCCCGACGGTGGTTCGGGGAACGAGGACGAGTACCGGTCCGTCGTGTTCGACGAATCGTTCGTCCGGGCTGCCCGGATCCAGGAGCTGTCCGCGCGCGAGCGGCTCTCCGGCTCCTTCGCCCGCGCCACCCGGCCCAAGGTCCGGCTGGGTCCGCTGGGCAGCGTGCCCCGGCAGGCGCTGGCCCTGCTGCTGGTGATCCTGCTGGCCTTCGGCGCCGCGGTGTACTTCGGTGTCACCTCGCCGACCCGGCCCACCGCCCGGCCCCAGGGCAGCCAGCTGACCGTGAGCCTGGTGGCGCTGAGCCCGGCCTCGTCGGTCCGTCCGGTGGCCGACCCGGCGAACCCGTTCACGGCCCTGCCACCGGGGTACAGCGACGGCGCGGTCGGGCTGGGGACGCCCGCCGGGGCGGCCAGCGGCCACTTCTCCCGGGTCGAGGTGACCAAGGCCCTCGACACCGTGCAGCGCTACCTGGTGGCCTCCTCGCTGTCGCCCGCCGTGCTGGTGCAGGGGGCGACCGCGGAGGTGCGGGCCTTCGTCACGCCCGGTGAGCAGGCCCAGTTCGACGCGAGCGTGCTCCAGCCGACCGACGACCGGCACCACGCGCTGACCGGCTGGCTGGTCCGCTTCGACCCGGCGCAGGTCGCGCTGGCCGCCGACACCGTGAAGGTGGCGGGGGCGATGCGGATCGACGAGGCGGACAGCGGCACCCTGCGGATCACCACCGACCACACCTTCGTCTACGCGCTGAAGGCCGCCGGGGCGCCCGCCGGGGCGCCGGTCACCCTGGAGACCGTGCGGCGGCAGCTGACCTTCGAGTTCGACCGGATCGACCTGGCGGCGGCGCAGCTGCGGCTGGTCGACTCGGTGCTGCAGGCCGGGCCGACGCCGTGCGACGGTTCGCTGGCCGGGGCGGTGCAGCCGGTGCTGGCCGGGACGGATCCCGTCGCGCCGCCCAGTGGGCCGACGGCGGTGGACCCGGGCAACCATGCCCGGCCGGCCTGGCAGGTGTGCGGGGTGCTGGCGGGCGGCTGAGCGCGGTTTCCGGGAGGCCCGGGGAGGCCGGGGAGGCTCAGGGGCCCCGGGAACCCGCGGCGGCCCCCGGTCGGGGTGACCGGGGGCCGCCGCGGGCGGGACGCGGGGGCGGGGCGGGGCTCAGTTCGTCCCGGACGCGCCGTCGGTGCCGCCGTCGCTGCCGTTGGTGCCGCTGCCGTTGGTGCTGCCGTTGCTGGAGCCGTTGCCGCCGGCGCGGGCGCCGGTGAACGTGTCGCGGAGCTTGCCGCCGACCGTCGCCGCACCGCCCGCGACATCGCGGATCAGGCCCATCAGCGGGTCCTTGCTCTCCTTCACCGAGGTCGTGTAGTGGTCGGCCGCCGCCCGCCACTGGTCGCCGACCGAGGTGTTCGGGTCGTCGGTGCGGCGCGGGTAGGCGCCGGCCAGGATGGAGCGGTAGTCGTCGCTCTCGGCCCACTTCTTCAGCTGGGCGACCCGGACCACCGCGAACGGGTGGCTCTGCGGCAGCACCTGCAGCAGCTTGAGCACGCCGTCGCGCAGGTCGCCGGCCTTCTCGTACTCCTCGGCCTGCTCCAGGAAGGCGTCCACGTTCATCTCGGCCAGGTTGTGACCGCCGGCCAGCTTCATCAGCGCCCGCATCGAGGCCTGGAGGTCCTGTCCGGCGAGCAGGCCGGCCCGGTCGCTGGAGAGCTCGGCCTTGCGGAACCACTCCTTGAGCGCGGTGACGATCGCCATGATCGCCAGGTTGCCGAGCGGCACCCAGGCGATCCGGGCGGCGATGTTGGTGAGGATCATCAGCATGGTCCGGTAGACCGCGTGGCCGGACATCGCGTGACCGACCTCGTGGCCGATCACCGAGCGGAGCTCCTCCTCGTCCAGCAGCTCGACCAGGCCGCTGGTGACCACGATCACCGGCGTGTCGATGCCGATGCAGAACGCGTTGACCGTCGGGTCCTGGCTGACGTAGAGGTCCGGCACCTTGTCGAGGTCGAGCACATAAGCCGCGTCGCGCACCATGCCGTGCAGCTCGGGGAACTGCCGCTCGGAGGTCTTCACGGCGGTGGCCAGGAACATCAGCCGGATCGAGCGCTCGGAGACCAGGCCGGCGAGCTTCTTCAGGACGTCGTCGAAGCCGGTGAGCTTGCGCAGCGCGACGAGCGCGGAACGGTCCGCCGGGTGCTCCCAGGCCCGGGTGGAGATCTCCGGGAAGCGCTGACGGCGCCGGCTCGGGGTCTTCGCGATCGGGTCGGTCATGGTGTGAGTACCTCCTGTCGACGGCGGCCCCGGCACCCGGCCGGCCCCCGCTGGTCCTTCGCCTGTAACGACTGTCTGTGCAACGTCCGTGGTTGCGTACTCGTCCCCGCGGCCACCCTACGTGTCGCCGGGAGCCCCGTCCGGGGCCGCCCCGGGTGCCCCCGGGGGGGCCGGTCCCGGCGACCCGGTGGGTGGGTCGAGCCGCCCGGGAGCCTGTCCGGGTGGCCGTCGGTGCGGCGCGGACGGTGTCCGCGGGGGCGGTGGGCGGCCCCGGTGTGAGGGCGGTTTACCCTGAATGCCCGGGGAAAGCCGGGCCACCTCCGGCCGCGGCACCGAGCAGTCCGAGGAGCCCGCCGATGTCCACCGCCGCCCTTGTCAGCCTGGCCGCCCCGATCTCCGGGGAGGACGGCCCCGGGCTCTTCCTGCGGATCATCCTGATCGCCTCCTTCGTCGGCGTCGGCCTGCTCGCCTGGATCCTGCTGCGGGCCGGCCGCAACAACTGACCGACCCCGCGGCGGGGCGTCGCCGACCGAGGGCTCACGCCGGTTCAGACGTGGTGGGCCGCCGAGCGGTTGCCTCGTAACCCCCCGTACGATGACGGGTGGGCTCTCACCGGCCCGCACGACACCCCTGTCCGTCATCCGAGCCGAGAAGGTCCCGCCGACCATGAGCACTGCCGCCGCACTCCCTGTCCTGAACCTTCTCGCCAGCGAGGGCGAGGGGGGCAACCACGACAGCCTCAACCCGTACCTCACGGGTGGCGCCGCGTTCTTCGTCCTTCTGCTGCTGCTCTTCATCACCACCCGCTTCAACCGGGACCGCTGACCCGGGCGGCGCCGACCCGAGCGGTGCCGAGGCGCCGACCCGGGCGGTGCCGGCCCGCACGACGGTGACCCGAACGACGGTGGCCGGCCGACGGTGGCCCGGGGTGCGCGACTGCCCCCGGGACGCCCGGCACCCGGCCGTTCCCGCACCGTAACGGGCGTCGCGTAAGGTGTGGCGCCATGGGAGAGCAGACCGGGAGTCCCGGTGTACCGGCGCCGGCGAAGCGTCGTCTCGGCGTCATGGGCGGCACCTTCGACCCGATCCACCACGGGCACCTGGTCGCGGCCAGTGAGGTCGCCAGCGCGTTCCACCTGGACGAGGTGATCTTCGTCCCGACCGGGCAGCCCTGGCAGAAGAGCGACCGCGAGGTCACCCCGGCCGAGGACCGCTACCTGATGACGGTCATCGCCACCGCGGAGAACCCGCAGTTCTCGGTCAGCCGGATCGACATCGACCGCGAGGGACCGACCTACACCGTCGACACCCTGCGCGACCTGCGGGCGCTGCACCCGGACGCCGACCTCTTCTTCATCACCGGCGCCGACGCGCTCGCCCAGATCCTCTCCTGGCGCGACTCCGAGGAACTCTTCTCGCTCGCCCACTTCATCGGCTGCACCCGGCCGGGGCACACTCTGACGGACGCCGGGCTTCCGGTGGGCGGGGTCTCCCTGGTCGAGGTCCCGGCGCTGGCCATCTCCTCCACGGACTGCCGCGACCGGGTCGCCAAGGGCGAGCCGGTCTGGTACCTCGTCCCGGACGGCGTGGTCCGCTACATCGACAAGCGGGCGCTCTACGCGCCGCACCGGACCTGATCCCGGAGGGGCCGACGGATGAGCGAGCGCAGGGGACCGCAGGGGCAGCAGCCCGGGCAGCCGGACGACTGGCCGACCGGGCAGTACCCGCCGTACCAGCAGCAGGGCGGCTACGAGCAGCAGCAGTACGACCAGTACGAGCAGCAGCCCGGGATCTACGAGCCGTCGGGGCAGTACGAGCAGCACCAGCAGTACGACCAGTACGGGCAGCAGCCCGCCCAGGGGTACCAGCAGCAGGGCGGCTACGGCTACCAGGACCAGTACCAGCAGCAGGGCTACCAGCAGGGTTACGGCCAGGGCTACGAGCAGCCGCCGGAGCAGCCCGGCCAGTACGGGCAGCAGCCCGCCCAGGGGTACCAGCAGCAGGGCGGCTACGGCTACCAGGACCAGTACCAGCAGCAGGGCTACCAGCCCTACGAGCAGCCGCAGGCGCCCGCGCAGCCGCAGTCCCCGGTCCAGGGCCCGGACCGGTCGCAGTCCCCGGCGCAGGCGTACACGACCGCCGCGATGCCGGTCGTCGCCGCGCCGGAGCCGGCCGCGACCGCGCCCGCCGCCCCGGTGACCCCGCGCGGCCGGGTGCCGCGGCCCGCCGCGGCCGCCGAGCCGGCCGCCCCCGCCCGCCCCGAACCGCCGTCCGAGCAGGTCGGCGGCTCCCGCGCGACCCGGTCCAGGACCTCGGGCGGCTCCGAGGACGACTACGCCACCGGCGAGTTCACCTTCGTCGACGAGGAGGAGGCGGAGTCCGAGGACGTCATCGACTGGCTCAAGTTCGCCGAGTCCCGCAGCGAGGTGCGCGCCGAGCGCCGCCGCAGGCTCCGCAACCGGCTGATCGGCCTCGTCGCCGTGGCCGCGGTGGCCGGCGCCGGAGCCGGCGGCTACCTCTGGTTCACCCGGGACAAGGGCGGCTCCGCCACCGCCGCCGCCGGGCCGCGCCAGGTCAACGTCGTCCACCTGCGCGACCTCCAGGGCAAGGTCTCCAGCGCGCTGCTGGTCAACGACAGCGCCGGCAAGAAGGGCACCGTGCTGCTCCTGCCGGACACCCTGCGACTGCCCGGCCCCGGCGATCCGCCGGTCACCACCGTCGGCCAGGCCATGGACTCCCTCGGCGCCTCCGGCACCCGGGACGGCCTGACCACCGTGCTCGGCGCCCCCGTCGCCGGCACCTGGCGCCTCGACACCCCCTACCTGGAACTGCTGGTCACCCAGCTCGGCGGTGTCCGGGTGGACACCGACGCCGAGGTCCACGAGGGCGGCCGGCCCGACGGCAAGGTGCTCGCCGCCGCGGGCAAGAACACCCTGCTCGGCGGGAAGGCCGCGGTCGGCTACGCCACCCTCCAGAACGCCGGCGAGAGCCGCGACGCCCAGCTCGCCCGCTTCGGCCAGGTGATGGACGCGGTGGTGCGCACGATGCCGGTCGTGTTCAAGGACGCCAAGGACGACGTGCACCGGATGAACGCGGTGCTCGACCCCTCCCTGCCCGAGGACGCGCTCGCCGGGGTGCTCGCCCAGCTCGCCCAGCAGTCGAAGGACGGGCAGTTCGGCACCGCCACGCTGACCGTCAAGCCGGACGGCTCGCTGGACGAGGCCACCGCCGGCAAGCAGGTCAAGGACGTGCTCGGCGGCACCGTGAAGTCCGCGACCAATGCCGACGCGCCCGCCCGGGTCTCGGTCCAGGACGCCTCCGGCAACGACCTGGCGGCGCCCGCCGCCCAGGTCCAGGTGGTCAACGCGGGCCTCACCTTCGTCCCCGGCGGGGCCAAGAGCGCGCCGCAGGCCACCAGTGAGATCCGCTACACCGACGACGCCCGGCAGGCCGCCGCGAAGTCCCTGGCGACCAGCCTCAACCTGCCGGAGACGGCGGTGAAGAAGGTCGCCGACGCCCAGAACGCCGACCTGGTCGTGGTGCTCGGCAAGGACTACGCGCCGCCGAAGGCACCGTAGCCCCGGCCGTCGGACGGGGCGCCCGCACGGCTGTGCGGCCCGCGCCCCGTCGGCCCCCGGCCGGGCGGTCCCGGAAAACCGTTCCGGGGCCGCCGGGGCGGCGTGAGATCCTGGAAGGCGATCCCCGCGCCCCGCGCGCCGGGCGACCCCAAGCAGCCGAGCCGGAAGTACATCGTGACCGCCACTGAGCACAGCCAGGAACTCATCAACGTCGCCGCCCAGGCGGCGGCCGACAAGCTGGCCCACAACATCGTCGCGTTCGACGTCAGCGAGGTGCTGTCGATCACCGACGCCTTCCTGATCGCCTCCGCGAGCAACGACCGCCAGGTCCGTTCGATCGCCGAGGAGATCGAGGACCAGCTGCGCGAGAAGCTGGACATCAAGCCGGTGCGCCGCGAGGGCGAGCGCGAGGGCCGCTGGGTCCTGCTCGACTACCTCGACATCGTCGTGCACGTCCAGCACTCCGAGGAGCGCTCCTTCTACTCGCTGGACCGCCTCTGGAAGGACTGCCCCGAGCTGCCGCTGCCGGAGGACGCCATCGCCTCCCGCAACCGCCCCGACGCCCACACCGACGCGGCCGGCAACGCCCTGGCCCCGGCCGAGCAGGCCCCGGCGGACGACTTCGGCGCCGAGGACTACAGCTGAGCCGGGAGGCGCGAGGTCCGCGCATCGTCTTCTGGCGGCACGGCCAGACCTCCTGGAACCTCGAATCGCGCTTCCAGGGCACCACGGACATCGAGCTGACCGAGGAGGGCGTGCTGCAGGCGCGGCGGGCCGCCCGGCTGCTCTCCGGCCTGCGTCCGGACCTGCTGGTCTCCTCCGACCTCTCGCGCGCCCGCCGCACCGCCGACGAGCTGGCCGAGGTGACCGGCCTGGACGTGCAGCACCACGAGGGCCTGCGCGAGACCTATGCCGGTTCCTGGCAGGGGCTGACCAACGCGGAGATCCGCGAGCGGTTCCCGGAGGAGTTCGCGGCCTGGACGCAGGGCGAACCCGTCCGGCGCGGCGGCGGCGAGCTCGCGACCGAGGTCGCGGACCGCGCGGTGCCGGTGGTGCTCGACGCGGTCGGCAAGCTGCCCGAGAACGGCACCCTGGTGGTGGTCAGCCACGGCGGGACCATCCGCACCGTGCTGGGGCGGATGCTCGGCCTGGAGCCGCAGCTGTGGGAGTGCTTCGGCGGGCTGTCGAACTGCTGCTGGTCCGTGCTGGGCCTCGGCGCGCGGGGCTGGCGGCTGCTGGAGCACAATGCCGGCACGCTGCCGCAGCCGGTCATCGGCGACGACACCTGAGCGGTCCGGACACCGTCCGGACGGTGTCCGGGTGGTGCCCGGGCACGGTCGGGACGGTGTCCGGGCGATGTCCGCACTGGTGTCCGCAGCGGTGTGTCCGGTGAGGGTGCGAACGAGGGTGCGGAGCGGGTGCGGGGCGGAGCCGGGAAGGGCGGATTTCGCAGTTCCGGGTCCGACCGGTTAGAGTTTTCCTCGTTCGCACGGAGGGAACGCGGCCCGGAAGGGAAGCGGGAGATCCGGACGACGAGGGGCTGTAGCTCAGTTGGT
Source organism: Streptomyces sp. TLI_053 (assembly GCF_900105395.1). Lineage (NCBI taxonomy): Bacteria > Bacillati > Actinomycetota > Actinomycetes > Kitasatosporales > Streptomycetaceae > Streptomyces > Streptomyces sp. TLI_053. Next base: position 6,260,408 of record NZ_LT629775.1, read on the forward strand.
AGAGCGCTTGCATGGCATGCAAGAGGTCCGGGGTTCAATTCCCCGTAGCTCCACTCCGCACCCGGAGTCCCCTCAGGAGATCGTTTCCTCTCGGAGCACTGTGTGTCGCGGGGCTGTAGCTCAGTTGGTAGAGCGCTTGCATGGCATGCAAGAGGTCCGGGGTTCAATTCCCCGTAGCTCCACAGACGAACGGAAGGCCGTCACCCCCGGGTGGCGGCCTTCGGTCGTTCCCGGGGGCGGTCCAGGTGCGGTTCAGCCGACGGGCCCGGTCCAGTCACCGCGCCCGGTTCAGCCGACGGGCCCGGTGAACCGGTGGCCGCACGGGGCGGTCCAGCCGCCCGGAGGCAGCGTCGACAGCCGCTCGACCCGGTCCCGGTCCTGGGGACCCTCCGGCGTGTAGACCGCCACGTACGCCTCCGGCACCCCCGGGATCGTCAGGTACGTCGCGTTCAGCCGCATCACCCCCACCTGCGGATGCCGGAACACCTTCAGGGCCGTCCGCCGCGTCGACACCTCCTGCCTCGCCCACAGCTCCCGGAACTCGGCGCTCGCCCGCAGCAGTGACCGCACGTACTCCTCCCAGAGCGGCTCCCCGACGTGCTTGCCGTACGCGCCGCGCAGCACCGCGACCATCTGCGGCAGCTGCTCGGCCCGGTTCAGGAAGGGATTGCAGCACTCCGGGCTGGTGACCGTGCACCAGAGGCTGTTGAACCAGCCGTCGCCCGTGCGGGGCCGACTGGTGGCGAACAGCGCCTCGTAGGCGGAGTTCCAGGCCAGGACGTCGAACCGGCTGTTGGAGACGGCGGCCGGCAGCGGCGCCAGCGCGTCCAGGATCACCTGGGTCGACGGGTCCAGCACCGGCGGGTCCGGGTGCGCCGACGGGCGGACCGCCACCCCGGCCAGCCGGAACAGGTGCTCGCGCCCGGTCGCGTCCAGCAGCAGCACCCGGGCCACCGCCGTCAGCACCTGCGCGCTGGCGTTGATCGGACGCCCCTGCTCGAGCCAGGTGTACCAGGTCACCCCGACACCGGCGAGCTGGGCGACCTCCTCGCGGCGCAGCCCGGGCGTGCGGCGGCGCAGGCCGGGCGGCAGGCCGACGTCCTCGGGGGAGACCCGGGCGCGGCAGGCGCGCAGGTACTCGGCCAGCTCGGTGCGGCGCCGGTCGCGCCCGTCACGCTGGTCGCGCCCGTCGGGTCGGGCGGGGGTGGCGGGGGCGGACGGGACGGTGCCGGCTGTGTCCACGACGGTCATACCCGCCATGGTGCCGCAGCCCGGTGGGGCGCAACAGGTGCTGCCAGTACCAGGATCCGCAGGCTCTAACCACTGGTACCAGGATCCGGCGAGGCTCGATCCATGACCGATCTCCAGACCCGACGCGGCCCGGTCCGGACCGCTGCGCCGACCGGCGCGGCCGGTGCCGGGACCGTCCCCGCCCCTGCCCCGATCCCTGTCGCCAGGCCCGGACTGCTGCTCGCGCTCGTCCTCGGCGGCCAGTTCATGGCCGTGCTCGACACCGCCATCGTCAATGTCGCCGTGCCGACCGTACGCACCGACCTGCACGCCTCCGGCGCGGCCCTCCAGTTCGTGGTGGCCGGCTACACCATCGCCTACGCGGTGCTGCTCATCACCGGTGCCCGGCTCGGTGCCCGGTACGGCTACAGCCGGCTCTTCCAGTCCGGCCTGGCCGTCTTCACCGCTGCCTCGCTGGCCTGCGGGCTCGCCCCCGCCACCGGCTGGCTGATCGGCTTCCGGCTGCTCCAGGGCGCCGGGGCGGCCCTGATGGTCCCCCAGGTGATGAGCATCATCCAGCGGACCTTCACCGGCAGGGCCCGGCTCCGGGCGCTCGGGCTCTACTCGGCCGTGCTGGCCGGCGGTATCGCCGCCGGCCAGGTGCTCGGCGGTCTGCTGGTCAGCGCGGACCTGTTCGGCTCCGGCTGGCGCCCGGTGTTCCTGGTGAACCTGCCGATCGGCCTGGTGCTGCTCGCCGCCGGGGCCAGGCTGCTGCCCGACCTGCCCGGCGACCGGGAGCGCGGCTTCGACCTGCCCGGACTGCTGGTGCTCGGCGCCGCCCTCGGCCTGCTGGTGGTCCCGCTGGTGCTCGGTCACGAACTCGGCTGGCCGCTCTGGGGCTGGGTGCTGCTCGGCGCGAGCGCGGCGATGTTCGCCCTGTTCGCGGTCGTCGAGCGGCGGGTCGCGCGGCGCGGCGGACAGCCGCTGGTCAACGGACGCGTCCTCGGTGCGGCCGGTCTGCTGCCGGCCGTCGGCGCGCTGCTCATGATCATGCTGGCCTTCGCGGGTTTCATGTTCTCCTTCGCCCTGCACCAGCAGGCCGGGCTCGGCGCGAGCGCCCTGCGGGCCGGGCTCTGCTCCGCGCCGATCGCGGTCGGCTTCGGCGCCGCCAGCCTGTACTGGCAGCGGCTGCCCCGGCGCCTGCACGGCGTCCTGCCCACCCTCGGCACCGGACTGCTCGCCGTCGGCTACCTGGTGCTCGGCCGGATGCTGGGCGACGGGGCCGGGGTCGGCGCGGCGCCGCTGCTGCTGACCGCCGTCCTCGGGCTGCTCGCGGGCTGCGCCTACGCGCCGCTGTTCGGCCGGGCGCTCGCCCGGGTGGCCCCCGCCGACGCGGCGGACGCGAGCGGGTTGGTGGTCACCGCCGTCCAGCTCGGGCAGGTGATCGGGATCGCGCTGCTCGGCTCGGTGTTCCTCGGCGCGGTCGACCTGCCGACGTCCGCCCGGGGGTCCGGGCACGCGCTGCTGGTGACCACGCTCGCCATCGGCGGGGTCGTCGCGCTCGCGGCCGGCTTCGCCGCCCGGGCCGGGCGGCAGGAGAGGCGCGAGGCCGAGCGGCAGGAGAGGCGCGAGGCCGAGCGGGAGCCGGAGGGGACGAGGGCGGTGGGGGAGGCGGAGTAGGGCGGGCGTCCGCGCGGGGCTCGGTCCGCGCTCGCGGGGGCGTCCGCGCGGGCCCGCGGGAACGGATTCGTGGAGCACCCCCCGGACCGTGTAAAGTAAGTGATGTCGCCGAGGGAAACGGAACGAAACCCCCGGTGACATCGCAGGTCGAGGGGCTGTAGCTCAGTTGGTAGAGCGCTTGCATGGCATGCAAGAGGTCCGGGGTTCAATTCCCCGTAGCTCCACAGGAATCGAAGGCCGTCTCCCGGAAACGGGGGGCGGCCTTCGGCGTTCCCGGAGCACCTGCCGGGGCCTCGGCTGTGCCGTCGGGGCCCGGCGCCCGTTCGCCACCTGTGGAGCGTTGCGGCGACCGGTGCGGCGACCGGTGCGAGGGCCGGTGCGGCGACCGGTTTCGGCGACCTCCTGACGACGCCCCCGGGCGGACCGCTACCGTCGGAGCCATGGCCGATCTGGAGCGCAGACGCAACGAGGAACTCGCCCGGATACTCCACCAGCTCGGCTGGAGCCCGGAGCGGCTCGCCCGCGAGGTCAACCTCACCCTCCCGGCCCGGCTCGGGATCAGCTCCACCGCCCCCTACAAGTGGCGTGACCGGGGCATGGTCCCGCGCAGCCCCCACGACCAGGCCGTCTGCGAGGTGTTCAGCCGCACCCTCGGCATCGCCGTCACCTACGAGCAGCTCTGGGGCCGGATGGGCGGCCACCGCGGTGCCAAGATCCTCTCCCCGCGTCTGCTGACCGACCCGTGGACGGCCGACACCGCCCAGACCGCGCTGCGCGAGACCGCCGCGGACGCCGGACCGGTCCGCCTCACCGACCTCTTCCGCGGCGCCGACCTCGCCGAGGCCGCCCGTCGGCTCACCACCCCGCCGCCGGCCCTCGGCGGCGACGGCGCACTGCGCGTCGACCCCGCGCTGGTCGGTGAGCTCGCCGCCGCCCACCGCAGCAAGCAGCGGCTGGAACGGTCCTGCGGCGGCGGACTCGTCCTCGGCCCCGCCCGTGCCGAACTGGCCATGGCCACCAAGTTGTTGGAGCTCGGCGCCTACGACGAACCGCTCGGCCGGGCGCTGTACGGTGCGGCCGGCCGTCTCGCCTGCCTCGCCGCCTGGGCCGCGTACGACCTCGGCCACGACGCCACCGCCCAGCGGGCGTTCGCGGCGGCGCTGCGCGCCGCCCACCTCAGTGGCGAGCGGCGGGCCGGGGTGGCCGTGCTCGGCGGCCTCGTCGTGCTGGCCACCGGGAGCGCGGGCGGGCGGGGGCTGGACGCCGTGACGGTGCTGGCCGAGGCGGTGGCGGCGGCCGGCGACGCGCTCGGCCCGGCCGACCGGGCGCTGCAGCTCGGTCGGATCGCCCGCGCGCACGGGCGGCTCGGGGACGCCGCCGGGCTGGCGGAGGCGGCCGGACGGGCGTTCGCGGAGCTGGACGGGGAGGTCCCCGGCGGCGCCGCCGGGGAGGCACGGGCGGATCTCGCCGGGATGGTGGGGGAGGGGCATCTCTTCCTCGGCGGGCACCGGCGGGCCCAGGAGCTGCTGGCGGAGGCGGTGGCGGGGCTCGGCCCGGGGCGGGCCAGGGCGCGGGCGCTGCTGATGGTGCGGCTGGCCGAGTCGCAGCGGCTGGCCGGCGCCGCGGCCGAGGCGGTGCGGACGGCGGACCGGGCGCGGGCGCTCGCCGCCGGGATGCAGTCGGAGCGGGTGGCGCGGGCGCTGCGCGGGATCGACGCGGCGTTCCGCTCGGCGGAGTCGGAGTCGGAGTCGGCGGTGTCGGCGGCGGGTGAGTCGGTGGGGGAGCCGGCGGGCCCGGCCGTGGTCGTGGCGGCGGTGGCCGGACCGGGGGCTGCCGGGGCGGAGGGTGCCGCGGTGGAGGTGCCCGCGGGGACCGGAGCCTGACGGGCGCGCCCGTGGTCTCCCCCGGAGGCGCCCGACCCCTTGCGGTACCCTGAGCCCATGCGAACCGCGCGCCTGCTCCTTAGTCGGCCGCGCTGACCAGGACCGGCCGCGCCCCAGGGCGGAGCCGGAGTCGGCGTGGCACCCCCTCCTGCGAGGGGCTTTTTTGTTTTCCGCCCGGCTCACCGCCCGGCACCGTCCGGGCCCCGGTCCGGACACCCCGCCCCGTCGCCGGCCCAGAACGCCGGTTCGCCAACTGACATCGATGGAGCTTTAAGGACCATGAGCGAGACGACCCCTGCGTCCGGCGCGGCCGACACCGCGACCGCGCCGTTCCGGTACAGCGCCGCCCTGGCGGCGGAGATCGAGTCCCGCTGGCAGGACATCTGGGAGAAGGAGGGCACGTTCCACGCCCCCAACCCGGCCGGCGACCTGGCCGATCCCGCCGCCGCCGACGTCGCCGCGAAGCCGCACAGCTTCATCATGGACATGTTCCCGTACCCGTCGGGTGCGGGCCTGCACGTCGGCCACCCGCTGGGCTACATCGCCACCGACGTGTTCGCCCGCTACCAGCGGATGAACGGCTTCAACGTGCTGCACACCCTGGGCTACGACTCGTTCGGCCTGCCCGCCGAGCAGTACGCCGTGCAGACCGGCACCCACCCGCGGGTGTCCACCGAGGCGAACATCGCCAACATGCGCCACCAGCTGCGGCGGCTGGGCCTGGGCCACGACCCGCGCCGTTCGATCGCCACGATCGACCCTGAGTACTACCGCTGGACGCAGTGGATCTTCCTGCAGATCTTCAACTCCTGGTACGACGAGCAGGCCCACCGGGCCCGCCCGATCGCCGAGCTGGTCGCCGCGTTCGCCGACGGCACCCGTGAGGTCCCCGGCGGCCGCGACTGGGCCGCGCTGAGCGGTGCCGAGCGCGAGGAGGTGCTGGGCGAGTACCGGCTGGCCTACGCCAAGGAGGTACCGGTCAACTGGTGCCCCGGCCTGGGCACCGTGCTGTCCAACGAGGAGGTCACCGCCGACGGTCGCTCCGAGCGCGGCAACTTCCCCGTCTTCAAGTCCAACCTGCGCCAGTGGATGATGCGGATCACCGCCTACTCGGACCGGCTGATCTCCGACCTGGACCTGCTGGACTGGCCCGAGGCGATCAAGCTGCAGCAGCGCAACTGGATCGGCCGCTCCGAGGGCGCCCGGGTCGACTTCGCCGTCGGCGAGGGGAAGATCACCGTCTTCACCACCCGCCCCGACACCCTGTTCGGCGCCACCTACATGGTGCTGGCACCCGAGCACGACCTGGTCGACACGATCGTGCCCGCCGCCTGGCCCGAGGGCACCCCCGAGGCCTGGACCGGTGGCGCCGCCACCCCCGCCGAGGCCGTCACCGCCTACCGTGCCGCCGCGGCCGCCAAGTCCGACGTCGAGCGCCAGGTCGAGGCGAAGGTCAAGACCGGTGTCTTCACCGGCGCCCACGCCGTCAACCCCGTCAGCGGCGAGCCCGTCCCGGTCTTCATCGCCGACTACGTCCTGATGGGCTACGGCACCGGCGCCATCATGGCCGTCCCCGCCCACGACCACCGCGACTTCGCCTTCGCGCGCGCCTTCGGACTGCCGATGCGCTGCGTCGTCGAACCCACCGACGGGCGCGACGAGAACCCGGCCGGCTGGGACGACGCCTTCGACACCTACGACTCCGTCATCGTCAACTCGGCCCACACCGAGGGCACCGAGGACGGCATCTCGCTGAACGGCCTGAGCGTCGTCGACGCCAAGGCCGCCGTCACCGCCTGGCTGACCGCCCGCGGCATCGGCGAGGGCACCGTCAACTACCGCCTGCGCGACTGGCTGTTCAGCCGCCAGCGGTACTGGGGCGAGCCCTTCCCGATCGTCTACGACGAGGACGGCGTCATGCACGCGCTGCCCGAGTCGATGCTGCCCGTCGAGGTCCCGCAGGTCGACGACTACTCGCCGCACACCTACGACCCGTTCGACTCCACCTCCACGCCGAAGACCCCGCTGTCCCGCAACGAGGACTGGGTCAACGTCGAACTGGACCTGGGCGACGGCGTGAAGACGTACCGCCGCGAGACCAACACCATGCCCAACTGGGCCGGCTCCTGCTGGTACGAGCTGCGCTACATCGACCCGTCCAACCGCGAGCGGGTCGTCGACCCCGCCAACGAGCAGTACTGGCTGGGCCCCACCGAGCAGAAGCCCGGCGGCGGCGCCGACCTGTACGTCGGCGGTGCCGAGCACGCCGTCCTGCACCTGCTGTACGCCCGCTTCTGGCACAAGGTGCTGCACGACCTGGGGCACGTCTCCTCCGTCGAGCCGTTCCACAAGCTGTTCAACCAGGGCATGATCACCGCCGACGTCTACCGCGACGAGCGCGGCTTCCCGGTGCCCGCCGCCGAGATCGAGGAGCGCGACGGCCAGTACTTCTGGCAGGGCGAGCCGGTCAAGCGCGAGGCCGGCAAGATGGGCAAGTCCCTGAAGAACGCCGTCGCCCCCGACGAGATCGCCGACGAGTACGGTGCCGACACGCTGCGCCTGTACGAGATGTCGATGGGCCCGCTGGACGTCTCCCGTCCGTGGGACACCCGCGCCGTCGTCGGCTCCTACCGCTTCCTGCAGCGGCTGTGGCGCAACATCGTCTCCGAGACGAGCGGCGAGCTGGTCGTGACGGACGAGGAGCCGGACGAGGCGACGCTGCGCGCCCTGCACAAGGCCGTCGACGGCGTCCGCGCCGACATGGCCGGGCTGCGCTTCAACACCGCGGTGGCCAAGGCGATCGAGCTGAACAACTACCTGGTCAAGCGTGGCTCCACGCCGCGTTCGGTGGCCGAGCAGGTGGTCCTGATGGTCGCGCCGCTGGCCCCGCACATCGCCGAGGAGCTGTGGCGCCGACTGGGTCACGGCGACTCGCTGGCGCAGACCGACTACCCGGTGGCCGACCCGGCGTACGTCGTCGACGAGTCGGTGACCTGCGTCGTCCAGATCAAGGGCAAGGTCAAGGCGCGGCTGGAGGTCGCTCCGTCGATCTCGGACGCCGAGCTGGAGGCGCTGGCGCTGGCCGATCCGGCGGTCGTCGCGGCGATCGGCGGGGCCGAGGTGCGCAAGGTGATCGCGCGGGCGCCGAAGCTGGTCAACATCGTCACCGGCTGAGGCTGATCCGTCCGGCGGGGCGGGCGTTCCTTCGGGGGCGCCCGCCCCGCGGCGTTCCGGGGGTGGTGGGGGTTCGGCGGGGGCTCCGGGGGTGTGGCGGGGTTTCCGGGGTGCGGCGGGGGCTCCGGGGGTGTGGCGGGGTTTCCGGGGTGCGGCGGGGGCTCGGGGGTGCCGCGGGGCTTCCGGGGGCCGGTGGACGTCGGGGTTCCCCCCGATGCGTCCCTGAACCTTTCCCTGAACTCGGGCCCGGCACCCCCGAACGGTGGCCCGCCCGGCCGGTCCCGGGGCTACGGTGGAACCCTCGGTGGGCCGGCCCGCGTTGGGCCCGGTGGGGGCCGGTTCGGCTGGTGGAAGGCGGCGTGTGATGGAGATTCTCGGCGTGTTGCTCGGAGTCGCCCTGCTCCTCGGGCTCGGGGTGGTGGTGCTCGTCGTCATCGGCCTGATCAAGGCGGCCCGGGCGGTCGGCGAGAAGGTGGAACGCCAGGAGGCCAAGGCCCGACGGGCCGTGGAGAACGTCACGCTCAAGGCGAAGTCCTACACCCAGACCGGTCCGCAGGGGCAGATCTCCGCCGTCCGGCTGGGCCTGCGGACCTCGCTGGACGGCACCCGGCGGGTCCTCGAGGGCGCCGTCGGCCAGGACGGCCAGCTCGGCGAGGCGCTCGCGCTGCTGGGTCGGCTGGACGCCCACGCGGCGGAGCTGGACGGCGAACTGCGGATGCTGGAGCGCGAACCGGACACCGGACGGGTCGCGGCGAAGCTGCCCGAGCTGCGCGAGCGGGCGGAGCGGATCACGCACTCGGCGGAGACCATGCGGTGGGCGGCGCAGGACCGGATGCACCGGTTCGCGGCCGACGAGCTGGGGCGGCTGAGCCGGGAGTGCGAGGACGAGGCGGGGGCGCTGCGGCACTGGGACACCGTGCCGGGGGGTGCGGGGGCGGGGTCCGCCGCGTCGGCTTCTGCTCCGGGGGCTTCTGCTCCGGGGGTTTCGGCTTCGGCTTCGGTCCCGGGCGACCTTGGTGTCGGCGCGGCCGCCGCGGGGGCTCCGGGGGCGGCACGGGAGACGGGCGGCGCCCGCCGTGGGCTCACGGACGGACGGGGCCGGCCCAGCGCCGAGGAGCTCCTCGGCCTCACCGATCCGGTGACCAAGCTGGCGCAGCGGCTGCGGAAGCCGACCACCGGCCCCTCGGCCGGCTGAGCGGCCTCCGGATGCTGCCGACCGGCCCGAGCTGGGAGTAACCTCCGCCTCATGCCCGCCGACCTCGCACTTGTCACCGACTCCACCGCCTACCTGCCGCAGCAGGCCGTCGACCGGCACCGGATCACCATCGTCCCGCTGAGCGTCGCGGTCGGCGACGAGGTGCGCGCGGAGGGCGTCGAGATCTCCCCGAAGGACGTGGCCGAGGCACTGCGCGGCAAGCACCGGGTGACCACCTCGCGACCCAACCCGGAAGCCTTCTCGGCCGCCTACCGGGCGGCCGCCGAGAGCGGCGCGCGAGGCATCGTCTCGGTCCACATCTCCGGCGAGCTGTCCGGGACGGTGGAGGCCGCCCGGCTGGCGGCCGCCGAGTCGCCCGTTCCGGTGCGGGTGGTGGACAGCCGGCTGGTCGGCATGGCGCTCGGGTACGGGGTGCTGGCGGCGGCCGAGGCGATCGAGGCCGGGCAGGAGCTCGACGAGGCGGCGGCGGCCGTCGTGCGCCGGACCGCCGGGACCGGCGGTTTCTTCTACGTCGACACGCTGGAGTACCTGCGCCGGGGCGGTCGGATCGGCGCCGCGCGGGCACTGCTGGGTTCGGCGCTGGCGGTGAAGCCGCTGCTGCACCTGGCCGGGGGGCGGATCGAGCCGCTGGAGAAGGTGCGCACGTCGGCCCGGGCGATCGCCCGGCTGGAGGAGATCGCGGTCGAGCGGGCGGGGGAACGGGAGGTCGACATCGCGGTCCACCACCTGGCGGCGGAGGACCGGGCCGAGCCGCTGGCGGAGCGGCTGCGCGGGCGGATTCCGGGGCTGCGCGAACTGTACGTGGCCGAGGTGGGCGCGGTGATCGGCGCGCATGTCGGGCCGGGGCTGCTGGCGGTGGTGGTCTCACCCCGGTGAGTCCGGCCGGGGCCGGGGTGGCTGCGGTGGCTGCGGCGGCCCGAATGTCAACGCCGGTCGGCCCTTCTCACTCCTGAGGGTGTGCTCGACTGTCCACAACCCCCGGGTTATCCACAGGCTTTCCGTAAAATCCGCGCGCTTCTCGGCCGCTTCCTACCGTGCTCCGCATGACGAACCTGCGCATCGGCGCACGCAAGCGCCACGAGATCCGTCGGGCCAACGAGACCGCCCGGCTGCGGATGGTGGCCCTGCTGCCGGCGGCGGCCGACCTGCCGGACAGCGAGCCCTCGGTGTACGCGGCCTCGCCGCCGGGCCGGGGCGACGGCGGTCCGCACGACGGACCGCGCGGTGGACCGCGAGGCGGACCGCGAGGCGGCGCCTCCGAGGGGCCGACCGAGGGCGGGCCCGGGGGCGGGTCGGGCGGGCCGTTCGCCGGCGGAGTCTCCGAGGGCGTGCCGCCGGGCGCCGGGGCCGAAGGCGGTGAACCGAGCCCCTCGGACCCGGTGGCGGGTGCGGTGCCGCCAGGTCCGCCGGTGCCGCCGTTGCCAGCGGAGCATCCACTGATGCTCGAACGCCGGGCGGCGGTCGGCCTGCTCGTTCTCCTGCTGCTCGCCGTCGGCTACGGCGTCCAGCACTTCTGGCTCGCCCGGCCGCAACCGGTCGAGGTGCCGACGGTCGCCGTCGGCCCGGTGGCGCCGACCGGGACCTCGGGCACGAGTCCGTCCGGCGGAGGGCCGGTACCCCTGGGAGACGGCACCGGCGATGGGGCTCCCGCCGCCGTGGTGGTCGACATCGGCGGCCGGGTCGCCACCCCGGGCGTCCACACCCTGCCGAACGGATCCAGGGTGGCGGACGCGCTGAGGGTGGCGGGCGGACCGCTGCCGGGGGCGGACACCAGGAACCTCAACCTGGCCCGGGTCCTGGCGGACGGCGAACAGATCCTCGTCGGTGAGCCGGGCCCCCAGCCGGCCGCAGGAGCGGGTCCGGGACCGCCCCCGGCCGGGCCGTCGAAGCAGCCGGTCAGCCTGAACCGCGCGACGCTCGAGCAGCTCGACACGCTTCCCGGTGTCGGCCCGACCCTCGCCCAGCGCATCATCGCCTTCCGCTCCTCCCACGGCGGCGCCTTCCGCTCGCTCGACCAACTCCGCCAGGTGAGCGGAGTGGGCGAGCACACCTACGCGGAACTCCGGCCGCTGCTCACCCTCTGACGGGTCGTTCGCCACTGTTGTGCGACGGCTTCCCCGCGTCCCGCGTGCCCGCGTGCCCCGTCCCCTCTCGCCTCTCCGTCCCATCGCCTCTCCGTCCCATCGCCTCTCCGGCCCGACGAAAGGAGGTGCCGTCATGGCCACCGTCCACGCCCCCACCCCCGACACGGAGCCCGTCAACGGTCCCTCCACCGGACCTCGACCGGGGGACCTTCGACTGCTGCTGCCCGCCGGGGCCGCCTGGGCGGTGACCGTCGGGGTCCTCGGGCCCGGGGCCGGTTACGGCGCGGCCCTCGCGGTGGCGGCGGGCGCGGCGGCACTTCTCGGGCTGTTCCTCCTCGTTCTCGGGATCCGGGCGCTCACCGGACCGGCCGGGAGCCGTCCGGTCGCCGTGACCGCGGCGGTCGTCCTGCTCACGGCCGCCGCTGCTGCGGCCGCCACCCTCCTGCACACTGCCGATCTGCGCCGTGGGCCGCTGCCCGAACTGGCCCGCTCCGGCGGCCCGGTCCCGGACGTGGGCGTCGACCTCACCATCACCGGGGACCCACGGGTCCGGGTCTCCCGAAGCGCAGGGTCCGGTGCCGGGCAGAGCCTGCTCACCGTGGAGGCGGTCGTGGACCGCGTCACCGTCCCGGACGGCCTGCCGGAGGGCGAACCGGGTCCGCACATCGTCCGGACCCGCACACCCGTCACCGTCCTGGTGCGCGGCGAGGACGTGGCCGCCTGGGAGCCGCTGCTGCCGTCGGCCCGGCTGGTGGCCGAGGTGACCGTCCGGCCACCGGGGGAGGGCGACCACGAGTCGGCGGCGCTGCTGATCGCGCACGGCGAGCCGCGCGTGTCGGCGCCGCCGAGCCTCCCGCAGCGGGTCGCCGGGCGGCTCCGGTCGGGCCTGCGCTCGGCCACCGACGGCCTGCCGCCGGACGAGCGCGGACTGCTCCCGGGCCTCGTCGTGGGCGACACCTCCCGGCTGCCGGACGACCTCCGGGAGGCGTTCCGGGACACCGACCTGACCCACCTGGTGGCCGTCAGCGGGGCCAATCTCGCGATCGTGCTGGGGGTGCTGCTCGGCGCCCCGGGTCGTGCCGGGACTGCCGAGCGACGCGGACTCGCCGCCCTGCTCGGGATCCCGCTGCGAACCACGGCCCTGGTGGGGGCGGCCGTGATCCTGGCCTTCGTCACGATCTGCCGCCCCGAGCCCAGCGTGCTCAGGGCGGCCGGTACCGGCCTGATCGGCCTGCTGGCGCTGGCCACCGGCCGTCCGCGCCGGGCGGTGCCGGCGCTGGCCGGCACCGTGCTGCTGCTGGTCCTCCTCGACCCGTACCTGGCCCGCTCCCTCGGCTTCCTGCTGTCGGTGCTCGCCACAGCCGGGCTGCTGGTGCTCGGCCCGCGTTGGGCGGACGCCCTCCGGGCACGGGGCTGGCCGCGGCACCTCGCGGGCGCGGTCGGTGCGACGGCCGCGGCCCAGGCGCTCTGCGCGCCGGTGACGGTGCTCCTCTCCGGACACGTCAGCCTGGTCGGGATCCCGTGCAATCTGCTGGCCGAACTGGCGGTGGCCCCGGCCACGCTGCTCGGCTTCGCGGTCCTGACCGCCGACCCGGTGTCTCCGGCACTGGCCCGGCTCCTCGCCGAGCCCGCCGCCGTGCCGACCGGCTGGCTGGCCTCGGTGGCGCGACACGGCGCCGAACTGCCCGGTGGCCGACTGTCCTGGCCGGTCGGGTGGTTCGGCACGGTGAGCCTCGCCGTCGGCACGGCCGCACTGTGCTGGACGGTTCCGTTGCTGCTGCCCCGGCGCCCGCCCGGGCCCCGCCGATGGCGCTCCCCGGGCGGATGGACCCGTCCGGTGGTGACCGGAGCGCTGCTGCTGGTCCTGCTGGCAGTGCTGCTGCGGCCACCGCCGCTGGCCCGGATCGCGACCGGCTGGCCGCCGCCCGGCTGGCGGCTGGTCATGTGCGACGTGGGGCAGGGCGACATGGTGGTGCTGCCGGTGCCGCCCGAGGGCGGGGGACCGCCGGACAGCGCGGTGGTGGTGGACGCGGGGCCGGATCCGCAGGAGGCCGACCGCTGTCTGCGTGATCTCGGGATCGACCGGGTGCCGCTCTTCCTGGCGACACACTTCCACGCGGACCACGTCGAGGGGCTGCCGGGAGTACTGCGCGGCCGGAGGGTCGGGGTGGTGGAGGGCACGGCGGTGGACGATCCGCCGGGCGAGGCCGCCCGGGTCGCGGACTGGGTGGCGCGGGCCGGGGTCCCGTTGGTACGGGCCGCTCCGGGGGAGCGCCGGTCGGCGGGGCCGGGGGTGTCGTGGGAGGTGCTGTGGCCGGACGGAGAGGAGTCCGCGGTGGTGTCGGGTCCCAACAACGCGAGTGTCGTGCTGAGGGTGGCGGTGGCGGGAGGTCTGCGTTTCGTCCTGTTGGGCGACCTGGAGCCGCCGGCCCAGGAAGCGCTGCTGAGCCGGCTGAGGGTGGCCGGGAAGGAGGACGAGGTGGACGTGATGAAGGTGGCGCACCACGGCTCGGCCTATCAGGACTGGTCCCTGATCGGGGCATTGAGCCCTCGGCTGGCTCTGATCTCCTGCGGGGAGGGCAATCCGTACGGTCATCCGTCGCCGCGGACGGTGGACCGGCTGAGGGCTCTGGGCGCCACGGTGCTGCGTACGGACCGGGCGGGCGACATCGCCGTGACCGGTGCCGGCCCGGGCGACCTCGGTGCCTCCGTCCACCCGCGCGGGGACCGCCCCGGCCACGGCCGGTCCGGGCCCCGCTCCACCCGGGCGGCAGCGCCCGGCACCGCGCAGGCGGCGCGCGGGGGCCACGGCCCCCGCGCGCCGCCCGGGTGACGTCCACCACCGCCTTCCTCCCCGACCCCGAGAGTGGGGGTGGGAAATCGGGGGTCGGGGTTGGGGAGGAGGGGCGGGGGCGGGCCCAGCAGAAACGATTCTTCCCGCCGGGCCCGAGCGGCGCGCTCGGGCCCGGCGAGGACAGGCAGCCGGCGAGAGGAGAGCAGATGCGGCCGGGCCAGGCCCGGCCGGACCGCGGGCCCCTCCGGCCGAGGCCAGGAGAAGGCATCCCGTTGCGCTCCGGGCCCGCCCGGAGCGCAACGGGGAGGGACGAACCGGAGCGGGCCGACGCACCAGGAGCACCGAGCACCTCGCGTGGGAAGTCGGCCCGGCCGACTTCCCACGCGAGGTGCCCCACCCGAGGGGACGGGTCAGTGCTGCTCGCGCCAGCCGTCGTGGGAGGCGGCGACGGTGTCGAGGGCCTGGAGGAGGGCCGGGGTCCAGCCGTGCTCGGGGGGTTCCACGACCACCAGCCACTGGGCGTCCTCGGCGTCGTCCTCCCCGGCGAGGGCGTCCCGGACGATCTCCGGCTCGTCGAGGTCGGGATGGTCGGCGCCGAGCTCCTCGGCGGCCTCCTCGGCGGCATCGCGGTCGGGCAGGACGAGCAGCTGCCGGGCGTGCGGGTCGAAGTCGTCCGGCACGTCGGTTGCGCCCGCGGCCGCGTCGCCGGCAACGGACTCGGCGCTGGGATCGGCAGTGGGCTCGGCCACGGGCTCGGTGGTGGAGTGTTCGGTCACCCGTCCATTCTCCAGGGCGGCCGGAGCTGTCCGTGCCCCGTGGGATGCTGGTAGGCGATGGCCAGGAAGAGTGCACCCGACGACCTGCTCGCCCCGCTGACCCTCGCGGTCGGCCAGGAGGAGCTGCTGCTGGACCGCGCGGTGGCGCAGGTGGTGGCCGCGGCGAAGGCCGCCGACCCGGACACCGACGTGCGGGACCTCCCGCCCGGGGGCCTTCAGCCCGGCAGCCTGGCCGAGCTCACCACCCCCTCGCTCTTCGCCGAGCGCAAGGTCATCGTGGTCCGGGCCGCGCAGGACCTCTCCGCCGACTCCGTGAAGGAGGTCAAGGCGTACATCGAGGCCCCCGCCGAAGAAGTGATCATGGTGTTGGTGCACGCGGGCGGTGCCAAGGGCAAGGGCCTGCTGGACGCGGGCCGAAAGGCCGGCGGCCGCGAGGTGGCCTGCGCCAAGCTCGCCAAGGCGGGCGAGCGGCTGACCTTCGTGAAGGGTGAGTTCCGCACCCTCGGCCGATCGGCGACGCAGGAGGCCTGCCAGGCCCTGCTGGACGCGCTCGGCAGCGACCTGCGCGAGCTGGCGGCCGCGTGCAGCCAGCTGACCTCCGATGTCGAGGGCACCATCGACGAGACCGTGGTGGCCCGCTACTACAGCGGCCGGGCCGAGGCCACCGGCTTCGAGGTGGCGGACCTGGCGGTCACCGGCCGGGCCGCCGAGGCGCTGGAGCGCCTGCGCTGGGCCCTGGCGGTCGGCCAGCCGCCGACCGGTATCACCTACGCGCTGGCGTCCGGCGTGCGGAGCATCGGGCGGCTGGCGACGGCCGGGCGCAACATGCGCCCGGGCGACCTGGCCCGTGAGCTGGGCATGCCGCCGTGGAAGGTGGAGCGGGTCCGCCAGCAGATGCGCGGTTGGACGGGCGACGGCGTGGCCGTGGCGCTGACGGCGATCGCGCAGGCGGACGCCGCCGTCAAGGGCGGCTCCGACGACCCGGCCTTCGCCCTCGAGCGCGCGGTGGTCGCGGTGGCGAGGGCCGCCAGGGCCGGTTCCCGGCAGCCCTCGTACTGAGCCCGCCGGGGCCCGGCGACGGCCCCGGCCCCCGGGCTACGGCCCCGCCCCCGGCTACGGGCCGCCGATCGCCTTGAGCATGTCCCGCGTGTCGTCGAGCATGGCCTTGCGCACGGTCTCCCGGTCCAGGGTGTGGTTCTTGCCGACCTGGTAGTTGTCCGTCCAGTACAGCGAGTACGTCATGCCGCCGTCCCGGACCTGCAGGTAGTAGTTGATGTCGTGGAAGGTCTTGTCCGAGCTGGTCGGTTCGTCGCCGTAGGCGAGGTAGGCCTCCTCACCGAGGCCCGGCACGGGCGTGATCTCGTACTTCTGCTGCTCGAAGTACTGCCGCAGGGCGGCGAACTCCGGAGCGGAGTCGACGGTCCGGTGCAGTTCGGCCCGGATGTCGAGGGTGGCGTAGTCGGTGGTCTCGCTGTCGGACGGGGTGCGCTTCATCAGCGCGTAGCAGCGCATGACGTCCATGGAGTCGGTGCGGCCGACGTGTTCCAGCGGGTAGTTGTCCACCATCTTGTACTTGCCGCGGAACGCCGTGAGCTTGCCCGAGTCGCAGATCCGGTCGACCGCGTGGTAGCCGCGGAGGCTCTTCGCCGAGGACCCGTCGTCGACGAGGCCGGGCACCACGAGCACGGTGCCGGTCCAGACCGCCGAGGCGAGGATCGCGCCGACGAACGCCCAGGTCGCGTTGCGCCGCAGCCCGCCGCTCCGGCGGCCGCCCGGGGCGGGAGCGCCGGCCACCGCCGCCGCACCGGGCACCGTGGGTGCTCCAGGTGCTCCAGGTGCGCCGGGCGCACTGGGGAGGCCGGGTGGCGGGCCGAAGCCGGGCGGGCTGCTGGGAGCCGGCGGCTGCTGCGGGAAGCCGGCGAAACCGGATCCGTTCTGCGGCGACGGCGACGGTGCCGGTGAAGGTGATGACGGCGGCGGCGGTGTCCCCAATGTGTGCCCCCCTCGGGCCTGCGACGTGGGTGCCGGAGACCCGACCCTATCCGCCGGGCCGGGCGACCGTTCCCGGAAAGCGACGGCGAGCGGGCCGCCCTGGTTCCCGCCCCCGCCCGCCCCGGTTCCCGCCCCCGCCCGGACGGGCCCCGGAAACGCCGACTGCCCGCCCGGTGTGTACCGGGCGGGCAGTGGCGGGAAGTCCTGCGGGCAGGTACTTCCGGTCAATCCCTGTGCACCGCACCCGCGTGGCGAACGCAGGCCGCGTGCGGTGCGAAGTCTGTTGTGCGCCTCGGGGGTTCCGGGTAGAGGGCCGGGCGTCCCGAGGGGTGGGGCCGTCGTGCGGCCCCGAGGCGTCAGGCCTGGACGGCGGTGTTGACGCGCTTGGTGATGGCCGACTTCTTGTTGGCGGCCTGGTTGGCGTGGATGACGCCCTTGCTCACGGCCTTGTCCAGCGCCTTGGAGGCGGCGCGGGCCAGCTCGGTGGCCTTCTCGGTCTCGCCGGCGGCAGCGGCCTCACGGGCCTTGCGCAGAGCGGTCTTCAGCGAGGACTTGACGGCCTTGTTGCGCAGGCGCGCCTTCTCGTTGGTCTTGTTGCGCTTGATCTGGGACTTGATGTTCGCCACGAAAGTGCCTCAGTCTGTGAAATCGGTTCTGGGGGTCTCCCGGCCGGAGGCTGGGAGGGCTGCACCAGCGGCGCTCGGACCAGCTGAGAGGGCATGCCGGGGCCAGGTGCAGCCGCCAACGCTACCAGGGCGGGCGGGCCCGGCCCAAACCGGGCGGGCACGGCGCGGGCGCGCGGTGGACGTACCGCGGACGCGGGCCGCGCGCCGGGTGCCGGTCAGGCCCGCAGGAGCGGCTCGCCGTAGTGCTCGACCTCGGGGAACGGCCGGTAGAAGTGGTGCAGCAGCTCGCGCCACCGCTGGTACTCGGGGGAGCGGCGGAACCCCTCGGTGTGGTCGGTGAGGTTCTCCCACTCCACCTGGAGCAGGAAGCGGGAGCCGCGCCCCTCGTCCAGGCAGCGGCGCAGGGCCAGCGAGCGGAATCCGGGCCGGCCGGCGATCAGGGGGCGGGCCTCGGTGAAGGCGGCGAGGAATTCCTCCTCCTGGCCGGGCAGGACGTCGAGCAGAGCGCTTTCGAGGATCATGGCCCGCCATCCTGCCTCCCCGCCCGGCCCCTCGTCCCGCAGCCCCACCCCGCCGCCCCGCTACCCCGACCCCCTGCCGGCGCGCCCCGCAGCCACCCCGCGGTCACCCCGCGGCGCAGCCCCCGCGGGCCCCCGGGCGGCCCGAAGCCGACGGGTGGCGCGCGGTCCGCCCGCGGGAGGTGGGAAGATGGGAGGAACTATCTCGATCGGACGACCGTCCGGTCGCCCGGGAAGCCGGTCAGCGATGATCCGGACACCCCCGGCCCCCGGACCAACGGAGAATCGGACCAAGGTGCCCGCGACCCCCAGCAATGTGCCAGAGCCCAGCCGTACCGACCCGGCGCTGATCCGCAACTTCTGCATCATCGCCCACATCGACCACGGCAAGTCGACCCTCGCCGACCGGATGCTGCAGATCACCGGTGTGGTCGACCCGCGGCAGATGCGCGCCCAGTACCTCGACCGCATGGACATCGAGCGCGAGCGCGGCATCACGATCAAGTCGCAGGCCGTCCGTCTCCCGTGGGCGCCGAGGACCGGTCCCCACGCCGGGAACACGCACATCCTCAACATGATCGACACCCCGGGCCACGTGGACTTCACGTACGAGGTGTCGCGCTCCCTCGCGGCCTGCGAGGGCACCATCCTGGTCGTCGACGCGGCCCAGGGCATCGAGGCACAGACCCTCGCCAACCTGTACCTGGCGCTGGAGAACGACCTCACGATCGTCCCGGTGCTGAACAAGATCGACCTGCCGGCCGCGCAGCCGGAGAAGTACGCCGCGGAGATCGCCCACATCATCGGCTGCGACCCGTCCGACGTGCTCCAGGTCAGCGCCAAGACCGGTCTCGGTGTCGAGGACCTGCTGGACCACATCGTCAACACCGTCCCGGCCCCGGTCGGCGTCAAGGACGCCCCGGCCCGCGCGATGATCTTCGACTCGGTGTACGACTCCTACCGCGGCGTGGTCACCTACGTCCGTGTCGTGGACGGCCAGCTGACCAAGCGCGAGCGCATCGCGATGATGTCCACCGGCGCCACCCACGAGCTGCTGGAGATCGGCGTCATCTCGCCGGAGCCGAAGGTCGCCGACGGCCTGGGCGTCGGCGAGGTGGGCTACATCATCACCGGTGTGAAGGACGTCCGGCAGTCCAAGGTCGGTGACACCATCACCTCGATGCACAAGGGTGCGACCGAGGCGCTGGGCGGCTACAAGGACCCGCGCCCGATGGTCTTCTCCGGCCTCTACCCGCTGGACGGCTCGGACTACCCGCTGCTGCGCGACGCCCTGGACAAGCTGCGGCTGAACGACGCGGCGCTGGTGTACGAGCCGGAGACCTCGGTCGCGCTCGGCTTCGGCTACCGCTGCGGCTTCCTCGGCCTGCTGCACCTGGAGATCATCCGGGAGCGCCTGGAGCGCGAGTTCAACCTCGACCTCATCTCCACCGCCCCGAACGTGGTCTACCGGGTGATCATGGAGGACGGCACCGAGCACACCGTCACCAACCCGAGCGAGTTCCCGGCCGGCAAGATCGCCGAGGTGTACGAGCCGGTCGTGCGCGGCACCATCCTGGCGCCGAACGAGTTCGTCGGCGCGATCATGGAGCTGTGCCAGTCCCGCCGCGGCAACCTCCAGGGCATGGACTACCTGTCCGAGGACCGGGTCGAGCTGCGCTACACCCTCCCGCTCGCGGAGATCGTCTTCGACTTCTTCGACCAGCTGAAGTCCAAGACCCGCGGGTACGCCTCCCTCGACTACGAGCCCATCGGCGAGCAGACCGCCGACCTGGTCAAGGTCGACATCCTGCTGCACGGCGACGCGGTGGACGCGTTCTCCGCGATCGTGCACAAGGACAAGGCCTACGGCTACGGCGTGATGATGGCCGGCAAGCTGCAGAAGCTGATCCCGCGCCAGCAGTTCGAGGTGCCGATCCAGGCCGCGATCGGCTCCCGGGTGATCGCCCGTGAGACCGTCCGCGCCATCCGCAAGGACGTCCTCGCCAAGTGCTACGGCGGTGACATCTCCCGCAAGCGGAAGCTGCTGGAGAAGCAGAAGGAGGGCAAGAAGCGGATGAAGATGGTCGGCCGGGTGGAGGTCCCGCAGGAGGCCTTCATCGCCGCGCTGTCCACCGACGCCGAGACCCCCAAGGGCGAGAAGAAGTAGCCCGCGGCGCCACCACGAGGGGCCCGGGACGCAGACCGCGTCCCGGGCCCCTCGCGCGTGCGTCGCCGGACGCCCGCGTCGCCGGACGCCCGCGTCGCCGGGCGCCCGCGTCGCCGGGCGCCCGCGTCGCCGGGCGCCCGCGTCCCCGCGTCGCCGCCCGGGCCCGTCAGCGCAGCGACATCACCACGGTCTTCAGGATCGCCGCCTTGACCAGCCGCCCGGTCCGCCCGGTCAGCGCGCCGGGCCGCATCGAGTCGTCGCCGTGGATCAGCTGGACCAGTCCGTCGCGCCGGCCGAGGCTCAGGCACTGCACGGCGTAGCGGAAGGCGAACGGCTTGTCGCTGCGTCCGGCGAGCACCTTGCCCAGGTACTGGCCCTGCGGCAGGGCGGTGGCGCAGCCCATCCGGAGGGTGCCGGTGCCGGGGACGGTGACCTCGGCGGCGTCGCCGATCACGTACACCTCGGGGTGCGAGACCGACCGCAGGTGGTCGTCGACGATCGCCCGGCCGGCGGGGGTGACGGCGAGACCGGCCTCGGCGGCGAGCGGGTGCGGTTCCATCGAGGCGGCCCAGACGACGAGGTCGGCGGGGATCCGGCCGTCGGTGGTGGTGAGGCCCCCGGTGTCGACGGCGGTGACGGCGGTGTGCTCGTGGATCGCGACCCCGAGCCCGCGCAGCACCCGGTGGACGTGGCCGCGGCCCTTGGCCGAGAACCAGCCGCCGACCTGGTCGGCGGCGACGATCCGCACGGTCCAGTCGGGGTGGGCCTCGCCGAGTTCGGCGGCGATCTCGATGCCGGTGGCGCCGCCGCCGACCACGGCGACGGTGCCGGGGCGGTCGGCGGTGCGCAGCCGTTCGGCGATCCCGGCGGCGCGTTCGGCCGGGTAGGCGTGTTCGGCGGCGCCGGGGACGCCGTGCCAGGCGGTGCGGCTGCCGAGGGCGTGGACGAGGGTGTCGTAGGCGACGACCTCGCCGGTGTCGAGGACGATCTTGCGGCCGTCGAGGTCGATCGCGGTGGCGCGGGCCGCGATGTGGCGGACGGCGCGTCCGCGCAGCACCTCGGTGAGGGCGGGCCGGTGCTCGGGGTGCCCGGCGGCGGTCTCGTGCTGCCGGATGCGGTGCAGGAGCCGCTGCTCGGGGGCGATCAGGGTGACCTGCCCGCGCTTTCCGGCGCGGGTGGCGGCGGCGAGGCCCGCGTAGCCGGCACCCAGTACGACGATCTGCTTCTCGGTCATGTCGTCCCGCTCCTTCGTGGCGCCGTCGGCGGCGTCCTCCCGGCGCCCCCGGGGTGGCCCGGGGAGCGCTCTCCGCGTGTTCGGAAGGGGGACGACGGAGCCCGTCGGACTGTGACGGTGACCTGCGTCACACCTCCGGCGTGGTGGTGGCGGGGTTGAGGTGGGTGAGCTTCTCCGGGTTGACCACGGTGTACGCCGAGGTGATCCGGCCGTCCGCGACGGTGAAGCCGACCACGCCGCCGACCACGCCCGGCTGCAGGTACCAGACGAGGCCGGGTTCGCCGTTGACCAGCGCGAACTCGATGACGGTGTCGGGGGTGCCCCACTTGGCGACCAGGCCGGCGACGAGCCGGGAGACCTTGTCGGCGCCGAACACCGGGCGGGCGCCGGCGGTGACGAGGCCGCCGCCGTCGGAGTGCCAGACCACCTCGGGGTCGAGGACGGCGAGCAGGCCCTCGATGTCGCCGCGGGCGGTGGCGGCGGCGAAGGCCTCGACGGCCTGCCGGTGCTCGGAGGGGTCGGCGGTGGCCCGGCGGCTGCCGTCCTTGACCCGGCGGCGGGCGCGGGAGGCGAGCTGCCGGGCGGCGTCGGGGCTGCGGTCGAGGGAGGCGGCGATCTCGTCGAAGCCGACGGCGAAGACGTCGTGCAGCACGAAGGCGGCGCGTTCGGCGGGGGTGAGCTGTTCGAGGACGGCGAGCAGGGCCAGCGAGACGGATTCGCCGAGTTCGGCGAGTTCGGCGGGGGAGGCGGGGCCGCTCTGGTAGGAGACGGACGGTTCGGGCAGCCATTCGCCGTAGTAGGACTCGCGGCGGGCGCGGGCCGAGCCGAGCTGGTCGTAGCAGAGGCGGGTGACGACGGTGGTGAGGAAGGCGCGGGGGTCGGCGACGTCGGCGCGGTCGGCGGCGCGCCAGCGCAGCCAGGCTTCCTGGAGGACGTCCTCGGCGTCGGTGAAGGAGCCGAGCATCCGGTAGGCGACGGAGCCGAGGTAGCGCCGGTTGGCCTCGAAGGCGTCCGGGGCGGTGCGGCCGGCGGGCGCCGCTTCGGTGCCGCCGCGGCCGGTGCCGCCGCGGCCGGTGCTGCTGCGGCGGGTGCTGCCGGTGGCACTGCTGCCGGTGCTGCTGCGGCCGGTGCTGCCGGTGCTGGGCGCGGCGTTCCTCGCCGACGGGTCGTCACTCACGGCCCCACGGTAGCGCCCCGCCCTTCGGAGCGGCCGGGTGGGACGGCCCGGACGTGCGGGAACCCGGGGCGTCCGGCCGTCGGGCCGGACGCCCCGGGTTCGCCGGGACGGGACGGGAAGCGGGCGGCGCGCGCGGAGGACGCGCGGCCGCGGCGGGGTGCTACTCGACCTCGGCGACCGCCTCGGCGAACTGCGCCTGGTAGAGCCGGGCGTAGGCCCCGTCGGCGGCGATCAGCTCGTCGTGGTCGCCCTGCTCGACGATGGAGCCGTTCTCCATCACCAGGATCACGTCGGCGTCCCGGATGGTGGAGAGCCGGTGGGCGATGACGAAGCTGGTGCGGCCGGTGCGCAGCCGGGCCATGGCCCGCTGGATGAGCACCTCGGTGCGGGTGTCGACGGAGCTGGTGGCCTCGTCGAGGACCAGGATCGACGGCTGGGCGAGGAAGGCGCGGGCGATGGTGATGAGCTGCTTCTCGCCGGCGCTGACGCCGGTGCCCTCGTCGTCGATGACCGTGTCGTAGCCGTCCGGCAGGGTGCGGACGAAGCGGTCGACGTGGGCGGCCCGGGCGGCCTCGACGACCTGCTCGCGGGTGGCCCCCTCGGCGCCGTAGGCGATGTTGTCGGCGATGGTGCCGCCGAACAGCCAGGTGTCCTGGAGGACCATGCCGATCCCGGAGCGCAGGTCCTCGCGGGACATGGCGGCGATGTCGACGCCGTCGAGGGTGATCCGTCCGGAGCTGACCTCGTAGAACCGCATCAGCAGGTTGACCATGGTGGTCTTGCCGGCGCCGGTGGGGCCGACGATGGCGACGGTCTGGCCGGGTTCGACCTTGAGCGAGAGGTCCTCGATGAGCGGCTTGTCGGGGTCGTAGCGGAACGCGACGTCCTGGAAGACCACCCGGCCGCGCAGGGTGTCGGGGCGTTCCGGCATGGCCGGTTCGGGGGTCTGCTCGGCCGAGTCGAGGAGTTCGAAGACGCGTTCGGCGGAGGCGACACCGGACTGCACCAGGTTGGCCATGCTGGCGACCTGGGTGAGCGGCTGGCTGAACTGCCGGGAGTACTGGATGAAGGCCTGGACGTCGCCGATGGACAGGGCGCCGCTGGCCACCCGCAGACCGCCGACGACGGCGATGAGCACGTACTGGAGGTTGCCGATGAGCATCATCGCGGGCTGGATGATGCCGGAGATGAACTGGGCCTTGAAGCTGGAGGCGTAGAGCGCCTCGTTGTGCTCGCGGAAGGTCTCGGCGGACTCCTTCTGCCGGCCGAAGACCTTGACCAGGGTGTGGCCGGTGTACATCTCCTCGATGTGCGCGTTGAGCTGTCCGGTGGAGCGCCACTGCTGGACGAACTGGGGCTGGGCGCGCTTGCCCACCCGGGTGGCGACCACGACGGACAGCGGGACGGCGATCAGCGCGATCAGCGCGAGCAGCCAGGAGATCCAGAACATCATGGCGAGCACGCCGACGACGGTGAGCAGCGAGTTGATCACCTGGCCGGTGGTCTGCTGCATGGTCTGGCTGATGTTGTCGATGTCGTTGGTGACGCGGCTGAGGACCTCGCCGCGGGGCTGCTTGTCGAAGTAGCTGAGCGGCAGCCGGGCGAGTTTGGCCTCGGTGTCCTGGCGCAGCCGGTAGCCGACGCGCTGGATGGCGCGGGCGGCGAGGCGGCCCTGGACGATGCCGAAGACGGCGGAGGCGACGTAGATGGCGAGGACCCAGAGCAGGACGCCGCCGATGGCGTCGAAGTCCATGCCCTGGCCGGGGGTGAAGTCGACCGAGGAGATCAGGTTGGCGAGGTCGCCGTCGCCGCGGGCGCGCATGGCGTCGACGATCTGCTCCTTGGAGGAGCCGGCCGGGAAGCGGGTGCTGACGACGCCGGCGAAGATGAGGTCCGTGGCGTGGCCGAGGATCTTGGGGCCGACGATGGCGGCGCCGATGCTGAGGACGCCGAGGCCGAGGACGCCGGCGATCAGGGCGCGTTCGGGGCGGAGCAGCTTGAGCAGCCGCTTGCCGGAGGTCTTGAAGTCCATGGACTTCTCGGCGCCCTGACCGCCCATGAAGCGGCCGGGTCCGGCGGGGCCGCGGCGCGCGGCGGCGGACTGGGAGTCACCGGCCGGTGCGCCGCCCGGGCCGCCCGGTCCGCCGGGCCGCCCGCCGGGTCGTCCGCCCGGCGCCTTGGCGAAGTCCGGACGTCCGCCGGGGCCGCCCGGGCCGCCCGGTGCTCCCGGTCCACCGGGGCCGCCCGGTCCGCCCGGCCGTCCGCCGGGGGTGTTGCCGGACCCGGGTGCGGGCCTGTCGGGGCTGGTCACGCCGCCTCCTGCTCGGTGAGCTGGGAGAGCACGATCTCCCGGTACGTCGGGTTGCCGGCCATGAGCTCGCCGTGGGTGCCGGTGCCGACCACGGAGCCCTCGTCGAGGACGATGATCCGGTCGGCGTCGCGGATGGTGGAGACGCGCTGGGCCACGATCACGACGGTCGCCTCGGTGGTCTCGCGGGCGAGCGCCTTGCGCAGCTTGGCGTCGGTGGCGTAGTCGAGCGCGGAGAAGGAGTCGTCGAAGAGGTAGATGTCGGGCCGGCGCACCAGGGTGCGGGCGATGGCCAGGCGCTGGCGCTGGCCGCCGGAGACGTTGCCGCCGCCCTGGGCGATGGGCGCGTCGAGTCCCTCGGGGAACTTCTCGACGAACTCCTTGGCCTGCGCGATCTCCAGCGCGTGCCAGAGCTCCTCGTCGGTGGCGTCGGGCCGGCCGTAGCGGAGGTTGCTGGCGACGGTGCCGGTGAACAGGTAGGGCTTCTGCGGGACGAGTCCGACGCTGTCCGAGACGGCGCCGGGGTCGAGTTCCCGGACGTCGACGCCGCCGAGCAGGACCTGGCCGGAGCTGACGTCGAAGAGCCGGGGGACGAGGCCGAGCAGGGTGGACTTGCCGCTGCCGGTGGAGCCGATGACGGCGGTGGTCTCGCCGGGGCGGGCGGTGATGTCGATGCCGCGCAGGACGGAGGCCTCGGCCCCGGGGTAGCGGAAGTCGACCTCGCGCAGTTCGAGGTGGCCGCGGCGCAGCACCTCGGTGACGGGGTCGGTGGGCGGTACGACGCTGGAGTCGGTGCCGAGCACTTCCTGGATGCGTTCGGCGCAGACCTCGGCGCGCGGCACCATCATGAACATGAAGGTGGCCATCATGACGCTCATCAGGATCTGCAGCAGGTAGGAGAGGAACGCGGTGAGCGCGCCGATCTCCATGTCGCCGCTGTTGATCCGGTGGGCGCCGAACCACAGGACGGCGACGCTGGAGACGTTGACGACCAGCATCACGCTCGGGAAGAGGTAGGCCATCAGCTTGCCGACCTGCAGCGAGACGCCGGTGAGGTCCTCGTTGGCGTCGGCGAAGCGGTTCTGCTCGTGGTCGTCCTTGACGAAGGCGCGGATCACCCGGATGCCGGTGATCTGCTCGCGCAGCACCCGGTTCACGGTGTCGATCTTCTCCTGCATGCTGCGGAAGCGCGGGCGGAGCTGGCGCACGAGCACGGCGACCACGACCGCGAGGGCGGGGACGACGGCCAGCAGCAGGCCGGAGAGCGGCACGTCCTGGTTGAGGGCCATGATGATGCCGCCGACGCACATGATCGGTGCCGCGACCATCATGGTGAACGACATCAGGACCAGCATCTGGACCTGCTGGACGTCGTTGGTGGTGCGGGTGATCAGGGACGGGGCGCCGAACTGGCCGACCTCGCGGGCGGAGAAGCCCTGCACGCGGTCGAAGACGGCGGCGCGGATGTCGCGGCCGACGGCCATGGCGGTGCGGGCCCCGTAGTAGACGGCGCAGATCGAGCAGAGGGTCTGGAGGACGGTGACGCCGATCATCACGGCGCCCACCTGCAGGATGTAGCCGGTGTCTCCCTTGATCACGCCGCTGTCGATGATGTCGGCGTTGAGCGTGGGCAGGTAGAGCAGCCCGAGGGTGGACACCAGCTGGAGCAGCACCAGCAGGGTGATCGGTCGGGAATAGGGGCGGAGATACGCCCTTAGCAGTCTGATCAGCACTGGCTCACTCTTGTCGTCGGCGGCGGCTTTGGCATCCCAATTCTCGTTGTTCGGAGGGCTCGTACAGCCGATTCCGGGCAAGCGAGCCGGATCTTTGTCCGGCTCTTTGCCGAACGTTCCGGGCGGCGGGGTGGTGCCGTGCACCGATGGTTCGGGAGGGTGCCAGCTCGGCCCGCCCTCTTACGGAATGACCGGTTTCCCCCTAGGCTGCTGACAGCCCTCTTGTTACTCACTGGTACCGGCCCGGTTTGCGTCAGGCGGGCCGGCGACCGCCCCCACGGCCGCCGCGCGTCCCGTCCGTGGTGCCGGTCCCAGCCGCAGACCCGTCCCTCCACGTCCATCGGACGGCCACCCGCCCCCGGAGGTCCTCGTTGAGTTCCGCGCAGTCCCTGATCGACTCCGGCCGTCCCGACCTCGTCGCCGGGCGCCCGACCTCCGTCGCCCATCTGTTCCAGGAGCGGGTCGCGCTGACCCCCGGCGGTGAGGCCTACCGCTACCCGGTGCCGGTGGACGAGCACGCGGCGGACAGCACCCCCGGCGCCGAGCAGTGGCGGTCGCTGACCTGGGCACAGGCCGCGACCCGGGTGTACGCGGTGGCGGCGGGTCTGCTGTCGCTGGGCATCGAGGCCGAGGACCGGGTCGCGCTGGCCTCCTCCACCCGGCTGGAGTGGGTCCTGGCCGACCTCGGCAACATGTGCGCGGGCGCGGCCACCACGGCCGTCTACCCGAGCACCAATGCCGACGAGACCGCGTTCATCCTCTCCGACTCCGGCTCCCGGGCGATGTTCGCCGAGAACACCGCCCAGCTGGACAAGGTGGTCGCGGAGCTGGACCGGCTGCCCGCGCTGGAGACGGTGGTGCTCTTCGACGCGCCCGACGGGCCGCCGGAGGCCGGCCGGCTGAGGGTGCTCTCCTTCGCCGCGCTGGAGGTGCTCGGCGCCGAGCACCTGGCCGCGCACCCGGACGCGGTCGAGAAGGCGGTCGCCGCGCTCGACAAGGAGCAGCTGGCGACCCTGATCTACACCTCCGGCACCACCGGCCGCCCCAAGGGCGTGCGGCTGGTGCACGACTGCTGGGCGTACGAGGGGCGGGCCCAGGAGGCCAGCGGGCTGCTGGCCGCCGACGACGTGCAGTTCATGTGGCTGCCGCTGTCGCACGTGTTCGGCAAGACCCTGATCTCGGGGCAGATCGCCACCGGCCACGTGATGGCGCTGGACGGCCGGGTGGACCGGATCATCCACAACCTGCCGGTGATCCGGCCGACCGTGATGGCCTCGGCGCCGCGGATCTTCGAGAAGGTCTACAACGGCATCGCCGGCAAGGCCAGGGCCGAGGGCGGCGCCAAGTACAAGATCTTCCTGTGGGCGGCCGGCACGGCCCGCGCCCACGCCCGCGCGGTGCAGGAGAGCCGGGTGGCGACCGGGGTCGGCACCGCCCCGCTGGGGCTGCGGCTGAAGCACGCGCTCGCCGACCGGCTGGTGTACTCGAAGATCCGGGCCGCGTTCGGCGGCCGGCTGCGCGGGGCGGTGTCCGGCAGTGCCGCGCTGGCGCCCGAGATCGGCTACTTCTTCGTCGGCGCGGGCGTGCCGATCCTGGAGGGCTACGGCCTGTCCGAGACCAGCGCCGGGTCCTGCGTCAACCGGGCCGAGGACATCCGGGTCGGCACGGTGGGCCGTCCGCTGCCGGGCACCGAGGTGCGGATCGCCGAGGACGGCGAGATCCTGCTGCGCGGTCCCGGGGTGATGCGCGGCTACCACAACCTGCCGGAGAAGACCGCCGAGGTGCTGGAGTCGGACGGCTGGTTCCACACCGAGGACATCGGCGAGCTGTCCCCGGACGGCTTCCTGCGGATCACCGACCGCAAGAAGGACCTGTTCAAGACCTCCGGCGGCAAGTACGTCGCGCCGAGCGAGGTGGAGGGCAAGTTCAAGGCGGTCTGCCCGTTCGTCAGCAACATCCTGGTGATCGGCAACGGCCGCAACTTCTGCACCGCGCTGATCGGCCTGGACGAGGCCGTGATCATGCCGTGGGCCGCCGAGCACGGGATGGCCGGAAGCTCGTACGCCGAGGTGACGGCCGACCCGCGGACCCACGAGCTGATCGAGGGCTTCGTCCGGCGGCTGAACGGCTCGCTGCAGCGCTGGCAGACGATCAAGCGGTTCCACCTGCTGCCGCGCGACCTGGACGTCGAGCACGGCGAGCTCACCCCGAGCCTGAAGATCAAGCGCCCGGTGGTCGAGCGGACCTACGCGGACGCGGTCACCGCGATGTACGCGGGCGCCAACGAGGCCTGAGCCCGGCCCGGCTGTGCCGCGTGCTCACGCCGTCCCGTACGGCCCGGGGGGATCACTCCGGCCGTACGGGACAATGGGGTCATGCCCTCCGCACTCCCCGACGGTGAACCGGTACCGTCCGACGGCTCCCTGCCCGCGCACGCCCTCGACGGGCTGGGCTCGCGTCCGTTCGGCTTCTACCTGCACGTGCCGTACTGCGCCAGCCGCTGCGGCTACTGCGACTTCAACACCTACACCGCCACCGAGCTGCGCTCCTCCGGCACGGTCGCCTCCCAGGAGACCTACGCGGACAACGTGGTCGCCGAGGTCCGGCTGGCCCGACGGGTGCTCGGCGACGCCGCCCCGCCGGTGCGCACCGTCTTCCTGGGCGGCGGCACCCCGACCCTGCTGCCCGCCCGCGACCTGGTGCGGATGCTCGCCGCGATCCGCGAGGAGTTCGGGCTCGCCGAGGGGGCCGAGGTCACCACCGAGGCGAACCCGGAGTCCGTGGACCCGGCGTACCTGGCGGAGCTGCGCGAGGGCGGCTACAACCGGATCTCCTTCGGCATGCAGTCGGCCCGCCCGCACGTGCTGCAGCTGCTCGACCGCCACCACACCCCCGGCCGCCCCGAGGCCTGCGTCGCCGAGGCGCGCGCGGCGGGCTTCGAGCACGTCAACCTCGACCTCATCTACGGCACCCCCGGCGAGTCCGACGACGACTGGCGGGCCTCCCTGGCCGCCGCGATCGGCGCGGGCCCGGACCACGTCTCCGCCTACTCGCTGATCGTCGAGGAGGGCACCCGGCTGGCCGCCCGGGTCGGGCGCGGCGAACTGCCGATGATCGACGACGACGTGCACGCCGACCGCTACCTGATCGCCGAGGAGGCGCTGACCGCGGCCGGCTACTCCTGGTACGAGGTCTCCAACTGGTCCACCACCCCCGAGGGCCGCTGCCGCCACAACGAGCTGTACTGGACCGGCGGCGACTGGTGGGGCGCCGGCCCCGGCGCGCACAGCCACGTCGGCGGCGTCCGCTGGTGGAACGCCAAGCACCCCGCCGCCTACGCCCGCGCCCTCGCCGAGGGCCGCACCCCCGCCCAGGGCCGCGAACGCCTCGCCGCTGAGGACCGCCGGGTCGAGCGGATCCTGCTGGAGCTGCGTCTGGCCGAGGGCATCCCGCTGGACCTGCTCACGGAGACCGGTCTGAAGGCCGCCCGGCAGCACCTGGCCGACGGCCTCCTCGCCCCGGAGCCCTGGGCCGACGGCCGCGCCGCCCTCACCCTCCGGGGCCGCCTGCTGGCCGACGGGGTGGTACGTGACCTGGTGGACTGAGACTCGTTAACGTGGTGTCAGCCGTCGGAGGGAGCGCGCAATGACCGCCATCGATGACCGGATGACTGGGATCTTCGAGAACCTGGAGGTCCCGGAAGGCTTCAAGGCGGAGCTCATCAGGGGGGAAATCGTGATGATGGCGGGGCCTGACATGGTCCACAACCTCATCATTCGCGCTATCCAGCATCAGACGCCCTATGACCGCTGGAACGCGCTGACCACGCAGGACGTGGCCTTCGTCGGTGCGGCCAGCGAGCCGCAGCCGGACCTGGTCGTGTTCGAACGCGGGGCGGTCGAGGAATCCGGGCGGCTGTTGCCCGCGTCAGTGGTGACGCTGGTGGTCGAGGTGGTCTCCAAGACCAGTGTGTTCCGCGACTACCGGACCAAGCGGGAGCTGTACGCCGAGGGTGCGATTCCCGTGTACCTCATCATCGATCCGATCAAGGGCGTGTGCGTGCTGCTGACCGAGCCGGCCCGGGCGAGTGCCTCGGGGTTGCCCGACTACGTGGCCGAGCGGACCACCAAGTTCGGCGAGCCCGTGCCGCTCGACCTGCTGGGTGTCGTGCTCGACACCACGGAGTTCCAGCCCTACTCCTGACCCGGCCGGGGCCCGGCGCTACTGGTCGATCCGGCGGACGGGCTGCCCGGTCAACCGGGCCGTCGTCTCGAAGTCGGCGTCCTGGTGCAGCACCGTGAGCTTGTGGCGGGCGGCGGTGACGGCGACCAGCAGGTCCACCGGACTCGCGCACTGGTGGGCACCCGACTGGGCGAGCCGCTCCTGCAGTTCGGCGGCGTCCTGCCAGGCGCTGTCGTGCAGGTGCTGGTACGGGAAGAGCTCCCGCAGCAGGCCGGTCGCCTCGAAGTACGCGGCTCGGCCGCCCACCGCACGCAGGTACTCCTGGCGTACCGGTTCGCAGAGCAGTACCAGTCCCGCCGTCACCGCCTCGTCCCAAGCCGCTCCGGCCTGGCCGCGCATCAGCCGGACCAGCGCGCTGGTGTCGATCAGGAACTCCTCGGTCACGCGGCCGGCCTTCCGGACGCGCCCGAAATGTCGTCGGGGTAGCCGATGACCGAGAAGTCGATCTCGCCCTCGGCGACCATTTCCCGCATCCGGGCCAGCGCCGCGGTCCGGCGTCGGCGGTCCGCTATCTCCCGCAGGGCGGCGTTGACGGTGTCCTTCTTGGTGGTGGTGCCGAGGTAGCGGGCGGCATCGGCCAGTGCCTCGTCGTCCAGGTCGATCACGGTGCGGGACATGGTGACCTCCAGCGGCGTATATCCGGTTGGAGAAAAGGATATACGCCGGGGTGTCACTCTGGCAGGGCCACGAAGTCGATCAGCTCCTCGACCCGGCCCAGCAGCTCGGGCTCCAGGTCCTTGAAGGAGTTCACCTTCGACAGGATGCGTTTCCACGCCGCCGGGGTGTCCTCGGGCCAGCCCAGGCGGCGGCAGGTGCCGGTCTTCCAGTCCTCGCCCCGGGGGACCGCGGGCCAGGCCGGGATGCCGACGGAGGAGGGCTTCACGGCCTGCCAGACGTCGATGTAGGGGTGGCCGACGACCAGGACGTGCGGGCCGGTGACCCGGGCCGCGATGCGGTGCTCCTTGGTGCCCGGGAGCAGGTGGTCGACCAGCACGCCGAGGCGGCGCTCCGGGCCGGGGGCGAACTCGGCGACGATCGCGGGCAGGTCGTCGACGCCCTCCAGGTACTCGACGACCACGCCCTCGATCCGCAGGTCGTCGCCCCAGACCCGCTCCACCAGCTCGGCGTCGTGCCGGCCCTCGACGTAGATCCGCGACTCGCGGGCGACCCGGGCGCGGGCGCCGGGGACGGCGACCGAGCCGGAGGCGGTGCGCGCGGGGGTGCGGGCCGGGGCGGGGCCCGAGGGGCGGACCAGGGTGACCGTCCGGCCCTCCAGCAGGAAGCCGCGCGGGACCAGCGGGAACACCCGGTGCTTGCCGAACCGGTCCTCCAGGGTGACGGTGTGGCCCTCGGCGGTCTTCTCGCAGCGCACCACCGCCCCGCAGAAGCCGGACGCGGCCTCCTCGACCACGAGGTCCCGCTCGGCGGGCACTTCGGGGGCGGGCGCCTGCTTCTTCCACGGCGGGGTCAGGTCGGGTCCGTACTGGCGGCTGCGCATTCCCCGGAGTCTATTTCCCGGAGCCCACGGGCCGTCAGCCGGTGAACGGCGAGTTCACCACCAGCAGCTCGGCGATCCGCGCGCGCAGGGCGGCGGAGTGCGGCAGCGGCACCGGCGCGCCGCCGCGCTCCGTGCGCACGCCCCGGTCGGCGAGCACGTAGACGGCCCGCAGGGTGCGCAGGGTGTTGGAGACGACGGCGGGCACGGCGCCGGTGGTCGCGGAGGGCCGGCGCGGCGGCTGGGCGGCGATCGGGTCGAGCCAGCCGAGGGCCTGGCGCTCGGTCAGCTCCGGGCGGGTGAGGATCTGGGCGACGGCGCGGCCGAGCCGGTCGTCCTCCATGGCGTCCAGTACGTGGTCGGTGGGGGCGAGCAGCCGGGCGGCGACCAGGTCCAGCAGCGGGGTCGGGTCGGCGAGCAGCGGGCCGCGGCCGAGGGCGGCCAGGTAGTCGGCGCCGTGCGCCACCGCGTGCAGCCAGCCGAGTTCCGGGTCGAAGCCGCGCAGGTCGCTCTCGCCGGTGTACCAGCGGGCGAAGGCGTCCAGCCAGGCCGGGCGGTGGGTGCCGAGGTCGGCGAGGTCGGCGAGGATCAGCGGGGCGAAGGTGCGGGCCTGGATCTCGGGGTCGGTGAGGCGTTCGGCCATCTCGTCGCCGAGCGCGAGGCGCTCGGCGGGGGTGAGCTGCGGTACCCAGCGGCACAACTGCTCGTAGGCGAGGCTGTCGCGGACGTGCGGGTCGGGCGAGCGCAGTGCGGCGCTGACGGCGGCGAGGGTGTCGGGGGTGGGGGCGGCGGATTCGAGAGCGGTCCAGTTGATCACGGGCGGACCCTAGGGGCGGGGGCGCCGGTGGGCCACCGGATTTCCGGGCCCGGGGGCGGCACCGCCGGCCCGGTGGCCCCCGGTTCACAGGCCCGGCGCGCCCCAGACCGGGAACCAGCGGGTGAGGTCCTTCTCCAGCCGCAGGTCGTTGCCGAGCATCGCGTTGACCTCCAGCTCCAGCGGGTTGTCGCGCTTCTCGCCGCCGCCGGGCATCGGTGCGAACGGGTAGAAGGTGCCGCGTTTGTACAGGTAGACGAGGGCGAGCGGCCGCCGCCCGTCGGCGTCGCGGAAGCCGACCAGGGAGCAGAGCAGCTGGGGGCCGAAGCCGTGCGCCTCGAGTTCGCTGTTGACCGCGTGCAGGTCGTTGACCAGTGCGGGCAGTTCGCCGGGTTCGTGCCGGGCGAGCAGCCAGGAGTAGCCGTAGGAGTCCCGGGAGGCCTCGACGGGGACGCCGCCGCGTTCGGTGTCGGCGTCGAGCAGGGCCCGGACCTGCCGTTCGACCTCGTCGAAGGCGCCGCCCTCGACGGAGGCGAAGCAGACCGAGCCGAGTCCGGTGGGCCGGAAGCCGGCCGCGGCCTCCAGGGTGAGGGCGGCGGACGGTACGCCGAACAGCTGGTCGAGGTCGGGCTTGACGGGCTTGGTGCGGCCGAACAGCGTGTCCAGGATGCCCACGGCGGTCCTTCCGGTCGGAGAACGGTGCGGTGCGGTGCGGTGCGGGGAGGGATGGGAGCGGCGTGGGCGACGGGCGGCTCAGCGGCCGAGGTCGGAGGAGATCTTCGCCAGCTGGGCCAGTCGCTGCTCCAGCGACGGGTGGGTGGAGAACAGCTGGGTGGCGGCCTCCCGGGCGCTGAGGGCCGGCGCGAAGTAGAACGCGTTGTAGGCCTGCGACTGGCGCAGGTCCCGGGTCGGGATGGCGGCGATCTGGCCGGTCACCTTGGTGAGCGCCGAGGCGAGCGCGCTGGGCCGCCCGGTGAGCTGGGCGGCGGCCCGGTCGGCGGCCAGCTCCCGGTAGCGGGAGAGCAGCCGGGTCAGCAGGAAGCTGATCGCGTAGACGGCGATCGACACCAGCGGGATCACCAGGGCGGCGATCGCGGCGTTGGAGTCGTTGTTGTTGCGCCCGCCGCCCATGAAGCCGCCGTACACGGCGATCCGGGTCATCGCGCCGGCCAGTACGCCCAGGAAGCCGGCCACCGTCATCACGGCGACGTCGCGGTGGGCGACGTGGGACAGCTCGTGGGCGAGCACGCCCTCCAGCTCCTCGGGTTCCAGCCGGCGCAGCAGGCCGGTGGTCACGCAGACCACCGCGTTCTGCGGGTTGCGGCCGGTGGCGAAGGCGTTCGGCATGTCGTTGTCGGCGACCGCCACCCGGGGTTTGGGCATGTCGGCGAGCGCGCAGAGCCGGTCGACGGCGCCGTGCAGCTGCGGGTACTGCTCCGGGGTGACCCGGTGGGCGCCCATCGCCCGTTCGGTGATGCGGTCGCTGAACCAGAACTGGGCGACGAACAGGCCGCCCGAGATCAGCACGACGATCGGCCAGGCGCCGCGCAGCAGCACGATCAGCAGACCGGTGAATCCCACGTACAGCAGCCCGATCAGGAACATCGTCCCCACCATGCGGCCGGTCAGGCCGCGGTCGGGGGCGAAGCGGGTGTGCTGGCCCGAGCTCGACATCTCTGCTCCTCCGTTCGCCGTCCGCTTCCGATGCTGCCACCGGGCGGGCCCCGCGGCATCACCCGCGCGCCGCGGACTGCGGGCAGGATCACCCCGGCCGGGCCGTTCCTGCCGTCGGACCCGGGCCTTACACTGGCAGGTACGGTTCTGGCACTCGTGTGTTCAGAGTGCCAAGGCCGGGCCCCTCGGGGTCGGACCGGACAGCTCGAACACGGACACATGCCACGACGGTGTGTCACAACGGACAACGCGTGAAGACGGAGGTGCGTGCCCATGGCCGGTGAGGTCCGCCAGCTCGACGACCGCAAACTCGCGGTGCTTCGCGCGATCGTCCAGGACTACGTGGGCACCGAGGAGCCGGTCGGCTCCAAGGCCCTGGTCGAGCGGCACAACCTCGGGGTCTCCCCGGCGACCGTCCGCAACGACATGGCGGCGCTGGAGGAGGAGGGGTACATCCACCAGCCGCACACCAGCGCCGGGCGGATCCCCACCGACAAGGGCTACCGGCTGTTCGTCGACAAGCTGGCCGAGGTCAAGCCGATGAGCGCGCCCGAGCGGCGGGCGATCCGGCACTTCCTCGACGGCGCGGTGGACCTCGACGACGTGGTCGCCCGCACGGTGCGGCTGCTCGCCCAGCTGACCCGCCAGGTCGCGGTGGTGCAGTACCCCTCGCTGAGCCGCTCCACGGTGCGGCACATCGAGCTGGTGGCGCTGGCCCCGGCCAAGGTGATGCTGGTGCTGATCATGAACACCGGCCGCGTCGAGCAGCGGTTGGTGGACTGCCCGGGTACGGTCGGCGAGACCGTGCTGGCGGACCTCCGGGGCCGGATCAACGCCCGGGCCGCCGGACAGCGGCTCCCGGACGTCCCGGGGCTGCTGGAGGAGCTGCCCGCGCAGTTCGAGGCGGCCGACCGGCCGACCGTGTCCACGGTGCTGGCGACGCTCTTCGAGACCCTCGCCGAGCAGCGCGAGGAGCGGATCATGCTGGCCGGCACGGCCAACCTGACCCGCTTCGGCCACGACTTCCCGCTGACCATCCAGCCGGTGCTGGAGGCACTGGAGGAGCAGGTCGTCCTGCTCCGCCTCCTGGGTGAGACCGCGGACGCCGGGATGACGGTCCGGATCGGGCGGGAGAACGCCTACGAAGGGCTGAATTCCACCTCGGTCGTCTCGGTCGGTTACGGTTCGGGCGACGAGAGCGTGGCCAAACTGGGGGTGATCGGTCCGACCCGGATGGACTACCCGGGCACAATGGGGGCGGTGCGAGCGGTGGCACGGTACGTGGGCCAGATTCTGGCCGAGTCGTAGGAACGGTCGTCGTCGGACAGCTGACGGCGCCCGAAGTCGCAAGCACTCACACAGGCGGAACAAGCGGAGCATTTGGTGGCCACGGACTACTACGCGGTACTCGGCGTCCGACGGGATGCGGGGCAGGACGAGATCAAGAAGGCGTTCCGGCGCCTGGCACGCGAACTGCACCCGGACGTCAACCCGGACCCGAAGACGCAGGAGCGGTTCAAGGAGATCAACGCCGCCTACGAGGTGCTCTCCGACCCGCAGAAGCGCCAGGTCTACGACCTCGGCGGCGACCCGCTCTCGCCGAACGGCGGGGGCGGCGCGGGCGGCTTCGGCGCGGGCGCGGCGGGCTTCGGCTTCTCCGACATCATGGACGCCTTCTTCGGCGCCGCCTCCGGCCAGCGCGGACCGCGCTCCCGGACCAGGCGCGGCCAGGACGCCATGATCCGGCTGGAGATCACCCTGGAGGAGGCCGCGTTCGGCACCACCAAGGAACTCCAGGTCGACACCGCCGTCACCTGCACCACCTGCAGCGGCGAGGGCGCCGCGCCCGGCACCTCCGCGCAGACCTGCGACATGTGCCGCGGCAAGGGCGAGGTCTCCCAGGTCACCCGGTCCTTCCTGGGCCAGGTCATGACCTCGCGCCCCTGCCCGCAGTGCCAGGGCTTCGGCACCGTCGTGCCGACCCCGTGCCCGGAGTGCGCCGGCGACGGCCGGGTCCGCGCCCGGCGCACCCTGACCGTCAAGATCCCGGCCGGGGTCGACAACGGCACCCGGATCCAGCTGGCCGGCGAGGGCGAGGTCGGCCCCGGCGGCGGCCCGGCCGGCGACCTCTACGTCGAGATCGCCGAGACCAGCCACCCGACCTTCCAGCGGCGCGGCGACGACCTGCACTGCACGGTCACCATCCCGATGACGGCGGCCTCGCTCGGCACCCAGGTGCCGCTGCAGACCCTGGACGGGATCGAGGAGGTCGACATCCGGCCCGGCACCCAGTCCGGCCAGTCGATCCCGCTGCACGGCCGCGGCATCACCCACCTGCGCGGCGGCGGCCGCGGTGACCTGATAGTGCATGTCGAGGTGCAGACGCCCACCAAGCTCGACGCCGAGCAGGAGGAGCTGCTGCGCCGCCTGGCGGTGCTGCGCGGCGAGGAGCGGCCGTCCGGCCAGTTCGCGCCCGGGCAGCAGGGGCTGTTCTCCCGGCTGAAGGACGCCTTCAACGGCCGGTAGCCGTCCCGCGCGGGGGTGCCGAGGCTTCCTCGGCACCCCTTTCGCGTTCCCGTTCCCGTTCCCACCCCGGAGGTTCCCCGCATGACCGCGCCCGTGTTCTTCGCCGACCCCGAGCGGATCGCCGCCGCCGCGCCGGGCGCGACGGTGCGCCTGGACGGGCCGGAGGGCCGGCACGCGGCCGCGGTGAAGCGGCTGGAGCCGGGCGAGGCGGTCACCCTGACGGACGGCCTCGGCCTCGGCGCGGACGGCACCGTCGCGGCGGTGCACGGCAAGGACGCGATCGACGTGGCGGTGACGGCCGTGCGCCGGGAGCCGGAGCCGTCGCCGCGGATCGTCGTCGTCCAGGCGCTGCCCAAGGGCGACCGGGGCGAGCTGGCGGTGGAGACCATGACCGAGGTCGGCGTGGACGTGGTGATCCCCTGGGCGGCCTCGCGCTGCATCACCCAGTGGAAGGGCGAGCGCGGCGCCAAGGCGCTCGCCAAGTGGCGGGCCACCGCGCGCGAGGCCGGCAAGCAGTCCCGGCGGCTGCGCTTCCCCGTCGTCCGCGACGTGATGACGACCCGGCAGCTGGCCCCGGTGCTGCTCGGCGCCGCGTTCGCCGCGGTGCTGCACGAGGAGGGCTCCGAGCCGCTGGCCGGGGCGGTCCTGCCGGACACCGGGGACCTGGTGCTGGTGGTCGGCCCGGAGGGCGGCGTCTCCCCGGAGGAGCTGGCCGCCTTCGCCGAGGACGGCGCGAAGCCGTTCCGGCTGGGCCCCTCGGTGCTGCGCACCTCCACGGCCGGGGTCGCGGCCGGCGCGCTGCTGCTGGGCCGCACCGGCCGCTGGGCCTGACGGCCGCCGCCGGGCCGTACGGGCCGCCGGGCCCGGCACCGGCGGCCGGGCCCGGGACCGGCGTCCCCCGTGGGGGTTCGCGGACCGCGAACTGCGGGCGCGCCGCGCTCCCGCCTGCCTAGGGTGGCGAGCGTGAGCGAACCCGAGAGCACCCCCGAGGGCGCCTACCTGCGCCACCCGCACCTGCACGGCGACCTGATCACCTTCGTGGCCGAGAACGACGTGTGGCTCGCCCCGCTGGACGGCGGCCGGGCCTGGCGGCTGACCGCCGACCACCGTCCGGTCCGCAGACCGATGTTCTCCCCGGACGGCCGCCACGTCGCCTTCACCTCCGCCCGGGACGGCGCCCCGGAGGTGCACGTGGCCCCGGTGGACGGCGGGCCGTCCCGGCGACTGACCCACTGGGGCGACGCGCAGACCCAGCTGCGCGGCTGGACCGCCGACGGCCGGCCGATCGCCACCACCGCCACCGGGCAGGCCTCGCTGCGCCGCACCTGGGCGCGGGCGGTGCCGCTGGACGGCGGCGAGGCGGCCCGGCTGCCGTACGGCCCGGTCGGCGGGCTGGCCTTCGAGCCCGGCGGCGACCGGGTGCTGCTGGTCTCCGCCTACGCCACCGAGCCGGCCTGGTGGAAGCGCTACCGGGGCGGCCGGACCGGCCGGCTGTGGATCGGCACCGACCGCTTCGAGCGCGTCCACGAGGACCTGGCCGGGCACATCGAGTCGCCGCTGTGGGTGGGCGGGCGGATCGCCTTCCTCTCCGACCACGAGGGTGTCGGCGCGCTGTACTCCAGCCTCCCGGACGGCTCCGACCTGCGCCGGCACGGCATCTCCCCGGAGGGCTTCTACGCCCGCACCGCCACCACCGACGGGAGCCGGGTGGTCTGGCACAGCGCCGGCGACCTGTGGCTGCTGGAGGACCTCGACGGCGCCGAGCCGCGCCGCCTGGACGTCCGCCCGGCCGGCCCGCGCACCGGCCGCCGCCCCCGCCCGGTGTCCGCCGCGCACTGGCTGGAGGGTGCCGCCCCGGACCGCACCGGGCGGGCCGGGGCCGTGGTGGTGCGCGGCTCCGTGCACTGGCTGACCCACCGGGAGGGACCGGCCCGGGTGCTGGACGAGACGCCGGGCGTCCGCGGCCGGCTGGCCCGGGTGGTGCCGGGACCGGCCGGTGAGGACGCCGCCCAGGGCGTGGTCTGGGTGACCGACGCCGAGGGCGAGGACGCGATCGAGTACGCCCCCGCGGTGCTCGGCGCCGAGCGCCGCCGGCTCGCCGCCGGGCAGCTGGGCCGGGTCCGCTCGCTGCTGGTCTCCCCGGACGGCAAGCAGCTCGCGGTCGGCGCGCACGACGGCCGGGTCCTGCTGGTCGGCCTGGCCGACGGCGCCGTGCACGAGCTGGCGCACAGCACCGACGGCGAGGTCTCCGGGCTGGCGTTCAGCCCGGACTCGGCCTGGCTGGCCTGGTCGCAGCCGACCCTCGGGGCGTGGTCGCTGCGCCGGATCGTGCTGGCCAACCTGGCCACCCGGACGGTCTCCGAGGCGACCCCGGAGCGGTTCGTCGACACCTCCCCGGCGTTCACCGCGGACGGCCGGCACCTGGCGTTCCTGTCGGTGCGCAGCTTCGACCCGGTGTACGACTCGCACGTCTTCGACCTGTCGTTCCCCAACGGCTGCCGCCCGTACCTGATCACGCTGGCCGCCGACACGCCGTCGCCGTTCGGGCCGCGCCGGGCGGGCCGGACGGCCGGCGGGGAGGAGGACGAGCCGAAGGGCCGCCGGGCGGACGGCGACGAGGGCGCGGCCGACGTGCCGCCGGCGACCCGGGTCGACCTGGACGGCATCGCCGACCGGATCGTGCCGTTCCCGGTGGAGGGCGGCCGCTTCGGCGTCCTGCGGGCGGCCAAGGACGGCGTGCTGTGGACCAGGCTGCCGCTGGTCGGCGAGCTGGGCGACGAGGCCGCCTCGCTGGAGGACGAGCGCCCGCGGCCGACCCTGGAGCGGTTCGACTTCCGCAAGCGCCGGGCGGAGCAGCTGGTGGACGGCCTGGACGCGTT
This sequence comes from Streptomyces sp. TLI_053, assembly GCF_900105395.1. Taxonomy (NCBI): domain Bacteria; kingdom Bacillati; phylum Actinomycetota; class Actinomycetes; order Kitasatosporales; family Streptomycetaceae; genus Streptomyces; species Streptomyces sp. TLI_053. Next base: position 6,300,630 of record NZ_LT629775.1, read on the forward strand.
CGCGGTGAGCGGCGACGGCACCCGGCTCGCCGTGCTGGACGAGGGCGAGCTGCGGATCGTGCCCGCCGACCACAAGGCGTCCGGCGAGGACGACGAGATCGACGTCGACCTGGACCGGCTGCGAGTGACGGTCGACCCGGCGGCCGAGTGGCGGCAGATGTACGACGAGAACGGCCGGCTGATGCGGGACAACTTCTGGCGTCCCGACCTCGGCGGGGTGGACTGGGCCGGGGTGCTGGCCCGCTACCGGCCGCTGGTGGAGCGGCTCGGCTCGCACGACGACCTGGTGGACCTGCTCTGGGAGGTGCACGGCGAGCTGGGCACCTCCCACGCGTACGTGGTGGCGCACGGGGTGCACACCGAGCCGGCCCGCCGGCAGGGCCTGCTCGGCGCGGACCTGGTCAGGGACGGCGAGGTGTGGCGGGTCGCGCGGATCCTGCCGGGGGAGTCCTCCGACCCCCGGGCGCACTCGCCGCTGGCCGCCCCGGGCGCGGCGGTCCGGCCCGGGGACGCGCTGCTTGCGGTCAACGGCCGTCCGGTGGACCCGGTGACCGGCCCGGCGCCCCTGCTGGCCGGCACCGCCGGGCAGCCGGTCGAGCTGACGGTGGCCGGCAAGGACGGCACCGACCAGCGGTACCCGGTGGTCGTCCCGCTCGCCGACGACGAGGCGCTGCGCTACCACGACTGGGTGGCCGGGCGGCGGGCCGTCGTCCGGGAGCTGTCCGACGGCCGGCTCGGCTATCTGCACATCCCCGACATGCAGACCACCGGCTGGGCGCAGATCCACCGCGACCTGCGCTCGGAGATGGCCAGGGAGGGCGTGGTCGTCGACATCCGGGGCAACCGGGGCGGGCACACCTCGCAGCTGGTGGTGGAGAAGCTGGCGCGGCGGATCGTCGGCTGGGGCGTGGGCAGGGACGTCGCCAATCCCGCGCCGTACCCGGAGTACGCGCCGCGCGGTCCGGTCGTCGCCCTGGCGGACGAGTACTCGGGCTCGGACGGCGACATCGTCAACGCGGCGATCCAGGCGCTGGGCATCGGCCCGGTCGTCGGCACCCGCACCTGGGGCGGGGTGATCGGCATCGACAGTCGCTACTCGCTGGTGGACGGGACCCTGGTGACCCAGCCCAAGTACGCGTTCTGGTCGGAGCGGCTCGGCTGGGGCCTGGAGAACCACGGGGTGGACCCGGACGTGGAGGTGCCGTTCCCGCCGCACGCCTGGGCGGCGGGCGAGGACCCGCAGCTCGCCGAGGGGGTGCGGATCGCGCTGGCGGCGCTCGCCGAGCAGCCGGCCAGGACCCCGCCGGCGCTGCCCTGGGAGCGGTAGCGGCGGTCCGGCGCCGGTGGGAGGACGGACCGCGGTCCGTCCTCCCACCGCCGGGGCGGCCGTCGCCGTGCGCGTCCCGCGGGGCCGGGGCGGCCGTCGCCGCGCGTACCGCGGGGGCAGCGCCCGCGCGAGTACCGGCGGGCGGCGGCGGGGCTCGGCTAGCATGCCGCCGTACGCTCCCACCAGACCAGCACCAGCATCCCGCGAGGAGATCCCGATGGCCGGCGAGGCGCAGCCCGACTGCCTGTTCTGCAAGATCGTGGCGGGCGAGATCCCGGCCACCGTGGTCCGCAGGACCGACCGGACCCTGGCCTTCCGCGACATCGCCCCTAAGGCCCCGGTGCACGTCCTGGTGATCCCGCACGCCCACTACCCGAACGCGGCCGCGTTGGCCGACGCGGAGCCCGATGTCGCCGGCGAGCTGCTCGCCGAGGCGGGCCGGGTCGCCGCGGACGAGGGCCTCGAGGACTACCGGCTGATCTTCAACACCGGCGCGGGCGCGGGCCAGACCGTCTTCCACGCCCACGTCCACGTGCTCGGCGGCACGTCGATGACCGAGCGCATGGTCTAGTCGGTGTCCCAGCGCGAACTCGTCGTCCTCGGGACCGCCAGCCAGGTCCCGACCCGGCACCGCAACCACAACGGCTACCTGCTGCGCTGGGACGGCGAGGGCCTGCTGTTCGACCCCGGCGAGGGGACCCAGCGGCAGATGCTGCGCGCCGGGGTCTCGGCCACCCAGCTCACCCGGATCGCCGTCACGCACTTCCACGGCGACCACAGCCTGGGCCTGGCCGGGGTGATCCAGCGGATCAACCTGGACCGGGTCCCGCACCCGGTGGACATCTACTTCCCGGCCTCCGGCGAGGTGTACTTCGAGCGGCTGCGGCACGCCACCGCCTTCCACGAGACGGCGGTGCTGCGGCCCCGCCCGATCGAGGAACCGGGCCCGCTGCCCGTGCCGGGCGCCCGCTTCGCGCTGGAGGCGGTCCGGCTCTCGCACCCGGTCGAGTCCTTCGGCTACCGGCTGAGCGAGCCGGACGGCCGCCGGCTGGTGCCCGAACGGCTGGCCGCCCTGGGCATCGCCGGCCCCGACACCGGCCGGCTCCAGCACCGGGGCGAGATCGAGGCGGACGGCCGGCGGGTCACCCTGGAGGAGGTCAGCGAGCCCCGGCCCGGGCAGCGGTTCGCCTTCGTCATGGACACCCGGCTCTGCGAGGGCGTGTACGAGCTCGCCGAGCGCGCCGACCTGCTGGTCGTCGAGGCCACCTTCTCCGACGCGGACGCCGGGCTGGCCGAGGACCACGGCCACCTCACCGCCGGGCAGGCCGCCAAGGTCGCCGCCGAGGCGGGCGTCCGCACCCTGGTGCTCACCCACTTCTCGCAGCGCTACCCCGACCTCGGCCAGCACCTCGCCGACGCCCGCAAGCACTTCGACGGGCCGATCGTGCTTGCCGAGGACCTCGCCCGGGTACCAGTACCGCCCCGGCACAAGTGAGGCGCCCACCCGTCGGAGCCGTGGTGAACAGCGTGGAAAACCGCTCGCGCCGCCCGGCGATCTGCCGCAGCATCGTCGGGTGCGGCCCCGCCGCCCGCCGCAGCGATCACGTGTGCGGCGTACCCTGGTGCCCCGGAAGGACCGAGCGGCACACGAGACACGGATGGGATGAGGCAGGCCCCAGCGCCGACCTATGAGTGACACATCGCAGACCCGTTCCAACGGACAGCCGCGCCCCGAACCGGCCGAGGACGGCCGCGTCAGCGCCCGGATCGTCATCCCCGAGAAGCATCCGATGGTCACCCTGCTCGGCGCCGCCGACTCGTTGCTGCGAGTGATCGAGCAGGGCTTCCCCGCCGCCGACATCCACGTCCGGGGCAACGAGGTGACCGCGACCGGCGAGCGCGCCGAGGTCGCCCTCGTCAAGCAGCTGTTCAGCGAGATGATGCTGGTGCTGCGCACCGGCCAACCCCTCACGGAGGACTCCGTGGAGCGTTCCATCGCCATGATCCGCAGCGGCGTCGACGACCCGGACAGCCCGGCGCCGTCGAAGGTCTTCACCGCGAACATCCTGTCCAACCGGGGCCGGACCATCCGTCCGAAGACCCTCAACCAGCAGCGCTACGTCGACGCCATCGACAAGCACACGATCGTCTTCGGCCTCGGCCCGGCCGGCACCGGCAAGACCTACCTCGCGATGGCCAAGGCCGTCCAGGCCCTCCAGGCCAAGGAGGTCAACCGGATCATCCTGACCCGCCCGGCCGTCGAGGCGGGCGAGCGGCTCGGCTTCCTGCCCGGGACCCTCTACGAGAAGATCGACCCGTACCTGCGGCCGCTGTACGACGCGCTGCACGACATGATGGACCCCGACTCCATCCCGCGGCTGATGGCCGCCGGGACGATCGAGGTCGCGCCGCTCGCCTACATGCGCGGCCGCACCCTCAACGACGCCTTCATCATCCTCGACGAGGCCCAGAACACCTCGCCCGAGCAGATGAAGATGTTCCTCACCCGCCTCGGGTTCAACTCCCGGGTGGTCGTCACCGGCGACACCAGCCAGATCGACCTCCCCGGCGGCACCCGCAGCGGCCTGAAGGTCGTCCAGGAGATCCTGGTCGACGTGCCCGACATCCACTTCTCCGTCCTCACCAGCACCGACGTGGTCCGCCACAAGCTGGTCGGCCGGATCGTGGACGCGTACGAGCGCTGGGACGCCCTCCAGGAGGCCCAGGAGACCGACGAGCGCCGTCTCCCGGTCAAGCCCGCCCAGCGGCGCGGCTCGCGCGCACCCCGACAGTCCCATCGCACCGAAAGCTGAGTAACCAGCCCGTCATGTCGATCGACATCGCCAATGAGTCCGGCTGGGACGTCGACGAGGAGTCCGTCCTCGCCGTCGCCCGCTACGCCCTGGACAAGATGCGGATCCACCCGCAGTCCGAACTGTCCGTGATCCTCGTGGACGGGGCGGCGATGGAGGAGCTGCACATCCAGTGGATGGACCTCCCGGGCCCCACGGACGTGATGTCCTTCCCCATGGACGAGCTGCGCCCCGGCAAGGAGGGCGAGGAGCTGCCGCAGGGGCTGCTCGGCGACATCGTGCTCTGCCCCGAGGTCGCCGAGCAGCAGGGCAAGGCGGCCCCGTCCAAGCACTCGATGGACGAGGAGCTGCAGCTGCTCACCGTGCACGGCGTGCTGCACGTGCTCGGCTACGACCACGAGGAGCCGGACGAGGAGGAGGAGATGTTCGGTCTCCAGAAGGCGATCCTCGACGGCTGGCGGGCCGAGCGGGGCCTCGGCGGCATCTCCCCGGCCCCCACCACCCACTGAGCGCGGAGCCCGAACCCCTGTGAGTGGTGAAAGTACGAGCTTCATCCTGGGCGCGGTCGCGCTGGTCGTGCTCGGCTGGCTGGCGGCGTGCGCCGAGGCGGGCATCTCCCGGGTGTCCCGGTTCCGGGCCGAGGAAGCGGTCCGGTCCGGGCGCAGGGGCTCGGCCCGGCTGCTGGCCCTGGCCTCCGACCCGATCCGCTACCTCAACCTGGCCACCCTGATCCGGGTGGCCAGCGAGATGGCGGCGGCGGTGCTGGTCACCGTGGTGTGCGTGCGCAACATCGACACGACCTGGCAGGCCGTACTGCTGGCGTTCGGCGTGATGGTGCTGGTGTCCTTCGTGGCGGTCGGGGTCTCCCCGCGCACGATCGGCCGCCAGCACCCCCTCACCACCGCCACCGCGGCCTCCTTCGTGCTGCTGCCGCTGGCCCGGATCCTCGGCCCGATCCCGAGGCTGCTGATCCTGCTCGGCAACGCCCTCACGCCCGGCAAGGGCTACCGGGAGGGACCGTTCGCCTCCGAGGCGGAGCTGCGGGCCCTGGTCGACCTGGCCGAGAAGAACGACGTCATCGAGGACGAGGAGCGCCGGATGGTGCACTCCGTCTTCGAGCTGGGCGACACCATCGTCCGCGAGGTGATGGTGCCGCGCACCGACCTGGTGATGATCGAGCGGCACAAGACCGTCCGGCAGGCGCTGACCCTGGCGCTGCGCTCGGGCTTCTCCCGGATCCCGGTGGTCGGCGACAACGAGGACGACGTGGTCGGCATCGTCTACCTCAAGGACCTGGTGCGCCGCACCCACATCAACCGGGACTCCGAGTCGGACGAGGTCGGCGCCGTGATGCGCCCGGCGGTGTTCGTCCCGGACTCCAAGCCCGCCACGGACCTGCTGCGCGAGATGCAGCAGATGCGCTCGCACGTGGCGATCGTGATCGACGAGTACGGCGGCACGGCCGGCCTGGTCACCATCGAGGACATCCTGGAGGAGATCGTCGGCGAGATCACCGACGAGTACGACCGGGAGATCGCCCCGGTGGAGGACCTCGGGGACGGCTCCTACCGGATCACCGCCCGGCTGCTGGTCGAGGACCTGGGCGAGCTGTTCGGGATCGAGCTGGAGGACGAGGACGTCGAGACGGTGGGCGGTCTGCTGGCCAAGCACCTGGGCCGGGTGCCGATCCCCGGCTCCTCCTGCGCGATCCCGCTCCCCGAGGAGGTCCCGGGCGGCCTGACCGCGATCCGCCTGACCGCCGAGAGCTCGGCCGGCCGCCGCAACCGCATCGGCTCCGTCGTCGCCGCCCCGGTCCGTGCGGCCGAGGATCCGGCCCCCGGGGCCGACGAGTAGCGTTCGGGTACGTCCGGAGCGACGATGGGGGCATGAGTCACCAACTTCGCGCGGAGTACGGCCCGCAGGGGGCGGCGGGCGGGGTGAAGGTCTGGCACGTCGTGCGGGAGGGGGATCCGGCCACGGCGTTGTGCGGCCGGAGCATGCCCGCCGACGTGGAGACCCGGTCGGACCAGGAGTGGGGGACCGGGCTCCGGTGCTGCCAGCAGTGCGGTTCGCTGTACATGCACGAGGTGCCGCACATGCAGGGGAGCCACCCCTACAGCTAGGCGGGCCCGGGCCCGACGACAGAACAGCCAGGCGCTACGACCGAGTCGGAGGTCGCCATGAAGCTGCAGGACGAATTGCCCGTCGACCACAAACTGGTGCTGGTGTGGCGGATCGGGGCGGGTCTCGGTGGGGTGTTCCTGATCGTGTTCGGCTGCCTGGGGCTGGCCGACCACCCGGGATTCCTGTCCACCGAGGGCAACGACATCGCCGGCATGTCCACCAACGGCGCGCTGAGCGTGCTGTCCATCGTGATGGGCGGGGTACTGGTGGTCGCCGCGGTCATCGGCGGCAATGTCGCCGCCAACGTGAACATGGCGGTCGGCGTGCTGTTCGTGCTGTCCGGGTTCTACGGGCTGACCGTGCTCGGCCGCACGGACGCCAACATCCTGAACTTCGGCATCCACAACGTGATCTTCGCCTTCGCCTTCGGCGTGGTGATCACCACCTTCGGGATGTACGGACGGGTCAGCAGCCACCTGCCGCACGACAACCCCTACTGGCGCAAGCGGGCGGCGGACGAGGTGGCGATGCCCAACGGTCCCAAGACCTTCGTGAAGGTGATCCGGCCCGGTCCGCCCAACCCGGTCGGCCACTGAGGGCCCCGGCCGGCGGGGCCTATGCTCCAGGGCATGAGTGACATCGTGGAGCTGGACCCCGAAGACAAGAAGATCATCACCCTGGCCCGCTCCGCCCGCGCCCGCAACGGCGTCGCGGAGGGGGCCGCGGTGCGTGACGAGACCGGCCGGACGTACGTGGCCGGGACGGTCGCGCTGGACTCGCTGCGGCTGAGCGCGGTGCAGACGGCGGTGGCGATGGCGGTGGCCAGCGGCGCGAAGTCGCTGGAGGCGGCGGCCGTGGTGTCGGAGGCCGAGCAGCCCGCCGAGGCCGATCTGGCGGCCGTGCGGGACCTCGGCGGCGCGGGCACCCCGCTGCTGCTGGCCGGGCCGGACGGGGTGCTGCGGGTCTCGGTCGAGGCCCGCTGACCGCTCGGGGGCGTGGCCGGGTGCCCGGGGTTCGCGCCCCGGGCACCCGTGCGTCCGGGACCCCAGATTCGGCGGATAATCTCACCGGGGACGGGCGGGGAATCCGCACGGTGAGGGGGCTGGGCGATGGGGCCGTACGCGTTCTTCGCGGGACTGCTGCTGGGCGTGATGGGCATGGGCAAGTGGCAGGAGACCGGCTCGCCGTTCTGGCTCTGGGGCTCGGTCACCTTCCTGCTGATCGTCCTCGGCTGGGGGCTGGGCGCGCTGTTCGGCGGGAAGAAATGACCGGCCCGGACGCCGGTGGCGGCCCCCTCCCGGGTGATCAGGGAGAATGGGGTCCATGAGTGCCCCTTCCTCCTCGTACCGCTCCGGCTTCGCGTGTTTCGTCGGCCGGCCCAACGCGGGCAAGTCGACCCTGACCAACGCTCTGGTGGGGACGAAGGTCGCGATCACCTCCGACCGTCCGCAGACCACCCGGCACACCGTCCGCGGCATCGTGCACCGCCCGGACGCCCAGCTGGTGCTGGTCGACACCCCCGGCCTGCACAAGCCGCGCACCCTGCTCGGCGAGCGCCTCAACGACCTGGTCCGCAGCACCTGGGCAGAGGTCGACGTGATCGGGTTCTGCCTGCCCGCCGACCAGAAGCTCGGCCCCGGCGACAAGTTCATCGTCAAGGAACTGGCCGAGATCAAGAAGACCCCCAAGGTCGCCATCGTCACCAAGACCGACCTGGTCGACTCCAAGCGGCTCGCCGAGCAGCTGATCGCCGTCCACCAGCTCGGCGCCGAGCTGGGCATCGAGTGGGCCGAGATCATCCCGGTCTCGGCGGTCGGCGAGAAGCAGGTCGACCTGGTCGCCGAGCTGATCACCAAGCTGCTCCCGGAGGGCATGCCGCTCTACCCGGACGGCGACCTGACCGACGAGCCCGAGCAGATCATGGTGGCCGAGCTGATCCGCGAGGCCGCCCTGGAGGGCGTCCGCGACGAGCTGCCGCACTCGCTGGCCGTCGTGGTCGAGGAGATGCTGCCGCGCGAGGGCCGCCCGGCCGACCGGCCGCTGCTCGACATCCACGCCAATGTGTACATCGAGCGGCAGAGCCAGAAGGCGATCGTCATCGGCGCCAAGGGCGCCCGGCTCAAGCACGTCGGCACCACCGCCCGCAAGCACATCGAGGCGCTGCTCGGCACCCCGGTCTACCTGGACCTGCACGTCAAGGTGGCCAAGGACTGGCAGCGGGACCCGAAGCAGCTGCGCAAGCTCGGGTTCTGACCGGCGGCGGGTTCCGGCCGGCGGAGGGTTCTCGTCGGCGGCGGGTTCTGACCGGCCGCGGGTTCTGATCGACAGCGGGGCGGCGAGGGGGCGGCGATGAAGCTGAACACGCGCGAGTGGGGCACCGGCGACCGGGTGGCGCTGCTGGTCCACGGGATCATGTCCGACCACCGCAGCTGGCGGTCGGTCGGCCCGGCGCTGGCCGGACGCGGCTACCGGGTGATCGCGGTCGACCTGCGCGGCCACGGCGCCAGCCCGCGCGGGGAGGGCGCCGCCCCGGAGGACCGCTACGGGCCCGAGCACTACGCCCAGGACCTGGTGGACACCCTGCCGGCGGGCGCGGACCTCGCGATCGGCCACTCCCTGGGCGCGCTGACCCTGCTGCACGCGGTGGACCGGCTCCGGCCGGCCCGGGCCGTCTACTCCGACCCGGCCTGGCGGTTCGTCCGGCCCGGTCTCTTCGACCCCGCCGTGTTCACCCAGTTCAAGGCGGCCACCCGGGAGCAGATCGGCGCGCTCAGCCCGCGCTGGGACGCGGCCGACGTCGAGGTCGAGCTGGCCACCCTCGCCGCCTGGGACCCGGACACCGCGCTCGCGCTCTCCGCCCTCGCGGACCTGGCCGCGCTGCCCGGCGCCCCGGTGGTGCCGTCCCTGGTGCAACTGGCCGACAACAGCTGGCTGATCGGGCCCGAGGACGCCGCGACGCTGCGCGGCCTGGGTTACGAGGTCCGGACGGTGCCCGGCGCCGGGCACACCATCCACCGGGACGACCTCCCGGGCTTCCTGGCCTCGCTCGACGGCTGGCTCTGACGCCCCGCCCCGCCCCGGCGGTGGTGGGCAGCGGTGGTCGGCGGCGGGTGGTGGGCAGTGGCGGTCGGCGACGGCGGGTGCCGCGGCCGGTCAGGCGCCCTCGCGCAGGACCAGCGAGACCAGCTCCCGCTGGGACTCGGTGAGCTTGGGGTCCGCGCAGTGCACCGTGCGCCCGTCGACGGTGATCGTGTAGTGGTAGCCGTCCGGCACCCCGTAGGAGGGCGCGCGCAACCCGCCCGCGACGGCCTCGCGGGCGAGCGCGTGCACGTGCGGGGCGTCCACCCGCTCGGTGGTGTCGAGCTCAGCGCGGCGGACGTGTCCCGCGAGGCCGCCGGTCCGGGTCACCTGGATACGCATGGTGTCCATGGTGCTACCCAGGGATGGCGTTTGCCGGTGTTTTTCCGGACCTTGACCCAATCCGCACTCAGGTCGGGCTGATGCCCACCTTCGCCCAGGACGCGGTCACCGTGTCCGCGACCTCCGGTTCCGGGTAGCGGGCCTTCGCGGCCGCCACGGTGGCCCGGGCGAAGGCCGTGAAGTCGGCGTCGGCGGGCAGCCGCCGGCCGGTCAGCGCGTCGTACCAGATCCGGCCCGCGCGCTCCCAGGACGGGCCGCCGAGCGCGGTGGCGAGCAGGTAGAACGCGTGGTTGGGGATGCCCGAGTTGATGTGCACGCCGCCGTTGTCCTGGCCGGTCCGCACGTAGTCGCGCATGTGTGCGGGCTGCGGGTCCTTGCCGAGCCTCGGGTCGTCGTACGCGGTGCCGGGCTCCTTCATCGAGCGCAGCGCCACGCCCTGCACACCGGGGGCGAGCAGTCCGGCGCCGATCAGCCAGTCCGCCTCGGCGGCGTCCTGGAGCAGCGCGTACTGCTTGACCAGGGAGCCGAAGACGTCGGAGACGGACTCGTTGAGCGCGCCCGGCTGGTCCCGGTACTCCAGGCCCGCGGTGAACTGGGTGACGCCGTGCGCGAGCTCGTGGCCGATGACGTCGATGCAGGCGGTGAAGTCGCCGAACACCTCGCCGTCGCCGTCGCCGAAGACCATCCGCCGGCCGTCCCAGAAGGCGTTGTCGTAGTCCTGGCCGTAGTGGACGGTGGCGTCCAGGCGCAGCCCCTGGTCGTCGATGGAGTGCCGGCCGTAGACGGCGGAGAACAGGGTCCAGGTCGCGCCGAGGCCGTCGTAGGCGTGGTTGACGGACTGGTCCGGGACGGCGCCCTCGCCCTCCCGGCGGACGGTGCGGCCGGGCAGGCGCTCGCGGTGCGCGGCGTCGGAGACCACCCGCTCCAGCCGGTCGGCGGAGGCCCGGTCCGGCAGGGCGGCGGTGAGCCGCGCGGCCCGGTGCGCGGCGTCGAGGGCGAGGGAGCGGGCGGCGGGCTCGTGACCGTCCTCGGCGAGGCGGTCCAGGACGTACGGCGGAACGATCGCGCAGAGCGTCGGTTCGGCTGTCATGTGGCCCAGGGTGAGGCATTGATGACGTGTTGTCACCGGCGCGGACAGGATTGCGCGCCGCCCGGGCCGGGCCGCGCGCCGCCGGAGGGCCGTCTCAAGGGGTGGGAAGACCGCCCGGGCCGCTTCGGGGTCGCGCGGCGCTGGGTTAGGCTGGACCGCATCATGCGCATCGGGCTGCTTCTTCTTAGCTGCCGCGTCGAGGGCCTGTAGTCCGTCAAGGGCCGGCTTCCCTCGCCGCGGGGACTGTGCTGCGCGCTGAATTTCGGGCGATCCGTGAGCGGGTCGTGAGCGGCAGCAGGCCGGCCGAGTCGGGTGACACCTCACCCCGACCCGCCCGCACCACGCATCACAGGAAGCCGAGACTCACCTCCATGACCGAGCAGAGTTCCGCCGCGCCCATCCACGCCGCCCGCGCCTTCGTCGACCGTGCGACCCCGATCACCGCCGCCTCGGTACGCCAGCAGGCGTCCGGGATGCGGCACGGCCGCTACCTGCCGTTCGGCACCGTCGACCTGCCGGACCGCACCTGGCCGAACCAGGTGATCACCAAGGCGCCGCGCTGGCTGTCCACCGACCTGCGGGACGGCAACCAGGCGCTGATCGACCCGATGTCGCCGGCCCGCAAGCGCAAGATGTTCGACCTGCTGGTGGCGATGGGCTACAAGGAGATCGAGGTCGGCTTCCCGTCGTCCGGGGCCACCGACCACGCCTTCGTGCGCTCGCTGATCGAGGAGGGGGCGATCCCGGAGGACGTCACCATCTCGGTGCTGACCCAGGCGCGCGAGGAACTGATCGAGAAGACCGTCGAGTCGCTGGTCGGGGCGCCGCGGGCGACCGTGCACCTGTACAACGCGACCGCGCCGCTGTTCCGCCGGGTGGTGTTCCGCAACGACCGGGCGGCCACGAAGGCGATCGCCGTCGACGGCACCCGGCTGGTGATGGAGTACGCGGAGAAGCTGCTGGGCGACGACACCGCCTTCGGCTACCAGTACTCGCCGGAGATCTTCGTCGACACCGAGCTGGACTTCGCGCTGGAGGTCTGCGAGGCGGTGATGGACGTCTGGCAGCCGGGCGAGGGCCGCGAGATCATCCTGAACCTGCCGGCCACCATCGAGCGGGCCACCCCCAACGTCCAGGCCGACCAGTTCGAGTGGATGTCGCGCAACCTGTCCCGTCGGGAGTTCGTCTGTCTGTCGGTGCACCCGCACAACGACCGGGGCACCGCCGTGGCCTCCGCCGAGCTGGCCTACATGGCCGGCGCCGACCGGATCGAGGGCTGCCTGTTCGGGCAGGGCGAGCGGACCGGCAACGTCGACCTGGTGACCCTGGGCATGAACCTGTTCTCGCAGGGCGTCGACCCGCAGATCGACTTCTCCGACATCGACGAGGTCCGCCGCACCGCCGAGTACTGCAACCAGATGGAGGTGCACCCGCGCCACCCGTACGCCGGTGACCTGGTGTACACCTCCTTCTCCGGCTCCCACCAGGACGCCATCAAGAAGGGCTTCGACGCCCTGGAGGCGGACGCCGCCGCCGCGGGCGTGCCGGTGGAGCAGCACACCTGGGGCGTGCCGTACCTGCCGATCGACCCGAAGGACGTCGGCCGCACCTACGAGGCGGTCATCCGGGTCAACAGCCAGTCCGGCAAGGGCGGTGTGGCGTACGTCCTGAAGAACGACCACAAGCTGGACCTGCCGCGCCGGATGCAGATCGAGTTCTCCCGGATCATCCAGGCCAAGACCGACGCCGAGGGCGGCGAGGTCACCCCGGCGGAGATCTGGCGGGTGTTCGAGGACGAGTACCTGCCCACCACGGGCAACCCGTGGGGCCGGATCTCGCTGACCGGTTCGCGCACCCTGACCACCGAGGACGGCCGGGACGCGCTGACCGCCCACGCGGTGGTGGACGGGGCGACGGTCAGCCTGGCCGGTACCGGCAACGGCCCGGTCTCGGCGTTCGCGGACGCGCTGGCGCAGATCGGCGTGGACGTCCGGGTGCTGGACTACGCGGAGCACGCGCTGAGCGAGGGCGGCGACGCCCAGGCCGCCGCGTACGTGGAGTGCGCGGTGGACGGCCGGGTGCTGTGGGGCGTCGGGATCGACAGCAACACCGTGCTGGCCTCGCTGAAGGCGATGATCAGCGCTGTCAACCGGGCGCAGCGCGGTTAGTTCGTACGGGTAAAAGTGGTCGGGCCGTCCCCTGCGGGGCGGCCCGGCGGCGTTCCCGGACGTCGCGGGGCGGCCGTCCGGCCGGAGGTGCCCCGGCTGTGTCCTGCGCCACATTTTTTGCCGGATCGGGCCGTTCGAGGTACTGACACGTGTCGGCAACCGTGGCAACATCGTCCCACCGGTAAGCCGGGTCGGTGGGACGGCCCGGTGGCCGGTCGCGTGACCTGCCCATTGTTGTGCAGGCCGCCTGCCATGTCTGGGGAGTGGCGCCGTGACAGGGATGTGGGGTGTTCGCCCGCGGTGGCGGACTGATGTTCTCGGTGACTTCTTCTGCCCGGGCTGCGGCGGGGACCGCAACTACCGCCGGCAACACGGCCGGCGGTGGCTGCGGCTGCTGGGGACCCCGGTGCTTCCGCTCGGACCGGTGATCGGCAGCGTGCAGTGCACCAGCTGCCACGGCCGGTTCGGGGTGGAGAGCCTGGAGCAGCCCACCTGCGTGCGCCTGGGCGGGATGCTGCGCGACGCGCAGTACACCGTCGCGCTGGCGATGCTGGCGGCCGGTGGCACCGCCCACCGGGCGGCCCGCGAGGCGGCCTGCGGGGCGGTCCGGGACGCCGGCTTCGAGGACTGCGGCGAGGCGCAGGTGCTGGCGGCACTGGCCGCGATGTCCGGCCTCGGCGGCGAACTGTACGACGCGCACGGCATGTCGGGCGGGCTGGCCGTGGAACTGCACGCGGCCCTGGAGCCGCTGGCCCCGCACCTGGCCCGGCCCGGCCGGGAGCGGCTGCTGCTGCAGGGGGCGGCGATCGCCCTGGCCGACGGCCGTTACCGGCCGCAGGAGCGGGAGGCGCTGGCCGCGATCGGGCGATGTCTGGACCTGCCGCACGCGCGGGTCGGGGCGCTGCTGGAGGCGGCGACCCGGGCGCCGTACTAGCGCTCCGCTCCTGCCCGGTCTCCCCGGTTCTGCTGTTCCTCCTGTTCTCCCGGTGTTCTTCCTGTTCTCCCGGTCCTTCTCCATCGCTCTTCGGTCTCCCGGTCCTCCGACGGAGCCTCCCGCCGGACACCCGACCCCCGCTCCTCCGTCGGAACCTCTCCCCCCAGACCCCCACAACCGGGCCCTTCCGCCCCCGGCTCCCGGCCGGTGGCGTCCCCACGGCCGGGGCCCGCCGTGACCCGCACCGCTCGGCAGGCCCCCACGGCCCCGGTGCGGGCACACGGCTGTCCGAGGCTGGGGGACAATGGTGGGATGTCCACACTGTTCCAGGGCCGCCGCGGCGGTGAGGCGGGCGCATGAGTCTCTTCCGCGACGACGGCGTGGTGCTCCGGGCGCAGAAGCTCGGCGAGGCGGACCGGATCATCACCCTCCTCACCCGCCACCACGGCAAGGTGCGCGCGGTGGCGCGCGGGGTGCGCAAGACCAAGTCGAAGTTCGGCGCGCGCCTGGAGCCGTTCTCGCACGTGGACGTGCAGTTCTTCAGCCGCAACAGCGAACTGATCGGCCGCGGCCTGCCGCTCTGCACCCAGGTGGAGACGATCGCCCCGTACGGCGGCTCGATCGTCACCGACTACGGCCGGTACACCGCGGGGACGGCCATGCTGGAGACGGCGGAACGGTTCGCCGAGAACGAGGGCCAGCCGGCCGTCCAGCAGTACCTGCTGCTGGTCGGCGGTCTGCGCACACTGGCCGCCGGGCTGCACGAGTCCCACCTGGTGCTGGACGCCTTCCTGCTGCGGTCGCTCGCGGTCAACGGGTACGGCGCGACCTTCGACGACTGCGCCAAGTGCGGGATGGAGGGACCCAACCGGTTCTTCTCGCTCCAGGCCGGCGGCGTGCTCTGCCCGGACTGCCGCGTGCCCGGATGTGCCGTACCCTCCCCTGAGACACTGGTACTGCTCGGCGCGTTGTTGTCAGGGGACTGGCAGACGGCGGACGCCTGCGAGCCGAGGTACTGGCGGGAAGGCAGCGGACTGGTCGCGGCCTATCTGCAGTGGCACCTGGAGCGGGGTATCCGCTCGATGAGATACGTGGAGAAGTGAGCACATGGCAGCGCGACGGCTCTTCGGCGGCGGCAAGCAGAGGGAGTACCTCCCCCCGACCCCGCACCCCAGCGGCGCCCGGCCCCCGAAGATCCCCGGAGAGCTCGTCCCGGGCCACGTCGCGATCGTCATGGACGGAAACGGCCGCTGGGCCAAGGAGCGCGGGCTGCCCCGCACCGAGGGCCACAAGGTCGGCGAGTCCGTCGTGCTGGACGTGCTCAAGGGCGCGATCGAGCTCGGAGTGAAGAACATCTCGCTGTACGCGTTCTCCACCGAGAACTGGAAGCGCTCACCCGACGAGGTGAAGTTCCTGATGAACTTCAACCGCGACGTCATCCACCGCCGCCGCGACGAGATGGACGCGATGGGCGTGCGGGTGCGCTGGGCCGGCCGGATGCCCAAGCTGTGGAAGAGCGTCGTCCAGGAGCTCCAGGTCGCCGAGGAGCAGACCAAGGACAACGACGCCGTCACGCTGTACATGTGCGTCAACTACGGCGGCCGGGCCGAGATCGCGGACGCCGCGGCGGCGATCGCGGCCGATGTCGCGGCGGGCCGGCTGGACCCGAAGAAGGTCAACGAGAAGACCCTCACCAAGTACCTGTACCACCCGGACATGCCGGACGTGGACCTGTTCCTGCGCCCCAGTGGCGAGCAGCGGACGTCGAACTTCCTGCTCTGGCAGTCGGCCTACGCCGAGTTCGTGTTCCAGGACGTGCTCTGGCCGGACTTCGACCGCCGTGACCTGTGGCGGGCCTGCGAGCAGTACGCGATGCGCGACCGCCGGTTCGGCGGGGCGATCCCGAACGAGGCGCCGGCGGAGCTGGTCACCGAGGTGCCGGCGCAGCGCTGAGCCGCCGCGTTCGGCGCCGGAGCGGCGGCGTTCGGCGTGGCGACGGGTCGGCGCGGTGTCCGTGCGGTGTGGCGTTGGTGCGGTGTGGCGTCGCTGCGGTGCGGTGTTGCGTCGGTCCGGCGTGGTGTCCGCGTGCGGAGAAGGGCCCGCGGGGGTTGATCCCCACGGGCCCTTCGGCGTACCGGTGCTCAGACCTTCGCGGCGCACTCCGCGCAGGTGCCGAAGATCTCCAGGGTGTGCGCGATGTCGCTGAACCCGTGTTCGGCGGCGACCGAGTTGGCCCAGCGCTCGACGGCCGGACCCTCGACCTCGACGGTGGCGCCGCACTGGCGGCAGACCAGGTGGTGGTGGTGCCCGCTGCTGCACCGGCGGTAGACGGCCTCACCGTCGGCGGTGCGCAGGACGTCCACCTCGCCGGCGTCGGCGAGCGACTGGAGCGTCCGGTAGACGGTGGTCAGACCGACCGAGTCCCCCCGGTGCTTCAGCATGTCGTGGAGCTCCTGGGCACTGCGGAAGTCCTCGATCTCGTCCAGGACCGCCGAGACGGCGGCGCGCTGCCGGGTCGATCGGGCTCGCGGCGACGGGCCTGCGGTGGTCACCGTGGGTCCTCCTGCTGGTGTGGGCGAATGGCACCTCATTGTGCCAGCCCCGCACTGGGCGCCGGAGTGCTCGCCTCGACCCGCTCCGGGCCGGGCAGCCGGACGTCGCAGACCTGCGGTCCGTTCTCCGCGGTGTCGCGGTGGCGGCGGCGGGCGAGGGGGGCGGCGATCGCGCCGAACACCGCGAACACGACGATGGCCAGCAGCACGATGGCCGGGCCGGAGGGCACGTCCAGCTGGTAGGAGCCGGTGACGCCGGCCAGGGCGACCAGCACGCCGACCGCGATCGAGCCGGCCTGGGTGGCGGCGAAGGAGCGGGTGAGCTGCTGGGCGGCCGCGACCGGAACCACCATCAGGGCGCTGACCAGCAGCAGTCCGACCACCCGCATGGCGACGGTGACGGTGACCGCGGCCATCACCGCGAGCAGCAGGTTGAGCAGCCGCACCGGGACGCCGGTGACCCGGGCGAAGTCCTCGTCCTGGCAGATCGCGAACAGCTGGCGGCGCAGGCCCAGGGTGACGGCGACGACGACGGCGCCGAGCGCGCCGATGGTGGCAAGGTCGGCGGGGGAGACGGTCAGGATGGAGCCCCAGAGGTAGCTCTCCAGCGAACCGGCGCCGGCCTGGGCGGACTTGGAGACGAGCAGCTTGCCGCAGGCCATGCCGCCGTAGAAGAGCATCGCGAGGGCGATGTCGCCGCGCTGGTTGCCGCGCGCGCGGACCAGCTCCATGGTGACGGCGCCGAGCACGCAGACCGCCACGGCCATCCAGACCGGGCTGGTCTGGAAGATGAAGCCGAGGCCGACACCGGTCATCGCGACATGGCCCATGCCGTCGCCCATCAGCGCCTGGCGCCGCTGCACCAGGTAGATGCCGACGGCCGGGGCGGTGATGCCGACCAGCACGGCGGCGATCAGTGCCCGCTGCATGAAGTCGTAGCTGAGCATCTCGGTCATGACAGCAGTCCCCGGGGTCGGTCGTGTTCGTGGCCGTGGTCGGCGTGCGGATGGACGTGGTCGTGGCCCGGCAGGGCGTGCAGACCGGTGTTGGGAACGGGCGGGCCGTCGTGCGCGACGCAGCCGTCGCGCAGCACCACGGCCCGGTCGATCAACGGCTCCAGCGGCCCGAGCTCGTGCAGCACCAGCAGGACGGCGGCGCCGCGCGCGACCTCGGCGCGCAGGGTGTCGGCGAGCACCTGCTGGCTGGCGGCGTCCACCCCGGCCATCGGCTCGTCCATGATCAGCAGATCGGGGGCGCCGGCCAGCGCGCGGGCGATCAGCACCCGCTGCTGCTGGCCGCCGGAGAGGTCGGCGACCCCGTCCCGGGCCCGGTCGAGCATGCCGACGGCGGCCAGCGCGCGGTCCACGGCGGCGCGGTCCGCGCGGCGGAAGGGCAGCAGCCGGTGCAGCGGCAGCCGGCCGGTGGAGACGACCTCCCGGACGGTGGCCGGGACGCCGGAGGCGGCGGTGGTGCGCTGCGGCACGTAGCCGATCCGGTGCCAGGCGCGGAACCGGGCGAGCGGGGTGCCGAACAGTTCGAGCGTGCCGCGCTCCAGCGGGACGGCCCCGGTCACGGCCTTGACGGTGGTGGACTTGCCGGAGCCGTTGGCGCCGAGCAGGGCGACCACCTCGCCGGGGCGGACGGTGAGGTCGACGCCGCGCAGCACCGGCCGTCCGCCGCGCGAGGCGACGGCGTCGTGGAGGCGGACGGCCGGGGGCGCCGGGTGGGCCGGGGGTACCGGGGGTGCCGAGGAGGTCATGTCGGTGGTCCCGTCAGCTGGTGGGTGCGGCGGGGGCGGTCGGTGCGGTCGACGCGTCGGCGGGGGCGGGGGCGGCCGGTGCGTCGGCGCCGAGGGCGGTCCGCAGGTTGGCGAGGTTCTGCCGCATGACCGAGAGGTAGTCGTCCTTGGCCGGGTCCTTGACGCCCTCCAGCGGGTCGAGGACGGCGGTCCTGAGGCCGAGGTCCTTGGCTACGGTGTCGGCGAGCTTGGGGCTGACCAGGGTCTCGAAGAAGATCGTGGTGACGCCGTTCTCCTTGGCGGCCTTCTGGACGTCGGCGAGGCGGGCCGGGGTGGGCTCGGACTCGGGGTCGACGCCGTTGATGGCGACCTGGGTGAGGCCGTAAGCCCCGGCGAGGTAGCCGAAGGCGGCGTGGCTGGTGACGAAGGTGCGGCTCCGGACGTCCTTCAGGCCGTCCTTGAACTCCTGGTCCAGGGCGGTGAGCCGGCCGACCAGCTCGTCGGTGTTCTTCCGGTAGTCCTCGGCGTGGGCCGGGTCGGCCTTGGCGAACTCGGCGCCGACGCTCCTGGCCACGGCCGCGTAGCGGGTCGGGTCGAGCCAGATGTGCGGGTCGCCGGCGGCCCCGTCGTGGTCGTGGCCGTCGTGCCGGTCGCCGCTGTGCCCGTCGCCGCCGTGGTCGTGCCCGTCGCCCTCGGTGTGGCCCTCGGCGAGGTGGTGGTCCTCCAGCGGGGCGGCCGCGGTGGCGTCGATCTTGTGCTTGGCGCCGGAGCCGGCGACCGCCTTGTCGACGGTGGGCTGCAGGCCCTTGAGGTAGACGATCGCGTCGGCCTTCTTGACCGTTCCGACCTGCTTGGCGGTGAGTTCGAGGTCGTGCGGCTCGACGCCGGCGGCGGTGAGGTCGGTGACCTTCACGTGCTCGCCGCCGATCCGGTCGGCGAGGAACTCCATCGGGTAGAAGGACGCGACGACGTTCAGCTTGCCCTCCGCGCCCTGGGTGCCGCCACTGCTGCCGCAGGCCGTCAGGGTGAGGCCGGCGGTGAGGGCGGTGGCGGTCAGGGCTATGGCGCCGCGAGTACGTCGTCGGATCATCATGACAACCATTCTCAGATTAGATGGAAATGATTGTCAAATCACTCGGACGGGTGAACGGGTGGTGACGGTGAGTGGGCCGGTGCCGGAGATACCGATTTGAATCCCGTACCCATATGGCCGGTAACCTGAGGTATTCGGGTACGCGCAACCAGCCGTGCCCTGACCGTGCCGTACGTACTGAAGAGAGCACTGTGGCAGCCGACAAGATCGAGACGATCGTCAGCCTGAGCAAGCGCCGTGGCTTCGTCTACCCCTGCAGCGAGATCTACGGCGGCACCCGTGCCGCCTGGGACTACGGTCCGCTGGGCGTCGAACTCAAGGAGAACATCAAGCGCCAGTGGTGGCGCGCGATGGTGCAGGCCCGTGAGGACGTCGTGGGACTCGACTCGTCGGTGATCCTGGCCCGTGAGGTCTGGGAGGCGTCCGGCCACGTCAAGACCTTCAACGACCCGCTGACCGAGTGCCTCTCCTGCCACAAGCGCCACCGGGCCGACCACCTGGAGGAGAAGTACGAGGCCAAGCACGGCTTCCCGCCGCCGAACGGCCTCCAGGACGTGAACTGCCCGGACTGCGGCGTCAAGGGCCAGTTCACCGAGCCCAAGGACTTCTCGGGCATGCTGAAGACCCACCTCGGTGTCACCGAGGAGGCGAGCGGCCTGGCCTACCTGCGCCCGGAGACCGCCCAGGGCATCTTCACCAACTTCAAGGCCGTCCAGACCACCTCGCGCAAGAAGCCGCCGTTCGGCATCGCCCAGGTCGGCAAGAGCTTCCGCAACGAGATCACCCCCGGCAACTTCATCTTCCGGACCCGTGAGTTCGAGCAGATGGAGATGGAGTTCTTCGTCAAGCCGGGCGAGGACGAGCAGTGGCACGAGTACTGGCTCCAGCAGCGCTGGGACTGGTACGTCGGCCTCGGCCTGCGCACCGACAACATGCGCCTGTTCGAGCACCCGAAGGAGAAGCTCTCCCACTACGCCAAGCGCACGGTGGACATCGAGTACCGCTTCAACTTCGGCGGCACCGAGTTCTCCGAGCTGGAGGGCATCGCCAACCGCACCGACTACGACCTGACGGTTCACAGCGAGGCCTCCGGCCAGGACCTCAAGTACTTCGACCAGGAGTCCGGCGAGCGGTACTTCCCGTACGTCATCGAGCCGGCGGCCGGCCTCAACCGCGCCATGCTGGCCTTCCTGATCGACGCCTACTTCGAGGACGAGGCGCCGAACGCCAAGGGCGTCATGGAGAAGCGCGTCGGCATGCGGCTCGACCCGCGGCTGGCCCCGGTCAAGGTCGCGGTGCTGCCGCTGTCGCGCAACGCCGACCTCTCGCCGAAGGCCCGCGGCCTGGCCGCCGACCTGCGCACCGCCTGGAACGTCGAGTTCGACGACGCCGGTGCCATCGGCAAGCGCTACCGCCGCCAGGACGAGATCGGCACGCCGTTCTGCGTGACGGTCGACTTCGACACCCTGGAGGACAACGCGGTGACCGTGCGCGAGCGCGACACCATGGCGCAGGAGCGCGTCTCGCTCGACCAGGTGAAGTCCTACCTGGCGGCGCGACTCATCGGCTGCTGACGTCGGCGGGCCCGGCGCCCGCGGTCTTCCGTGCGGACCCCCGTTCGCCCCGGTTCCCCGGGGCGGGCGGGGGTCCGGCGTTGTGTGGGGGCGCCGTTGTCTGCGGCGCTGCTTGCTGCGCTGGTGTCTCCTGCGCTGCTGTCTCCTGGGGTGCCGCTTCCTGGGTCTCCGTGTTCTGGGTGTCCGCTTCCCGGGTTTCCGCTTCGGGGTCCGGTCGAGGTGATGATCGGCTAGTCTCCGCTCCGGGCCGTCGGACCGGCCCCGGCTACGGGGAGGTTGGGATGGCGGATCCGTGGACGATCGCGTCGGGTGTCGGTGCCCTGGCATCGGTCGCGGGAGCCTGGGCGGTCTACCGGGGACAGACTCGGCAGGTGGACTTCGAGCTGGCCCGGACCCTCCACCTCGACCTGACGAGCGGTGAAGTGGCCCTGGCCCGCTACGTCCTGGTGGCCTTCCGTCGTGGGCAGCAGCCGTACGGACCCGAGGTGCTCGCGGCCTACTTCACGATGCTGTGGTGCTTCGAGCGTGTCCTCCAGGGCCGACGGTCCATGATCCGGTCGCCGCTCGACCGGGTACGCCGCAGCTCTCCCGTGCGCTTCCTCGACGAAGCCCTCGCCATGCATGTGGCGAGCTGGGAGCGGAACCTGCCGGAGATCCGGCTGCGGCTGAACCGGGCCCTGGCCGAGGTTCACGGCGACGAGCTGCGCGACCGGGGTCTCTCCGCCAAGTTCGAGGCGCTCGCCGGGGCGCTGCGCTCGGCCGGGGTCATGCCGACGCCGGCCCCCGTGGCCCTTCCCCCGCAGGGGGAGTCCGCCCCGGCCTCGTGAGGGGGCGCCGGGAGGGGCGGACAGCGGACACAGGGCCGGCTCGGGACGGCCCGCGACTCGGCGCCTGGTGGGTGTGGGGCTGAGCGGTGGTGGGCCCGGGACTCAGCGGCGGCCCCAGCGGGAGCGGGGACGGGTGGTCGGGGTGGTGGGGAGACCGGCGGTACGGAGCGCGGCGAGGGTGGTGCGGTGCTGCCCGGGGTCCGCGAGCAGAGGCGTGAGCAGCGCCTCGTAGAGGTCGGTCCGACCGGCCAGCGCGCCGGCCAGCCGGACCAGTTCGGCGGGCGGGCGCAGTGTCGCCAGCTCGCCCAGCAACAGGGCGGGCAGCGGCGCGGGGAGCGTGGTGGCCAGCGCGGTGAGGTCGCCGGTGGGACGTCCTGCGGCCTGACGCAGCAGGGTCCGGGCGTCGGTGGCGCGGTCCGCCTGGTGGAGGGCGGTGGCGAGGGCGGCCAGCTCGGCGGTCGGGGCGGAGCCCCATTCCCAGAGCAGGGTGGCGCCGTCGGCGTGCTGCCCGGCCCGCTCCAACCCGTCCAGCAGGGCCGGCAGGTCGGCGGCGGGGCAGGAGCGCAGCGCGTTGAACAGTTCCCCGGCCTCCTCGGCCAGCCCGGCCCGGCGCAGCTCTGCGAGGGTGGCGGCGGCGTGGTGGGGGCTGCCGTGGACGGCGCTGCGGGCGAGGGGGAGGGAGGCGCCGGCCGGTCCCCGGTGGGCGAGCCGGGCGGCCAGCGCGGCGGTGTCCTCCGGGGTGAGGTGCTCGGCGGCCTGGCCGAGGATGTCGGCGGCCTCGGCCGGTGACGTCTTCCGGTACAGGCCGGCGATGCGCTCGGCGAGGGCGGCGAGTTCACCGGGGGTGCGGTGGCGCAGGGGTGCCGGCGCCGGTGAGGGCCCGGGCCCGGGCTCGGGCTCGGGTGAGGGCGAGGGTGCGGGGCCGGCGGGCGTGCGGTGGGGGCTGTCGTCGACCGGGGCTCGGCGGGCGTCGTGGCGGACGTGCTGCCGGGCGTCGTGGTGGACATCGCCGTGGACGGCGTCCGGTATGCCGTCCGGGGTGTGCGCGCCGGTCCCGGGCCGTTCCCCGCCCCCGGCCCTCGGTGACGGCTGCCGCAGGTGCTCCTCCAGGGCCTTCAGCCGGTCGCTCAGTTCCAGGCAGCGTGCGCCCAGCCCCTCGCGCAGCGTCCGTGCCTGGGTCAGCTGCCGCAGTAGTTCACCGTCCACCCGCTGCCGGTCGGGCAACGATCGGACGGCTTCGTCGAGCCGTCGCTCGCGTTGCACCGCGTACTGTCTGGCGCGCAGTAATTCGTCCAACTGGGACCTGAGTTCGAGAGCGTCCTGCTCGCTCGCACCGATGCCCGTGTCCGGGACGAGGGGCTGTTCCGTGTGCCGTGTACGCATGATCACCGCAACCTGTCCAACTTGGCCCTGACGGCCAGTCATCCTGGCGTTGGAATGCGGCGCTGGAGTTACGGCAGTGCGTCCACAGTCTTGCGAGTGGTGTCCGGGGGCGCACGGGGCGCACGGATCGTGAGCGACCCGGCGTGCGCTTGCTACCCGTGCGCCTCCCGGTCGGAGACGCCGGTCCGGCTCAGTGCTCGGTCGCGGCGAGCCGGGCGCGGGCCTCCATGAGGGCGAAGCCGAGCAGGTTCTCGCCGCGCCATTCGGCGGGTCGCTCGGCGCGCTCGTTCTCCGCGCCGAGGCCGATGCCCCAGATCCGGTCGAGCGGGCTGGCCTCCACCAGGACCCGCCGGGAGGTCGACAGCAGATAGTCGCGGAGTCCGGCGTGGCCGCCGAACTTGGCGACGTTGCCCGTGACCACCAGTTCGAAGCGGCCCGCACGCCAGACGGCGTCGTCGAAGCCGCGGACCTGGCGGCCCAGCTTCTTGGCCTCGCCGGCGCTCGGCGCGGCCAGGATCAGGGCGAGCGTCCTGCTGTCGTCGAACATCCGGGCCTTGCCCGCCATCATCCAGTGCTCGGCGGTGCGGTACTCGACGCCGTCGACGGCGAACGGGTGGTCGGGCCACCACTGGCTCAGCACGCCGGGGCCGAACGACCCGTCCTGCTGCGGCTGGTGTCCCCAGAACATCAGCCACTTGGCCCGGGCGCCGGCCGCCACGGCCGCGGTCAGGGCGGCGCGGTCACGGGTGTCGGCGGGGTCGGTCGTGCGTTCGTCGCTCATATCGTCATGCTGACACGAAGGGGTTCGGTGGGGCGAGCGGGTTTACAGTCGGCCTCTTCGGGCCCCTCGCGTTCGTGGGTTCCTCGGGTTCGTGGGTTCCTCGGGTTCGTGGGTTCCTCGGGGTCCTCCTGTCCGTCGGATGTCGGGCCGGGCGGCGTGTCTGATCGGCAGCGAGGTCGCAGGCCTGAAATGAAGGGGGCCCCGGCGCAGTTGTCGGTGGGGTCGTCACCTTCCGCCTTCCGCCAGAGGAGCCGAAATGTCCCAGCCGTCCGAGACCTCCCCCGCCGTGCGTGAGCTCCGCCTGGTGGTCACGGCAGCCGATTACGAGCAGGCGCTGCACTTCTACCGAGATGTCCTCGGCCTTCCCGAACGCGCCGCCTTCGCTTCGCCCGGCGGGCGGGTCACCATCCTGGAGGCCGGTCGCGCGACCCTGGAGATCGCCGATCCGGGCCAGGCCGACTTCATCGACGAGGTCGAGGTCGGTCGACGTGTCGCCGGCCACCTCCGGGTCGCCTTCCAGGTCGACGACTCCGCCACCACCACCGCCGAACTCGCCGCCGCCGGCGCCGAGGTGATCGCCGAACCCGTCCGCACTCCCTGGAACTCCCTCAACTCCCGCCTCGAAGCGCCCGGAGGCCTCCAGCTCACCCTGTTCACCGAACTCGGCGACGGCGGCGGGATCGGCGACCCGGCCGCGGAGTGACCTCCACCCGCGCCGGGGTGAATCCTTTCCGGGGGTCGCCGCCTCTTATGGACGGCTCCGGTGAGGACCGGGGCGGACGAGGAGGTTGTGACGATGGTCTGGGCGGCTGTGGCGGTCGGTGTGCTGCTGGTCGGGGCGTGCAGCGTGACGGTGCTGCGGAAGTGGGGGCGGCGGCGTGGCTGAGGTGCGGGAGTGGCCGGGGAGTTCGGTGGTTGCCGCGGCTCAGGACGGTGATGTGGAGGCGATCGCCGCGCTGGTCTCGGGAGCGCATCCGCATGTGCGGCGGTTCGCGCGGTCGCTCTGCGCCACGCCGGAGGACGCCGAGGACGCGGCGCAGGAGGCGCTGATCATCCTCTATCGCAAGATCGGGATGCTGCGGGCGACCGGGGCGCTGGCCTCGTGGATGTTCCGCATCGTGCGGAACGAGTGCCTGCGGCGAGCGCGTTCGGCGCTGGGGGAGCGTCCGGCGATCGGGGTGACCCCGTACCGGTCGGCCGAGGACGAGGTGCTGGGACGGCTGGAGGCCGGGCGGGTGGCGGAGGCGATCGCGGCGTTGCCGGAGGATCAGCGACGGGTGCTGGTCATGCGGGACGTCCAGGGGCTCGGCGGGCGGACGGTCGCCGATGCGTTGGGGCTGAGCACCGCGGCCATGAAGTCGCGGTTGCACCGGGCGCGGGCGGCGGTCCGGGCGGCCGCGGTGGGAGGGGAGTGGTGAAGGCCGGCGCTTCGGGTTACGCCGGCCGGACGGTGGCGGGGCACCTGCTGCGGGGTGGGGTCGGGTTCGGCGCGCTGGTGGGGGCGTTCGTGCTGCTGCCGTTCGCCGGTCCGGTGGCGCTGCTCCTGGTGCCGCTCGGGCTGGTCGCCCTGCGCGGGTGTCCGACCTGCTGGGTGATCGGACTGCTGGAGGCGGTGTCGCGGGGGCGGCTGCGGCGTGAGTGTGTCGACGGGCGGTGCGAGCTGCGCCCCGCCGGGGCGGAGTAGGCCCGGTCGTGGCCACCCGGGGCGGGTGGCCACGACGGAAGGGGACCCAGGACCGGCCGTCAGCCGATGGAGCGGGGGAGGCGGGTCGTCAGGTAGAGGACGGTGAAGGACCCCAGGAGCTGGACGCCGAGGCAGAGGGCCAGCGCGCGGTCCATGCCCAGCGTGGGGGAGAGGCTCAGGTAGAGGGTGCCGAGGGTGGCGACGCCCAGGGCGAGGCTGGCCTGCTGACCGGTGGCGAGGACACCGCTGCCCACACCGGCCCGCGCGGCGGGGACCTTGGAGAGGACGACGCGGAACAGCGGGGTGCCGATCAGGCCCTGGCCGATGCCGGCGAGCGCGACGCCGGGGGCCATCCGCAGCGGGGAGAATCCGTTCCAGTCGGTGAGCACCGTGGCGGCCAGGGTCACGAGGCCGAGGGCCTGGACGGCGGCGCCGGCGGTCAGGACCCGGCTGCCGAACCGGCCGATCAGGCGCGGGCCGGACAGCGAGGCGGTGAAGTAGCCGACGGCCATCGGGACCAGTGCCCAGCCCGCCGCGACCGGGCCGAGGTGCAGGCCCTGCTGGAGGGCGACGGCGATGACGAACATGAAGCCGCCGAAGCCGCCGAAGTAGGGGAGGGCGATGCCGAGGCCCCTCCTCATCTCGGGGATGCGCAGCAGGGTGGGCGGCACCAGCGGGGCGCCGCCGAGGCGCTCGGCCCGGCGCTCGACCAGGGCGAAGGCGGTGGCGAACACGGGGAACAGCGCGAGCAGCAGCCAGGACCACAGCGGCCAGCCGGCGGCGCGGCCCTCCATCAGCGGCACCAGCAGGGCGAGCAGGGCGGCCGTGAGCAGGACCGTGCCGGCGATGTCGACCTTGGCGCCCTGCGGTGCGCGGCTCTCCGGGACGAAGCGCAGCGCCAGGACGAGGGCGAGCAGGGCGAAGGGGACGTTCAGCAGGAAGACCGAGCGCCAGCCGGTGCCGAAGAGGTCGGCGGCGACCAGCATCCCGCCGAGCACCTGCCCGATGACCACCGAGATGCCGCCGACCGCGCCGTACACCGAGAGGGCGCGCCCGCGCCGGGCGCCGTGGGTGGCGGCGGTGATGGTGCCGAGGACCTGGGGGATCAGCAGGGCGGCCGACGCGCCCTGGGCGGCCCGGGCGGCGACCAGGCTCCACGCCCCGGGGGCGAGTCCGCAGGCGAGCGAGGTCACGGCGAAGGCGGCCGCCCCGACCACGAAGAGGCGGCGCCGGCCGAAGAGGTCGCCGAGTCGTCCGCCGAGGACGAGCAGGACGGCGAAGGCGATGCCGTACCCGGCCGCGACCAGCTCCAGGACGGCGGGTCCGGCGGCGAGGTCGTGGTCGATGGTCGGCAGAGCGACGTTCACTATGAAGAAGTCAAGCATCGGGAGGAAGGCCCCGAGCAGGACGGTGACCAGTCCGGCTGTGCCGAGGGAGGGAGAGGAAGGAGAGGAAAGAGAGGAAGGGGCGGTGCCGTCGGAGGAGGCGGCTGAGGCGGTGGGGACGAGGGGCCTGGTGGCGGTCAGTTGCTGGGTCACGGTCATACGATGCGCCGTGCCGCAACCTGGTACCAGAGTGTGCTTATCCAGGTATAAGAAGTACCTGGCAACAGGATGAGTCGTGCCGCATGCTGGTGGAATGAGTCTGACCGCCGTCACGGCAACCACCGGGAAAGTGCCCGCCGACGATCGGCGGCAACAGCTGGCGGCGTTCCTGCGCAGTCGCCGGGAGCGGATCACCCCCGAGCAGGTGGGGCTGCCGCCGACCGGTCGGCGGCGGACGCCGGGGCTGCGCCGTGAGGAAGTGGCGCAGATCGCCGCCGTCGGGGTCACCTGGTACACGTGGCTGGAGCAGGGGCGCGAGATCCAGGTGTCCGTGCAGGTACTGGACGCGGTGGCGCGCGCCCTGCTGCTCGACCCCAGTGAGCGGGCCCATCTGTTCACCCTGGCCGGCGCGGAGGATCCGGCGCCGGTGCGGGAGTGCCCGACCGTCACGCCTGCGGTCCGGATGACGCTGGACCGGATGGCCCCCTACCCGGCCGCGGTGATCAACTCCCGCTACGACGTGCTGGCCCACAACGCGCAGTACACCGGGATCGTCGGCGACCTGGCAGCACTGCCGCCCGAGGACCGCAATCTGATGTGGCTGGCCTTCACCCCCTCGCGCTTCCGGGACGTGCTGGTGGACCACGAGGAGGAGCGGGACGTCATGGTCGCCCGGTTCCGGTCCGGGATGGGCGACCACGGGGCCGAGCCCGCCTGGCGGGCGCTGCTCTGCCGGCTGCGCAAGGCCTCGCCGGTGTTCGACGCGGCCTGGCAGCGGCACGACGTCCTGCGGCCGGGCAACGGCCTGAAGCGCTTCCTGGTACCGGAGGTGGGGCTGTTGCGGCTCGACTACACCAGCTTCTGGCTCGGTCCGGTCCAGGGGCCGCGGATGGTCGTCTACACCCCGAAGGACGAGGAGACGGCCGCGCTGCTGTCGCGGCTTCCCACCCGGTTGCCGTCGGCCGTGGCGGGCGCGGGGGTACCGCTCGGCTGACGGCAGCCCGGTGCGGGCCAGGCCGAGGGCCAGGCAGAGCGCCGCCAGCGGGAGCTCGACACAGCCCGCCATGACCAGCGCGGCGAGCGTCTCCTGGCCCGGCAGCGCGGTGGCGATGTCGACCAGGGCGTCGCCCACGAGCAGCAGGGCCACCACCGCGGCCGGTCCTGCGGCGGCCGCGCCGCGGCGGCGCAGCCCGGCGTCGAGCCGGAGCAGGGCGGCCAGTTCGCACAGGTCGAGGGCGGCCCACCCGGTGTCGCCCGCGGCCACGAGCAGAGCCGTCCAGGGCAGCAGCAGGAACGCGGCGAGCGCGGGCACCCACTCGGCGCTCGGGCCGAGCAGGCGGCGGCCGGCCCGGGCGGCGCGCGACGCGCGGGCCGGGGCGAGGCCGAGGACGCCGGTGCTCATCGGGTACCCCCGGTGCCGCCGCCGACACGGGCCCGGACCAGCGGCGACCGCTCGGGGGCGGCACCGCGCGCCTCGACCAGTACGCCGCCGAACACGCCCTCGCCCCAGGCGAGCCAGAACTCCCCGCTGACGGTGACCACCTCGGCCGCGTGGACGACCGGGGCCGGCCGGCCGGGCAGCCGCAGCAGCCGCCCGCCGGTGAACCCGACGACCGGGACCGCCCCGCCCCGCGGCAGCCGCCCCCAGGCGAGACCGTGCCGGGGACGGCGGCGCCCGCCCGGGCCGGCCGCGGCCCAGGCGCGGGCACCGCGCAGCAGACCGCCGGCGAGGCGGGCCGCGACCAGGACGTCCACCAGCTCGTCGTGCTCGTAGACCTCCAGGGCCGCGCGGCCGCGAGTCCGGCCGGCCCGGACACTGCGCACCGACCACGGCCCGGCGGCCGGGTGGGCCGGCCCCCGCAGGCCGGCGGGTCCGACCGGGAGCCGGCCCTCTGCCCGGCCGGCCGCGGCGGCCGCGGCGGTGGCGCCGAGGGTCGGACGCCCGTGCGGCAGATCGGCGGAGTGCGATGCGTAGCTCGTCATGCCCTCAAGACTGACCGTCCCGGGCGGCGCTGTCGGTAGTGCACCGATCCGAATCGGGGGTGTACCCAGCTTCACCATTTCTCGGCAGCGACCTTCATGGTGACGGTCGATCACGGCACTCTAGGCTGTCCGCCATGCTCTCCACGAAGCCGCGCCGTGCGCTCCTCGGGAGCGCCGCCCGGTCCCCGTGGCCTGCGGCGTTCTGGCGGGACGCCCGGTTCCTCGCTGCCGGAATCCCGCTCTCCCTTCCTGTCTGGCTGGCCGTCACCGTTCCCAAGGTGTCGCTGTTCCTCGCGGGCGTGATCCTGTTCGGCATCCGTCTGCTCTCCACCGCGCAGCGCGCCCGGCTGCGGGAGTTGCGCGGGGTGGACGCCCCGCGGCTGCTCCGGCCCGCCGGCACCTCCGCCGGTGCGGTGACCAAGCTGCGCACCGCCGTGAGCTGGCGCCAGGTCGGCTACCACCTGGTGGTCGGTCCGCTGGTCGCGCTCGGCGCGCTGGCCGTGCTGTGGGCGTGGGGCGGGGCCGTGGTGGCCTCGACGGTCCTCGGCTGGGCCTGGATGATGCCGCCGACCTCACCGGTCGCGGACCAGTGGGTCGAGCTGGACATCGCGCTCACCGTCGGCGGCGTGCTGGTGCTGGCGGTCCTGCCCAGGGCGGTCCGGCTGCTGGCCGCCCTGGACGAGGCGCTCGCGGTGCGCATGCTCGGGCCGGGCCGGACGGCCGTGCTGGAGCACCGGATCGAGGAGGTGGTGGAGAGCCGGGCCGGCCTGGTGGACGCGGTCGACGCCGAGCGCCGCCGGATCGAGCGCGACCTCCACGACGGGGCCCAGCAACGGCTCACCTCCCTGGCGATGAACCTCGGCCTGGCCCGGCGCACCCTCAAGGACGTCCCGCCCGAGGCGATGCAGGTGATAGTCGAGGCGCACGACGAGGCCCAGGCGGCCATCGACGAGCTGCGGGACCTCGTCCGCGGCCTGCACCCGGCCGTACTGGAGGACCGCGGGCTGGACGCGGCGCTCTCCGGCATCGCGGCCAGGATCCCGCTGCCGGTCCGGCTCGACGTCGACCTGTCCGAGCGGATAGCACCGACGGTCGAGGCCGTCGCCTACTTCACCGTCTCCGAGGCGCTGACCAATGTGGCCAAGCACGCCCGGGCCTCCCGGGTGGACGTGTCGGTGCGGACGGTCGGCGGCCGGCTGCGCCTGGTCGTCAGCGACGACGGCGTGGGCGGGGCGGACGCGGCCCGGGGCACCGGCCTGACCGGCCTTCGGCAGCGCACCGCCTCGGTCGACGGATCCCTGTCCCTGCTCAGCCCCGTCGGGGGCCCGACCACCATTACCGTGGAGTTGCCGTGCGCGCTGTGATCGCCGAGGACTCGGTCCTGCTCAGGGTCGGTCTGGTCAAGGTCCTGGAGGCCGTGGGCTTCGAGGTGGCCGCCGCCGTCGGGGACGCCGAGGCGCTGCTCGTCGCGGTGGAGGAGCACCGTCCGCGGGTGGTGGTGGCGGACGTCCGAATGCCGCCCGGCTACTCCGACGAGGGGGTGCGGGCCGCACTGGTGATCCGTCGGCAGTGGCCGGAGGTGGCGGTGCTGCTGCTCTCCCAGTTCGTCGAGGAGCGCTACGCCGCGGACCTGCTGACCAGCAACACCAGCGGGGTCGGCTACCTGCTCAAGCAGCGGGTGGCCAATGTCGACGAGTTCGTGGACGCCCTCCAGCGGGTCGCCGAGGGCGGGACGGCACTGGACCCGGAGGTGGTGGCCCAGCTGCTGGTGCGGCGCCACCGCGATCCGCTGGAGCGGCTGACCCCGCGCGAGCGGGACGTGCTCGCCCTGATGGCGGAGGGCCGGTCGAACGCGGCCATCGCCGGCTCCCTGGTGGTCAGCGACAGCGCGGTGGCCAAGCACATCAACTCGATCTTCGCCAAGCTCGACCTGCCGCAGGCGGACGACAGCCACCGCCGGGTGATGGCGGTGCTGCGCTTCCTGGAGGTGGCATGAGGATGCCGGGTACCGGTCGCAGGACGGGCACCGGCCCGGCCCGCGACGAGGGGACGGCGGCGGAACGCCGGGCGGAACCGGTACCTGGGCCCGTGCGTGGCGGCCACCGGGGCTGGCGGGTGCTCGGGACCGTGGTGCTCGTCGTCGTGATACTGACGGGCGCCGTACAGACCTGGGCGACGGCGGTGCGGCAGGAGACCCGTTCGGAGCGGACCTACGGCGTCGCGGTGACCAAGCTGCGGCTGGACACCGGCCGGGCCACCGTCCGGATCAGGCCCGGACGGGAGGGCCAGGTGGTGGTCCGGCAGATCCTGAACTGGAAGGTCCGGATGCCGGTGGTCTCGGCGCTGTTCGACCAGGACGAGCTCGACGTCCGGATGTACTGCAACCAGGTCATGCCCTTCAGCGACATCGGCTGCGGAGCGGTGATCGAGCTGGAGATGCCGCCCGGGGTCGCGGTGACCGGCCGACAGTCCAGCGGCGGCATCGACATCGCCGGGGTGAGGGGGCCGATCGATCTCGTCTCCACCTCGGGGGCGGTCCGGTTGGCCGATGTGTCCGGTCCGCTCACCGTGCGCACCACCTCCGGGTCCGTGCACGGTCAGCGTCTCACTTCCCCGCGGGCCAACGCGGCCGCGACCTCGGGTTCGGTGGACCTGCGGTTCGTCTCGGAGCCCTCGGCCGTGGACATCGGCGTCACCTCGGGATCGGTGGTCCTGGCCCTGCCGCCAGGATCCCAGTACGACTTCGAGGGCGGCTCGGCCCCCCACGGCAGGATCGATCCGGCGCTGGCCGACCGCTCCAGCCCGCACAAGGTGAGGATCTCGGTCAGCTCCGGTTCGGTCTCGGTCTTCCCGAGGGGCGGTGACACCGACGGCAACCAGTGAGAGCCGACCGGACCGGGGCGGACGGTGACAGGGCGGACGGTGACAGGTCGGACGGTGACAGGTCGGGCCGTGACCGGCAGGGCGGGACCGGCCGGCGGCGGGGCAGGGCCGGAGGTGAGCCCGGCCCGGTGGCCCCCCGGGGCAGGCACGGCGGGTGGGGGACAATGGAGAGTCCCCGAATCGCCGTCCCCGAGGTCAGCCGCGCATGACAGTCCCGCCCGCACCCACCGAGCCGAGCACCGCGACCAGCGCCACCGGCACGACCGGCACGACCGGCACTGCGGTGACCGGCCTCATCGGCGCTGTGTCCACCAATGCCCCGACCGCCGCCGGCCCAGCCGCCGCCCCGACGGCCTCCGCCTCGGCCGTCGCTCCGACCGCCTCCGCGGCCGGCGCCGAGTTCGCGCCGCTGACCGTCGGCCCGATGCGGGTCTGGCCGCCTGTGGTCCTGGCGCCGATGGCCGGTATCACCAACGCGCCGTTCCGCACCCTCTGCCGCGAGCAGAGCGGAGGCAAGGGCCTCTACGTGTCGGAGATGATCACCACCCGGGCCCTGGTCGAGCGCAACGCGAAGACCATGCAGCTGATCAAGTTCGACCCGAGCGAGAAGCCGCGCTCGATCCAGCTGTACGGCGTGGACCCGGTGACCGTCGGCAAGGCGGCCCGGATGATCGCGGACGAGAACCTCGCCGACCACATCGACCTCAACTTCGGCTGCCCCGTCCCCAAGGTGACCCGCAAGGGCGGCGGCTCGGCGCTCCCGTACAAGCGCAACCTGCTGCGGGAGATCCTCCGCGAGGCCGTGTCCAACGCCGGCGGCCTGCCGGTCACCATGAAGATGCGCAAGGGCATCGACGACGACCACCTCACCTATCTGGACGCCGGCCGGATCGGTGCCGAGGAGGGTGTCTCCGCGATCGCCCTGCACGGACGCACCGCCGCCCAGCACTACGGCGGTACCGCCGACTGGTCGGCGATCGCCAGGCTGCGCGAGGCCGTCCCGGCGGGGATCCCGGTGCTCGGCAACGGGGACATCTGGTCGGCCGACGACGCGGTGCGGATGATGCGCGAGACCGGCTGCGACGGCGTGGTGGTGGGCCGTGGCTGCCTGGGCCGGCCGTGGTTGTTCCGGGACCTGGTGGCGATCTTCGAGGGCGAGGTGGACTACGCGCGTCCGACCTTCGCCGACGTCGCACGGGCGATGGTCCGCCACGCGCAGCTGCTCGGTGAGTGGCTGGGCGACGAGGCCCGCGGCGTGATCGACTTCCGCAAGCACGTCGCCTGGTACACCAAGGGCTTCTCGGTGGGCTCGGAACTGCGGGTGAAGCTGGCGAACTCGTCCTCGTTGGCCGAATTGGCCGAAACCCTGGCCCTGGTGGAGCAGTCGCAGAGCTGGCCGGCCGGTGCCGACGGCCCGCGGGGGCGGACCAGCGGCAACAACCGCGTGGTCCTGCCCGAAGGCTGGTTGGACGATCCGTACGACTGCGCCCGACCGGGCGAAGGCGCCGAATCGGACACCTCTGGCGGGTGAACTGTACGGGGTGGTGAAATCGGCCCCCTTGGGCCGATGGCCACCCCGTCCCAGCCCTCTTGGCCACTCTGGACAAGAGGGCTCCTTTTTGGCATTCGAATGTCACGGAACGAGCACGTTTCTGGACACAGTGCGACGATGGGCGGGGTCGGCCTACGCTCGATCGGTGAGATGTGTCCGTGACGCTTGCCACATACCCTGTGTGCCCCCGGGGTCCGACAGGACGAAATGAACAAGTCGACGGTGGATCGCTTCCCGAAGGGGGGCGGCGGTGGATCGGCACTGAGGGTGCAGGAAATCAAGCCGGGCCGTCAGGCCGGACCGCCGGTGGCTACCGTGTGTTCCGGATATGTGATCTTCCGGTTTCCGCGCCTTCAAGACTTGAACGCTCGCTAGCGTCATCCGGACGATTTCACCTCCAGAGGTGAACGCCGTTCTATGCATTCGATCTAGCGGGTTACCTGCTGCTCCTGACCACGTACGGCCTATTGGCGGCGCAGAAGCGCCTTCGAAATGGGTATGTTCTCCGGCGTCAGGGCAACCGTGCGCGAGGAGACCGACCCGTGGCGTCCCAGCAGAAGTTTGTTTACTCCTTCACTGAAGGAAACAAGGACCTCAAGGATCTTCTTGGCGGCAAGGGCGCGAACCTGGCCGAGATGACCAACCTGGGTCTTCCGGTCCCCCCGGGGTTCACGATCACCACCGAGGCCTGCAAGGTCTTCCTGGAGACCGGCACCGAGCCCACCTCGCTGCACGAGGAGATCAGCGCCCACCTGGACGCGCTCGAGCAGGAGATGGGCAAGCAGCTCGGCCAGGCCGACAACCCGCTGCTCGTCTCGGTGCGTTCGGGCGCCAAGTTCTCCATGCCCGGCATGATGGACACCGTCCTGAACATCGGCCTCTCGGACACCTCGGTGGTCGGCCTGGTCGCGCAGTCCGGCAACGAGCGCTTCGCCTGGGACTCCTACCGTCGCCTGGTCCAGATGTTCGGCAAGACCGTGCTGGGCGTCGACGGCGAGCTGTTCGAGGAGGCTCTGGACGAGGCCAAGCACGCCAAGGGCACCGCCAGCGACCTCGACCTCGACGCCGCGGACCTCAAGCAGCTGGTCGAGGTGTTCAAGGGCATCGTCGAGCGCGAGACCGGCCGGGCCTTCCCGCAGGACCCGCGCGAGCAGATGGACCTCGCCATCCACGCCGTCTTCCACTCCTGGAACGGCGACCGCGCCCGGCTCTACCGCCGCCAGGAGCGCATTCCGAACGACCTGGGCACCGCGGTCAACGTGTGCAGCATGGTGTTCGGCAACCTCGGCGAGGACTCCGGCACCGGCGTCGCCTTCACCCGTGACCCCTCCACCGGTGCCCAGGGCGTCTACGGCGACTACCTGTCCAACGCCCAGGGCGAGGACGTCGTCGCCGGCATCCGCAACACCCTGCCGCTGTCCGAGCTGGAGAAGCTCGACAAGAAGTCGTACGACGAGCTGATGGCGATCATGCAGACGCTCGAGACCCACTACCGGGACCTCTGCGACATCGAGTTCACCATCGAGCGCGGCAAGCTCTGGATGCTGCAGACCCGGGTCGGCAAGCGCACCGCCGCGGCCGCCTTCCGGATCGCCGTCCAGCTGGTCGACCAGGGTCTGATCGACCTGGACGAGGCCCTGATGCGGGTCACCGGCGGCCAGCTCTCCCAGCTGATGTTCCCGCGCTTCGCCCCCAATGCCGAGTCCAAGCAGATCGCCCGGGGCCTCGCCGCCTCGCCCGGCGCCGCGATCGGCAAGATCGTCTTCGACTCCTACACCGCGGTGAAGTGGTCGCGCTCCGGCGAGAAGGTCATCCTGGTCCGTCGCGAGACCAACCCGGACGACCTGGACGGCATGATCGCCGCCGAGGGCATCCTCACCTCGCGCGGCGGCAAGACCTCGCACGCGGCCGTCGTCGCCCGCGGCATGGGCAAGACCTGTGTCTGCGGTGCCGAGGAGCTGGAGGTCGACACCAAGCGCCGCCGGATGACCACCGCCGACGGCCTGGAGCTGGAGGAAGGTGACATCGTCTCGATCGACGGCGCCACCGGCAAGGTGTACCTCGGCGAGGTGCCCGTGCTCCCCTCCGCGGTGGTGGAGTACTTCGAGGGCACCCTGCACGCCGGCGCCGACGTCCAGGGCGGTCTGGTCCAGGCCGTGCACCGGCTGATGTCCCACGCCGACGGCCGCCGCCGCCTCGCGGTGCGCGCCAACGCCGACAACTCCGAGGACGGCTCGCGCGCCCGTCGTTACGGCGCCCAGGGCATCGGCCTGTGCCGCACCGAGCACATGTTCCTCGGTGAGGAGCGCCGCAAGGAGGTCGAGCACCTGATCCTCGCGGACAACGACAAGGACCGCGAGGCCGCGCTCTCCACCCTGCTGCCGCTGCAGAAGGGCGACTTCCTGGAGCTGTTCCAGGCGATGGACGGACTGCCCGTCACCGTCCGCCTGCTCGACCCGCCGCTGCACGAGTTCCTGCCCGACATCACCGAGCTGTCGGTGCGCGTCGCCCTCGCCGAGGCCCGCAAGGACCCGAACGAGAACGACCTGCGTCTGCTCCAGGCGGTGCACAAGCTGCACGAGCAGAACCCGATGCTCGGCCTGCGCGGTGTGCGCCTCGGCCTGGTCATCCCCGGCCTGTTCGGCATGCAGGTCCGGGCCATCGCCGAGGCCGCCGCCGAGCGCAAGCTGGCCGGGGCGGACCCGCGTCCCGAGGTCATGATCCCGCTGGTCGGCACCGTCCAGGAGCTGGAGCTGGTCCGCGACGAGTGCGAGCGCGTGCTCGCCGAGGTCTCCCAGTCCACCGGTGTCCGGCTGGACATCAAGCTCGGCACCATGATCGAGCTGCCGCGCGCCGCCGTGACGGCCGGCCAGATCGCCGAGGCCGCCGAGTTCTTCTCCTTCGGCACCAACGACCTCACCCAGACGGTCTGGGGCTTCTCCCGCGACGACGTCGAGGCCTCCTTCTTCACCGCCTACCTGGAGAAGGGCATCTTCGGGGTCTCGCCGTTCGAGACCATCGACCGCGACGGTGTCGGCGCGCTCGTGAAGCACGCCGTCCAGGCCGGTCGGGCCACCCGCCCCGACCTCAAGCTCGGCGTCTGCGGCGAGCACGGCGGCGACCCGGAGTCGGTGCACTTCTTCCACGAGGTCGGGCTGGACTACGTCTCCTGCTCCCCCTTCCGGATCCCGGTGGCGCGTCTGGAGGCCGGTCGCGCCGCCATCGAGACTGCGGGCAGCGACTCGCGCTGAGGCCGGGGGCTCGTCATGAGCCCCTCGGCACGGCCGAATCGCTGACCGTGTCCCCTCCATCGGGGAGGGGCGTACACCGGAGCTCGGCGCAGGAGAACCGGCGTACGTGAAGCGGCCGGGGCGGGAGCGGACAATGGCGTCCGTACCCGCCCCGGCCGCGTGCTTCTCCGGCCCGCCCGCCTCGCCCGGACCCGGCCTCCGGTGGGCCGTCACCCCGAAGGGCCCCGCCCCCGTTGTGGTACCGGCCACGCGTGTGGCTGGCCGGGACCCGGCCCGCCGACTGCCAAGCTGGGCCCATGACCAGCAGAAACCGCCTGTGGACCGCCCTCGCCGTGCTGATCTGCGTGCTCGCCGCCGCGGTCGGCTACCTGCTCTCGGACGACACCGGCAGCAGTGCGCCCCGAGCCGCCGCGACCGCCACGGGCCCCACCGCCACGGGCCCCATCGGCACCGGCCCCACCGCCACGGGCCCCATCGGCACCGACCCCACCGGCACCGGCCCGGCCGCGGCCTCGAGCGCTCCGGTGGCGCCGAAGCCCAGCGCACCCCGGTCCTCGGCCCCGGCCACCCCGCCGGCGACGGCCGCCGGCACCGGATGGGTTCCGACCGACCCGGCGCTGGCCGACGTCTGCCGCACCGGGCTCCCGGACCAGGCCCGCGACACCCTCGGACTGATCGCCAAGGGCGGCCCCTACCCCTACCGCTCGGACGGCATCGTCTTCGAGAACCGGGAGAGCCGCCTCCCGCGCAAGACCTCGGGCTACTACCACGAGTTCACCGTCGTCACTCCCGGCTCCGGCGACCGGGGCGCCCGCCGGGTGGTCACCGGTGGCTCCGGCGAGCAGTACTGGACCGCTGACCACTACGCCACCTTCCAGGAGATCGACTCCCGCTGCTGACGACCGGGGAGCCGCCGACCCCGAGCTGAAAGTACTTTCCATGACGGAAAGTACGTGCCATAGTGGAACGAAGATCAACGATCACCGCGATCACCACCGGGGGACTTCATGACCGATTCCGTGCCCGTCGAGCTGTCCGCGACCGAGGCGCTGGGCCTCGCGGCCCGGGCACGCGCCGCCGCCCGGGCGCCGCAGCCGGTGCCGGCCTGGTACGGCGCCACCTTCGCGGTCGGCTTCTCGCTCTACGGCCTCGGGATCGGCTACGCGCTGTGGGCCGACCTGAGCTGGCTGGGCGGTGTGCTGGGCGCGGTCTTCGCGGCGGTCAGTGGTGCCCTGGGAGCCGTGGTGACCCGTCGGGGCGGTGTGGCGAGGGGCTGGACGCCCGGCTTGGGCGGACCGATGACGCGCTGGGTGGTGCTGGTCTTCGCCGGAGCCCTCGTGGTGGCCGCCGTCGTCCGACTGCTGGGCGCCGATCCCCGGGGGACGTTCGGCAGCGCCGGTGTCACGGCGGGGGTGCTGTTCTGGCTGACGACGGCGCGTGTGAACGCCCGGATCCGCCGCGAGGCGGAGGAGGTCTGATGGCCGGGCTCGACCCGCTGCTCCAGCACCCCACCCGGCTCACCGTGGTGGCGTTCCTCGGCGGCTGCATCGAGGCCGAGTTCTCCGCCGTCAGGGACTACTGCCAGGTCTCCGACTCGGTGCTCAGCAAGGCGGCCGGTGCGCTGGAGGAGGCCGGCTACCTGTCGGTGAAGAAGGGCTACGTCGGCAAGCGCCCGCGCACCTGGCTGGCCGCCACCCGGGCCGGCCGCCGGGCGCTCGCCGAGCACCTGGGCGTCCTGCAGCAACTGGTGGCGGCGGCCGAGACGGCCGGACGGGAGGCGGAGAACCGGCAACCGTGAGCTCCCGGGGCGCACGCCGCAGAGCCGCACGGCTGCCGAGCCGCCCGGCCACCACCCCCTCACCGGGCCCGCCGCCAGCTGACCCGGCCGTGCGGCCCGTGCGGACCGGCCGAGAGCAGCACGGCCAGCTCGTGCAGCACCGGCCCCGGGTCGCGGCGCAGCTGGACGGGGGTGGTGCGGACGACCGGGAGGCCGGCGGCGGTCAGCCGATTGGCCCGGGTCAGGCTCCGCTCGTGGTCGGCCGGGCGCAGGTGCCAGGCCCGGGAGTCGATCTCCAGGGCGACGCAGGACTGCGGCCAGTACGCGTCCGGCACGGCGAGGAAACGCCCGTCCAGGAGGAGCACCGGGTTCCAGAGCGGTTCGGGGAGCCCGGCAGCGCGCACCGCGTCCCGGGCCTCGCCCTCGACCACCGACCGCACTCCGGCCGTCAGCTCCTCCACCACCCGGGCCAGTCCGGCCAGGTCGCGGGCGTCCGGCCGGGCGAGCAACTGGTCCAGCAGTTCGCCGAGTTCGCAGTGCCGCCGCTGGACGGCCTCGGCGCAGAGGGCGCGGAACCGGCGCCGTCCGCTCTCCCGGGGCGCGAGGTCGGCCAGCGCCCGGGCGACCGAGGTGCTCCAGAGCCCGTCGTCGCGTTCGAAACCGGCCGGCATCGCCCCGCTCGCGCGGTGGATCCGGACGAACCCCCGGTCGGCGACCCGTCGCCGACCGGGAATCAGGACGTCCACTTCGGCGAGGTCGGCCGGGTGCCCGGCGGAGGGGAGGCCCGCGTCGGCGAGTACCGCCGCCCCGGTGAGCAGTACTTGCCCGGCCTGCGGCGCGGGCCGGCCCTTGGGGCCGGCGTAGGCGAGCGCGGCCCGCAGTCGCTGATGCGCGGTCAGTCGGCCGGTCTGCAGGCAGATCACCCGTGGCAGCACCCGCTGCCACGGGCCGTCGGGCCGAAGCCGGTGCGCGATCGTTCCGGACGGCACTCCGAGCGCGCGCAGTTGGGCGCGGGTGACGATGTGCTGCTGGTCGCCGCCGAGCAGCCGCAGCGGGTCGACGACCGGCCCGGGGGCGGCCCGTGCCCGAGCGGCGCCGGACGGACGCGGAACGGCGGCGGGCGGAGCGCCGGGCGGGGCAGCGACCGGAATGGTGGGAGGGGCGGCGAGGGTCATGCCGGGGTGTTTCCCGCCCGGATCGGAGGTATGCGAAACATCGCCCGCCCGGGGAATGCTCGGTCAAACCGGCTTGACGCCGGACCGGTCGGACGGTGGGCTTGGTGACCAAGATGACGATTCCTCACCCCGGCCCCGCGCTCGACGCGCTCGAGGGCCTCTCCGTCGGCGACGCCCTCGGCGCGCAGTTCTTCGTCCCCGCCACCGTGCGGGCCCACCTCGCCGCCCGCACCACCCCGCCCGGCCCCTGGCCGTGGACGGACGACACCGAGATGGCGTGCTCGGTGCACGCCGCGCACACCGAGCGCGGCGCGATCGACGTGTTCGACCTCACCCGTGCTTTCGCCCGCCGGCACGACTTCGACCGGGGCTACGGTCCGGCCGCCAACCGGCTGCTGCGGCTGGTCCGGGAGGGCGGTGACGCCCGGGAGCTGGCCTCGGCGCTGTTCGACGGCCAGAGGTCGTACGGCAACGGTGCCGCGATGCGGGTCGCCCCGCTCGGGGCGGCGTACGCGGCCGACCCGGCGGAGGCGGTGCGCCCGGCCGTCGAGACGGCGCTGATCACCCACACCCACCCGCAGGCGGTGGACGGCGCGGTCGCCGTCGCGGTGGCCGCCGCCTGCGCGGTGCGGGCCCGCGGCACCCGGACGGCGCCGGACGCCTTCCTGACGCAGGTCCGCCGGCTGACCCCGCGCGGGGCCGTCCACGACGGTCTGGCCGAGGCGGTCGCCCTGCTCGCCGAGCCGGACCTCACGGTGGTCGCGCGGGTGCTCGGCAACGGCAGCCGGACCAGCGCCGCCGACACCGTGCCCTACGCGCTGTGGTGCGCGGCCCGGCACCTCGCCGACTACCCGGCGGCGGTGTGGACGGCGGTGGCCGCCGGCGGGGACGCGGACACCGTGGCCGCGATCACCGGTGGCGTGGTCGCCGCGCACACCGGCACGGCCGGCATCCCCGCCGCCTGGCTGGCCGCCCGGGAGCCGTTGCCGGCCTGGGCCTTCGCCGACCCGGGCAGCGTGTCCGCCGGCCGGGGCCGCGCGGAGATGCTGGTGCCGCGGCCGTGCCCGGTGCCGGACGTGCTGTGGACGGACGAGCAGTGGCAGCGGCTGCGCACCGGGCCCGGGCCGCTGCTCGGGGGCCGCCGCCTGGCGGTGCACACCCGCGAGGGCACGCTCCGGCTCTGCGGTCCGGACGGCCACCCGCAGTGGGAGCTGGCACTGGTGCGGGACCGGGCCGGCCTGCGCCCGGTGTCGGCCGTGGTCGAGGCCTGCCCCGACCGGGCGCCCGGACCGGACGAGGGCCGGGGCACCGGTCTGCTGGACCGTCTGCTGCGGGCCGCCGTCACCGGCGCGCCGGTCGCGGAACGACCCCGGCCCGAGTGTCCGGACCCCGCGCGGGGTCCGGACACTCGGGCAACGAACCCTCCGGCACCGAACCACCGGAGCGCCCGGACCACCGGATCCCCAGGGCGAAGCCCGGGCGGAGACCTCGGGCCGTGAGCCTCAGGCCGTGATCAGATGCCCCGCACCGCCGCCGTGTCTAAGGCACTCCTGGTTGATCGCCGGGTCCGGGGCGCTCGGCGAGGTCGCGGCGGCGATCCGCAGCTCGACGATGTCCCGCACGGCGGGCCACTCGCTGTCCAGGATCGAGTAGAAGGCGGTGGACCTGACCACCCCGTCCAGCCCGCGCGAGTGCGCCCGGCGGACGCCCTCGGCGGTCGCGCCCAGCCGCTCGATCGCGGCCCGCGACCGCATGTTGCGGGCGTCGGCGCGCAGCGAGATCCGCTGCACGCCCCACACCTCGAAGGCGTGCCGCAGCATCAGCAGCTTCGCCTCGGTGTTGATGCCGGTGCCCTGGGCCCGCGGGGACAGCCAGGTGTTGCCGATCTCGGCGGCGTCCGGGACGGCCGTGGCCGGGTCGCCGAACGGCACGCCGGGGACCGGCGGCCAGACGAGCGGGCCCTGCCAGTAGTCGAGTTCCAGGAACCGGGTGGAACCCACCACTCGGCCGTCGGCCTGGTTCACCGTCGCGAACGGCAGCGACCGGCCGGAGGCCTGGTCCGCCAGGGCGCGCGCGATGTACTCCCGGGCAGCTTCCAGGCCGTGCGGGACGGGGGTGAAGGCGTAAGTCGTACGGTCCTCGGCGCCGGCCTGGGCGATGGCCTCGGCATGGTGCGCGGCGAGGGGCTCCAGCCGCACGGTGCGGCCGGTGAGGATGACAGGTACGGGCACGGAACCTTCGGTCCTTCGGCGGTCGGAGGGCGCTGGCCCGTGCCGGGGTGCGGCGAGGGTCAGCAGTGGACGGTTCGCCCCGCTCCGGAGTGTGCCCACCGAGGCCCGCGCACGCCGGAGGCCGGTCGAGCGGGGCGGGGAGCGACGGCCCGGAGTCGGGCAGCGCGGTGCCGGAACGGACACGGGTCGACGGACCGGTCCGGCGGGATGAGCGAGGGGACAGTGTGCGTCCGCGAGATGGCCGAAGAGGAAACGAGAGCGCGAAGGGAAGCAGGCGGCCAGGTGAAGGCAAGATGCGTCGTGGGTGACTGGCCGAGCACCGGTCCGGGTCGTGATCGACGGCGTTACGGACGACGTGACGACGACGCGACGATGCGAGGCAGCGAGAGGACGATACCCGCCAGAAGGCAATGCGTCACTTCGCGGCACACGAATGGCCGTCGGGGCTGGTCCGGGGCCTGTCGCGACGACCGTTCGCACCCTCCTGACCAGGGACTTCCGGGGCGGGTGCGATCATGGTCCGGTCGGCCTCGCGGGGGCGCGCGACGGGCGGCGCCGGGAAACGGGCCCGGCCCGGCGGGAATTCCGGCGGCACTCCGCACGCTGGACGAGGAGAGCCGGGCAGGAGTCCCAGCGCGGGCGGCCGCGCGGGGGCGTGCGCGGTGAACCGCGACGAGGAAAGAAACGGGGTGTGGGTGAGCGGTGCGTGATCCCCAGGCGCTGTACGAGCTGGACCAGCAGGGTGTGGCCGCGGTGGCCGCGGCGAGGGCCGCGCTGGCGGACACCGGTGCCGGCCTGGTGCTGCTCCACCACTTCGAGGGCTTCATGGACGCCGGCGAGGCGGGCGCCCAGGTGGTCGACCACCTGCTGGAGACGGGCGAGCCCCAGGTCGTCGCCCGCTTCGACCACGACCGCCTGGTGGACTACCGGGCCCGCCGCCCCGCGATGGTCTTCGACCGCGAGCACTGGTCGTCCTACGAGCCGCCGGAGATCCTGCTCCAGCTGCTCCACGACGCGGCCGGTTCCCCGTTCCTGCTGCTCACCGGGCCGGAGCCGGACGTCGAGTGGGAGCGTTTCGCCGCCGCCGTCCGGCAGCTGGTCGAGCGCTTCGACGTCCGGCTGGCCCTCGACTTCCACGGCATCCCGATGGGCGTGCCGCACACCCGCCCGGTCGGTCTGACCCCGCACGGCAACCGGCTGGACCTCGCGGCCGGCTACCCGCAGTGGTTCGAGCAGGCGCAGGTCCCGGGCAGTGCCCAGGCGCTGCTGGAGTACCGGCTGGCCGAGGCCGGGCACGACGTGCTGGGCTTCGCCGCCCACGTGCCGCACTACGTGGCGCGCTCGGCGTACCCGGCGGCCGCGGTGCTGATCCTGGAGGCCGTCCAGTCGGCGACCGGGCTGGTGCTGCCCGGCACGCTGCTGCGCGAGCGGGTGGACGAGGTGTACGCCGACATCGAGGAGCAGCTGGCGCAGGGCGACGGCGACCTCCGCTCGGCGATCCGGGGGATGGAGGGCCAGTACGACGCGGTGGCCGGTTCGCAGGGGCGGGAGAGCCTGCTGGCCGAGCCGGTGGACCTGCCGTCCGCGGACGAGCTGGGCCGCCGCTTCGAGCAGTTCCTGGCCGAGCACGAGCGCGGGCCGGAGTAACCGGCCGGGCGGCTCCGTGCGACGACGCGGCCCCGGGTGACGGACGCCGTCACCCGGGGCCGCCCGCTGTCGGGCTGTCGGGGCGTCCCGCACCGCCGAAATT
Organism: Streptomyces sp. TLI_053; assembly: GCF_900105395.1. Lineage (NCBI taxonomy): Bacteria > Bacillati > Actinomycetota > Actinomycetes > Kitasatosporales > Streptomycetaceae > Streptomyces > Streptomyces sp. TLI_053. The sequence continues at coordinate 6,344,284 of NZ_LT629775.1, forward strand.
TCCGGCTCCGGACGGGAGCGATCCCGCCCGCCCGTCCGTTGGTGACTGCGGTGCCCGGGGGACGGGCCGTCGTAGGGAGAATGCCAGCGGCTCCTACCGGGGGGTTCCCGTGTCACTGTCCGTACGCCCGATCGGCACGCTCGGCGGCGTGTTGAGCGCGGGCCTCGCCGCCGTGCTGGTCGCCGGATGTTCCGGTTCGTCCGGTTCGGAGACCGTCGCGGCGGCCGCCGCGGGCGGCTCGGCTCCGCCGCGCGCCGCCGCCACCGGGGCCGCGGCGTCACCGACCCCGACCCCGACGCCGACCCCGACGCCCACCGGGCCGTACGTGGCGCTCGGCGACTCCTACACGGCGGGTCTGAAGATCAGCCCCCAGGTGGGCGAACCCAGGGGCTGCTCCCGTTCGGCGGTCAACTACCCCTCGCTGGTGGCCCGGGCGCTCGGCCTGGCGGGCGAGCGGTTCCGCGACGTGAGCTGCAGCGGCGCCCGGACCGGCGACCTCACCGGCGCCCAGAGCACCGACGGCGGCGTCAACCCGCCGCAGCTGGACGCGCTCACCCCGGCCACCCGGCTGGTGACCCTCGGGATCGGCGGCAACGACGCCGGGTTCATGGAGGTCGTCGGCCAGTGCGCCAAGGAGAACCTGGTGGACGCGCTCAAGGGGCTGGTCGGCTCGGACCGCGCGGCGGCGCCGTGCCGGGACTCCTACGCGGCCGCGGACGGCGGGGACCAGGTGCAGCGCAAGGTGGACAGCGCCGGCGAGCGGCTCGGCGAGACCCTCGAGGAGGTCAAGCGGCGGTCCCCGAAGGCCAGGGTCTACGTGGTCGGCTACCCGGCGCTGCTGCCCGCCGACCCGGCGAGCTGCGTCCCGGTGCTGGGGGCGACCGTCGCGGGCGGGGACCTCGGCTTCCTGGTGGAGAAGGAGCAGCAGCTCAACGCGATGCTCAAGCGCCGGGCGGAGGCGGCCGGAGCGGTCTTCGTGGACCTCACCGGGCCCTCGTCCGGCCACGACATGTGCGCGGGCGAGGCCGCCCGATGGGTGGAGCCGCCGTTCCCCACCCACGGCCTGGCGGCGATCCACCCCAACGCCAAGGGCCAGGAGGGCGCGGCCGCGGCCGTCCTCAAGGCCCTGCGGGGCTGACCGGGGCCCGCCACCCACCCGGGGGCGGTCCGCCCGGCCCGCCCCCGTCGGCCGCCCCGGTCCGGCCCGCCCCCGTCGGCCGCCGCAGGGCCCGGCGAACGGGCCGAACGGCGGGCGCCCAAGGGTTCACGCCCCGGCCCGCGCGCGGTCGCGCGCGGCACACTTCCGGTGTCACAGCCGCGGCGTACGGTGAGGGGCATATGGACGACACCGCGCACCGCCTCACCGCCGCCACGACCCCGACCCCGTACGACCGCGCCGCCGAGGCCCGCTGGGTGCCCGAACCGGACAAACGCCCCGGCCGGACGGCGTTCCAGCGCGACCGCGCCCGGGTGCTCCACTCCGCCGCGCTGCGCCGGCTGGCCGGCACCACCCAGGTGGTCGCCCCGATGCGCAGCGACTTCCCCCGCACCCGGCTGACCCACTCGCTGGAATGCGCCCAGGTCGGCCGGGAGTTGGGCGCGGCGCTCGGCTGCGACCCGGACCTCGTCGAGACGGCGTGCCTGGCCCACGACATCGGCCACCCGCCGTTCGGCCACACCGGCGAGGAAGCGCTCGACCAGGCCGCCGAGACCTGCGGCGGATTCGAGGGCAACGCCCAGTCGCTCCGGATCCTGACCCGCCTGGAGCCCAAGCGCTTCGCCCCGCAGGACGGGTCGCCGGCCCGGCTGGCCCCCTGGCCGGGCCGCAGCGTCGGCCTCAACCTGAGCCGCGCCGCCCTGGACGCCGCCACCAAGTACCCGTGGCCGCACGGCGCCCACCCCGCCGACCCGGCCTCGCCCAAGTACGGCGTCTACGCCGACGACCTGCCGGTCTTCCGCTGGTTGCGGGCCGGTGCCCCGGCCGGGGTCAAGTGCTTCGAGGCCACCGTCATGGACTGGTCCGACGACGTCGCCTACTCGACCCACGACGTCGAGGACGGCCTGCAGGCCGGCCACATCGACCCGGTCGCGCTGCGTGCCCCGAGCGAGCGGTCCGAGCTGTTCAAGGTCGCCGAGCGCTACGCCCGGGACGCCGAGCCGGAGGAGCTGGCGGAGGCCCTGGACCGGCTGCTCGACAAGGACTGGTGGCCCGAGTCCTACGACGGCACCGCCCGCGCCCGGGCCGGGCTGAAGGACCTCACCAGCCAGCTGATCGGCCGGTTCTGCCTGGCCGCCGAGCAGGCCACCCGGGCCCGCTACGGCCCCGGCCCGCTGACCAGGTACGGGGCCGAGCTGGTGGTGCCGCGCGAGGTCCGGCTGGAGTGCGCGGTGCTCAAGGCGGTCGCGGTCCGGTACGTCATGCAGCGCGACGAGCAGGCCCAGCTGCGGGCCAGGCAGCGGATCGTCATCGCCGAGCTGGCCGAGGTCCTCACCCGGCGTGCGCCCGAGGTGCTGGACCCGGTGTTCGCCGCGATGTACGAGGAGGCGGAGGACGACCGCGCGGCCCTGCGCACCGTGATCGACCAGATCGCGACCCTCACCGACGCCTCGGCGCTGGCCCTGCACGCCCGGCTGACCGGCCCGGCCGGGTCCTGACGGGCGGTGCCGGGCGGACCCGCCGGACGACCCGGCCGCCCCAGTAGACTTCCGGGGTGGCCGGGCGGATCAGGGACGAAGACGTACAGGCGGTGCGGAGCGCGCTGCCGATCGACGCCGTGGTCGGCGACTACGTACAGCTGACCAACGGTGGCGGCGGCGAGTACAAGGGCGTCTGCCCCTTCCACGACGAGAAGTCCGCCTCCTTCTACGTCAATCCGGCCAAGGGCGTCTTCCACTGCTTCGGCTGCCAGGAGAACGGCGACACCATCGCCTTCCTGATGAAGATCGAGCACTTCACCTTCGCCGAGGCCGTCGAGCGGATGGCGGCCCAGGCCGGCATCACCCTGCGGTACGAGGAGGGCGGCTACAGCCCCCGGCACCAGCAGGGCGAGCGCACCCGGCTGGTCGAGGCGCACAAGGTGGCCGCCGCCTGGTACCAGGAGCAGCTGGCCTCGCCCGAGGCCGAGATCGGCCGCCGCTTCCTGGCCGAGCGCGGCTTCGACGAGGAGTCCGCGCGGACCTTCGGCGTCGGCTACGCCCCGGTCGGCTGGGAGCACCTGGTGCGGTACCTGCGCGGCAAGGGCTTCACGGACAAGGAGATCCTGCTCGGCGGCCTGGCCTCGCAGGGCCAGCGCGGCGGGCTGATCGACCGCTTCCGGGGGCGGCTGGTCTGGCCGATCCGGGACATCGCGGGCGAGGTGATCGGCTTCGGCGCCCGGCGGCTGCGCGAGGACGACAACGGCCCGAAGTACCTCAACACCCCCGAGACGCCGATCTACAAGAAGTCGCACGTGCTCTACGGCATCGACCTGGCGAAGAAGGAGATCGCCAAGTCCGGCCGCGCGGTGGTGGTCGAGGGCTACACCGATGTGATGGCCTGCCACCTGGCCGGGGTCACCTCCGCCGTGGCGACCTGCGGCACCGCCTTCGCCGAGGACCACATCAAGATCATCCGTCGGCTGCTGATGGACACCTCGCAGTACCGGGGCGAGACCGTCTTCACCTTCGACGGCGACGCGGCCGGCCAGAAGGCCGCGCTGCGGGCCTTCGAGGACGACCAGAAGTTCGCGGCCAAGACCTCCATCGCGGTCAGCCCCGGCGGCATGGACCCGTGCGAGCTGCGCCTCGCCAAGGGCGACGACGCGGTCCGCGAACTGATCGACAACCCCGTCCCGCTCTTCGAGTTCGCGCTGGGCTCGGCCGTCGCCAAGCACCGGGTGGACACCCCCGAGGGCCGGTCGGCGGCGTTGGAGGAGGCGGCACCGATCGTCGCCAGGATCAAGGACCGCTCCATCCAGCACGAGTACGCCGTCCGGCTGGCCGGCATGCTGGGCATCCTCGACGAGCCGTTCGTGGTCCGCCGGGTGGCCCAGCTGGCCCGCTGGGACCGCGAGCGCCAGCAGAACCCCCGGGCCAACGGCCAGCGCCGCCCCGAGCCGCCGCAGCCGGTCCGCCCGGCCCGGCCCGCCTTCGTGCTCAACCCGCGCGACCCGGCCCAGTTCGTCGAGCGCGAACTGCTCAAACTGGCCCTCCAGCACCCGGACCTGGTCTCGCCGGCCTTCGACAACTACGCCGAGGACGAGTTCCCCACCCCGCCCTACACCGCCGTGCGGCGGGCCATCGGCCAGGCCGGCGGCGCCGCCTACGGGGCCACCCTGGCCGACTTCACCAGTGTGGTGCGCGAGATCTGCCCGGACGACCGGGTGCGCTCGCTGGTCACCGAGCTGACCGTGGAGCCGGTGCGCTCGCGCCGCAAGGTCGACGCAATCTACGCGGGGGAGTTCCTGGTCAAGCTGCGGCTGCTGGCCGTGGACCGGCGGGTCGACGAGGTCCGCGCCCACCTCCAGCGCCTCGGCAACCGCGCGGCCGCGGAGGACCTGCACGCGGTGCAGACCGAGCTGTGGCAGCTCCAGCAGTACGGGCAGTCCCTGCGCAGCGGCGGTTCCGCGGCCCTCTAGGGCTCGTCCGGACCCGGGGGGGCGTCCGGTCCCCGGACCGGGCCCACCTGGCGAAGACCCGCTCCCCCCGGGCCCGTTCGCGCCCCCGCCCCCGTTCAGAAAGTCCGCGCACGAGTCTCGGCCACGGAGCGTGGCGTGCCGCACACTGGAGGGCGTCCTGCCTCCGTACAGCGCGGGTCCGCCAGAGTCGCGCCCGCCCAGAGGGGATGCCCGTGGACCGAGGCCCCGCCGCGACCGCCCAGCCGACCACCGATCCGCTCGCCCCGCCTCCGCCGTACGACGGCACCGCCGACCCGCCGGAGGACCACGGCCGGGCGGGGGCGCCGCCCGCGGACGGCGCGCGCGTGCCCGCCCAGGGCCACCCGCCGGGGCACCCCCGGGCCGAGGGGGCGGGCGGCCCCGGGGACACCGAGGAACCCGGGGACACCGAGGAACCCGGGGACACCGAGGAACCCGAGGACACCGAGGAACCCGAGGACGGTGACGCCGAGGCCGCCGACGACGCCGGGGCTTCCGACGACGCCGAGGGAGCCGGCCGGGACGGGCCCGAGGACCACCCCGAGGGGACGACCGGCCGGGCGCGCCCGGTGGCCGACCCGAGCGGGCCCGCCGCCGACCTGCTCCGCCAGTACCTCCGCGAGATCGGCCGGATCCGGCTTCTCACCGCGGCCGAGGAGGTCGACCTCGCCCGCCGGATCGAGGCCGGCCTGTTCGCCGAGGAGCGACTGCACCGCGATCCGCCGCCCACCGACCGGCTGGCCGCCGAACTCGGCACCCTGGTGCTGATCGGCCGGCTCGCCAAGCGCCGGCTGATCGAGGCCAACCTGCGGCTGGTGGTCTCCGTCGCCAAGCGCTACATCGGCCGCGGCCTCACCCTGCTCGACCTGGTCCAGGAGGGGAACCTCGGGCTGATCCGGGCGGTCGAGAAGTTCGACTACACCCGGGGCTACAAGTTCTCCACCTACGCGACCTGGTGGATCCGTCAGGCGATGAGCCGCGCCCTGGCCGACCAGGCCAGGACGATCCGGGTGCCGGTGCACGTCGTCGAACTGATCAACCGGGTGGTGCGGGTGCAGCGTTCGCTGCTCCAGGAGCGCGGGACCGAGCCCGGCCCGGCCGACATCGCGGCCGCCCTGGAGCTCACCGAGGAACGGGTCCGGGAGCTGCTCCGCCTCGCCCAGGAGCCCATCTCCCTGCACACCCCGGTCGGCGAGGAGGACGACGTCGCGCTCGGCGACCTCATCGAGGACGCCGACGCGGCCTCACCCGCCGAATCCGCCGCCTTCCTGCTGCTGCGCCAGCACCTGGAGGCGGTGCTGGCCACCCTCGGCGAGCGCGAGCGGCAGGTGGTCCAGCTCCGCTACGGCCTGGACGACGGGCGGGCCCGCACGCTGGAGGAGATCGGCGTGCTGTTCGGGGTGACCCGGGAGCGGATCCGCCAGATCGAGTCGAAGACCCTGGTCAAGCTCCGCGACCACGCCTTCGCCGCGCAGCTCCGCGGGTACCTCGAATAGCGGTCGGCCGCACGACGCACCCGGGGGTGCGCCGCGCGGCCGGTCGGCCGGAGGCTGCCGGGCGGACCGTCAGCCGGACGGGGTCGGCGACGGGGCGGCGTCGGTGGCGACCGCCGGCGGCGAGGCCGGGCCGACCGGGATCGGGGTGTTGGCGACCACCCGGGCCAGGTCGGAGATGCTGGCGGTGCAGGAGCCGCCCTCGGGCTGGGCCTGCTTGCCGCAGACCTGGAGGACGGTCGAGGGGTCGCCCGCGTTCACCATCTGCGAGTAGTTGTCGTACCCCCAGTGGATCAGCGCCGTCTCGGAGTCACCGGCGGTGGTGGTGATGGTCGCCTGGTCGCCGGGCTGACCCTCGGTGATGGCGGCCCAGGCCGCCTGGCACTTCTGGCTGTACCGGAGGTAGACGACGACCTTGCCGATGTTGGTGGTCAGCAGGGTGCGGGCGTCACCGCCGCAGCCGGCCGCCTTGGGGTCCTTGTGCGCGCAGCCGAGGGCCTGGCAGGCCGGGACCGCCGGAGCGGGGTTGGCCGGTACGGCGGGCGCGGAGGCGCTCGGCGAGGCCGAGTCGACGGGCGTCACCGGGGGAGAGGACAGCACCGTGGCGGCGGTCGGGCCGACGCTGTCCTCGTCGGCGCCGTCGGAGAAGTACCGCACCCCGGCGAGGGCCAGCAGCAGGACCACGACCACCGAGGCGGCGACCAGGGTCACCGAGCGGCGGCGCACCGGGCCGGCCGGTCGGTCGGTGGCAGCGGCACGGTCGAGGTCGGGCTCGACGGCGGGAACGGAGCCGGGGGCGGCCGCGCTCCCGGTCCCGTCCTGGGCCGGGCTGTCCGCGTCCTGGGCCGGGCTGTCCGGCCCGGTGCCGCCGGCCGGCGAGCCGTCGGCCGTGGCGGACTCCGCGCCGGTGCTCCGGGCCCGCTCGGGCCGGTCCGGCTCCGCGGCGCTCGCCGCGGCCTCCTCGGCGCCCGTCGAGGCGTTGTCCGCGGTCGTGTCAGCCGCGGTCGTGTCGTCCGCCGTCGTGTCGCCCGAGGTGGCTCCCTCGGCCGCGGTCAGCTCCCACAGCGCCCGCAGCTTCGGCCCGTCGCAGTCGACGGCTCCGACCAACGCGTCGAGCGCCTGCTCGGTGATGACCCGCTTGCCGTTCAGCCAGCGTTCCCAGGACGCCCGGCTGTAGTGGGTCCGGGCGGCCAGCTCGGAGAGCGAGAGTCCGGTGGCGTCCTTGACGGCCCGCAGCTCCTCCGTGAGGCGCCTGGCAGGGTCGGACAGGTCGTCGGGCAGCTGCTTCCAGGCGGAACCCATGCGGTCTCTTCCAAACGTACGAGGCGGGCGGGCGGGCGGTGCTGGAACCGGTCCGGGCCCCGGTGAGGTGTCCGCGTCTCAACCCTCGACGGCCCGGTGTCCCAAGACCCAGGTCCTGGCTCTGAGACGGACGGAAGTGTCTCACAACACCGGGAGACGCTCGAACATTCATATGGCGGTCGGGCATTGTTCTTTCCGCCGGGACGGTCCGCCACCCCGGTCCCACTGCCCGGGTGCCGTCCCCTACGGCCCTGGTGCCGTCGTTCCCTGACCCCCACCGGTCCGAGACAGTCTCACGGGGGGATACTGCCCCGGACCGCAGGGAAGCACGGTGGGAAGGGCGTCTCCGACTTTCTCGAGCGGCCCTTCCCACCGTGCCCACGACCCCGAGCGCCCGCTTCCGGCGGTTCCCGCCGGTCCGCCCGCCCTTCCGCCGTCCCGTCGGCCTGTCCCACGGTCGGTCCCACCGGCCCACCGGCCCGTCCCACCGGCCCGTCCGCCCGCCCCGCCGGGAGACGCCCGCCGGGGAAGCCTCCGCCGCGGGACTCAGTGGTGGAAGGCCGTCGTGGTGGGAATGCCGAGCTCCTTGAGCGGGACCGGCTGGCTGCGCAGCTCGGGCAGCAGCCGTTCCAGGTCCGCGAGCAGCAGGTCGGCGAGGTCGCGGGAGAACCCGTTGCGGCAGACCACCCGCAGGACCGCGAGGTCCTCCCGGTTAGCCGGGAAGGTGTACGCGGGCACCTGCCAGCCCCGTTCGCGCAGCCGCCGCGAAACGTCGAACACGTCGAACGGCACCTCGTCCGTGGTGGTGAACGCGAACACCGGCAGCTCGTCGCCCCGGGTGATCAGCCGGAAGCCGTCGAGGCGCTCGATCTCCCCGGACAGGTATCCGGCCACCTCCCGGCAGACGCCCTGGACGGCCCGGAAGCCGGCCCGGCCCAGCCGCAGGAAGGTGTAGTACTGCGCGACCACCTCGGCCCCGGGCCGGGAGAAGTTCAGCGCGAAGGTCGGCATCTCGCCGCCCAGGTAGTTGACCCGGAACACCAGTTCCTCGGGCAGCGCCTCGTGGTCCCGCCAGAGCGCCCAGCCGACGCCCGGGTAGACCAGTCCGTACTTGTGGCCGGAGGTGTTGATGGAGGCGACCCGGGGCAGCCGGAAGTCCCAGGCCAGGTCCTCGTCCAGGAACGGCGCGACCATGGCGCCGGAGGCGCCGTCCACGTGCACCGGCACGTCCAGGCCGGTGCGCCGCTGGAGGTCGTCGAGCGCGGCGCAGATCGCCGCCACCGGCTCGTAGGAGCCGTCGAAGGTCGAGCCGAGCACGGCGACCACGCCGATGGTGTTCTCGTCGCAGAGCCCCACCGCCTGCTCGGGGCCGAGGTGGAAGCGCTCGCCGTCCATCGGCGCAGTGCGGGCCTCGACCTCCCAGAAGGTGCAGAACTTCTCCCAGCAGACCTGCACATTGACGCCCATCACCAGGTTGGGCCGGGCACCGGCGGCGTAGCGCTCGGCGTTGCGGGCCATCCAGCGGCGCTTGAGCGCGAGTCCGGCCAGCATGCAGGCCTCGCTGGAGCCGGTGGTGGAGCAGCCGACGGCGGCGTCCGGGTCCGGGGCGTTCCACAGGTGGGCGAGGATCGACACGCAGCGCCGCTCCAGTTCGGCGGTCTGCGGGTACTCGTCCTTGTCGATCATGTTCTTGTCGAGGCACTCGGTCATCAGCCGGGTGGCCTGGACCTCCATCGAGGTGGTGACGAAGGTCGCCAGGTTGAGCCGTGCGTTGCCGTCCAGCAGCAGCTCGTCGTGGATCAGCTGGTAGGCCGTGTCGGCCGGGACCGGGCCGTCGGAGAGCCGGTGCAGCGGGGGCGACAGCGCCATCCCGCCGAGCGGGTCGGCGGCGGTGCCGACGAACGGTCCGACGGTCAGCCGGCGGTCGTCACCGGCGCCCTTGTGCAGTGCCATCGCGAATCCGCCGCCCTTCCGTCCGGTGGCCGGGATCGCTCTCCACGCTGCCACCGGTCGCCGGGTGCCGCATCCGCTGCGGGGCGGTCCGCGAGGCCGGGACACCCCGCCCCGGTACCCCCGCCCCGGTACCCCCGGCCCCGGCGCTCTCAGCCGGCCGTCTCGGGGTGGATCTGCTCGCGCGCGGCCCGGTACTGCTGGCGGACGGCGGAACCGACCGCCGGGTCGTGGTCGGCGTCCGGGGCGACGGTGACGGCCCCCGGCAGCTCCCAGCGCGGCGGCTCGGGCGTCCCGGCCAGCGCCCAGGCCGCCTGCCGGGCCGCGCCGCGGGCCGCGTGCGCGCCCGGCGGCGGGACGACCACCGGGACGCCGAACAGCTGCGGCGCGACGTGCCGCACCGCCGCCAGCCGTCCGGCGGCGCCGAGCAGGAAGACCCGGTTCACCTCGACGCCGCGGGCGCGCAGCACGTCCAGGGCGTCCGCGCTGTTGCAGAGCATGCCCTCGACGGCGGCCCGGGCCAGGTGCTGCGGGGACATCGACTCGGCCCGCAGGCCGGTCAGGGTGCCGGCCGCGTGCGGCAGCGCGGGCGTCCGCTCGCCGTCCAGGTAGGGGAGCAGCACCAGCCCGTACGCGCCGGGGGAGGACTGCATCGCGAGGTCGCTGAGACCCTCCAGGTCGCGGCCGAGCAGGGCCGCGGTGGACCGCAGCACCTGGGCGGCGTTCAGGGTGGCGACCATCGGCAGGTGGCGGCCGGTGGCGTCGGCGAACGAGGAGACCAGCCCGGTGGCGTCCACCACGGCCTGCTCGTGCACCGCGAAGATCGTCCCGGAGCTGCCGAGCGAGACCACCGCGTCCCCGGGGCCGAGGCCGAGGCCGAGCGCGGCGGCCATGTTGTCCCCGGTGCCGGCCGAGATCAGCAGGCCCTCGGGGGTGTGGCCGGCGGGTTCGGCGGGGCCGAGCACGTCCGGCAGCTTCAGCTGGTGGCCCAGGGCCAGTTCGACCAGGTCCTGGCGGTACTCGGCGGTGATCGGGGACCAGTAGCCGGTGCCGGAGGCGTCGCCCCGGTCGGTGGTGCGGCGCCTGGGGTGGCCGAGCAGCTGCCAGACCAGCCAGTCGTGCGGGAGCAGCACCTCGGCGACCCGCCGGGCGTTGGCCGGCTCGAACTCGGCGAGCCAGCGCAGCTTGGCGACGGTGTACGTGGGGCCGGGGACGGCGCCGATCGCCGCGGTCCAGGCCGCGGGGCCGCCCAGCTCGTCCACCAGGGCCGCGGCGGCGCCGCCGGCGCGCGGATCGTGCCACAGGATCGCCGGCCGGACCAGCACGCCGCCGGCGTCCAGACCGATCATGCCGTGCTGCTGCGCGCTGACGCCGATCGCCCGGACGCCCTCCAGCAGGCCGCCGGCCGCCGCGTCGCCGAGGGAGTGCAGCCAGAGCTGCGGATCGGCCTCGCCGGGGCGGGTGTCCGGGTCCTCCGGTGCGGGGTGCTCGGCCTTGCCGGAACGCAGGACGGCGCCGGTTGCGGAGTCGCACGCGACGATCCTGGTGCGACCGGTGGAGCTGTCTATCCCCGCGACGATGGCCATAGTCGAGATCATGCCTCAGCGGGCGTCCGGACGCGGCCCGGCCGGGCAAGTTTTGCCCGTTCGGTACCGCGTCCGGACGCCCGCTCGCGGCCGGGCGCCACCGGGGTGCCGCCCGGCTCCCCGGACCCGCCCCGGCACGGCGGTCGGGGCGGGTCCGGGGCGGGTGCCGGGCAGGACGGTCAGGGGCGGAAGGTGCCCCAGGCGTCGTCCTCGGCCTTCGGCCGGTTGAAGTACGGCACCCGGTCGGTGACCGCGTTGGGCAGCCGGTCGCCGACCTTGTCGGCCACGGCCCCGGCGGCCTTCCCGGCGACCGCGCCGGCCTGCTGGCGGGCCTTGTCCGTCGCGCCCTGGACCTTGGGGTTCTGGGCGACCTGCCGGGTGACCCTGGCGATCTGCTCGTACCGCTGGCGACCGGCCCGCGTGCCGAGTACGTAGCCCGCTGCGAGTCCGACGCCGAACGACAGCTTCCACATGGTCGGATTCCACCCTCTCCTGGCGGCCATTGCCGCGTTGCCCTACCCGTCTGTCGGGACGGTGAACCGTCGGTGACCCCAGCATCCACGGACGGGGCCCGGAGCGCGCGGGGAGCGCGCCCTGCGGACCGGCCGGTGGCGGCCGGGGAAAGCGATTGGCGGACCACCCCCCGAGTGCGCTAATGTATGTCCCGCAGCGAGCGCCGAGGAGCCCGGGAGACCGGGGGCCGAAGCGGAAGCTCGATCCCCCATAGCTCAATTGGCAGAGCAGCCGACTGTTAATCGGCAGGTTATTGGTTCGAGTCCAATTGGGGGAGCCGAGGTGTTGGCCCTCCGGGTCCATCACCCGTACGTGGTACGGCTGTTGCGTACCGCGATCCCGCATAGCTCAATTGGCAGAGCAGCCGACTGTTAATCGGCAGGTTATTGGTTCGAGTCCAATTGCGGGAGCTGCGCCGGGTCCGCCCGGTGACTGCTCAGAGCGAAGGCCCCTCGGTAGACCGGGGGGCCTTCGTGTTGCCCGGGCCCGCCCGGGTCCCCCGCTCCGCCGGACTCCGGCTCCCCGCCGCGGCCCCGGTTCCCGGTTCCGGTGCCGGCCCCCGCGGGTCGGCCTTCGGCGGACCTGCTCAGGCGAGGGCCTGCTGGTACAGCTCGGAGACCCGCTCGTCGAAGGTGACGCTGTACGAGGTCTCCGGCGTCGCGCCGCCCTCCTGGTAGCCGCCGATCACCCCGATCACCCGGCCGTTGGTGGTCAGCCACGGGCTGCCGCTGGTGCCGTCGGTGTAGCCGCCGCAGTCGAACCGCTCCTGGGTCGGGCTCTGCGAGGCGGTCAGGCCCGAGCAGGTGATCGGCTCGTCCCGCTCGTTGGGGTAGCCGGTGACCGAGACGGCCAGGCCGAAGCCCTGGTCGGTGCCGAGCGGGTTGCCGCCGACGGCGTCCTCCACCTGGCGGCCGTTCACCGGCCGCACGGTGACGAACGCCACGTCGTACTCGGGATCGTCGTCGGTCTCCCAGTGCGGATCGACGGTGACCGACTCCACCGGCCAACTCCCGTAGGGTGAATACCCGTTGCGATAGCCGGGAGTGAACACCAGCCCGTCCAGCAGGCCGATCCGGCGGCTCTGCACGCAGTGCGCGGCGGTGACCAGCAGATTGCGCCGAGGGCTCCTCACCACGCTCGCCGTGCACGCCCTGGGGCCCTCCGGGGTGTGCACGGACAGGGTGCCGATCCGGTCCCAGGCGGGGTTCGGCGGCGCGACCGAGGCCGTCCGGCCCTCCTCGCCCCCGCCGCAGGCGATGGCGGCGGCCAGCAGCAGGGCCGACAGGGCGAGCGTCCTGGCCGCGCGCGCGGGTCGAACCGGGCGGGAGGGCATCGGTGCTCCGTCTGGTCCTCGGGGGCGGTCGCCGCCGGTCATGCGTCCGCCGTTCGAGAGCAAGATCTATCAGGCCGGGCCCGGCCGCGCCACTGCCGCCGCCCGACTCCCGACCCCCCGTCACCCGGCCCCGCCGGAGCGTCGACCGGGGTCGGCCGCCCCCGGTGCGCACCCGTGTGCGCCCCCGGCGCGCACCACGGGTGATCGACCGGCTATGCTGCCCGGGACGGCCTTTCGGGGCCGTCTGCTGCTGCCGCGACCGGCCTGCCGTCGCGCGCTGCGAACCGGGGCGGTAGCTCAGCCGGTTAGAGCAGGGGACTCATAATCCCTTGGTCGTGGGTTCGAGTCCCACCCGCCCCACCTCTCACGCCCGCGCGAGCGGCCCCCGGCTGGGAAAACCCTAGGGGATCAAGCCCGCCCGCACGCCACGACGCGCCGGAATTCACCCGCTCGTGGGCATCGCCCGGCCGTCCCGCCACCCCCTCCGTCCGAGGCGTGGTTCCCGGACGCCCTTCCCCGGTCCACCGATCGGTTGATCCCCCCTCCACCGCGCCCGCCCGCCGCCGGGACCGTTCGGTCGATCCGCCGGCGGGGCCCCGCGCGGGAGGCTCGGAGCAGGCCGGGAACACGGCCGGCCGAGCGGAACGAGGGGGGAGCGGCACCATGGCCGTGATCGAGGTGGCGGGGCTGAGCAAGGCGTACGGGCGGAGGCAGGTGCTGGAGGAGGTCTCGTTCCGGGTGGAGCGGGGCGAGGTGTTCGGCCTGATCGGACCCAACGGCGCGGGCAAGACCACCGCCGTGGAGTGCTGCGAGGGCCTGCGCCGGGCCGACGCCGGAACGGTCCGGGTCCTCGGCCTGGACCCGGTCCGGGACGCCCGCCGGCTGCGGCCCCGGATCGGCGTCCAGCTCCAGCAGGCCCAGCTGCAGGGGGCGCTGCGGGTCGGTGAGGCGCTGGAGCTGTACGCCGGGCTCTACCCGGCCCCCCGGGACCCGCGGGAGCTGCTGGACGAGTGGGGGCTCGCCGACCGGAGCCGGACCCCCTTCGACAAGCTCTCCGGCGGCGAGCGCCAGCGGCTGTTCGTCGCGCTCGCGCTGATCGGCGACCCCGAGGTGGTGTTCCTGGACGAGCTGACCACCGCGCTCGACCCGCAGGGCCGCCGCGACACCTGGGAGCTGGTCCGCCGGATCCGCGACAACGGCGTGACGGTGGTGCTGGTCTCGCACTTCATGGACGAGGTCGAGGCGCTGTGCGACCGTGCCGCGGTGCTCGACGGCGGGCGGATCGTCGCCGCCGGCACCCCCGCCGAGCTGGTCGCCCGTTCCGGGGCCGGCGGCACGCTCGGCTTCCGTCCCTCCGTGCCGCTGGACCCGGCCCGGCTGGCGGCCCTGCCCGGGGTGACCTCGGTGGAGGAGCGGGGCGGCCGGATCGAGGTCACCGGCACCGGGGACTTCGCCGACCGGGTCACCGGGCTGCTGGCCCGCGAGGGGATCGTCGTCACCGGGCTGCGGATCCGCGAGCACGGCCTGGACGAGGCCTACCTGGCGCTCACCCGGCACGAGTCCTGACCGTACGAGGCCCGCGCCCGACGGCGCCCGCGCCCGACGGCGTCCGACGGCGTCCGCGCCGCACCGCTCCCGGGCCGGGAGCCGCCACCACCACCGCACCCGAGGGGACCACCACCGTGAACCGCACCGCCCACGCCGTCCGCAGCCTGGCCGTCGCCGAGACCCGGCTGTTCCTGCGCGACCCGATGACCGCCTTCTTCACCCTGCTCTTCCCGGTCGCCCTGTTCGGCGTCCTGGGTTCCGTCCCGGCCCTGCGCAAGGCCTCGCCGGGCGCACACGGCCTGAGCACGGTCCAGCTGTACGCGCCGATCCTGGCCGTCCTGGCGCTGATGATGCTCGGCCTCAACGGCCTGCCCTCGCTGCTGGCCACCTACCGCGAGCGCGGCGTGCTGCGCCGGATGTCGGCGAGCCCGGTGCGCCCGGCGCTGCTGTTCGGGGCGCTGCTGCCGCTGTACCTGGGCATCGCCACCGTCTCGATGCTGCTGGTGACGGCGCTCGCACCGGTGCTCGGGGTGGGGCTGCCGCGGCGGCCGGCGGCCTTCGCGCTGGCCTTCCTGCTCGCCGCCGCCGCGATGCTCTCGGTCGGCCTGCTGCTCGCCGCGGTCGTCCCGTCCGCGAAGGCCGGCAACGCGGTCGGCGCGCTGGCGCTCTTCCCGATGATGTTCTTCTCCGGACTCTGGCTGCCCCGCGAGTTCGCGCCCGCGGTGCTGAACCGGATCGGCGACCTCACCCCCGGCGGGGCCGCCGCGCAGGCCCTGCAGGACTCCTGGGACGGCCGCTTCCCGCACGTCGTGTCCCTGCTCACACTCGCCGCGTACGCCCTGCTCGCCGGTGCCGCGGCTGCCAGGCTGTTCCGGTGGGAATGATCAAGGCCGACCCGGCGGGCGGGGGTGCGCTCGGGGCCTGGCAGCGGCGGCTGGACCGCGCTGCCGGGCTGCTCGGCTACGTCGGGCTGCTGATCGCCACCGGGCTCGTGCTGCTGGTGCCGGTGCCGACCGCGCGGTCCGTCCGGGTCACCCTGCCGGCCGCGGGGCTCGCCCTGCTCTGGCTGCTGCTGCGCTCGGCGCTGGACCGCCGAACCCGGCCCGACGGCGGGGCGCGGTTCGCCGTCGCCCACTTCCTCGGACTGCTCGCGGTGACCACCGTCCTGGTGCTGGACAACCCGCTCTACGGCTTCTTCGCCTTCAGCTGCTACCTGCACGCCGCCCAGTACCTGCGGGGCCCGGCCAGGGTGCTGGGCACGGTGGTGGCGGCCGTCCCCACCGCGCTCGCCCAGAGCGGCGGGGCGCTGCCGACGAGTCCGGGGCGGGCCGGCGGCTTCCTGGCCGTCCTCGCCTTCAACCTGGTGGTGGTCGGGGTGCTGCTCGCGCTGAGCGAGGTCGCCGACCGGCTGGGCCGCCAGCGCGAACGGGCCAACGCCGAACTCGCCGAGGCCAACCGGCGGCTGTCCGGGATGCTCGCCGAGAACGCCGGACTGCACGCCCAACTGCTGGTCCAGGCCCGCGAGGCCGGGGCCGCCGACGAGCGCCGCCGGTTCGCCCAGGAGATGCACGACACCGTGGCCCAGGGCCTGGCCGGCATCGTCACCCAGCTCCAGGCCGCCGAGCAGGTCCGGGAGCGCAGCGCGGCGGACGCCGACCGGCACCTGGCCAACGCCGTCGGCCTCGCCCGGGAGAGCCTCACTCAGGCCCGCCGGGCCGTGCACGCGCTGCGCCCGCTGGAGCTCGAACGGGCCGCGCTGCCGGAGGCCGTCGCCGAGCTGGTCGAGCAGTGGCGCGGGCGCAACAGCGCCGCCGCCTCGCTGACCGTCACCGGGGACGCCCGCCCGCTGCACCCCGAGGTCGAGGTGACGCTGCTGCGGATCGCCCAGGAGTCGCTGGCCAACGCCGGCCGGTACGCCCGGGCCTCGCGGGTCGGGCTGACCCTCTCGTACATGCCGGGGCTGGTCACCCTGGACGTCCGGGACGACGGCGTCGGCTTCGACCCGAGGGCCGAGCCGGCCTCCCGGGCCACCGGCGGCGGCTACGGGCTGGACGTGATGCGCCGCCGGGTCGCACGACTGGCCGGACGGCTGGACCTGGAGACCGAACCGGGCGCCGGGACGACGGTGTCGGCGACCCTGCCGGCGATCAGTGCGGAGGAGTAGGACCGTGGACGACGCGACGACGATCAGGGTGCTGCTGGTGGACGACCACCCGGTGGTCCGGGACGGGCTGCGCGGCATGTTCGCCGCCGCCCCCGGCTTCGAGGTGGTCGGCGAGGCCGGGGACGGCGCCGAGGCACTGGTGCTGGTCGCCGCGCTGCGGCCGGACGTGGTGCTGATGGACCTGCGGATGCCGCGGATGGACGGTGTCACGGCGATCCGCGAGCTGGCCGAGCGCGGCCTGCCCGGCCGGGTCCTGGTGCTCACCACCTACGACACCGACGCCGACGTGCTCCCCGCCGTCCGGGCCGGCGCCACCGGCTACCTGCTGAAGGACGCCGCCAGGGAGGACCTCTTCCACGCCGTCAGGGAGGCCGCCCGCGGTGCCTCGGTGATCGCGCCCACCGTCGCCGCCAAGCTGCTCGGCCAGGTCCGGGAGCCGGTCCGGGAGCCGGCGCGGGAGCCGCTGAGCCCGCGCGAACTGGAGGTGCTGGAGCTGGTCGCCGCCGGATCCACCAACCGGGAGGCGGCGGCCCGGCTGTTCGTCAGCGAGGCCACCGTGAAGACCCATCTGATCCACGTCTACGCCAAGCTCGGCGTCAAGGACCGCGCCTCGGCCGTCGCCGCCGGCTTCAACCTGGGCCTGCTCACCCCCACCGGTCGCCCGTAAGCTGGCCGGATGCTCGAACCCGCGCTGCTGCCGACCCCGCTGGCGGACTGCACCGACGAGACGCTCGCCCGGGCCGGGGTGGAGCTGCGGCTCAAGCGGGACGACCTGGCACACCCGCTGGTGCCGGGGAACAAGTGGCGCAAGCTCGCGCCGAACCTGGCGGCCGCCGTCGAGGGGGGCCACCGCCGGCTGGTGACCTTCGGCGGGGCGTACTCCACCCATCTGCGGGCGGTCGCGGTGGCGGCCGCGGCGCTCGGGCTGGAGAGCGTCGGGCTGGTCCGCGGCGAGGAGCTGGCCGGCCGGCCGCGCAACTGGTCGCTGCGGGCCGCGGAGGCGGCCGGGATGGAGCTGGTGTTCCTGACCCGGGCCGAGTACCGGGAGGCCGCCGGCCGTGCCGGGGAGGGGCCGGGGTGGCGGTGGGGTCCCGGTCTGGTGCTGCCGGAGGGCGGCTCCAACGGCCTCGCGGTCACCGGCGCGGCGGAGATCGTCGCGGAGCTCGACGACCTGGGCGGGCGCGACGTGGTCTGCTGCCCGGTCGGCACCGGCGGCACGCTGGCGGGGATCGCGGCCGGGCTGCCGCGGGGGGCGCGGGCGCTGGGCGTGGCGGTGCTGCGCGGCGGCGAGGGGTACCTGGAGGCCGAGGTGACCCGGCTGCACCGGGAGGCGTACGGGCGGGAGTTCGACGGCTGGCGGATCGACCACGGCCACCACGGCGGCGGGTACGGCCGGGTGCCGGCCGAGCTGGAGGAGTTCGCGGCCGGCTTCGAGCGGCGGCACGGGATCGCCCTGGAGCGCCGTTACGTGGCCAAGCTGCTGGCCGCCGTGCACGACCTGGCCGGGGCCGGCGCCTTCCCGCCCGGCACCCGGCTGACGGCCGTGGTCACCGGGCTGCCCGACCCGGTCGGGCCGTGACGGCGGCCGGGCCGGGCCCGGCGCAGCGGCGAGGGGCGGGAAGGCCGGTCCCGGGCCTCCCGCCCCCGGCCTCGTCCCCCGGCCTCGTCCCCGGTGCCGGCCTCAGCCGAAGGTGAGGTTGGCGCAGGGGTCGGCGTCGGCGCTGCGGCTGTTCTCGGCGATGGCGCTGGGCACGCCGGTGGGCAGCGGTCCGGTGACGGCCGGCGGTGCGGTGGGAGCGCCGGTGGGGGTGTCGGTGGCGGCGGCGATCCCCACGGCGGCGGCCTTGCCGCCGGGCACCGGCCGGTAGGCCGGAGCGGTGGCGGTCGCGGTGGCGGCCGGGCGGTAATCGCGTCCGAGGGTGACCGTGACGCCCTCGGAGCCCGGTTCCACGGTCGTCCTGGCACCGGGGAAGAGCGTGGCGAGCTGGTCGGCGACGGCCTTGAAGGGCGGGTCGTAGGCGATCTCGGTGCGCAGCCGGCCGCCGGTGGTGGCGCCCAGCGAGACGTTGGTGAAGCCCTGGGCGCGGATCGCGGCGGAGCCCGCGCCGGCGAGTCCGTCGGTGCCGACGCCGTTGACCACGGTGATCGTGGTGGCGAGCTGCTCGGGGCTCAGCGGGGTGGCGGCCGGCGCGGGGGTCGCGGCGCCGTCGGTGGCGGCGGCCGAGGGGGCGGCGGTGTCGGCCTCCGGGAGCAGGCCGGTGCTCTGGCCGTCCAGGGTGCGGTCCTCGCGGAGCAGTCGCCACAGGGTGTCCACGTCGGGGCGGACCAGGTCGACCCGGCCCTTCTGCACGACCGAGAACCGCCAGGGGGTGGTGACGAAGGTGATGTCCGACAGCTTGATCTGCTGCAGCGACTGCGCGAAGTCGACCAGCTTCATCGCGGTGCCGAGGCCCTCGTCGACGGTCAGCGAGCGGGTGGCGGCGTCGGCGAGCGGGAGCAGGGTCGGCAGCGAGAAGCCCTGGGACTGGATCTTGCGGATCATCGAGGAGAGGAAGGCCTGCTGGCGCTTCATCCGGCCGATGTCGGAGTTGTCGCCGAAGCCGTAGCGGGCGCGGAGGTAGTCGACGGCCGGCTGGCCGGCGATCTTCTGCAGGCCCTTGCGGAGCTTGATGTTGTGCGAGTTGACGTCGTTCGGGACGCAGACCTCGACACCGTTGATGGCGTCGGTCATCGCGGCGACGCCCTTGAAGTCGACCACGATGGTGTGGTCGATCCGAAGCCCGGTGAGCGCCTCGACGGTGTTCTGGGTGCAGGCCGGGTTCCCCTTGGGGGACTCGCCGACGGTGAAGGCCTCGTTGAACATCTGGTTGGTCCGCGGCTTCGTCCAGTCGCCGCTGGGCAGCCGGCAGGACGGGACGGTGACCAGGGCGTCGCGGGGTATGGAGACGCCGACGGCGTGCTTCCGGTCGGCGTAGACGTGCAGCAGGATCGCGGTGTCCGAGTGACCCACCCCCACGTCGCCGCCGCCGAGGTCGTCGTTCCCGTCGTTGCGGGTGTCCGAGCCGAGCAGCAGGACGTTGACCGGGACCGAGGCCCCGGGAGCGGTGGGTACCGGCGCGGGCGGGCGCTCGGTGGCGACGCCGTCGGCGTCGAAGGTGCTGATGTTGGTGTCCAGCCGGTGGTAGAACCAGGCCCCGGCTCCGGCCACCGTCAGTACCAGGACGGCCGCGAGTCCTATGACGGTCCGTACGACACGCCGACGGCGCGAGCTGCCGCTCATCCTTCCCGTCCCCCCGTTTTCCGTTCTGGGATCCCACCCGGCCGCCGGTCGGCGGGCGGGTGCCTCGTCTTCGAACGTTAGACGTTTCGGGGGAGTGTTCGGTTACCTCCGACCGGCGGACAAAACGGGGGCCCGAGCTGTGATGCTCCTCACGTGCCGGTGGTGGTGGCGCCGGTGAGCATCCGGCGGAGCAGGTCGCGCAGCTGGGTCCGCTCCTCGGGGCCGAGCGCGGCGAGCGGCTCGCGGGCGAAGTTCAGCGACTCGCGGAGCTCCTCGGAGGCGCCCGCCCCGGTCTCGGTGGCGGCGACCAGCTTGACCCGGCGGTCCTGGAGGTCGGGCTGGCGGGTGACGAAGCCGCGGGTCTCCAGCCGGTCCACGATGCCGGTGATGTTGGAGGGCTCGCAGCTGAGCGTCTGGGCGATCTGGCGCATGGGCATCGGGCCGCGCCGCAGCAGTGCGAGGACCTTGGCCTGCGCCCCGGTGAGCGAGCGGGCGGCGGCGGCCTCCTCGTACTCGCGATGGAAGAGCGCGACCACGTTGGCCATGAGATCGACGACCTCGCGGGTGATCTCGTCGGCCTGCGGTGCGGTTTCCCGGCTGTGCTGGGTGTCCATGGTTCCCATCATACCTGAACAGTTGACAACATGAACCTTTCATGCCCATTGTTACTTCACCGACTCAACCTTTTATGTGGGGAGATCATCATGGCCGCCGAGCCCACCGCCGCTCCGGAAGCCCCCGCCACCGCCCGTGAGTGGCACCTCGCCGCCCGCCCCGAGGGCTGGCCCGTCCCGGCCGACTTCGCCCTGGTCGAGGCGCCGGTCCGGACCCCGGGTCCGGGCGAGATCCTGGTCCGCAACACGGACCTCTCGGTCGACCCCTACATGCGCGGCCGGATGAACGACGCCAAGTCCTACATCCCGCCGTTCAAGCTCGGCGCGGCCATGGACGGCGGCGCCGTCGGTTACGTCGTGGCCTCGGAGGCCGAGGGCTTCGCCCCGGGCGACGCGGTGCTGCACGGGCTCGGCTGGCGCGAGTACGCCACCCTGCCGGCCAAGCACGCGGTCAAGGTGCCGGAGATCGAGGGCGTCCCGCTCTCCGCCTACCTCGGCGTGCTCGGCATGCCCGGCCTGACCGCCTACGCGGGCCTGCTCGCGGTCGGTGCCCTCAAGGAGGGCGACCGGGTCTTCGTGTCCGGCGCGGCCGGCGCGGTCGGTTCGATCGTCGGCCAGATCGCGAAGCTCAAGGGCGCCTCGCTGGTGGTCGGTTCGGCCGGCTCGGCGGAGAAGGTCGACCGGCTGACCGGGGAGTTCGGCTTCGACGCCGCCTTCAACTACAAGGACGGCCCGGTCGGCGAGCAGCTCGCCAAGGTCGCCCCCGAGGGCATCGACCTCTACTTCGACAACGTCGGCGGGGAGCACCTGGAGGCCGCCATCAACGCCCTGGGCGTGCACGGCCGGGCCGTGCTGTGCGGTGCGATCGCCCACTACAACGACACCGCCGCCGCCCCCGGCCCGCGCAACCTGATGCAGGTCATCGGCAAGCGGCTGCGTCTGGAGGGCATCCTGGTCGGTGACCACGACGCGCTCCGCCCGCAGTTCGTCGCCGAGGTGGGCGGCTGGCTCCAGGAGGGGAAGCTGCGCTCCGAGGAGACCGCGGTGGACGGCTTCGAGAACGCCGCCCAGGCCTTCCTGGACATGCTGCGCGGTGCCAACACCGGCAAGATGGTGGTCCGGCTGAAGGGCTGACTCCCCGTCGGGTTCCGCTCCCGTGCGGTTCCGCCCCCGCCTCGTACCGGCTGTCGCCGGTGCGAGGCGGTTTGCGTACCCGGCGGAGGGGATCAGGCCGCACTACCGCATTCCGGCCGGATCCGAAAGTGCGTCAGCACCGCTGCGGGGAGGCGCGGTACGGTGGTTCCGCCTGGCGATGGGGCCGTTCGGGGGAGAGATCCCACCGGGGGGTGGACCTCGTTGCGGATTCGACTAGCATTGAGCGAAAGCCTGTCCGTTTTGCTCAATTTAGTGGCTTAATGTCGGCTAACGTGGGTAACTGTGGATCAACTACGGGCACGAACGCGAGGCAGCTGGGGAAGGCGACCCTCGTCCACAGCCTGGAGGTCCCGGTGACGACACGTGGAGTCCTGTACGTCCACTCCGCGCCCCGCGCGCTGTGCCCGCACGTCGAGTGGGCCGTCGCGGGGGTGCTCGGTGTGCGGGTGAGCCTGGACTGGATCCGCCAGCCGGCCGCGCCCGGACACTGGCGCGCCGAGCTCTCCTGGCAGGGCGAGCCCGGCACGGCCTCGAAGCTCGCCTCCGCACTGCGCGGGTGGCAGCTGCTGCGGTACGAGGTCACCAGCGAGCCCTGTGCCACGGCCGAGGGCGAGCGCTACAGCAGCACGCCCTCGCTCGGCATCTTCCACGCCGTCACCGGCATCCACGGTGACATCCTCATCCCCGAGGACCGGCTGCGGGCCGTCCTGCTGCGCGCCCGCAGCGAGGGGGCGGACCTCGAGGCCGAGATCGCCATGCTGCTCGGCAAGCCCTGGGACGACGAACTGGAGCCCTTCCGCTACGCCGGCGAGGGCGCCCCGGTGCGCTGGCTGCACCAGGTGGTCTGACCCGCCGCGGGACGACGACGAGGAGGGGCCGGCGCTCGTACTGAGCGCCGGCCCCTCCTCGTCGGACGCGGGTCCGGGTGCGGGTCCTGTTCCGGGTGCGGAGGTCCGGGCGCGGGACCCTGGTGCTGGGCCCGGGCGCGGACCGCCCGGGTCAGCGGGAGCGGAAGGCCAGCACCACGTTGTGGCCGCCGAAGCCGAACGAGTTGTTCAGCGCCGCGATCCGGCCCTCGGGCAGCGGGCGGGCCTCGCCGCGGACGATGTCCGCGTCCACGTCGTCGTCCAGCTCGTCGACGTTGATGGTCGGCGGGGCGAGGCGGTGGTAGAGCGCCTGCACGGTGGCGACGGTCTCGATGCCGCCGGCGCCGCCCAGCAGGTGACCGGTCATCGACTTGGTCGCCGAGATCGCGATGTGGTCGAGCTCCTCGCCCAGCTCCTTGCGGAGCGCCTTCAGCTCGGCGGTGTCACCCTGCGGGGTCGAGGTGGCGTGCGCGTTGACGTGCACGATCTCGGCCTTGTCGAGCTGGTTGCGCTCGAACAGGTCGGCCAGCGCGCGGGCCACGCCGGCACCGGTCGGCTCGGGCTGGGCGATGTGGTGGGCGTCCGAGGACAGGCCCTGGCCCACCGCCTCGCAGTAGATGCGGGCACCGCGGGCCTCGGCGTGCTCCACGGACTCCAGCACGACCACGCCGGCGCCCTCGCCGAGCACGAAGCCGTCCCGGCCCTTGTCGTACGGGCGGGAGGCGCGCTCGGGGTCGTCGTTGTTCTTGGACATCGCCATCATGTTGGCGAACGCGGCGATCGGCAGCGGGTGGATCGCCGCCTCGGTGCCGCCGGCCACCACGACGTCGGCGCGGCCGTTGCGGATCATCTCGATCGCGTAGCCGATCGCCTCGGCGCCGGAGGCGCAGGCGGAGACGGGAGTGTGCACACCCGCGCGGGCGCCGACCTCCAGACCGACGTTGGCCGCCGGGGAGTTGGGCATCAGCATCGGGACGGTGTGCGGGGAGACCTTGCGGGCGCCCTTCTCCTTCAGCACGTCGTACTGGTCGAGCAGGGTG
This sequence comes from Streptomyces sp. TLI_053, assembly GCF_900105395.1. NCBI lineage: Bacteria > Bacillati > Actinomycetota > Actinomycetes > Kitasatosporales > Streptomycetaceae > Streptomyces > Streptomyces sp. TLI_053. The sequence continues at coordinate 6,367,762 of NZ_LT629775.1, forward strand.
GTGACGCCACCGATGCCGGAGGCGATCACGGCGCCCAGGCGCTCAGGGGCCAGCTTGGAGGACTCGTCGGTGGCCGGGGTCTCGAAACCGGCGTCGGCCCAGGCCTCGCGGGCGGCGATCAGCGCGAACTGCGCCGAGCGGTCCAGCTTGCGGGCCAGCGGACGGGGGAGGATCTCGCCCGGCTCGACGGCGGTGCGCGCGGCGATCCGGACGGGCAGCTCGGCGGCCCACTCCTCGGTCAGGACAGCCACCCCGGAGCGCCCGGCGAGCAGGTTCTCCCAGGTGGTGGCGGCGTCGCCGCCCAGCGGCGTGAAGGCGCCGATACCCGTGACGACCACGGTACGGTTTTCAACGGTCACTGGATCTTCTTCTCTCACGTTCGTGCGGGGGGTCGGCGGCGGGCCGAAGGTGGGCCCGGCCGGGCGCCCGGTGGGCGTCCCGGCCGGCGGGTCGGCCGACCCGGTGGAGTCGGCCGATCTCAGGCATCGACGGAGTCGACGGCTCAGGCGTTGGTGAGGATGTAGTTCACCGCGTCGCCGACGGTCTTCAGGTTCTTGACCTCGTCGTCCGGGATCTTGACGTCGAAGCGCTCCTCGGCGGCCACGACGACCTCGACCATGGACAGCGAGTCGACGTCCAGGTCGTCGGTGAAGGACTTGTCGAGCTCGACGTCCTCGGTCGGGATGCCGGCGATCTCGTTGACGATCTCGGCGAGACCTTCCAGAACCTCGTCCTTGGTAGCCATACTGGCTGCTCCTCTTCGGTGTTGAATGCGGCCGCCCGGCGGACGGACGCAGGTTTGTGGTGGATCGGGCGGAAAACGCCTAGGGGAGCGTAACGACCGCCGCGGCGTACACGAGACCCGCCCCGAACCCGATGATCAGAGCGAGGTCCCCGCTGCGAGCCTCGCCGCTCTCCAGCATGCGCTCCATCGCGAGCGGGATGGACGCCGCCGAGGTGTTGCCGGTCTCCGCGATGTCACGGGCGACCGGCACCGACTCGGGCAGCTTGAGGGCCTTGATCATGGCATCGGTGATCCGCATGTTGGCCTGGTGCGGGATGAACGCGCCGAGCTGGTCGGCGGTGATCCCGGCGGCGTCCAGCGCCTGCTGGGCCACCTTCGCCATCTCCCAGACCGCCCAGCGGAAGACCGTCTGACCCTCCATCCGCAGGGCCGGCCACCTGGTCTCCGCGCCGGCGCCGTTGATGGCGTCCTCCTTGGCGAAGGCGGTGTCCCAGGCCTCGGTCTGCGAGATGACGTCCTTCTGCGAGCCGTCCGAGCCCCAGACGACCTTGCCGATGCCGGGAGTGTCGGACGGGCCGACGATCGCGGCGCCGGCGCCGTCGCCGAAGATGAACGCGGTCGAGCGGTCCGAGGTGTCGGTCAGGTCGCTGAGCCGCTCCACACCGATCACCAGGACGTACTCGGCGCTGCCGCCGCGCACCATGCCGTCGGCCAGGCCCAGGCCGTAGCCGAAGCCGGCGCAGGCGGCCGAGATGTCGAAGGCCGGGGCGGTGCCGCAGCCGAGCCGCTCGGCGATCTCGGTGGCGACGGCCGGGGTCTGCTTGAGGTGCGAGACGGTCGCGACGATGACGCCGCCGATCCGCGCCGGGTCGATCCCGGCCTGGGCGATCGCCTTGCCGGCGGCCTGCACCGACATCTCGGCGACGGACTCCTCCGGACCGGCCCAGCGGCGCTCGGCGATCCCGCTGCGGGTGCGGATCCACTCGTCCGAGGACTCGATCCAGGTCAGCACCTCGGCGTTCGGGATCACCCGGACCGGCCGGTAGCCGCCCACACCGTGGATGCGCGAGTACTGCGCACCGGTGACGGGGCGGATCTGGGGGGTGTTGCTCATGCCTGCTCCTGCTCCTGACCGCCGTGCTCCGCGACCAGGGCGCGTGCCTTGTCCAGGTCGGCGGGGGTCTTGAGGGCAAGCGTCGCCACACCCTTGAGGTTGCGCTTGACCAGTCCGGTGAGGGTGCCCGCCGGGGCGAGCTCGATGACGGCGGTCGCACCCAGCCGCTGGATCGTCTCCATGCAGAGGTCCCAGCGGACCGGGTTGGACACCTGCGACACCAGGCGGCTCAGCACCTCGGCACCGGAGGCGACCACCTGGCCGTCCTGGTTGGAGACGTAGGCGACCTCGGGGTCGGCGACCGTCAGGGTCGGGGCGAGCTTGGCCAGCCGCTCGACGCCGGGGGCCATGTGGGAGGTGTGGAAGGCACCGGCCACCTTCAGCGCGACCAGCCGGGAGCCGGCCGGCGGGTCCTCGCGCAGCGCGTCCAGCTGCGGCAGCGTACCGGCCGCGACGATCTGGCCGCCGCCGTTGTTGTTGGCCGCGGTCAGGCCGTGCTCGGCCAGCTTGGCCGCGACCTCCTCGGCGTCGCCGCCGAGCAGGGCGACCATGCCGGTCTCGGTGGCGGCGGCGGCCTCGGCCATGGCCAGGCTGCGCTCGCGGACGAAGGTGAGGGCGTCGTGGGCGCTCAGCACCCCGGCGCCGGCGGCGGCGGTGATCTCGCCGACGCTGTGGCCGGCGACGGCGCCGACCAGCCCGCGGGCGGCCTTCTCGTCCGGGAACAGCGCGCGGGCGGTCACCAGGCCGGCGGCGACCAGCAGCGGCTGCGCGACGGCGGTGTCCTTGATCTCCTCGGCGTCCGCCTCGGTGCCCGCGCGCACGAGGTCGAGCCCGGCGACCTCCGACCAACCGCGGAGGCGGTCGGCGACGCCGTCGAGCTCCAGCCAGGGGCTGAGGAAACCGGGGGTCTGGGCACCCTGTCCAGGGGCGACGATTACGAGCACGGTTCAACCCTCTCTCGCCAGGCGCCCGGGGGCGGGTAGGCGACGGTAACGAAGAAAAGCATCCGGGATTGTAAGGTCCCTACAGCGTGGTCAGCCCGACTCTCCCGTGGCCGTGAGCCGTCCCAGCGCCAGTGCGATACGCAGGGTGAAGGCCGAACGCACGTCGGAGGGAGCGTAGCCCGTGACGTCGGTCACACGTCGGAGCCGGTAGCGCACCGTGTTGGGGTGGACGAAGAGCATTCGGGCGGCCCCCTCCAGTGAGGAGGCCTGCTCCAGGTAGACACTCAAGGTCTCCAGGAGTGCCGAACCTGCCTCGTCCAGCGGTGTGTAGATCTCCTCCACCAGCTGCCGCCGGGCCGCCTGGTCACCCGCGAGCGCCCGCTCCGGCAGCAGATCGTCCGCCAGTACCGGCCGCGGGGCGTCCGGCCAGGCCGCGCAGGCCCGCAGGCCGGCGGCGGCGGCGTGCGCCGAGCGGGTGGCCGAGAGCAGGTCAGGCACGGTCGGGCCGACCACCACCGGACCGGCCGCGAACTGGCCGATCAGCGCCCGGGCCGCGTGCACCGGCTCCTTGTCGCCGCCCACCACGACCACCAGGCGCTTGCCCAGCACCCCGGTCAGCACGTGCAGCTTGGCGTACCTGGCGGCCCGGCGGATCGCCTCCACCACCAGTTCGCTGTCACCGTCCGGGGCGGAGCCCATCACCACCCGGACCTGGCTGGGCTGGCCCCAGCCGAGTGCGGCGGCCCGGGACAGCACGCCCTCGTCGGCGTCGCCGGAGAGCAGCGAGTTGACCACCAGCGCCTCCAGCCGGGCGTCCCAGGCCCCCGGGCCTCGGCCGCCTGGGCGTAGACCTGGGCGGTGGCGAAGGCGATCTCCCGGGCGTAGACCAGCACCGACTCGCGCATGTCGGCCTCGTCGCCGGGGGCGGCGACCTCCTCGATCGCCTCCTCCATCACCTCGATGGTGGTGCGGATCAGCTCGACGGTCTGGCGCAGGGTGATCGCCCGGGTCAGCTCGCGCGGCGCGGTGCCGAAGACATCGGTGGAGATCGCCTGCGGGGCGTCCGGCTTGCGGTACCACTCGGTGAAGGCGGCGATACCGGCCTGGGCGACCAGGCCGATCCAGGACCGGTGCTCCGGCGGCATCCGCCGGTACCAGCCGAGCTGGTCGTCCATCCTGGCGATCGCGGCGGAGGCGAGCTTGCCGGAGGACTTCTCCAGCCGCTTGAGGGTCGCGGCCCGGCGCTCGGCGCGGTCGGCGGCGAGCCGGCGCTCCTGCGCGGTCAGGCGCGGTGCCGCCCGCCCGGGCCGGTCTCTTCCGGCACCGGACGTCGGGCTCTTCCCGTTCCTGTCGGGGGCGGTCGGATCGCTCTTGGAGTTCGCGGAGGCGGCTGGCACAGGGACAAGACTGCCTCACCGGAGCGACTGCTCGTGCACAGGCCCCGGCGGACGGGCGGGGTGGTGACGGTCACACCCGCCGGACCCGGCACTACGGTGGGGCCGTGACCGATGCCCCAGCCCGTCCCAGGGCCGATCTCCGCCGTACCGCCGAGCGCTACCTCTCGACCCCCGCCGAGGGCGTCGAGACCCGGCACGCGTTCTCCTTCTCCGGGCACTACGACCCGAAGAACACGCACTTCGGGGCCCTGCTCGCGTGCAACGAGGAACAGCTCGCCCCCGGCGCCGGGTACGACGAGCACAAGCACCGGGACACCGAGATCCTCACCTGGGTGCTGGAGGGCGCGCTGGCCCACCGGGACTCGCACGGGCACAGCGGGGTGGTGCGGCCCGGCATGGTCCAGCACCTGGGCGCGGGCTCCGGCGTCAGCCACACCGAGCGCAATGCCGGCGGCGCCGACGGCCCGGTCCGCTTCGTCCAGATGTGGCTCCAGCCGGACGTCTTCGACGCGCCGCCGGTCTACGGGCTCCGCGGGGTGGAGCGGGCGGTCGACGGGTTGACGCTGCTCGCCTCCGGGATGGCGCGGGACGCCGGCACGCGGGCGCTGCGGCTGCGTCGCGGGGACGCCGCGCTGTGGCTGGTGACCGCCGGGCCGTGGCAGCCGCTGCCGGCGCTGCCGGCCGCCGCCTACCGTTACGCCCACCTGACGGCGGGCTCGCTCGGCTACCGGACGGTCCCCGGGCCGCAGGGCGGCGGCCGGTCGATGGTGCCCGGCGACAGCGTGCGGATCACCGGGGACGCCTTCGCGGCGCCGACGGCCGGCCAGGCCGGCGCGGAGCTGCTCCTGTGGGAGATGCACTCGCCGGTCTCGTACGGCTGACGGCGCCGCCGCGGTACGGCCGGTGCGGCCGTGAGCGGAGCCGTCAGCCCCGGAGTTCGGCGAGGACGGCGTCGGAGAGCACCGGCCAGACCTCGGCCGCCCACGGGCCGAAGTCGAGGTCGGTGAGCGCGACGCAGGCCACCCCGGCCTCCGGGTCCACCCACAGGAAGGTGCCGGACTGGCCGAAGTGGCCGAAGGTCGCCGGGGAGTTGGTGGTGCCGGTCCAGTGCGGGGTCTTGCCGTCGCGGATCTCGAAGCCGAGGCCCCAGTCGTTCGGCCGGCGGTGGCCGAAGCCGGGCAGCACGCCGCCGGTGCCCGGGAAGGCCACCTCGCGGGTCGCCGTGCGCAGGGTGCCGGGGTCGAGCAGCTTGGGCGACTGCAGTTCGGCGGCGAAACGGGCGAGGTCGGCGACGGTGGACAGGCCGCCGGCCCCGGCCGGGGTGCGGTGCGCGGTGTTGATCAGGGTGGCGTGCATGCCGAGCGGCTGGAACACGGCCTCGGCGGCGTAGCGGCCGAACTCGATGCCCGCCGCCTCCTCCAGGGTCCGCGCCAGCACGTCGAAGCCGGCGTTGGAGTAGAGCCGGCGGTTGCCGGGCTCGGCCATCACCCGGTGCTCGTCGAAGGCCAGCCCGGAGGTGTGGGCCAGCAGGTGCCGGACGGTCGAACCCTCGGGCCCGGCCGGGTCGTCCAGCTCGAAGACGCCCTCCTCGACCGCGACCAGCACGGCGTACGAGGTGAGCAGCTTGGTCACCGACGCCAGCGGGAACAGGTGCTCCTGGGGCCCGTGCGCACCCAGCAGCGCGCCGTCCGCGCCCCGTACGACGGCCGCCGCCGCGTGCGGCACCGGCCAGGTCTCGATCTTCCGCAAGCTCTCCATGGGCCCGACTCTAACGGGACCGGGCCGCCCGCCCCGCCGGGATGGCAGGCTTGGTCCGACCGCACTGCACGGCGCCGGTGGCGTCGGCACGTTCAGCACCGGGGGGACCGACATGACCGTACTGGCGGCGATCGAGGCCGGACAGCGCACCTGCGGCGAGGTGTTCCGTGATCCGGTCGGGGCGCCGGACCGGACGCCGCGGCACACCATCGGCGAGGTGTCGGCGGCCAGCGGGCTGACCGCGCACACCCTGCGCTGGTACGAGCGGATCGGCCTGCTGGACCCGGTCGACCGCTCGGCCTCGGGGCAGCGCCGCTACAGCGACGCCGACCTGCACCGGCTGGCCTTCCTGGGGCGGCTGCGGCTGACCGGGATGCCGGTGGCGGACATGCTGCGGTACGTGGAACTGGCCCGCGAGGGCGACCGGACCTCCGCCGACCGGCGCGATCTGCTGCTCGCCCACCGGGAGGAGGTGCGGCAGCGGATCGCGGACCTGCACGCGACGCTGGCCGTGCTCGACCACAAGATCGAGCTGTACGACGGCCGGGTCGCGTGCCTGTAGCCGTGCGGTGCGCGGGGGTCGGTCGCCGCCGTCAGACCTCCCGGCCGAGGTACGCGGCGAGCCGGGTGTACGCGTCGGCGCCGGCCGGGGCGGGCCGGACCGGGCCGAACGGCACGGCGCCGCCGCGCGGTTCGGCCGGCAGCACGGCCAGGGCGATCCCCAGCGCGGCCTCGGCCAGCCGTGCGTCCAGCCGCTCGTCCAGCGGGGGGTCGGTGTCGAGCGCGCGGGCGATGTCCCAGGCGTGGGTGACGGTCTCCAGGACGTAGCCGCCGACCGCGGCCCGGCCGGGCACCTCGCCCCAGGGCGCGAAGGCCGGACGGTCGAGCTTGGCGTCCTCGGCCCAGGCGGCGGTCACCCGGGCGCGGGCCCGGCCGAGGGCGGCCGGCCAGCCGTCGTCGGGGAGTTCGCCGGTCGCGGCCACGACGTCCTCGCAGCGGCCGCCCTCGCCCATGTAGGCGAGCCGGTGGATGCCGCCGACCACATGGCTGAGCAGGGTCCGCAGGTCGTACGCGGTGCACGGGGTGGGCCGGTCCAGGGTCTCCGGGGCGGCCTCGGCGATCAGCTTCTCGAGCTGGTCGAGGGCGAGCAGGTACAGCGGGCGCGGGTCCTGGGTGGTGTCCATGGGGATGTTCAACTCCACTGGTGCGGAAGGTTTTGCGGTACGGAGGCAATCTCCCGGTAAAACCTGACAAGCGCCGTCATGTTTTCTGGGATCCTCGGGACATGAAGGCCGACCGCCTGCTCTCGATCCTGCTGCTGCTCCAGACCCGCGGCCGGGTGCCCGCCACCGAACTGGCCGAACGGCTGGAGGTGTCGGTCCGCACCATCTACCGCGATGTCGAGGCGCTCTCCACCGCCGGTGTGCCCGTCTACACCGAACGCGGCCGGCACGGCGGGATCAGCCTGCTGCCCGGCTACCGCACCGATGTCAGCGGCCTGACCGCCGACGAGGCGCGCGCCCTGTTCGTGCTGTCCGCCCAGGGCGCGCACAGCGACCTCGGGCTGGACGGCGCGCTGGGCTCGGCGCTGCGCAAGGTGATGGCCGCGCTGCCCGCCCCGCACCGGCCCGGCGCCGAGCGGATCAGCGAGCGGATCCTGGTCGACCCGGCGCGCTGGCTCCAGGCCGGCGCCGCGCCCGGGCCCGACCTCGGCGAACTGCAGTACGCGGTGTTCGCCGACCGGCGGCTGCGGCTGCGCTACCGGCACAGCGGCTCGCCCGCCCCGGCGGAGTACACGGTGGACCCCTACGGCCTGGTCAGCAAGGCCGCCGTCTGGTACCTGGTGGCCGATCTGCGCGGCGAGCCGAGGCTGTTCCGGGCCGACCGGGTGCTGTACGCCGAGACCGCCGAGGAGTCGGTGCGGCGACGGCCGGGGGTGGGGCTCGGTGACGTCTGGACGGTGCTGCGCGAGCAGGTCGAGCGACTGCCCAAGGAGCTGACGGTGAAGGTGCGGGTCCGGCGCGGGCGGCTGGACATGTTCGTCCGGATCCACGGCTCCCGGCTCACCGCGCCGCCGCCGGAGAGCGGGGGCGGCGCGCCCGAGGAGTGGGTCGAGCTGGCGCTCGGCTTCCAGTCGCTGCCGGCCGTGCGGGCCCTGCTGGCGTTCGGCGCGGACGCCGAGGTGCTCCACCCGCCCGCCGCCCGCCGGGAGATGGCCCGCACCGCGGCCGACGCCGTCCGGCTCTACCAGGAGCCGCGCCGGCCCGACCCGGTCTGATCGGGGACGGGCGATGCGGGGCGGCCCGGGGCGGCGCGGAGCCTCGGGGGCCGTGCGGCCGGGGCGGGCGGCCTGCGGCGGGCGGGCAGCCGGTGGTCGGCGGCCGGAGTGGCGGGGGCCTCAGGCCTCGGGGGCCGGGCGGACCACGTCCTGGTCCCGGCCGAGGGCGACGGCGGCGAAGTTGTACAGGCTGTCGGTGCCGGTCGCGAAGTAGCCGTTGTGGCCGGAGGAGCGGGCCGAGGAGAGCCGTTCGGAGCCGAAGTCCACCGAGGTCGGGTCGGCGCCGTGGCCGAGCCCGCCGACCTCCAGGTACGGCACGTTGCCGATCCAGTCGGTCTCGTTGCGGGTCGCCCAAACCCGCACCCCGCCGCCCAGTTCGGAGCGGCTCTCCACGCCCATGCCGGGGGAGCCGAAGACCACCATGTCGGTCACCCCGTCGGTGTCCGCCGGGGAGGCGGCCGCCCGGGGGATGTCCGGCGCGGCCGTGCCGCAGACCACCGAGCCGTAGGAGTGGCAGAACAGCGCGGGCGGCGCCTGCGGGCGGGTGGTCTCCTTCAGCCCGGCGAGCAGGCGGCGCAGCCGGGGCGCGCCGACGTCGGCGAGCCGGGAGGTGACCGCGTCCGGGCCGAGGCCGGAGGGCGTGACGTAGCCGGTCCAGGCGACGACGGCGGTGCGGGAGCCCGGGACCTGCCGGTGCTCCTCCTCGTACAGCGCGCGGGCCATCCCGGCGGGGGAGCGGAGCGGTTCCACGGCCTGGTCGAAGTGGCCGAGGTCGGCGTCCGAGCCGGGGACGAGCACGGCGATCCGGTCGGCGGCCCCGAGGTCGCCCCAGACCTCGGTCAGCAGGCCGCGGCCGCGCGGGTCGAAGGCGAGGATCTGCCGGCCGGGGGCGAGCAGGCTCTGCACGTCGTTGGCGCGGGAGACGGCCAGTGCGCGCTGGTCCTGGTCGAGCGCCGGGTCGGCGGCGCGGGCCCGGGCGTGGTCGCGCTCGGCGGCCAGAGCCACCCGGTTGGCCCGGTAGCGCAGGGCGAGCGGCGCGCCGTCGTAGTTGCCGACGACCAGCGGGTAGGCCGCGACCAGCCGGTCGGTCTCGGCCGGGGAGAGCCGGTCGAAGAACTCGGCGGCGGCGGCCGGCGCGGTGGTGGCCGGGTCGGGCAGGTCGTGCCCGTAGGAGTGGTCCTCGACCCAGGCGGCGCTGCCGGCCGGCGGGGTCGAGATGGCCAACTGCTCGGTGGCGGCGGCGGCCTGGGCGGCGGCCGCACCGGCGTCGGCGAGGACGGCGGCGCCCGCGAAGGCGCCGATCAGGACGTGCTTCCACCGTCGACGGCGCATCGTCTCAGCTCCCAGAGAGTCCCGTCACCGATCCCGGACGGGACCCGAGGGTGGTACGACTGCCAACTTTCAGCGCAAGCCTAGGGGGCCGGAGCGGCACCTGGACCGCCTTAAACTGTGGGATGGATCACATGAACGCGGGGTGTCCCGGAGGGGTTTCGGTCGTTCGCGCGGAAATCGGCGGCTGCGGACCGGTTCGTCCCCCCGGACCGGTCCGCGGCCGCCGCCCGTCGAACGGCTTCCGGCCCGCGCGTTCAGACCACGCCGAGCGCGTACGCGGCGAAGAACGCCGCCGCCGCGCCGGCCGCCGCCTTGGCCGGCCGGGAGAGCGCCGTCCACGGGCCGTCGAACCGGCGGGTGAACCACCCGATCCCGATCAGCGCCGCGCCGAACAGCGGCAGCAGCGCCAGCCGCAGCGCCACCCAGCCGAGCGAGTCCGGCGCCACCGTCAGTCCGGGCACCGCGCCGAAGGCGGCCGCGCCGGGCACCGCGACGGCGAGCATCGCGCTCTGGTGCCAGCAGAAGATCGTCATCGCGGACAGGTTGACCGCCACCACCGGCAGCCACAGCAGCGGACGCCCGGCCAGCAGCCGGCCGAGCCGGTCGCGCAGCAGCACCGCCGCGCCGCACTGGACCGAGGCCAGCGCCAGCACCAGCAGGGACGGCGGGTGCGAGTTGGTCCGGGCGGCGCCCGGGACCCCGACCATCGACGCCGGGTAGTGGAACACCAGCAGCAGCGTCGCGAACAGCGCCGCGCCCCCGCCCAGCAGCAGTCGCGCCGCCGGACGGCCCAGCCGGCCCCCGGCCCAGAGCACGCCCAGCTGGTAGCCGAACAGCCAGCCCGGCAGGATGTTCAGCAGCCCGACCCAGGACGGCACCGCCTCCGCCCACGGCCCGTACCGCAGCAGGTCGACCGCGGCGACCGCGGCCAGCGGCAGGCCGGCGGACCAGCCGCCGAGCCGGCGGGCGGCGGCCGCGCAGAGCGGGGTGAGGGCGGTCAGCCCCAGGTAGACCGCGATGTACCAGAGCGGCTGCACCACCAGCGTCGATCCGGTCCGGACGGTGTCGGCGGGCACGCCGAGGCGCGGCAGCAGCGGGACCAGCAGGGCCCAGACGGCGGCCACCCCGAGCACCGGGCGGAGCAGTCGCACCGCCCGGCCGCGCAGCCAGCCGGCCGGGCCCGTGCCGCGGGCCCGGGCCCGTTCCAGCGAGCGGACCGCGGAGTACCCGCCGACCAGGAAGAACACTCCGAGCAGTTGCAGCCCCCAGCTGGCCGGGGCGAAGAAGCCGAGTGCGGGGGAGGACAGCGGGCTGGCGTTGTGCAGGGCGCCGTCGGCGGAGCGGGTGAAGCCGCCGAGCAGCCAGTGGCCGACCGGGACGGCGAGCAGGGCGAGGGCGCGCAGGCCGTCGAGGGCGCGGTCGCGGCTCTCGGGGGTGCGGGCGTCCACCCGGCGGGCGGCGCGGTGCAGGGGGGCCAGTACGGGGGCCAGCGGGGAACCGGGCATGACGAGGTCTCCGTTCGCGGGGTGCGGCGCGGCGGTCGTGGAGCGGAAGGAAGGGGAGGGTTCAGCGGCCGAGGGCGAGCCCGGCGAAGGCGGCCAGCGAGGCCGTGCCCGGGGCGAAGTAGCCGCTGTGGCCGTGCGAGCCGGTGGACGGCAGCGGCCGGGCGCCGAAGGCCGGGTCGGTCGGGTCGGCGCCGTGGCCGAGGCCGAGCAGCCGGACGAACGGCACCCGGCCGATCCAGTCGGAGTCGTTGCGGGTGGTGGCCCAGAGCGGGACCCGCGGGTCGAGCTCGGCGGCCGAGTCGACGCCGAGGCCGGGTGAGCCGAGCACCACCACACCGGAGGTGAGGTCCGGGCCCGGCCTGGCCAGCCCGCAGACCACCGAGCCGTAGCTGTGGCAGAACACCGTGGGCGGGGCGTCCGGGCGGGTGCTGACGGCGAGTCCGTCCAGCAGCCGGGTCAGCCTCCCGGCGCCGGCCCGGGCCAGCCGCTCGGTGGCGGCGTCCGGGCCCGGCCCGAGCGGGGTGGTGTAGCCGGCCCAGGCGATCACCGCGGTCCGTCCACCGGTCGCCCCGTACAGGGCGCGGGCCATTCCGGCGGGGGTGCCGTAGGGGGCGCCGGCGCGGTCGAAGGTGCGCAGGTCGATGTCGGAGCCGGGGACCACCACGGCGACCCGTCCGGCGGTGGCGAGGTCGCCGGACACCTCGGCGACCAGGCCCCGGCCGCGCGGGTCGAAGGCCAGGAACCGGCGCGGACCGCCGGGCGCCGATCCGTCGAGCAGGGTGCGGCAGCGCTCCGCGCGCTCCCGGGCGTCGGCGCGGTCCTGCGGGGTGAGTACCGGGTCGACGGCCCGGGCCGCGGCGCGGTCGCGTTCGGCGGCGATCGCCCGGGTGTTGGCCCGCAGCCGCAGCTCGACGGGCGCGCCGTCCAGGTTGCCGACCACCAGCGGATGGCGGACGGCCAGTTCCTCCCGGGCGGCGGGCGGCAGTCGGGCGAAGAAGGCGGCCACCTCGGCGGGGCGGGCGGTGGCCGGGTCGGGCAGCGGCAGGCCGAGGGTGGTGTCGGCGAGCCACTCGGTGCTGCCGGGCGGCGGCCCGGTCACCGCCCGCTCGCCGCCGGCGGCCCAGCCGCCCGCGCCCAGTGCCGCGACCAGTGCCAGCGTGGCGGCCGCCAGTGCGCGCCGGATCCGCTGCTTCCCCATGTCCGTTCCCTCCCGGGCCGTTTCGGCTTCGACAGGAGGGGACGGTAGGAGCGGGGCGGCCCCGCGGACGTCACACCGCGGGGCCAACTCCCCTGTGCTACCCGGGTATCAGGAGGTTCTCCCCCGGGGGAGAACCCCACCGCGGGCCGGGGGGAGGCGTCATTGCCCGGGGGTCACCAGGCCGGACTCGTAGGCGAGCACCACGGCCTGGGCGCGGTCGCGCAGGTCCAGCTTGGCCAGGATCCGGCCGATGTGGGTCTTCACGGTCTGCTCGGCGAGGACCAGCCCGGCGGCGATCTCCTGGTTGGAAAGGCCCCGGGCGATCAGCTCCAGCACCTCGGTCTCCCGCGGTGTCAGGCCGTTGAGCCGCAGCTTCGGGTCCCGGCGCCGGGCCGGCCGGGTGCGGGCGAAGTCCTCGATCAGCCGGCGGGTCACCGAGGGTGCGAGCAACGCCTCGCCGGCCGCCACCACCCGGACGGCGGCGATGAGGTCGGCCGGCGGAGCGTCCTTGAGCAGGAAGCCGCTGGCGCCGGCCCGCAGCGCCTCGTAGACGTAGTCGTCGACGTCGAAGGTGGTGAGCATCAGCACCTTGGGGCGGTGGGCGCCGGGCACCGCCGGGTCCAGCAGTCGCCGGGCGGCCTCCAGGCCGTCCATGACCGGCATCCGGACGTCCATCAGCACGACGTCCGGGTGGGTGCGGCCGGTCACCTCCAGGGCCTGGGCGCCGTCCGCCGCGTCCCCCACCACGTCGATGTCGCTCTGCGCGCCCAGCAGGGCGGCGAATCCGGCCCGTACCATCGCCTGGTCGTCGACGATGATCACGCGGATGGTCATACGGTGCTCTCCCCGGGGCGCGCTACGGCCCGGCCGGCGTCCCGTCCGGATCGGGGGACGCGGTGCCGCTCGGCCGGCTGTCCTGCGACCGAGTATCCGTCAGACCGTCGACGGGCAGCACGGCGGCCACCCGGAACCCGCCGTCGGCCAGCGGGCCGGTGTCCAGCCGCCCGCCCAGCAGCCGGACCCGTTCCCGCATGCCGACCAGCCCGTGGCCGGTGCCCTCGGCCGAACCCTCCAGCGACCCGGTGCGCTCGGGCGGGGCCGCGTTGACCACGGTGACCAGCAGGGACCCCTCGTCGACGGTCAGCGAGACCCAGGCCCTGGCGCCCGGGGCGTGCCGGACCACGTTGGCCAGCGCCTCCTGGACGATCCGGTGGACGGAGAGGCCGACGGCCGGCGGCAGCGCGTCGTCCGTCAGCCCCGGGTCGACGGCGAGTTCGGCCGCCACCCCGGCCCGGCGCACCGTGTCGACCAGCTGGGCCAGTTGGCCGATGCCCGGCTGGGGCGCCGTCTCGGCGCCGGAGTCCTCGCTGCGCAGCACGCCGAGCAGCCGCCGCATCTCGGTCAGCGACTCGCGGGCCGTTCCGGCGATCGCGGTGAACTCCTCCGCCGCCTCGTCCGGGACCCCGGCGATCCGGTACGGCGCGCTGGCCGCCTGCACGGCGATCACCGACATGTGGTGGGCGACCACGTCGTGCAGCTCGCGGGCGATTCGGGCGCGTTCCTCCAGCAGGGTGCGGCGCTCGCGCTCGGCCTCGCTGATGTGCTCCTGCTCCGCGAGCCGCCGGGCGGCCTCGGCACGTTCGCGCAGTGCCCCGCCGAGGACCAGGACGGCGCCGGCCAGGGCGGTGGCGAGCAGGTTGTTGTCGCCGCCGAACCGGTCGGTGAAGCCGAGGAAGGACATCGTCAGGCCGGCCGCCGCGGTGGTGAGCCAGACCGCGACCAGCGTCCGGCGGGGCTCGCGCAGCGCCAGCGTCAGCATCAGCAGGAGGTAGCCGACCAGGACGGGAGGCGGCCACGGCCAGGGGCCGGTGGGGCCGGTGCCGACGACGAGGACCGCCAGCGCGGTCAGCAGGTCGGCGCCGCCGATCATCCACCAGGCGGGCAGCGGCCGGGTGACGGCGAGCAGCAGCGGCACCGACTGGGCGACCGAGAGGGCGGCGGCCAGGCCGCCGGAGATCCCGTAGTCGTTGCTGAGCACGTTGATCCCGCTGGGCAGCAGCGAGGCGATCGCGGCCACGGCGGCGAGCTGGGGGAGGCGGCGGACCCAGGGGCGCGCGGCGTGGCCGAGCAGCGGGGTGTGGTCCGCGGAGGGGCGGGTCAGCGGGGCGAGCAGCGCGCGCACCGGACCGGTCGGGGCGGGCCCGGGGGACGGCTCGATCATCCGGTCAGCCTAGGGCGGGCCGGGGCGCCGGGCGTCCCCCCGAGGTCCCGGGTCCCGCGTAGTACCCCGGTAGGGGGTGGGCGGGCGGCTCAGGAGCGCCAGTCGCCGACCAGGGCCGGGCCGAGCTGGTCCAGGTGGCGGTCGATCAGCGCGACCATGCCCTCCGGTCCGATGTCCTCCTGGTCGGCGGTCCAGGACAGGTGGGCGGCGCGCAGCACGGCGCCGAACGCGGCCGCGAGGACGGCGGGCCGGAGGTCCTCGGCCGGGTCGAGGCCCTCGCGCTCGGCGAGCACCCGGATCACCACGCGCTCCTGCTCGGCGACCCGGCGCAGGTGGGCGGCGAGCAGGGTGGGGGTGTCCTCGATCATCCGGATGAGCTCCAGCGCGGCGGTCACCGAGCACGGTCCGGTGGGGTGGGCGGAGCCGCGCTCGCGCCAGGAGCCGACGATCGCGGCCCGCAGCGCCCGGAGCGGGCCCTCCTCGGCGGGGCGGGCCCGCAGCAGTTCGATGAAGTGGTCCTCGGCCTCGGCGAGGACGGCGAGGGCGACCTCGTCCTTGTTGGCGAAGTAGCGGAAGAAGGTGCGCTGCGAGACGTCGACCGCGGCGGCGATCTCGTCGACGGTGGTGCTGGCGAAGCCCTGCCCGAGGAACAGCCGGTGCGCGGCCTCGATGAGGGCGTCCCGGGTGCGCTGCTTCTTCCGCGCGCGGAGCCCGGGCTCCGGGGCGGCGGGAGGAGCGGGCTGAGCGGCCATGGCGGGCGCCTTCCGGAGGGGTGGTTCGGCTGGGTGATTCGGCTGGTGTTCCGGAGGCTACTGTAGCCCTCTGACAAATGGCAGGCAGTGGCAGAAGACAGTGTTTGCCGAATGTCAGCTGCTGACATAATCTGCCGGAGTGGCGCCCGTCGGGCCGGGTACTCGTGGGGACGGGTGGGCCGGGGCGCCACGACCACGTCCGTCCGCAGTCAGCCCCGGAGGGCCCAGATGAGTCAGTCCCTCACCAAGAGCGCCGAGGCGGACACGCCGCCGTCCGGCACTTCACCGGGTGGGAGGAGCCTCCAGGGACACCCCTGGCTGACCCTGCTCACCGTCGCCGTCGGCGTGATGATGGTCGCCCTGGACGGGACGATCGTCGCCATCGCCAACCCGGTGATCCAGGCCGACCTCAACGCCGCGCCCTCCGAGATCCAGTGGGTGACCAGCGGTTATCTGCTGGCCCTCGCGGTCTTCCTGATCACGGCCGGCAAGATCGGTGACCGGTTCGGCCACAAGAGCACCTTCCTGGTCGGCGCGGTCGGTTTCGCCGCCACCTCGGCCGCGATCGGCTTCGCCGGCAACATCCAGACCGTGATCGCCTGCCGCGTGCTCCAGGGCCTGTTCGGCGCGCTGCTCCAGCCGGCCGCGCTCGGCCTGCTCCGCGGGGCCTTCCCGGCCGAGAAGCTCAACATGGCGATCGGCATCTGGGGCGGCGTGATCGGCGCCTCGACCGCGGCCGGCCCGATCGTCGGCGGCCTGCTGGTCGAGCACGTCAACTGGGAGTCGGTGTTCTTCATCAACATCCCGGTCGGCCTGCTGGCGCTCGGCCTCGGCCTGTGGATCCTCAAGGACGTGCGGGCCGAGAACGCCGCCAGGTCCTTCGACATCCCGGGCATCGTGCTGCTCTCGGTGGCGATGTTCGCGCTGGTCTTCGGCATCATCAAGGCCCCCGAGTGGGGCTGGGGCGACGCCTCCACGCTGCTCCTGCTGGGCGGCGCGGTGGTGCTGATGGTGCTCTTCGCGCTCTGGCAGGGCAAGGCCCGCGAGCCGCTGATCCCGCTCGCGCTGTTCCGCTCGGTGCCGCTGTCGGCGGGCGTCCTGCTGATGGCCCTGATGGCCTTCGCCTTCTTCGGCGCGATCTTCTTCGTGACTTTCTACCTGCAGAACGTGCACGCCATGACGCCGGTCCAGGCGGGCGTCCACCTGCTGCCGATGACCGGCATGATGATCATCGGCTCGCCGGTGGCGGGTATCGCGATCGGCAAGCTGGGCCCGCGGATCCCGATCGTGGCCGGCATGCTGATCACCACCGCCGCGATGTTCGGCATGTCCACCCTGGACTCCGGGTCGGGCAACGGCGTGATGGCGCTCTGGTTCGTGCTGATGGGCCTGGGTATCAGCCCGGTCATGGTCGGCGCCACCGAGGTCATCGTCGGAAACGCCCCGCTGGAGCTGTCCGGTGTCGCCGGCGGCCTCCAGCAGGCCGCGATGCAGGTCGGCGGCAGCCTCGGCACCGCCGTGCTGGGCGCGCTGATGGCCGCCAAGGTCACCGACGTGCTGCCCGGCAACTGGGCGAAGGCCGGGCTGCCCCCGGTCGAGCCGGCCCAGGCCGAGGGACTCAACCAGGCCGCCCAGCTCGGCTTCGCCCCGCCCGCCCCGGCCGGGACCCCGCAGCAGGTGGTCGACGCGATGGCCGGCGCCGTCCACGACTCCTTCGTCAGCGGCATGTCACTGGCGTTCGCGGTCGCCTCGGTGGTCGCCTTCGCCGCCGCCGTGCTCGGACTGCTGACCCGCCGCGGCACCACCGAGGCCGGGCCCGCCGTCCACATCTGAGCAGCCCCGCCCCCGCCGGGCGCCGGCCCCGGACCGTTCCCACGGTCCGGGGCCGGTGGCGTTCCGGGGCCGGTGGCCTACCGGGTCGGGGCCCGTGGCCTTCCGGGTCGGGGGAGCGGCCGTGCGGCGTCAGGAGGTGGGGCAGTCCAGCGTCGGGTCGGTCTCGGCGGCGGCCCAGCAGGCCTCGGCCCGCCGCCAGTACTCCTCCTCGGAGAGGGTGGCGGACGGGCTGGGCGCGGGCAGCACCTGGCTGGGGCCGAAATGGCCGCCGCCCCCGCCGCTGCCACCGGCCGGCGGGGCGGTCGGCGGCCGGGTCGGGGCGGGGACCGTGGTGGCGGCCCCGGCGTCACCGGTTCCGGCGGCGGTTCCGGCGGTGCTTCCCGCGGTCGGCGGGGCGGTGGTCGCGGGCGGGCGGGTGGACGGCGCGGACGGCGCGGTGGCCGGGGCGGTCGGCCCGGACCGGTCCGGGGACTGCGCCGACGGCGGTGCCGACGCGGCCGGGCCGGAGCTTCCCGCCGGGACCTCGGCGGCGACCAGCCCGAGCGCCGGCGGCCCGGCCGGGGTGCCGGGGGCGGCGGGAGTGCCCGGAGAGCCGGGAGAGGACGCGGCCGGTCCGGCGCCGTCCGGGGCGGTCCGCGGCGCGGCCGGGTCGGTCGCGGTCGCCTCGGGACCCGCCGGTCCGCCGGGAGCGGCGGACCCGGAGGGCTCGGCCGGTCCGGGCACGGTTCCCGGCGCCGCCGGCACCGGTACCGGCACCAGTTCGACCACGGCCCGGTCCGAGGCGGCCGGCAGGGCCACCGACGGCCCGCCGATCTCCTCCGGCGCGGGCAGCAGCTGGGACAGCAGTGCGCCGGTCGTCACTCCGACCAGCAACGCCAGGGGGAAGGCCCCCGTCCTCGGTGCGCGCACGGTACCCGGCCCCCTCCCCTCGCCCCCTCGGGGACACCTTAAGGGTGACTCTCGGGAAGGTTAAGAGGCAGCCGGAGCGCTCCGGGGAACGGCGAGGGGCCGGTCCCCCCGCACACGGCGGGGGGACCGGCCCCTCAGGGGATCAGCGGGGCGCTCAGGCCTCGCCGCCCGCGGCGCCCGGGTCGGCCGCCGCCACGTCGAGCAGCTGGTAGCGGTCGATCGCGTCCTTCAGCGCGCTGCGGTCGATCTTGCCCTCCTTGGCGAGCTCGGTGAGCACACCCAGCACGACCGACTGCGCGTCGATGTGGAAGAAGCGACGGGCCGCGCCGCGGGTGTCGGCGAAGCCGAAACCGTCGGCACCCAGCGACTGGTACTGCCCCGGCACCCAGCGGGCGATCTGGTCCGGCACCGCGCGCATCCAGTCGGACACGGCGACGAACGGGCCCTCGGCGCCCTGGAGCTTGCTGGTCACGTACGGGACGCGCTGCTGCTCCTCGGGGTGCAGCAGGTTGAACTCCTCGGCCTCCACCGCGTCGCGGCGCAGCTCGTTCCAGGAGGTCGCGGACCAGACGTCGGCCTTGACGTTCCACTCCTCGGCCAGGATCCGCTGGGCCTCCAGGGCCCACGGCACGGCCACGCCGGAGGCGAGGATCTGGGCCGGGATCTGGCCGGCGGTGCCGGGGGCGTACCGGTGCAGACCCTTGAGGATGCCCTCGACGTCCACGTTCTCCGGCTCGGCCGGCATCTTGATCGGCTCGTTGTAGACGGTCATGTAGTAGAACACGTCCTCGCCGTGCGGGTGCTCGGCGCTGGAGCCGTACATCCGGCGCAGACCGTCCTGCACGATGTGCGCGATCTCGAAGCCGTACGCCGGGTCGTACGCGACGACACCGGGGTTGGTCGAGGCCAGCAGGTGCGAGTGGCCGTCGGCGTGCTGCAGGCCCTCACCGGTCAGCGTGGTGCGGCCGGCGGTGGCGCCGATCACGAAGCCGCGGGCCAGCTGGTCGGCCATCTGCCAGAACTGGTCGCCGGTGCGCTGGAACCCGAACATCGAGTAGAAGACGTAGACCGGGATCAGCGGCTCGCCGTGGGTGGCGTAGGACGAGCCGGCGGCGATCAGCGAGGCGGTGCAGCCCGCCTCGGAGATGCCGTCGTGCAGCATCTGGCCGGTCGGCGACTCCTTGTAGGCCAGCAGCAGGTCGCGGTCGACCGACTCGTAGGTCTGGCCCAGCGGGTTGTAGATCTTCGCCGACGGGAACAGCGAGTCCATGCCGAAGGTGCGGTACTCGTCGGGCGCGATCGGCACGAAGCGGTTGCCGATGCCCTTGTCCCGCATGAGGTCCTTGAGCACCCGGACGAACGCCATGGTGGTGGCGATGGTCTGGTTGCCGGAGCCCTTCTTGACCGCCTTGTACGCGTCGTCGCCCGGGAGCTCCAGCTGCCGCGGCCGCACCTTGCGGGTCGGCACGTAGCCGCCCAGCTCCTTGCGGCGGTCGTGCATGTACTGGATCTCCTCCGAGTCACGGCCCGGGTGGTAGTAGGGCGGGTAGCCCTCCTCCAGCTGCTTGTCCGTGATCGGGAGGTGCAGGCGGTCGCGGAAGCGCTTCAGGTCCTCGACCGTCAGCTTCTTCATCTGGTGGGTCGCGTTGCGGCCCTCGAAGTTGGGGCCGAGCGTCCAGCCCTTGACCGTCTGGGCCAGGATGACCGTCGGCTGGCCCTTGTGCTCGCGGGCCGCCTTGAACGCCGCGTAGACCTTGGCGTGGTCGTGGCCGCCGCGACCCAGGTGCTGGATCTGCTGGTCGGTCATGTTCTCGACCATCTTGCGCAGCCGCAGGTCGCCGCCGAAGAAGTTCTCGCGGATGTACGCGCCGGTCTCGGTCGCGTAGGTCTGGAACTGGCCGTCGACCGTGGTGTTCAGCTTGTTCACCAGGACGCCGTCGCGGTCCTGGGCGAGCAGCGGGTCCCAGCTGCGGTCCCAGACCAGCTTGATGACGTTCCAGCCGGCGCCGCGGAACTGCGACTCCAGCTCCTGGATGATCTTGCCGTTGCCGCGGACCGGGCCGTCGAGGCGCTGCAGGTTGCAGTTGACCACGAAGGTGAGGTTGTCCAGGCCCTCGCGGGCGGCCAGGGACAGCTGGCCGAGCGACTCGGGCTCGTCCATCTCGCCGTCGCCGAGGAAGGCGTAGACCTGCGAGTCGGAGGTGTCCTTGATGCCCCGGTGCTCCAGGTAGCGGTTCATCCGGGCCTGGTAGATCGCGCCGAGCGGGCCGAGGCCCATCGAGACGGTCGGGAACTCCCAGAAGTCCGGCATCAGCCGCGGGTGCGGGTAGCTGGAGAGGCCGTAGGGGGCCTTCGACTTCTCCTGGCGGAAGGCGTCGAGCTGCTGCTCGGTGAGCCGGTCCAGCAGGAACGCGCGGGCGTAGATGCCGGGGGAGGCGTGACCCTGGAAGAAGATCTGGTCGCCGGACTCGCCCTCGGCGTCCTTGCCCCGGAAGAAGTAGTTGAAGCCGACGTCGTAGAGCGACGCGGAGGAGGCGAAGGTGGCGATGTGGCCACCCACCCCGATCCCGGGGCGCTGCGCCCGGGAGACCATCACCGCGGCGTTCCAGCGGGTCGCGTTCAGGATCTTGCGCTCGATCTCCTCGTTACCGGGGAAGAACGGCTCGTCCTTGGTGGCGATGGTGTTGACGTAGTCCGTGCTGCGCATCTCGGGCACGGCGACACGCTTCTCGCGGGCGCGCTCGATCAGCCGCAGCATCAGGTAACGGGCACGCTCGCGCCCCCGCTCGTCGATGGCCGCATCGAGCGACTCCAGCCATTCCGCGGTCTCCTCGGGATCGAAGTCCGGGACCTGACTCGGAAGGCCGCCAATGATGATCGGGTTGCGATCGGATCCGGAAGCCACGCTGTTCCTTCACTGTCGGTCGAAACTGAGGTGTGTCGCGCCGCCTCCATCGTGCTACCGCGCTCGGAGATCCGTCATCTCTACCGATCGGTAACCGTTCCGCCCAACAGAAGGAACGGTCTGGCGATGTGCGGTTCGGACAGCGTCGTCCGTGCCGCACACCCCCGGGTGTTACGAACAGAGGTGGTCCGACCTGGTTTCCCGTCCGTCCGATGGCGGACGGGCGGGGTGAGGGCCAACAGGAGACTCTACGCCCGCGTGCGCGCGGACCCGAATGCTGTTCGCATCTCGGGCGTGCGTACGGCCTGTGGACCGGGACCTCCCGAAGCATCCTTGTCTTGTGCAGAGAAGGGCAAATCGGTGTGATTCCCGACACGTCGCCCGGCGTGTCCCCCTGCGACACGTCAACCTTTGGAGGGGATCGGGGGTCGGGTACTTGCGCGAACCGCCGCGCCCGTGTGGACTACGGCCACAGCCCCGGCATGGACGCCGGGCCGAATACTGGAGGTTATTCCCGTGAGCGCGACCGCGGACCCCGCGGACAAGTCCAACCCGGCAGCCCGTCTCGGCTTCGACGAGGGCCAGATCATCCAGGAGCTGGGGTACGACGAAGACAGTGACCAGGACCTCCGCGAGGGCATCGAGGAGATCACCGGGACCGATCTTGTCGACGAGGACTACGACGACGTCGCAGACGCCGTCCTGCTGTGGCACCGCGACGACGACGGAGACCTCACCGACTCCCTCGTCGACGCCCTGGAATACCTGGCGGAGGGCGGCCTGATCTGGCTGCTGACGCCCAAGACCGGCCGTGACGGCCACATCGAGGCCTCGGACATCGCCGATGCCGCGAAGACCGCGGGCCTCTCCCAGACCAGCTCGATCGCGATCGCCAAGGACTGGGCCGCCACCCGCCTGGCGACCAAGTCGACGGCCAAGCCGGCCAAGCGCTGAGTCCTGCCAGGGACGGCCCCACCGGGCCCCGCCGGAGCCTCCCTCCGGCGGGGCCCGGTCCGTTTTCCCGGACGGCCGTCCGGAGGGCGCCGGAACCCGGACGGCCGAACCGTTCGCCCAGGGCGAAAGCGGTGGCCCCGGACGGCGCAGCCCTCACCCGTCCGGCTCAACCGACCTCGGCGAATGCGAGGATGGCGCTCGCCGCGTCACCCGCGCGGCCCAGTCGCGTCGAGTGGGAAAGGTCACCGCATGGCCATCGAGATCGGCACCGAGGCTCCGGACTTCGAGCTCAAGAACCAGCACGGCGAGCTGGTCCGGCTCTCCGACTTCCGGGGCGCCAAGAACGTCGTCGTGGTCTTCTACCCGTTCGCGTTCACCGGTGTCTGCACCGGTGAGGTCTGCGCGATCCAGAAGGAGCTGCCGCGGCTGCAGAACGACGAGGTCCAGGTGCTGGGCGTGTCCAACGACTCGCCGTTCAGCCAGCGGATCTTCGCCGAGCAGGAGGGCCTGGACTTCCCGCTGCTCTCCGACTTCTGGCCGCACGGCGAGGTCTCCCGCGCCTACGGCGTCTTCGACGCGACCAAGGGCTGCGCCGTGCGTGGCACCTTCGTGATCGACAAGGCCGGTGTGGTCCGCTGGAGCGTCGTGAACGGCCTGCCGGACGCCCGTGACGAGCAGGAGTACCTGGCGGCCCTCGGCGCACTCTGAGCCCTGCGGGCACCCGGCCCGCCGGCTTCCCCGGCCTGCTCGGGAGCATCGCGGGGCACCGGGACCGCACGGTTCCCCGGCGCGCTCGGGAGCATCGCGGGGCACCGGGACCGCACGGTTCCCCGGCGCGGACGGGAACCCCGCACTACGATCGGTCCGTTGGCTGGTCAGAGGCTCGGGACGGTTCGCCGCCGGAGCTTCGGACCGCACCACGGGGGCACCGAGGAGTGCCTCCCGAATCTTGGAGGACAAGTGGGTGTCAGCCTGAGCAAGGGCGGCAATGTCTCGCTCACCAAGGAGGCCCCCGGCCTGACCGCCGTACTGGTCGGCCTCGGCTGGGACGTCCGCACCACCACGGGCACGGATTTCGACCTGGACGCCAGCGCTCTGCTCTGCAACGACCAGGGCAAGGTCGGCGCGGACGGCAACTTCGTCTTCTTCAACAACCTGAAGAGCCCCGACGGCTCGGTCGAGCACACCGGTGACAACCTCACCGGTGAGGGCGAGGGCGACGACGAGGCGATCAAGGTCAACCTGGCGACCGTGCCGGCCGATGTGCAGAAGATCGTCTTCCCGGTGTCGATCTACGACGCCGAGAACCGCTCGCAGAACTTCGGCCAGGTCCGCAACGCGTTCATCCGCGTGGTGAACCAGGCGGACAACAAGGAGCTGGCCCGGTACGACCTCACCGAGGACGCCTCCACCGAGACGGCGATGGTCTTCGGCGAGCTGTACCGCAACGGCGCCGAGTGGAAGTTCCGCGCGATCGGCCAGGGCTACGCCTCCGGCCTGCGCGGCATCGCCCAGGACTTCGGCGTCAACGTCTGAGACGGGGCGGGGCCGGTGACGGCCCGCTGGTGAACCACGGCCGGGGCGGCCGCGGACGCGAGAGCGTCGGCGGCCGCCCCGGCCGTTCGCCTTGTGTCGGCGCGGGGTTTGCCGTGCCCGGGCTACGACCCGCTCGGCCGCACTGGAAGGATGGGAGTTCAGGAAAGTTCAGCCGGCCGGAAGGGGCCGGCCGGGGTCGCGGGGGAATAGACCTGAGATGCGCCCCGGGAGGCAAGGGAGGAAGGACCGCCAATGAGTGTCACGCTCGCCAAGGGTGGCAATGTCTCGCTCACCAAGGCCGCGCCGAATCTGACGCAGGTGCAGATCGGTCTCGGCTGGGACGCCCGGTCGACGACCGGCGCGCCCTTCGACCTCGACGCGAGCGCGCTGCTGTGCTCCGGCGGCAGGGTGCTGGGCGACGAGTACTTCGTCTTCTACAACAACCTCAAGAGCCCCGAGGGCTCGGTCGAGCACACCGGCGACAACCTCACCGGTGACGGCGACGGGGACGACGAGGTCGTCCTGGTCAACCTGGACCTGGTGCCGCCGCAGGTCGACAAGGTGGTCTTCCCGGTGTCGATCTACGACGCCGAGAACCGGGGGCAGAACTTCGGCCAGGTCCGCAACGCCTACATCCGGGTGGTCAACTCGGTGGACGGTCAGGAGATCGCCCGCTACGACCTCACCGAGGACGCGTCCAGCGAGACCGCGATGATCTTCGGCGAGCTGTACCGGTACGCCGGTGAGTGGAAGTTCCGCGCGGTGGGCCAGGGTTATGCCTCGGGCCTGCGGGGCATTGCCCTCGATTTCGGCGTAAACGTACAGTAAAGGCCCTCACCGCCGCGATCGTCCCGTTCGGCGCCCCGGCGCGGCCGGACGCGTCCCGGCGAACGTCGACCCTCGTCGACGCCATGAACCCGAAAGGTAACCAAGTCCCGTGTTCCTCCGCACATTCGGCTGGTCATTCGCGATCACCATTCTCGGGCTGATCGCCGCCGGCCTGCTCTGGGGAGCCGAGGGATTCGGCATCGTGCTGATCCTCTCCATCCTGGAGATCTCCCTCTCGTTCGACAACGCGGTGGTCAACGCCACGGTGTTGAAGCGGATGAACCCGTACTGGCAGAAGATCTTCCTCACCGTCGGCGTGCTGATCGCCGTGTTCGGTATGCGGCTGATCTTCCCGCTGCTGGTCGTCGGCCTCACCGCGCACCTCAACCCGGCCACGGTCGTCGACCTCGCGCTGCACAGCGACAAGACCTACGAGGGCCTCACCTACGGCCAGTACCTGGAAGCGGCCAACCCGGCCATCGCGGCCTTCGGCGGCGTCTTCCTGCTGATGATCTTCCTCGACTTCATCTTCGAGGAGAAGGACTACAACTGGCTGGCCTGGATCGAGCGCCCGCTGGAGAAGGTCGGCAAGCTGGAGGCCTTCTCCACCGTCGTCGCCCTGGTCACCCTGCTGCTGGCGGCCAACTTCTTCGCCGGTGACCACGCCGAGACGGTCCTGCTCGCCGGCGTGCTCGGCCTCGTCACCTACCTCTCGGTGAACGGCCTCTCCTCGGTGTTCGAGGCGGGCCTGGAGGAGGAGGCCGAGAAGGAGGAGGCGCAGGAGAAGTCCGGAAAGTCCATCGTGCAGGTGGGCGGCAAGGCCGCGTTCTTCCTCTTCATGTACCTCGAGGTGCTCGACGCCTCGTTCTCCTTCGACGGTGTCGTCGGCGCGTTCGCCATCTCCAGCGACATCTTCCAGATCACCCTGGGCCTCGGCATCGGCGCGATGTACATCCGCTCGCTGACCGTCTTCCTGGTCCGCAAGGGCACCCTGGACGACTACGTCTACCTGGAGCACGGCGCGCACTACGCGATCGGCGCGCTCGCGGTGATCCTGCTGGTCGGCATCGAGTACCACATCCCGGAGATCGTCACCGGCCTGATCGGCGTCGCCTTCATCGGCCTCGCGCTCGGCTCGTCGGTCCTGCGCAACCGCCGGGAGGGTGCCGACGGCGGGGACCGGGAACTGGTGGGCAGCGACAGCTAGGGCCCGTCCTGCCGGTTCCGCCCGTCCTGCCCGTCCCGCCGGTCTCCCGGCAAACGCCGAACGGCCGTTCCTCCCGAGTGGGGAACGGCCGTTCGGCGTTTCCGGTGTCCGCGTTCCGGTGTCCGTATTCTTCCGGTGTCCGCGTTCTGCGTGCGGCGGTCGCCGCTGCTCAGCCGAGCTGCTGCTCGATGGCGCGCAGCTTGCGCTCCAGGGAGTCGAGCTTCGGCATCGACAGGGTGTCGTCGTCCGGCGTCAGGTCCACCGTCGAGCGGTAGGCGGACGAGGAGGACGACGAGGACGAGGTCGTCGTCGAGGACGAGAGCCTCGAGGACGAGCCCGACGAGGAGAACGAGGAGGAGGACGAGCCCGAGGCCGACTCGGAGCCGCGCGAGCGACGGGTCTCCAGGGCGCTCAGCGGGGCGGAGTCCAGCAGCGAGCCGGTGGTGCGGGAGGAGAAGGCGTCGGCCTCAACGGCTAGGGCAGGCTCCGAAGCGCTCGGGCCGTCTCCGGCAGCGGCGAGGGCGGGGACCTGGCGGCCGGCGCGGTTGCGCGACAGCATGCCGCCGGACTGGCGGGAGATCGCCTTCAGCTCGGCACGCTCGCGGCGGTCGGCGCTGCGGGCACGCACCTTGGCGTCCAGCTTCGCCTGACGCTCCTCGCGCACCTCGTCGACGGCCTCGTCCAGGCTGCGGACGTTCTCCAGCAGCATCAGCGACCAGGCGGCGTAGGTCTCGCGGGGTGCGCGCAGCCAGCGGACGATGCGGATCTGCGGCAGCGGGCGGGGGACGAGGCCCTGCTCGCGCAGCGCGGCCTTGCGGGTCTGCTTCAGCGCGCGGTCGAAGAGGATCGCGGCCGAGATCGACATGCCGGAGAAGAACTCGGGGGCGCCGTCGTGGGACATGCCGCGCGGGGCGTGCACCCAGTTGAACCAGGCCGAGGCGACCGCGAACACCCAGACCAGCAGGCGGGAGCCGAGGGCCGCGTCACCGTGGCTGGCCTCGCGGACGGCGAGCACCGAGCAGAACATCGCGGCGCCGTCCAGGCCGAACGGGACGAGGTACTCCCAGCCGTTCGAGAGGCCGAGGTTCTCCTTGCCGAAACCGACCAGGCCGTGGAAGGAGAGCGCGGCCGCGACGCCGGCGCAGCAGAACAGCAGGACGTAGGAGGAGATCCCGTAGACCATCTCCTTGCGTCGGCGGCGTTCCTCGCTGCGCTCCCAGGAGTCGCTGGATTCGTCCTTCCGGTTGTTGTTCTTGAAGCGCAGCGTCGCCACCAGGATGGCGGTGAACAGCAGGGCTACACCGCCGATGACGGTCCAGACCAGCTGTATGGAGGTCAGGTTCATTGCGGGTCGGGCCTCGGGTTTCCGCAGGGGACAAAGGTCTCAAGTGCGACACGATGATCAGGATCCGTCCCCGGGACCGGGCCTGACTAAGCGTCGTCGTCGGACGGGTGCGCCGACGCACCCGGGCGGGCGGGCGGGACACCTGTGCGGCTAGACGATATCGCGTCCGAAGTGGCCGCATGGTACGGGAGGTGAGCTTCGCCCCGCCAATCGACCCGCCGGTGTCCGGCCGGTGTCCGGAGGGCGGCTGCGGGTAGGGGACTTCGGGTACCCGCGGGCGGGCTGATGCCCGATCATGGAGCGGCGGACCGTCAGATCGGCTGGCGCGGCTGGGGGAGGACGGCATGGCCTCGATTTGGGAGTACCTGCGCGGAGAGCGGAACACGCTCGACCCGGGTGGCCAGTTCAAGGTCACCCTGACCAAGTCCTCGCCGCACCACGCGATCACCGGTGCGGCGGCGACCACCGGCTACCTCTACGTCAACCTGCACTGGACCACCCGGATAGGAGCCCCGAGGGCGAGCGCCAGGGACTCCCTGCGGCGGGTGTTCAGCCCCCGCATCCTCAGCCCGATGGAGCCGGACTCCAGCCAGAACGCCCAGGTCAACGTGGACCTCGACCTGGCCTGCATGTACGAGCTGACCGACGGCAAGCGGGGCGTGGTGCAGCCGCTGGGCGGCTTCTTCGGTGACCTCCGGAACCCGCCGTACATCAAGCTCAGCGGCGACGACCAGTACGGCGCGCCGTCCGGCGAGACGATGTACGTCAACCTGGAGAAGAAGGACCAGTTCAAGCGGCTGCTGATCTTCGTGTACATCTACGACGGCACGCCGGCCTTCGAGCAGACCAACGCGGTGGTGACGATCGTGCCGCAGTCCG
This sequence comes from Streptomyces sp. TLI_053, assembly GCF_900105395.1. Taxonomy (NCBI): domain Bacteria; kingdom Bacillati; phylum Actinomycetota; class Actinomycetes; order Kitasatosporales; family Streptomycetaceae; genus Streptomyces; species Streptomyces sp. TLI_053. The sequence continues at coordinate 6,395,402 of NZ_LT629775.1, forward strand.
GGCCGCGGATCGAGGTCCACCTGGAGGAGCGGGCGCCGGCGGCCCGCTCCTGTGCGGTGGTGCTGATCGAGAACACCGGTGACAACACCCTCACGGTGCGGCGCGAGGTGCGGTACGTGAACGGGTTCCAGGCGGACATCGACCGGCTGTACGGCTTCGGGATGCAGTGGCAGCGCGGGTACAAGTCGGAGTGAGACCGGGGCGGACGCCTCCGGGGGGGCGTGGTTCTCGCCGTCGCGCGGGGCGGGGCGGGGCGGGGCGGCTTCAGCGCGGCTGGAACTGCGGGCCCTGCGGGGGCAGCGCGAACTCCTCGGCGGGCGGGGCCGGCTGCTGCGGGACGGGAGGCTGGGCGGCCTGCTGGCCCTGGTGGCCCTGCTGCGGCGACTGCGGCGCGGTGTTCGGCGGCGGGTAGCCGTAGCCCGGCTGCTGCTGGGGCTGCTGCTGGTGCTGCTGTTGGGGGTAGCCGTAGCCGGGGGCGGGTGCCGGTGGCTGCTGCTGGGGGTAGCCGTAACCCGGGCGCGGGGCCGGCGGCGGGTAGCCGTAGCCGCCCTGCTGCGGTGACTGCGGCGCGGTGCTCGGCGGCGGGTAGCCGTAACCGGGGCGCCCGGCCGGCGGCGCGGTCGGAGCGGGCGGGAGGTTCGGCGGCACCGTCGGCGGCTTGGGCGGCGGCGGGGGCGTGCCGGCCGGGACGCCGGCCGGTGCCTGCGCGCCACCGGCCTGCGCGGCGGCCGGGGCGGTCGCCGGTGCCTGCGGGACGGGGGGCTGCGGGACGGCCGGGGCCAGGGTGAAGGTGCCCGGCTCGGGGCGGCCGGCCGGCCGGGGGTCGGGCACGGCGGCCCGGGGGTCGCCCGCGGGCGGGCCGGCGGCGGCCCCGGCCCGGGTGTCGCCCTCGTCCTCGACGGTGATGCCGAAGTCGGTGGCCAGCCCGATCAGCCCGGACGCGTAGCCCTGGCCGACCGCGCGGAACTTCCAGGCGCCGGCCCGGCGGTAGAGCTCGCCCGCGACGAGCGCGGTCACCTCGTCCCCGTCGGCCATCGCGAACTCGGCCAGCGCGGGCGCGCCGTCCCCGGCCGCGGCGTCGAACAGCAGCAGGCGCAGCCCGCTCACCGACCGGAACGTGCCGCCCTCGGAGGAGCCGGCCAGCACCACCCGGTCCACCTCGGCCGGCAGCTTCCCGAGCTCGGCCTCGACGGTGTCGGTGATCTCACCGCCGCCGGAGGTCTGCTGCTTGGGCAGGTGGCGCACCAGGCCGGACGGGTGGCGCGGCTGGTTGTAGAAGACGAAGTCGGCGTCCGAGCGGACCTTGCCGCCGGTTCCGAGCAGCAGCGCGGAGGCGTCCACGTCCGGCGCACCGGGCGTGGCGCTCCAGCGCAGCACGGCGCGGACAGCCGCCACCGGCAGTGCGATGTTGGCGCCCTTGGCCATCACGTGCGTCATAGCCGACCATCCTGCCTGTTCGCCACCCCTTCGGACAACGTGACCGGAGGAGGCGTTGTGGTGGGACTTTGCCAATGCTTGCGCTTTGTGAAGTGGACGGTAACCTTCCGAGAATTCGATGTTTCGGAACCCTCCACGGCCCGGCACCGTCCGTACGATGGGTGGGCGGGGGGCTCCTGGCCGGACGAGGGTGACCGGACGGGGCCGGACCGGGAACCACCACGGCCGTCGAGCGGGTTGAACCGGGGGGCCGGGCCGGGTGTCGACACCGTCCTTCCCCGTTGTTCCCCGTACTTCCCCGCCTCCGCCGGACCGGCGGCCGAACCTCCTGAGGAGAGCACCTTGCGCCACTTCGGCCACCTCGCGGACGACGTCCGCGACCGGCTCTTTCTCAGCGCTCCCGGGGAGTTCACCGCCGACAGCGCGGCGGCCGTGCTCGCCACCGCGCTGGGTGCCACGCTCTACAGCCCGGCCACCCGGCCCACCCTGCGCACGGACATCCGCAAGCAGGCCGGGCAGGGCGTCGTCTCGATGGTGCTCTGCCTGGAGGACGCCATCGCGGACCACGAGGTCCCGGACGCCGAGGCCAACCTGGTGGCCCGGCTCGGCGAGCTCTGGGCGGAGGTCACGGAGAGTGGCGGGTCCGGCGTCACGGAGGGTGTCGGGACCACCGTGACGGAGGGTGTCGGCCCGGACGGAATCTCCACCGGTTGCACACAGGATCTTCCCCTTCTCTTCGTCCGGGTGCGGACCCCCGCGCAGCTGACCGACCTCGCGGGCCGGCTCGGACCCGCGATCGGACTGCTCACCGGCTTCGTCCTGCCGAAGTTCACCGAGGACACCGGCGGCGACTTCCTGGAGGCGCTCGCCGCCGCCGAGGCCGCCACCGGGCGCCGGCTGTTCGCGATGCCGGTACTGGAATCGCCCGAACTCGCCCACCTGGAGACCCGCCGCGACCAGCTCTTCGGCATAGCCAGGCTGCTCGACAAGCACCGCGAGCGGGTCCTCGCGGTCCGCCTCGGCGTCACCGACCTCTGCTCCGCGTACGGCCTGCGCCGCTCGCCCGACCTGACCGCGTACGACGTGGCGCTGGTCGCCTCGGTGATCGGCGACGTGGTGAACGTGCTCGGCCGCGCCGACGGCACCGGGTTCACCGTCACCGGCCCGGTCTGGGAGTACTTCCCGGTCCAGGAGCGGATGTTCAAGCCGCAGCTGCGCCGCACCCCGTTCGCGGAGGCCGAGCCCTCGCGCGAGGCCGTCCGCCGGCGGATCATCGAGCACGACCTGGACGGGCTCATCCGCGAGATAGAACTCGACCGCGCCAACGGCCTGTTGGGCAAGACCTGCATCCACCCCAGCCATGTGCCGGCCGTCCACGCGCTCTCCGTCGTCACGCACGAGGAGTACAGCGACGCCCACGACATCCTCCAGCAGGAGCGCGGCGGGGGCGGGGTGCTGCGTTCGGCGTACACCAACAAGATGAACGAGGCGAAGCCCCACCGGGCCTGGGCGGAGCGGGTGTTGCTGCGCGCCGAGGTGTTCGGGGTGGCCCGGGAGGACGTCAGCTTCGCGGAGCTGCTCTCGGCCTGCCTCTGCCGCTGAGCCGGCCGGCCTGCCTCCGTCGCGGAGTCGGACGGCCTTTGTCGCAGAGTCGGACGGCCCACCTCCGTCGCCGAGTCGGACGGCCGGCCCGAAAGCCCGCCCCTCTTACCACCGCACCACCCGAAGACCGAAGGCAGGACCCGTAGTGACAGCAGCGCAGCAGGATCGGACCACTGGAGCCGGCGGGACCCTCGGGGGTGCCGGCTCCTCCGGAGCGAGTGCCGAGGGGCCTGCGGGATCCGGGGAGTGGACCGGGCGCTGGGTGGCCGAGCGGGCGGGCGTCGCACTGACCGGCTCCGAGCGCCTGCCCGAACTGGTCGGCCTGGCGCTGCGGGAGAACCGCAAGCGGGCCCACCTGCTGGTCTCCACGGTGCTCGGCAAGCACGTCCCGCAGCGGCCCGAGGTGGTGCACGGCGCCGGACTGGAGCTCGGGCGCCGGGTCCGCGACCTGCTGACGTCGCTCCCGGGGGAGAGCGTCGACCGCGCCGTCGTCCTCGGCTACGCGGAGACCGCCACCGGCCTCGGCCACAGCGTCGCCGACGGCCTGGACGCCGCCTACCTGCACTCCACCCGCCGCCCCGTGGCCGGCCTCACCCCGGTCGGCGGCTTCGAGGAGGAGCACTCGCACGCCACCTCCCACCTGCTGCTGCCCGCGGACCCCGGGCTGCTCACCGGTGACGGCCCGCTGGTGCTGGTGGACGACGAGTTCTCCACCGGTACCACCGTCCTCAACACCATCCGCGAACTGCACGCCAACCACCCGCGCGAGCACTACGTGGTGGTCGCACTGGTCGACCTGCGCGGCCCGGCCGACCGGCGGCGGCTCGCCGACACCGCGGCCGAACTCGGCGTCCGGCTGGACCTGGTGGCGCTGGCGGACGGCGGCGTCGAGCTGCCCGCCGACGTCCTGGACCGGGCCGAGCGGCTGATCGCCGAGGTCGGTCCCGCGCCCGAGCCGCCGGCCGCCCCGGCCGCCCCGCTGGTCCGGGTCGGCCTGGACTGGCCGGCCGGGCTGCCCGACGGCGGGCGGCACGGGTTCACCCGGGAGCACCGGGCCCGGCTGGAGGCGGCGCTGCCCGGCCTGGCCGAGCAGCTGGCGGCGGCGGTCGGTGTCGGTGGTTCCAGTGGTTCTGTCGGTGCCGGTGCCGGTGCCGATGCCGGTGCCGATGCCGGTGTTGGTGTCGGTGCCGGTGTCGGTTCCGATGCCGATGCCGACCGTTCGCGGGTGCTGGTGCTCGGCTTCGAGGAGCTGATGTACGCGCCGCTGCGGCTGGCCGGTGCCCTTGCCGAGCGGCTGCCCGGCGGCACCGACCGCGTCCGCTACTCCACCACCACCCGCTCGCCCGTCCTCGCCGTCGACGACCCCGGCTACGCCATCCGCACCCGGCTGGCCTTCCCCGCCCACGACGACCCGGCCGACGACTCCTCCCGCGAGCGCTACGCCTACAACGTCGCCCCCGGAGCCGACCCGGCCCGCCGCTTCGGCACGGTGGTGCTGGTGGTCGACGACACCGCCGACACCCCCGCCCTGCACGAGGGCGAGCGGGCCCTGCTCGCCCAGCTGCGCCGGGTCACCGACCGGGTGGTGCTCGCCGTCCTGCCGTCCCACCGGCCGACCGCCCCCGTCGGCCCGGCGGCTCCGGCCCGCCCGCTGTACGGCCCCGAGTTCTCCTCCTACCGCGCCGACGAAGTGGCCTGGCTGCTCAAGGACCTCACCGGCGTCGACCTGGAGGCGCCCACCGAGGAGCGGGAGGAGGCCGTGCAGAGCGGCGGCGCCCACTACGCCGAGTCGCTGCCGGTCGAGTACCAGCCGAGCCCCGAGTACCAGGAGCTGTTCCACCAGGCGCTGCGGGTCTCGGCCCGGCGGATCGCGCTCGCCGTCGGCACCGTCGCCGAGACCCTGCTGCGCGAGCGCGGCCCCGGTCTGGTGCTCGCCTCGCTGGCCCGGGCCGGGACGCCGGTCGGCATCCTGATCCGCCGCTGGCTCGCCGCCGGCCACGGACTCGACGCCCCGCACTACGCCGTCTCGATCGTCCGCGGCCGCGGCATCGACCCGGCCGCCCTGCGCTACCTCGACGCGCACCACCGGGCCGCCGACGTGGTGTTCGTCGACGGCTGGACCGGCAAGGGCGCGATCACCCGCGAACTCGCCGAGGCCCTCGCCGGGACCGGCTTCGACCCCGACCTCGCCGTCCTCGCCGACCCCGGCCGCTGCGTGCGCACCTTCGGCACCCGGGACGACTTCCTGATCCCCTCCGCCTGCCTCAACTCGACCGTCTCCGGCCTGGTCTCGCGCACCGTGCTGCGCGCCGACCTGATCGGCCCCGACGACTTCCACGGCGCCAAGCACTACACCGAGCTGGCCGGCGCCGACGTCTCCGGCGCCTTCCTGGACACCGTCGCCGACCACTTCGCCGACGTCCGGGCCGAGGCCCTCGCGGCGGCCGAACGGTTCCTCGCCCCCGAGCACGCCGACGAGCGCGCCCCCGACTGGGCGGGCTGGGCCGCCGTCGAGCGGATCAGCGCCGAGTACGGCATCGACAGCGTCAACCTGGTCAAGCCCGGCGTCGGGGAGACCACCCGGGTCATGCTGCGCCGCGTCCCCTGGCGGGTGCTCGCCCGCCGCGGCGCGGGCGCCGACCTCGACCACGTCCGGCTGCTCGCCGCCCAGCGGGGAGTGCCGGTCGAGGAGGTGGACGACCTGCCGTACTCCTGCGTCGGCCTCATCCACCCCCGCTACACCCGTGGGGCGACCGGCGCCTCCGGGACGGCCGTCCTCAGCAAGGAGTCCTGAGCCCGATGAGTGGTCCCGCACACCCGGACGGCGGCTCCGCCGACGCACCGCGTCCCGTCGAAGCTCCTCTCGTCGAACCTCGTCCTCGTCCCGACGCACCGGGCCCGGCCGAACCGCGCTTCGTCGTCGCGAGCGACCTCGACCGCACCCTGATCTACTCCAACCGGGCCCTCGCCCTGGACGTGCCGGACCGGCTCGCGCCGCGCCTGCTCTCGGTCGAGGTGCACGACGGCAAGGCGCTGTCCTTCATGACCGAGCAGGCCGCCGCACTGCTCGTCGAACTCGCCGCCGAGGCCGTGCTCGTCCCCGCCACCACCCGCACCCGGGCCCAGTACGAGCGGGTCAACCTGCCCGGCCCGACGCCCGGTTGGGTCCCGCCCTACGCGATCTGCGCCAACGGCGGCCGGTTGCTCGTCGACGGCGTGCCGGACGAGGACTGGCAGACCGAGATGGCCGGCCGGCTGGCCGAGGGGGCGGCGCCGCTGGCGGAGGTGGTCGAACACCTGGCCCTCTGCGCCGACCCCGAGTGGACCCACAAGCGGCGGGTGGCCGACGAGCTGTTCGCCTACCTGGTCGTCGAGCGCGCCGAACTGCCGGCGGGCTGGATCGCCGAACTCACCGGCTGGTGCGCCGAACGCGGCTGGAACGTGTCGCTCCAGGGCCGCAAGGTGTACGCGGTGCCGGCGCCGCTCAGCAAGAGCGCGGCGCTGGCGGAGGTCGTCCGCCGGGTCGGCCCGTCCACCGTGCTGTCGGCCGGCGACTCGCTGCTCGACGCCGACCTGCTGCTCGCCGCCGACGCCGCCTGGCGCCCCGGCCACGGCGAACTGGCCGACACCGGCTGGACGGCGCCGGGCGTCACCGCCCTCGACGAGATCGGCGTCGCGGCGGGCGAGGAGATCGCCCGCCGCTTCCTGTCCCGGGTCCGGGGCGGTGCCGGCGTCCCGGCCGCCGGGGCGGCGGTCGTCGGCTAGCCGCAGCAGCCGCCCCCGCAGCAACCCCCGCCGCCGCCGGCCGACGGGGCCTGCTGCGGGGCGGCGCCGGCGGAGGCCGCGCCGCCGGTGACGGCGACGGTCGACAGCAGCTTCACGGTGTCCTGGTGCCCCTGCGGGCAGACGGCGGGGTCGTTGGCCTGCGCCATCGCACGGCGGAGCTCGAACGTGGCGCCGCAGGAGCGGCAGCGGAAGTCATAACGAGGCATACCGTCAGGGTATCCGCGCCGCCCCGGGCCGAACCCCCTCGGCCGCTGCCCTCCGGGGCCCGCTTCCGCCCCCTTCCGCCTGCTTCTCCCTACTTCCGCTTACTTCTGCCCGCCGAGCTCGCCGCGGATCAGCTCCACCACGTGCGCCGCGGACTCCCGCACCGCCGCCAGCTCGGTCAGGAACCGCCAGTAGTCCGGGTGCCGCCCGGCCGCCTCCAGCTCGGCCACCGCGCGGTCCAGCCGGGCCACCGCCGCGTCCAGCGGCGCGGCGTGCCGCGGATCCGGCGCCTGCCGTCCGGCCATCGCCAGCCGCTGGGCGTCCCGCAGCGCGAACCGGGCCCGCTCGACCTCCTTGTTCGGGTCGATCTGCACCTCGTTCAGCTGCCGCAGCCGCTCGTTCACCGCGACCACCGACCCGTCCGCCGTGTCCAGCAGCGCCCGCACCGTGCCCAGCGCCCCGGTGGCGTCCGCCCACCGCTGCTCGTCCCGGGCCCGCGCCGCCTCCGCCAGCTTCTCCTCGGCGGCCCGCCCGGCCTCCGCCACCTGGTCCGGCACCCGCTGGAGGTCCTGCCAGCACGCGGCCGAGAACCGCCGCCGCAACTCGCTCAGCGCCGGCGGCACCGTGCCGGCCTTGGTCTCCAGCGCCTGGATCCTGGTCCGCAGACTGGCCACCCGCCGGTCGATCTCCCGGGCCCGCTCCGGCAGCTGCCCGACCTCCGTCGCGATCGCCTCCGCGCGCTCCTTCACCCGCTCCGCGCGCTCCAGCGTGTCCGGCACCCCGTGCCGGCCCACCCCCTCGTTCAGCCGCCCCAGCTCCGGCGCCAGCTCGGCCAGCCGCGCCGCCGGCCCGTCCGCCCGCAGTCCGGCACCACGCGCCGAGTCCAGCGCGTTGCTGGCCTCCAGCAGCGCCCGCTTGGCCTGCTCCACCGCCGGCGCCACCCGCATCAGCTGCGACTCGGCCCGCTCCAGCGTCGGCTGCAGCCGACGCAGGAAGTCGTTCAGCTCCGCCAACGCCGAACCGAGCTGGCCCTTCACGTCGTCCAACTGGTGCTTGGCCCGCGCGGCCGCGCCGGACTCCAGCTCCTCCGCGTCCAGGTCGTGCGCGTCCAGCGCGGACAGATAGTTCACGGTCACCTGGTCGACCCGGCCCGAGATCGCCTCGAAGTCCGCGACCGCCCGCCGGGACGTCGCACTGTCCCCGACGGAACGCACCGTCTCCACCGCCAGCCGCACCTCGCGCTGGGTCGAGTCCACGTCGTAGAACGCCTGTTGCGCCGCGTCCCTGGCCGCCCGCGCGTCCGCCCGCATCCCGTCACCGCCGCGCCGCCCCCACCAGCCGCCACCGGCCCCGAACGACGCCGCCCCCGCGGCCCCCAACGCCCCGGCGACCACCACCGGCAGCACCAGCGCCTCGGCCACCGCGCTCACCGGCCCCCGCCGTCGCCCCCGCCCGCCTCCGCCGGCCACCCTCACTGCGCGCTCCCTGGTTCCCGACCGCTGATCCACCACCCATTCTTCCCGATCACCCCCCGGACCCGGCACCCCACCCGCCCCACCGCCCCACCACCTGCACCACACCACCCCCGGGACCAGGTACCCTAGGCACTCGTCGTGCGCCCCACCCCGGGACCCGCCCGACCGGGGGCGCGTAGCTCAGTGGTAGAGCGCTGCTCTTACAAAGCAGATGTCGGCGGTTCGAAACCGTCCGCGCCCACAGCAGAGAAGGGCCAGTTCGGAGGCAGCATCCTCCCGAACTGGCCCTTGATCGTTCCCGGGGTCCTACTTCTCCCGTGCCACTGGCGTGCCAGAAGCCCCCGGCCGGCTGAGCGCCTCCCTGACCGCGGCCTCATTCGATTGGTGGTCGTTCGGTCCTGGTCGCTGTGGGTTTGCTGTCGCCCCAAGCGCCGCAGCGGCTGATTCTGAGTATGTGCTCCGGGTCAGCGGCCCGGAGCATAATTGCAGGCTGCGCTGTACGAGAAGTCGGCTCTCTAGAGCTCGTCAGGACGAACGTTTCGCCGCGTCGCCGATATGAATGTGCAGTTCTGCGGTCCGTAGGTGACCTGGCTCGCGAATCGACTCAGTTTGACGAACTGACTACTGGGGTTCGGGTCAGGGGCAACGTACTGGAGATCGTGTATTGCGCCTGGTTCGTAGCTGGCGAACGTATGGCAATTGAGGTAGATCATGTATGCCTGCAGGCGGCCGGTGGTGTTGTGGATGCTCGCGGTGCATCCGGTCCACTCCATGAGAATCCCAACGGTGAGCTCAGCATTGCTTCTGCAGGTCACCCCGACCACGTCGCCGCTCGCGTCGTACTCTCTATGGTCAGAGTCGTCCGAGGTTGCAGAGCCAGTGATGACGGCCGCCAGCACGAGTAGCGCAGCTATCGCTATCGCAGTGGTCTGCCGCGGGTTGCGCCGTATCCACCGGTGGAGCGGGGCTTCACGCTCTGGCGGGGGAGGCCAGTACGGGTACGTGCTGGGGTGATTGGTCATCACAGGTCCTTCGATGGCGGCATCGCGTTCAGGTGGTCGAGTGCCGCAGCCGGTGTCATGGCGCCAGGCGCGAGTGCAGGAGTGCGGTGGCCCGCAGGCATCAGTCTCAGCGCTCTTCGCGTGCTTCGTCATGCTAGCGATGAAATGCCCAGCGGTCAGCGAGATGCAGCAAGAGATGACGTTGCAACATCGATGCGCCAACTGATCGCAACACCCTGAGTCGTACCCTTGGTAAATCTCGCAGGCTGCCAGCCTTTCGGGGCGAGTCCTGCCCGCTGAGAACAGGCGGGTGTGCTGCGGTGAATTATGCGGTGGCGGTTCCAGTAGATGAGCACGATGGCAGCCAGTCGGCGGTGCGAAGCCGTTCGCTTCTGCTAACACGAAGGGCCAGCTCGGATGATCATCCCGAGCTGGCCCTTGATCGTTCCAGCGTCTTACACGTCCCGTAGCGCCCGCGCACCAGGTGACTGTGGTTGGCCGAGTTCCTGTCGGACAACAGCCCCCATCCGATCGGCGATGGCGCGGTCGCGGTCGCTGGTCATGTGCTGGTAGATGAGCGCGGCCCGGGTGCTGCTGTGGCCCATCCTGGTCATGAGTTCCCGGGTACTGGCCCCGTTCTGCGAGGCGAGAGTGTTGCCGGTATGCCGCAGGTCGTGGAAGTGGGCATCCTCACTCACCCCGGCCGCCGTGCGGGCCCGGATCCAGTCGTCCCGGAAGTTGCTGCGGCGGAGCTTGCCACCGCGGGGCCCGATGAACAGGTGGCCGTCCGGGCCGGGGCCAGCGTACCGGTCGAGGTGGTGGGCCAGGTCGTCGACGATCTCGGCGGGGAAGGCTACCGGCCGGAATCCCGCACGGCTCTTCGGCGCCTTGTCGTAGAGCCGCCCGCTGTTCAGCTCCGCCTGGTTGCGCTGTACCCGGACGAGCCGGTTCGCCAGGTCGACGTCCCGCCGGCGGAGCGCGGCCAGCTCGCCGAAGCGGAGCGTGGTGAAGGCGGTCAGCAGCACCAGGGCCCGCCAGCGCAGCCCGATCGCGTCGGCGACGGCGAACACCTCGGTGACGGAGAGGACGGGCCGCTCCGGCACGTCGTAGGTGTCGGCGCCCTTGATCCGGCACGGATTGCGCTGGATCAACTCGTCGTCGAGGGCGGTGTTCATGATGGCCCGCAGCAGCTGGTACGCCTTGACCACCGAGGGCTCGCCGACCCCGTCCTCCAGCAGCGCGGACCGCCAGGACCGTACCCGTGCCGGGGTGATCTCGGCGAGCGTCCGGTGGCCAAGACCGGGCTGGATGTACTGGCGGAGCGTGATCGCGTACCGCTCCCGGGTGCTCTCCTCCAGCTTGCGGTCCCGCAGCCAGGTGGCAGCGAAGTCGCCTAGCTTGGCCTTCCCGGCGTCCGGATCGGTCCACTTGTCGCGCTTGATATCCGCCTCGATGAGCGTGAGCGCGATCTCGGCATCGGTCTTGGTCGGGTAGGTCTCCTCCCCATTGCGCATCAGCCCGGTGGCCGGGTCCGGGTAGCGGATCTGCCAGCGCCCGGAGGGCAGTTGGCGGAGCGACCCGAAGCGCCGGCGGTTTCCTTTGCTGTTGGCCATCAGGCGGCCCTCCGCAGCTGACGGGTCCGGCTGACCGGCTGGACCGTGCGGGCGGCGATGTACCCGGCGACGGCCGACGCCGGGATGCGGACGTGGCGTCCGACCTTCACGAAGGCGATGCGCCGTTCGGCGATCAGCCGTCGGGGGAAGCGCTCAGTGGTGCCGAGCAGTTCGGCCGCCTGCGCGATGGTCAGGAGGGGGTCCGGGGATGTCATGCTGCCTTCCCTTCGGGTGTGACCGCGGATGCGGGGGAGAGGGGTCCTTCAGCACGGGCCAGGGCTTCGTTCAGGGCCTCCCGCCAGCGGACGCGTTCGGCGACGGCCCGCAGGAGGCGGGTCGCAAGCGGCGCCATGTCCGGATCGCCGGGCCGGACCGGTTCCCAGAGGTAGCGGTGGGGCTCGGCGCGGCCGGCGGTGTCGCCGAGGACGTCGAGGACCCAGGCCCGGCGTTCGGCGCGATGGTCTGCGAGGGTCTTGCCGGACCACTTGCGCGAGACCAGGACGCGGCGCCCGCCGTAGCCGAGGTGTTCGCGCTTGTGGGCGCGGGAGCGGCAGGCGCCGGGGCGCAGGGCGGGGTGTGCGTTCTTGGGTTGGACGCCGTGAAGCAACCAGTTCGCGCAGGTCGGCGAGCAGGGTTCGTGGCCGAGTTCGGCGGCGAGGCGGTCGACGTGGTCGCTCTCGGTCGTGCCGGTCGGGGTGTGGCACTCGGCGACGGACTTGGTGAGGTACTTGGTCAGGTAGCGGACGCAGCGGGCAGCCTGGGGGGAGCCGACGAGGATGCCCTGGGCGTCGAGTTGGGGGCCGAAGCGGAGCACGTGCGTGGGCTGGGCTTCGGGTTCGTCGTCGAGTTGGTCGAGGGCTTCGTCCCAGGTGGGCAGCGGTTCGTGGGTGGTCGGGTCGAGGAAGGCGCCAAGTTCGGGCGACCAGTGCGGCGGCGCGTCGGGTGCGTGGACGGGGTGGTCGGCGGGCGGCCACCAGACCTGGTGGTAGGTGGCGGCGACGACCTGGCGCAGTTCGGCGCGGGAGACGGTGCCGCGCAGGGCGAGGTGCAGGTGCGGGGCGAGGCGGCGCTGGGGTTCGACGACGGCGAAGTACTGGACGTCGTGGCCGACGAAGCGGCGCAGGTTCTGGACGAACCGGTCGATGAGCTTGGGGAAGTGGAGGGCGTCGCGTGCGGCCCGGCGGTAGTCGTAGGTGGTCGGGTCGACGGGGGTGCCGTCGGTGCGGACGCGTCCGTACGAGGGCAGGGTGAGGGTCAGGAACAGCGAGGGGCGGAAGGTTCGGCCGTCGGGGGTGGTGTATGCCTTGCCGAGGGTGCGGTTCTCGACCGGGCGCCGGGGCAGGTCGCTGGTGTCCTGCCGGCGTCGGGTGGAGCGGACCCGGCGCGCGGTCGGCGCGGGGGCGAGGGAGCCGCGGACGCCGGTCTCGGCGAGTTCGGTGTCGATCTCCACCAGCAGCGAGGCGAGTTCGTCGGCCTCCGCGCCGGTGGCCGCGGTCTGGGCCTTGGTCAGGTCGGCCCGCAGTTCGCCGAGGAACTGCTGCGCGGCGGTGGCGGGGTCGGGTTCGAGGACGGGTTCCTCGGTGAGGTGCCAGCCTTCGCGGCACTGGGCGGCGCGCAGGCGGCGCTTGCGTTCGGCGCAGCTGGGGCACAGGCTCGCGCGGGTGGCGCCGCAGGGGATGTCGATGATCTCGGTGTGACCGGTGGCGGTGTCGGTGCGACGGACAGCCACCGGCCGGACGCAGACGCCGTGTTCCTCGGCGACCTGGCGGAGCACGGTACGGGCCAGGGGCATCCGGGCCCGTTCCGCGCGGGTGGTTCCGGTCATCAGCGGTCTTCCGAGTAGCAGAAGACGTAGATGGTCTCCATCAGGCGGACCAGGTCGTGGCCGGTGGTGATGGGCGGGAAGCCAGCGTCCTCGATCCGGCGGGCGATGTCGAAGAGCAGGCCGCGGGTGAAGCGCGGGTCCTGGCCGTTCGCCGGCGTGGGGACGGGGTAGTTGGCGGCGGTGGGCAGGCGGTGGTGGGTCATGGCGGTACCTCCGGTCAGGGGTGGATGGTGGCGAGGGTCTTGGTGAGCCAGGCGAGCAGGTGCTTGATCAGGGAGGAGGCGCCGGTCTCGGCGAGGAGGAAGCCGAAGGCACCGCAGAGGATCAGGTGCGTGGCCTTCAGGGCCTGGTGCCGGAGGAGGACGGCGATCAGGGCGCCGAGGAACAGGACGAGCGAGCCGGTGACGATCACGGCTGTGCACCACCTTCCGAGGACGTGTCCGAGGGGTTGATGTCCAGGGGGCTAGACACCCCGTAGACGGAGTCGTTGTCGTACCGGGCGACCAGGGCGTCGATCTCGGCATCGGAGACGTAGGCGGCCCGCACGCGGACCGGGGTCGGGCTGCCCTCGTTGCGGACGTAGCCGACGCCCGCGCCGGTCGTGGGGTCGGGGGAGATCAGGTCCGCGTACGCGCCCCGGTTGCGGGCGCCGCTGCCGAGGACCATGTCGACCTGGGCGGCTTCGTCCATGCGCAGGGCGATCCGGTCGGGGAACAGGTTGCGGAGGTTCATGACCTCCTTGCGGGGGTCCTGGAGCGCCCCGACGAGGCAGAAACCGACCGAACGGCCCTGGCTGGTCAGGGTGGCGATCGCGGCTTCGGCGCGGCGCCGGAGGTCGCGGTCGGGCTGGTAGGCGGTGAGGAAGGCGAGTTCGTCGACCAGGACGACGACGAACGGCGAGGCAGGGGTGGGAACGTGGGCCCGGAGGCGGCCGGCGAAGGCGAGCGCGCGTTCCTGCATCCGGTCGACGGCCTGTTCCAGTAGTTCGACCATGGCCTCGGGGTCGCTGGCGTACCTGGTGAACAGCCCGGCACCGAAGGACAGTTCCATGCGCTTGGGGTCCAGCGCCCAGAGTTCCACCAGGCCGGCGGACACCTCGGGGAGCAGCTCGCGGACCACGCCCCACAGGATCGACCCCTTGCCGGAGCCGGTGACTCCGGCGACCAGGACGTGGGTGCCGTGCAGTCGCAGGCGCCAGGGCTCGCCGTCCTCCTGGGTGCCGATCTTCACCGAGCGCCACGGGACTTGGCCGAGCGGTTCGGCCTCAGCTCCCTCTCCGCCGCGACCTCCGCCAGCAGTCGTGCCGTCCGGCGGACCAGCCTCAGGGCGGCCACCAGTGTCCGGAAGCCCAGGTGTCGAAGCTTCCGACCAGGCGGACGCGGCGGCCTTCCGCGTTCCGACCGCCACGCGGCGAAGGCGAAACCGGCACCTCCCCACCAGCACTCGGGCCCGGCCGAACCACCCCCTCGCCCGGCTGCGGAACGTTCGCCGTGCAGGCTTGGGAGTCCGGCCGGCCACCGTGAACGGCTTGGCGAGCGGGTCGAAGGTCCACGCGCGGAGGACCACGGCCCCGCGGCGGGGGCTTGTCACTTCCACCCGGTGGACGCGCCAGGCGTGGGCGATCCCGTGCGCGTGCTGGGCGACCTGTTCGGGGACCTGGCCGGGCAGGAGCCCGATCAGGACGTCCAGGCCGCCGGGGTGCTTGCGCATCCGCGCGATGCGCGGCCACACGTACTCGTAGGGAGCGTCGAAGCGGGGCAGCGGTGCCTGCTGCCACAGTCCCAGGGAGTAGCTCAACTCCGGCCAGCCGCGCCGGATCCGTGAGCGCAAGGACTTCGCCCGGTACACCAGCCGGCCGACCGGTCCGGCGACGAGGGCCGCGATCACCAGTAGTCCGGCCTTCGGGCCGAGGTGGGCCACGACCCAGGAGTAGCCGATCAAGGCGGCCAGCAGGGCCAGGAGCACGGACTTGAGGGTGCTGCTCAACTTGAACATGTCTGCGTTTCACCTCAGTTCACACCGTGGGGAAGTTGGGTGGCGCCGCCCGGCGCGCGAGCCGACGTGCAGCCGCGCGCCAGGACGGGCGAAGCCGGGGTCAGGCCGCGGACTTCGCGGAGGAGCGGGCCGCGGCGGGCGCCCGGACGCCGGTGGCCTTGAAGGAGTAGGCGACCCGGCCGCTGTTGTTGACGTAGGCCGTCACGGTCAGGCCGTCGAACTCGACCGGCCGGAAGGGCAGACCCGGCGCCGCGTCCGGCAGCACCGGAAGGACCGGGGCCACGACCTTGACGCGAGCGGAGGTGTCGCGCGCCTCCGGGTCCGGGTCCACCACCGAGACGACCCAGAGCGGGTGCCCGGTCGACTTGTCGCGCGCCTGCACCTTCGTACCGCTCTTGCTCGCCTCGAAGTCGGCGACCGGCTCGACCGAGACGGCGAACGCGCCGGCGGGGAAGACGTCCTCGAAACGGACGGGGATCGCACCACGGATGGCCATGAGGATCTCTCCTGTCTACCCCCCTGGACAGTCGGAAGCCGACCGCCCCGAGATTGCCGTCTAGGGGGGTAGACAACAAGGTAGAGCGTTGCCCGCTCGACTGTCTAGGGGGATATACAAAGATCTTGACTGACCGTCAGGTGCATTCGGCCCTGTCGTCCCGGATCAGGCCTGAACGGGCGGGATGTCGATCTCGTACGAGAGTCGGAACCGGTCGGCGGCAAGCACGATGTCCGCCGTCTCGACCGCCAACTCGCCTGCCCAGTGGGTGCGTTCTATCGCAAGCACGGTCGATCCCAGCGGGATGCCGAGGGGTTCCGCCTCGATTTCCAGGACCGGCCTGGCGGACACGTCCTCAGTCACCCGCGTGACCACGATGCCGATGGCGGACATCCGCGCCACTACTCCGGAGCCGGCCAGTGGACCGTTCTCGGGCAGGACGACGGCCGTCCCGCCGGTGACCGTCATCGGCTCCCAGCTGGTCGACAGCTGGGTCGGTTCGCGGTCGGCGCGGAAGACGTACTGGCTCTGCATCACCGGGTCGCCCTCCGGGATGCCGAGCCGGAGCGCCAGGGCGGCGGTCGCGTAGGTCTTCTGGGAGTCGCACGACCACGACGGCTCGACCCCGCGGGCGCGGCTCTCAGCAGCGAACGGACTGCCGGCCGCGTGGTAGCGCCCGCGCGCCATCCGTGCTGGCACCGGCCTGATCCGCACATAGGTTCCCGAGCCCGGGCGCCCCTCGATCAATCCCTCGGCGGTCAGCACCCGCAGGGCCTGTCGGACCGGCTGTTCCGAGATCGCGTGGTCGCGGCACAGGTCCGCGATGCTCGGCATCCGGGAGCCCGGCGCCCGGTCGCCCGAAACGATCTCGGCGCGCAAGGCATCCGCCAGGCGCAGATACGCCGGTCGTCCCAACTCTCGCACGAGCGCCCCTATCTCACGTTTTCTCACATCAGCTTGACAAGCTCGGACCCGAGCTTTCAAGCTCGAATCCGAGCTTCACGCAAAGTATCCGATTGATCGCGCCACAGAGAAGCAGAGGGGCACCCCCATGCCATGGATCGCTCGCTTCCCCGGAGTCCCCGAGTCCGCGGGTGCCGCCCGCAAGCTGGTTCGTGACGCGCTCGGCGACCACCCCCGGGTCGCGGACGCCGAGCTGATCGTCTCCGAGCTGGTGACCAACTCCGTTCTCCACAGCAAGTCCGGTCGCCCCGGCGGGTCGGTGTGGGTCGAGGTCCGACGCTCGGCCGACACGGTCTGGATCGACGTCGCCGACGAGGGTGGTCGCGACGGCCTTCCCCTGCATCGAGCGCCCGACGAGGCCGCGGACTTCGGTCGTGGCCTCACCCTGGTGGACGCCCTGGCCGACTCGTGGGGCGCGCACAACGACGGCGATGATTTCCGCTCGGTGTGGGCGCAGCTAACATCCACCGCAGAGGAAAACGCCTGCACCAAAAATCACTCGCCCATTTCACAGGGTGTATAGCCCCCTATACAACGGCGGCCGACGAGGCCGTCAGGAGACCCCGCGATGCCCCACGACTCACAGCGAACCGGCCGACACCTGCGTTTGCTGATCCTGTCTATCCCCCTAGACTCTGCGTTGACTGGGGCAGACACCGGAGGGGACATGGCGGGAGAAACGCAGCGGATCGCCGCCATCAAGAATCCGTTCGAGCTGCTTCGAGCAGCCACCGTGCGGCTCGCCGAGGCACAGCAGGAGGTCACCGAGCTGTCGCGACTGCGGCAGCGGGTGATCTCCGAGCTGCACGAACAGGGCATGTCCTACGCCCAGATCGCCGCCGAGGCCGGACTCACCCGCGGGCGGATCCACCAGCTGAAGCAGTCTGCGCCCGCGCCCGAGGGGGCGTTCCTGGGCAATGCGCGGCTGATCATCGCGACACCGCTCAAGCAGGAGGCCGGTAACGCCAGGCCGGTCCTGGCCGCCGAGGACTTCGCAGCCGCTCAGCGGCTCGGCGATCTCGCCCGCTCCTACAAGCTCGAACCGAGCTTCGAGCACGTGCCGATCGGCGGAGAGATCGACCTCAACCGCGAGGACATGATCGTCATCTGCGGCCCCCGGCTCTCCAGCCACGTCGCCGGGGTGCTCGCCCAGGACCCGTCGATCTGCTTCGAGCGTGCCCCCGACGGACCCTGGACCCTGCGCGACCGCGAGGCCGGCGTCGCCTATCGCTCCGGCATGGACTCCGAGCCCGCGGCCAACTCCGACGTGGCCTACCTCGGCCGACTCCCGCGGCCCGACGGCCAGGGCCTGGTCATGGTCCTCACCGGCATCCACCCGCAGGGCACGCTCGGCGTCGTCCACCTGATCGTCAACGACCTCGCCGACCTCTACCAGCAGGCCGGCACCGACAGGTTCTCCGTCCTGCTGAACGTCGACTACAACCCCCAGGACAACGAACCCGTGCGCGTCCGCCTACTGTCGCCGTTCTACCGGCACGAGGCAGACTGACCGGGTGCATCTGGAGATCGCCACCGAACCCGCCCGCCAGGACCGCCCCAACGAGGACTTCGTGGCGGCCAGCCCGAGCGCCGTCGTCCTGCTCGACGGCGCCGGCACCCCGCCCGGATCCGACTCCGGCTGCTCCCACGGCGTGGCGTGGTTCGTGGCCCGGCTCGGCGTCAACCTGCTCGCCGCCGCGACCAACCGGCCCGACCGGGCACTGACCGACTGCCTCGCGGACGCCATCACCACCACCGCCGCACTGCACACCGAGTGCGATCTCACCCACCCCGGCACCCCGTCGGCCACTGTCGTCGCGGTCCGCCTCACCGACCAGGACCTCGAATACCTGGTGCTCGCCGACTCCACCCTGATCGTCGAACACGCCGACCCCGCCACCGGACCGGTCGCCATCACCGACGACCGCGAGGCCCTGGTCGGCGCAACCCTCCGCGGCAGCATGGATGCCGTGCCCACCGGCACTGCCGAACACGGCGACGCCCTCCGCCGCTACGTCGAGGCCATGCGAGCCCACCGCAACCAGCCCGACGGCTTCTGGGTCGCCGCCGCCGACCCCACCGCCGCCCACGCCTCCCTCACCGGCACCGTCCCCCGTGCCGAGGTCACCGGCTTCACCATGGTCAGCGATGGCGCCTCCCGCCTGGTCGACCGCTTCCACCTCGCCGACTGGCCCGAGGCCCTGAAGCTCATCCACGACCAAGGCCCGGCAGCCCTCATCCGCGCCGTCCGCACTGCCGAACTCGGCGACGCCGACGGCAAACGCTGGCCCCGCGGCAAGGCCCACGACGACACCGCCGTCGCCACCGTCACGCTGTAGAGCGCGAACCCCGCAACCACCCGAAGTCACTGCCGAATTCCGCTCTACAAGGTCAAGGGCGCGCGCCCTGCGCGCGCCGCTGCCCCGCCCGCGGCGGCCGACGCCGGGCGTGCGGGCTGGCGCCCGGTCCCGGCGCGACCGCCCGGACGGGGCAGCGCGGGCATATGGACCATTCCGAGCGCAGGTGCGTTGGTCGCCGCTGAGGGCCATGGCGGTACCTGACACAGCCCTGAGCCCTACTCTTCTCTGCATGAGCGACAAGGCGCGACAGTCTCACACAACGCCGCTCCACTCGGTGTCCGTGGCGGGAGTGGTCGTGCGCGAGGACGGCCGGCTCCGGGCGATCCGCCGCGCCGACAACGGCACTTGGGAGCCTCCGGGCGGAGTGCTGGAGTTGACTGAGACTGTCGAGGACGGCGTGCGCCGGGAGATCTTCGAGGAGACCGGCATCAAGGTGAGCGTCGAACGGCTCACCGGCGTCTACAAGAACGTGACGCGCGGCATCGTCGCCTTGGTCTTCCGGTGCCACCCCGAAGGCGGCGCCGAGCAGTTGTCCGACGAGTCCACGGCGGTCGAGTGGCTCACCCCGGCCGAGGTCGACGACCGCATGGGCGAGGTCTTCGCCGTGCGCATGCTGGACGCCCTCCAGGGTGACGCGGTCCCGAGAATCCGGACCCATGACGGTCGGCAGTTGCTTGGTAAACGGGCTGCTGGCTGAGGCTGGCGTCGTTAAAAGTCTTAACGAAAGGTGGAGTGCAGGAGGGAGTTGTTACGACTTCGCTACTTCATCAAGCCGCGCACAGCGCGCCAGCGCGCGGCCCTGGCCGCTCGCCGACGCTCCTGTCTCCGCCCCGCTCCGGCGGCGCCCCGGCCACGCCGGCGGACGGATGGCAGAAGAGGGCTGAGCCCAGAACCGCGCCGTGGCTGGGGCGGGTGGCTACACGGTTTTACCCACCTGCCAGGACCGGGACCCGCACCGAGCAAGACCGGGGGGCCACTCGGCCAAATTGCGGTCAGGCCCAACAGCCCTGACCGAGTCGCAACAGCTTACGGCCCCCCGATCATGCTCGGACCCAGACCAGACAGGACACCGGCCAAAACCGCTCCACCACCCGCGAGTTGCCTCCTCCTCTCGCTTCATGCGGTGGCTGATTACGCTTCACTATCGAGCTTGATCAATCCGCTCTTGCCCGGACAAGCCGACTGAAGATCCCCTATCCTGGTCACCCGAGATCTTGGAGGCCGATGTGACCAGCCAGAGCCCAGAGGGAATGCTTCCTGTCGACCCCGAAT
Source organism: Streptomyces sp. TLI_053 (assembly GCF_900105395.1). Classification (NCBI taxonomy): domain Bacteria; kingdom Bacillati; phylum Actinomycetota; class Actinomycetes; order Kitasatosporales; family Streptomycetaceae; genus Streptomyces; species Streptomyces sp. TLI_053. The sequence continues at coordinate 6,415,431 of NZ_LT629775.1, forward strand.
CAGGCGAGAGCGAAGAAGACGTAATCGAACGCCTCACGGCTGCTCGTGCCAGCGTTTCGGCAACCGACTGGACGATTGAGACGATCGTCGCGCAAATGCGCAAGGGTAGGATTGATCTTAATCCGGCGTTTCAGCGCCGCGCAGCGTGGACCAATCCGACGAAGAGTCGGTTCGTCGAGTCGGCGATCTTGTCATATCCGATCCCGCAGATCGTCTTGGCCGAAAAGCCCGATCGCGCCGGGCACTATTTTGTGATTGATGGAAAGCAGAGGTTGCTTGCTCTTCGTCAGTTCTATTCTGGCCAGGGGCAGGAAATCGATGTCGATTTTGAGCCGTTTAAGATCACTGGAACGTCCATCTTGGGTAGTGTTCGCGGCTTCGATATCACCAGGCTTGAAGACGAACGATCCGACCTATTTGACGCCTTCGAGAACCATACTATCCGTACCGTAACCATCAAGGGATGGGAGTCTGAGGACTTCCTCTATACTCTCTTTTTGAGGCTTAATACGGGAAGTGTCCCACTCTCGCCGCAGGAGCTACGTCAGGCATTGGTCCCCGGAGCATTCGTCAATTTTGTTGACGAGCAGTCTGGAATCAGTCCAGGCCTTCAGCATCTTCTGGGCAATAAAGGCCCCGACAGGCGAATGATTGATGCGGAGATTCTCGTACGACACTTCGGTTTCCAGAACGACTTCGTGCCATATAAGGGAAATCTTAAGGATTTCTTGGACAAGACCTGTGTCTATCTCAACAAGAACTGGTCTTCAAAGTCAGATCTCATCAGAAGTCAGCTGTCAGAAATGGAGCGCGGGATTGATGCTGCCCGGCAAATCTTTAGCGATTTCGGGGCGTGTCACAAGTGGTCAGGAGTCCGCTGGGAGCGCTCTCTAAACCGTGCGGTGTTCGATGTTCAGATCCACGCTCTCTCGGATGAACGGGTTCGAGATGCCGCGCTCGGCCGAAAGGATGCGGTCCTGAAGGCCTTCCAGGGACTCTGCGTCGAAAATGAAAAGTTTATTGCGGCCATTACTAGTACAACTAAGAGTATCGATGCCACCAAGAGTCGCTTTGAAATTTGGGCGTCCGAGCTCGGGAGGGTGGTAGGGGTTCCCATTTCTCGGCCCGCCTGCCTTGACAGTTGAGAGACTGACCATGGAACTCCTCGATGCGCTAAAAAGCGACATTGCCGAGCTTAAGGCGTCGTTACTTTCGGACGATGTTCTTGAGGTAAAGGCTCCAGACGATCTTACCCGCCGCCAGGAATTGCTCATTGCATCTTTTGTAATTCTCTCCCATGCTCACATTGAAGAGTTCATCGAGAACCTCTTCTTGCGGTATGTCGAGATGCGTGAGAAAGAGATTGCCGATTTGGCCGTTCCGCATTGCTTTGTGAAGCTGGCGCTTCACTTCTCGCCGGACTTGATCGGCCAAGGGGCTGGAAATAAGCTTCAGACGCGCCAGATCTGCACTACAGCCAAGAATCTTTACATCTCAAAGGTGGTCAATACGAACCACGGGCTCAAAGAGTCCAATGTGATGGCTCTCGCCAAGCCGCTCGGCGTTCACGGCGAGAATCTTTCAGGCGAGTGCGAGCAGCTATTTGCAACCTTGAATACGCTCGGCGGCAAGCGGGGACGAATGGCTCACACGTCGTCGCGAAATCAGGCTGCGAGTGAGACCGTGTATGCGAGTCAAGCCATCGTTTGGGTGGAGGACGTCGTCAATCTGGCGCACCAGCTCGACAATTACCTAAGTACGGGAAATTCAGCTTCGACGACCTAAGCTCGATGGATCTTCGGTCGGTAAGCCTCCGTTGCCGGCTGCCGAGCTGAGTATGTAACTGCCATGCATGGCATGGTACTTCAGCAGATGGTTGCGGCTCAGGGGCGGCTTTGGATGCAGGTCGGCGGCTTGCTTGCCGAGGTCGGGCGAGCGGCTGGGGTGCTTCGAGATGAAGAGGTTGGGCAGTGTGTACTGAGTCCGCCGGCCACCCGGCATGCTGCCTGATGCTGTGCCCCAGTCGTGCCCTCAAGGAGAGAGCAGCCCACTGTAGATGACGGTCAGTAGCGGCCCCGGTTAGGGGCATCGCGATTGATGCGACCAAGACCGTAACTGAGGTGAGGGGCACGTTCGGTCGTCACAGTGGGCGAGATTTCCAAGCTCAGTCCTAATGAGGGCGCTGAGCGCCGTCGCTGGGATCCGGCGATTCACACAGTCCAGATCCGGCCGAGTTTCCGGGGTCCGACTTGTCGGACACTTCCCATCGGTTCTCCCTCGTGGGAACTCGTTGCCACTCCGATGGGCGACCACATCGGTAGACAAAACGTCCATCTAGGGAAACACCGCACGTGGGGTGGCTATAGGTCCCTATAGGTGCCCATAGGCAAGTGGTACAAAGGTCGATACGATGCGCAATCCGTTGCGCATCGTTTCCCCTTGGTCGCGGAAGCCGGATTGCGCCTACAGTCTGAGGCTGTAGGTCGTCACGTTGCTAGCGTCCATTATCGGCAGCGGAACCCCCCTGCCGATAAGACAAAAACCCGCTTGTACCCTCCAGCTTGGCGGCATCGGGTACAAGCGGGTCGATGCCCAGGAGGCACCATCGTGAGTCTGACTCGGACCCCACCGCATCTGTCAACCGGGCTCCCGCAGATCTGGCCAGTTACGGTGATCATCGTCGTGATCGTGCTGCGGGTTCCACCCAACTCCATGTCGGCCGCGCTATCAGCAGCAGCTGGCATCGTGGCCTTGATCCTGGGAGCCGAACGAGTGTCCCCAAGGGCAGACTTCCGAAGCCGACACGTCACCAGCCAACGGGACGAGTGGGCTACCGCCACGGTGGAGACTGCGTGAGATTGAGTGTCTAACTGCGGTGCAACGAGTGCGCACGACGGCGAACGGCCATGGACGCCCGCAGACTGTCTAGGCAGGTCGGCGGCACTACGCGCCAAGGTCGGGTGAGTACCCGGGTTGCTTCGGGGCGAAGCGGACGCCTCGCTGAGTGGAAGTAAGGTCAGCGAGCCCCGCGGCATTGGTGCTGCGGGGATCGCTGCCTTCGTGGGCCGAGAGGGCCGGCGCGCTACAGTGCCAAGTTGGGGTCGGTGGTTCCGTAGGTCTTTCCTTCAGGCCAGATCACCGTGCAGTTCTGGCTGGTGGCCAGCTCCAGGAGATCCGGGCGGGGCTTGGAGGGGACCAGGATGGCCTTCGTGGTCGAGGGAAGGAAGCGAGCGTAGTCGGCGAGCTGGCCGATAGCCATACGGATGTTCTCGCGCGTGACGCTGCCCTTGGCTTCGGTGAGTAGCTCGAGAGCTTCGACGTAGAGGTCGGTGTAGAGGGGGCGGGTCTCGCCGGGGGGCAGGATCTGGCGGCGGTCGACCTGGTGGCCCTGGCTGCGGAGGTGGTCACCGAAGGCGGTGACGAGCTTCGCCTCCTTGCGTTCTGCTTCGTACTGCTCGCGATTCGGGTTGACGAACATCTTCTCCGTCAGCTGCTGCTCCAGCGGCAGGCTCTGGACGGCGTGTGAGGTCTCCGACAGTAGGCGGCCGAGGCGCGTGGCCGGAGGCTGCTTTTCGGCGTCGACAGGTCGGAGGCGGAAGACGATGACCTTCCGTAGCGGACCGTCGTTGGTCTCCGGCGCGTCGGCTTCGTACCACGGGTCGGTCGGGGCGATCTCGAACTCACCCAGGTAGGTCACCGTGCCGCGGGCTCCCTTGAAGATGCGAAGCGCACGGCCCTCTTCCTTGTGGTTCAGGATGCTGGCGTTGCCGGAGATCATCCGCTGGTCGCCGTACTGCCCTTCCCCGCTGTAGTGGAAGTAGCCGTCGGGCATCCAGTCGTCGTAGTACCCGTGCTTCTCGCCGGCGGCGGGGTCGGTGAAGACCATCACGTGGGGGGACTTGGCCGACGGACCGATGCCGCCCTGTGTCCTTCCCCCGAACTCGATGTGGAGCTGCTTGCGCTCGATCTGGTCGCCCGGCTTGAGGTGCCAGGTGGCGGGTGTCTCGGTCACGGCTACTCCCCTTTGCGTGTGTGAGCGTTGCCGCCACCGTAACGGTGTATGCACTAATCGGATACCGAATTTTGGCATTGGAATCTGATGTCAATCTTGGATGTGCCTGTCCGGCTCGGCCGGGTGAAGGTGGTGTTCGCGGCGGCGGTAGCCAATGGAGACTGGCGGCTCAATGGCCGACCCGTGCCACAGGCGTGCCAGATCGGGCGGTATGTGGCGGTCAGTCGCGGGCGCTGGTGGTGCGGCGGCCGGGGAACGGGCAGCTCAGGCGGGGTGCAGGTCAGAGCGGGTGCCCCACGCCAAGCCTTACAAAGCAGATGTCGGCGGTTCGAAACCGTCCGCGCCCACCTCGCGAACAGGTGAAACGCAGGCTGCGGCCCAGGTCAGGACAGGTGTCCCGGCCTGGGCCGCAGTCGTGCATGGAGACTTCCTGTACGACATCCGAGTCTCTCTGGTGTTTCACCCGGGGGAGTCGGCGCCTGAATCTCCCCTGAACGATCATGGCGTTCTTGCTGGTCATGATGGGGAGCAGGGGCGGGGCGGACGTGGAAGCGCCCCGGCCGATGTGGTCGTGGGTGAGGGCGGAGGATGCTCTCGCACTCACTCGCGCCGCTCGTCGTGCCGGCCCCCGCAGTTCGGCGGGGGTACGGGTGTCGGCACGCTGCTTCGGCTCGGTCGCGCTGGCCCTCCTCGGCCGGGTCGCCGCAGCCGAAGCCGCGATGGACAGTACCGAACAGCACGTGGCGGATGTGCCCGACGACGGATCCCTCGGCCCCTGTATCCCACTGTGTCTCTCGGTGCTGCCGTGCTCCGTGCTGTGCTTCCTGAACCGGCCCGGCAGGGCCGCACCGCATTTCCGTCCCCTCACCGACGGTCTTTTCCGGCCGCACGACGCCGCTCGCCACCCCGTCGCCGCGCCGTGGCCGCTGTACGCGGTCGACACCCACTCGGCCCTCGGCGAACTCGACGTCGCCTCCGCGCTGGTCCACCGAGCCCTCGACCTCGCCGGCACTCTTCCCTCGGGCCGGGCCCACAACTACCGCCGTCGACCGAGTCCCCACCAGCGCGAACCCCTCATCAGGCACACCCTCGACCGCCCGAACGACGTCGGTGCCCCCTGACTGCACCCTCCGCGAGTACCGGATCCTGCGGGCGAACGTTCAGCTCGCGTGGCGCTGTTGCAGTGCCCTGGGGCGGGCCGCGTGCCCGTTGGAGCCCAGTGGCTCGCCATTGGAGAGGTGCGGCCGGCCCGGCGGTCACCCGGATTATCGAAAGCTGTGCGCCGGAAAGCACCCCGGAAGCCTGTTGCAGAGTTATCGAACGGGCTAATAAGGTTCGTATGTGACGAATGCGAACAAGTTTTCAGACGCTTTCCTGCGTGTGTGGGAGCCGGCTTGTCAAGCCATCGCCCTATTGCTCGCCCCGCACGCTGAGGTTGTCCTGCGGGATTTGGGCAGCGGTCGGATTCTGGGGATATGGAATCCGATAACTTCTCACGATCGTGCGCATCTTGTTCCGCCGTGCCGGCTGGAGAATTTCCTCTCGATGGGGAACGATGTGTACGGCCCACGGTTGGAGCTGAGTGCGGACGGTCGCCGGCTGTCTTCGGTCAGCACGATCCTGAGAGCTTCTCGGAATGGCCCGGCGGCAGTGCTCTGCATAAATCTCGACCGCACTCCGCTGGAGCAGGCCGTAGCCGTCCTCTCGACCATCGGCGCGCCGACCCCGCGGCGCCAGGTGTCATCGTTCGAGCCGGACTGGTCCGGACGTATCCAGTGCACGGTCAGTAGCTATGTACGCGAGACGGGGCGCAGCGTGGAGCGGATGACTCGCAAGGATCGTCTGGCCGTCGTCGGACGTCTGGATGAGGACCAGGTGTTCGCGGTGCGCAACGCTGCTCGGATTGTCGGCTCGACCCTGCGAGTGTCTCGATCCACCGTCTACAGCCTCCTGGCCGAGCGGAGGGCAATGAGTGCGTAGCTGCTCGCGTCGAGTGCCGACGGCGCCGGCGCCGATGCGAGCGCCGGCGCCGGCGTTTCCTCGATACGCCTCGGTGTTCTTCGACGATCAGGAAGTCATCTGACACCTGGGCGACGAAGGGTGCGTTCGTTCGCGGCGAGCGTGGTGTCCGGGGTCGCGGGCTCGATCACGTCGAGCATGACCTCGTCCGCGTGTGGGCGGACGAGGTCGGCCAGCAGTTCCTGCGCCGCTCGCATGTGGGCATCGGTCACAGCGGAGCGGTCCACCCGCTCGAGCAGGAAGACGATGTCGGACGACTCCTCGGTGATCTTGGTCGCATCAGCGTCCCGGTGATTCCAATGCCGGGTGAGCACCTGGGATCCCTGGGCGTAGACCACCTCGCCCGGCTTCGGTGCTTCCGGTGAGCCCGGTTCGCCGATGGGGGCGAACCAGTCGCCTTCTGCGCTGTAGCGGATCAGTACATGACCGGTCAGCCGATCGAGGTCGAACGCTCCGGCCGGGAGCCCGTGGGAGACCGACACGAAGTTGTATGTGTCAACGGCCGGATTGACCCGAGGCAGGGTGCCGGACTTCTCCATCCGGCGTGCCAGCGCGTTGACGCTCGGTCGGCTGCGCCGTGGATTCGTCCCGAACTTGCGGTAGGCCTCGAACCATGAAGCGGTGAAGGCGTGTTCTTCGCCGTAAAGGGCCCGCGTTCCATCCGCTACTTCGGCCTGCAGGTTGCTGATGGCCTGCTCGGTCGCTGCCCATTCTTCGCGGTTTCGCAGACCCGTGGCTCTGACGAAGCGCACCTGGCAGTCCGGGAAGTCGCGAGAGACGGTCGGATCCAGAGAGAAACCCTCAAGCATTGTCTTCCCCTGTGTCGATGCTTCAGTTGCAGCTACTAGGTTCTGCCTCAGGCGCTCGCTGCCGGGGCCCCGGACATCCTCGTCCGTACGCGGTCGCCCATATGGGCGACCGCCGAGCCCAGCAGCGCGGCGGCGGGAGCCAGAACAAGAGCTCCGGCCGACCCCCAACCGCCCAGGAGCGCTCCGCCCGCACCGGCGCCGGCGGCCGAGCCGAGTTGAAGGGCTGTGCCGACCCACGCTTGGGTCTCCGCGGCCGTACCCGGCGGCGCGAGGTCTCCCGACCGGCCGTAGATGGCGACGAAGGAGGGCCCGAAGACAAGACCGGTCATCAAACAGAGCGGTACGGTGATGAACCACCTTGTGTCGGCAGCCATGGCGAGCACGGTCGCGAAGAGAGCGAGGCCCAGTAGCAGTCGGGGCAACCGGGTCAGCTGCGCGGCCAGGCTCGGTGTCACCGCCCCGATCAGCAATCCGCCCACGATGCTGCCGATGGACAGGACGCTCAGCTGCAGGCCACCGAGCAGCGGCGAGCCGTTGTCGTCTCTTGGTGATGCGAGGACGATCTCCAGCACGCTCACGGCCGTCGCGAAGCAGACGGCCGCGCCCAGGAGGAGGACCAACCGCAAGCTCGTGAGTGGTCCGGCCCAGTGGCGTGAAGCAACCGTGGCTGCCGGCATGCAGTCATCAATGTTGCGGGGAAGCAGCAGGGTTGCCGTCACGGTGAAGAGCACGGCAGCTGTGACACCGGCCCATGGGGCGAGCGCGGAGGAAGCCAGTGCGGCCAAGGTCGGGCCGAGGATGAAGCCGGCGTCAGCCAGGACCGAGTCGAAGGCCAGGGCTGCGGGTCGGCTGCCCTCGGTGGTCACGGACCGCCACATCACGCGGGTGGCCACTCCGATGGGAGGAGCCGCGAGGTTACCCAGCAGAGCAGAGGCGACCGTGAACCAAAAGGGTCCGTGAGCGTGCTCATTGATCAGCAGCCCGGCCAGCAGGACGGTGTGGAGCAGCAATGTCGACCAGAGCACGACGCGGTACGCGTAATGATCGAGAAGTCGGCCACGCAACGGTGTGGACAGCCCCCCGAGTGCTGACACGGCGACCACGAATGCGCCGGTGCTGTAGCCCCGTTGGTCGGCGACCGCGTAGAGGATGCCCAGCGAGAACATACCGGCCTGGAGCTTCCCGGAGGCCGACGCGAGCACACACCTGAAGATGCCGGGTTCCGACAAGAGCTGTCGGTACCCGATTGCCGGGGCATCGCTCGTCATCACGAAGCGGGCTCCGCGTCCGCGGCGACCACCGCGATCTCGACCCTGGAAGCAGCGGCCTGCGCTCGAGTCAGCGCGGTCTCGGGGTCGTCGGCAACGGCGATGAACGCGCCGCCCCGGTCATCCGAACTGTGCAGCGCGAGAACGACGTCGCCGACCTCGAACGCCGTGTAGCCCTCCGTCACTCCAGGCATCTTCAGCGCCTCGTCGAGTCCGGTGACGGTTGCGACCGTTCCCTGGGGTGGGATGAGAAACCACGTTGCTGCTGCGCGGTGGGGCTGAACGGGTCGCAGGTCGACAGGCTTGCCGGCGAGCCAGTCGAAGGTCAGCTGCTGCATGTCCAGGCCCGTCGCCAACCGCACGAGTTCGACGATTCCGTCCCCACCAGGCCGGCTGTGGGTCTCGACAACACGTGGGCCGCGGCTGGTCAGGACCACTTCGGTGTGAGCCGGCCCTTCGGTGAGACCGACAGCGTCGAGCAGCGCCGTCACCTCGGCTTCCAGGGCGACCCTGTCCTCGTCGGCGATACGGGCCGGAACCAGATGGCCGACCTCGACAAAGTTGTCGGTCTTGAACTTCTCGGTGACGGCGAGAACGTGGTGATGGCCCTCGCCGCTGAAAGTCTCCACGCTGAACTCGGGGCCGCACAGGAACTCCTCGGCGATCCAACTGGACTCCGCGGAGCGAGAATCAGCCTCGAACGCCAGCGCTGCCGCTTCCATGGAGCTCTCATCGTCGACGAGGGTGATCCCCCGGCTCGCGGAGCCGTCGACCGGCTTGAGTATGAAGGGGTAGCCGTTCCGACGGCCGAAGGCACGGAGGTCCTCGGCGCCGCGGACGCTGCTGTGGGCCACGGGGGCGCAGGTCGAGGCAATGGCCTTGGTGCGCATCCGGTACTTGTCGTTCGTGGTTCGTACGGCATCGGCCGAGTTGGCGGTCAGGCCGAACTCCTCGTTGAGGACAGCCGCGACCTCCTGGAACTCGTCGAGCACGGTGATGACCACGCCGACGGGATTCCGACGGTGCAGGTCCCGGGCAGCACGGGCGACGACCTCCGCTGTGAGGTGGTCCAGCAGTACGGATTCGTCGACGTCATCGAGGACGGCGCCGGGCGTCCGTTCCGCCGCACCCAGGTACACGATCCGCAGCCCGGCCTCCCTGGCGGCTCTGATCGGCTCGGGGCGCGTACCTCCAAGGACAAGTACGGAACTCACAGGACGACGACGCGTGTGAAACAAGGCGCTCCCTCGTAGGGATTGAAGAACAGCTGGAATGGGGATGGCAGAAGCTCTGAAGCCGGCCACGTAATTGCGGGAGGAGCTCGCTGTCGGCCCCGTGCAGGACATGGCGGAGCTCCCTTCGGTCGACAGTACCGTCCATAACTGGTTCGGGGCGACGTGCCTCTTCCGGAGGCACATGGGCGCGCAAGGCTTCCACAGTCCTGACGATCGACCGTAGACGCAGGAAGTCGCGATGATGATGTTTGACAATCGGGCAAGTCGGATGCCAGGTTCGTTATCGATCGCCAATGGCACCCGCGAGCTGCGGATTCGGCCTCAAGTCGTCGCACGGCGACTGCGCCGAGAGGACGGAAGGGCGATATGGAGATCGGATCCGATGTAATGAATATCAAGACTGAGCTGAACGCGGAGATGCGGCGCGTCTATGCTCTCGCGGTCCGCCGTCGTGTCGTGTCCGCAGAGGATGTGAGTCTTGAACTCCGCATGGACGAGCGCGAGGCGGGCCGCCGGCTCGCCGAATTGCTGGATCTGCGGCTACTGCATCCGCACACCGACGCCAGATGTTTCGTGGCGGTGGCACCGGACTTCGCACAGCTCGGACTTCTCGAGCCATTGGTGCGTCAGATGTCGGTGATTCAGGAACAGGTGGACAGAATACGCGCCGAATTCGGTGCGCTCCAGCCGGTCTATCTGGATGCGGAAGGGGCGGCACCAGGCCGGATGGACGGCCAGATCGAGGTTGTCAGCGATCCGGACGTGCTGAGGACGTTGGTCAAGGAGTTTGGCGTGCGGGCTGAGACCGAAATTCTCTTCTCTCGGCCGGGCGCCAGCGGACCGGAGAGGTACCTGGACATCGTCGCCTCGTTCGCCGGAGAACTGACCGGTCGAGACACCGTTCTGCGTGCTCTTTATCAGCATGCTGCGCAGTTCAATCAGGGAATGATCGCCCATGTCGAGCACCTGTTGGAACTCGGAGGCGAAGCGCGAACCACGGCCAATGGCTTCACCGGCATGCTCGTCTTCGACCGGCGGGTTGCCGTCGTTCCGCTCCGGAACGAGCTCCAGGGGGGTGTCGTCGTCCGCAGCGAGGACGTCATCACCACACTTGTGGACGCCTTCGAGCGGACCTGGAACGCCGCCGGGCCCTTTCCCGTACGAACGAGCAGGACACAGGTCGCCAGTGTCTCCTGCGAGGTCAAGTGGGCCATCATGCGGCTCCTGGTGGAGGGGGTGAGTGACAAGAACATCGCCACCCGGGTGGGCCTGTCGCTGCGGACCTGCCAGAGGCATATCGCCGATCTGATGCAGGAGCTGGGGGCGCGCAACCGCCTCCAAGCCGGCTACCGCATGCGCGACCTGCTGGCCGGGGAAGAGCCGGAACGGGAGTCGACTGTCGGCCGTCAACCGCTTTCGCAGCCGATGTCCGTTTAGTCCATCCTGCGGGTTGTTGCCAACGGGATTCCGACCCCGTGCCGCCATGGACGGAGTGCACCGGACCATGGAGAGTGAGTCGAGGTTGGAACAAGGTTTTGCACACAGAACATCGAACGGGGAGCGCTGTGGCGCGGCACGACGGGTCACGGGGGAACGTGACAGGAACCGGGACAGAGGATCGGGAGAATCGCCCGCTGCTTCTTCTGGTCGGCAGTGGGGGGCGGCTTTGGCGCGAGTACATCTTGAAGTCCGCCGCGAGCAGCTATGACCTCTGGCTGTTCGCGCCGAACGAGCCCTCATGGGAATCCCCGTATCTCAAGGGGAATACGGTCGTCGACACGCTCGACGCGCGAGCCACGGCGGAGTCCGCAGTGCGGCTGGGCGAGAGCGTGCCGATCGCAGGTGTCCTCTGCTACGACGAGATCCGGGTGCCGGTGGCAGCCTTCGTGGCCGAGGTTCTGAGGCTTCCCGGCGCGAACATCCAAGGCGTTCGTGCGTGCCGGGACAAACATCTCGGGCGTGAGGCGCTGGCCGCGGCGGGAGTGGCGCAGCCGGCTTCCCGGGCAGTGGCCTCACTGGAGCAGGCGCGGGAGGAAGCCCAGGCGATCGGCTACCCGGTCGTGCTGAAACCGCGTGCCCTCGCCGCCAGCGTCGGTGTCGTTCGGGTGGACGGGGCCGATGCGTTGGAGACCGCTTACCGGGAGGCCTCGGAAGCGCGCTTCGACGAGGTCCCGCGCGACGACGCCTGGGTCCTGGTCGAGGAGTACCTCGACGGTCCGGAGATCAGCGTCGAAAGCATGTGCAGGGGCGGCCGTGTAACGCCGCTCTTCGTGGCGCGCAAGTCCCTCGGCTTTCCTCCGCAGTTCGAGGAGGTCGGCCACACGGTCAGTGCGGCCGACCCGCTCCTCGATGACGAGACGGTTCGGCGCGTGCTGCAGGAGACGCACACGGCACTCGGCCTCGACACTCTGGTGACCCACACGGAGCTGCGCCTGACCCGGACGGGCCCGCGCGTCGTCGAGGTCAACGCCCGTCTCGGTGGGGACCTCATCCCCTATGTGGCCCAGTTGGCCACTGGGGTCGACTACGGCATGGTGGTCGCAGATCTCGTCGCCGGGGCCGAGCCGACCGTAGCGCCCACGTGGTCCGGAGTGGCTCATGTCCAGTTCTTGTACCCCGACCAGGATCTCGACGTCACCTCCCTGACGGTCGACGACGGGCTGCCGCCGGGGGTCCACGAGATCGTGCCCATGGTCGGGCCGGGTCGACGGCTCCGGCTGCCCCCTCGTGACCACGTGGGGGGGCGCTACGCCTACGTGATCACGACCGGCGAGACGACGGAACAGTGCATCGAGGCAGTCGAGTCCGCCACGCGGCTCGTCCACCTGGCGGGGGTTGCGCCGGTTCGGCCAGTGGCCTGAACGGCTCCGCAATACCGTCCTGCGGCAACCTCGCCCTGGAATTCGCCATGTCGCCGGCACCGCGCCCGGCCCGTCATTCCGCGCGTCCGATGCCGTGGGTCGCCCGGCGACGGCACGGCCGGTAGCGCGACGCGCGTGCTGCCTCGCGGAAAGACCGACGAGTCGTGCCTGTTCGGTCCCGCCCGGCCGTACCCGAGGGCCACACAATGATCGGGACGGCTGCGACGTGCGTCGGCTACGACGGCTTCTCTCCCCCGACACCGCGGGGTTCGCCTTCCTCACAAGGAGCCTCCGGCTCTCGTTCGCCTGCGGTGCGCGTTCCTACCGGCGACCGTAGGGCTTTTCGGTGCGCGCCGATTTAATTCCAGCTCTCCTCGCAGAAGGATGTCATCACCTTGGCACATGTGATCGCTATCGTCTCCGGCGGCCTGGACTCCGTCGTTCTCGCCCACTACCTGCATAAGGAGGGACATCAGGTTCAGCTGTTGTCGATCGATTACGGTCAGCGGCACCGGAAGGAGCACGATTTCGCACGGATCGCAGCCGAACGCATCGGTGCCGAGCACGAGACGGTTGACCTCGCGAATGTCGCGAACATGCTTCCCGGATATTCACTGACGGATTCACAGGTAGATGTTCCGGATCAGCACTACACGGCGCCGGGAAGTGTTAATGTCGTTCCGAATCGAAATGTCATTCTGCTGTCCGTCGCGTATGGAAAGGCTGCCGCCGTCAAGGCGGATCAAGTCGCCATCGGCGCGCTGGCGGGTGATGCGTCCACCGCTCCCGACTGTTCGGCCGAATTCATCTCGGCGTTCAATGCGATGGAGAAGGTTGCCTGCGCCGGCTACGCGCCGGATCACCTGGAGGTCGTCGCGCCGTTCATGGATCTCCACAAGCACGACGTCATTCGGCTCGGGGAGAGGCTCGGCGTCGACTGGACCGATACCTGGAGCTGTTTCAAGGGGGCCGAAGTGCACTGCGGAACCTGCGCCGCGTGCGTGGACCGGATCCAGGCCTTCGAGCGGGCCGGAACGACCGACCCCACGGTTTATTTCAAGGAGTAGATGATGCTGCGCATCACGAAGGAATTTCAGTTCTCGGCGAGTCACCGACTCGCTCACCTGCCGGCGGACCACCAGTGCGCTCGCCTGCACGGGCACAACTACGTGATCGAACTCGCCCTGTCCGCAGCGCCGGACAAGCTGACCGAGGCCGGCTTCGTGCGGGACTACGGAGACCTGGCCGACTTCAAGAAGTGGTTGGACCGCACCCTCGACCACCGGCACCTCAACGACGTTGTCGAGGACCGCAACCCGTCGGCCGAGAACATGGCCATGTGGATATTCGCGCAGTGGTCGGAGCGCTACCCCGAGCTCACCGGCGTGCGGGTTTCGGAAACCGGCAAGACCTGGGCCGAGTACCGGCCGTGAGTATCGTCGTCAACGAGATTTTCGGTCCGACGATCCAAGGCGAGGGGCCGTCGGCCGGCCGCCAGTGCGCCTTCCTGCGGCTCGGCGGGTGCAACCTGTCCTGCCACTGGTGCGATACGCCGTACACCTGGGACTGGACGGGGGAGAGCGACGAGGGAATCGCGTTCGACCCCCGGAAGGAGCTGAACAATCGGGACGTCGACGGGGTGCTCGGCGAGCTCCTCGCGCTCGGCGCCCCCCTCGTCGTGATCAGTGGCGGCGAGCCGCTGAACCAGCAGCGTCGGTTGCGCCCGCTCCTGAAGGGGCTGCGCGAAGCCGGCGTCACGGTGGAGTTCGAGACGAACGGAACCGTGGTCCCGGATGACGAGATCATCACGGGGGGAATCCGTTTCAACGTCTCGCCGAAGCTTTCCCATGCCGGCGATCCGGCGTCCAAGCGGATCGTTCCCGCCGCGCTGCGAAAGCTGGCGCAGACGCCTGACGTAGCGTTCAAGTTCGTCTGCCGCAACACCGCCGATCTCGATGAAGTCGCTCTCCTTGAGCGGGAATTCGGCATCTCGCCGGTGTGGATCATGCCCGAGGGCAAAAACGCGGCACACATCAGTCAGCATTTGAGTTCGATCGCCGACGAGGTCGTGCGACGTGGTTGGAATCTCTCCACCCGCCTCCACGTCCTCGCCTGGGGCGACAAGAGGGGAATCTAGATGAGCATCGACCTCGACACCTCCGCCGTCTCCGTTCTGGAGCGGGAAAGGCAGACGGCCGACCCGTTGGAGGCCATCGCCCGCCGACTGCTGATCGAGCTGGGCGAGAACCCCGACCGCGAGGGCCTGCGCGACACTCCCCGGCGCTACGCGCGATGGTGGCGCGAGTTCACCGAGTACGACCCCGGCAGCCTCGACACGGTCTTCAGCAGTGTGGCCGGCAACCAGACCGTGATGGTCTCCGGCATGCGCGTGTGGTCTTTGTGCGAGCACCACTTGCTGCCCTTCAACTGCGACATCCAGGTCGCTTACCGTGCGCGCAACAGCCTCCTGGGGCTTTCGAAGTTCGCCCGGATCGCACACAAGCACGCTCACAAGCTGCAGGTGCAGGAGCGTCTCGTCGCCGACATCGCCGCTGAGATCTCCGAGATCACCGGGTCCCCGGACGTGGCTGTCATCGGCCGGGGCGAGCACCTCTGCATGACGATGCGGGGCATCAAGACCGGTGCGCGGATGACCTCCGCGGTCTTCCAAGGGGTCTTCCGCGAGAACAGCTTCGAGCGGACCGAGCTGCTGAGCCTGATGAACGACTCCTGAGTCGGCGACCGCTGACAGAACGGCCTGCACTGTGACCGTTCGCTGTCATCGAAGGACTGTTCATGCTTCTGTCGGAAAAGGATCAAACAACTGACGAGGCGTACGCGAAGGGGTACAGGGCCCCTTCGCGGCTTCGCCAGGACATCAAGGACGCCCATCGCACACGGCTCTCGACCACTGTGCTCTGCGCGCTGCTCGACCACTTCGTCGCAGGGACGGCAGCCTCGGCATCGGCCTGGCTGATCACACATCACCTGCTCATCTCGCCGGTCCCGGTTTTACTGGCAGGCGTCATCATCGCCCGCCAACTGCGGGCGTTGGAGAATCTCGTCCACGAGGCCTCCCATTTCAACTGGAGTCGGCGCCGACGGAGACTGAACGACGTCGCCGGATATCTGCTCGCCGCAGCGCCCACGGGCAGCCGCATCAGCACCTACCGCACCGGCCATCTGCTGCACCACGGGCGGTTCGGCACGACGAGTGATCCGGATCGCAACCGCTATCGGGAGCTGGATCTGGAGTCCCTGCCCAGGACTTCGGTCGGGGCGTTCACAGCCGGCGTAGCCACACGTTTGCTGCGCTACCAGCTGGGCTGGCTGCGCGAGCTCCGGACGAACGCCCTCGCTCCGGTCGTCACCGTGCTGTGGAGCACCGTGGTCGTGGGTGGCCCCGCCGCCCTCCTGATGGGCGTACGGTCCGGCGCCATCGCCACCGGCGTCTGGCTCTTCGCATACCTCGTACTGCTTCCGCCGCTGCGTCTGGTGGCGGAGGCGGACGAGCACGTGTACTCCGACGCGCGGACGGTGTTCGACGCGACGGTGTCGAACATCGGGTGGGTCCAGCGGCTGCTCTTCCATCCCCATGCCGACGGCTATCACACGGTTCACCACATGTGGCCGGGAATCCCTCATCACGCGGTGCGCCGAGTTCACCGCCTCCTCCTGGCCGAGGACACAGAGTTCGCCCGACGGATCCGGATACGGAACAGCGTGCTGACACCGTCGAGCGCGGTATCGCCGACTGAACCGGGCCGCGTGCCCGCCCGGCCCCGTCCCCCAAGTTCCAGAGTTCCCCGTGATCAAGGAGTAGGCGTGGCAGTCGCCGTGCAAGCACGACAAGTGGACCAGCCCGTCGTCAACCTCACGCAGGCTGAGAGCGAGACCATGTGGAACCTGTCGGAGAAGGCGGTCGGTGTCATGGGCCGCTCGCTCTCCTGCGACCTCTCCGAGCTCTCCGCGGACGCCCCCGGCCGGCTGCGGAGCGCGCTCGTGGACTTCCGGGAGGGGACGTCGGGCAGCGGGTGCCTGCTTGTCACCGGGATGCTGACGGGCGAACTCCCCGGTACGCCGCTGGTACACGGAACACAGTCGCTCGCCGGACACCCGACCAACGGAACGCTGGCCCTGGTGGCCGAGGTGCTGGGCACCCTCATCGGTTATGCCGACGAGAAGAACGGTGAGCTCTTCCACGACGTGCACCCCGTGCCGGGGGAGGAACGTCGGATGGAGAACAGCGGCTCGATCGAGTTCGACTTCCATACCGAGAACGTTCATCACCCTCTGCGGCCCGACTTCCTGGGGCTGCTGGGCCTGAGGCAGGGGCACGACAGCAGTGTCGCGACTCGGGTCGCCTCTGTCCGGCGCGCGTTGCCTCACCTGTCCGCCGCCGAGATCGCCGTACTGCGGGAAGCGCGATTCAAGAGTCGCTTCCCGACCTCGTTCACCAGGGAAGCGCTCGGTGAGCGACCGACGACGACGAAGCACCGGATTGTGTTCGGCAGCCCCGGAACCGAGTTCTTCCGCTTCGACTCGTTCAACACCGAGCCGGTCGACCGTGTGGCGGAGAAGGCGTTCGCCGCGCTGGCCGAGGCCCTCGAGGAGGTGTGCGTCGAAGTCGTTCTGAAGCCGGGGGACCTCCTGCTCCTCGACAACCACATCGCGGCCCACGGGCGGGCTGCTTTCACGCCGCGCTACGACGGTCAGGACCGGTGGTTGCGCCGCTTCTACTCCCACAATGCAGTGCCCGGATGGGCGAGGCGGATGATGACGAGCGAGCGGGTCCTGCCGGCGACGGAGGACATCCTGGGCGTGTTCTGACCATCTCTCGCCCGCCGGCGGACCGACTCCGTCGTGCTCCCTCCGCTCCACAGGAGTTCTCTCAGACCATGCCTGTCAATGAATCACCAGCCGTTCTGCTCCTGGACCCCGTACGCACCGGTTCCCACTACAAGGCCGAGGTCCGTCGCCGCGGCTACCTGGCCATCTCGGTGTACACCGTCGCGAAGGACGTCATCGCGGAGAACTGGCCCAACCACGCGGATGGTGACGACGCCAGCATCTACTCCGCCGACGCCGACGAGATCCTCGCTCAGTTGGACGAGCTCGGTGTGAAGCTCGTCGGCGTGGTTCCGGCCATGGATTCCGCGGTGCACCTGGCCGACACACTGGCGGACCGCATGTCCCTGCCGGGCAACGGCACCTCAAAGGCGTCCGCACGCCGGAACAAGGCGGAGATGCGCAGGGTCGCCGCAGAAGAGGACCTGCGCATTCCCAGGTTCGTCCTCGTCGACAGCACTGCCGGGATCGCCGAGGCCGCCGGGGAAATCGGCTTCCCGGCGATCGCCAAGCACACCACGGGGGCCGGCTCCTACGGCACGTACCTGTTGAGCACCCCTGAGGACGCGGCGCGGACATCCGGCATGCACGTGAAGAACCAGTTCGGATGGGAGGTGGACCAGTGGTTGGTCGAAGAGTACGTCCGGGGCCGCGAACTCGCGGTGAACTGCTTCAGCCACAACGGCGAACACCGCGTCGTCGACATCTGGGAGTACCGGCAGCCCGATGACGGCGACTACGACTTCCCGTACTGGGAGTCGGCCAAGCTGCCTGAGGACGACCCGGACTGGCAGGCCGCCGCTGACTACGTCTTCCAGGCTCTGACCGCGTTCGAGGTACGGCTGGGTCCCAGTCACACCGAGGTGAAGGTCGCTCACGATGGCGTCCACCTCATGGAGGTGGGTGCGCGGCTGCCTGGCGGACCGATGACGGACCAGTGGCTCGCGCACACCGACCTGAACCCCTTCGAGCAGGCCCTCGACTGTTACCTCGGCATCCGTCCGGACTGTCTCCGGGCGCCGGTCCGGTTCCGGCAGGCCTGCGGCGCGAGTGCCATACGCAACGACGGCCCCGCCGGCGTTCTCAAGGAGATCCGCGGCCTCGACGAGGTGCGGAACATGCCGGGTGTCGACAAGGTCCTGTCGATCTACGAGCCGGGCGACTACGTGCCGATCACCGACAACACTCTGAACATTCCGATCGGCGTGTGGGTCTCCGCCCCGGACTACTCCGGCGTCCTGGACCTGCTGGGCCGTGTCAGGAACGCTGTCGAGCTGGTTATCGAACGGACCGGGGAGTGACGTGAACGGGGCCACCAACGGTGGTGTGTGAACGTCTCTGCCCCTGTCCGGCGCGCACAGGGGCAGAGGCGTTGCGTTGCTCTCGGTGGATTCTGGATCACGTGTTGGCCGACGCTCCGGACCGAAGCCTGCCGAGACATCGTTGCCCTGGCACAGCTGGGCCGGTTGCTCGTGGATTCTTCATCCTTCTCGAGTTGCCGACGGCCGTTCGTCGACGGGTCGAGTGGTCGGGGCGGGGGAGACGGTGTCGTTCAGGCGGTCGAGGGTCTGCCTGATGACGGGTTCGTGACAGTGAGGGTCAGCTTGTCGCGGTGGTCGCGGGTCGGACCTGGGGGAAGCGTGCCGGTGGGGTCGATGGCGTGGTAAACCACCGCGGCGGCGATGTCGAGGTCCCGGAGTGCGAGGTGGATGTCGACCGCGTAAAGCGGCCACGGGGCGGTGAACGGGTGGTGGGCCCGGGACAGGGACGTTGAGCGGGTGTGCCTTCGGGGGTCGTTGATCAGCTACAGCGCCCTCCTGACGGGCGTGAAGGGCTGAATGGGGAAGTCGTTGCTGTGGTCCTGCCGCTGGGTGGTGGCGGGGACGGCGGGGGTGGTGCGGGAGCGGTTGCTGGTGCAGCGCGCGGGCTGAGCGGAGGCCTGTCAGCCGGGTGCTGTGGCCGGGAGGCGGGGTGGGGTGGGGTGTGTTTGGGTGGGCGCACAACGCTCGGGAGAGGTGATCCTCCGTGACCATGCCGCCGTTCGGGTCGAACGACCCGTTTTCGGATCTGCTCAGCCGGTTCTTCGGGATGAGCCCGATGGCCTCGCCGCCCGCGGTGCAACGGGTGCCGATCGGGCGGCTGTTGAGCGAGTCGGCGCAGGAGTTGCTGGCGGCGGCCGCGCGGCGGGCGGCCGAGGGCGGGGGGAGTGATCTCGACACCGGGCATCTGATGTGGGCGGCCACCCGGGTGGATCCGTCGCGGCGGATGCTGGAGCGGGCGGGGGTGGATCCGGACCGGTTGGCGGGGGAGCTGGACAAGGCGTTGCCGGCCGGGGCGCAGGTGGCGGGGGAGGAGGGGCGGCCGGCGCTGACGCCGGCGGCCAAGCGGGCGCTGCTGGCGGCGCACGCGCGGTCGCAGGCGGCGGGGGCCTCGTACATCGGGCCGGAGCACATTCTCGGCGCGCTGCTGGAGGAGGAGCGGTCGGGGGCGGGGGCGGCGGTGCGCAACGCGGCGCCGTCGCAGGACGCGCTGCGCTCGGTGCTGGACGGGCGCAGTGCCGGTGGGGGCGGCGGTGGCGGGCAGCCGAGTGCGACGCCGACGCTGGACGAGTACGGGCGCGACCTCACCGAGGAGGCCCGGGCGGGCCGGCTGGACGCGGTCGTCGGCCGGGCCGAGGAGATCGAGCAGACGGTCGAGATCCTGTCCCGCCGGACCAAGAACAATCCGGTGCTGATCGGTGAGCCGGGGGTCGGCAAGACGGCGATCGTGGAGGGGCTGGCGCAGCGGATCGTCTCGGGGGACGTGCCGCAGATCCTCAAGGAGAAGCGGGTCGTCACGCTCGACCTCACCGCGCTGGTGGCCGGCTCCAAGTACCGGGGCGAGTTCGAGGAGCGGCTGAAGAACGTGATCGACGAGGTCACGGCGGCCGAGCAGAGCGTGATCCTGTTCCTCGACGAGCTGCACACCGTGGTCGGCGCGGGCGGCGGGGGAGAGGGCTCGATGGACGCGGGCAACATCCTGAAGCCGGCGCTGGCCCGCGGTGAGTTGAGCGTGGTCGGCGCGACCACCCTGGACGAGTACCGCCGGTACGTGGAGAAGGACGCCGCGCTGGAGCGCCGCTTCCAGCCGGTGCTGGTGCCCGAGCCGACGGTGGAGGAGACGGTCGAGATCCTCCGGGGGCTGCGCGACGCCTACGAGGCGCACCACCAGGTGCGGTTCACGGACGAGGCGCTGGACGCGGCCGCGACCCTGTCCGACCGTTATGTCAGCGACCGTTTCCTGCCGGACAAGGCGATCGACCTGCTGGACCAGGCGGGCGCGCGGGTGCGGCTGCGCAGCCTGGGAGGTTCCACCGCCGCGGTGCCGGTGCGGGACCGGATCACCAAGCTGCGCCGGGAGTTGGAGGAGGCGGTGGCGGACGAGGAGTTCGTCCGGGCCGCCAATCTGAAGACCGAGCTGCGGCAGACCGAGGACGAGCTGGCGGCGGTCGCCGAGGCCCGCGAGGAGGTCGTGGCGGTCACCGCGGACGACATCGCGCAGGTGCTCTCGGGCCGGACCGGCATCCCGGTGGCCGAGCTGAACGCGACCGAGCGGGAGCGGCTGCTCCGGCTCGAGGAGCATCTGCACGAGAAGGTGATCGGGCAGGACCGGGCGGTCACCGCGGTGGCCCAGGCGGTCCGTCGCGGCCGGGCCGGGATGGGCGATCCGGACCGTCCGACCGGCTCCTTCCTGTTCCTGGGCCCGACCGGTGTCGGCAAGACCGAGCTGGCCAAGGCGCTGGCCGCGCTGCTGTTCGGCGACCCGGACCGGATGATCCGCTTCGACATGAGCGAGTTCCAGGAGAAGCACACCGTCTCCCGGCTGGTCGGCTCGCCGCCCGGGTACGTCGGCTACGACGAGGCCGGGCAGCTCACCGAGGCGGTGCGCCGCAAGCCGTACAGCGTGCTGCTCTTCGACGAGGTGGAGAAGGCCCACCCGGACGTCTTCAACCTGCTGCTCCAGGTGCTCGACGACGGCCGGCTGACGGATTCCCAGGGGCGTACGGTCGACTTCCGCAACACCGTGCTGATCATGACCAGCAACATCGGTTCGCAGCGGATCCTCGACCACGCGGGTGATGTCGACGAGATCCGGGACGATCTGATGCGGGATCTGCGCACGCAGTTCCGGCCGGAGTTCCTCAACCGGATCGACGAGGTGATCGTCTTCCACGCGCTCACCCGCAAGGACCTGCTGCAGGTGGTGGACCTGCTGCTGGACCGCACCCGGCGCCGGCTGAAGGCCCAGGACGTCGACCTGGAGGTGACCGACGGGGCCAAGGAGCTGCTGGTGAACCTCGGCTACCAGCCGGCGTTCGGGGCCCGGCCGCTGCGCCGCACCATCCAGCAGGAGCTGGACAACCGGATCTCCGACCTGCTGCTGGACGGCACGGTCCGGGAGGGGGACACGCTGGTCGCGGAGGTGTCGGACGGGAAGCTCACGGTGGCGCCGAGGCACCCGGAGCCCGAGCCGGAGCCGGTGGCCGACGCGGTGGCGGACGCGGACGCGGGCCCGGTGTAGGACGCGGGCCCCGAGCCGGAGCCGGTGGCGGGACGCGAAGGGGAGTAGCGGCCACCACCGGCGCACCGCGCCTCAGGCGTCCGGGAACACCTCGCGCAGTAGCGGGTCCGGCAGGCCGCGCCGGCCCCACTCGCGCGGGTAGCCGAGCGACACCTCCTCGAACGGCACCCCGTCGTAGCTGGTCCGCCGGGGGATGTGCAGGTGCCCGTAGATCATCGTGGCGGTGTTGAACCGGCGGTGCCAGTCCGCGGTCAGCTCGGTGCCGCACCACTGGGCGAACTCGGGGTACCAGAGGATCTCGGTGGGCTGGCGGACCAGCGGGTAGTGGTTGACCAGGACCAGCGGCAGTCCGGGGTCGTGCTCGGCGAGGCGCTTCTCGGTCAGCCGGACCCGCTCGCGGCACCAGGAGTCGCGGTCCGGGTACGGGTCGGGGTGCAGGAAGCGCTCGTCCGCGCAGACCACGCCGGTCTCGTAGGCGGCGGCCAGTGACTCCTCCTTGGTGGAGGTGCCGGGGGCCCGGAAGGTGTAGTCGTACAGCAGGAACAGCGGGGCGACCGCGACCGGGCCGCCGGCGCCGGTCCACACCGGGTACGGGTCCTCGGGGGTCACCACGCCGAGTTCGCGGCACATCTCCACCAGGTGCTGGTAGCGCTCGACGCCGCGCACCTGGACCGGGTCGTTGGGGTGGGTCCACAGTTCGTGGTTGCCGGGGGCCCAGATCACCTTGGCGAAGCGTTCGGCGAGCAGGCCCAGGGCCCAGCGGATGGTGGTGGTGGACTCGGACACGTCGCCGGCCACGATCAGCCAGTCGTCGGGGGAGTCCGGGCGCAACTGCTCCACCAGGTCACGGTTTTGCTGGTAGGAGACGTGCAGGTCGCTGACCGCGAGCAGCCGGCCTCCGGTCGGTCCGCGTCGTGCGTCGTCCGTGCGGTGGTCGCCGTGGTCGCGGTGGTCGCCGGTCATGTCAGCCCCCCAGATGGTCTTCCTGCCGTCCCGGTCACAGTACCGGGGTCCGGCGGCCGGAACACGGCCCTGTGGTCCGGGGGCCGGTGACAAGCCCCTTGACAGGGCGTCATGTCCGCGCCAGCTTTGGGGCACCCCCACGCCGAGACACACCGAGAGGTCTCTCATGAAGAAGCCGCTCATAGGCACGGCCGCCGCGCTGCTGTTCGCCGGGGCGACCGCCCTGGCGGGCGCCCCCGCCGCGACCGCGTCCACCGCCACCACGACGACGACCGTGACGTCGCCGCAGGCCGGGAAGGCCGCCGCCGTCACGTTCGCCGGGACGGTGGCGCTGAGCAACTGCTCCGGTTCGCTGGTCCGGTTCCCCGCCTCGACCGCCAGCGACCCGGCCCTGGTGCTCTCCAACGGCCACTGCCTGGAGACCGGCATGCCCGGCCCCGGCCAGGTGGTCACCAACCAGACCTCCAGCCGCAGCTTCACCCTGCTCAACGCGAGCGGCGGCTCGCTCGGCACGGTGAAGGCCAGCAAGATGGTCTACGGCACGATGACCGACACCGATGTGTCGATCTACCAGCTCAACACCACCTATGCCGCGATCCAGTCGCGCTACGGGATCGCCCCGCTGACCGTCGCCGCCACCCACCCGGTCCAGGGCAGCTCGATCAAGGTCGTCTCCGGCTACTGGAAGAAGATCTACTCCTGCTCGGCCGACGGCTTCGCCTACCGGCTCAAGGAAGCGGACTGGACCTTCAAGGACTCGCTCCGCTACACCTCCACCTGCAACGTCATCGGCGGTACCTCCGGCTCCCCGGTGGTCGACGCCAACAGCGGGCAGGTCGTCGCGGTGAACAACACCATCAACGAGGACGGCCAGCGCTGCACGCTGAACAACCCGTGCGAGGTGGACCAGAACGGCGCGGTGACCGTCCGCCGGGGCATCGGCTACGCCCAGGAGACGTACATCATCCCCGCCTGCTTCGGGCCCGGCAACAAGCTCGACCTCACCAGGGCCGGCTGCACCCTGCCGCGCCCCTGACCGGCACTTTCTCCCCGATGGGCCATCCGCGACCGGCGGGTGGCCCATTCGGCCGTCTACCGGACGGCCGGTCCGCCCGGCGGCGGCGCGCCGACTGCCGGAGAGTTCGGACCAGAGCACCGCACAGTTCCGTTGACCCGATGGAGAGTTGATGACCACCAAGATCAGAAGGCTGCTGGTCGCCGTTCTGCTGATACCGCTGCTGGGCCTCGGCCTGGCCCCGACCGCGCTCGCCCGGTCCGCCGGGGCGACCGGCCCGGCCGACGCCGCGGCGTCCGTCGCCGACGACCCGTCGGCCGACATCAAGGCCCGGCTGGCCGGGATCCCCGGGATGACCGTCACCGAGGAGCAGCCCACCACCACCGGCCACCGCTACTTCCTGCTCACCTACACCCAGCCGATCGACCACGCCCGCCCCTGGCTGGGCACCTTCCAGCAGCGGCTGAGCGTGCTGCACAAGGGCTACGACCGGCCGACCGTGTTCTACACCAACGGCTACACGCTGCGCACCACCCCCTCGCGCACCGAGCCGGCCCGGCTGGTCGACGGCAACCAGGTCTCCATCGAGTACCGCTACTTCACGCCGTCCCGCCCCGAGCCCGCCGACTGGAGCAAGGCCGGCATCAAGCAGGCGGCCACCGACGCGCACCGGCTGATCACCGCGCTGAAGCGGATCTACCACCAGGAGTGGCTGTCCACCGGCGCCTCCAAGGGCGGCATGTCCTCCACCTACCACCGGCGCTTCTTCCCGGACGACGTGGCCGGCACCATCGCCTACGTCGCCCCGAACGACGTCGACGAGCGCGAGGACTCCGCCTACAGCAAGTTCTTCCGCAACGTCGGCACCCCCGAGTGCCGGGCCGCGCTGACCGCCACCCAGCGTGAACTGCTGGCCCGCCGCGACCGGCTGGAGCCCCGCTACGCCGCGGACAACGCCGCCGCCGGCTCCACCTTCACCACCATCGGCAGCGCGGACAAGGCGTACGAGCTGGCCGTGCTGGACTCGGTCTGGGCGTTCTGGCAGTACAGCCTGGCGGCCGACTGCGTGAACGTCCCGGGCGCCGCCGGCACCGACGACGCGCTGTACGCCTGGCTCGACACCCAGTCCGGCATCACCGGCAACAGCGACCAGTCGCTCGCCGGGTACACCGCGTACTACTACCAGGCCGGCACCGAGCTGGGCTCGCCCTCCTTCGACGTCTCGGCCCTCAAGGGCCTGCTGCACTACGACTACAAGGAGCTGTACGCGCCGCGCACCTACGTGCCGCGGTCCATCCCGATGCGCTTCGACCCGTCCGCGATGCGCGACATCGACCGCTGGGTGCGGAACTCGGCCGAGCGGATCATCTACGTCTACGGCCAGAACGACCCCTGGGGTGCCGAGCCGTTCCGTCTCGGGTGGGGCAGCGAGGACAGCTACGTCTACACGGTGCCGGGGGGCAACCACGGCTCCAACATCGCCAAGCTGCCGGCCGACGAGTCGGCGGCCGCCACCGCGAAGGTGCTGGAGTGGGCCGGCCTCGGCCCGGACGCCTCGGCCCGTGCGCTGAAGGGGCAGTACCAGGTGCCGCCGATCGGCCCGCTGGACATCGAGGGGCTGAAGCAGGACCGCGTCCGGCTGTAGTCCGGACCGCCCGCGCTCGCGGGACCGTACGAAGCGCGGGACCGCCCGCGCTCGCGGGACCGCCCGCGTTCGCGGGACCGCCCGCGTTCGCGGGACCGTACGAAGCGAGGGCCGCCCGTCGGTCGGGCGGCCCTCCGCCGTTCCCGCGCCCGGGCGGACACGCGTTCCCGCCCGGACCCGCCCGGACCCTCGCGGAACCCTCCCCGAAGCAGTGAATCAGTGCTTCAATGCTTCCATGGCCTACCGTCGCACCCCCGCCGTGCAAGCCCGACTGGACGCCCAGCGCGAGGCGGTGCTCCAGGCCGCGGTCGGCCTGCTCGCCGAGCGCGGCTACGGCGGCTGCAGCATGGCCGCGGTGGCCGAGCGGGCCGGTATCGCCACCGGCTCGATGTACGGGCACTTCGCCAACAAGGCCGAACTCTCGGTCGAGCTGTTCCGTCGGGTGGTCACCCGGGAGGTGGCCGCCGTGCACGAGGCCGTCGCCCGGCACGACACCCCCAGGGACCGGATCGCCGCCGTCGTGGAGACCTTCGCCGCCCGCGCCCTGCGTGCCCCCCGGCTCGCCCACGCGCTGCTGGTCGAACCGGCCGACACCGTGGTGGACGCCGAGCGCCTGGTCTTCCGCCGCACCTTCCGCGATGTGCTCGCCGCCGAGATCGCCACCGCGCTCGCCGCCGGACGGCTGCCGCCCCAGGACCCGCAGCTGACCGCCGCCGCGATCGTCGGCGCCACCGCCGAGGCCCTCACCGGCCCGCTCGCCGCGGTACCCCCGAACGGTGCCGGGGCGGCCCCCGGCGCCGTGGTCCCCGCCCTCGTCTCCTTCACCCTCCGAGCGCTTGGAGAACGCGATGACAGCGACGCATGAGGTCACCAACCAGGCCCCGCTCCCGTACGGGCACGACACCGCCGCCGACCCCGCGCTGCTCGCCGCCCTGCACCGGGCCGGCGCCGGCTGGGCCGAGCCCGAACTGCGCGCCCTCGGCCGGCTGGCCGGCTCCGAGCAGGCCGCCGAGTGGGGGCGGCTGGCCAACGAGCACCCGCCGGTGCTGCGCACCCACGACCGCTTCGGCCACCGGATCGACGAGGTCGAGTTCCACCCGTACTGGCACGAGCTGATGCACACCGCCGTCGGCCACGGTCTGCACGCCGCCCCCTGGCGGGACGACCGGCCCGGCGCGCACACCGCCCGCGCCGCCAGGTTCCACGTCTGGAGCCAGGTCGAGGCCGGCCACACCTGCCCCGTCTCGATGACCTACGCCGCCGTTCCCGCGCTGCGCACGACCCCCGCGCTGGCCGCCGAGTTCGAACCGCTGCTCGCCGCCACCGAGTACGACTTCGGGCTGCGCGAGCCGCACGGCAAGCGCGGCCTGATCGCCGGCATGTCGATGACCGAGAAGCAGGGCGGTTCGGACGTCCGCAGCAACACCACGACCGCCGTGCCGCAGCCCGACGGGAGCTACCGGCTCACCGGCCACAAGTGGTTCACCTCGGCGCCGATGTCCGACCTCTTCCTCACCCTCGCCCAGGCGCCGGGCGGGCTCAGCTGCTTCCTGCTGCCGCGCGTGCTGCCGGACGGCAGCCGCAACCGGCTCCGCCTCCAGCGGCTCAAGGACAAGCTCGGCAACAAGTCCAACGCCTCCGCCGAGATCGAGTACGAGGAGGCGTACGGCCTGCTGGTCGGCGAGGAGGGGCGCGGGGTGCGGACCATCATCGAGATGGTCAACACGACCCGGCTGGACTGCACGATCGGGGCCGCCGCCGGGATGCGGCTCGGAGCCACCCGGGCCGTCCAGCACGCCCTGCACCGCCGGGCGTTCGGCCGGGCGCTGGTCGACCAGCCGCTGATGCGCAACGTGCTCGCCGACCTCGTGGTGGAGTCCGAGGCGGCCACCACGGTGGCGATGCGGCTCGCCCAGGCCACCGACGCCGCCCTCGCCGGGGACGGGCAGGAGGCGCTGGTCCGCCGGCTCGGCCTGGCCGTGGCCAAGTACTGGGTCTGCAAGCGCGGTCCGGCGCACGCCGCCGAGGCCCTGGAGTGCCTGGGCGGCAACGGCTACATCGAGGAGTCCGGCATGCCCCGCCTCTACCGGGAGGCGCCGCTGGTCTCGATCTGGGAGGGCTCCGGCAACGTCGCCGCCCTGGACGCGCTGCGCGCGATGGCCAAGCACCCGGAGACCGTCGACGCCTTCCTCGGCGAACTGGACGCGGCGGCGGGCGCCGACCGCAGGCTCGACGCGGCGGTCGCCGGGCTGCGCAAGCAGCTCACCGACCTGGACCAGCTGGAGTACCGCACCCGCCGGCTGGTGGAGGCGATGGCGCTGGCCTTCCAGGGCTCGCTGCTGGTCCGGTACGGGGACCCGGCGGTCGCCGACGCGTTCTGCGCCTCCCGGCTCGGCGGTGACCACGGCGCCGCGTTCGGCACCCTGCCGCCCGGTCCGGACGTCGCGGCGATCATCGACCGCGCCCGGCCGGTACCGGCCGCATGAGCGCGCCCGGCCCACTGAACGGCCCGCTGAACGGCCCGCTGAACGGCCCGCTGTCCGGACCGGCCCCCGACCCCGCCGCCGAGGCGGCCGGGGTGCGCGCCTTCTGGCGGCACCTCGGCCTGCCCGGCCTGATCGACGTCCACACGCACTTCATGCCGAAGAACGTGCTCGACAAGGTGTGGGCGTACTTCGACGCGGCCGGTCCGCTGACCGGCCGCCCCTGGCCGATCGCCTACCGCGAGGCGGAGGAGCAACGGGTCGCCCGGCTTCGGGAGTTCGGCGTCCGGGCGTTCACCGCGATGCTCTACCCGCACAAGCCGGGGATGGCCGAGTGGCTGAACGCCTGGGCCGCGGACTTCGCCGCCCGCACCCCCGACTGCCTGCACACCGCGACCTTCCACCCCGAGCCGGGCGCGCCCGGTTATGTGGCCCGGGCGCTCGCCGACGGCGCCCGGGTGTTCAAGGCGCATCTCCAGGTCGGCGGCTACGACCCGGCGGACCCACAACTCGACGAGGTCTGGGGCCTGCTCGCGGAGAGCGGCACACCGGTGGTCACCCACTGCGGTTCCGGGCCCGTCCCGGGCAAGCACACCGGCCCCGGCCCGATCGGCGCGGTGCTCGCCCGGCACCCCCGGCTGGTCCTGGTGGTGGCCCACCTCGGTCTGCCCGAGTACGCCGACTTCCTCGACCTCGCCGAGCGGTACCCCGGTGTCCGGCTGGACACCACCATGGCGTTCACCGACTTCTCCGAGCGGGAGACCCCCTTCCCGCCCGCCGAGCTGCCCCGGCTGCGTGCCCTCGGGGGCAGGGTCCTGCTCGGCAGCGACTTCCCCAACATCCCCTACCGGTACGGGCACCAACTCGACGCGCTGGAAAGGCTCGGACTGGGAGAGGACTGGCTGCGCGCCGTCTGCCACCACAACGCGGCCGCGCTGTTCGGGCTCTGACGGTCAGTCAAGACCGTTCAGCAGGGGGAGGGCCAGCCTGTGGAGGCCCGGCGCGGCGGCCAGGAAGGCGTCCGCGGCGGGCTTCCAGGCGGCCCCGGTGGCGTCCGTGACGGCCGCGCCCGCCTCCGTCGCGATCAGTGCGCCGGGCAGCAGATTCGCCGCGTCCGCGCCGAACTCCCAGAACAGGCCCAGGTGTCCGGAGCCGACCTGGGCCACCTGGAGCGAGGTCGGCCCCAGGTTCCGGACGGCCAGTACCGCGCCCGCCACCGCCGACAGCGAGGCGCCCGCACGGCGCAGCGCCACCGGGTCGGCGCCGACCCCGGGCGGCTGGCTCGTCCCGGCCACCGTCGCCGCCAACTCCCGCTCCACGGGGGCGATCGACCGCCCGTCCAGCTCCGCCCCGCCGCCGCGCACGGCGCGGTAGGTGCGGGCGCCGAGCTGCGGCGCGTGCACCACGGACAGCACCGCCGCGCCGTCGCGCACCAGGGTCGCGGTCACCGCCCAGTGCGGCAGTCCGAGCAGGAACTGCACCGCGCCGTCCATCGCGTCGCACAGCCACCACTCGCCCCCGGTCGGTACCGCGCCGTCGAACTCGTCCGCCGGCAGACCCGCCTGCGGGCGCAACGCGGCCAGCCGCGCGCGGAGTTCGGCGGCGGCCGGGTCGTCGAACGCGGCGAACCGCGCCATCGCCCCGGCCAGGCCGGACTCCGGGCAGGGGTCGGCCGGCCGCTGTCCGGCCAGCCGCGCGCCGACCTCCCGGACCGCCGCCTCCACCTCCGGCAGCAGCGTCCGCAGTTTCCGCACCTCGACGTCGTCCATCGTCCCGCTCCCGTTCCTCGTGCTCGTGCTCGTGCGGTCAAGGAGTACCGTCGGAGCGCCCGGACGGGACGTCCGGTGCGGGAGGACGACGGAGATCGGACACCATGGACGTCGCTGCTGCTGATCCGGACACCGTGCTGGACACCCTGGACCGCCGGCTGGTCTGCGCGCTCCAGGTGAACGGCCGGGCCGGGGCCGGGAGGATCGCCGAGGTGCTCGGCGTCTCCCCGCGCACGGTCACCCGCCGGCTCGTCCGGCTCCAGCAGACCGGCCTGGTCCGGGTGGTCCGGATGCCCGAGGTCGAGGACGCGGCGGTCGGCGCGCTGCTGCTGCGGATCCGGGTGCTGCAGGGCAAGGGCGACGCCGTCGCCCGGGCGCTGGCCGAACGGCCGGACGTGCCCTTCGTCGACGTCATGCTCGGCGGCCAGGAGGTCGGCGCGGTGATGCTCGCGGGCGCCGGCGCGCGCGACCGGCTGCTGCACGGGCAGCTGCCCGCCACCGCCGCGGTCACCGAGACCACCGTCCACGCCGTGCTGCACGCCTTCGCGGACGCCGGCCACTGGCGCTCCGGCCACCTGGAGGAGACGGAGGCGGCCGCGCTCGCCGAACCGCCGGTCGCCCGCCCCGCTCCCGGGGGCGTGTCGCTGGACGCGCTCGACCGCGAGCTGCTGGCCCGGCTCGGGGAGGACGCCCGGCAGTCGCACGCGATGCTGGCGGCGGCGGCCGGCACCCCCGAGTCCACCGTCCGGCGCCGGCTGCACCGGCTGGACGGGACCGGGCTGCTGCGCACCCATGTCGCCGTCGACCCGAGGCTGTTGGGGCTCGCGGTGGACGCCAACCTGTGGCTGGACGTGCCGCCGGCCCGGCTCGCGGCCGTCGGCGCGGCACTGGGCCGGCACCCGCAGGTGCACGGGGTGTTCGCGACCAGCGGGCCGGCCAATCTGATGGCCGCGGTGTTCTGCCCGGACCACGGCGGCCTGTACCGGTTCGTCACGGACACCCTGGGCCCGCTCGGGGTGGGCCGCGCCGAGACGGCGATCGTGGCGCGGGCGGTCAAGCGCGCGGGCGTGCCGCTGCGGCCGCCGGGTGCCGAGGCCGCCCGGCCGCGCGCCTTCCGGCCCTGACCTGCGGCCCTGACCTGCGGCCCTGACCCGCGGCTCTGACCTGTGGTCCTGACCTGTGGCACGACCTCCGGCGCGCCCCCGGCCGGAACGCGCCCTCGGCCCGGGACGCGGCGCCGGGGACGGGGACGGGGGATGACCCCGGAGGTAATCGACGGCCGTCCGACCGCCCGGCACAGTGGTGTCCACCCGGCGGCGGAGCGCCGACCGGGATCCCACCCCACCGCCGGAGGCCGATCCGCCATGTCCGCCCACACCGTCACCACCGCCCGCCGGACCGCCCCCGCCTCCTGGACGGCGCTGCGCCGGCTCCTCGCCGTCGACGCCGTGGTCAGCGGCGGCAACGGCCTCGCCTACCTCGCCTTCTCCGGCCCGCTCGGCGACCTGCTGGGGGTGGGACGCTCGACCCTGCTGGAACTCGGCGTCGTGCTGACGGTGTTCGGCCTGGCGGTCGGCCTGCTGGCCGCCCGTCCGCAGCCGCCGCGGACCGCGGTGCGGGCGGTGATCGACATCAACCTGGGCTGGACGGTGCTCAGCCTGGTGGCGATGGAGCTGTGGTTCGGGCCGACCACCGCGGGCTACGTCTGGATCCCGCTGCAGGCCGGCACCGTCGCGCTCCTCGGCGTCCTCCAGTTCACGACCCTGCGCCGGATCCCGGCCTGACCGCCCGGCACCGGTCGCCCCGCCGGCCGGAAGGTCCTACCGCTCCGCCCCCACGGCGGCCTGGAGGTACGCGACCGTCTCCGCGTCGGCCGGGAGGAACGCCTCCAGGGCCAGCTCGGAGACGGTCACGTCCATCGGCGTGTTGAAGGTCGCGATGGTCGACAGGAACGACAGCACCCGCCCCTCGTGCGCGATCCGCAGCGGCAGCGCGAAGGGGAACAGTTCGGTGAGGTCCTCGGCCGCCTCCTCCGCCGCGCCCGGCGGCTCCGGGTAGGCCCTGACTTCGTCCAGCAGGGCCCGCAGTGGTGCCGAGCGGACCAGTCCGAGCTGCTGCTCCATCCGCTCCAGCAGGTGCCGCCGCCACTGCCGCAGGTTCACGATCCGCGGTGCGAGCCCCTCCGGGTGCAGGGTGATCCGCATCGCGTTCAGCGGCGGTTCCAGCAGGTGCGGTTCGACCCCTGCCAGCAGCAGCCCGAGCGCGCGGTTGGCGGCGAGCACCTGGAAGGTCCCGTCGACGACCAGCGCCGGGTACGGGTCGTGCGCGGCGAGCAGCCGCTCCATGCCCGAGCGCAGCGCCGCCATCGAGGGGTCGTCCAGCCGCTTCTCCGGGTAGAGCGGTGCGTAGCCGGCGGCCAGCAGCAGGGCGTTGCGCTCGCGGACCGGGACGTCGAGGTGCTCGGCGAGCCGGAGCACGAGGTCCTGGCTGGGCCGGGAGCGGCCGTTCTCGACGAAGCTGATGTGCCGGGCGGAGGAGTCGGCCAGCAGGGCGAGCTGCAGTTGGCTGAGCCGTCGCCGTTCGCGCCAGCCGCGCAGCAGCGGCCCTATTCCCGTCCCGGTGCCGGGCCCCATCCCCGCCATGATCGTCATGGCCGGACAGTACTACCGCGGGCGCCGGGGCGTCAGGCGCCGGTGGTCGATCCCGGCCGGACGATCATCAGCACCACCACGACCGCCCAGAGCAGGTTGAACACGCCGGCCGTCATCGGCAGCAGCTTGAGCCCGCGGACGGCCTTGCCGTGCTCCTCCGAGCCGGACTCCAGGGCGAGCGCGTCGACCGCGGCCTGCTGCGCGGGCAGCACGAACAGCAGCAGCGAGAGGGCGGCGACGGCGGTCAGCACCATCGAGGCGATCAGCCAGGACTGTCCGAGCACGTCCATCACCTGGGCGAGCCCGATGCCGAGGACCGGCACCGCGATCCCGAGCAGCGCGTAGACCTGGGTGATCCGGTGCAGCTGCCGCAGCATGCCGGCGTCGGCCGCCTGCTCGGGCCCGCCGGCCAGCGCGGCGCCCGCCCGGCGCGGGAACATGCTGACGGCCACGGCCACCGGGCCGATGAACAGCACCGAGGCGAGGACGTGCAGGCTCAGCAGGAACTTGGCCATGGCGGGGCACCCTTGCGACTTTCAGCGGGGCGGCCCGGCGGCGGTCACGGCGCGGGCACGCCGGGGCGGACGGTTCTCAGCGCCCCGTCCAGGACGCTAACACCGCTTATCCGACCGGCATCCACCCAGGTCGCGGCTGCAACGCCCCCAGCGACCAGGCCCCCGGCGGCCACGCTCCCAGCCACCACACTCCCGGCTACAGCGCGGCCAGCTCCACCACCCGCGGCGGCAGCTCGCAGACCGCCGCGACGGCCGCGCCGTGCGACTCGTCGGCCCAGTCGAGCAGCTCCAGGTCCTCGAACCGCCCGAGCAGCGGACGGTCGCCGGGCAGGTCGAGCGGCAGCCCGGAGAGGTCGACGGCGGCGAGGCCGTCCAGGGTGGTCCGGCCGACCTTGATCAGGGCCTCCTTGCGGACCCAGAGGCGCAGGAAGGCGCGCGCCGGGTCGTTGTGCGCCCGGACCTGCCGCAGCTCCTCCTCGGCGAGCACCCGGGGGGCGACGTCGAGCAGGGTGCCGCCCCGGTCGGTGAGCTCGACGTCGACGCCGATCGGGGCGTGCGCGGCGGCGGCGGCGACCACGCCCTTGGTGTGCGAGAGGCTGACCGAGATACCGGGGTGCTCGGGCAGGTAGGGCTTGCCGTGGTCGCCCTTGCCGCAGTCGGGGCAGTGCTGCGCGAGCGTCAGCGAGGCCGCCGGGACACCGAGCAGCCGGGCGGCGCAGAGCCGGACCAGGACGTGTCCGGCGGTGAAGTCGGCCCGCCCGGACTCGTACCGGAAGCGGGCGGCGCGCTCCTTCTCGACGGCGGTGAGCAGGTGCTCGCCGGCCTCGGGGTGGCGCAGCACGTCGGCGCTCGCGGCGACGGTGGCGATCGCGTCGGAAGTCATGCGCGCGGAAGTCATGCCCCCAACCTAGCGGGGCCGGGCCCGGGCCGGGAGAACACGGTCGGTTCGCCCGGGCGGGGGATTTTCGGCTCGAAGCTGATGGTCTGTAGGGTATGGATAGTCCGATTTGGTATCGGATATCACGAATCTCTGGATTCTCTGGAAATCTCCAGGAATGATCCAGGATCAACTGGAACCCGGCAGGTGCTGCTCCACCTGCCTTTTTCGCTGTGCGGAGGAATGTGCCGATGGGTCAGGATCAGGGAACCGGTGCGCCGGGACACACGAGAACCGCCGTGAAGCGTCAGTCGTCCCCCCAGGGGCGGACGACCGTCCGGGTCGCGGTGGCGACCGCCGTCGCGGTACTGCCGCTGGCGGCGGTACTGACGGTGGGTTCGGCTGCGCCGCTGGCCCCGCCGCTGGGTGCCTGCACCGGGCCGGACTGCCCGGCGACCTGGCCGGAGCCGAACAACGGCGACTTCACCGGGCGGGACGCCACGATCAACGTCTTCACGGGCGGCAACTTCACCGTCAACGGCCGGGCGGCCGAGGCCGGGGGCAAGATCGTCACGCTCGGGAACCTGACCGTCGACAAGAACGGCGGCGGCATCTACAACATGGGCGTGGTCGGCGTCGGCTCGCGCGTGGTGCCGCCGAACGGCAGCGACTTCGTCACCACCGGCGGCAACGTCGACGCCGTGACCGGCAACAGCATCCTGATCGGCGGCAGCGACTCGAAGGGTCCGGCCTTCGGCAACCTGCGCCACGCGGGCACCGTCACCGGCACCGTCAGCATCGACCCCACCGGTGAGTCGATCGCGGACCCGAACGCCGCCGCGCCCTACCAGACCGTGCTGACCCAGATCGAGGAGGTCTCCGACTGCGTCGGGCGGGCCGCCGCCACCGGCACCGTCGCGGTCACCTCCAGCGAGGCCACGTTCACCGGTGACGGGACCAGCATGAAGCAGGTCTTCAACGTCTCCCAGAATCTTGCCTCGCCGACCGGCGGGCAGATCGGCCTGGTCTTCGCCAACATCCCGGCCGGCGCCACCGTCGTGGTGAACATGCTCGGGGACAGCCCGATCATCAACACCTACACGGGGACCGGCCTGGCGGGGGACCAGACCACCGACATGCGGTCGAAGCTGATGTACAACTTCCCGACCGCCACCAACGCGCAGATCCTCGGCAGCGCGCAGTTCCAGGGCTCGGTGCTGGCGGGCAACCCGGGCGGCACGACGACCATCTCCCAGCCGGGCATGAACGGGCGGGTGTACCTCGCGGGCAACCTGATCCACACGGGGACGGGCGGGTACGAGCTCCACAGCTACCCGTTCGACGGCGACCTGCCGGAGTGCGACGTCACGCCGAGCCCCTCGCCCACCTCGCCGTCGCCCTCGCCGACCTCCCCGACGCCGACCCCGACCGAGACCACCACCTCCCCGGCGCCGACCTCGCCGACGCCCACCACGACGTCCCCGACCCCGACCCCGACCCCGACCTCGCCGACGCCGACCACCAGCTCGGCCGTGCCGACCACCCCGACCACCTCGCCCAGCTCCTCCAGTGCGGCGCCCACCAGCCACGGCCCGTCGAGCCACGGTCCGAGCAGCCACGGTCCGACCGGTCACCACCCCGGGCCCACCCACGGCGGCGGGGGCGGCCAGCTGCCCTCCACCGGCGCGGGCAACGCCCCGGTGGTCTTCGGTCTGGCCGGCGCGGGTCTGCTCGCTCTCGGCGGCCTCGCCGTGCTGGCCGCCCGTCGCCGCGGCCGCCACAGCTAGCGCCCCCTCGCGGCGCTCTCCCGGGCCGCCCGGTCACTCCGACCGGGCGGCCCCGTGCGTGCTCCCGTGCCGCGCGGTTCGGCCCCCGGCCCGGCCCGGCCCGGCCAGTCGTCGAGGCCCGCCGCCAGCAGGCCGAAGGCCGCCGTGACCGCGGCCACGACCCGGGTCCGGACGGCGTCCACCGGTTCGCCCGCCACCATGCCCCGGCGGACCTCCGCCAGCGCCGCCCGGTGCCCCCCGGCCAGCGCGCCCGCCACCAGCCGGGGCAGCGGATCGCCGGGCGGGGTGCCGGCCTCCTCGGCCAGCGCCCCGGCCAGTGCCTCCTCGGCGCGCTCGCCGAGGTCGAGCAGCCGGGTCCGCAGCGCCGGACTGTCCTCGATCGTCCGCCAGAACGCCGCGGCCCGCGGGTCCAGCCCGTAGGTGGGCTCGGTCGCGTCCAGCCCGGCGAGCAGCTCCGTCCGGACGGCGTCCACGGGGGAGGTGCCGGGCGGCCGCTCGCGCACGACCAGGGCCAGCCGGGCGACCACCTCCTCCTGCCGGTCGAAGAAGAGGTCCTCCTTGGTCGGGAAGTAGTTGAAGACCGTGTTGACGGCCACGCCGGCGGCCCGGGCCACCTCGGCCACCGTGACCCGTTCGAACCCGTGCTCGGCGAACAGCGCGGTCGCGGTGTCGGCGAGCAGGGTCCGGGTCTGCCGCTTCTTCTCCTCGCGAAGTCCCATACGGGAATCATAGTGCCGCACCAAACTTGCAGTGACACCAATAATTTCGGCTACGGTGGAGCCATGACCTTCACCTTCGGCGTCTACCCCGGCGGCCTGCTCGGCGACGAGAGCGGCGTGATCACCCCCGTCAGCCCGGACGACCCGGCGCGGATCACCGCCGCGCTGCGCGAACTCCAGGGCACCGCACCGACCCTGCTGGTCCGCGCCTACCGCTCGTACCCGCCCGGCCCGGGCCTGCCGCCCACCCCGGCCGAGCCGGAGCGGTACCTCGGCGAGGGGCGCCGGCTCGACCTGGTGCTCCAGTACCGCGGTCCCGGCGACCGGCCGGACGGCTGGACCGACTTCGTCCGGGACGCGGTCCGCACCGGGGGCGGACGGATCGGCACCCTGCAGATCTGCGAGGAGCCGAACGTCGACTCACCGGTGCTCGACGGCTCCGCCCCGGGCGTCCTGCGGGCGCTGGTCGACGGGGTGGTCGCGGCCAAGGAGGAGGCGCTCGCCCTCGGCCTGGGTCTCGCGGTGGGGTTCAACGCGGCCTTCAGCCCGGACCCGGCCGAGCCGTTCTGGTCCGCGCTCGGCGAGCTGGCCGACGAGCGGTTCCACCGCGCGCTGGACTACGTCGGCCTGGACTTCTTCCCGGACGTCTTCCGCCTCGTCCCGGCCGAGCGGCTCGGGGCGGCGGTCGCGGCGGTGCTCACCGGCTTCCGGCGGGAGGTCGTGGTCCGGGCCGGGATCGGGGCGGCGGTGCCGGTCAGGGTGTGCGAGCACGGCTGGCCGACCGGCCCGGACCGCCCCGAGCAGCGGCAGGCGGAAGTGGTCGAGGAGGTGGTCCGGACGGTGGCCGGGCTCGCCGGGGAGCTGAACCTCACCGGCTACAGCCACTTCGGCCTGCGCGACGCGGACAGCGCGGGGCCGGGCCTGTTCCATCATTTCGGCCTGCTCCGCGACGACTACACCCCCAAGCCGGCCTTCGCCGTCTACGGGCGGCTGGTCCAGGAGCTGACGGGCCCCGTGACGCGAACGGCGCTGTGACGCGAACGGCGCCGTGACGCCAACGGTCCCGCACCCGGAACCCGGGTGCGGGACCGCCGCGGTGTCGGCTCAGCGTTCCTCGGTGGTGGGCCGGTCGAAGAAGCGTTCCACCGTGCGGCGCTCGGCGGAGACAGCCGCCACCGACTCGCCGACCACTCGGCCGGCCAACTCGGTGGCCAGCCGCCCGACGTCCTCCCGGAGCGCCGCCTCCGCGAACGCCCGGTCCACGGCGAGCCGCGCGTCGGCCTCGGCGAGCAGCAGATCGCGCTCGCGCAGGCCCTCCTCGCGGGCCGCCGCGACGGCCGCCGCGCCTTCCTCGGCGGCCTGCTGCCGGATCCGCGCCGCCTCGTGCCGCGCCGCCGCCAGCTCCTGCCGGTACTCGTCCAGCGTCCGCTCGGCCTCGGCGACCGTGGCGGCCGCCCGCTCCAGTCGGCCCTCGGTGGCGTCGTGCCGCTCGGCGAGCACCCGCTCGACCCGCGGCAGTACCACCCGGCCGAGGGTCAGGAGCACCAGGAAGAAGAAGGCCAGTCCCAGGACGAGTTCAGCGGGCTCGGGCTTCAGCGGTCCGAGTTCCAGGTCCATGCGACCCTCCTTCGAGCTGACGATCGGTCAAGGAGGATCTTTTCCGGGCGGATCGAGGGCGAACCGCTCCGGCGCTGTGGGGCGTGTCACCCCGGCGGCTCAGGTCACCTCGCCGCGGCGGGCGAAGCGCTCGTCCTTCCACTCGCCACTCGCCAGCACCTCGGCGAGGTGCCGCGCGGCGTCCCACACCTCCGTGTGGGAGAGGTAGAGCGGGGTGAAGCCGAAGCGCATGAGGTCCGGCGCGCGGAAGTCCCCGATCACCCCGCGGGCGATCAGCGCCTGCACCACCGGGTACCCGTCGGCGTGCCGCAGTGCCACCTGGCTGCCGCGCCGCCCGTGCTCGCGCGGGGTGACCACCTCGATCCCCTCGAGGTCCTCCACCAGGGCGATGAACAGATCGGTCAGCGCCAGGCTCTTCGCCCGGACGGCGTCCCGGTCCGCCCGCTCCCAGATGTCCAGCGAGGACTCCAGCGCGGCCTGGCCGAGCAGCGACGGCGAGCTGGTGAGGAAGCGGCCGATGCCGTCCTTGGGCTCGTAGCCGGGCTCGAAGGCGAACGGGCGGGCGTGCCCGAACCAGCCGCTCAGCGGCTGCAGCGGCCCGGCCGCCAGGTGCCGCTCGGCGACGTAGAGGAAGGCCGGCGAACCGGGGCCGCCGTTCAGGTACTTGTAGGTGCAGCCGACCGCGAAGTCCGCCCCGCTCGCGCCGAGTTCGACCGGCAGTGCGCCCACCGAGTGGCAGACGTCCCAGATCATCAGCGCCCCGGCGGCCCGCGCCCGGGCGGTGATCCCGGGCATGTCGAGGAGTTCACCGGTCCGGTAGTCGACGTGCGAGAGCACGACCGCGGCCACGTCCCCGTCCAGGTGCGCGTCCAGCTCGGCCGGGTCGACCAGCAGGCTGCGGGCGCCGGGGACCAGCCCGGTCACGCCCTCGGCGATGTAGAGGTCGGTGGGGAACGCGGCCCGGTCGCCGAGCACGGTGGAACGGCCCGGCCGCAGTCGCAGCGCCGCCGCCAGCACCTTGAAGAGGTTCACCGAGGTGGTGTCGCAGACCACCAGCTCCTCGGGCGCGGCGCCGACCAGCGGGGCGATCCGCCGGCCCAGCCGGTACGGCTGCTCGAACCAGCCCGCGTCGTTCCAGCTGCGGATCAGCTCCCGGCCCCACTCCTCCTCGACCACGGTCCGCACCCGCTCGGGGGTGCGGACCGGCAGCGCGCCGAGCGAGTTGCCGTCCAGGTAGATCACCCCCGGCGGCAGGGAGAACTCCCCGCGGAACGCCGCCAGCGGGTCGGCGGCGTCCAGCGCCGCGCACTCCTCGCGAGTGATCATGCCCTGCCCTTTCCCGTTCCTCGTCCGTGTCCGCGGCGTCCCGCCCGCGGCCCGCGGGGGTCCGCGCCGTTCGGCGTCCCCCCGGTTCCTGCCCGGC
Organism: Streptomyces sp. TLI_053; assembly: GCF_900105395.1. Lineage (NCBI taxonomy): Bacteria > Bacillati > Actinomycetota > Actinomycetes > Kitasatosporales > Streptomycetaceae > Streptomyces > Streptomyces sp. TLI_053. The sequence continues at coordinate 6,454,507 of NZ_LT629775.1, forward strand.
CGGTGCCGGTCACATCCCGTCCCGGATCTCCCAGAGTTCGGGGAAGACGTCCTGCTCGGCGGAGCGGCGCAGCCAGCTCAGGCCGCTGGAGCCGCCCGAGCCGGGCTTGGCGCCCATCGCCCGCTTGACCGCCATCAGGTGGCGGTGGCGCCAGCGGGTCACCCGCTCGGCGACGTCCAGCAGTGCCTCGGCCAGCGGCCGCAGCTCGGCGTACCCGTCCTCGGCGTAGACCCGCCGCCAGGCCGCGGCCACGGCCTCGTCGCTCTGGTGGCGCCGCTCGGACACGGTGTCCGGCAGCTCCAGGCCGCGCCGGGCCAGCAGCGCCAGCGCGTCGTCGTACAGACCGGGGGAGCGCAGCACCTCGGTCAGCTCGGCGAGCGCGGCCGGGCTGTCGTCGTACATCCGCAGCAGCGCGGCGTTCTTGTTGCCGAGCAGGAACTCCAGGTGCACGAAGGCCGAGGACTGGAAGCCCGAGGCCTCGCCGAACACCGAGCGGAAGGAGTTGAACTCCTGCGGGGTCATCGTGGCCAGCAGGTCCCAGGACTCCGTCAGCACGTCCTGGACGTGGGTGCCCCGGCGCAGCGCGGCCAGTGCGCCCGGCAGGTCGTCCGCGCGCAGCGCCCGCTGGGCGAGTGTCCACTCGTGCCGCAGCAGGCCGAACAGCAGCTCCATCACCTGGGTGGTGACGATGAACGACAGCTCGGCCGGGGCCTCGCTGAGCGGGTGCTGCAGGCTGTGCAGTTCGTCCAGCCGGGCGTAGCGCGCGTACGGGGTGCCCCGGACCGGCTCCCCGGTCCGTCCGAACGACAGGTTGGGCTTCTCCACCGTGTCGTGCCCCATACCGATCCCTCCTGAAGTCACCGGCGGCGGGACCACCGGACGGGCCCGGGATCCGGTCCCGTCGCCCCGGTCCTCGCCGGGGCCCCATTGTGCGGTGGCCCGGTCCCGCATTTGAATGGGCGGCGGGCACGGCAACGCCGGTCGCGCCTGTCGTACAAGAGGTGTTTTCCTGATCCTCTTCACGATCGCAAAGCGGTGGGATCCGGCCAACCGGAGGACACCCGCACACACCCTCGGGAGCCCGCCGTGGACACCGTCGACCGCCGACTGCTGGCCGAGCTGCAGGCCGATGCCCGCCTCTCCTACAACGAACTCTCGCGCCGGGTGAGCCTCTCCGCACCCGCCGTGGCCGAACGGGTCCGGAGGCTGGAGGCCGACGGGGTGATCGCCGGCTACCACGCCCACGTCGACCTCACCCGGGCCGGCCTGCCGATCACCGCGCTGGTGCAGATCCAGTGCTACGGTCCGCGCTGCGTGCTCCGCGACCCGGAGGTGGCCGGGTGGCCGGAGGTGCTCCAGCTGCACCGGGTGACCGGCGGAGCCTGCTGCGCCCTGCTGGTGGCCGTTCCCGCGATGGCCGATTTCGAGGCCCTGATCGACCGCCTCGGCGCCTACGGCCAGCCGGCCAGCTCGATGATCCTCTCCAGCCCGGTGCCCTGGCGGCCGGTGGTCGTGCCGTGACCGGTGGTCGTGCGGTGACCGGTGGTCGTGCGGTGATCGACGGAAACGCCGTGACCGGCGGTCGTGCCGTGACCGGCGGAAGTCCCGTGACCGGTGGACAACCGGCGCGGACGGGGTGCCGCGCGCTATAGGTTCCTGCCCATGCCGAACGACCGTCACATCCTGCTGCTCCCGGGCAGCCTGCGCACCGGGTCCGTCAACGAGACGGTGCTGCGCACCGCCGCCGTCGTGGCGCTGGCCACCGAGGGCGTCGCGACCACCTACTACACCGGGCTGGCCGGGCTGCCGCACTTCAACCCGGACCTCGACACCGATCCGCTGCCGGAGCCGGTCACCGCGCTGCGCGAGGCCGTGGAGGCCGCCGACGCGCTGCTGATCTGCGCGCCCGAGTACGCCGGGACCCTGCCGGGCAGCTTCAAGAACCTGCTGGACTGGACGGTCGGCGGGATGGAGATCGTGGACAAGCCAGCCGCCTGGATCAACGCCGCCGGGCCCGGGCGGGGCCTGGGTGCGGAGGAGGCGCTGCGCACCGTGCTCGGGTACACCGGGGCGGCCGTGGTGGAGGCGGCCTGCGTCCGGCTGCCGCTGGCGCGCGGGGACGTCGGCGCGGACGGACTGGTCGCCGACCCGCTGGTGCGCGACCGGATCGCGGAGGCGCTGGTCCGGCTGGCCGCGGCGGTCTGAGCGGCCGGGCCCGCGGGCCCGGCCCTGTACCGGCGGGCGGTTCAGTGCCCGTCGGGCAGGTGCAGGCCGAGTCCGGCCAGCCCGTTCAGGAACAGCTCGACGCCGACCGCCGCCAGCAGCAGTCCGAGCAGCCGGGAGAGCACCTCCAGCGAGGTGCGGTGGCTGCGCCGCATCAGCGGGGCGAGCAGGGCGACGCAGACGTAGTTGATCAGCACCACCGCGATGTAGGCGCCGGCCACGGTGGTGCGCCAGCCCCAGTCGTCCTTGGTGAGCGAGGCGACCAGCACCGCGGTGACCGCGAGCGGGCTGGCCAGGTAGGGCAGCAGCAGCTCGCGGATGCCGTCCACCAGCGGGCTGACGAGGTGCTCGTCCTCCACGTCGGTGCCCCAGCCCAGGTGGACCCCGAAGACCAGGGCGACCGCGTAGACGAAGAAGATCAGCCCGCCGGCGAGCTGCAGCGACTGGTCGCTGATGTGGAACAGCGTGGTGACGAAGTCCGCGCTGAGGGCCATCACCGCACCGATCACGGCGGAGACGACGGTGCTCCACGCCGCGAGGCGCCGCAGCTCCCCGGTGGTCCGGGTGGTGGCCAGCCGGGCGAAGGACAGCAGGACCTTCGGCGGGCCGACCACGGCGAAGAAGGCGATGAAGGCGCTGCTCAGGTTGAAGACGAACATGGGCCAAGCATGGCCGCGACAATCACCGCCGCCCGGCCGCCACGCCCCCGGCCGGTTATTCCCTCTCGCGCCGTCATTCGCCCGAACGGCCGCCCCGGGTCGAGTGGGGCCGTCGTTTCCGGTGCCATGGAAGCCGGACCTCCCCACCATTCGGCGGAGGGCTCCCGAAGGGGACTTCGACATGGCTCTGAACCGTAAGGACCTGGGTCTGCTGGCCCTGCGCGGCGCCGTCGGCGGTGTGCTGATCGCCCACGGCACCCAGAAGCTGTTCGGCTGGTTCGGCGGTGGCGGCCTGGACGGCACCGCCAAGGCGATGGAGGCGATGGGCTTCCATCCGGCGCGCCAGAGCGCCCTGGCCGCCGGGCTCGGTGAGGCGGGCGGCGGCGCGATGCTGCTGGTCGGGCTGGCCACGCCGGCGGCCGGCGCGGTGGTGGCCGGCACCATGGCCGGCGCGGTCGCGGTGCACGCCCCGGCCGGCTTCTTCGTGATGTCCGGCGGCTACGAGTACCCGGCGTTCCTGGGCGCGACCGGGCTGGCGCTGGGGCTGGCCGGCCCCGGCCGGTACTCGGTCGACCACCTGACCGGGCACGCCTTCGACCAGCCGTGGGTCGGCGCCCTGGCCTTCGTGGCGAGCGCAGCCTCCGCGTACGGCGTGGTGGCCCGCCGGCGGCACGCCGTCCGGCTGGCGGAGGAGCGCGCGGCGGTGGAGGCGGACACCCAGGACGGCTCCGGGCTCTCCTGAGGCCGCTCGTGCTCCGGGCCGGGGCGCCCCCGAACCGCCCCCGAACCGCCCCCGAACCCCACCCGAACGCCGCCCGAACCTCACCCGAACGCCCCCGTCCGGCGCCGCCCGGCCGGGCTCACCCGAACGCACCACCCCTGTTGGCGAGCGTCTCCCGGCCCCCGGAACGTGGGCGGGGAGGCGCGCCGGGCCCCCGGCGCCGGCCAGAATCGAGGACCCCGATGGACCGCCAGCCGCTCCGCCGCACCGCGGCTCCGCCCCGCCGGACCGCTGCCACCTCCGCCACCTCCGCCACCACTGCCACCACTGCCACCACTGCCACCCCAGTCATCTCCGTCGCCGACGGGACCGGCACTGCCGCCGCCACCCCGCGCCCGGCCGCGCCGCCGCGGCCCACCGCCGGGGACCCGCAGGCCCCCGCCGTCCGCCGGCCCGGCCGCGCCGTGGCCGCGGTCGTGGGTGCCGCCCTGCTCGGCGGCGCCGCGCTGGCGGGCTGCTCGTCGAGCAGCAGCGCGGGCAGCGCGGTCTCCTCGGCCGCCGGCCAGGTGGGGTCGGGCATCGCGGGAGCGGCCTCCGCCGCCGCCTCGGCCGCGAGTTCGGCGCTCGCCTCGGCGGCCGGCGGGATCTCCTCGTCCCTGGCCTCCGCGGCCTCCTCCGCCCAGGCCGCGGCCTCCTCGGCGCTCGCCGGGGTCAAGGGCGGCCTGGACGCGAAGGCGGACGTCTCGGCGGGGGCGGTGTCCTTCACGGACGGCAAGGCCCAGACGACGCTGACCGTCACCAACCACGAGCAGCAGGGCAGCGCCCGGTACGTGGTCCAGGTCAACTTCACCGACGACAGCGGCAACGTGCTGGACGCGACCGCGGTGACCGTGCCGGACGTCGAGGCCGGGAAGAGCACCGAGGCGAAGGCGCTCAGCAACCGGGACCTCTCCGGCTCGGTGAAGGCCGTGGTCGCCAATGCCGTCCGGTACTGAGCGGACCCGGCCGACTCCGGGTCGGCCGTCCGACCTCCTCCGCTCCCGTTGACCCCCAGGTCAGCGGGGGCGGACGCGTTCCGGCGGAACCTTAACGGCGGCTCAAGCCGCAACATCACCCCTTGACGGGGTAGTTGGTCTAGTCCATTTTAGTGCCCAGGTGCAGGGAGCCCCTGAGCCGGCGTCAGCGGTTCGCCGCTGGCGCCGGTTCGGCATATCCCGGCGTCCGTCAAGGCATGTTCCGTTCGATTCCCCCATCCCGTTCTGTCATGTCCTGGTCGTACGGCCCCACCCCGTGCGCACGTTCCCGGACCGGCGGAATCCCCCACACCAGGAGTCACGCACCCATGCTCCGTTCACGCATCGAAAGGGCCGGGGCCCCGGTTCAGGAGGGCGGCCGCCGCAAGCGGTCCAAGAGCCTGACCGCGATCGCCGCCGGCACCACGGCGTCCCTGCTGCTCGGCGCGGGTCTCGCGCTCACCGGCGGCGCCACGGCCAACGCCGCCGTCACCAACTCCACCGGCGCGCCCGCCACCAGCGGCGGCATCAAGGTGGCCTACTTCGACCAGTGGTCGATCTACGCGAACGGGTACTACCCGAAGACCATCCAGGACACCGGCGTGGCCGGGAAGCTGGACTACCTGATCTACTCGTTCGCCAACATCAACCCCACCAGCCTCACCTGTTTCGAGGCCAACAAGGCGGCGAGCCAGGACGAGAACAACCCCAACGCCGGTGACGGTGCGGGCGACTCCTTCGCCGACTACCAGAAGAGCTTCGGCCCGGACATCTCGGTCGACGGCGTCGGCGACGTCTGGGGCCAGCCGATCGTGGGCAACTTCAACCAGCTGAAGAAGCTGAAGGCGAAGAACCCCAAGCTCAAGGTCCTGATCTCGCTGGGCGGCTGGACGTACTCCAAGTACTTCTCGGCGGCGGCCGCTTCGGACGCCTCGCGCAAGAAGCTGGTCTCGTCCTGCATCGACATGTTCATCAAGGGCAACCTGCCGGTCGAGGCCGGCTACGGCGGCCCGGGCTCGGCGGCCGGCATCTTCGACGGCATCGACATCGACTGGGAGTACCCGGGCGGCGGCGGCCACACCGGCAACCTGTCGAGCCCGAACGACAAGCAGAACTTCACCCTGCTGCTGAAGGAGCTGCGCGAGCAGCTCGACGCCCAGGGCAAGACCGACGGCAAGAGCTACTACACCGCGGCCGCGGTGGGTGCCGGCCAGGACAAGATCAAGAACGTCGAGACCGACAAGATCGGTCAGTACCTGTCGTTCCTCGACATCATGACGTACGACATGCACGGCGGCTGGGAGGCCAAGGGCCCGACCAACCACCAGGCCCCGATCTACGCCGGCCCGAACGACCCGATGACGCCGGTCCCCGGTGGCACCGGCAAGTACTCGGTCGACTCGGCCGTCAAGGCCTACACCGCCGGTGACCAGCAGTACGGCATCCCGGGCGGCTTCCCCGCGAACAAGATCAACGTGGGTGTGCCGTTCTACTACCGCGGCTGGACCGGCGTCCAGAACAACGGCAAGAACGGTCTCTTCCAGCCCGCCACCGGCCCCGCCGCGGGTGCCTCCATGTCGGGCAACGTCGCGGGCATCCAGATGTACAAGGAGCTGGCCGGCTTCGTCGACAACCCGGCGAAGACGTACTGGGACGAGGACGCCAAGACGACGTACTTCTACGACGGCAGCACCTTCTGGTCCGGTGAGGACGCCCGCTCGATCCAGGCCAAGCTGGACTACGCGCACTGCAACGGCCTCGGCGGCTCCTTCGCCTTCTCGCTGTACGACCTGGGCACCAAGACCAGCCTGTTCGACAAGATGGTCGAGGCCACCAACGGCTCCGCCGCGGGCTGCCCGGCGCCGCCGGTGACCACCCCGCCGACGACCCCGCCGACCACGCCGCCCACGACTCCGCCGACCACGCCGCCGACCACGCCGCCCACGACCCCGCCGACCACGCCGCCGACCACCCCGCCGGGCTGCGCGGGTGCCCCGAGCTGGGACGCGGCCGCCACCTACGCGACCTCGACCAAGGTCTCCTGGAAGGGTCACTACTACACCAACAAGTGGTGGACCAAGGGCGACGACCCGTCGCTGAGCGGCCAGTGGGGCGTCTGGACCGACAACGGCCCCTGCTGACCCCGTAGTACCGACCGGGTGAGGACCTGACGGACCCTCGTTCCCGTCGCACCGAGCGTCCGGCCCGCCGGGGGACATCCCCCGGCGGGCCGGACGTCTTTCGGTGCCCGGACGTCTTTCGTGCCCGGGCGAGGGTCAGTCCTGGTCGGCGGTGCGCCCCGGGGTGTCCGGCCGGCTCTCCTCGATCCGCCGCAGCATCCGGGCCAGCATCCCGGCGAGCACCGCGCGGTCCTCGCCGACGACGTCCTGGAGCAGCTCCTCCTCGAAGACGGCGGCCATCCGCATCGACTCCAGCCACTTGTCCCGGCCGAGGTCGGTCAGCTCGATGATCACCCGGACCCGGTTGGCCTCGTCCCGGTCCCGGGTGACCAGGCCCTCGGCCACCATCCGGTCGACCCGGTGGGTCATCGCGGCCGGGGTCAGCCCGAGCCGCTTCGCCAGCTCGCCCGGCCCGAGCCGGTACGGGCTGCCGGACACCACCAGCGCCTTGAGCACCTCCCACTCCGCGGCCGTGATTCCCAGCACAGTGAGCTGCCGGTCGTAGGCGACGGTCATCCGCCGGGCGACCCGGGAGAGGGTCTGCACGATGGTCTCGACCTGGGGGTCCACGGTGGGGAACTCCCGCTGGTAGAGCGCCACCTGCTCGGCGATGCCCAGCTCGCGGGCGGTGGCCGGCGCGGGCTTCTCTGCAGTCATGCGGACCAGTGTCGCATGTGGGGTGCACTCCTTAAGACTTTGACTCCACACTCTTCCGGTGCTAAGACTTTAGGGTCAAACTTTAGCTCTTAAGTCTTCCGGGCTTAAGAGTATCCAGTGAAAATCGACGAAGCCCCGACGGGCGGAGTCCACAGGAAGGGGTGTGCACGGTGACCGGCACGGTGAAGCAGCAGAGGCAGCAGCGACGTGGAGCGGGCGGCCCGCTGCGCCGCGTCCAGATCGGGAACGCGCTCAGCGCGTTCGGCAGCGGGTTCACGATGCCGTACATGTTCGTGTACGTGGACCAGGTGCGCGGGCTGGGCTCCCTGGCCGCCGGGATGGTGTTCACCGTCTTCGCGCTGGCCGCGCTCGCCGTGCTGCCGTTCACCGGCCGGGGCATCGACCGCTACGGCCCGCGCCCGGTGCTGCTGGCCGGCGCCGCGCTGGCCGCCACCGGCGCGTTCGCCTTCGGGCACGCCACCGGCACCCCGGCCCTGCTGGTCTCCTCGTTCCTGTTCGGCGCGGGTGTCACCACCTGCCAGCCGGCGCTCGCCACGATGATCGTCCGCTGCTCCACGGCCGCGACCCGTTCGCACGCCTTCGCGCTCCAGTTCACCCTGATCAACCTGGGCATGGGCATCGGCGCGCTGGTCGGCGGGCAGATCGTGGACGTCGCCGACCCGGCCAGCCTGACCCGGCTGTTCACCATCGAGGCGGTGACCTTCCTCGGCCTCGCCCTGGTGACCGGCACCGCGCGGATCCCGAAGGCCGCGCCGGTGCTCGTCCAGGACGGCGCCGACGCCCCGCGGGGCCTGCGCGCCCTGGTCGCCGACAAGGCCATGCTCCGGCTCTGCGTGCTCGCCGGGCTGATCTTCTTCACCTGCTACGGCCAGTTCGAGTCCGGCGTCGCGGCCTTCGCCACCGACACCGTCGGCACCGCCCCGTCCACCCTCGGCATCGCCATCGGCGCCAACGCGCTGACCATCGTGGTGCTGCAGATGTTCATGGTGCGGATCACCGCCCGCCGCCGCCGCACCACCGCGATGGCCGCCGCCGGCGTGGTCTGGCTCGGCGCCTGGGCGATGGCCCTGGTGGCCGGTCTGGTCCGGACCGAGGCGATGGCCGCCACGGTCGCGATCGTCTCGATCTACGCCCTGTTCGGCGTCGGCGAGTCGCTGCTCGCCCCGACCATGGGCCCGATCGTCGCGGACCTCGCCCCGGCCCGGCTGCTCGGCACCTACAACTCCGGCTACGCCCTGGTGAAGCAGGTCGCGATCGCCGTCGGCCCCGCCGTGGGCGTGCTGCTGGTCGGCTCCGGCACCTGGCCGCTCTACCTGGCGGCGATGGCCGGCTGCACCGTGCTGATCGTGGTCCTGGCGCTGCGCCTGCGGCCCCACCTCACCGCGGCCCAGGACAACGCGGCTCCCTCGGTCGGGGACGAGCAGGCCCCCGCCACCCCGGTCCGCACCCCGGCCCGGCCGGTCCGGGAGCTGCAGGCCGCCGCCTGACCGCGCCGCCCGACCGCCCCGCGACGGGCGCCCGACAGGTCACCTGTCCGGCGCCCGTCGCGCTTGGTTTCGCGCCCACCGGCACATAGTGTCGGTGGCTGTTGACCGTCCGGCCCGACCCCCTCGGGGCCGGCACCCGGCGAGAACGGCGAAGCGGCGAGGCTACCGAGACCATGACCCAAGCGGCGCTCACCCACCCACCGGCCGCGACGGAGCCCGCCGCCCCGGCACCGGAGCGGCGAGGGCTGCCGCGCCTGGCGGCGGCCCGCTGGGACTGGCTCGGGCCGATCACGGTGGCGCTCTTCGCCGGTCTGCTGCGGTTCTGGAACCTCGGCCACCCCAACGCCTTCGTCTTCGACGAGACCTACTACCCCAAGGACGCCTGGTCCCTGCTGCAACAGGGTTACGAGGGCACCTGGCCGGAGCACGCGAACGAGCAGGTGCTCGCCGTCCCGCAGCAGATCCCGCTCACCTCGGCGCCCGAGTTCATCGCCCACCCGCCGCTCGGCAAGTGGGTGATCTCGCTCGGCGAGTGGGCCTTCGGCCTGCACCCCTTCGGCTGGCGCTTCATGACCGCGCTGCTCGGCACCGTCACCGTGCTGATGCTGGCCCGGATCGGCCGCCGGCTCTTCGGCTCCACCCTGATCGGCTGCACCGCCGCCCTGCTGATGGCCGTGGACGGCCTGCAACTGGTGATGAGCCGGGTCGGCCTGCTCGACGGCGTCCAGATGTTCTTCGTCCTGGCCGCCTTCGGCGCGCTGCTGATCGACCGCGACCACGCCCGGGACCGGCTCGCCGCCGTCCTCCCCGACCGGGGCGGGGACACCGTCCGGCTCGGGTGGCGGCCCTGGCGGATCGCCGCCGGCGTCTGCCTGGGCGCCGCCGCCGGGGTCAAGTGGAACGGCGTCATGGTGCTGGCCGCCTTCGGTGTGCTCACCGTGCTGTGGGACCGGTCCGGCCGCCGCTGGGCCGGCGCCCGCCGCCCCTGGCGCTCGATGCTCCGCCGGGACGCCGCGCCCGCCTTCCTCGCCACGGTCGGCGCCGCGTTCGTGGTCTACGTCGGCGGCTGGGCCGGCTGGCTGTTCACCGGCGGCGGCAAGGGCGCGACCGGCGGCGGCTTCGACCGGCACTGGGCCGACGACCGGGCCGGGCTCTCCCCGGACAGTTTCCTCGGCGTCCCGCTGCCGCAGCTCCCGATGAGCTGGGTGCCCGCGCCGCTGCGCAGCCTCTGGCACTACCACGCGCAGATGTACGACTTCAACACCGGCCTCAGCAGCCCGCACACCTACCAGTCCAACCCGTTCAGCTGGCTGGTCCAGGGCCGGCCGGTCTCGATGTACTGGGAGCAGGTGCCGGCCGGCCAGCGCGGCTGCACCGCGTCCGGCGGCTGCGCGGCGCAGATCCTCGGCCTCGGCACCCCGCTGCTCTGGTGGACGGCCTGCTTCGCCCTGGTCTACCTGCTCTGGCGGTGGGCCTTCCGCCGGGACTGGCGCTCCGGCGCGGTGCTGTGCGCGGTGGCCGGCGTCTACCTGCCGTGGTTCCAGTACCAGGAGCGGACGGTCTTCTCCTTCTACATGGTGGTGCTCGTCCCCTTCCTCTGCCTGGCCGTGGCGCAGATGCTGGGGGCGATGCTCGGCCCCGAGGGCTGCTCGCCCGAACGGCGGCGGATCGGCGCGGCCGGGGCCGGGCTGGTCGTGCTCGCGATCATGGCCTGCTTCGCCTTCTTCTACCCGCTGTACACCGCGGAGGTGATCCCGATGACGTCCTGGCAGGACCGGATGTGGTTCACCACCTGGATCTGACGGGTGCCCGGTGTCCTGTCGGCCGCCGGTGGGGGGCAGCTGCTGCCGGTGACCCCGGCGCTGGGCGCGGTCACCGCGGTGCTGCTGCTGGCCGCCGTCGCGGTGGCGGGGTGGGGCCGGCTCGGGCACGGGCGCGCGGTGCTGCGGGCCGGGCTGCGCGCGGTGGCCCAGCTCGCCGTCGTCGCGCTGGTGATCGCCTGGGTGGTCGACTCGCTGTGGTGGTCGGCGCTGTTCGTGCTGCTGATGTTCTCGGTCGCGGTGCGGACCGCCGGACGGCGGATGGTCCCGGGCCGGGGGCGGGCCTGGCTGTGGGCGGCCGCGCCGATCGGTGCCGGGGTGCTGCCGGTGCTGGTGCTGCTGCTCGGCAGCGGACTGCTGCCGCCGAAGGGCCTGTCGGTCATCCCGGTCGCCGGCATCCTGATCGGCGGCGCGCTCACCGCCACCTCGCTGTCCGGGCGGCGGGCCCTGGACGAGCTGCGCCAGCGGCACGGCGAGGTCGAGGCGGCGCTGGCGCTCGGCCTCGAGGAGCGGGACGCCCGGATGGAGATCTGCCGGACGGCCGCCGCCACCTCGCTCGTCCCGGCGCTCGACCAGACCCGGACGGTGGGCCTGGTCACGTTGCCGGGGGCGTTCGTGGGCATGCTGCTCGGCGGGGCCTCGCCGGTCCAGGCCGGCACGGTGCAGCTGTTCGTGCTGGTGGCGCTGCTCGCGGTGGAGTCGACGGCGGTCGTGGTGGTGCTGGAACTGGTCGGCCGGGGGCTGGTTCGGGCCGGCGGCCCGTCCGCGTAGGGCGGGCGCTCCGGGGCGGGCGGTCAGGCGTCCGGGGCGGGCGCTCCGGGCCGGCCGCGGTTCCGCGCCGGGCGGCCGGGAGCGGTGATCGGGTAGGCTTGGCCGAGTTGAAGGGGAGTAGCCCTCCACCGGACCGTCGACATACTGGCCCCTCGGGGCCCGGCGCCCGGGGCACCGCGGATCTTCGTCCGTCGTGCCGGCGAGACCTTCGGCCGCAGTGCTGTGAACGTGGGCGCGTCCGTGCGTCCCGCGTGTCTTCCAACCAGCGCTGTCGGGCCGGAGCGACCCCTGACGGAGCTGCCCGCGGTCCGGCAGCCCGACCCGAGGGACACCACCCCCGATGAGTCTGACCGTCGCCGCGATCACGTTCGGCATCGTCTTCCTGGCCGAACTGCCCGACAAGACCGCCCTGGCCAGCCTGATGCTCGGCGCCAAGTACCGGGCGAGCTACGTCTTCGCCGGCATCGCCGCCGCCTTCGCCCTCCAGGTGGGCATCGCCCTGGTCGCCGGGCAACTGCTCTCGCTGCTGCCGCAGCGCTGGGTCGAGGGCGTCACCGGTGTGCTGTTCCTGGCCGGTGCGGCGATGCTGCTGTTCCACGGCGGGGGCGACGAGGAGGACGGGCACGCCGCGAAGGAGCCCTCCGCGAACAGCTTCTGGAAGGTCGCCGGGGCCAGCTTCGTGGTCGTGGCGATCGCCGAGTTCGGCGACCTGACCCAGATCATGACCGCCAACCTGGCCGCCAAGTACGCCGACCCGCTGGCCGTGGGCCTGGGCGCCTGGCTGGCGCTGTGCGCGGTCGCGGGGATCGCGATCCTGGGCGGGCAGAAGCTGCTGAAGCACGTGCCGATGAAGATGATCATCCGGGTGGCGGCGGGCATCATGGTGCTGATGGCCGGGGTCAGCATCTTCCAGGCGATCACGGGCTGACGGCCCGCCCGGGGACGGTCCGGGGTCAGCAGCCGGTGCGCTTCTCCAGGGCGGCCCGGGTGTTGGCCCCGTAGACGCCCTTCTTGTCGCCACGGACGCCTTGAATGGTCTGGAAGTACGACACGTAGTACTCGGTGTCGCCGTCGTAGTAGCCGTTCACGGGGATGTCGGGCGCCATCCAGCACAGCACCACGGCCAGCTTCTGCTGCATGCCCTGCACGTCGGCGCCCTGCATGCCGTACTGCAGCACCCGGTTCGTGGGGGTCGGTGTCGGCGTCGGCGTCGCGGTCGGCGTGGGCGTCGCGGTGGCCGTCGGGGTGGCGGCCGGGGGTGCGGAGGGGGTCGGGGCGGGGCTCGACGGCGCCGGGGGCTGGCCGGACGGGGCGGTGGTCGGCACCGGTGCCGGGGCCGGCGGCGGAACGGCGGCGGTGGTGCTCGGGGCGTTCGGGGGCGGGGTGCTCGCGGTCGACCGGGTCGGCGAGGGCTTGGCGCTCGTCCGGCTCGGTGTGGGGGTCGGGGTGTCGCTCGTGGGCGGTGGCGCGCTCGGGCTCGGCACGGCCGGCGCGGTCGGGGCCACCGGGGCAGGGGCGATCGTCGTACTGGGTGGGGGTGCGGCCCGGTCGTCCGGGTCGGCGGACCCGGTGACCGCGTAGGCCAGGCCGACGGTGAGCGCCAGCAGGCCGGCGCCGGCCGCGACCAGCAGCCCCTTGCGGCGGCCGGGCCCGCCGCCGTTCTCCTGCTCGGCGGCGCGCCGCGCGGCCCGGCCACCGGTGGGTGCCGCGGTGCCGGGGGCGACCGGGGCGACCGGGAAGACGCCGAGCTCGTCCTCGGCGGGGGCGTCGTGGGCCCCGGCCGGGGGCGGGGGCGGGGGGAAGAGCGGGGCGGTGGCGACCGGGGGCAGCACGGTGGTCGCGTAGGCGTCGGCGTCCGGCCCCAGCGGGGGAGCGACCGGCGGCGGGGCGACCGTGGGCAGCACGGTGGTGCTGAACGGGTCGGCCGTCGGCGCCCCCGGTGCCGGGGGAGCTTCGAGGGGTGCCGGGAAGGCCGGGTCGGCCACCTGGCCGACGGCCTGCGGCACGTACGGGCGCACCAGTGGCGGGCCCTCCAGGTGCGGCAGGACGGCGGTGTCGTCGAGGCCGTGGTCCGGCGGGAGGCAGCCGCACCCGGTGGATCGTGCGGAGCCGCACGTCGGGCAGCGCTGGTCCGGCATCGGCCGGCCCTCCTCGGTTCTCGGTCGTTCGCGGTGGTTCGCGGTCCCGGACGCGTGGTCGGTCGGACTCGTGTTCAGGCCATGGACGGGCCTGATTATGCAGGACGTCCCTGAGGGGGGACAGGGGCGTCCGGCCCGGTGTGGGGGCCTTGTGGCGGTTGGTGGGGATTGGGGGTCGGTGAACGGTGGGTGTGCGGATGTGAAGGTCCTGCTGACATTCGCGCTTACGTTCGGCCCAATCAAACCGGGCGAAGCGGGGCATTTCTGACAGCATGGTGGCCTGGAGTGATCATCTGCCGACCTGTGAGGGATACGGAGACGCCATGACGGATCCGATCGCCGCGTCCGACCGGAGCCCGGACGGGGGGCCGGGGCCGGGGTCCGCGGGGGTTCCGGCCCAGCCTCCGGTCACCGGGGGCAGTCTGTGGGTGCCGATCGGGGCCCTGCTGCTGGCGATGCTGCTCGCCGCGCTCGACCAGACCATCGTCTCCACCGCGCTGCCCACCATCGTCAGCGACCTCGGCGGCCTGGAGCACCTGTCCTGGGTGGTCACCGCCTACATGCTCGCCTCGACCGCGGCCACCCCGCTGTGGGGCAAGCTCGGCGACATGTACGGCCGGAAGGTCTTCTTCCAGGCCTCCATCGTGATCTTCCTGCTGGGCTCGGTGCTGTGCGGCATCGCCCAGAACATGGGCGAGCTGATCGCGTTCCGCGCCGTCCAGGGCCTAGGCGGCGGTGGTCTGATCGTGCTCTCGCAGGCCATCGTCGGGGACCTCGTGCCGCCCCGGGACCGGGGGAAGTACCAGGGCGTCTTCGGCGCCGTCTTCGGTGTCACCAGCGTGCTCGGCCCGCTGCTCGGCGGCCTGTTCGTCGACAACCTCAGCTGGCGCTGGGTGTTCTACATCAACCTGCCGATCGGCGTGGTCGCCCTGGTGGTGATCGCCGCCGTGCTGCACGGGTCGGAGGTCCGGCGCCGGCACCGGATCGACTACCCCGGCACCGTGCTGATCGCCTCGGTGGCCACCTGCCTGGTGCTGATGACCTCGCTCGGCGGGACGACCTGGGGGTGGGGTTCCTGGCAGATCATCGGCCTGGGAGTGCTCGGCCTGGTCCTGCTGGTCGCGTTCGTCCAGGTGGAGCGGACCGCGGAGGAGCCGGTCCTGCCGCTGCGGCTGTTCCGCTCCCGGACCTTCAGCCTGGTGGCCGTCATCTCCTTCGTGGTCGGCTTCGCGATGTTCGGCGCGCTCACCTATCTGCCGACCTTCCTCCAGGTGGTCATGGGGGTCTCGCCGACGATGTCCGGCATCCACATGCTGCCGATGGTGATCGGCATGCTGGTCACCTCGATCGGCTCCGGTCAGATCGTGGCCAGGACGGGCCACTACCGGGTCTTCCCGATCGCCGGCACCGCCGTCACCGTCGTCGGCCTGTTCCTGCTGTCCCTGCTCGACGAGCACAGCAGCACCTTCGAGATGAGCTGCTACTTCCTGGTCTTCGGCCTCGGCCTCGGCCTGGTGATGCAGGTGCTGGTGCTGATCGTGCAGAACTCCGTCGGCTACCAGGACCTCGGTGTCGCCACCGCCGGTGCCACCTTCTTCCGCTCCATCGGCGCCTCCTTCGGGGTCTCCGTCTTCGGCACGATCTTCGCCTCCGGGCTCAACGACCGGCTCGGCGACGTCCTGGCCGGCGTCGCGCTGCCGCCCGGCTTCAGCGCCGGGGCGATCACCTCCGACCCGCGGGTCGTCGCCCAGCTGCCCACCGCCACCCAGGAGGCGGTCTACCACGCCTACGCCGAGTCGATCACCCGGGTCTTCCTCTACGCGGTGCCGGTGGCGGTGGTCGCCTTCGTGCTCTCGCTGTTCCTGCGGGAGCAGAAGCTGCGCACCACCGTGACCGCCCCCGACCTCTCCGAGTCCATCGGCCTCAACCCGGTCGAGCGCTCCTCGCTGGACGAGATCAGCCGGGCGCTGTCCGTCCTCGGCACCCGGGAGGCGGGGCGCGACCTGTTCCGGCGGATCACCGCCGGCGCCGGCCTGGACCTGAAACCGGCGTCCAGCTGGCTGCTTCTCAAGATGCACCAGCACGGCTCGGTGGAGCCCGCCGAGCTGGCGGAGCACCGGATCGTGCCCTTCTCGGTGGTCGAGGAGGCGGTGCGCGAGGTCGAGGGCCGGGGCCTGGCCGCCCGCACCGGCGGCCTGCCGCTGCGGCTCACCGAGCCGGGCGAGGCGGCGGCGGTCCGGCTGGTCGCGGCCCGGCGGGCGCAGCTCGCCGAACTCCTCGGCGACTGGGACGAGAAGCAGTTCGACGACCTGGCCGAGCTGCTCACCCGGCTGGCCTCCACGCTGTGCGCGGACCGGCGGGACCGGCCCGACCGGGTCGAGGACGAGCACCCGTACCACGGTGAGGGGCGCTCGTTCTGACGCTCCGTCCCTACGGCGCTCCGAACCACCTCGGGGTGTCCAGCCGGAACGGGTCCCCGGGTGCGAGCGTTCGCAGGGCGTCCTCCAGCTCCCGCAGCGGCTCCTCGCCGCCCAGCCTGGCGGCCCACTCGGTGCGCAGCTCGTCGAAGATCCGGGCCGACCGGACCAGGCAGTCCACCCCGCGCGCCGTCAGCCGGACCACCTTGCGGCGGGCGTCCGCCGGGTCGCTGCCGCGCTCGACGTAGCCGAGCCGTTCCAGCTGCTCGACGGTCTTCCCGGCCGCCTGCTTGGACACCCCGAGCCGCTTCCCGAGCTCGACGGCGGTGGTGCCGTGCGGCCCGATCGCCTGGAACACGAACCCGTGCGTCGGACGGAGGTCGGGGTGTCCCTCGCGGGCGATCCGCTCGTGCAGTTCGTCGATGATCAGCCGGAACGCGAACAGCAGCCGCAGTGGCAGTTCGTAGCCCGGCGAGGCCTCTTGCCCGGAATCCATTGACACGATCGACAACCTCATTGACTATATAGACAACCTGATTGTCCATCCTAAGGGAGGCAGCCCCTCTTGTCCGTCATCCGCAGCACCGACGCCCGCCGTACCGAGACCCCCAACGCCGTCATGACCACCTACGCCTCGCCCACCCAGGGCGGCACCGGCCTCGCGCTGTGGCGGGTCGAGATGCAGGCGGCCCGCTCCGGCCCGCGCCACGCCATGGACACCGAGCAGGTGTGGACCTTCCTCACCGGCACCGCCGTCGTCGACCTCGACGGCGAGGAGCTCGCCCTCGCCGCCGGCGACACCCTCGTCCTGCCCGCCGACCTCCCCCGGCAGCTGCGCTCCGACGACGGCTTCACCGCCGTCGTGGCCTCCCCGGCACCGTCCACGGCCGCCAACCTGGACACCGGGGACCGGGTCGCCCCGCCGTGGATCGTGTGAGGTGTAGCAGACTGCCTCCCGGAACAACCCTGAGGAGGTACGGCGTGTCCGTCGTCAAGATCAATGTGCTGACCGTTCCGGCTGAGCAGCGCGAGGTGCTGGAGCAGCGCTTCGGCGCGCGGGCCGGTGCGGTGGAGAACTCGGACGGCTTCGAGTACTTCGAGCTGCTCCGCCCGGTCGAGGGCACCGACCAGTACCTGGTCTACACCCGCTGGCGGGACGAGGAGTCCTTCCAGGCCTGGCTCGCCGGCCCGATGCAGGCCGCCCACCGCCCGGCGGGTCAGGAGGGCGAGGCGCCGCAGCGGCCCGCCGCCAGCGGCTCCACGCTGTGGTCCTTCGACGTGGTGCAGTCGGCCGGCCCGAAGGGCTGAGGCCGGCAGTTCGCGGAACGGCGCGCCCCGGACGCAACGGCGTCCGGGGCGCGCCGTCGAGCATTCAGGGGCGGATCTCGCCGTGCTCCAGGTAGGCGGTCTCCGATCGCATTCTGGCCACGCAGGCGGCGTGGACGCGGCGAGCCAGACGCGGGATGAGGAGTTCGTCGAGCTCGTCCGTGGCGTGGAAGGCGTACTCGCCGATCTCCACCTGGTCGACGGTGATGCGGTCGAGTTCGTCGGTCGGGAGGACGCCGCCGTCGAAGACGAAGAGGAGCTTGTCGCCCTCGATGGGATGCGGTGCCCAGTCGGCGACCAGGAGGCAGCCGATCGGCGGGGTGATACCGAGCTCTTCCTCGAGCTCGCGGGCCGCGCCCTCGCTCGGGGTCTCCCCGGCGTGCAGGTACCCGCCGGGGATCTCCCAACCGGGCTTGTAGGTCGGCTTCACGAGGAGGACACGGTCGTCCTCGTCGAAGAAGAGCACGCCGGCGGCGGTACGGGGCTGGGCCACGACCTCGTGGGGTTGGGAGTCGGTCATGGGCGGCGACTGTAGCCGCCGGGCCCTGCTGCGGCCGAGCCGCATCAACCGGTCAGGGCCTCGCCGAGCCGTGTGTGAGCCGATCCGGCGAGGGTGCGGTGCAGGGCCTCGGCGCGAGACCGGATCAGCCCGTCGTGGTACGCCGTCGGCAGCTGCTTCCAGACCCCGACGGCCATGTCCGCGGCGGCGGCCGGGTCGCCGTCCAAACTCAGGCAGGTCGCCGCGTCCATGGTCAGCAGGGCTCGGGTCATGATGGACGGCGACCTGGTGAGGGCAAGGGCTGCCTGCTGTTCGGCGTTCGCCTCGCGGGTGCGGCCCATCAGCGTGAATGCCTGGGACAGGTGGACGTGGTGCTTCTGGAGCGGGTAGCCGAACCAGGTGTCGGCGGCCTGCGCGGTATTGAGGTGTTCGGCGATGGTGCGGGCGTCGGCTACCGCGCGAAGGGCCCCTCGGTGGTCACCGATGGAGGCCAGGGCGCGCGCGGTGACGGCGGCGGCCAGGGCTGCGGCGGCCGTGGGGGTTCGGCCTGCCTCGCGGCGGGCGCTGATGGCCAGGTTCGCGGCGGCGTTCGGGGCGCCGTAGTTCAGCGGGACCATCGCGTGCCGGGCCAGGACCCAGGCCAGCATGTGCCGGTCGCCGGATTCGCGCGCAGCCTTCTCGGCGGTGGCGAACCAGCCGTGGGAGTCGCGCTGGTCACCGCGGTCGTGCTGGATGATCGCGACCAGTCCGGTGATCCCGGCGGCGGTGCGGGCCAGGTCGGTACGGGTGCCGGCTGGGTGCGGGCGGCTGAGGACGTTCCGCAGGAGATCGAGGTCCTGGCGCATCTGTGTCAGCACGACCCCCGGTGCCCGACCGCGGTAGCCGCCGCGGTGGCGTTCGAACGCCCCGTCCAGGTACGCGAGGTCGCCGGCGTCGGAGCCGGACAGGCCGGCGTCGATCCCCTCTCGCGCCTCTGCGATGCCTGGCAGCGCGGCGACCCCTGTCGCCAGTGCCGCCGCGCCGAGAAACTGTCGTCGATTCACCGCCGTACCCTCCTCTCCTTCGTCTTCGACCGGCTGCTGGTGGAGCCTGCGCCAGCGCCGCGAGGTAGCCACTGCTCGGGCGACCTCCTCCACCGAGAGCCCGTACCCGTCGGCCAGCAGCTGGTGCCACCTCGGGGTGGGCAGACGTCGCTCGGTCTCCCAGCGCTTCAGGTTCTCCGGGTCGAACCACGTGCCGCCTTGAGCGTCCTGTAAGAGCAGGGACTGCTCGTCGCGGGTGAGTTCGGCCATCTCCCGGATCCGCCTCAGCACGGCGCCGATGCCGTCTGGTGCCATCATGCCCATCCCCCAAGCCTCTGACTGGCTGGTGCCCGATCCTGGCCCCCCAAAGCGGCCCCCCGTGTGAGAAATGCACCCCCGGCTGGCACCACCGGCGCCACTACCGGCAGTAGTTGACTGTGTACCAGCCAAGTGGAGAGCGGGCGAGATCAGTTCCTTCCCTCCACAGGGCACCCCCAAGCTCCCCAGCTCCGGCCTGACGGCCTGAAGGGTTCCTTCGACATGCGCGTGTGCAGCAGCAGCTTCTTCCTGGTCCGCGACCCCGTCTCAGTCTCCATCGGCCGCCGGCGGCTCGGCGGGCTGATCGAACAGTGGGGGGTCCGCACGGACAACGACAGCCGCCTGGCCCTGGACACCGTGATCTCGGAACTCGTCACCAACGCGGTGCGGCACACCGCCGGAGCGACGGTCACCGTCGGGGTGCACGCCAACCTCGACCTGCGGCGCCTGATCATCGAGGTCTACGACAGCTCGCAGGCCCTGCCCCGACAGCAGGCCTCGGGCCCGGATGCGGAGGCCGGCCGGGGCATGTTCCTGGTCGAGTGCCTGGCCCTCGCCCACGGAGCCGAGCGCACCGCACGGGGCAAGAAGGTCTGGGCCGAGGTCGCCCTGCCCGAGTAGCCGCCAAACCGCCGCCAGCTCCTCGTCCAGCTCCCCGGTCGGGCGGTCCGTACGGTGATCCGCCGCCTGTCGGGTCGGCGCCGCCCACCAACGCACCCGCCCGCCCTGGCCGCTTCCGCGCCCGCAGCCACGATCGAGAGGACGACATGACCACCACCCAGCACGGCACAGCGATCACGGACACCGCCCGGCTTCACGACCGGGCCGCCGTCCGCAGCTTCCTGGAGGGCCCGTCGCTGACGGCGGCCGACCTGTCGATGGTCCTGCTCGTGCGCGAGGACAGCGAGGACGGCGACCGGCCGATGCCGACCGTCACGGTGGCCGAGATCCCGCAGGCGGTGCGCGACCTCGCCGCCCGGGGCATCCGCTCGGTGAAGGTGTTCGCCAACAGCTTGCACCGCGACGCCGAGGCGTCCGGCGCCGTGGCACCGGACAGTCTGATGGTGCGGGCAATCCACGCCGCCAAGGACGCCGAACCTGGCATCGCGGTGATGACCGAGAACTGCTTGTGCGGCCACACCGACACCGGCGAGTGCCACCTGACCAGCGCCGGCCGGATCGACCTGGACCGTACGGCGGCGATGATCGCCGCCCAGGCCGTCATCCAGGCCGAGGCCGGCGCCGACATCGTGGGACCGGCCGCGATGATCCGGGGCGCCACCGCCTCCGTGCGCCGGACCCTGGACGAACACGGCCACCGGGATGTGGCGACCATGCCACACCTGATCTTCGACTCCGCCCTCTACGAGGGCTACCGAGCCACCATGCGGGCAACCCCTGCCTCCGGTGCCCACCGGCCGTTCCAGATCAGTCCGCGCCGGCCGGAGACCGCGGTGGACACCGGCTTGGCGTTTGTCGGCGAGGGGGCGGACATGCTGCTGCTGGAGCCGGGGATGCTCTCGGTGGACGTGCTCGCCACCCTCAAGCAGAAGACGTCGGCGCCGCTGATGCCGTTCTCCGTCTCAGGCGAGTACACGCGGCTCGCTCCGCTCGATCCGGGCAGCGGGCGGCGGGACTTCCGCCCGCTGCTGGAGCTGTTCACGATGCTCAAGCGCTCGGGGGCGGAGCGGATCATCACCTATGCCGCTGTCGACCTCGCCCGGCTGCTGGCCGGCTGAGCGGCCGGGCGGATCTCTGACAGGATCGCCTCGGCGCCTTGGTCCAGGAGAAGGCCGGCCACCTGGATACCCAGCTTCTCCGGCTCCGAGACGGGGCCGGAGAGGCGGGCCTCGACCTGCTCGGTCCCGTCCAGGGCGGTGACCTGCGCGTGCAGCGACAGCATGTCGCCGGTGGCCTTCGCGTAGGCGCCGACCGGGACCGAGCACCCGCCGTGCAGTTCGCCGAGCACCGCCCGCTCGGCCCGCACCTCCGCGTCCACCACCGGGTCGCCGGTGTCGGCCAGGATCTCGCGGGCCAGCTCGTTGTCCTCGCGGATCTGGATTCCGAGTGCCCCCTGGCCGGGGCTCGGCGGGAACTGGTCGAGCGGCAGCAGCTCGCCGATCACGTCGTCCAGGCCGAGTCGGACCAGCCCGGCCGCGGCCAGGACGACACCGTCCAGGTTCAGTGTCTTGAGCTTGTTCAACCGGGGCGGAACGTTGCCGCGGATCGGCACGAACACCAGGTCCGGGCGGACGTGCAGCAGCTGGGCGATCCGGCGGGCCGCCGACGTGCCGACCCGGCCGCCCTTCGGCAGGGCGGCCAGCGTCGAGCCACACAGCGCGTCCCGCACGTCCTCGCGGCCGGGCGGGGGCAGCAGCACCAGGCCGGGCGGGTTGCTGGTCGGCAGGTCCTTCAGCGAGTGGACGATCACGTCCACCTCGCCCCGCACCAGCGCGGCTTCCTGCTCGGTGGAGAACGCGGAGCCGCCCGAGCGGGCCGACACCTGCGACAGGGCCGTCTTCCGGTCCCGGTCACCGCCTTCGAGGATCACCTGGTGGCGGAACTCGACGTCGGGGAAACGGTCCCGCAGCGGCGCCAGGAACTCCTTGACCTGCGCTCGCGCGAGGTGACTGGCCCGCGATCCGACAATCAGCGTCCGCATTCCCGAACTCCCGGCACCTGAAGAGATGTTGACCGCATGTTAGTCGAACGTCGGCCTACCTTTTTCCGACGGTTTGTCGGAGTCGTGATTGGAGAGATCGAATACCGCCCACCCGCCGCACGATCCATATCGGTGCCCGCGGTCCCACGCCGGGCGGCGGGTGGTGGTTCTGCCTGTCGTCCGGCAATTCAAAGCGCGAGGGCGCATTGTTGGGCGCGAGTGCGCCGGGGTGGGTGCGCGTGCGCCGCCCGATCGGGTGATGGGGATGAGGTTTCCGGGGCTGTTCGCTGGACTAGCGTGATCATTGCGTTCAGCAAAGGAAAGCCCCGGCGGTGCGCCAACACCCCGGGGAACGGCACCAGGAGACGGACCTCCAAGATGCAGATCAATCGTATCCCCAAGCACGCGCCCGGGTACACGATCCTCGACAACGGGCATGTCGTGCGGAAGCACTCGCTCAGTTGGGCGGCGCGCGGGTTGCTCGGGTACCTCCTCAGTCTGCCGAACGGGGCCCGCGAGGACGTACGGACCCTGGCCGCGAAGAGTGTCGAGGGGCGGGCGACGGTGGCCCGGGCGCTGCGGGAGCTGGAGGCGGCCGGGCACTACGTGCGGCGGACCGTGCGCGACCCCCTGACGGGGCGGGTGACGACGGCTGTCTCCGTGCATGAAGTGCCCTTGGCGGACAAGGCGGTTCACACGTTGCCACCGGTTCCCGTGGCACCGGCCTCCGGGGCGCCCGGTGCCGGGAAGGCGGGAAGCCCCTCCTTGAGGGCAAGGACGGTGAGGCGGAAGGAACCTTCCGTCCTTCCGGCGATCCCGACAGCGCCCCGGATGACGGAGGGGATGGGTCTTCTGATCGAACTCGGTTGCCGGGAGCCGGCGTTGGCGCTGGCCGGCAAGCCGCTGGCGGACCAGGCCGCGCGGGTGGAGGGCCTGTTGGCGGGCGGATGGCCGGCGGACGCGCTGATGGGCATCCTGGCCGCGCCGCTGCCGGGGAAGGTGACCCACAGCGTTGCGGCGATCCTCGGCGGGCGGTTGACGAAGGTGCCGCCCGTTCCCTTGCGCCGTGGCTGCGCGGTGAAGTCGTTGGCGGTGCCGCGACCGAGGCAGCACGAGTGCGCGGGGCGGGACGGCATGTGCGGCCGTCCCGTCGGCGGAGTGGGAGAGCTGTGCACGGGCTGCCGCCCGCCCCGGGCGGTGGGGGACTGGACGGTGTTGCGGCACTCGATCCAGTCGGTCGGGGAGGTGGCCTGCGGGTGAAGATGGTGCCTCCGGCGCAGTGGCACCTCCGCGCCTCCCGGTTCACCCGCCTGCAGGCGGAAGGTGGTGGGTGGTTGCGTCCTCCCGTGCGCTCCCGCACCGGGCGAGGGTGACACGACCTGACGAAGGTGCCCTGCGGCCTTTCCCGTCTCGTCTCTCCGCGTGGCGGTCGTGCCCAGTTCGGCGAGGTGGGGGGAGGAAGGTCACGTCCAGCTGGTCCGCCGGGTGCAGCAGGCCGCGCTCGCAGGTCTCCGCAGTCCAAACGATGCAGCGGGACCGAGGACAGGCGGGATTGATTCCGATCTCGCCTTTCGGGATCGTGCCGTTGAACGGCGTCGGGATGCCGTGACCGGGACGGTCTTTCCTGATCGCTGTTCGAGGGACAGGGGAGGTTCTTCCTCTCACACGTGTGATGGGTGGTGCCGTAGGGACGTTGCGCGTCAGCCGTCTCGGTGCTGCGGGCAGCGGCAGGCGGGCCAGGTGGCCGAGGAGTGGTAGGCGTAGGCGTCGGGTTCCGACTCCACGGTGATGACGCCGGAGTCGTCGTACCGGGTACCGTCCTTCGCGATCTTGAACGTACGGATGTACAGGCCATGGCGGCGGTCCTCGGGGAGCTTGAAGTCCGGGGAGTTCTCGGCGCTCACGCGGCTGCCTCCCGGTGCTTCTTGCGGCGACGGCGACCGGCGGCGAGCTGATGCAGGACCAGGGCGCGTCGGCGGGCTCGCTCCCGGTTCGGGACGAGGACGACCGTCCGACCGTCAGCCTGAATGAGCTTGTAGCTGATCACGCGACGCTCCCGAAATGGACACTCCTGGTCACGCCACAGGGCCAGGGGATCTCGCACCGGACGCACAGCCCGTCATTGCTGCGGTGCTCGTCCAGCAGCATGCGATTGCTGGTCGCGGCGGCGCCCTCCTGCGTCGGACTCGTGGATCGGCGCGGGATCGGCCGATTGGGTGCCATTGGCGTGGCGGTGGCGTTGAGGCTCCACGGGTGCGGTGTGCGGTCGGCGGTCGTCATCAGCTTCTCCGAGGTCGCGAGTTGGCGGGGCGACTTCGATGCCGAATTCACAGCTGGAGCCGCCGCAGGCCACCGCTCCGCAGGGCCTCAGGGGCCGAATCGGCCCCACCCGTGGGCGGCATGCAGTTAGTGAACCGCCCAATCGTTACTGGGAGTACGGTGTTGGGCACGCTGTGCGGTTTAAGCGGTTTAACGGCCCGTCAGGGAGGTGGATGATTTGGCGCCGACGAGGGAACCGAACGAGCGGCTGCGGAAGGTCATCGACGGGACGAGGCTCTCCGGCGATGCGATCGCGCGCCTGGTCAGACGGGTGGCGGCCGAGCACGACGAACTCCTGGAGACCAACAAGTCGAGCATCACGCACTGGAAGAACGGTGGTCAGCCGGCCGGTAACGTCGGTGCCTTCCTGGCCGAGGCGTTGAGCCGCGCGCTCGGCGGACGGGTCGTGACACTGGAGGAGATCGGTCTGATCGCGCCCGCACCCCGGAAAGCCGACTGGGACGCGGATACGCTGAGCGCGCTGGCCGAACTCGGGAGAGCCGACGTGGACGTGGAACGCAGGCGGGCGCTGGGGGTGGCGGTCTACTCGGTGGCCGGGCTCTCCCTGCCCGGTGAGGACTGGTGGCAGCGCATGGCTGAGCGGGGCAGCGTGCGCGGCTCCGCCGCAACCCGGCGGGTCGGCCCGGGCGACCTGGCAGCCGTCCGCGAGATGACCACCTTGTTCTCGCAGGTCGATCAACGGCGAGGCGGTGGCCACGCCTGGACCTCGGTGGTGCAGTATCTGGCGACCGACGTCACCGCCCACCTGCGGGGGAGGTTCACCGACGGGCGGGTGCGTCGTGACCTCTTCTCCGCAGCCAGTGAACTCGCCTACCTGGCAGGCTGGATGGCGTTCGACGCTGGCCAGCATGCGACGGCGCAGCGGTACTTCGCCGAGGCCGTGAAGCTCGCGGCCGAGGCAGACGATCCGCCGATGGCCGCCCACGTGCTGCGGGCGATGACACACCAGGCCATCGACCTCGGGCACCACCAGCAGGCTCTCGACCTCGCCGCCGCATCCGTCGACGGTGACCGGTACGCGCTCGCCTCCCCGAGGGAGCGGGCCCTCCTCGGCGTGGTCCACGCCCGGAGCCTGGCCGCCGCCGGGCGCAGGAACGCCGCTGCCAAGGCACTACTGCGGGCCGAGGGAGACCTGTCCGCCGCGAGCGACGGCATTGCCGAGCCGGACCGGGTGTTCTTCTTCGGCGAGGCCAGCCTGGCCCACGAGACCGCGTGCACCCTGCGCGACATCGGAGACCTCGACGGCTCCGTGCGCGAGTTCCACCGCAGCGTCCGCACCCGCAGGGCGACGAGCTTCACCCGCACCCACGCGGTGACGCTGGGATATCTCGGCTCCGTGTACGCGCAGACGAGCAACATCGACCGCGCCTGCGCCACCTGGTCGCAGGCGCTCGACGCCATGGACGGAGTGCGGTCCGGCCGCACCCGACAGGCCGCCGCCGATATGCGCACTCTGCTCTCCCCCTATCGACGGCGCGGTAGTGCGGCGATCGGCGAGATCGACGCGCGCGCCGCCGCGTACCTTTCCGGAACAGCCTGATGAGGAGTCACTGATGGCAGACGGTGCAACGTTCGAGGTCGAGGCGCTGGGTCAGGTGGTCGGCGGTCGGACCGAACCGACGGACGACTTCTGGGGCGGCACCCGGGCGATCGTCCGGCTGGATGGATCCCGCTTCACCGCCGACGCGACCAAGGGCCTGGAGGATTTCTCGCACCTGGAGATCGTCTTCCGGTTCCATCTCACCGACCCGACCGATCTGAACCTCGGCGCCCGTCGGCCCCGGGACAACCCGGAGTGGCCGGAGGTCGGGATCTTCGGTCACCGCAACATGCGACGTCTGAACTGGCTGGGTGTGTCGCGTTGCCGCCTGCTCAAGGTCGACGGGCTGGACCTGCACGTCGAGGACCTCGACGCCGTCGACGGCACGCCGGTCCTGGACGTGAAGCCGTGGTTCGGTGAGATGGGACCTCGTGGGGAGCAGCGACAGGCCGACTGGACGACTGTCATGCTCCGCGACTACTTCGCGCCCGGGGCCGGTGACTGACGGCTGACCGGGGCGGGCCGTTCTCAGTCGGTCGGAGGCCGGAAGGTGACCGGGGCGGCGAAGGCGGCGCGGCGGGTGGCGCGGCGCAGGGCGCGCAGGACCGGGGTGCCGAGGGTGAGGCAGAGGACCACGGTGAGGGCGGCGCGGGGGAGGTCCCAGCCGAGGGAGGTGGTGAGGCAGTAGACGGCGAAGCGGACCAGGTTCTCGGAGACCGGGTCGCCGGGGACGAAGGAGATCGAGCTCGCCAGGCCGGCGATGTAGGGCCAGCCCTGGAGGTTCATCACCACGCCGTAGAGCAGCGAGGCGACGGCCCCGTAGCCGGCGAGCAGGGCGAGTTCGCGGCGGCCGCGCAGCCGGGCCGGGCCGGGGAGCAGGCCCGCGCCGAGGCAGACCCAGCCCATGGCGAGCATCTGGAACGGCAGCCAGGGGCCGACGCCGCCGGTGAGCAGGGCCGACGCGAACATCGACAGCGCGCCGAGGACGAAACCGAAGCCCGGTCCGAGGACCCGGCCGGACAGCACCATCAGGAAGAACATCGGCTCCAGTCCGGCCGTGCCCGCACCGAGCGGGCGCAGGGCGGCGCCGGCGGCGGCGAGGACGCCGAGGAGTGCGACGGACTTGGCGTCCAGCCCGGGGGCTCCGCCGCCCGCCGTCCGGCCCTCGGAGATCTGGGCGACGACGACGGCCAGGAGCAGCGGGAGCAGCAGGGCGAACAGCCAGGGGGCGTCGGCGGAGTGGCCGACCAGGGCGGAGTCGGTGGAGGCGAGCAGCGGCCAGCCGAAGCCGGCCACGCCGACCAGGGAGGTCAGGGCCAGGGCGAGGACGGAACGGCGGCCGAGCGCTACCGGGCGGGCGAGGAGGGAGGGCGGGGTCATGCGTCGGGTCCGATCCGGTCGAGGGCCCCGGCCACCTGGTGGACGGTGAGCCAGGGCCCCGGGGCGAGGATCTTGGCGACCTGCGGGGCGAACGCCGGCGAGCCGAGCACCACCTCCGGCGTCGGGCCGTCCGCGACGATCTCGCCGTCGGCCAGGACGGCCGTGCGGTCGGAGAGTTCGGCGGCCAGTTCGACGTCGTGGGTGGCGAGCAGGACGCCGTGGCCCTCGGCGGCGAGGCCGCGCAGGATCTCGACCAGCCGGGCCTTGGCCGCGTAGTCGAGGCCCCGGGTGGGCTCGTCGAGCAGGATCAGCGGCGGGCGGGCGGTCAGGACCACCGCCAGGGCGAGGGTGAGCCGCTGGCCCTCGGAGAGGTCGCGCGGGTGGACGGCGTCGGGCAGGCCGGGCAGCAGCCGTTCCACCAGGGCCCGGCAGGTGCCGGGTTCGGCGCCCGCGTCGTGGTCGGCGGAGGCGCACTCGGCGGTGACGCTCTCGCCGTACAGCAGGTCGCGCGGGTCCTGCGGGACGAGGCCGACCTGGCGGACGAGTTCGGCGGGCCGGGTGCGGTGCG
This sequence comes from Streptomyces sp. TLI_053, assembly GCF_900105395.1. Taxonomy (NCBI): domain Bacteria; kingdom Bacillati; phylum Actinomycetota; class Actinomycetes; order Kitasatosporales; family Streptomycetaceae; genus Streptomyces; species Streptomyces sp. TLI_053. Next base: position 6,482,269 of record NZ_LT629775.1, read on the forward strand.
GGGTGCGGCCGCCGACGTCGACCGAGCCGGAGGCCGGGGCGTGCAGGCCGACCAGGGCGCCGAGCAGGGTGGACTTGCCGGCGCCGTTGCGGCCCATCAGGGCGGTGATCGTTCCGGCGTGCAGGGTGAGGTCGACGCCGCGCAGGGCCGGGACCGGGCCGCGCCGGACCACCAGGCGGGAGGCGGTGGCGAGCGGGGTGCCGGTGGCGGAGGCGGCCGGGGCGGCGGGCGGCCGGTGGCCGTCCAGCCGGGCGCGCAGCCCGGCCGCCCGGCGGCGGGCGTCGCGGACGGTGAGCGGCAGCGGGTGCCAGCCGGCCAGCCGGCCGAGCCCGACCACCGGCGGGTGGACCGGTGAGTGCGCCATGATCCCGGCGGGCTCGCCCAGGACCGGCGGCGCGCCGGGGGTCAGCAGCAGGACCCGGTCGGCGTACTGGACCACGCGCTCCAGCCGGTGCTCGGCCATCAGCACGGTGGTGCCGAGGTCGTGGACCAGTCGCTGGAGCACCGCCAGCACCTCCTCGGCGGCGCCCGGGTCGAGCGCGGAGGTCGGCTCGTCCAGGACCAGGACCTTCGGGTGGACGGTGAGCACCGAGCCGATGGCGACCCGCTGCTGCTGGCCGCCGGAGAGCGAGCCGAGCGCCCGCTGCCGCAGCTCGGCCAGGCCGAGGAGGTCGAGGGTCTCCTCGACCCGGCGCCGCATCACGTCCGGGGGCAGGCCCAGGGACTCCATGCCGTAGGCGAGTTCGTCCTCGACCGTGTCGGTGACGAAGTGCGCCCGCGGGTCCTGGCCCACCGTGCCGACCAGGTCGGCGAGGTCGCGCGGGCGGTGCTCCCGGGTGTCGCGCCCGTCGACGGTCACCCGGCCGTGCAGCACGCCGCCGGTGAAGTGCGGGACGAGGCCGCTCACGGTGCCCAGCAGGGTCGACTTGCCGGAGCCCGACGGGCCGACGAGCAGGCAGAGTTCGCCCTCGGGCACGGTCAGGTCGACGCCGTCGATCGTGGGCGCCTCGGCGTCGGCGTACTGGACGCCGACCTGGTCGAAGGTGATCACGGAGTCCTCCCGGGCTCGGTGGTGGCGGCCTTGGGGGTGGTGGTCGGGTTCCTGGACGCGGCGGCGCTGCCGGTGGTGTCCGGCGGTACCGGGGTGACGAAGGCGGGGAGCAGCCCGAACAGGACGGCGGCCGCGGCGGCGACGGGCAGCACCGGCGCGGTCGGCGGCACGACGGTGGGGGCGAAGGCGAGCGGGTCCAGCGCGGCCAGCCAGGCCGTCGCCGCCGCCACCGCGACCCCGGACCCGGCGGTGAGCCACTCCGGCAGCGCCCAGGGGTCGGGCCGGTAGCGGGTCCGGACCGAACGCCGCCCACCCAGCAGCAGCCCGGCGAAGGCGGCGGCCAGGCCGATCACCAGCACCGGCGCCGCCCAGCCGGCCCCGCCCGCCGTCAGCAGCCCGTACGCGGCCAGGCAGATGCCGAGCAGTCCGGCCAGGGTCAGCCCGGCGGTGAGCACGGCGATCCGGCGCGGCACGGCGGCGGTGCGGCCGAAGCCGCGGGTGTCCATCGCCGCCGCCAGCGCCACCGAGCGCTCCAACGCGCCCTCCAGGACGGGCAGTCCGACGCTGAGCACGGCGGCCACGCCCCGGTCGGAGCGGCCGCGCAGCCGGCGGGCGGCGCGCAGCCGCTGCACGTCGGCGACCAGATTGGGCGCGAAGGTCATCGCGACCACGACGGCCACGCCCGCCTCGTAGAGCGCGCCGGGGAGCGTGCGCAGCAGCCGGGCCGGGCTGGCGAGGGCGTTGGCGGCGCCCACGCACACCAGCAGGGTGGCCAGCCGCAGCCCGTCGTACAGCGCGGCGAGCAGCCCCTCGGCGGTCACCCGGCCGCCGATCCGGACGCCCTGCGCCCATGCGGGCAGCGGGACTTCGGGGAGGGTGAAGAGGACGTGGGTACCGGGGACCGGCGAGCCGAGGAGGACGGCGAACAGCAGCCGGATGCCGAGCACCAGGAGGCCGAGCCGCAGGAACGCGCCGTAGGAGCGCGACCAGGGCGCGTCGCCGCGTCGGGCGGCGACGACGTACCCGGCGACGGCGGCCAGCAGCAGCAGGACCAGTGGATTGGTGGTGCGGGTGGCGGCCGCGCCCAGCCCGAGTGCCCACAACCACCAGGCTCCTGGGTGCAGTTGGCGAGGTCCGGCGGCCGGTCGGCGGCGGGCGGCGCGGGGTGTGGGCACGGTGGGGTCCAGGGGGTCGGTCCGGAGCGGGGCGGCGGGCGGGCGGGGCCGGGTGGTGGCCGGCGTCATCTGCGGCGGCGCGACTGCCAACGGGCGCCCGCGGCCACGGCGAGGACGAGGGCCAGGCCGGCGCCGATCCCGAGGACGGGTCCGGCGCCACCGGGGGAGGCCCCGGCCGCCGTCGACCCGGTGGCGTCGGCCGGGCCGGTGGCCGTGCCGCTCCCGCCCGCCCCGGTCGGCCGCGCCGCCCCGCCGAGCTGCTCGCCGCAGCCCGTGCGCGGATAACCCGCGATGGCGCAGAGCAACCCGCTGCCGTCGTACCGCAGCGGAGGGGCGACGGTGGCCAGCACCTCCGCCGAGCTGGCCCGGGTCGGCACGAGGGCGCACGCGGTCCGGGGCTCCGGCAGGGTCTCGTGGGCGGGCGCGTCGGCGGGGCCGCCGAAGTCCAGCACCACGGCGACCCGCTTGCGTCCGGCCTCGGCCGGTGTACCGGCGCAGAGGGCGGCGAAGTCCCCGCCCTGCCCGGGCCGGGTGGCCTGCCGGCCGCCGTCGGGGCTGACGGCGAACCGCCAGCCCTCGACCTCGCCGTCCGCCGGGACGTGCACGGCGGGGCCCTGCTGCTGGTACGTCCAGCCGCCGTCGGACCACCGCCAGAACGACCAGTAGCGGTAGCCGGCGGCCTGTGCCTGAGCGGCCCCGAGCAGGAGCACGATCAGCAGGCCGACGACCGTCCCGGCCAGGAAGCGCAGGGCCGCCCGCACCACCCGCCGCCGGACCGCCGCCGCCTCGTTCTCGGCGACGGCGACGGCGACGGCGGCGGCTACGGGGGCTACGGCGGCAGGCGCTACGGCGGCGGTGGCAGCGGTTGCCTGGCCGGCAGGGGTGGCAACGGCCGGGACCGGGGCCGTGGTCGGACGCGGTTCCCGGTCCCGGCCGGGAGGGGTCACAGCTTCGCGCCGCGCTTGCGCTGCAGGCTGAGCACCAGCCCGCCGCCGATGCCGATCAGCAGGCCGACACCGAGCAGCCAGAACTTGCCGATGCCGCCGTCCTTGTCCTTCTCGGCCGAGGCGGAGGCCGAGGCCGAGGCAGAGGCGGAGCCACCGGGCGACGCCGCACCGACGGCCTTGGGCACCGGGCCGAGCGCGGTCAGCTGCGCCACCAGGTCGGCCCCGCCGAAGGCGGCCGGGTCGCGCTGCGCGGCCTGCGCCACCAGCACCAGGGTGGCGGTGGCGGCGGCGTCGGTGCCGCCCTTGGTCCAGTTGCCGCCCTCCTTGGCCAGCCAGTCGACGGCGCCCGCGGCCTGCTGCGGGTGCCCGCCCTGGACCAGGCCGAGCGCGGCCCAGGCGGTGGCGGTGTAGTCGGGGGAGGGGGCGGCGCCGGGCAGGGTCAGCATCAGGTGCTGGCCGCCCGCGGCGAGCTGCGCGGTGAGGTAGGCGCCCGCCGCCTCGCCGGAGTCGGCCCGGGGGACGGCGGTGGCGGTGGCACCGCCGTCGGCGCAGGCCAGGGCCTTGGGGGCGGCGTCGGTCCGGTTGCCGTTGGCGACCGGAAGCTTCCCGCCGGCCGCGGCGAGCGAGGCCTGGCCGCTGGCGAGGGCGTTGGGCTCGGCGGCGGGGGAACCGGCCGGGGCGGTCTGGTAGACGAAGGCACCGCGCTGGTCGGCGGGGGCGGCGCAGCCGAGCTGGAAGACGGCGAGCCCGTCGAAGGCGTTGCGGCCGGCCTTGGCGACCGTCGCCGGGTCGGTCTTCGCGGCGATCAGGGCGTTGACGGCGAGGCCGGTGGAGTTGGCGTCACCCGGGTTGCCGGGGTTGTAGGCCCAGCTGCCGTCCGCGTTCTGGTTGGCCCTGAGCCACTGGACGCCCTTGTCCACGGTGTCCTGGTGCCCGCCGAGGGCGGTCAGCGCCTGGATCGCGAGCGCGGTCGCGTTGCTGTCCTCGAACACCGGGTCGCAGGCGGTCGCGGCGTCGGCGCGGTACGAGGGCCAGCCGCCGTCCGCGCACTGCTGTCCGGTCAGCCAGGAGACGGCGGAGTCGGCGGGGGTCACCTTGGCGGTGGTCAGCGCGGTCAGGGCGAGGGACTGCCGCCACACCCCGTCGTAGGTGGGGTCGCCCTTGCCGTACAGGCCGTCGGGGAGCGGGGCGGTGCCGAGGCTCGCGGTGGGGCTCGGGACGTCGGCGAACGCCGGGGTGGCGGCGGCGGTTCCGGCGAGCAGCGCGGCGGCCAGGGCGGCGGCGCCCGCGCGGGCGGCGGTCAGCATGATCGGAGTTGTGCCTTTCGATGAGCGGTGCCGGCCGGGGCCGGCCGTTCCGTAGACCTCGACGGTGCCGGCGGTGGTCCGCCCGGCATGGGGCCGCTCGCCTCTCCCCGGGTGCTCCGGCTCGCCGGCGGACGGGCGCCGGGCTCACGGTTGCGGGGTCAGCGCCGGATTCGCACCGGCTTTCCCCGGATCAGGAGAAGCGGGATGGAATTGTCCCGTCGACTCTAGCCGCCGGGCCGGGTGCCCGGACGCGGCCGGGGTGAGAACAGGTTCCAGTTCGACGGGCGCTCCGTCGCGCCGCGGCCGGTGCGGCCTCAGGGCAGCTCCAGCAGCCGGGCGGCGGTGTGCAGGTCGGCCCTGACCTCGGCGATCGAGGCGCGGCCGGAGAGCCAGGCGACCAGCGCCGCGTGCCAGGTGTGCTCGATCACCCGGACGGCGGCACGCTGGCTCCCGGTCGGCGGCCCGGACTGCCCGATGGCGTCCAGGATGAGCTGCCCGGTGGCGGCGGAGACCTGGTCCACCTCGGCGCCCACCGAGCGGTCGGCGAAGGAGAGCGCGCGGACCATCGCCTCCGCCAGCAGCGGCTCGCGCTGCAGCGCGTGGAACGCCCGGGTGAGCGTCTCGGCGACCCGCCGCGCCGGTTCGCGCTCCGTCGGCGGGTGCCGGCGGACCTGCTCCTGGAGGCCGCGCAGCTGCTCCAGCATCACCGCGACCAGCAGATGGACCTTCGACGGGAAGTACCGGTAGAGGGTGCCCAGGGCCACCTGGGCGCCCTCCGCGACCTCCCGCATCTGGACCGCGTCGTAGCCGCCGCGGGCCGCCAGCGCGGTCGCGGTCCGCAGGATCCGCCGCCGGCGTTCGGCCTGCCGGGCGGTCAGCGGCGGTGCCGCCGGGGCGGCCGGGAGCGGCGCCGGAGCGGCACCCGGCGAGGGGGCGGCGGAGGGTGCGGACGCCGGCGGTGCGGGCGGTGCGGGCGGCGGTGAGGACGGTGACGGCAAGGACGCTCCCGGGCGCGAGAGTGGTGGGGCTGCTCCGGACGGGCACGGTCGGCCGGGCGTGGCGCCCGGGCGTGGCGCGAATCACCAGCCCTGGATCCTGAGCGGAAGCTACGGGCCGGTATCTTCGAGGTCTCTCATTGTTCACAGGGTCACCGGTGAACTCCACACCACACTGAAACCTGATCTACTTTACCGACCGGCAGCACAGACAGCAGCAGAGATGAGGGCCGACGATGACCGCGCAGCCGCTGCGGATTGCCCTGCTCTCGTACCGCGGCGACCCGTTCTGCGGCGGTCAGGGCGTCTACGTACGGCACCTCTCCCGTGAGCTGGCCCGGCTCGGCCACCACGTGGACGTGATCGGCGCCCAGCCGTACCCCGTCCTGGACGAGGTCGAGGGGCCGGGTTCGGTCCGGCTGGTCGAGCTGCCCAGTCTGGACCTCTACCGCGCCGACGACCCCTTCCGCACCCCGGCGCGCGAGGAGTACCGGGGGGCCGTGGACGTCCTGGAGTACGCCACCATGCGCACCGGCGGCTTCCCCGAGCCGCTGACCTTCTCGCTGCGCGCCCGTCAGTACCTGGCCCGGCACCGCGGCCGCTACGACGTCGTGCACGACAACCAGACGCTCGGCTACGGCCTGCTCGGCCTGGCCCGGCACGGCTTCCCGCTGGTCACCACGATCCACCACCCGATCACGGTGGACCGCCGGGTGGAGCTGGACGCGGCCCCCGGCCGGCTGAAGCGGCTGTCGCTGCGCCGCTGGTACGCCTTCACCCGGATGCAGCGCCGGGTCGCCGCCCGGCTCGAGCACATCATCACCGTCTCCGGCAGCTCCAAGCGGGAGATCGCCGAGCACCTCGGCGCCGCCCCGGACGCCGTCTCGGTGGTGCCGATCGGCGCCGACACCCGGCTGTGGTCCCCGTCGGACGAGGTCGCCCGGGTGCCCGGACGGATCGTCACCACCTCCAGCGCCGACGTGCCGCTCAAGGGCCTGGTGCACCTGGTCGAGGCGCTGGCGAAGGTCCGCACCGAACGGGACGCGCACCTGGTCGTGGTCGGCAAGCCGCAGAAGGAGGACGGTCCGATCGCCCGCGCCGTGCGCGCCTTCGGGCTGGAGCCGCACATCGAGTTCCGGCACGGCCTGACCGACCGGGAACTGGTCGACCTCTACCGCTCGGCCGAGGTGGCCTGCGTGCCGTCGCTGTACGAGGGCTTCTCGCTGCCGGCCGCCGAGGCGATGGCCACCGCGACCCCGCTCGTCGCCACCACCGGCGGCGCGATCCCCGAGGTGGCCGGTCCGGACGGCGAGAGCTGCCTGGCGGTGCCCCCGGGCGACGCGGACGCGCTCGCGACGGCGCTCGGCCGGCTGCTCGACGACCCGGAGCTGCGCGCCGCGCTCGGCGCGGCGGGCCGGGAGCGGGTGCTCGCCCGGTTCACCTGGGAGCGCGCCGCCGAGCTGACGGTCGAGGGCTACCGGGCCGCGATCGCCACCGGCACCGGCCGCCGGGCCCGCTCCGGCCCGGGCTGGCGCTACGTGGCCTGACGGCGTCCGCCGAACGGCCGGGCGGGCGCGGCGGGTGACCGGCGCCCGCGGCCGCGGCCGCGCCGGACGGTGCCCCCGGCCGCCGTCCGTCCCCGCGATTTCTCTGACTCGGCGTCAGGAACCCTTTGGTACCGAAGGAATGGGAGTCCGCAGTGCTGACCGTTGATTTCTCGCGCTTCCCGCTCGCCCCCGGCGACCGGGTGCTCGACCTGGGCTGCGGCGGGGGACGGCACGCGTTCGAGTGCTACCGGCGCGGGGCCGACGTGGTCGCCCTCGACCAGAACGCCGAGGAGATCGCCGAGGTCAGGAAGTGGTTCGCCGCCATGGAGCAGGCCGGCGAGGCACCGGAGGGCGCGTCCGCGGTCGCCATGGAGGGCAACGCGCTCGCGCTGCCGTTCGAGGACGAGCACTTCGACCGGATCATCATCTCCGAGGTGATGGAGCACATCCCGGACGACAAGGGCGTGCTCAACGAGATGTTCCGGGTGCTCAAGCCCGGCGGACTGCTCGCCGTCACCGTGCCCCGCTGGCTGCCCGAGAAGATCTGCTGGGCGCTCTCCGACGAGTACCACGAGGTCGAGGGCGGCCACATCCGGATCTACCGGGGCGACGAGCTGCTCGACAAGCTCAAGGACGCCGGCCTGGAGCCCTACGGCACCCACCACGCCCACGCGCTGCACTCCCCGTACTGGTGGATCAAGTGCGCCGTCGGCGTCGACAACGACAAGTCGCTGCCGGTGAAGGCCTACCACCAGCTGCTGGTCTGGGACATCGTCGGCACCCCGGTGATCAGCACCCTCACCAAGGCCGCCGAGCGGGCGCTCAACCCGGTCATCGGCAAGAGCTTCGTCGCCTACGCCACCAAGCCCCACCGGGCCGGTCGCGGGGCCGAGGGTGCGGGCGGGGCGGAGTGACCGCCGCCGTTCCCGAGGTCCTGCTGCTGGACGGCGTGCTCGACGCCGAGCAGGCCGCCGGCACCGTCCGCAGCATCCTCGCCGAGCAGCAGCCCGACGGTGCCATACCGTGGTTCCGCGGCCACCACCTCGACCCGTGGGACCACACCGAGGCGGCGATGGCGCTGGACACGGCCGGCGAGCACGCCGCCGCCGAGGCCGCCTACCGCTGGCTGGCGAAGCACCAGAACCCGGACGGCTCCTGGTACGCCGGCTACGCCTACGGGAAGCCGGGGCTCGCCGACGGCGAGGTCTGCGACCCGGCCAAGGAGACCAACTTCTGCGCCTACCTGGCGGTCGGCGTCTGGCACCACCACCTCTCCACCGGTGACGACACCTTCCTGGAGTGGATCTGGCCGACCGTCCGGCGCGCGCTGGACTTCATCGTCGCCCAGCGGCTGCCCGGCGGCCCGATCGCCTGGCGGGTCGACGAGGACGGCCGGGCCACCGACGAGGCGCTGCTCACCGGCTCCTCCAGCATCCTGCACGCGCTGCGCTGCGGGCTGGCCGTCGCGGACTACCTGGACGAGCCGCAGCCCGACTGGGAGCTCGCGGCCGGCCGGCTGCGGCACGCCGTCACCCACCACCCCGAGCGGTTCCTCGACAAGGACCGCTACTCGATGGACTGGTACTACCCGGTGCTCGGCACCGCGCTGCGCGGCCCGGCGGCGCAGGCCCGGATCGCCCGGGACTGGGACCGCTTCGTCGTCCCCGGCCTGGGCGTGCGCTGCGTCAGCGACCGCCCCTGGGTGACCGGCGGCGAGAGCGCCGAGCTGGCGATGGCGCTCTGGGCGATCGGCGAGTCCGACCGCGCGGTGGACATCCTGCGCTGGATCCAGAAGCACCTGCGGCACCCCGACGGCTCCTACTGGACGGGGTACGTGTTCGAGGACGACGCGATCTGGCCGGAGGAGCGCACCACCTGGACGGCGGGGGCGCTGCTGCTGGCGGTCGCGGCGCTCGGGGGCGACCCGGCGACGGTGGCGGTGTTCGGCGGCGAGGAACTGCCAGCCGGTCTGGTGGTCCAGGACTGCTGCTGAGCGGGCGCCGGGCTGTCGCACCCGAGGTGCCCGCGGTCCGGCGGTGCCCGCGGTGCGGCGGTGCCTGCGGTACGGCGGAGGGGCGGTACGGCGGAGGGGCGGGACCGGAGAAATCCGGTCCCGCCCCTCCGCCGTACGGGGTGCCGCGCGGGTCAGCCGCGCTGGATGCCCGAGGTGTCGGCCAGCACGCCCTGGGTGCCGTCCTGGAGCTGGGCGACCAGCGCGGCGCCGCGCTGCTCGACCGCCAGGTACCAGGTGCCGGGGACCAGTTCGCCGACCGGGCCGCCGGCCGGGTTGTCCTTCGGGGCCAGCTGGCGCGGCGCCGGGACGGCGAACCAGAACGGCGCGAAGTCCGCCGCCGGGGCGGGCTGCGGCTGGGCGGCCTGCTGGGCGGAGGCCTGACGGGCGGCCTCGGCCTCGGCGGCGTGCGCGGCCGGGGCCTGCTGGGCGGCGAGGTCGTGCGGCTGGCCCGCGACCGGCTGGCCGGCCTGCGGGGACGGGTAGCCGTAGCCGCCGGGCTGGCCGCCGAAGGCCGGGGACTGCGCCTGGCTCGGGTCGACGCCCGGGCCCGGGTAGCCGTACTGGCCGGGCTGACCGGGCTGGCCCTGGGCGGGGTAGCCGCCGGCCGGGAACGCGGCCGGCGTGGCCGGCCTGTCGGTGACCAGCGGGGTCTTGAGCACCGGGATCAGCTGGCCGCCGGCGGAGGCGCCGGTCAGCACGATCAGCGCGATGACGGCCAGCCAGGCACCGATGCCGTGGCCGATGCCCTCCAGGCCGCCGCCGAGCGCCCACAGCGAGGTCCAGAGCGCGGCCACCGAGAAGGCGATGCCCCACTGGTCCAGGCGCAGGCCGAGGATCTGACGGGTCGCGGCCGCCTGGCCCTGGAAGCGCTGCACCAGGATCAGGGCGGCGGCCAGGATGCCGAGCAGGAAGACCGAGGGCAGCACGGGGAACAGGACACTGTCCCAGGCGTTCGTCGAGGTGTCGCCGCAGTACTTGCCCTTGCACTCGACGGTCCAGTACGGCAGGAAGGAGGCGATGAAGAGCAGGACGGCCGCACCTGCGACGGCGGCGTCTCCCTTGGTGAGAGCGCGCAGATTCACTAACGTTCCCCTCGTTGGTGTGTCGTGGTCGGCGGTTTTCGGTTCGGCGCTCGGCCGATGTGGTTCCGGCGCCCGTCCGGTCGGCTGACCGGCGGGAAAACCCCGAACGGACCAGAAGCCTAGGGCCAACGGCCTCGCGGATGCACAGCGGGCTCGGGAACGGGGCGAAGTCGTTGCAAATCGCGCGCTTCCGGCCCCGGCCCGTCCACCGGCCCGTCCATCGTTCCAGTGCCCGGTCCGCCGCTCCGTCAACCGGGCCGGTGGGCGGGCGCCCGGGCCGCCGGACGGGGGCTCCCGCCGGGGTCCTACCGGGTGGTCAGGAACGAGGTCAGCGCGTCGGCGATCCCCTGGGCGGCCTGCTGGCGCCACTGAGGGTCCGTCATCCGGCGGGCGTCGGCCGGGTTGCGCATGTTACCGCACTCGATGAACACCTTGGGGACGGTCGAGAGATTCAGTCCGCCGAGGTCCGAACGGGTGTCCAGGCCCTTGCTCGCGACGTAGTCGGCGTAGGGCTCGCCGGTGGCCGCATGGAAGCTGTCGCGCAGCAACAGGCCCAGCCGGTGCGAGGGGTCGACGATCGCCGCGGTGTCGGCCTTCCCGGCGACCACCTTGGCGGGCATGATCACGTGGAATCCGCTGCCGTTCGCCGGCCCGCCGTCGCCGTGCACCGAGACCGCGGCGTCGGCGTGGGCGGCGTTGCCGATCCGGGCACGCTCGTCGATGCACGGCCCCCACGGCCGGTCGCCGTCGTGCGCCAGCACCACGGTGGCGCCGCGGGCGGCGAGGATCGCCCGGGCGCGGTGGACCACGTCGAGGGAGTACTCGGCCTCGCTGTAGCCGCTGTTGGTGCTGGTGCCGGTGGTGTCGCACTCCTTGCGGGCGTTGCCGATGTCGACCTTGCGGTTGATCTCGGCGGTGTGGGCGGAGTTGCCGGTGTTGTGGCCCGGGTCGAGGAGGACGGTGCGGCCCGCGAGCGCGGTGGAGGTGGCGACCGGGAGCGGGACGGCGGGGTCGGCGGTGCCGGTGGGAGCGGTGCCGGGCGCCGGGGTGCCGGTGGGCGCGGCGCCGGTTTCCGCCCCGCCGGGCGGTGCCGCGGCGGGGGTGCCGGTGCCGGCGGCCGCGACGGCGGGGACGCTCCGGTCGGGGCTGCCGACGGTCCGCCAGCCGAGCCAGCCGGCCAGGCCGAGCGGCGCCAGCACGGCGATCGCGGTCACGGCGCGCAACGGCGCCGAGCGGCGCGGGCGGCGGTCCCGGCCGGGGGCGGCGCCGGCACGCCCGGTGGCGGCGCGGTCGGTGGCGGCACGGTCGAGAGCGGTGCCGCCGGGGTCGGTGCCGTCGGGTTCGGTGGGGCCGGCCGTCCGGCGGGTGGTGCGAGTCACGGGTGGTTCAGATCCGGTCCTGGGTGCGGGGGGTGAGTCCGAACTGGTCGGCGATCGCCTTCCACTTCGTGACGAAGTCCTTCTTCGCCTGGGTTGCCTGCGGGTTGAGCTCGTCGGCGCGCTTCTTGTCGGCGGTGTTCGGGGCGCTGCCCGTGCAGCCCTGGGAGGCGACCGTCCGGGCCCAGCTCGCGTACGCCCGGTCGATGTCGGCGGACAACTGCCAGGCGGACTTCAGCGACTGCACCGCGTCCGGGCCGCCGGGCAGGTCGGTGACGCTCAGCTGGGCGAGCTTGGCCAGCAGTTGGTCGCGCTGCTTGGCACCGCTGTCGAACACCTGGGCGGCGGACTCGATGTCGGGCTTGGTCGGGCAGCTGTTCACCTTGGCGACGGCGTTGCCGATCGGGGCCTTGGCGCTCTCGCCCTGGGTGAGCAGTTCGTCCAGGGCCTTGGCCTGGGTGGGCGCGTTGGCACCGGCGGCGGTCGGGGAGGCGGACGGGCCGGTGCTCGCCGCGGGGTCGGGCGCGGTCGGGGTCGGGTCGGCGCCGGTGGGGGCCGGGGCGGGCTGGGGGTTCCCGGTGCCGGAGGCGGCGCCGGTCGCGGTGGCGGAGGGGGTCGCGGAGCCGGCCTGGTCGGTGCCCGGGTCCTTGTCCTTCACCGCCCAGAGGATGCCGCCGCCGAGGGCCAGCACGAACAGCAGGGCGAAGGCGATGAGCAGGGGAGCGCGCTTGTTGCCGGGGCCCTCGTCGTCGTCCTCGTAGCCGGTCGGGTAGTCGTGCCCGGCGTACTCGTGCTGCGGGTACTCGTGCTGGGGGTACTCGTACTGCTGCGGGTACTCGTTCCCGGGGTGCTCGGTCCGGGCGTACCCGGGCTGGGCGTGGCCCTGCTGGGCGGGGTCGTACGGCGGCCGGCCGGGCGCCCCGTACGGGGCCCGGCCGGAGGGGGCCGCCTGGCCGTACCCGGGTCGCGGCTGGGCCTGCGGCGGGTACGGCGGCTGCTGGGCGGGCCGGGGCGGTCCGTAGGGGGCCTGCTGCTGCGGCGCGCTCCGGGGCGGGAAGGCGCCGGGCGCGTCGGGGCGCGGCGGCACCGGCTGCGGAATGAGGGCGGTCGGGGCGTCCTCGTCGTACGGTCCGGCCTGCGGCGGTCCGGCGGGGGACGCCGGGGGCGGGCCGGGGGCGGCCGGCGGGGCGGTCGGCGGCGCGCCCGGGGCGGAGGGCTGCTGCGGACCGCGCACCCAGCCGCCCGCACCGCCGCGGGCGGTCGGGTCCCAGACCGCCGGAGCGGTGTTCTGCTGGTCCGTCATCTGTCCCTGGCCCCCACGGTCTGCCCGGGCCTGCTCCGCCCGGGTGCTCTGCTGGTGTCGTGCGGCCGCGCCGCGGTCGCGGGCGTCCGCGACCGCGCGGACACCGTACCGTTCGCGCCCCGCACCCGGCAGCCCCGGCACGACGTTAGAGCATCCGTGATCGCCCGTGGGGCGGGTCGGCCGATTCCGGACACCCCGCGCGGCGTCCGGACGGCGCTGCCCCGCGGAGTGCCCGCGGAGTGCCCGACGCGGCGTGCGCGGCGGGCCGGACGGCGGTCCCGACCCGCGGGTCAGCCGGTGGCGGCGCGGCGCAGGACGCGCAGCGAACCGGTCACCGAGACCTCCTCGAAGCCCTCCGCGAGCGCCCGCAGGTACACGCGGTAGGGCGCCTGGCCGCCGTCGGCCGGGTCGGGGAAGACGTCGTGGACGACGAGCAGGCCCTCGGGCGCCAGGTGCGGTGCCCAGCCCTCGTAGTCGGCGGTGGCGTGCTCGTCGGTGTGGCCGCCGTCGATGAAGACCAGGGCCAGCCTGCCGCCCCACACCGCCGCGATCCGGGGCGAGCGGCCGACCAGGGCGATCACGTGGTCCTCCAGGCCGGCCGCGTGCAGGGTGCGGCGGAACCGGGGGAGGGTGTCCATCCGGCCGACCTCCGGGTCGACCAGGGTCGGGTCGTGGTACTCCCAGCCGGGCTGCTGCTCCTCGGAGCCGCGGTGGTGGTCGACGGTCAGCGCCACGGTGCCGGTCTCCCGGGCGGCCTCGGCCAGCAGGATCGCCGAGCGGCCGCAGTAGGTGCCGATCTCCAGCACCGGCAGGCCGGTGCGGCGGGCCGCGGTCACGGCGGCGGCGTAGAGCGCGAGGCCCTCGTCGACGGGCATGAACCCGGTCGCGCCCTCGAACGCGGCCAGCACCTCGGGCCGGGGGTGCGCGGTCTGCGGGAGGTCGGACATGGTGCTGCTCCTCGGCGGGGGTGGTCCGGTGGGGTCCGGTGGTGCTGCTCGCCGTCGGACCCTACTCGACGGTACGCCGCGGGCCCCAACGCCCTGCCCCGACCCCGGGCCCGCCCCGGGCCCGACAAACGGCCGGTCCGGCCCGGTGGCCGGCGCGGGCGCTGTCCGGGCGCGCGGTGGAATGGAACGTGTTCTACTCGGCCCGGGCGCGGCGTGCCAGAATCGGGCCGACCGACGATCCGCGGATCCGACGATCCCCGGATCCGCGACGGACCCCCGGGAGCAGCCCATGCGTGCCGCCGTTCTGCACAGGACCGGTCAGGAGACGCTCGACGTCCGCGACGACGTCGAGGCGGTCGGCTTCGGTCCGGGCAGGGTGAGGATCAGGCTGCGGGCCGCGAGCCTCTGCCACTCCGACCTGTCGGCGATGAGCGGCGTGCTGCCCCAGCCCGCGCCGTTCGTCCCCGGGCACGAGGGTGCCGGCGACGTCGTCGAGGTCGGCGAGGGGGTGACGGGGGTCGCCGTCGGCGACCGGGTGCTGCTCAGCTGGATCGCGCCGTGCGGCCGCTGCGCGCACTGCGAGCGCGGGCGCTCCCACCTCTGCGTGGCTGGCCTGCGACGACTCGGCGCCCCGGGCTTCCGCTTCGGCGGGGACGGGACCGGCGCGGTGGAGGCGTCCGGCTTCTACGGCACCGGCACCTTCGCCGAGGAGGTGGTGGTGGACCGCGACGCGGTGGTCCCGGTGCCCGCCGACCTCCCGTACGAACTGGCCGCGCTGATCGGCTGCGGCGTGACCACCGGTATCGGCGCGGCCGTCCACACCGCCCGGGTCGAGCCCGGCGCGTCGGTCGCGGTGATCGGCGCCGGCGGGGTGGGCGTCGCCGCGGTCCAGGGCGCCCGGGTCTGCGGCGCGGGCCGGATCGCGGTGGTCGACCCGGTGGTGTCCCGCCGGGAGCGGGCGCTCGCCTTCGGCGCGACCGAGGCGCTCGCCCCGGAGGAGCTCAGGGCGGCGGCGAAGGGCCTGCCGGGCGGCGGGTTCGACTACGTCTTCGAGGCGGTCGGCCGCTCGGCCACCGTCCGGGCGGCCTACGACGCGGCCCGGCGCGGCGGTGCCGTGGTGGTGATCGGCGCCGGGGCGCAGGACGACCAGGTCCGGTTCGGCATGGGGGAGCTGTTCTTCAACGAGAAGCGGCTGCTGCCCTCGCTGTACGGCGGGGCCCCGCTGTTGCACACCGTCGCGCTGGTGGTGGAGCTGTGGCGGGCCGGGCGGATCGACCTCGCGGGGATGGTCACCCACCGGGTCGCGCTGGCGGAGGTCAACGAGGCGCTGGCGCAGATGCGCGGCGGGGAGGCGCTGCGGACCGTGGTGCTGCCGGGCTGAGGGCCGGGGCCGGGGCCGGGGGCCGACGGCTCGGGCTGATGGCTCGGGCTGACGGCCGGGGGGTGACGGCCGGTCCGGGCGGTGGGTCTGGCCGGGCGCGCACGCACCGGGCCGGACCCACCGCGACCGGGTCAGGCCAGGTCGGCCGAGGCCGCGCGGTGGCGGCCGTGCGGGTCCGCCTCGGGGCTGTCGTCGGCGGCGGAGCGGCCGCGGTGGCGACCGGCCGCCGCGGTGTCCTCGGCCGTGGTCTCGTCGGTGTCGGTGAGGGTGTCGGAGATCAAGATCGTCTGTCCGTGCTTCCGTGCGAGGGTACGGGTCGTCCGGCCTCCGGCCGGTCCCGCGAGGAAGCGGCCGGGGCGCGGCCGCCACCCTAACCGCCGGGGTGTGCGGGGTCCTACCGGGACCACGGCGCCCCGTCCCCCGGACCGCCCGGCCCCGGACCGCCCGACGGTTCGTACGCCCCACCCGCCGGCGCGGCCCGCCCCCCGGCCGGACCGGACGCTCGACCGGTGCTCCCGGCGGCGCATTCCGCTCCCGCCGGGCAGGCGGATCCGGGATACTCCGCGCAGGGGCCGCGGCACGGGGACGGGGCGGCCCGGGGGCCAGCGAGGGCGGGGGCTGGATGGAGCCGGTGCTGCTGGTGGCGGTCGCGATCGTCGTGACGCTGATCGTGCTGGTCACGTCGACCGCGCGTCGGCGGGCCCGGCGACGCGCGGTCGAACGGAATCCCGGTGGCCCGCCCGTGACGCCGGGCGGGACCGGCGGTGGGTTGCCCGGCGGTGGGTTGCCCGGCGGTGCGGTGCCCGGCGGTGCGCCGCCCGTCCACCGGGCGCCTCCGCCGCCGGCCGACGCGTACCCCCCGACCGTCCCCGCGCAGGGCGACCTCGGCCGGCTCGGCCGCTTCCGCCTTACCGGCGAGCTGGGCCGGGGTGGCATGGGAACGGTCTACCTGGGCCTGACTCCCGGCGGCCGCCCGGTCGCCGTGAAGGCCGTGAACCCGGAGCTCGCCGCCGACCCGGCCTTCCGGCGCCGCTTCGCCCGCGAGATCGAGGCCGCGCGCAGGGTCGGCGGCTTCCACACCGCGCCCGTGGTCGACGCGGATCCCTACGGCAGCCCGCCCTGGCTGGCCACCGAGTACATCCCCGGCCCGTCGCTGCAGGAGGTCCTCCGCCGGCACGGCCCGGTCCCGGGGCGCACGCTGCACGCGCTCGCGGCCGGGATCGCCGAGGCCCTGGAGGAGATCCACCGCTGCGGGGTGATCCACCGCGACCTCAAGCCGGGCAACGTCATCGTCTCCGGCACCGGCCCGCGGCTCATCGACTTCGGCATCGCCCGGGCCGCCGACGACACCCGGCTCACCTCGACCGGATTCGTCGTCGGTACGGCCGGCTTCGTCGCCCCGGAACAGCTCTCGGGCGCGCCGGTGACCCCCGCCGTCGACCTGTACGCGTTCGGCATGGTGCTGTGCCACGCCGGTGGCGCCGCTCCGTTCGCCCCGGGTGTGCCGCTGGAATCCGCCCTGGGCCTGCTTCCCGCCCAGCTGGCGGCGGTCGTGCTCCGGTGCCTGGACCACGACCCCGGGCGCCGGCCCACCGCGTCCGACGTCCTGCGACAGCTCTCCGGCCACCGGATCGAGAACGACGACTGGCTGCCGCCACCGGTACAAACGATGGTCGAGCGGTACCAGCGGCCGGGGGCCTAGCCCGGGCGGCCGGTGCGCAGGAACCCGGCGAGCAGCTCGTGCAGTACCGCGCCACCCTCCTCGGCCAGGACCTCGTGCCCGGCTCCCGCCGCCTCGACGTAGCGGAAGTCGGCGCCCTCGGTGCGCCCGATCCGCAGCAACTCGTGCCGCAGCGAACGGGACTGGCTCACCGGCACCACCTCGTCCCGGTCGCCGTGCACGACCAGGAGCGGCACGCCGATCCGGTGTGCGAGCTGGAGCACGTCGCGCGGCCCGCGGGCGTCCGCGATCGGATCCCCGCCGCCCAGCCGGGTGGTCAGCGCCCGGACCGGGTCGGAGGCTTCGGCGAGCAGCCGGGCGCCGGACAGGAACGGCGCGACCACCGCGCAGCGCGCCACCTGATCGGCCGGCGCGTGGGCCGCCGCCAGCAGGGCGAGGAAGGCGCCGTAGCTGACCCCGAACAGGGCCGGCGGTTCCAGGCCGAGCGCGGCCCGCTGGCCGGCGATGCCCTCCAGCAGGTGCAGGACGTCGTCGAGATCGGGCCCGCCCCAGGCGCCCCGGATCGCCAGCGCGTGCGCGACCCCGTAGCCCGTGGAACCGCGCTGGTTCGGGGCGAGCACGGCCAGGCCCTCGCCGGCCATCCGCTGCAGCGCCGGGTCGAACTCCAGCCGCCAGGCGTCCGCCGGGCCGCCGTGCAGGGCCAGCACCAGCTGGGGGCTGCTCAGCCAGGCGTCCCCGCCGTACACCACGGCCTCCAACGGGCCTGCTGGGCCCGAGAGTTCGAGGCTCTGCGCGGGGTGCCAGCGGCCGCCGTCGCCCGGCTCGGCGGAACCGTCCAGCCGCCAGCCGCGCGGCGTCGTACCGGGGCGGCTCCGGGTGACGCCGGGCTGCCAGGGCAGCACGGTGTCCCGCCACGGCCCGGGCAACCCCGAGCCGAGCGGGGCCAGTTGGAGCGGCAGTGGCACCGGCCCCGAGGTGCTGGCGACCGGCCCCTGGGTCAGCAGCGCGTCCACGTCCAGGGTGGCGAGCGCGGCCGGGTGGTCCGGCGCCGAGTACGGCAGCCGCAGCCCCTCCGCCGACCAGTGGCCGACCGCGCCGAGCCGTCCGGGCGGGACCGGCAACGGGTCCAGCCGGCCCAGGGCGGGCCGCCACAGGGCGAGCGAGCAGCCCGCGCCGTGGTCGAGCTGCACGGCGACCCGTGGTCCGTCGGCCGCCGGACACAGGGCGACCGGCCGCAGGAACATGCCCGCGACGTGCAGGGCCTCCGGGAACCGCAGCGGCTCGCCGCCGCCCGGCACGCCCCAGCCGATCCGGTCGGTGCCGGGGGCGTCGCTGCGCACCATCGCGAACCGGCTGTCCGGGTCGAACAGCAGCAGCCGGTCGTTGCTGCGCTCGCCGATCTCCAGCAGCGGGGTGACGGTGCCGGTGCGCAGGTCGAGCACCACGGTGCGGACCAGGCCGTCGCCCACCCGGTCGAGGGCCAGCAGCGCTCCGGCGCGGTCCAGCCAGATGCCACCGCCGTGCAGGCCCGGGATCTCGGCGATCCGGTGCGGCGGCGAGCCGTCGGCCCGGACCAGCCAGACCGTGGTGCCCGGCCGGGTGTCGCTGCCCAGGGCGAGCGCCACCGGGGCGTGGGGGCCCGACGCCGCGCCCTCCGGGAGCGGCAGGAGCCGGAGGCCGGGCATCCGCAGGGTGGTCAGCGGTCGTTCGGCGGTGACGGCCCTGCCGTACTGGTCGGTGGCGGCGGAGAGCGTCACCAGGTCGTGCCGGTCGCCGTCGGCGCGGCGGACCAGCACCGAGCCGTCCGGCAGGGCGACCAGCTGCGAGCGGAGGTCCTCGGAGCGGTGGCCGGGCAGCGGGAGACCGGTCGGCCGGGCGGGGCCCCGGGCGGGGAGGTGCCAGCTCTCGGCGTACCAGCCGCCGTCGGCGGCGGAGGCCAGGCAGGCGGCGTGGCTGCCGTCGGCGGAGAAGGTGAAGCCGAGCCGGCGCAGGGCCTGGGTCCCGGCCCGGGTGGTCACGTCCATGAATCCACCTGCCCGGCGGGATCGGGATCGGGGCCGGTCCGCCCGGACGGTGCGCCGGGCGGTGTGTCCGGTGCGTCGGACGGTGCGCCCGGTACGTCGGGCGGTGTGGCGGGCGGTGCTTCGGAGGGGGCGCCGAGCAGCGCGTCGGACGGCGTACCGAGCGGTGCGCCGAACGGGACCGGGTCCACCCAGAGCCGCGGACCGCCGTGCCGCAGCCGCAGCAGGAAGGCCAGCGCCCCCGCCGTCCCGGTGCCGTACGCGGGCGCGCACCCGGTCCCGGTCTCGTCCGGCAGGGCCAGCAGCCCGTCGCGCAGCGCCGCGCGGGCGGCGATCAGCAGGCCCGACTCGACGGCCGCGGCGCGGAACCCCGGATCGCCGGTCGCCCCGGCGAGGTCGAGCAGGAACTCCCCGTCCCCGGCCAGGCCGTGGCAGGCGCAGACACCGCTGTGCCAGCGCCCCGCGGTGACCGCCCGCCCGGCGGCCAGGGCCAGCCGGCGCGCCTCGGCGTCGCCGGTGGCGCGCCACAGCCGCAGCAGGAAGCTGCCGGCGCCGGAGGAGCCGTTGCACCAGTGGGTCAGGCGGACGTGCGCGGGGTCGTCGGCGCTCCGCGGCCACCGGGCGGCGGGGGAGCCGTCGTCGTCGGCCCGCCCCGGCGCGGCCGACGGGTCGAGGCGGACGGTGGCGGCGAGGGTGCGGCCGGCCTCGACGGCGCCGGCGAGCAGCGCGCCGTCCCCGGTGGCCCCGGCCGCCGCCAGCAGGAAGGCGCCGACACCCGCGACCCCGTGGGCGAATCCGAGACGGGTGATCCCGGCGAGCGCGGAGTCGAAGTCCTGCGGCACCGGCCACACCGCGCCGTAGGGTGCCTGCCGTGCCGCGGCGAGGAGGCCGTGGCCGCACCGCGACGCCCGGGCGAGGAACTCCGCCGCCCCGGCCGTCCCGCCGTCGGCGGCGGATCCCGGCAGCTCCTCGGCGGCGCAGCGGAGTTGCAGGAAGCCGGCGCCGGCCGCGCCGTGGCTGACGTCCGGGTTCGGCCACTCGACGGCTATCCGCGCGGCCAGCCCGGCCGCTCGCCCCGCGAGGGCCCGGTCGTCCAGGGCACGGGCGGCGTCCAGCAGGGCCCAGGCGGCGCCGGAGCGTCCGAAGTGCAGTCCGGGCAGGACCACCGGTTCGGCGGCGCAGCGGCGCTCGATCCAGTCGGCGGCGGTCCGGGCGGTGGCGCGGGCGGTGGCCCGGACGTCCTCCGGCAGCCCGGCGGTCGCGGCCGCGCGGGCGAGGACGGCCAGGACGCCGGCCGCGCCGTGCTGGACGTTGCAGGGGTCCGCGCGTTCGCCGGCCGGCACCACGGGCCACAGCCGGTCCCGGCGCGAGGGTGTGGCGGTGGCGGCGATGTGCCGGAGGCCGTCGTGCAGCACCCGGTCGAGGACGGCGGTGTCGCTCCGGGCGGTGTCGCTCCGGGCGGGGGTGCGGACGTGGCCGTGGCCGCGGGGGCGCCCGTCGGCGCGGGTGGCGGCGGCCGGACCGGGCCCCGGCCGGTCCGGGGGAGCAGTGGCGGGTTCGGTGTGCCAGAAGGCCCCGGCCGTCCCGGTCCGACCGCCGGTCCCGGTCCCGGTCGGGAGGCTGTCGTCGTCGGCCCCGGTCGGGCCGGTTCCGGCGAGGCGATCGGCCTCCCGCACCGGCACCGGGCGGTCCGGGCCGGCCGGGCGGGCGGGCGAGGAGAGGGCGGGCGGTGAGGGGGCGCTCCCGTCGGCCGCGAGGGACTCCCGGACCAGGGCGGGGTGCCACCGGTGGCGCGGGTCCTCGGCGCGCAGGCCGAGGACGGCCGGAGCCAGTCGGCGCGCGGTGGTGCCGCAGCGGGCGGCGAGGGCGAGCCAGCGGCCGAGCCGCTCGGTGACCGGGCGGGCGTGCGGCAGGTCCTCGGGCAGCAGCGGGTCGTGGCCGGTGGCGAGCAGGAAGAACAGCCCGCCCAGCGCGTAGAGGTCCGCCTCCGGCTCGGCGGTGCGGGTGCCGTCGCCGCCGCGCCCCGCCGTCAGGCCGGCGAACCCGCCGCCGCGTCGCGCCGCCACCGGGGCCCCGGCGGCGGGGACCAGGGCGAGCCGCCCCGGTCCCTGCTCGGGGGCACGGTAGCCGGGCACGCCGGACGATCCGGCGGGGCTGCCGGCCTCGGCGGCCAGCTCCAGGTCCACCAGCCGCAGCGAGCCGTCCGGCTGGACGAGCACATGGCCGGGGGAGAGGTCGCGCAGCACCAGCCCCTGTTCGTGCACCCGCTCGACGAGGTCGAGCAGGATGTGGGCCATCGGTCCTGCCTCGGCCCAGTCGACGTCGGGGCTGCCGTCGCGGCGCAGCCGGGCCGCGACCCAGCTGCCGAGCGGCTGTCCGGCGATTCGTTCCTGCACCAGGAAGAGCGAGTCGTCCTGTTCGACGAGTTCGACCGGTCTCGGGGCCAGCCCCAGGCCCTCCAGCCGGGCGAGCAGCGCGGCCTCGTGCCGCAGGGCGGCGCGCGCGTCCGTGCCGGCCGGGTCCATCTCGATGTGCGCGCGGGCCTGTTTGACCACGACCTCGTCACCGCCGTCGGTGTCGCGGCCCAGGAAGACGCCGCCCTTGGCGCCGTTCCGGATCGCCCCGGTGACCACGTAGCGTCCGGCGAGCAGGACCCCGCCGCTGCCGCGCCGCCGGGGCGCGGGCCGGCCGACGCCCGGTCGGTACCCGGCACCAGCACCAGTACCGGGACCAGCACCGGGACCGGGTACCGACCGGGCGTCGGTGGCGCCGGGCGAGCCGGGCGGGGTCGGGCCGAAGGGGGCCGGTCCGGGGGAGGCCCGCGGTCCGTCGAACGCCCGCGGTCCGTCGGTGGCCAGCGGATCCCGGGCCCACGGCGGGATCCGGTACGAGGCCCCCCGCACGTCCTCGACCCGCTCGCCGTCCGGCCCGCGCAGCATCGACCGGTAGCCGCCGTCGTTGCCCAGCTCGGCCCGGGCCGCGATGGCGCCGTACCGGTAGTGGACCAGGCTGCCGGGCCGGTACGGGCGGTCGGAGAGCACCGCGGGTCCGGGCAGGCCGTCGGTGGCGCGGTGCAGCGCGGCGGCCAGCCGCCGGAACTGCGGTTCGCCGACCGGGTAGACGGTGATGAACTTGCCGGCCGAACCCTGTTCGCTGTGACGCGAGTTGAGCTCGTGCAGCTGGGCCGGGCCGGTCGCGAACCGGAACGCGCAGGGGTCCTCGGCGAGTACTTCGGTGACGGCCGCGAGCACCGCGCCCCCGACCGTCGAGGCGGCGCTGACGTGGAGCTTCCAGCCCTCGTCGGGGAGTTCGCCCGGGGTCGGTCTGGCGGTGGACCAGAAGCCCTCGACGTCCACCCGCCAGCCGACCCGCCGGTCCTGCCCGTCCCGCCGGTCCTGCCCGTCGGCGTGCCGGTCCGGTCCGTCGGCCCGACGACTCCCGGCGGCGAGGGCGCTCCGCGTCATCCCGGGCCACCGGCCGCCGTCGGGGTCGGGACCGTCGCCCGTCGGCCGGTCCTCCGCCGGTGCGCCGTCGTCCACCGGGTCCGTGCCACCGGCCGTCCGCAGCGATGTGTCCGCCCGCATCCGCCACCACATCCCTTCGTCGGCTGCCGACGCGCCGGTCCCGGTGCCCGCTCGGGCACCGGGACCGGCGGCCACGGCCTGAAATCGGTTCCTCGGAAGGCCCGGGGTCCGGCGCCCCGGCGGTGGTCCGCACCGCCCCGGCCGCATCCGCCCGGTTCCGGGCGTCCGGCCCGTTCCGCGCGCCGGGGGAAGCACCTGCGGAAGCGCCTGCGGCCGGTCACCGCTCCGGTGCCCGGCCGGGGCGGCTCCCGTTGCCGGGACAACTCCCTTTCGCCGGAGTGAAGTTACTTTCGGTAGCGAGCGGTGCTCAATCCGAAGCCGGTCACTTCACTCGTAAGGGTGATCCGGGCGCCGTTTCGAATTCGTGCGAACCGCGGGGTGTGCGCGACGACCGCCCGGTCACCCGGCGCGAACCGGGCCCGCGCGGCGGCCGAACGGGGCCGCCGCCCGCCCGGGACGCCCGCGCCGCGGGTTGACGCGTGCCCGGGCACCCCGGGCCGGGTCGTCCCGCGGGCGCCGACGCGGTCCGGCGGCCGCCCGGGCGGGTCGGGCAGGTCGGCCGGGCGGGCGGACGGCTCTCCCCGCGCGCACGGTAGTCTCGACAGGTGCCGAAACTGTCCGACGTCATCACCGCCCTCGAAGAGCTGTACCCGCCGCAGTGGGCGGAGTCCTGGGACGCCGTCGGCCTGGTCTGCGGAGACCCCCGGGCCGAGGTCCGCCGCGTGCTGTTCGCCGTCGACCCCGTGCAGGCGGTCGTCGACGAGGCGGTCGAGTGGGGGGCGGACCTGGTGGTCACCCACCACCCGCTGTACCTGCGCGGCACCACCACCGTGGCCGCCACCACCTTCAAGGGCCGGGTCGTGCACACCCTGATCCGCGCCGGGATCGCCCTGCACGTGGCCCACACCAACGCCGACCACGCCGACCCGGGCGTCTCGGACGCGCTCGCCGAGGCGGTCGGCGTGACCGTGACCGGCCCGCTGGTCCCGGACCCGACCGACCCGCTGGGCCGGCGCGGCACCGGACGGGTCGGCCTGCTGGAGCCCCCGCTGCCGCTGGCCGCGTTCGCCGCGCGGGTCGCCGCCGGCCTGCCGGCCACCGCCGCCGGCGTCCGGGTCTCCGGCGACCCGAACCGGCTGATCAGCCGGGTCGCGGTGTGCGGCGGCTCGGGCGACAGCCTGTTCGCCGAGGTGCGCGCGGCGGGCGTCGACGCCTACCTGACCGCCGACCTGCGCCACCACCCGGCCTCCGAGGCCGCCGAGGCGGCGCCGATCGCCCTGGTCGACGCCGCGCACTGGGCCACCGAATGGCCCTGGCTGCCGCTGGCCGAGCGGGCGCTGCTCGGGACCGCCGAGAAGCGCGGGTGGACCGTGGAGACCAGGGTCTCCCGAACGGTCACCGACCCGTGGACCGCGCACGCCCCCATGTCCTTCCCCGCCTGACCCGATTCACAGGAGCTCTCCGCTTGAACGCCGCGCCCGCCGACCAGATCCGCCTGCTCGACCTCCAGGCCTTCGACTCCAAGCTCGACCAGCTGGCCCACCGGCGGCGCAGCCTGCCGGAGCACGCCGAGATCGACAAGGTCAACGCCGACCACACCGCCCTGAAGGACCTGGTGGTCGCCGCCCAGGCCCAGCACGGCGACACCACCCGTGAGCTGACCAAGGCCGAGCAGGACGTGGAGCAGGTCCGTTCCCGGGCCGCCCGCAACCAGCAGCGCCTGGACTCCGGCGCGATCACCTCGCCGAAGGACCTGGAGAACCTCCAGCACGAGATCGGTTCGCTGGCCAAGCGCCAGGGCGACCTCGAGGACGTCGTGCTGGAGATCATGGAGCGGCTGGAGTCCGCCCAGACCCGGGTCACCGAGCTGACCGCGCGCCTGGAGCACTCCACCGTCGTGCTGACCGAGGCCGAGGGCCGCCGGGACGCCGCGTACGCCGAGATCGACGCCGAGGTGGAGAAGGTCCGCCGCGACCGCGAGGCCGTCGCCGTCGCCGTCCCGGCCGACCTGATGAAGGTCTACGCCAAGCTGCGCGAGACCCAGGGCGGCGTCGGCGCGGCGCGCCTGTTCCAGCGCCGCTGCGAGGGCTGCCGCACCGAGTTCTCGATCACCGAGCTGAACTCCATCAAGGCCGAGCCGGCCGACAAGGTGGTCCGCTGCGAGAACTGCTCGCGGATCCTGGTCCGCACCGCCGATTCGGGCGTCTGACCCGGTGGCCGTGCGCAGGTTCGTCGTCGAGGCGGACGGCGGTTCCCGGGGGAACCCGGGGCCGGCCGGCTACGGCGCGGTGGTCCGGGACGGCGACACCGGACAGATCATCGCCGAGGCTGCGGAGTTCATCGGCCACGCGACCAACAACGTCGCCGAGTACAAGGGCCTGATCGCCGGCCTCAGGGCGGCCCGGGCGATCGACCCGGCCGCCTCGGTGGACGTCAGGATGGACTCCAAGCTGGTCGTCGAGCAGATGTCCGGCCGGTGGAAGATCAAGCACCCGGACATGCAGCCGCTCGCGGCCGAGGCGCGCGAGGTCTTCCCGCGCGGGCAGGTGGCGTACAGCTGGATCCCGCGCGAGCGGAACAAGGACGCCGACCGGCTGGCCAACGAGGCGATGGACGCGGGCAAGGCGGGCCGCCAGTGGGAGCCCAGGGCTCCCCGGGCGGCCGCCGCCGACGAACCCGGACCGCCGCTGGAGACCGCCGCCCCCAAGGCCGGCTGGGCGGCGCCCGCCGACCTCGGTACCCCGACCACCTTCGTCCTGCTCCGGCACGGCGAGACCCACCTCACCCCGGAGAAGCGGTTCTCCGGCAGCGGCGGCACCGACCCGGAGCTGTCGGAGAAGGGCCGCTGGCAGGCCGAGCGGGCCGCCGAGGCGCTCGCCGCGCGCGGCTCGGTCCAGGCCGTGGTGGCCTCGCCGATGCTGCGCACCCGGCAGACCGCCGAGACCGTGGCCGCCCGGCTGGGCCTGGAGGTCCGCTACGAGGAGGGGCTGCGCGAGGTCGACTTCGGGGCCTGGGAGGGGCTGACCTTCGGCGAGGTCCAGGAGCGGTACCCGGAGGACCTCGCCGCCTGGCTCGGCTCCGCCAGGGCCAGGCCGACCGGCGGCGGTGAGAGCTTCACCACCCTCACCCACCGGGTCGGGGTGGCCCGGGACAAGGTCCTCGCCCGCTACCCGGGGAAGACCGTGCTGGTGGTCTCGCACGTCAGCCCGATCAAGACGCTGGTCCGGCTGGCGCTGGGCGCTCCGCCGGACTCGCTGTACCGGATGGAGCTGTCCGCCGCCTCGATCTGCGCCGTCCAGTACTACGCGGACGGCAACGCCTCGCTGCGGCTGCTCAACGACACCGGGCACCTGCGCTGACGCGCTGACACGCTGACGGACGCCGGGCACCCGCGCCGACGGACGCCGGGGCCGGTCGGATCCCGTCCGGCCGGCCCCGGCGCGGTTCAGGCAGGGAACGCGTCGAGGACGCATCCGGGAATCGATCCGGGAACGCGTCCACGGGCGCGTCCACGGGCGCTCAGTGCACCTCGGTGACCACCACGTCCAGCTGCCACGGCTTGCGCGCGGTGCCCTCGGCGGCGACCTCCACCCGGTGGCCGAGCCCCAGCAGCGCGTCCAGCAGCTCGCCGGGCGTCTTGGGCTCGGCGCCCGCGACCAGCAGATCGCGGACCAGACGGCCCTTGGTGGCCTTGTTGAAGTGGCTCACCACCGTGCGCCTGCCGTCGCGCTCCTGCAGCACCCGCACGGTGGCCGTCCGGGCGACGAGCTCACCGGCGGGCTTCCAGGCCGCCGCGTACGCGGAGGAGCGCAGGTCCAGCACCAGCCCGTCGGCCACCTCCGGCAGCACGGACGCCGTCGCGCTCCGCCAGTACGCTCCGAGCGCCCCCAGTCCGGGGAGTTTCACACCCATCGAGCAGCGGTAGGGCGGGATCCGGTCGTCGATCCGGACGGCGCCCCAGAGCCCGGAGAAGACCAGCAGCGACCGCGCGGCCCGGTCGTGGGCGGCCTCGTCGAGCGTCGCCAGCCCGAGGTTGTCGAAGAGCACACCGGTGTACACCTCCCCGGCGGGGAACGCGCCCGCCGTCGGCAGACCCGCGTTGCGCGCCACCTCGCCGCGCAGCCCGGGGCTCAGCCCCAGCACCTCGGCGGCGGCGTCCTCGTCGCCCCGGCAGAGCCCGACCAGCGTCTCCAGCACCCGGGCCCGGGCCGCCGTCAGCCCGGGCAGCGACAGTCCGTCGAGCGCCACCGGCACACCGTCCCCGGACGCGGCCTTCCCCTCCGAGGGCGGCAACAGGACCAGCACGGCGGACTCCTCAACACTTTGTGGCGGCGGACCCGGCCACCCTACGCAACCGGCCCGCGCTCCCGGTAACGCGTGCCGGCCGCCGAGACCACCGCCGCGCCGGCACCGAGCGCCAGACAGAGCGGCGAGTAGTACCGGGTGTCGAGGCGCCGGAACCGCTCCGAGCGCTCGGCGAAGCCGCCCCCGAACACCACCAGGCCGCCCGCGCCGCGCGTCAGCAGCACCGCCGACACCGTCCGCACCCCCGCCCGGCGCAACCGCGCCGGCCCCACCGCCGGCACCGCCCCGGCCTCCGCGGCCACCAGGTACGCGGCCGCCCCGAGCAGTCCCGCCACCGCCGCGCACGCCGCCGCCGGTGGCACCCCCTCGCCGGTGCCGACCACGGTGTCCGCGAACTCCTCCGGGGTCCGCAGCGGCCAAGGCGTCACCGTCCACAGCGCGTGCAGCGCCCCAGTGCCCGCCAGTACTCCGGCCACCGCCGTTCCCACGGTCCGTACCGCCCGCATCGCGTGCGCCCCCTTCGCCGTCGATCATCAGCGCCTCCCACGCTACGACTCCTTACGCCGACGGTCCGCCCGCGTGCCGGGCCCACCCGGGGGCTCTGCCCGGAGGTCCGCCCGGACGCGCCCGCCCGCCACCGGACCGCCCGGACGCGCCGCCCGCACCGGCCTCCGTCCGGAACCACCCGCCCGGCCCTACGCTGCCCCCATGCCCCGCCGAAAACTGCGCGTCAAGGCCGCCGACTCCGCCCGGATCAACGCCGAACTGGCCGAGCTGCGGGCCGCTCTGGAGATCCGCACCGAATGGCCCGAGGCGGCGCTGGCGGAGGCCGAGCGGGCCGCCGGGTCACCCCGGCTGCCCGACCACGACGCCACCGGGCTGCCGCTGTTCACCGTCGACCCGCCCGGCTCCCGCGACCTCGACCAGGCCATGCACCTCGCCCACCGCCCCGGCGGCGGCTACCGGGTGCACTACGCCATCGCCGACGTCGCCGCCTTCGTCCGCCCCGGCGGGGCGATCGACGAGGAGGCCCGCCGCCGGGTGCAGACCCTGTACTTCCCCGACCGGTCGGTGGCCCTGCACCCCACCCGGCTCTCCGAGGACGCGGCGAGCCTGCTGCCCGGCGAACCCCGCCCCGCGCTGCTCTGGCAGCTCGACCTGGACGAGGACGGCGCCGTCGTCCTCGCCGACCTGCGGCGCGCCGTGGTCCGCTCGCACCGCCGGCTCGACTACGCGGCCGTCCAGCGCGCCGTGGACGCCGGCGGTGCCGACGAGCAGCTCGCCCTGCTCGCCACCGTCGGCCGGCTGCGCGAGGAACGGGAGCGCGAGCGCGGCGGGATCAGCCTGCCCGTGCCCGAGCAGGAGATCGAGGAGACCCCGCGCGGTTACGTCCTCGGCTACCGCGCGCCGACCCCCGCCGACGGCTGGAACGCCCAGATCTCGCTGCTCACCGGCATGGCCGCGGCCGAGCTGATGCTGGACGCCGGGGTCGGTCTGCTCCGCACCCTGCCGGCCGCGCCGCCCGCCGCGTACGAGCGGCTGCGCCGCAGCGCCCGCGCGCTGGACATCGACTGGCCCGACGGCCTGCCGTACCCGGAGCTGGTCCGCTCGCTGGACCCGGACCGCCCGCTGCACGCCGCCTTCCTGAACGAGTGCACCGGCCTGCTGCGGGGCGCCGGTCACCGGGCCTTCGACACCGCCCGGGGCCGTCCCGCGCCCGCCGACCCCGGGCACGCCGCGCTGGCCGCGCCGTACGCGCACTGCACCGCGCCGCTGCGCCGGCTGGGGGACCGGTTCGCCCAGGAGGTCTGCGCGGCGGTCGCGGCGGGCGAGGAGCCGCCGGACTGGGCGCGCGAGGCGCTGGAGGACGTGGCCGCGCTGATGACGGCGGGGGACCGCCGGGCGGCCGAGGTCGAACGGGCCTGCGTGGACCTGGTGGAGGCGGAGGTGCTGTCCGGCCGGGTGGGCGAGGACTTCCCGGCGGTGGTCATCGACGTGGACGGGAAGCGGCCGGGCCGGGGCACCGTCCAGCTCCGCGAGCCGGCCGTCCGGGCCCGCTGCGACCGGGCGGGCACCGGGCCCGGTGAGGGGGCCGACGGGGCGTCACCCGGCGACGGGGAGTCACCCGGCGCCGCCCTGCCGCTGGGCGGCCGGATCGCCGCCCGGCTCACCGTCGCGGACCCCGCCACCCGGACGGTCCGCTTCGCCGCCCTCTGAGCCGGGCCCCGGTGGGAGGATCGACCCGTGCCCGATGCGACCTTCGTGAGTCCGCCGCCCGTCGCCGACCCCGGCCGGGGCCGCCGACAGCTCGTCCTGGCGATCTGCTGCATGAGCCTGTTCATCGTGGGGCTCGACAACACCGTGGTGAACATCGCCCTCCCGGAGATCCAGAAGGACCTGGACGCCCCGGCCTCCGGTCTGCAGTGGATCATCGACGCCTACACCCTGGTGCTGGCCTCGCTGCTGATGCTGTTCGGCTCGCTCGCCGACCGCTTCGGCCGCCGCCGGGTGTTCCAGACCGGCCTGGTGGTCTTCGTGCTCGGCTCGCTGCTCTGCAGCCTGGCGCCGAGCCTGGGGTGGCTGGTGCTGTTCCGGGCGGTCCAGGCGGTGGGCGGTTCGATGCTCAACCCGGTGGCCATGTCGATCATCACCAACACCTTCACCGAGCCGCGGGAACGGGCCCGGGCGATCGGCGTCTGGGGCGGGGTGGTCGGCATCTCGATGGCGCTCGGGCCGCTGCTCGGCGGGTTCCTGGTGCATGCCGCCGGCTGGCCGGCGATCTTCCTGATCAATGTCCCGGTCGGACTGCTGGCCTGCCTGCTGACCGCCCGTTACGTCCCCGAGTCGCGCGCGCCGCGGGCCCGCCGGCTCGACCCGGTGGGGCAGCTGCTGATGGTGGTGCTGCTCGGCTGCGGCACCGCCGCGATCATCGAGGGCCCGGAGCACGGCTGGACCTCCCCGCTGATCCTCGGCCTGGCCGCGGCGGCGATCGGCGCGCTGCTGGCCTTCCCGCTCTGGGAGCGGCGGGTCGCCGAGCCGCTGGTGGACCCGCGGTTCTTCCGCAGTGCGCCGTTCACCGGGGCCACCCTGACCGCGGTCTGCGCCTTCGCCTCGCTCGGCGGGTTCCTCTTCCTCAACACCATCTACCTCCAGGACGTCCGCCGGTACAGCCCGATGGAGGCCGGCCTGTGGACGCTGCCGATGGCGGTGATGATGCTGGTCTGCGCGCCGCTGTCGGGCCGGATCGTCGGTGCCAGGGGCCCCCGGCTGCCGCTGGTGCTGGCGGGTCTGGGCCTGATCGGCAGCGGTCTGCTGCTGACCCGGCTGGCGGCGGACTCCCCGCCGGCGCTGCTGCTCGCGGCGTACGGGCTGTTCGGCTTCGGCTTCGGCTTCGTCAACGCGCCGATCACCAACTCCGCCGTGTCCGGGATGCCGCGGGCCCAGGCGGGGGTGGCGGCGGCCGTCGCCTCGACCAGCCGGCAGGTCGGCCAGTCGCTCGGCGTCGCGGTGATCGGCACCGTGGTCGTCTCGGCGGTGGCCGGCCCGGTGCTCACCGGTTTCGCCCCGGCGAGCCACGCCGGCTGGTGGATCCTGGTGGGGCTCGGTGCGACGATCCTGGTGCTCGGCCTGGTCACCACCTCCGCCTGGGGCACCGCCACCGCGGCCCGGGTGGCCGCCCACCTCGGCGCGGAGCCGCCGCCGGCCCGCCCCGGAGTACGGGAGGCCCCGCCCGAGCGGCTACCATGACCCCTACGGCGGAAGAGCCGGCCGGGCGGTCGCGACGGGTCCCAGGACCCGCCGAGGAACGTCCGGGCTCCACAGAGCAGGGTGGTGGGTAACGCCCACCCGGGGTGACCCGCGGGACAGTGCCACAGAAAACAGACCGCCCGCCGCTTCGGCGACGGGTAAGGGTGAAACGGTGGTGTAAGAGACCACCAGCGACCGGGGTGACCCGGCCGGCTAGGTAAACCCCACCTGGAGCAAGGTCAAGATCGGCGCCCCAGGGCGCTGTGCGCGGATGCTTGAGGGCTGCTCGCCCGAGTCCGCGGGTGGACCGCACGAGGCTGTCGGCAACGGCAGCCCTAGATGGATGACCGCCTCCCCGGCCCGCGCGAGCGGCCCGGGAGACAGAACCCGGCGTACAGGCCGACTCTTCCGCCCCTGACGTCGGCGAAGGCCCCCCGATCTGCGAAACAGCAGGTCGGGGGGCCTTCGGCGTTCGCGGTACGGCTGCGGGATCAGCCCGGGTGGGTGCCGACGGCGTCGCGGATCTGGTCGCCGAGACCGCCGTTGACGCGGGCGCAGTGGGCGCAGCAGAAGAACATCCCAGCCACCTCGACGCCGTGGCCGACGATCCGCACGCTGCACTGCTCGCAGTGCGGGGCGAGCTTCTCCATCGCGCACTCGAAGCTGTCGAAGGTGTAGACGTCGCCGGTGACGGTCTTGATCTCGAAGGCGAGCCAGTAGTCGTTGCCGCAGGTGACGCAGGTGGCCATGGCGGCGCACTTCCTTCCGGGCGGGTGGGGCGGACGGCGGGGCGGGGCGGCTGCCCGGCCCTTCCCAGTGTCCGAGTGCCCCCGGCGGGCGGCCACCCGGTGGAGCCACCCCGGTCATGCGGGGCGGGCGGAGAGCTCCTTCAGGGCGTGCAGGACGCGCTCGGCGTCGTCGGCGGCGACGAAGAGGTGGTCGTGGTGGTAGCCGGCCACCACGTTGCAGCTGAGTCCCTCCTCGGCGAGCCGGGTGGCGACGGCGGCGGTCAGTCCGACGGCCTCCAGGGCGGAGTGGATCCGCAGGGTGATCCAGGCGGCCACGTACTCGTAGCGCAGGCCCAGGGCGTCCGCCTCCTCCTGGGCCACCACCACCGTCACCCCCTCGGGTTCGGCGACCGTGGCGACCGGCCGCAGTCCGGCGGGCACCTTGGTGGGGAGCGTGCAGTAGACGTACCGCCCCGGGTTGAGCTCGGGGCGCAGGTCGCGCAGCAGTGTTGCGAGGTCTCGTTCTCCGGCCATGCACGCACCGTAGCGGCCGCGGGGGCGGCAGTGTCGGAAGGTGTATCGGAAACCGTTGACGGCCGACAGTCAGCGATATATCGTCGAGTTATCGAGACAGTAACTCGACTGTCCCGAACGATCGTTTGGACGATCGTCGCGACGGGGCCGCGTCCGAGCGGCCCGAACGGGAGGTGGGTGCCATGCGCCCAGGACGATTCCGTGGAGAAGGCGGGCCCGGCGGTTGCCGCCCGGGTCCGGAGTTCGCCGGTGCACCCGGCGAGAGGTTCGAGGGCCGGGGGGCGTTCGGCCCCTTCGGGCCGCCTTTCGGCGGCGGCGGGCCGGGCGGACGCCCGGGTCCGCCGTGGGCCCGGGGCGGCTTCGGCGGGCCGCCGCCGTGGGTGCGCGGACGGCGCGGCGGGCGGGCCCGGCGCGGGGACGTGCGTGCCTCGCTGCTGGCGCTGCTCAAGGAGCGGCCGATGCACGGCTACGAGATGATCGCCGAGATCGCCGAGCGCTCGGGCGGGGCCTGGCGGCCCAGTCCCGGTTCGGTCTACCCCACCCTCCAGCTGCTGGAGGAGGAGGGCCTGGTCACGGCGGAGGAGGTCGGCGGCAAGCGGCTGGTCCAGCTCACCGAGGCGGGCCGGACCGAGGCCGAGGCCGGACCGGACGAGCCGTGGGCCGAGGCCGGCCAGGAGGTCGACTGGGCCGCGGTCCAGGAGGTCGGCCAGGCGCTGGGCGCGGTGGAGCAGGCCGTCCGTCAGGTCATGGCGACGGGTACCGAGGCGCAGCGCGCCAAGGGCCTGGAGGTGCTCAACGAGGCCCGCAAGAAGCTGTACCTGATCCTGGCCGAGGACGCCTGACCGGTCCGGGCCCCGGTCCCCGGACCGTCGTCGGCGGCGCCACCGCCGACGACGGTCCGGGGCGGGCGGTGCGGCCGCTCAGGAGCGGACGGCGAACAGTGCCACGCACGCGAGCAGCAGCACCGTCCAGCCGAACCAGAGCCAGCCGTTGGAGCCGAGCACCGCGCTGTAGACACTGACCGCCACCAGCAGGCCGGCCGTGACCCCGGCCACCTGCCGGTTGTGCAGCGACACCGACCGGGAGCGGTTCCTCGGGTGCCGTTCGGTTCTCGCCATCGCCGTCCTCCCGCGAGGGGAGGCGGCCGTCACCCGGAAGCGCGGGCGGTGGCCGCCTCGTCGTACTCGTAGCGCCAGAACCAGCGGGTGCCCCGCTGCTGCTTGGCCCGGACGTACACCAGTGTGCGCGCGGGAGTGTCCCCGTGCGAAGGGACCGGCACGGTGTACTTCTTGGGCACCCCGTACATCGGGCCCAGCGGGATGGGGAGGATCCGGCCGTCCAGGGGGCCGCCGACGAATTCGGTGTCCGCGCTCTTCACCCCACCAGGGTCTCACCCCGGCGGGGGTTCCCGGCGGGCCGGGCGGACGGAGCGGAGGGCGCCCCGGGGGAGGCGGTGTGACGGCCCGGTGCCGGGAGTGTGACCGGAGAGGCACCGCCCCCGGTCATCCGAAGGGCCCGCGCACCCTTATCCTTCCTGTTACGCCCTCGGGGTCCACCCGGGTCAGCGGGCCCGTACGGGCCGGGCGAGGCGCATCTCATCGTGCCCGCCGGGCCGCAGAGCCGCAGCCGTCGTGCCGCCTCGACTCCGTACCGTGACCCCGGGCGTCGACCGTCCGGCAACCCCGGCTCCGGCCGGCGGGGCGCGGGACCGCAGTGCCGAGCACCACCCGGGGAAGCAGTGGGGGGTGCCGTGCGTTGCGTCGGAGTGGTACGTCGAACGCTGTGTCACACCAGGCACGGCAATGCGCGGAAGGGGCCCGATGGAATCCGGCGGCAGGTGGACGGCCTGGTGGCAGAAGCGGGATCGTGAGCGGGCCCGGTCGGCGGCACCCGACACCCCCGCCGCCAGACTGGACCAACTGCTCGGCGCGGTCCGCGCCGGGTTCCCGCTCGCTCCCGCCGCGCATCCGGCCGGGTACCGCTGTTCCTGCGACCGGGTGGCCTGTCCGGCCCCGGCCCAGCACCCGGTCTCCTTCGCCTGGCAGACGCAGGCCACCACCGACCCGGAGCAGCTCGCCCGCTGGCTCTCCCGCGACCCGCTGGCCAACTTCGTCACCGCCACCGGCCGCGCCCACGACGTACTGGACGTCCCGGCCGAGGCCGGGCGGCTCGCGCTGGACCGGCTGACCGCGCTCGGCGTCGAGGGCCCGGTGGCCGCGGTCGGCGAGGACCGCTACCTGTTCTTCACCGCCACCAGGGGCACCCCGGTGGACGAGGACGAGTGGTGGCCGAGTGCCCTG
The DNA here is from genome assembly GCF_900105395.1 of Streptomyces sp. TLI_053. NCBI lineage: Bacteria > Bacillati > Actinomycetota > Actinomycetes > Kitasatosporales > Streptomycetaceae > Streptomyces > Streptomyces sp. TLI_053. The sequence goes on from NZ_LT629775.1 coordinate 6,516,294, forward strand.
GACTCCACGCCCGATACCATGTCGGAGCACCCCGGCCTGCGCTGGCACTGCCGCGGCTCGTACACCCTGCTGCCGCCGGCCGCGCTGCCGGACGGCTCGGAGGTGCGGTGGCTGCGGGGGCCGGAGCAGCCCCTGCCGGACCCGCTGCGCGTCCTGGACGTGCTGACCGACGCCTGCACCGAGGTGGGCGCGGTGGCCGAGGAGCAGTGGCTGATCGGCTGACCGACGAACCCGACTCACCGACCGATCGGCCTTCCGACGACGAAGGGGCCGGCCCACCGGGCCGGCCCCTTCGTCGTTGGACACTACGGGAGGGTGAGGACCTCCGCGCCGTCCGCCGTGACCACCAGGGTGTGCTCGAACTGGGCGGTGCGCTTGCGGTCCTTGGTGACGACGGTCCAGCCGTCCGGCCAGATCTCGTAGTCGTAGGTGCCCAGGGTGAGCATCGGCTCGATGGTGAAGGTCATGCCCGGCTTGATGACCTCGGTGGCCCGCTCGCTGTCGTAGTGCGGGACGATCAGGCCGGAGTGGAACGACGTGTTGATGCCGTGGCCGGTGAAGTCCCGGACCACGCCGTAGTCGAAGCGCTTGGCGTAGGACTCGATGACCCGTCCGATCACGTTGATCAGGCGCCCCGGCTTGACCGCCTTGATCGCCCGGTCCAGCGACTCCCTGGTCCGCTCGACCAGCAGCCGGGACTCCTCGTCCACGTCGCCGACCAGGTAGGTGGCGTTGAGGTCGCCGTGCACCCCGTGGATGTAGGCGGTGGCGTCGATGTTGACGATGTCGCCGTCCTGGAGGACGGTCGAGTCGGGGATGCCGTGGCAGATGACCTCGTTGATCGAGGTGCAGACCGACTTGGGGAAGCCCCGGTAGCCGAGGTCGGACGGGTAGGCCCCGTGGTCGCACATGTACGCGTGCGCGACCGCGTCCAGCGCGTCCGTGGTGACGCCGGGCGCGATCAGCTTCGCCGCCTCGGCCATCGCCCGGGCGGCGATCCCGCCGGCGATCCGCATCTTCTCGATCGTCTCGGCGGTCTGCACCTCGGGCCCGGTGTACGGCGTCGGCGCGGGCTTCCCGACGTACTCGGGGCGCGGGATGTGCGCCGGGACCTTGCGGATGGGTGACTGGATGCCGGGTACGAGTGCCATGGCGCCGATTCTAAGTGTCGGGCCCTCCGGCCCGGGGCGGGCGCCGGGTGTGCGGACGGCAGCGGGGCGGGGAATGATCAGGACGACGCGACGCCAAGGCGGGGACACGACCGCCGATACGGAGGTGACCACGATGCCCCTGGGATTCGGGCGGAACAAGCCGACCGGCCAGCCCGGCGAATGGTTCTACTGCATCAAGCACGGCAAGGTCGAGGAAGGGCCGGAGTGCCCGGCCAAGGACCGCCTGGGCCCGTACGCCACGCAGCAGGAGGCCGCGCACGCACTGGAGACGGCGGAGCTGCGCAACCGCGAGTGGAAGGACGACCCCCGGTGGAACGACCGGCCCGAGGAGGGCCCGGGGGAGTAGCCCCGGTCGGCGGCTAGGCGGTGGCGGGGCTCTCCTCGGACGGGACGGGCCCCGTCGCCCGGTCCGCCGCGGCCCGGTCCCGTTCCGCCGCCGCCTGCTCGTGCTCGGCGCGGACGGCGGCCGCGTGCGGATCGGTGCGGTCGTCGTAGGACAGCAGCCGGGGCAGCGCGGTGGCGAGCGCGAGCACGCCCACCACACAGGCCACGCCGCCGACCCACACCGAGGCCCGGACGCCGACCAGTCCGGCCATGCCGCCCGCCCGGACCTGGCCGAGCTGCGGCCCGACCGAGTAGCTGAGCAGCTCGACGCCGGCCATCCGGCCGCGCACCGAGTCCGGGATCGACTGGTTCCACAGCGTGGAGCGGGCGATCCCGCTGATCTGGTCGGCGCCGCCGGCCAGGGCCAGGAAGAGCAGCACCAGCCAGACCGAACCGACCAGTCCGGCCAGGGCGATCGCCGCGCCCCAGCCGAGCGCCGCGAACAGCAGCAGTCGGCCGTGCCGGTGGATCCGGGACGTCCAGCCGCCGGTCACCGAGACCAGCAGGGCGCCGACCGCGGAGGCGGCGTACATCGGGCCGAGCGCCCAGCCGGCGTCCAGCTCGGCGGCCAGGAACGGGAAGATCGCCACCGGGAAGGCGAACAGCATCGCGCACAGGTCTATCGCGTAGGTGCCGAGCAGGTCCTTGCGGCTCCACGCGTAGCGGACGCCGGTGAGGACCGCCCGCACCGAGGGCTTCTCGGCGCCGCTGGGCGGCGGCACCGCCCGGATCCGGGAGAGCAGCAGCAGCGAGGCGCCGAAGGTGACCACGTCCAGCGCGTACGCGGTCTGCACCCCGGCGAAGGTGACCACGACGCCGGCCAGGGTCGGACCGGCCACCGAGGCGGCGTTGCGGTAGAGGGAGTTCAGCGCGAAGGCGGCGGTCAGCTGGTCGTGCGGGACGATCCGGGGGGTGAGCGCGTCCAGCGACGGGCGCTGCAGGCCGTCGGCGGCGGCGACCAGCGCGGCCACCAGGTAGATCGGCCACAGCACGGGGGTCGGCAGCAGCGCGTTGACCAGCAGCAGGACGCTGAGCAGACCGAGGCCCGCCTCGGCGAACAGCACCAGGCGCCGGCGGTCCAGGGCGTCGGCGAGGGCGCCGCCCCAGAGGCCGAAGACGATCAGCGGGACCAGCTCGAAGGCGCCGACCAGGCCGACCGCGACCGAGGAGTCGGTCAGCTCCTTGATCTGCATCGGCACGGCGACGTAGGTGAGGAAGCTGCCGAAGCCGGTGACACAGCCGGAGAGCCACAGCAGGCGGAACTCCCGGGAGGAGCGCCAGGGGGTCAGGTCGGGAGCGACCGTGCGCAGCAGGGATCTCACCCGGCCGCTCGGGGACGGGACGGCTTCGTTCACGAGCGACCATCCTGTGCGGGGGCCGGGCCCGGCCGCAACGGATTTTCCGGCGCCGCCCTGTCCGTCGGCCGTCCCCGTCCGACGCGCCCTGTCCGCCCGCCGTCCCTGCCCGCCGTTCCCGTCCGCCGCCCTGTCCGCCCGCGGTTCCCGTCCGGCGCCCCGCCGTCACCAGCGGCTGATCGTCGGCCCCGCGGTGAGCCGCTCGGCGAGCGCGGCCAGTCGCCCCAGCGCCGAGCGCTGCCCGGGCGGCTGCCCGGCGGCGGCGCTGACCAGGTGCTGGGCGAGGTCGAAGGGCTCCTCCTCGGCCGTGCCGACGGCGAGCCGCCCGTGCGCCAGCCCGGCCAGGTCGCCCGGGCCGGCGGACCCGCCCGGGCCGACGGCGGACCCGCCCGGGGAGGAGGGCGCGGCGCCTTCCAGTGCCAGCACCGTCGCCCCTTGCCGCCGGGCGTCGTGCACCCGCTCCAGCAGCGTGTCCCCGGCCGCCGTCGGGGCCACCACCAGGACGGTCGCGCCGCGTCCGGCCCCGGTCAGCCGGCCGAGGCCGTGTGCCAGATGGGCCGGGGCGGCGGCCGGGACCCGGTGCCGCAGCAGGGTGGGCGCCAGCCGGGGGACGTCCGACCAGGCGGCCTCGTCCTCCAGATGGGCGGCCAGGTGCCAGGGCTCGTACCCGGTGGTGCCGACGAGCAGCAGCTCGCCCGCCCCGCGCCGGGTGACCGCGTGCCGCAGCTCCCCGGCGAAGCCGCCGACGGCTTCCAGCCAACCGGTTCCGGCCAGACGGTCCCTCAGTGCCGAAACTCTCACCGCGTCCATGGCGCTCAGGATGTCGCGACGGGCCGCTCGTTTGGCAGGATCGGCCCATGACTTCCCTCGATTCAGCGACAAACCCGGCCCACGAGTTGCCGGACGTCTCGCAGCTGGTGGTCGGCGTCCTCGGTGGCACCGGCGACCAGGGGCGGGGGCTGGCCCTGCGGCTGGCCAAGGCCGGCCAGCAGGTGATCATCGGCTCGCGCGACGCGGCCCGCGCGCAGGCCTCGGCGGACGCGATCGGCCTGGGGGTGCGCGGCGCCGACAACGCCGCCACCGCCCGGGAGAGCGACATCGTCATCGTGGCCGTGCCGTGGGACGGGCACGCCGCCACCCTCACCGCCCTCCGCGAGGAGCTGGCCGGCAAGATCGTGGTGGACTGCGTCAACCCGCTCGGCTTCGACAAGCAGGGCGCCTTCGCGCTCGTCCCGGAGGAGGGCAGCGCCGCCCAGCAGGCCGCCGCCCTGCTGCCGGACTCCCGGGTGACCGCGGCCTTCCACCACCTCTCGGCGGTGCTGCTGCAGGACGAGTCGATCGAGCGGATCGACACCGACGTCATGGTGCTCGGCGAGGAGCGCGCCGCCACCGACATCGTGCAGGCGCTGGCCGGCCGGATCCCGGGCATGCGCGGCATCTTCGCCGGCCGGCTGCGCAACGCCCACCAGGTGGAGTCCCTGGTGGCGAACCTGATCTCGGTCAACCGCCGCTACAAGGCGCACGCGGGTCTGCGGATCACCGACGTCTGATCACCGTCGTCCGGTCGTCCGGTCCTCCGGTCCTCCGAACATCCGGTCGTCCGACCGTGCGACGGTCGGACCGGATCGCCGGTCTCACCCCTGGAGCCGCTCCGGGGGTGAGGTCGGCGACAATGGGGGCCGACCACACCCCCGGCCGCAGGAGTACCCCGCCATGCCCCGCACGTCCGTCCTCGCCTCGCTCGTCGTCGTCCTCGCGCTGGCCGCCGCGGTGGTCTCGCTGGTGCAGGGCTGGTGGCTCGGCCTGATCTGGCTGCCGATGGCCGGCATCGCCAGCAACGTGCTCTGGATGAACCTGCGCCGGGAGAAGCTGGCCCGGGCGGCCGCCGAGCAGTCCTGAGGCCCGTCCCTCAGGACACGCCGCGCTCCGGTCCGCTCAGTTCTTCCAGAACATGAACAGCTCGTGGCCCACCTGCGCGTAGGCCCGGTCGACGCCCACCAGGTCCATCGCCCCGTACACGACCTCGAAGAACCAGTGGTTGATCTCCGGCTGCCAGAGCAGCGCGAAGACGGCCAGCATGCCGTACGGCGCGAACGGCTCGATCGTCCGCCGGGTCTTGGCCGACAGCCAGGGCTCGACGATCCCGTAGCCGTCCAGGCCGGGCACCGGCAGCAGGTTGAGCAGGGTCGCGCTCAGCTGCAGCATGCCGAGGAAGCCCAGCGCGAGCGCCAGCGGCGAGACGTCCAGCTCGTAGCCGTTCCAGACCGCGTGCACCGCGGGGTCGTCCAGCCAGCCCGCGCCGACCGGTACCAGCAGCAGCACCGCGGCGAGCAGGTTCACCAGCGGCCCGGCGGCCGAGATCAGGCTGTGCTTGAGCCGGCCGTGCACCCGGTGCCGCTCGATCCAGACCGCCCCGCCGGGCAGGCCGATGCCGCCGAGCAGGACGAAGACGATCGGCAGCACGAAGCTGAGCAGGGCGTTGGCGTACTTGAACGGGTTGAGGGTCAGGTAGCCCTTGGCGCCGACGCTGATGTCGCCGCCGTGCAGCGCGGTGCGCGCGTGCGCGTACTCGTGCAGGCAGAGCGAGACCATCCAGCCGGCCACCACGAACAGGAAAATCCCGAACCGGGCGTTGCCGTAGCCCTGGAACACCGCCACCGCGGAGGTGGCGAAGATCGCGAGCAGGACCCAGAACACCGGGCTGATCCGGCGGTCCTCGCTGCGTGAGCGCTGCGTGGCGGCGAAGGTCATGGTGTGGGTGCTCCGGTGGTCGGGGAGGTGAGGGCGGGCAGAGGCCGATCATGCCGGGCGGGCCCGTGCCGGACAAGCCGTCCAGGATGAACGTACGGGTCCCGGCACCGGGTTCCTGGCCCGATCCGCCGGACTCAGGGTGCAGTCAGGGTCGGGGGCCGGACAAATGTGCGTGGGGGACGGGGGCGATCCACCAGAATGGTGCGGTGCACTACGGCATCCTCGGCACCACCACGGCCCATCACGACGACGGCACCCCGGTCCCGCTCGGCGGTGCCCGGCTGCGCGCCCTGCTCGCCGCGCTGGCACTGCGCCAGGGGCGGCCGGTGCCGGCCGACCTGCTGGTCGACGAGGTGTGGGACGCCGAGCCGCCGCAGGACGCGTCGGCCGCGCTCCAGACCCTGGTCGGCCGGCTGCGCCGGACCATCGGCCGCGACCGGGTCGGCTCCGGCCCGGCCGGCTACTGGCTGACCGACCCGGCCACCGACCTCGCCGAGTTCCAGCGGCTGGCCGGGGAGGGCAGCCGGGCGCTGGAGCAGGGCGACCACGTGTCCGCCGCCGAGCGGCTGACCGCCGCGCTCTCGCTGTGGCGCGGCCCGGCGCTCGCCGACCTGCCGGACCGCGGCGGTCCGGCGACCAGGCTGGAGGCGCAGCGCGAGGAGGCCCGCCGGCACCGGATCACCGCCGAGCTCGGCCTCGGCCGGGCGGCCGGGCTGGTGGCCGAGCTCGCCGAGCTGTGCGAGGGCCGGCCGCTGGACGAGCCGCTGCAGTACCTGATGGTCCGGGCGCTGCACGAGTCCGGCCGGACGGCCGAGGCGCTGCGCCACTACGAGAACACCAGACGCGCCCTGGCGGACGAACTGGGCGTCGATCCCGGGCACCGGCTCCGGTCGCTGCACGCCGAGCTGCTGAGCCCGGCCGAGCCGGTCGGACCGGCGGCGGAGAGCACCCCGGGCGCGGAGTCCGATCCGTCGGCAGCAGCGGCACCGGCAGCGGCACCGGCCCCGGCACCGCCCGCCCGCGCGCCCGGCAATCTGCGCGGCCGGCTGACCAGCTTCGTCGGCCGGGAGAACGACCTCGCCGCCCTGCGCTCCGTCCTGGCCACCAGCCGGCTGGTCACCCTCACCGGCCCCGGCGGCTCCGGCAAGACCCGGCTGTCGGTCGAGGCCGGCCGCCTGGAGCAGGGCGCCGGGCACTGGCCGGACGGCGTCTGGGTGGCCGAGCTGGCCCCGGTGGAGCGCCCGGACGCGGTGCCGGGCGCGGTGGTGTCGGCGCTCGGCCTGCGCGCGACCGTCCTGCACACCGGCGCCAGCATGGTCGCCGAGGTGATCGAGGGCCGCACCGACGACCCGGTGCGCCGGCTGATCGAGCACTGCGGGCGCCGCCGGATGCTGCTCGTCCTGGACAACTGCGAGCACCTGATCCAGTCCGCCGCCGACCTCGCGGACACCCTGCTCACCGAGTGCCCGGGGCTGACCGTGCTGGCCACCAGCCGGGAGCCGCTGGGGGTGCCGGGCGAGACCGTGCTGCCGGTCGAGCCGCTGCCGGACCCGGTGGCGCTGCGGCTGCTGACCGAGCGGGCCGCCGCCGCCCGCCCCGGCTTCGACCCGCTCAGCGACCCGGAGGCCTGCGCCGAGATCTGCCGCCGGCTGGACGGGCTGCCGCTCGCCATCGAACTGGCCGCCGCCCGGCTCCGGGTGATGACCGCCCGGCAGATCGCCGACCGGCTGGACAGCCGGTTCGCGCTGCTCACCGCGGGCAGCCGGACCCTGCTGCCGCGCCAGCAGACGCTGCGCGCGGTGGTCGACTGGAGCTGGGACCTGCTCGGCAAGCAGGAGCGCGCGGTGCTGCGCCGGCTGGCGGTGTTCGCGGGCGGCTGGACCCTGGAGTCGGCCGAGTCGGTCTGCTCGGACGGGGCCGAGGTGCCCCGCGAGGAGGTCGCCGACCTGCTGCTCTCGCTGGTCGACAAGTCCCTGCTGGTGGCCGACCTGGACGGGGACGGGCCGCCGCGCTACCGGATGCTGGAGACCATCCACGAGTACACGGACGAGCGGCTGGCCGAGGCGGAGGAGACCGCCGACACCGGGGGCCGGCACGTCGAGTACTTCCGCGAGCTGGTCCGCGGCGCCGACCTCCGTGTGCACGGGCCCGAGCAGCTGCACTGGCTGGCGGTGCTGGAGCGCGAGCACGACAACATCCGGGCGGCGCTGCGCCGCGCCGTCCGCCGCCGGGACGAGGGCGAGGCGCTGGTCCTGGCGCTGGGCATGAGCTGGTACTGGTCGCTGCGCGGCTACAGCCAGGAGGCCCGCCGCTGGTACGACGCCGTGCTGTCGATCGGCCCGGACCCGTTCGACTCCGATGCCCGTCCGGTGCCGCTGGACCGGCACGTGCTGGAGTACCCGGTCCCGATGCCGCCGGAGGCGCTCGCGGAGGCCCGCCGGGCGATCGTCATCTACCGGCTGATCAGCATGTTCGAGGGCAATCTCGACGTCCTGGCGGACCGGGACGCGGTCGCCATCGCCCGCAAGGTCACCGAGGCCTACCGCCGGGACCTGCCGCAGTCCTACCGCTTCCCCGGGCTGATGCGGGTCTTCGGCGCCTTCCTGATCGGCCAGCTGGACGCCATGCGGGACCTGCTGGACGACGCGGTGGCGGGCTGCCGGGTGCACGGCAACGCGAGCGACCTGGCGTTCATCCTGCAGATCCGGGCCAAGATGATGAACGACTGGCCGGGCGGGGCCGAGCAGAGCACCCTGGACGGCGAGGAGTCGCTGGAGCTGTACCGCCGGGCCGGCGACCGCTGGGGGATGTCCCAGGCGCTGTCCGCGCGCGGCGAGTCGCTGGCCAACCAGGGCCGCTCGGCGGAGGCGGTGGAGGCGTACCGCCGGGCGATCGAGCTGGCCGAGGAGCTGGGGGCGCCGCAGGAGGTACCGATGCTCCAGGTGCACCTGGGGTCGGCGATGCTGGACAGTGACCTCGAGGCGGGGGAGCGGCAGATCCGGGCGGCACTGGACGGGATCGAGCCGGGGGACAACCAGGCGACCAACGGCGCGCTGCTGTTCGGTCATCTGATGCTCTGCGGCATCAACGTGCAGCGCGAGGATTTCGCGCGGGCCCTGGCCGAGCTGGACGTGCTCCGGTGGACCAGGATCGGCGCGTTCGCCCCGGACGTGGTGGGCGGGATGCTGACGGTCACCCGGGGCTGGATCACCGCCCGGGCGGGCGATCCCGACCTCGGGCGGGAGCTGGTCAGCGAGGGGTGGCAGCTGATGCGCTCGGTGCCGGCCGCGGCGAGCGGTTTCGTGGAGCAGATGTCGGTGATGATGCTGCCTCCGGTGGTCGGGCTGCTGGAGGCCTTCGCCCGGCGGGACGGCGACCTGGAGCGGGCCCGGCTGGCCGCGGTGCTGTTCGGCGCGCACGCGGGGATGAACGGGCCGAAGGGCGGCTACCTCGACCGGGTCGAGCGCGAGCGGGCCGAGAAGGTGCTGCGCGGACTGCTCGGCGACGCGGAGTTCGAGGCGGCGGCCGCCGAGGGGCGGACGATGTCGATGGCGGAGACCAACGCCATGCTCGACCGGCTGGTGCACTGAGCCGTCACCTGCTGGTGCACCGAGCCGTCACCTGCGGGTGCACCGAGCCGGCCCCGGGCGCTCCCCTCGCGCGTCCGGGGCCGTGCGGTGGCCGGTCGGCCGCGGCTCAGGTCCGCTTGCGGAAGCGGGCGACGGCGAGCGGCGCGAAGACCGCGGTGATGCCGACCGACCAGGCCAGCACGATCAGCACCGGGTGCGCCACGGCGCCCTGGCCGTTCATCAGGGCCCGGCAGGCGTCGGCCAGCGCGGACAGCGGGTTGACCTTGGTGAAGGCCTGGAGCCAGCCCGGCATGGTGTCGGTCGGGGCGAAGATCGAACTGCCGAACTGCATCGGCATCAGGACCAGCATGGCGACCCCCTGGACGGCCTGGGCGCTGCGCAGCGCCATGCCCAGCAGCATCGAGATCCACACGATGGACATGCCGAACAGCAGCGAGAGTCCGACCGCGGCGAGCAGCTCCAGGAAGCCGCCCTTCAGCTCGAAGCCGAGGACCAGCGCGAAGACGATCAGGATGGTGAACGAGAGCAGGGCCCGGCAGGTCTCCGCGGCGATCTTGGAGAGCAGGACCGAGGAGCGGCCGATCGGCAGGGTCCGGAACCGGTCCATCACCCCGGTCTGGAAGTCGCTGTTGAGGCCGGTGCCGACGGCCATCGCCAGGGTGATGCCGGTCTGCCCGAGCAGGCCGGGGATCATGTACTGCTTGTAGGCGTCCTGGCCGCCGGAGATGGCGCCGCCGAAGACGTAGACGAAGAGCACGGTGAAGATGACCGGCATCAGCACGGCGTCGAACATCGACTCCGGGTCGGCCTTGATCCGCATCAGGTTGCGGCGGGTCAGCGCGCCGACGTGCCGCAGGTGGCCGGGCAGGCCGATCCGGCCCTCCTCGGCCCGGGCGGGGGCGAGTGTGGCGGTGGTCATGCGACGGGCTCCTTGGCGAGGCTGGGGGCGGTGTCCGCGGCCGCCGGGCGGTCCGAGGGCTTGCCGGTGATGGCGAGGAAGACCTCGTCCAGGCTGGGCAGCTTGGTGTCGATGTCGGCGATGCCGAAGCCCCGGCCGCCCAGGGCGCCGATCACGGCGGTCAGCTGCTCCTCGGCGGTGAGCGGGACCGACAGCAGCCCGGTGTCGGCGGAGAAGGTGGCGGTGGCGATACCGGTGTCGTGCAGGCAGCGGGCCATCGCGGGCAGGGCGGCCGGGTCGGTGGGCCGGACCTGGAGGGTGCGGCCGCCGACCTGGGCCTTGAGCTCCGCGATGCCGCCGGCCGCGATGACCCGGCCCCGGTCGATCACGGTCAGCTCGTTGGCGAGCTGCTCGGCCTCCTCCATGTACTGGGTGGTGAGCAGCACGGTGGCGCCCTCGGCGACCATCCGCTGCACCTCGTCCCAGACCTCGTTGCGGGTGCGCGGGTCCAGGCCGGTGGTGGGCTCGTCCAAGTAGAGGACCCGGGGACGGCCGATCATGGAGGCGGCCAGGTCGAGGCGGCGGCGCATGCCGCCGGAGTAGGTCTTGGCGACGCGCTTGGCGGCCTCGGTGAGCGAGAACCGCTCCAGCAGCTCGGTGGCGCGCGCCTTGGCGTCCTTGCTGGAGAGGTCGAGCAGCCGGCCGATGAGGTAGAGGTTCTCGTAGCCGGAGAGCAGCTCGTCGACGGAGGCGTACTGGCCGGTGAGGCCGATGGTGCGGCGCAGCTGCTTGGGCTGGCGCAGCACGTCGTAGCCGCCGACGAAGGCGGTGCCGGCGTCGGGCTTGATGAGGGTGGAGAGGACGCGGACCAGGGTGGTCTTGCCGGCTCCGTTGGGGCCGAGCACGCCGAGGACGGTGCCCTCGCGCACGGTGAGGTCGACGCCGTCGAGCGCCTTGGTGCTGCCGAAGTGCTTGACGATGCCGCGGACCTCGACGGCGTTCCCCGCGGCGGGCCCCCGGTCGTTCGGGGCGGTGGAGATTCGTGTCATGCCCCAAGACTGGCGGCCGCCGCTGACAGCCCGCTGTCAGCGGGGTGACGGACGGGCGGCCCGCCGGCGAGGCGCTGTCGGCGCGCTGTCACGCGGCTGTCACCGGGGCCCGGCCCGGCCGTGGCCGGGGCCCGGTGACGGGGGGCGTCAGTGGAAGGTGTGCTCCGGGGCGGGGAAGGCGTCGCCCCGGACGTCCTCGGCGAACGCGCGGGCGGCGTCGCCGAGCACGGCCCGCAGGTCGGCGTACTGCTTGACGAACTTGGGCACCCGGCCCGCCGTCATGCCGGCGAAGTCGGTCCAGACCAGCACCTGGGCGTCGCAGTCCACCCCGGCGCCGATGCCGACGGTGGGGACGGAGAGCTGCTCGGTGACCTGCTTGGCCAGCTCGGCGGGCACCGCCTCCAGGACGACCGCGAAGGCGCCGGCCTGCTGCACCGCCTTGGCGTCGCGCAGCAGCTGGTGCGCGGCCTCGTCGCCGCGGCCCTGGACGGGGTAGCCGCCCAGCGCGTGCACGGACTGCGGGGTGAGGCCGATGTGCGCCATCACCGGGATGCCGGCCTCGACCAGCAGCTCGATCGAGCGGGCGCTGCGCTCGCCGCCCTCCAGCTTGACCGCGCCGACCCCGGCGTCCTTCATCAGCCGGACCGCGTTGTGCATCGCCTGGGCCGGGGACTCCTGGTAGGAGCCGAACGGCAGGTCGGCGACGATCATGGCCCGCTTGGTGCCCCGGACGACGGCGCCGGCCAGCATGACCATCTGGTCCATGGTCACCGGCACGGTGGTCTCGTAGCCGAGGTGGCAGTTGCCGGCGGAGTCGCCGACCAGCAGGACGGGCGTGCCGGCCTCGTCGAAGACGCCGGCGGTGAGGGCGTCGTAGGCGGTCAGCATCGACCACTTCTCGCCGCGCTGCTTGGCTGCGGCGAGGTCGCGGACGGTGACGCGGCGGGTGGTGACCCCACCGTAGAGGGTGGTGGTCGACGCCTGGTTCTGGGCAGGCGAAGGCGAAGAAGCGTTCATCGAACAGGCTCCTGAAGGGTTGTCGTCTCGTGGCGCCGTGCGGCGTCCCCGGATCACCTCCATGCTTGCACGGCCCGGCGCGGGTGCAAAAGGGGCGGGGCCGCACCGGGTGCGGGAGCGGGTCCGGCGGGTCTTTGCCAGGGTTTTACGAAACGGAGCCGTCTCGTATCGAAATTGGCGCTACGCTCACTGCGGGGGGTTTACGAGACGACCGCGGCTCGAATGTGCCCGCCAGTGCCACGCCGTACCACGGACGGGAAGAAGCCATGACCACCGCCGCCGCACCACCCCGAGTACCGGAAGCCATCCACCGCCGCCGCTGGGCGATCCTGGGCACCCTGGTGCTCGCCCTGCTCGTCGTCGTCCTCGACAACTCGATCCTCAACGTCGCGATGAAGACCATCGCCTCCCCCGCGCCCACCGGCATCGGCGCCAGCCAGAGCGACCTGGAATGGTCGATCAACTCGTACACCCTGGTCTTCGCCGGACTGCTGTTCACCTCCGGACTGCTGGGCGACCGGTTCGGCCGCAAGCGGGCCCTGCTGGCCGGCATGGTCGTCTTCGGCCTGGCCTCGCTGCTCTCCGCGCTCGCCTCGACGCCGGGCGAACTGATCGCCTACCGGGCCCTGATGGGCGTCGGCGGGGCGCTGGCGATGCCGGCCACGCTCGCCATCATCATGAACGTCTTCGAGCGTGCCGAGCAGCCCAAGGCGATCGGCATCTGGGCCGGTGCGGTCGGACTCGCGATCGCGATCGGCCCGATCACCGGCGGCCTGCTGATCGAGCACTTCTGGTGGGGCTCGGTCTTCCTGGTCAACGTGCCGATCGTGATCGTCGCGCTGATCGCGATGACCCTGCTCGTCCCCGAGTCCAAGGACCCGAACCCGGGCCGGATGGACCCGGTCGGTGTGCTGCTCTCCATCGTCGGCCTGGTGGCGCTGATCTACGGCATCATCAAGGGCGGCGAGCTGGCCGACTTCACGGACGTCGCCGCCTGGGGGCCGGTGCTGCTCGGCCTGCTGGCGCTCACCGCCTTCGTGCTCTTCGAGCGCCGCACCGCGCACCCCGCGCTGGACGTCGACTGGTTCCGCAACAAGGTGTTCAGCGCCTCGGTGGTGGTGATCGGCGTGGTGTTCTTCGCGCTGATGGGCGTCTCGTTCTTCGGCGTCTTCTACACCCAGAGCGTGCGCGGCTACAGCGCGCTGGAGGCCGGTGTGCTGATGCTGCCGCTGGCCGCCGCCCAGCTGGTCTTCGCCCCGCGCGCCCGGCTGGTGGTCGACCGCTTCGGCGTCCGCGCCACCTGCGCCGCCGGCATGGCGTTCATCGCGGTCGGCTTCCTCGGCTACCTGCTGCTGGGCGCCACCACCCCGATCTGGGTGCTGGTCGTGCTCGGTCTGCTGATGGGCACCGGCATGGCGCACGTCATGCCGCCGATCACGGTCGCGATCATGGGCTCGCTGCCGCGCGAGAAGGCCGGCGCCGGCTCGGCCGTCAACAACACCTTCCGCCAGGTCGGCGGCTCGCTCGGGGTCGCGGTGCTCGGCGCCGTGCTCTCCACCGTCTACCGCGACGGCATCTCCGACAAGCTCGCCCAGCTGCCCACCCCGGAACTGCGGGAGAAGGCGGGCGAGTCGCTGGAGGCCACCATGGCCGTCGCCGCGCGCCTCGGCGAGCGGGGCAGGGAACTGGTCGGCCCGGCCAACGACTCCTTCATCCACGCGATGCACGTGGTGGCCGGACTCTCCGCCGGGATCACCGCGGCCGGCGCCCTGCTGGCCTGGTTCCTGCTGCCGGGCAAGGTGCCGGCCGGCGGCCCGGCCGGCGGTCCCGCCGGCCCCGGCGCGGCGGCGGACGCGGTACAGCACGGCGAGGCGGCCGCGAAGGCCCGCAGGACGGCGGCCGCGGACGCCTGACCGGCGGCCGGGCTGAGCGAGAATGGGGCCCTGTCGCCGGGAGGACCGCCGGTGACAGGGCCCACGAGCGCGTGCGACCCCCGCCACTCTCCGGGCGGGGGCTCCACAACCGGGAGATGCGAGATGAAGACCGACCCGACGGCCGCGCCGCCGCCCTGCGCCGGCCCGCGCCGCGGCAGGCCCCGCAGCGAGGCCGCCGAACAGGCGATCTTCGCCGGCGTCGAGGAACTCATGGCGGCCGGCACCAGCCTGGCGGAACTGACCATCGAGGGCATCGCCACCGCCGCCGGCGTCGGCAAGGCCACCATCTACCGTCGCTGGCCCAACAAGGAGGCCCTGCTGATCGACATGGTCAGCAGACTGGAGGAGCCCCTCCCCGGGTCCACCGGGTCGATCCGCGGCGACCTCGTCGCGATGATCGAGTACATGCGGCAGCGCGGCCTGGCCAAGCGCTCCCGCTGGGTGCTCAAGGCCGCGCTCGGCCAGATGCACAGCTGGCCCGAGCTGCACGCCGCCTACCGCGCCCGGGTGATCGCGCCCCGCCGGGAGGCCGCCCGCGAGCTCGTCCGCCGCGGTGTCGCCGGGGGCGAGCTGCGCGCCGACCTCGACGAGGACCTGCTCGGCGATCTGCTGCTCGGACCGATCCTCGCCCGCAGCGTGCTCTGGGACGACTCCGACCTCGACGACCCGCGGCTCGCCGAGCGGATGGTCGACGCCCTCCTCGACGGTCTCGGGGGCCCCGCCCTCCGGCCCGCCCGGACCTGACCGGACGGGCACCTCCCGCGGCCGTCCCGCGCCTGTCCCGCGCTGTCCCGCGTCCTCCGCCCGGCCCTCCGCCCGGCCCTCCTCCCGTCATCGCCGCAGGCCGGGGGGCCGGCGCGGGACGGCCGGCCGCGCAGTGGCCTGGCTCACCAAACCGGGCCACGCCGGAACCCCGGTCGCCCGACCGGGCGTCTGTCCCGACATAGGCTGGGCCGGAATCCGACCGAACCGGCACAGGTCCGGCACGCCCTCCGCCACCGGCGGGGGCGTACCGCGGACGGACAGACGGCGCGAACGACGGGAGTCACGGATGGCGCAGGCGGACAGGGCGGACCGGGTGTCCCCGGCAGCGGCCGGCGACCCGGGATCCGGCCGGCGCCCGGCCGGGTTCCTCGGCGTGCGCGGCTGGGGCCGGGACGCCCGGGGCAGCACCACCTGGCGGCGCGGCCTCGTGCTCGCCGTGGCGGCCCTGCTCACCGGCGCCCTGCTGGCCTTCCACGCCGAGGTGCCGAACAGCGTCGGCAACCTCGGCAGCCTGCTGGAGACCTTCCTGCCCTGGCTGGGGCTGGCCGTGCCGGTGCTGCTCGTCCCCGCCCTGCTGCGCCGCTCCGCCACCGCGCTGCTCGCCCTGCTGGTGCCGGTGGTGATCTGGGCCAACATGTTCGGCGGCCTGCTCACCGACAAGAGCGGCGGCACCGGCGACTTCACCGTGGTCAGCCACAACGTGGCCGCCGCCAACACCGACCCGCAGGGCACCGTCCGGATGCTGGAGCAGTCCGGGGCGCAGATCGTCGCGCTCCAGGAACTGGCCGGCCGGCAGCTGCGCGCCTACGAGACCGGGCTGGCCGAGAGCTACCCGTACCACGCGGTGGAGGGCACGGTCGGGCTCTGGTCCAAGTACCCGATCGGCGACGTCTCGGTGGTGGACATCAGGATGGGCTGGACCAGGGCGTTCCGGGCCGAGGTGACCACCCCGAAGGGTCCGCTCGCGGTGTACGTCGCCCATCTGCCGTCGGTCCGGCTCAAGGCCGAGGGCGGCTTCACCGTCAACCAGCGGGACGTCAGCGCCCAGGCGCTCGGGGACGCGGTCGAGGCCGAACCGCTGAAGAAGGTGCTGTTGCTCGGCGACCTCAACGGCACCATGAACGACCGCAGTCTGGCGCCGATCACCTCGCAGATGCGCTCGGCCCAGGGCGCGGCCGGGGACGGCTTCGGCTTCAGCTGGCCGGCGTCCCTCCCGATGGCCCGGATCGACCAGATCATGAGCAAGGGCGGACTCGAGCCCACCGACTCGCGGACCCTTGAGCGGGACGGCAGCGACCACCTCGCGGTGGCCGCCACCTACCGCTACCGCTGAGCCGGCGAACAGCTCGGGGCAGCTCAGCCCCGGTGCCAGCGGTTGGTGATCGGGAGCCGGCGGTCCCGGCCGAAGCCCTTGGCCGAGATCTTCGGGCCCGGCGGGTACTGCCGGCGCTTGTACTCGGCGGTGTCGACCAGCCGCACCACCCGGTCCACCACGGCCGGGTCGAAGCCGGCCGCCACGATCGCGTCCCGGCCCTGGTCGCCCTCGACGTAGAGGTCGAGGACGGTGTCCAGCAGGTCGTAGTCCGGCAGCGAGTCGGTGTCCTTCTGGTCCGGCCGCAGCTCGGCGGACGGCGGCTTGACGATGGTGTGCTCCGGGATCGGCGGCACCGCGCCGAGCCGCTCGGCCTCCTCGTTGCGCCAGCGGGCCAGCCGGAAGACCAGCGACTTGTAGACGTCCTTGATCGGGCCGTAGGCGCCGACCGAGTCGCCGTACAGGGTCGAGTAGCCGACCGCCAGCTCGCTCTTGTTGCCGGGCGCGAGCACGAGGTGCCCCTCCTGGTTGGAGATCGCCATCAGCAGGGTGCCGCGCAGCCGGGACTGGAGGTTCTCCTCGGCCAGTCCGGTCAGCTCGGTGGCGGCCGTGTAGGCGTCGAACATCGGGGCGATCGACACCGTGCGGAAGTTCAGCCCGGTGCGGCGGGCCAGCTCGGCCGCGTCGTCCCGGGAGTGCTGCGAGGAGTAGCGGCTCGGCATCGACACGCAGTGCACGTTCCCGGCGCCGACCGCGTCCACCGCGAGGGCGGCGACCACGGCCGAGTCGATGCCCCCGGACAGGCCGATCAGCACCGAGCGGAAGCCGTTCTTGCGCACGTAGGCCCGGGTGCCGGAGACCAGCGCGGACCAGATCTCGGCCTCGTCGGCGATCCGCGGCGCGACCTCGGCCCGTACCCGCTCGGCGGGAGCCCCGGCGGGCCCGCCGCCCAGTTCGGTGCGGACCAGGTGCAGCCCGTCGGCGAGCAGCAGTCCGTCGGTGTGGTCGCTGCCGGCCGTCGGCAGGTCGAGGTCCAGCACCAGCAGGTGCTCCTCGAACTGCGGGGAGCGGGCCAGCACCTCGCCGTCCGGGGCGACCACCACCGAGTCGCCGTCGAAGACCAGCTCGTCCTGGCCGCCGACCATGTTCACGTAGGCGAGCGCGCAGCCCGCCTCGGCGGCCCGGCGCCGCACCAGCTCCAGCCGGACGTCGTCCTTGTTGCGCTCGTACGGCGAGCCGTTGATCACCAGCAGCAGGCCGGCCCCGGCCTCGCGGGCGGCGGTCACCCGGCCGCCGTCCTGCCAGATGTCCTCGCAGATCGCCAGCGCGACGTCCACCCCGTGCACCCGCAGCACCGGCAGCTGGTCGCCGGGGACGAACCAGCGGTACTCGTCGAACACGCCGTAGTTCGGCAGGTGGTGCTTGGCGAACCGGGTGGCGACCTCGCCGCGGAACAGCACCGCGGCGCAGTTCTGCGGGGAGCCGGCCGGCCGGCCGAAGCGCGGCGAGGCCTGTGCGGACCGGCCGAGGTAGCCCACCACCACGGGCACCTCGCCGAGCCCCTCCGCGGCGAGCCGGGCAGCCAGCCGGGTCAGGCCGGACCGCGACGCCTCGACGAAGGAGCGGCGCAGCGCGAGGTCCTCGACCGGGTAGCCGGTCAGGGCCATCTCGGGGAACGCCACCAGCTGGGCGCCGGCCTCGACGGCCCGCCCGGTCCAGTGCACCACCTCGTCGCCGTTGCGGGCGATGTCACCGACCCAGGGGTCGGTCTGGCAGAGGGCGAGACGCAGATTGGGCATGTCACCGAGTCTAATCGTCGATCTGACGAAATGTCTCGGCCGGGGTCGCCACTGCCTCCGGCGGCCGTGATCCGCCATGATGGGGAGCAGTCGCCGCCGGGGTGGTTTCCGGGCGTAACACGAACGTAAAGAGCAGAGGTGAGACTGTCCCCATGGGCAAGCAGCAGGAGTTCGTGCTTCGGACGCTCGAAGAGCGTGACATCCGGTTCGTCCGGCTGTGGTTCACCGATGTCCTGGGGTTCCTCAAGTCGGTCGCGGTGGCGCCGGCCGAGCTGGAGCAGGCGTTCGAGGAGGGCATCGGCTTCGACGGCTCGGCGATCGAGGGATTCGCCCGGGTGTACGAGTCCGACATGATCGCGAAGCCGGACCCGACCACCTTCCAGATCCTGCCGTGGCGCTCGGAGACCCCGGGCACCGCGCGGATGTTCTGCGACATCCTGATGCCGGACGGCTCGCCGTCCTACGCCGACCCGAGGTTCGTGCTGAAGCGCACCCTGGAGAAGGCCTCCGCCCAGGGCTTCACCTTCTACACCCACCCCGAGATCGAGTTCTTCCTGCTGAAGAACCTGCCCGGCGACGGCACCGCGCCGATCCCCGCCGACCACTCCGGCTACTTCGACCACACCCCGCGCGGGGTGGGCCACGACTTCCGCCGCCAGGCGATCACCATGCTGGAGTCGATGGGCATCTCGGTGGAGTTCTCCCACCACGAGGGCGCCCCCGGCCAGCAGGAGATCGACCTCCGCTACGCCGACGCGCTCTCCACGGCCGACAACATCATGACCTTCCGGCTGGTGATGAAGGAGGTCGCGCTGGAGCAAGGCGTGCACGCCAGCTTCATGCCCAAGCCGTTCTCCGACCACCCCGGTTCGGGCATGCACACCCACCTCTCGCTGTTCGAGGGCGACCGCAACGCCTTCCACGAGTCGGGTGCCGAGTACCAGCTCTCCAAGGTCGGCCGCTCGTTCATCGCCGGTCTGCTGAAGCACGCCGCCGAGACCGCCGCCGTCACCAACCAGTGGGTGAACTCCTACAAGCGGATCTGGGGCGGCTCCCAGCGCACCGCCGGCGCGGGCGGCGAGGCCCCGTCGTACATCTGCTGGGGCCACAACAACCGCTCCGCGCTGATCCGGGTCCCGATGTACAAGCCGGGCAAGCAGGGCTCCACCCGGGTCGAGGTCCGCTCCCTGGACACCGGCTGCAACCCCTACCTGGCCTACGCCGTCACCCTGGCGGCCGGTCTCAAGGGCATCGAGGAGGGCTACGAGCTCCCGCCGGGCGCCGACGACGACGTGTGGGCCCTCACCGACCCCGAGCGCCGCGCCCTCGGCATCCAGCCGATGCCGCAGAACCTGGGCGAGGCGATCGACCTGATGCAGCGCAGCGAGCTGGTCGCGGAGACCCTCGGCGAGCACGTGTTCGACTTCTTCCTGAGGAACAAGAAGCAGGAGTGGGAGGAGTACCGCTCCGAGGTCACCCCCTTCGAGCTGCGCAAGAACCTCCAGGTGCTGTAGCGGTTCCGACCACAGAGGGCTGACGCCACGTCAAGCACCACCGGGCCCGCCGTCGTTCCAATGGATGACGGCGGGCCCGCCGTTTGGGTTGGCGCGTTCCCTGATGGCGGTACGTGAGGAGATTGTGACGTTGCGTTGTGATCCGATAAGCGTGATCAATCCCCTCCCCCCTGAGAGGACCTCATGCCCTCCTCCACCGTCAGCCGCGCCGCCGCCGTCCGCACCCTCGCCCGCCGGGCCGGGATCACCGGGGTGGCTGTCGTCGCCGTCGCCGGACAGCTGCTCACCGCCCCGATCGCGGACGCCCGCGGCTCGGGCCCCAAGGGCCCGCAGCAGCGTGCCGACACCATCGTCTCGAACCCGCTGCCGTTCAAGACGCGCTTCCAGGGCGACTTCCACGGCTCGGTCACGCGGATCAGCAACTCCCTGATGACCTGCGACGAGACCCAGCCGCCGGTCGACCCGGCACAGCCGGCGTGCGTGGACGCCCGGACCGGCGCGGGCAGCCGGCCGATCAACAACAACTACCAGATGAAGTACATCAACATCGATCCGGGCAGCATCGGCCCGCTCGGCGACGAGATCTACTCGGCCAGCTCGGCCGACCTGGGGCTGCTGGAGGGCTCTCAGATCAAGTACGCCCGGCTGTACTGGGGCGGCACCCGGGGCATCGGCAGCACCGTCCTGCCGGAGAGCCAGATCGACGAGATCTACCTGAAGGTCCCGGGCGAGAACCAGTACCGCAACATCGCCAACGACCAGCCGTCCATCGGCTACATCACCACCACCGAGGAGAGCAGCTACCAGGCCTCCGCCGACATCACCGACCTGGTGAAGGCGGCGGGCAACGGCACCTACACCGCCGCCAACATGGACTCGGTGGTGAAGCCGCACAGCTGGGGCGGCTGGTCGATCGTGGTGGCGTACGAGAACCCCTGCAAGCCGCTGCGCCACGTCCACATCTGGGACGGCTTCCAGGTGGAGCTGCCGGACAGCCCGGCCCGCGAGTTCAACCTCGACGGGCTGCAGACCCCCGCCACCGGGCCGGTCGCCGGAAAGCTCGGCTTCATCGTCTACGACGGCGACCTGAAGTGGACCGGGGACACCCTGGCGATGAAGTCCACCAACGGGCCGGAGTCGATCTTCACGGACGTCAACCACGCCTCCAACGACGCGTTCAACTCCACCATCGAGGAGCTGACCCCGGCGGACCAGTTCGTCCGCAACCCGTACAACCGCAACAACTTCGGCTACGACTCCAACCGCTGGGACATCTCGCCGTTCCTGCGCAACGGGGACACCGACATCACCATCAAGTTCGACACCGACAAGGACGGCTACGACCTCGGTGTCTTCTACGCCTACGTGAACCTGGACGGCTCGCTGGAGGGCTGACCGCCCGGCACCGACCCGCGCCGCTGCCGCACCACCCGGACCGGGGGGTGCGGCAGCGGCGTTCCGGCCCGCCGGGGCGCCCCGCGCAGCAGCCGCTCGCAGGGGCGCTCCACCCACCGGTGCAGGGCGCCCGCCGCGGCCAGCGTCCCGGCGGCGAGCAGCAGGTCGACGGCGAGCAGCGCGAGCGTCCCGGTCGGCCGGCCGGCCGTCCACAGCCAGCAGCGGATGCCGATCTCGTGCACCAGGTACCAGGCGTAGGACCACTCGCCGAGCAGCACCGCCGTGCGCCCGCGGAGCAGCCGGGGCGCCGTGCCCGCCGCGTCCCGCCCGGCGGCGGCCACCAGCAGCGCCGCGAACAGCGGGGCCGGGAACAGCTGCGAGGCGCTGTACGGGCCCCACCACAGGGAGTCGGGGACGGCCGCGTGCCAGGGCACCAGCAGGACGTGCCAGCCGGCCACCGCCGCCGCGGCCGCGCCGAGCCGCACCCGTGGGAGCAGCCCGTGCCGGGCGGCCAGCCCGGTGACCACCCCGAGCACGAACTGCGGGGTGCGGGTCAGCGGCAGGTAGTCCAGCAGCCAGCCGCGCAGGGCCGGATCGGCGGGGAGCAGCGCGCCCGCAGCCCAGAGCACCGGGCCGAGTGCGGCGCAGGCCGCCGCCAGCGGCAGCCAGCTCCGCCGGCGCGGGGCCAGCAGCCGCAGCAGCGCCGGGAACAGCAGGTAGAACCAGGCCTCGGCGCCCAGCGACCAGGAGGCCGGGTTGCCGCCGAAGACCGTCCCCGGTGCCCAGGCGTGCAGCAGCGGCAGCGACCAGAGCACGGCCGCCAGCGGGACGGCCAGGCCCAGGACGGCGTTCGCGCCCAGCGACAGCGCGGTGGTCAGCGCGTGCAGCGGCCAGATCCGGGCGAACCGGCGGCGGGCGAAGGACCGGGCGCCGACCGGTGACCCCTCGTACGTCCAGGCGAGGACGAAACCGGAGAGGACGAAGAAGAAGGTGACCCCCGAACGCCCGTACCAGGAGAGCGGGCCGAGCAGCGGCAGCTCGCCGAGCTTGCGCGCCAGGTGGTAGAGCACCACCAGCAGCGCGGCCCAGAAGCGCAGCCCGGTGAGCGAGGGCAGACGGCCGGGCATCGGACCCTCCGGGAGGGTGGGACGGGCAGCGGGAGCGGACGCCGGGTGAACGAGCGCGGCGGGCGCGGGGTCACGGACGGGCGACACCGGTGTCCGCCCGGTGGTCACGCCCGGGCGTGCCGCCCCCGGGACGCGTAGCCTGCTGGAGCGGACGGGGGGCGGACGGGGGCGGACGGACGGAGGGGCGATGGCGGTGGAGGAACAGCGGGCCGGCAGCCGGGTGAGCCGACCGGAGAGCAGACTGGCGCGGCGCGGGTTCACCGACCCCGCCAAGGCGCTGCGGCTGCTCGTCGAACCGGCCCTGGACGGGCTGGCCGCGGACCCGGTGCTGCTCGACGCGCTCGCCGCCACCGCCGATCCCGACCTCGCCCTGCTCGGTCTGTCCCGGCTGCTGGAGGCCGCCGAGGAGACCGACCGGCACACCCTGCGCGACACCCTGACCACCTCCAAGCCGCTGCGCGACCGGCTGCTCGGCGTGCTCGGCGCGTCCACCGCGCTCGCCGACCACCTCGCCAGGCACCCGCACGACTGGCACGTCCTGGTCACCTTCGAGCTGCGCGACATGCACCCCGGCCCGGCGGACTTCCGTCGGGCGCTGGCCGAGGCCGTCGCCGCCGACCCCACCGGCCGCCCGGCCGACGCGCTGCGGGTCGGCTACCGCCGCTGCCTGCTGGCGGTCGCCGCCCGCGACCTGACCGGCACCACCGATCTCGCCCAGACCGCCGCCGAACTCGCCGACCTGGCCGGCGCCACCCTCCAGACCGCCCTCGACCTGGCCGCCGCGCAGGACCCGGAGGCCGCCGCCGACTGCCGGCTCGCCGTCATCGGCATGGGCAAGTGCGGCGGACGCGAGCTCAACTACGTCTCCGACGTCGACGTCATCTTCGTCGCGGAGCCTCGCGAGGGCGTCGAGGAGCACCGGGCGGTCCGGGCCGCCACCCGGCTGGCCGCGGCGCTCACCCGGCTGTGCGCCGACACCACCGGCGAGGGCACCATCTGGCCGGTGGACGCCAATCTGCGTCCCGAGGGCCGCAACGGCCCGCTGGTCCGCACCCTGGCCAGCCATGTCGCCTACTACCGGCGCTGGGCCAAGACCTGGGAGTTCCAGGCGCTGCTCAAGGCCCGCCCGGTGGCCGGCGACGCCGAGCTGGGCGAGGCGTACGTCGCCGAGCTGGCGCCGATGGTCTGGCAGGCCGCCGCCCGGGAGAACTTCGTCACCGACGTGCAGCAGATGCGCCGCCGGGTGGTCGACTCGATCCCCGCCACCGAGCTGGACCGCCAGCTCAAGCTGGGCCCCGGCGGACTGCGCGACGTCGAGTTCTCCGTCCAGCTGCTCCAGCTGGTGCACGGCCGCACCGACGAGGCACTGCGCAGCGGCAACACCCTGGAGGCGCTGGCCGCGCTCTCCCGCGGCGGGTACGTGGGCCGCGCCGACGCCGCCTCGCTGGACGCCGCCTACCGGTTCCTGCGCTCGCTGGAGCACCGGATCCAGCTGCACCGGCTGCGCCGCACCCATCTGATGCCCACCGACGAGGAGGACCAGCGCCGGCTGGCCCGCTCGCTGGCGCCGCTGATCAACGACGACACCAGGGCCGACCCGGTCGCCGCGCTGCGGCGGGAGTGGAAGCGGCACGCCGTCGAGGTGCGCCGGCTGCACGAGAAGCTGTTCTACCGGCCGCTGCTGGACGCCGTCGCCGAGCTGCCGCCGGGCGCGGCGGGCCTGCGCCAGGACGCCGCCCGGGCCCGGCTGGAGGCGCTCGGCTACGCCGACCCGGCCGCCGCGCTGCGTCATCTGAGCGCGCTCGCCGCCGGGGTGAGCCGCAAGGCGGCGATCCAGCGCACCCTGCTGCCGGTGCTGCTCGGCTGGTTCGCCGACTCCGCCGACCCGGACGCCGGGCTGCTCAACTTCCGCCAGGTCTCCGACGCGCTCGGCCGCACCCCCTGGTACCTGCGGCTGCTCCGGGACGAGAGCGCCGCCGCCGAACAGCTGGCGCGGGTCCTGTCGGCCGGCCGGCTCGCCCCCGACCTGCTGCTGCGGGCGCCGGAGGCGGTCGCCATGCTCGGCGACCCGCAGGGCCTGGCGCCGCGCGGGCGGCCCGCGCTGGAGCGGGAGGTGCTGGCCGCCGTCAGCCGGGCCGACTCGGTGGCCGGCGCGGTGGCCGCGGTGCGCTCGGTGCGTCGCCGGGAGCTGTTCCGCACCGCCGCCGCCGACGTGCTCGGGCGGCTCGGCGAGGACCCGGCGCAGGCGCTGGACACGGCCGGCGAGGCGCTCACCGCGATCAACGCGGCCACCCTGCAGGGCGCGCTGCGGGCCTGCGTGGCCGGTTGGGAGGCCCGCAACGGCGAGCTGCCGACCCGGATCGCGGTGATCGCGATGGGCCGGTTCGGCGGGCACGAGCTGGGATACGGCTCGGACGCGGACGTGCTCTTCGTCCACGAGCCGGTGCTCGGCTCGCTGGAGGAGGACGCCGCCCGGGCCGCCCAGTCGGTCTGCCACGAGCTGCGCACCCTGCTGGCCGCGCCGTCCACCGAACCGCCGCTGGAGGTGGACGCCGACCTGCGCCCGGAGGGGCGGAACGGACCGCTGGTGCGCTCGCTCGCCTCCTACGAGGCGTACTACCGGCGCTGGTCGCACGCCTGGGAGAGCCAGGCGCTGCTGCGGGCCGAGCCGGTGGCCGGGGACCCGGAGCTGGGGGAGCGGTTCCGGCGGCTGATCGACCCGCTGCGCTTCCCCGGCGAGGGGGTGCCCGAGCGGGACGTGCTGGAGATCCGCCGGATCAAGGCGAGGATCGAGGCGGAGCGGCTGCCGCGCGGCGCCGATCCGACCACCCACACCAAGATCGGCCGGGGCGGGCTGGCGGACGTCGAGTGGACCGTGCAGCTGCTCCAGCTGCGGCACGGGCACGAGCTGCCGGGGCTGCGCACCA
This sequence comes from Streptomyces sp. TLI_053, assembly GCF_900105395.1. Lineage (NCBI taxonomy): Bacteria > Bacillati > Actinomycetota > Actinomycetes > Kitasatosporales > Streptomycetaceae > Streptomyces > Streptomyces sp. TLI_053. The sequence continues at coordinate 6,541,283 of NZ_LT629775.1, forward strand.
CCCGGACCAGGGCGGCGCTTGCGGCGGCGGCCGGAGCCGGGCTGGTCGGGGCGGAGGACGCGGAGGTGCTGGACGCGGCCTGGGTACTGGCCTCCCGGGTGCGTTCGGCGGTGATGCTGGTGCGCGGCCGGCCGGGCGACTCCTTCCCGGCGGACACCCGGGAGCTGGCCGGGGTGGCCCGCTACCTGGGGTACGGGGCCGGGCACAGCGGCGAGCTGGTGGACGACTACCGGCGCACCACCCGGCGGGCCCGGTCGGTGGTGGAGCGGCTGTTCTACGGCTGACACGCGGGGGAACGCGGAGAGGGGCCCCGGTCGCCCGGGGCCCCTCTCCGCGTTCTCGTCGTTCTCGTCGTTCTCGTCGTTCCCGTCGTTCCCGTCGTTCCCGTCCTCGGTCGCGGCCTCAGCGGCGCGCGCTGCTCACCGCGGGCTCGCTCCACTGCTCGGGCACGGTGACCGGCTCGGCCGGCAGCTCCCGGGCGGGCACCTGCGGGAGCCGGTAGACCCAGGAGTGGTAGAGCCAGCCGGCGGTGAGGAAGCCCACCAGCAGGCACAGCAGGCCGCCGACCGCGTCCATCCAGAAGTGGTTGGCGGTGGAGACGATCACCAGCAGGGTGGCCACCGGGTAGAGCAGGCCGAGGCCCCGGACCCACGTCCGGCGGGCCAGGAAGAAGATGGTCAGACCGCACCACGTCGACCAGCCGATGTGCATCGAGGGCATCGCGGCGAACTGGTTGGAGACGTGGGTGGCCGGGCCGGAGGCCATCGAACCCCAGGTGCCGTGCGCCTTCACGGTGTCGATGAAGCCGCCGTCGGTCATCAGCCTGGGCGGGGCCAGCGGGAAGAAGTAGAAGCCGACCAGGGCGATCGCGGTGGTGACGAACAGCACCGTGCGGACCGCGGCGTAGCGGCCGGGGTGCCACCGGTAGATCCAGACCAGGACGCCGATGGTCACGATGAAGTGCAGCGTCGCGTAGTAGTAGTTCATCCCGGTGATCAGCCAGCCGACGCTGTCGACCGCGTGGTTGACCGAGCGCTCGACGGCGATGCCGAGGGACTGCTCGAGGTCCCAGATCCAGCCGGCGTGCTTCTGCGCGATCGCCTCCTGCTCGGGGACGGCGTTGCGCACCAGGGAGTAGATCCAGTAGCTGACGCCGATCAGTGCCAGCTCGAACCAGAGTCTCGGGCGCGCGGGCGAGCGGCGCTGCTCGCGGACGCGGTCACGCAGGGCCGCGGTCCGGGTGCGGGCCGCACGGGTGGCTCCGTCGGGCATGCGGCCGCCGTTCTGGTCGATCTCGGTCGGTTCCCCCATGGACGAGAAGTCTGCCAGACGTCCCGTAGCCGTCTGCTCATCCTCCGGAAGTGGATTCTTCACCGGCTGTCCCCCTTCAGAGGTAGGGGGTGGCTCCCACCGGGGGAGGGGGTGCGGACGGATCTGGGGTCAACCGGTGGGACGGGCATACGTCCCATTGTCACGCCGGAGGGGCGGGGCGGCGCAATCGGGGGTGGGGCCGCGCGGGGCGGTCGCATTTTCCCCGACCGAAACCCTTTCTGCATCTTGCTGAAACATATTGCAGGCCGCTAGCGTCTCGGCCACCCGAGCACCCCATGACCCCATACCCCCGCAAGGGAGCCTTCAGTGGCCGAAGTCCCGCCCCGCCGCAGGCGGAGCACCCCTCGCAGACCCGGCCGGACGGCGGTGCTCCTCGCCGCCGCGCTCACCGCCGCCTCCCTCGGCACCGCCGGACCGGCCGCGCTCGCCGCCGCCCCGCCCGGCCCGCCCTCGGACGCCGCGCTGGCCGCCACCGCCGGTCGGCACGACCTCACCCGCGAGCAGTTCTACTTCGTGCTGCCGGACCGCTTCGCCAACGGCGACCGGGGCAACGACACGGGAGGCATCACCGGCACCCGCCTCGACCACGGCCTCGACCCGGCCGACAAGGGCTTCTACCACGGCGGCGACCTCGCCGGGCTGATCCAGCGGCTCGACTACATCCAGGACCTCGGCACCACCGCGATCTGGATGGCGCCGATCTTCACCAACAAGCCGGTCCAGGGCGCCGGGGACGCCGCCGGCGCCGGGTACCACGGCTACTGGATCACCGACTTCACCCGGGTCGACCCGCACTTCGGCACCAACGAGCAGTTGAAGGAACTGATAGCCAAGGCCCACGCCCGGGGCATCAAGGTCTTCTTCGACGTCATCACCAACCACACCGCCGACATCATCGACAACCGGCAGGGACAGTCCGGCTACCGCAGCACCGGCGCCTACCCGGTGCTGGACGCCGACGGCAGGCCCGTCGACGAGACCGCCCTCGCCGACGCCGCAGCTGCCTGGCCGAAGCTGACCAAGGACTCGTTCCCCTACAGCCCGGTCTTCCGCAAGCCCTCCGACGCCACCGCCAAGACCCCGGCCTGGCTCAACGACCCCGCGCTGTACCACAACCGGGGCGACTCCACCTTCGCCGGCGAGTCCGCCACCGAGGGCGACTTCTCCGGCCTCGACGACCTCGACACCCAGAACCCCAAGGTGGTCAAGGGCTTCGAGAAGGTCTACCAGCAGTGGGTCGAGGAGGCCGGCGTCGACGGCTTCCGGATCGACACCGTCAAGCACGTCAACATGGCCTTCTGGCAGCAGTGGGCGCCCGCGCTCAAGAAGTTCGCCGCCGAGCGGGGCAACAAGAAGTTCTTCATGTTCGGCGAGGTCTACTCGGGCGACCCGGCCGTCACCGCGCCCTACGTCACCAAGGGCCGGCTGCAGGCCACCCTCGACTTCCCGTTCCAGGGCGCCGCCCGCGCCTACGTCTCCCAGGGCGGACCGGCCCGGGGCCTGGCCGAGCTCTACGGCCAGGACCACCGCTACACCACCGCCGACACCGACGCCTACGAGCTGCCGACCTTCCTCGGCAACCACGACATGGGCCGCTTCGGCTCCTTCCTGCTCGCCGACAACCCCGGCGCCGACGAGGCCACCCTGCTGAAGAAGGACCGGCTCGGCAACGAGCTGATGTTCCTCACCCGCGGCCAGCCCGTCGTCTACTACGGCGACGAGCAGGGCTTCACCGGCGCCGGCGGCGACAAGGACGCCCGCCAGGACGTCTTCGCCTCGCAGACCCCCTCCTACAACACCGACCGCGTCCTCGGCGGCACCCCCGGCCCCGCCGACCGCTACGACCGGGACGCCGCGCCCTACCGGGACATCGCCGCCCTGGCGAAGCTCCGCCGCGACCACCCGGCGCTCGCCGACGGCGCCCAGATCGAGCGGTACGCGGCCGACGGCCCCGGCGTCTACGCCTTCTCCCGGATCGACGCCGCCCAGCAGATCGAGTACCTGGTCGCGGTCAACAACGCCCCCGAGGCGAAGACCGTCACCCTGGACACCTTCTCGGCCGGACAGGGTTTCGACCGGATCTACCCGGCGGCGGGGGAGCGGGTCTCCAGCGGCGCGGACCGCAGGGTCACTGTCACCGTCCCGGCGCTGTCCTCCCTCGTCCTCAGGGCCGCCGGGAAGGCCGCCCCGCTTCCGGCCGCGCCCTCGATCGCCGTCGAGGCGCCCGCCGATGGCTCCACCGGGACCGTCACCGTCGGTGCGAAGGTGCCCGGCGGCGGCTTCGGCCGGGTGACCTTCGCCGCGCAGGTCGGCGACCGGCCCTGGCAGGTGCTGGGCACCTCCGACACCGGCACGTCCGGCTCCGCCGGTCAGAAGCCCTACGCCGTCACCCAGGACCTCGCGGGCGTCGCCCCGGGCACGCCCGTCCGCTACAAGGCCGTGGTCCAGGACGCCGCCGGCCGGCTGGCCTCGGCCACCGGCGGGTTCACCACCGGCACCCCGGCCCCGAAGCCGGTCCCCAGTGCCGCCGCCCGCCCGTACGCCGTCGTCCACTACCAGCGCAAGGACGGCGACTACGACGGCTGGAACCTCTACGCCTGGGGCGACCTCGCCGACGGCGAGGCCACCCAGTGGCCCGCCGGGCACGGCTTCACCGGCCGGGACGCGTACGGCGCCTTCGCCTATGTGAAGCTCCGGCCGGGCGCCTCGGACCTCGGCTTCGTGGTCGAGAAGGACGGCGTCAAGGACGTCGACGCCGACCGGCACCTCGACCTCGGCGCCACCGGCGAGGTCTGGCTGAAGGAGGGCGACCCGGCCGTCCGCACCGCGAACCCGGGCCCGGTGAACACCCCGCCCGCGGGCACCGCGGTGCTCCACTACAACCGGGCCGACGGGAACTACGACGGCTGGGGCCTGCACGACTGGACCGGCGCCGCCGCCCCCACCGACTGGGGCAACCCGCTGCAGCCCGTCCGCCGGGACGCCTTCGGCGCCGTCTTCGAGGTACCGCTCGCCCCCGGCGCGACCAGCCTCAGCTACATCCTGCACAAGGGCAACGACAAGGACCTGCCCGCCGACCAGTCGCTCGACCTGGCCGGCACCGGCCGCGAGGTCTGGATCCTCGGCGGCCGGGAGGGCTACCTGCTGCCGCAGGCCGCCGGTGCCTCCTCCCAGCTGGACCCCGCCGCCGCCAAGGCCCAGTGGATCGACGCCCGCACCGTCGTCGTCCCGCCCGGGTACGGGGCCGGGGACGCCGCGCTCGCCGCCGGCACCAGCGCCCAGCTGGTGTACGACCCGGCGGGCGGCATCCGGGCCGACCGGGGCACCCTGACCGGGCCCGGCCGGTGGATCCGGCTCGAGCCCGCCCCCGGCGGGCTGACGGCCGCCCAGAAGGCGGCCTTCCCGCACCTGGCGGGCTACCGCGCCTTCACCGTGGACGCGCGCGACGCCGCCCGGGTGCCCGAAGCCCTGCGGAGCCAGCTGCTGTTCACCGAGCACCTGCCGAGCGGTGCCGCCCTGGCCGCCACCGGTGTGCAGATCCCCGGCGTGCTCGACGACCTGTACGCCCGCCGCACCGGCCGGGTCGACTTCGGACCGGCCTTCTACCACGGCAAGGTCGCGCTCTCGCTCTGGGCGCCGACCGCGCAGGAGGTCTCCGTCCAGGTCTTCGACACCGCCACCGGCGGCACCTCGAGGACCCTGCCGCTGAAGCGCGACGACGGGACCGGGGTCTGGGAGGTGGTCCGGGACCGGGCCGAACTCGACGGCAAGTACTACCTGTACCAGGTCAAGGTGTGGGCGCCGACGGTCCAGCAACTGGTGGTCAACACCGTCACCGACCCCTACTCCGTCGCCCTCTCCACCGACTCCCGGCGCAGCCTGGTCGCCGACCTCGCCGCGAAGGAGCTCGAGCCGCCGGGCTGGGAGAACCACGCCGTCCCGCCGGCCGTCCCGCTCGGACGGGAGCAGATCCAGGAGCTGCACGTCCGCGACTTCTCCGTCGCCGACGACACCGTCCCGGCCGCCGAGCGCGGCACCTACCTGGCCTTCACCGAGTCCGGGGCCGCCGGTGCGAAGCACCTGCGCGAGCTCGCCGCGGCCGGGGTCACCACGATCCACCTGCTGCCGACCTTCGACATCGCCACCGTCAGGGAGAACCGGGCCGAGCAGAAGCTGCCCGCCTGCGACCTCGCCGCCCTGGCCGCCGACAGCGACCAGCAGCAGGAGTGCGTGGCGGCCGTCGCCGCCCAGGACGCCTACAACTGGGGCTACGACCCGCTCCACTACAACGTGCCGGAGGGCTCCTACGCCACCGACCCCGAAGGGACCGCGCGCACCGTGCAGTTCCGGCGGATGGTGCAGGCGATCCACGCGGCCGGCCTGCGGGTGGTGCTCGACGTCGTCTACAACCACACCGCCGCGAGCGGCCAGGCCGAGCACTCGGTGCTGGACCGGGTCGTCCCCGGCTACTACCAGCGGCTGGACGCCAACGGCAAGGTGACCACCGACAGTTGCTGCGCCGACACCGCGCCCGAGCACGCCATGATGAACCGCCTGGTGGTCGACTCCGTCACCACCTGGGCGCGCGAGTACAAGGTGGACGGCTTCCGCTTCGACCTCATGGGCCTGGACCCGAAGTCCACGATGCTGGACGTGCAGGCCGCGCTGCGCCGGATGACGCCGGACTCGGACGGCGTGGACGGGAAGAACGTCCTGCTCTACGGCGAGGGCTGGAACTTCGGCGTGGTGGCGGACAACGCCCGGTTCGAGCAGGCCACCCAGCTCAACCTGGCCGGCACCGGCATCGCCACCTTCGACGACCGGTTCCGGGACTCCGCGCGCGGCGGCAACTTCCAGCTCTCCTCGGCGCCCCAGCAGGGCTTCGCCTCGGGTCTGTTCACCGATCCGAACGGCTCGGCCGCGAACGGCACCCCGGAGCAGCAGAAGGCCCGGCTGCTCCAGCAGACGGACCGGCTCAAGGTGGGGCTGACCGGCAACCTGGCCGGCTACTCCTTCACCGACAGCTCCGGACGGACCGTCACCGGCAAGGACGTCGACTACAACGGCGCCCCGACCGGTTACGCGGCCAGGCCCGGCGAGGCGCTCGCCTACGTGGACGCGCACGACAACGCCGACCTGTTCGACGCGCTCGCGTACAAGCTGCCGGTCGGCACCGCGCCCGCCGACCGGGCCCGGATGCAGGCGCTGGCGCTCGCGCTGACCACGCTGTCGCAGGGCCCCGGCTTCGTCCAGGCGGGCAGCGACCTGCTGCGTTCCAAGTCGCTGGACGCCAACTCCTACGACTCGGGCGACTGGTTCAACGCGATCCACTGGGACCCGCGGGACGGCAACGGCTGGGGCCGCGGACTGCCGCCGGCCGCGGACAACAAGGAGCTGTGGCCCACCGCGAAGGCCCTGCTGGCGGACCCGCGGCTGACCGTGGGACCGGCCGACATCGCGGCGGCGGGCGCGCAGTACCAGGACTTCCTGCGGATCAAGCGCTCCTCGCCGCTGTTCGCGCTGCCGACCCTGGCGGCCGTGCAGCAGCGGCTCGGCTATCCGCTGTCGGGCACGCCCGGCGAGGTCCCGGGGGTGCTCACCCTGCGTCTGGACGGCACCGGGCTGCCGGGCGCGGAGAAGGGGATCACGGTGGTGTTCAACGCGACGCCCACCGAGCGGAGCCAGACCGTCGGGGCGCTGGCCGGGACGGCGCAGGCGCTCCACCCGGTCCAGGCCGCCGGCGCCGACCCGGTGGTGAAGCGGTCCGGCTTCGCCGCGGCGACCGGGACCTTCACCGTGCCGGGCCGCACGGTGGCGGTGTTCGTGCAGAGCTGACGCAGCGTCGTCGCCCGGGCCCCGTTCCGTCACCGACGGGCGGGGCCCGGGACTGATCCACAGGGTTTCCGGTTCCATTCAATGTATGGAGTTGGCCGGAAACCGCCCGTGGCACGGCCGGAAAGGAGAGGTGTCGCCCCCGTCGGGCCCCGGAGCGGGTCCCCCGGGGCGGGGCCGCACCCTGAGCGCTGGTCAGTGCCTGCGGGGGGTGAGCAAACCTTTTGGCCGATATGAAAACGATCGTCGGATGTTAGTACGGGTGTAACACTCCTGACCTTCCGGCAGATGTACGGCCCGGTAGCTAATCGGCCAATCCATGGCATGCATCTGTCATTAACGGCTCGTTTGCTGCCACGATTCCTCCGGCTGCAGACGAGGGGGCCCCACCCCCCGGTGCAGCTGTCCGAGGTCAGGAACAGCGCGATCCCCCTGCCGAAACGCTCGACCACCTTGCTCCGCAACCGCACCCGCGCCGCGCACCGGCGGCGGGGGCCCCCACTGAGTCGCAACCCTGCGACCAGGTTCTGTCCACCGCCCGCGAACCCCGCGGCGGTCGGAAAAGGAGTCCGCATGTCCCGTTACGCCCACGCCCGGAAGGCAGCGGTTGTCATGGCCGCCACCACCGCGCTGCTGGTCACCGGTTTCCCGGTCATCGCGCAGGCGGTCACCCCGGACGCGCCGGCCGCCGTTGCCGCGCAGCAGGCGAGCCGCGCCGAGCTGATCGCCTCGGCGAACCAGCAGACCGCCGGCCTCGCCCAGGCCCTGGGCCTGAGCGCGAACGAGAAGCTGGTCACCAAGGACGTCGTCCAGGACACCAACGGTGCCCGCCACCTGCGCTACGAGCGCACCTACGCCGGCCTGCCGGTGCTCGGCGGCGACCTGATCGTCCACCAGGACGCGACCGGTGCCACCACGGGCGTGACCAAGGCCAGCGAGGCCGTGCTGACCGGCATCGAGACCACGCCGAAGCTCGCCGCCCCGAAGGCGCAGGAGGCCGCGCTGGCCGCCGAGGCCGGCTCCGCGCTCGACAAGGCCCCGACCCTGGTCGTGTGGGCCGGCGACGGGACCCCGAAGCTCGCCTGGCAGACCACCGTCACCGGCAAGGAGTCGGACGGCACCCCGAGCCGCCTCCGGGTCGTCACCGACGCCACCACCGGCGCCGTGCTGGGCAAGACCGAGGCCATCAAGACCGGCACCGGCACCGGCGTCTTCGTCGGCAACGTCCCGCTGACCACCACCCAGAGCGGCTCCACGTACCAGCTCAAGGACGCCAGCCGCGGCGGGCAGTACACCACCGACATGGGCAACCGGACCACCGGCAACGGGACCCTGTTCACCCGCTCCACCGACACCTGGGGCAACGGCCAGGCCAGCAACCGCGAGTCGGCCGCCGTCGACGCCCAGTACGGTGTCGCCGCCACCTGGGACTTCTACAAGGCCACCTTCGGCCGCAACGGCATCCGCAACGACGGTGTCGGCGCCTTCAGCCGGGTCCACTACGACACCGGCTACGTCAACGCCTTCTGGGACGACGACTGCTTCTGCATGACCTACGGCGACGGCCAGGGCGACACCCACCCGCTCACCGAGCTGGACGTCGCGGGCCACGAGATGAGCCACGGCGTCACCTCCGCCACCGCCAACCTCAACTACTCCGGCGAGTCCGGCGGCCTCAACGAGGCCACCTCGGACATCTTCGGCAACGCGGTCGAGTTCTACGCCAACCTGCCGAAGGACAACCCGGACTACCTGGTCGGCGAGCTCATCGACATCAACGGCAACGGCACGCCGCTGCGCTACATGGACAAGCCCTCCAAGGACGGCGGCTCGGCCGACTCCTGGTACTCGGGCGTCGGCAACCTGGACGTGCACTACTCGTCCGGTGTCGCCAACCACTTCTTCTACCTGCTGGCGGAGGGCAGCGGCGCCAAGGTGATCAACGGCGTCAGCTACAACAGCCCGACCACCAACAACATCACCGTCACCGGCATCGGCCGGGACAAGGCGCTGCAGATCTGGTACAAGGCGCTGACCTCGTACATGACCTCCACCACCAACTTCGCCCAGGCCCGCACCGCCACGGAGAACGCCGCCAAGGCCCTCTACGGCGACGGCAGCCCCGAGCTGATCGCGGTCGGCACCGCCTGGGCGGGCGTCAACGTCGGCACCGTGCCCCCGAACCCGGGCGGCGTCACCGTCACCAGCCCGGGCAACCAGAGCACCAAGATCGGCACCGCCGTCAACCTGGCGATCAAGGCCAGCGGCGGCACCGCCCCGCTCAGCTACTCGGCCACCGGTCTGCCGGCCGGCCTGTCGATCAACGCCTCGACCGGCGTGATCACCGGCACCCCGACCACCAAGGGCACCTCCAACGTCACCGTGACGGCGAAGGACTCGGCGAACAAGACCGGTTCGGCCAGCTTCACCTGGGCGGTCACCGACACCACCAGCACCTGCACCCCGGCGCAGCTGCTCGGCAACGCGGGCTTCGAGACGGGCACGGCCGCGCCGTGGACCGCCTCCAGCGGCGTGATCGACAAGTCGGCCTCGCAGGCCCCGCACGGTGGCACCTGGAAGTCCTGGCTGAACGGCTACGGCTCCACCCACACCGACACGCTGTCCCAGACGGTCTCCATCCCGACCGGCTGCACGGCGACGCTGAGCTTCTACCTGCACATCGACACCGGTGAGTCCGGCAGCACCCAGTACGACAAGCTGACGGTCCAGGTCAACGGCACCACGCTGAAGACCTACTCCAACGTGGACGCGGCCGCGGGCTACCAGCTGCGGACCTTCGACCTGTCGGCCTACGCGGGCCAGACGGTGACCCTGAAGTTCACCGGCACCGAGGACTCCTCGCTGCAGACCAGCTTCGTGATCGACGACACCTCGATCGCCACGAGCTGACCCGGCGCCGGTGAACCCGGCGGAAACCAGGTAAGACAGGGCAGGGCCCGGCGGGTGCGACCGCCGGGCCCTGTGTCGTGGGCGGGTGCGGGGGTGGGTCCTTGCCGAGGGTGTCCGGTTCCGGTGGTGGCGGCCGTGAGGTTCCGGAAACCGTGCGGTCACCCCGGGGCAACCGGCGGGCAACACGAAACACCCGCGAAACGTGTCCGTCCGCGACCCGAAATCCGTCCCCGCCACACTTCCGGCACCTGCTCCCGTACGCAGCCCTCCGGAGGACCCCATGCCCCTGGCCGCTCCGCCCGCCGCGGCCCTGGCCGCCGACGTGCCGTCGGGGATCGACACCGGCGACACCGCCTGGCTGCTCGCCGCCACCGCACTGGTGCTGCTGATGACCCCGGGCCTGGCACTGTTCTACGGCGGCATGGTCCGCGCCAAGAGCGTGCTCAACATGATCATGATGAGCTTCGTCTCGATCGCGGTGGTCACCGTGGTGTGGCTGCTGGCCGGCTACTCGCTCGCCTTCGGCCCGGACGCCGGCGGCTGGGGCCTGATCGGCGGCCTCGACCACCTGGGGATGGCCGGGATCACGCCCGCCTCCGTCACCGGCACCGTCCCCACCGTGCTGTTCGCGACCTTCCAGCTGACCTTCGCGATCATCACCGCCGCGCTGATCAGCGGCGCCATCGCGGACCGGGCCAGGTTCGGCGCCTGGGTGGCGTTCACCGCCGTCTGGACGCTGCTGGTCTATGTGCCGGTCGCGCACTGGGTGTTCGCGCCCGGCGGCTGGATCCTGGCCCGGCTGGGCGCGCTGGACTTCGCCGGCGGCACCGTGGTCGAGGTCAACTGCGGGGCGAGCGGCCTGGCCCTGGCGCTGCTGCTCGGGCCCCGGATCGGCTTCCGCAAGGAGGCGATGCGCCCGCACAGCCTGCCGCTGGTGCTGCTCGGCGCGGGCCTGCTCTGGTTCGGCTGGTTCGGCTTCAACGCCGGTTCGGCGCTGGGCGCCAACGGCCTGGCCGCCTCCGCCCTGCTCAACACCCAGGCGGCCGGCTGCGCCGGGCTGCTCGGCTGGCTGCTGGTCGAGAAGCGCCGGGACGGCCACGCCACCACCCTCGGCGCGGCCTCCGGCGCGGTGGCGGGCCTGGTGGCGATCACGCCGTCCTGCGGCAGCGTCGACCTGCTCGGGGCCCTGGTGATCGGGCTGGCGGCGGGCGTGGTCTGCTCGTACGCGGTGAGCTGGAAGTTCCGCTTCGGCTTCGACGACTCGCTGGACGTGGTGGGCGTGCACTTCGTGGCCGGGGCGATCGGCACCGTGCTGATCGGCCTCTTCGCCACCGCCGCGATGACCGGTGGCGCCACGGGACTGCTGCACGGCGGCGGGTTCGGGCAGTTGGGGCGTCAGCTGGTGGCGGTCGCCGCCGTCGCGGTCTACGCCTTCGCGGTCACCTACGGCATCGGGCGGGCGATCGAGCGGGTGATGGGTTTCCGGGCCGGGGAGGAGGACGAACTCACCGGCCTGGACCTCGCCGTGCACGCCGAGACCGCGTACGATCACGGCGTCCTGGGCCACGGTGTGCTGGGGCAGGGGCCCGTCCCGGCCCGTCCCGCCACCAGTGCGCCCGCGCACCCGTCCGACAAGGCGTCCTCCGCATGAAGCTGGTCACCGCGATCGTGAAGCCGTTCAAGCTGGACGAGGTCAAGCGCGCGCTGAAGGCCGCCGGGGTGCACGGACTGACCGTCAGCGAGGCCAGCGGGTACGGCCGCCAGCACGGGCACACCGAGGTGTACCGGGGTGCCGAGTACCGGATCGACCTGGTGCCCAAGGTGCGGATCGAGGTCGTCGTCGAGGACGAGGACGCGGACCTGGTGATCGAGGCGGTGGTCCGGGCCGCCCGGACCGGGAAGATCGGCGACGGCAAGGTGTGGGCGGTCCCGGTGGAGACCGTGGTCCGGGTGCGCACCGGCGAGCGCGGGCCCGACGCGGTCTGACGCGGTCTGGCGCGCACGGCCCGACGGCCACGGTCCGACGGAGCGGCGGTCGTCCGGCCATGGAGTTCGTCCACGACCTTTTCATGTCCGCGGAAACCTTTCTCCCATCCCCTTGACGGGTCCTGGTGGCGACCCTAAGTTCGGCGCAGCACATTTCCTGAAAGTTTCAGCAAGCTTTCATCAGCGGTACCCCGGCTGCCCCACCCCAGCCACCCCCCACAGGAGACAACGTGGTCACCACCGTTCCCGCTCCCCGTCGGCCTGCCCGCAGAACCGGTCCCGTCCGCAGCGCCCGGCCCGTTCGCGCGGCCGGCGCTCTCGGCGCCTCGGCGGCCCTCGCCCTCTCGCTCACCGCCACCCTCGGCACCGCCCCCGCCGCGCAGGCCGCTCCGCCCGGCGGCGGGAAGGACGTCACGGCGACCCTCTTCGAGTGGCGCTTCGACTCGGTCGCCAAGGCCTGCACCGACACCCTCGGCCCGAAGGGCTACGGCTTCGTCGAGGTCTCGCCGCCCCAGGAGCACATCCAGGGCAGCCAGTGGTGGACCTCCTACCAGCCGGTGAGCTACCGGATAGCCGGGCGCCTCGGCGACCGGACGGCCTTCAAGAACATGATCGACACCTGCCACGCGGCCGGCGTCAAGGTGATCGCCGACTCGGTGATCAACCACATGTCGGCGGGTTCCGGCACAGGCACCGGCGGCACCGCGTACGGCAAGTACACCTATCCCGGGTACTACCAGGACCAGGACTTCCACTCCTGCCGCCGGGCGATCGCCAACTACAACGACCGCTCCGACGTGCAGAACTGCGAGCTGGTCAACCTCTCCGACCTGGACACCGGCAGCGCCTACGTCCAGCGGACGATCGCGGCCTACCTGAACGACCTCGCCTCGCTCGGGGTCGACGGCTACCGGATCGACGCCGCCAAGCACATCGCCGCCGCCGACCTCGCCGCCATCAAGGCCAGGACGGCGAACCCGCAGGCCTACTGGGTGCAGGAGGTCATCTACGGCGCCGGCGAGCCGGTCCAGCCGTCCGAGTACACCGGCACCGGCGACGTCGACGAGTTCCGCTCCGGCACCTGGCTGAAGAGCGCCTTCCAGGGCGGCCGGATCGCCGACCTGTCCGGCTGGGGCGGCGGCCTGCTGCCCACCGACAAGGCCCGCACCTTCGTCGACAACTGGGACACCGAGCGCAACGGGTCCACGCTGACCTACAAGGACGGCTCCGCCTACACCCTGGCCAACGTCTTCGTGCTGGCCCACCCCTACGGCTCGCCCAACGTCTACTCCGGCTACGCCTTCACCGGCCACGACGACGGTCCGCCGAACGGCGGCAGCGTCAACGCCTGCTACCAGGACGGCTGGAACTGCACCCACGCCTGGCGGCAGGTGGCCAACATGGTCGGCTTCCGCAACGCGGTGGCCGGCACCGGTCTCACCGACTGGTGGTCCGACGGCAGCAACGCGATCGCCTTCGGGCGCGGCGGCAAGGGCTTCGTGGTGATCAACCGGGAGGGCGGCGCGATCAGCCGGACCTTCCAGACCTCGCTGCCGGCCGGCTCGTACTGCGACGTCCAGCACGGCGACCCGGCGGCCGGCGGGTGCACCGGACCGTCCTACACCGTCGGCACGGACGGCCGCTTCACCGCCACCGTCGGCGCCGGCGACGCGGTCGCGCTGTACGTCGGAGCGCCCGGCGGCGGCACCGCGGTGACCGGTGGCGCGTCCTTCGCCGTCAACGCGACCACCAGCTGGGGGCAGAACCTCTACGTGGTCGGGGACAACCCGGCCCTCGGTGCCTGGGACCCGGCCGCCGCGCTGCCGCTCTCCTCGGCCGCCTACCCGGTCTGGAAGCTCGACCTCCCGCTGCCCGCCGGCACCGCCTTCGCCTACAAGTACGTCCGCAAGGACGCCTCGGGCGCGGTCACCTGGGAGTCCGGGGCCAACCGGACCGCGACGGTGCCCGCCTCGGGCAAGGTGGTGCTGAACGACACCTGGCGCCCGTAGCGGCACGGGACGCGGCGGCACGGGACGTGCCGCGGTGGGGGCGCCCGTCAGCCTGGTGCGACGGGCATCCCCCCTACGAGTGGACCGGTGGCCTCAAACCCATTTCGGCGGGTGAACGCTGTCAGCATCGCGGAATGAGCACCACCCCCGTCGTCCTCGACCTCGAACTCTGCGGCGGCCGCTGGGACGGCCACCGCAAGCGCGTCCACGCCGCGGCCCCGCCGCCCTCGCTGCGGATGGCGCTGCGGACCGAACTGCCCGCCGCCGAGGCGGGCGAGTACTGGCCGACCACCAGCGTCTACCTGCTGGTCGAGGAGGGCGGTGGACGTCGTTACCGGCACTCCCACGACGAGTAGCCGTCAGGGCGGGGCCGGTCGTCGGCCGAGGGCCGACCGGCTGCGGTTCCCCGCCGTCGGTCCGGCCGTCGGCTCCGGGCCGTCGGCTCTGGGGTGTCGCCTCCGGTCGTCGGCCCTCGTCGCCGGCTCAGCCGCGGCCGACGTACGGCATGGTGGTCGCCATCACGGTGGCGAACTGCACATTGGCCTCCAGCGGCAGTTCCGCCATGTGCCGCACGGTGCGGGCCACATCGGCGACGTCCATGGTCGGCTCCACCGCGATCCGCCCGTCCGCCTGCCGGACGCCCAGGCTCATCGCGGCCGTCATGTCGGTGGCCGCGTTGCCGATGTCGATCTGCCCGCAGGCGATCCGGTACGGGCGGCCGTCCAGTGACAGCGACTTGGTCAGCCCGGTCACGGCGTGCTTGGTCGCGGTGTAGGCCACCGACTGCGGGCGCGGCACATGCGCGGAGATCGAGCCGTTGTTGATGATCCGGCCGCCCTGCGGACGCTGCGCCCGCATCTGCCGGAACGCCGCGCGGGCGCACAGGAACGCGCCGGTCAGGTTGAGGTCCACCACGGCCCGCCACTCGGCGATGTCCAGCTCGTCCACGGCGGCCGGGGCACCGAAGGTACCGGCGTTGTTGAACAGCAGGTCCACTCGTCCGAAGCGCTCGACGGCCGCCGTGAACAGCGCGTCCACGGCCGCCGGATCGGTGACGTCGGTCGGTACCACGGCGGCCTCGGTCCCGGTTCCGGCCCCGGCCCCGACGCCGCTCAGCCGGGCGGTCTCGCGCAGCGGCTCCGCCCGCCGGCCGGCGAGCACCAGTCGCCAGCCACCGGCGGCCAGTTCCCGCGCGACGGCCCGGCCGACGCCGCTCCCGGCTCCGGTGACAACGGCGATCTGTTCCAGCATGGCGGACTCCTCGGGCTCGCGGCGGCTGGCCCGATCGTTCCCGATCCCCGCCCCCGGCGTCACTGGTACGAGTGTCCAAGACCCGGGCCGCGCGGTCGCCGCTCGCTCGTTCGGGCGGTTCCGGCGGTCGGCGGTGGACGGGCCCGCGGTGGTCCTGAGGGCGGTCCCGGGGGAGGGGTCCGGCCCCGGCCCGGCGCATCCCCGCCGACCGGCGGGGGGTGCCACCCCGCCGGTCGGCAGGGCCCGGTGGAGGCTTTACTCGATCGGGAACAAACATTGGATCGGTGCAGGCCGGAGCGCAACCGGCCGGGGGCGGCCCACGTCATAAGATCGCAGGACGGCACGCCGCCGCGCAGGGCGGCGCCCAGCCTCCCGGGGGTCCCGCAGACAGTCGCGCCCCGGGCCTGTCCGGCCCCACCCGGGGGCCACCGCCCGGCTCCGTGGAGCGGGCGCGACACCGGTCGGAGAGTTCTCACCGTGCAGCCGCAGTCCTTCCGTTTCCGCGCCGTGCTGACCGGTGCCACCGCCTTCACCCTGGCCGCCGCGCTCGCGGCCTGCGGTAGTACGGACGGCGGGAACAAGGGCGATTCTGCGAAGGCCGGCGGCAAGGGCGCGGCGACGGCCACCGGCTCCGCGTCCTCGTCCGCGGCCTCCTCGGCGCCCGGCACCTCGGCGCCCGGTTCCTCCGCGCCCGGGTCCGCCGCCCCGGGCTCCCCGGCGGCCGGTTCGACCTCGGCGGCGCCGGTCCCGGCCGCCGGGTCCGGCAAGGTGCTGATGCCCACCGGCCCGCAGGCCGCGTTCGGCAAGGCCAGGGACACCGCCGCGGGCCAGATCATGATGACCACCCTGGCCGGTCCCAAGTCCGGGGTCTCCGGCAAGGTCTGGGTCTGGCTCCCCCCGGAGTACAACGACCCGAAGTACGCGAAGACCGGCTTCCCCGTGCTCACCCTGTACGCGGGCGGCCAGAGCGCGGGCTACAACACCTGGACCGACAACCAGCTGCCGATCCAGGAGGTCGACGCCGACCTCGCCAAGCAGGGCAAGGCCCACCCCTTCATCATGATCATGCCGGTGCAGAACCTCGACTCCAACGAGGCCAAGGCGCTGGAGTGCGCCGACATCCCGGGCCAGCCCAAGATCGGCACCTGGATGGCCGAGGACATCCCCGACTTCGTGCGCGCCAACTTCCGCACGGTGAAGGGCCGCGACGGCTGGGGTCTGATGGGTGCCTCCACCGGTGCGTTCTGCAGCGCGAAGCTGGCTCTGCAGCACCCGGACAAGTTCAAGGCCGCCGTGCCGATCGACGGCTACTTCAACCCCGACTCGCCGCTCTGGAAGGGCTACGAGAACGACCGCCAGGCCAACAGCCCCGACCTGCTGGTCGCCCAGGGCAAGGCCGACGTCAGGATGCTGGCGACCGCCGGCGGGGCCAACGCGTACGAGATGAAGCTGGTCAAGGCGTGGGTCGCCAAGGCCGCGCCGCCGCTCACCGTCGAGTACTACGAGCAGCCCGGCGGGAAGCACCTGACCACCGACTTCAAGAAGATGATCCCGGACACCCTGCAGTGGCTCACCAAGAACCTCGCGGGGCCGCAGAGCGACTGAGGCACCTGGGGCGTCAGGAGCAGCGGGGTCACCTGGAGCACCGGGAGCTCGGGGCACTCGGGGTGCTCGGGGCCCGGACCAGGAGCGGAGCGGACCGGCCGATCGCATCGGCCGGTCCGCTCCGCCGTTTTCGGCTCGCCGCGGCTTCCCGCCGCCGGCTGCCAGTTGCCGCCGCTTCCGGCGCGCCGTCCCGGCGTCGTCCCGCGCCGGTCGTGGCGGTCGTGGCGGTCGTGGCGGAATGTTGCGCCGCGTTCGCCGCCGCGCCCACCGAAGCGGGTCGAACGGCCGCTGAGCTGCACGTCAATCGGACATTGATTCGCCTCTGATGTCCTCTCATCACCCTGGTGGGAGTGCCAGCCCACCACTTCCGCCAGGTCGTGCCAGCCCTGCCCGAGACGTGAAGAGAGTTCCATGCCCAGCCACCTGCTGCCCGTAGCGTCCCCGGTGTCCCCGGCCGTGCCCACCCAGGGCGGCCCCGTGCACGACCGCACCGCCGACGAGGAGCCGCAGGCCTTCCGCTTCGCCGGCCTGCGGCTGGTGCACTCCGCACTCCGCCGCGACCTCGCCAGGCTGCCCAACGCCCTCCGGCTGCTGCAGCCCGGCGAGGACGAGAAGGGCGCCGCGCTGCTGCGCCACTGGACCTTCGTCACCGCCGTGCTGTCCTGCCACCACGAGCAGCAGGACACCCGGATCTGGCCGATCGTCCGCCGGTTCGCCCCCGAGCTGCGGCTGCTGCTCAACTGGCTGGAGTCGGACCACCACAACCTCGACCACTCGTTCACCCGGGTGACCACCCTGGTCCGGATCGCCAGCCGGGACACCGGTTCGGTGTGGCCGGTGGCCTACGCGATCGAGGACCTCGCCGCCCGGCTGGAGACCCATCTGCGGGTCGAGGAGCGCCAGTTGCTGCCGCGGATGGAGCTGGTCTTCACGGAGAACTCGCGGGTGGGCAGCCTGCCCGAGCTGCTCGACGTGATGCACTCCGCCGACGGCCCGGGCACGCCGGACGCGCTCGCCTGGCTGCTGGACGGTGTCGAGCCGGCGCTGGTCGAGCGGCTGCTCGCCGACTGCGACGACCTCGTGGCCCGGCACTGGCCGCACTGGCAGGCGACGTACCAGCGGTGCACGGCGCCGCTGTGGGGTCCGCCCGAGGCCTGGGACGCGGCCGGGGAGTGAGCCCCGGGGCTTTTGCGGCGCTTCGGTCTACGCGCGTGGCAGGTGCCTCTGGCGTATGCCGTCGTCCCGCCTCCGCACCCGCCCCCGACAGGCCGTCCGGTGCGGCGGGTTCAGTGCAGGCCGAGGCGGCCCAGGTAGCCCGGCAGGTCGGCGGGGTCGTGGGTGGCCAGGCCCAGGTAGCCGTCCGGCCGGACGACGAACAGGCCCGGTCCGTACACCCGCTCGGTGACGCCGCCGTCGATCCGGTGCCCGCGCACGCCGGCGGGCAGTTCGGGCAGGGCGCGGCCGACCGCGAGCACGGTGACGTGCGGGCCGCGGAACAGCTCGAAGAGCCGTCGTGCCGGCCCGGAGCCGTCGTCCGCCGTGCTGTTCGCGGTGTCGTCCGCCGCGTCGCCCAGTGGCGCGTCCGGGGCCCGCTCCCCGGCCCGCAGCGCGCCCTCGGCCAGGCCGGGGCGTGCCTCGACGGTCAACGGGCCGTCCTCGTAGCCGAGCCCGAGCTGTTCGGTGCGCGGGCCGCGCCGCAGTCCGCCGGCCCGGACCCCGCCCGCGTGGTGCAGCCGGGTGGAGATCTCCAGTACGTCGGCGGCGATCGGCAGCCGCTCCTCCTCGTAGCTGTCCAGCAGGGCCTCGTCGGCGCCGTGCCGCAGCACCTGGCCGAGCTTCCAGCCCAGGTTGTACGCGTCCTGGACGCTGGTGTTGAGGCCCTGGCCGCCGGCCGGGGAGTGGATGTGCGCGGCGTCGCCGGCCAGGAAGACCCGGCCCTCCCGGAACCGCTCGGCGAGCGCCGTGCGCGGCCGGAAGCCGGAGGCCCAGTGCACCCGGCCGAGCGCCGACTCCGGCAGGTGGGTGCGGGCCACGACGGTCCGTCGCACGCCCTCCGGCGAGGTGTCGGGCTCCTCCGGGCCGCTCTCCCGGCTGTTCTCCCGGCCGCCCCCCGTTCCGCCCGCTGCCGCGCCTCCCCCGTCGAACCGGGCGAACAGCTGGAACGCGGTGGTGCTCGGCAGCGGGCAGAGCAGCAGCGGGCCGCCGGGTGCCTTCGGCCAGACGTGCCAGTTCCCGCGGTCCAGGCCGTCGATCTCCAGGTCGGCGACCAGGGCGGGGTGCGGGTCGACCGGTCCGCCCGCCATCGGGATGCCCACCGCCCGGCGGACGGTGGAGCGACCGCCGTCGGCGGCGACCAGGTAGCGGGCGGAGACGGTCCGTTCGGCGCCGTCGGGGCCGGTCAGCCGGGCCTCGACCCGGTCCGGGTACTGCTCGAGGCCGCTCAGCGCGGTGCCGAGGACGACCTCGCCGCCGAGTTCGCGCAGCCGCTCGTGCAGCAGCTCCTGGGTGCGCCACTGCGGGAGCATCCAGACCGACGGGTACGGCACGGTCGGGTCCGGCTCGGCCCGCCCGGGGCCCCCGACGAGGTCCCACTCGCCCTGCCGCTCGCCGTCCTCCCAGTTCAGCATCCGGGGGTAGGGGCGGCCGGCGGCACGGACGGCGGTGAGCAGGCCGAGGTCCTCGAAGACCTCCTGGGTCCGGGGCTGGAGCCCCTTGCCGCGCGAGCCGGGGAACAGCGCTCCGGCCTGCTCGACCAGCAGTGCGGAGACTCCGCGCCGGGCGAGGTCGCAGGCGAGGGTCAGGCCGGTCGGGCCGGCGCCGACGACGAGCACGTCGGTCCGGGTCGGGGCGTGCGCCATCGCACACTCTCCTTAACGTCGTTAAGTTGCTGACGTCCGGAAGCATGGGCTTAACGGTGTTAAGTTGTCAATGCCGCGCGGTCGAAACCGGACGGCAGTGCCGCACGGTCGAAATGCACGGTCGTACCGGGCGGTCGTACCGGACGCCCCGTCGTCGCGAGGGCGGCCGGCCACCACGGAAGGAAGGGCGCGACATGCCGCCGAAGCTGGACCGCGCCCAGGTGGTCGACGCCGCCCTGCGGCTGCTCGACGAGACCGGGCTGGAGGGGCTCACCCTGCGCCGGATCGCCACCGGGCTGGACGTCAAGGCACCCGCGCTGTACTGGCACTTCGCCAACAAGCAGGCGCTGCTGGACGAGATGGCCACCGAGATGCTCCGCCGGATGCACGCCGGGCCGGTCGCCGTCCCGGCGGACTGGCAGGAGGCGATCACCGCCACCTGTCGCACCCTGCGCAGCGGGCTGCTCGGCTACCGGGACGGCGCCAAGGTCTTCAGCGGCACCCGGCTCACCGACTACGGGCACGCCGAGGGGCAGGAGGTGCTGCTGACCGCGTTCCGTCGGGCCGGGTTCGAACTCGCCGACGCCGTCCTGGCCTTCACCACCGCGTACGCGTTCACGGTCGGGTTCGTGATCGAGGAGCAGGCCGTCCACCCGGTGCCGGGGGAGCGGGCCCCCGGCTACGACCCGGACCGGCGGGCCGCCGCCATCGACCCCGGGCACCCGCTCGCCGCGGCCGCGAGCCCGGCGCTCTTCGGGGACTTCGAGCGGCGCTTCGAGCGCGGTCTGGCGATCGTCGTGGCCGGCATCGGGGCCACGCTCCGCCCGGAGTCATCGTCGATGGAACCGTCCTGACCGGCAACTCCCGCTTTCCCCTAGGGGATTGACCCCGCACGGCGTCCGGGTGGCGGTGGGCCGGAGGGTCGGGGGAGGGCCAGGGGCCGGGTACCGCCGACGGCCGATGGCCGGTCGGCGGCCCGCGCCTACCGTCGGAACCATGACGAGTGCACCCGCGAACCCGCCCCCGGAGCACCGCCCCGGACCCCGCTCCACCGACCTGCCCGCCGGCCGGCCTGCTCGCCGATCCGCGGGCCTTCGCGCCGGTCTTCCCAGCGGTCTTCCCATCGGCTCTTCCGCCGGTGTTCCCACCGGCCGCCGTCGGAGGCCGGTCGTCCGGTCGGCCGCCCTCGCGGTCGGTGCCGCGCTGCTGCTGGGCAGCGGCCTCACCGCCTGCAAGGGCGGCGTCTCGCTCTGCCTCCACGACGACAGCTGCGATGTCGCCGTCCGCACCGACAAGGCCGACGGCACCCACACGGTCGAGGTGTTCGGCGGCGACAAGGCCGTGACCCTCACCGTGGGCCGGATCACCGACACCACGGCCGAGGTCAAGCTCGGCGAGGAGACCAGGACCCTCACCGAGGACGTCGAGACCACCGTCGGCTCCGCGAGGATCACCCTGCGCCACGCCGATGCGCACGACCACACCGCCGAACTCCACGTCGTCCGCTGACCGCCCGTCGGCCCGGGCGGCACCCGGCCGTCGGGCCGGTGCGGGCCGGGGCGCCCGCGGGGTGCCGCGGAGTGCCGCTACTCCGGCAGTCGGTTGAGCCAGCTGATCGGCGTGACCGCGATCGCCGTCTCCGGCGTACCGTCCCACTCCGCGGGCAGCCCGGCCGCCGTCAGTGCCGCCACCACCGCGCGCCCGACCTCGGTCGTGCGCCGCACGGCGGCCTCCGTCGACTCGCCGTCCAGCTGGAACCCGCCGTACCGCAGCATCAACGCACCACCCTCGGCGGCCCGTTCGGTGTCCTGCTGGTGGAAGAACACGAACCCCCGCGAGTCCTCCTCGGCCTCGCCCCCGATCTCGGCGTAACCGCAACTCGCACAGCAGGTGAAGTCCATCGCGGCGACGATGCCCAGCTCCTCCAGGGCGTCGAAGGCGGCCTCCAGCCGGTCGACGTCGGTCGTCCCCGGCCAGGTGGCCTGCTCCTCCAACCGCTCCCGCCACAGCGGAGCGACGATCCGCTCCGCCTCCTCCATCGTCAGTCCCTGGTCGTCGAGGACCTCGACCAGGGACTCGGCTATCTCGTCCGGCTCCTGGAAGCCGCACCGGATCAGTTCGCGGGCCCGCTCCCCGGCGTCCCGCAGTACCTCGTCGGCAAGGGTGCTCTGTACGGTCTGCTGGTCCATACCCGCATCCAAGCACCCGCCTCCGACAACGGCCGCCGCGTCCGGACCGCTGCTACCGTCCCCCGGTGACCTCGCTTCTGCAGCCTCCGCTGATCACCCGTCTGCTCGCCGCCGAACGCGTCCTGATCGCCGGAGCCGGCGGTGGGTTCGACGTCTACGCGGGCCTGCCGCTCGCCCTCGCCCTGCGGTCCGCGGGCAAGGAGGTGCACCTGGCCAACCTCTCCTTCAGCGAGCTCCACGCCCTTCCCGCCGAGGTCTGGCAGGAGCCCGACCTGGCTCTGGTCCGGCCCGACACCCCCGCCCCGGAGGGCTACTTCCCCGAGCGGACGCTCGCCCGCTGGCTCCGGCTGCACGGCATGCCCGACCAGGTCTGGGCGTTCCCCCGGACCGGGGTGCAGCCGCTGCGCGCCGCCTACCGGTCCCTGGTCGACCGCCTCGGCGTCGACGCCGTCCTGCTGGTCGACGGCGGCACCGACATCCTGATGCGCGGCGACGAGGTGGGCCTCGGGACACCGGAGGAGGACATGACCAGCCTCGCCGCCGTCGCCGGGCTCACCGGCATCCCCGAACGGCTGGTCGCCTGCCTCGGTTTCGGCATCGACGCCTACCACGGCGTGAACCACTCCCTGGTCCTGGAGAACCTCGCCGCGATCGACCGGGCCGGCGGCTACCTCGGCGCCTTCTCCGTCCCGCGCGACAGCCGGGAGGGGAAGCTCTACCTGGACGCCGTGGAGCACGCCCGGGCGGCGTTCCCCGAGCACCCGAGCATCGTCCAGGGCTCGGTGGCGGCGGCGCTGCGCGGCCTGTTCGGCGACGTCCGGTTCACCGACCGCACCAGGGGCGGCAAGCTCTTCGTCAATCCGCTGATGACGCTCTACTTCGGGGTCACCGTGGAGGCGCTGGCCGCCGAGCACCGCTACCTCGACCGGCTCGAACCGACGGTACTGATGCGCCAGGTCGCCACCGTCATCAGCGACTTCCAGGAATCGCTGCCCGTCCGGCGGCCACCGCGGCAGTTCCCCCACTGACGCCCCCCGGGGCCGGCCGCCGGGCCCGCGCGACCGTCCCGTCCCGTCCCGGGCGGGACGGCCGGAGGTCAGCCGCCGGCGAGGCGGAACTCCAGGTTGCCGAAGCGCACCTGGTCGCCGGGGCGGACCCGGATGCCACCGACGATCCGGTACCCGTTCACATGGGTGCCGTTCGTCGAACCGAGGTCGTACAGGACCCAGCCGTCGCCCTCCCGGCGCAGCTCGGCGTGGTGCCGCGAGACCGACGCGTCGTTCAGCCGCAGCCCGGACCCGGGGAACCGGCCGATCGTCAACTGCCCGCCCCCGGTGTGGGGGAGGCTCAGGCCGGGCAGCCGCTCGGCCCGCCAGGCCCCGCCCAGCCGCACGCCGAACGCGGAGACCCGGCCCACCGCGCGCAGCACGAACCGTCCGACCGGGTTCCCGGCCGGCAGGTCGGCCATCACGGACTTCAGCTCCGCGCGGCTGCTCGCCCGGAGGACGAGGTCCAGCCGGCCGAGAAAGGTGTCGTGCGACAGCCGGCCGTTCCCGGCGCCCTCCCGCAACGCGTCGAGGGCCCGCTCCCGCTCGGCCTCCGACGGCCGGACCACCTGTGTCCGGTTCTCACGCGACATCATGGACCGATTCTCGGCCGCCCCCGCCCGGGCTGTCCAGATTCCCCGGGCCACCGGTCCGTCGCTTCGCCACCGGCGCCGCCGGTCCGCCGCGGGGCTCAGGTCTTCCGCGCGGCCGCCACGATCTTGACCGTGGTGTGCAGGAACCGCGCGGTCGCCGACCCCTGGTAGGACTTCCCGAAGAGGTTGGCGGGGGTGACCCATTTCCCGTTCCTCAGGTGCACCACGACGAACGCGGTGCCGGGATCGGCGCCGAGCACCTCGTAGTCGCCCTTCGGCGAGGTGTAGGGGAGGGGGAAGTCCGCGGGCAGCGGCTCGGAGAGGAAGTTCACCGTGAGCCGGACGTCCGGCGTGACCTCCACCCCCGCGAACGGTTCGGCGTCCAGCAGTGCCTGGACCTCGTCCACCGTGCGCAGCAGCACCGGCACCGGGAAACCCAGCTGCTCGGCCAGGTGCCGCTCGATCCGTCCGGTCAGCGCGGCCCGGGCCGCCGCGTCGGTGGCCCCGGCGGTGAAGAACACGTTGCCGCTCTGGATGTAGGAGCCGACGCGCTCCAGGCCCAGCTCGGCGAAGAGCGCGCGCAGCCGCTCCATCCGTACCGTCCGGCCGCCCACGTTCACGGCGCGCAGGAAGGCGATGTAGGTGGTCGTAGTGGTCACCCGGCCAGTGTGGCACCGGGCACCGACACCGCGCGGCGCCGCGCGACGCCGGGTGAGGGCGCGCGACGTCGGACGACGGGAACGGAGGGCGGCGCCGCGCGACGGCACGCCCGGCGGTTGTCGGTGCCCGGTGCCACACTGGCGGCATGGCTACCTGGCAGGATTTCGAGCAGGAGGCGCCGGACCTCGCCCCCGCGGTGCGGGCCCGCTTCGAGGCCAACAAGCACCACGTCCTGGCGACGCTGCGCAGCGACGGGTCACCCCGGGTGAGCGGTATCGAGGTGAACTTCTTCGGGGCGGACGTCCTGCTCGGCTCGATGCGCGACGCGATGAAGGTGCGGGACCTCCGCCGCGACGCCCGCTTCGCGCTGCACAGCAACCCGAGCGACGAGACGCTGGCCGGCGGGGACTCCAAGCTCTCCGGCCACGCCGTGGAGATCACCGACGAGGCCGAGCGCGCCGCCTACGAGGCCGAGCTCCCGGAGCCGCCGCCCGGCCCCTACGACGCCTTCCGGCTGGAGCTGGAGCAGGTCGTGCACACCACCGTCGAGGGGGACGCGGTGCGGATCGCCTCCTGGCGGCCGGGCGAGCCGGTGCGGCGGTTCGAGCGCCGCTGACACCCGGCGGCCGGTACCGCCCGGTTCCGGCCGCCGTCGCCCCTACGGCAGGACGGAGCGGACCGCCTCCGGGGTGCGCGCCACCACGGCGTGCCCGTCGTCCGCGGTGATGATCGGGCGCTGGATCAGGATCGGGTGCTCTGCCATCGCAGCCAGCCAGCCAGCCCGGTCACCGGCCTCCCGGCCCCACTGCTTCATGCCGAGGTCCTTCGCCACGGGCTCCTCGGTCCGGGCGATGTCCCACGGTTCCAGGCCCAGCCGTACCAGCACCTGCTCCAGCTCGGCGACGGTCGGCGGGTCCTCCAGGTAGCGCCGGACGGTGAACTCGGCGCCCGCGCCGGTCAGCTCGTTCAGTGCGCTGCGGCACTTCCCGCAGCGCGGGTTGATCCAGATCTCCATCCCACCAGCCTACCGACCGGGGCCCACTCCGCCCGGCCGCCCGCGCCGCCCGGCCGGCCGTTGCCCCGGCCGTTGCCCCGGCCCCCGCGCCGGCCGTCGCCCGGGACCGGCGCCGCCGGGCCCCGCCCGGGTCCGCCGCCCGGTCCGGGAACTCCCCTCCGTCCACCGACAGTTGTCCGTGCGGGAGTTGGATCAGCAGGAGGGGAATTCCGCATGGACGGTGCGTCGATCATCGAACGTCTCATGACCGCCGAGGGGCGCTTCGACCCCTACCCGCTCTACGCGCGGGCGCACGAACTCGGGGCCGCCGTCCCGGCCGGCCCCGCGGCGGTCCTCGTGGTCGGGCACTCCGCCGCCAACCAGGTCCTGCGCAACCCCGCCTTCGTCGTGGAGGACACCAGGGCCCTCACCTTCGACAACGCGGACCTGCTCGCCCATCCGTCCGTCCTGCTGCTGGGCCGCTCGGTGCTCCAGCTCAACGCTCCCGACCACGGCCGGGTCCGCTCGCTCGTCGCCTCGGCCTTCAGTGCCCGCCGGGTCGCCGCCCTGCGCCCGGCGATCGAGGCGACGACCGCCCGGCTGCTCGACGAACTGGAGGCGCGGGGCGCCGACGGCTCGCCCGTCGACTTCATGGACGCCTTCGCCTTCCGCCTGCCGGTCGAGGTGGTCTGCGAACTGCTCGGCGTCCCCGCCGGCGACCGCCACCGCTTCCGCGCTCTCGCCTCGGACCTCACCATCGCCCTGGAACTCGTCCAGGACCTCGGCGAACTGGCCGCCGCCGACACCGCCGCCGAGGAACTGGAGTCCTATTTCGCGGAGTTGGTCGCCGAACGGCTGGCCCGGCCGACCGGTGACCTGATCAGCGACCTGGCCCGGACCGCCGCCGAATCCCCGGACCGGATCTCCGGCGAGGAACTGCTCAGCAACCTCGCCCTCCTCCTGGTGGCCGGCTTCGAGACCACCACCAACCTCCTCGGCAACGGCCTCGGCCTGCTCTTCCGCCACCCCGGTGCCGCCGACGGCCTGCGCACCGGTGGGCTCGACCCGGCGCTGTTCACGGACGAGGTGCTGCGCTACGACTCCCCGGTCCAGCTCACCTCGCGGATCTCCTCCGCCCCGGACCTCACGGTGGCCGGCCTGCCCGCGCCGACCGGCACCGTGGTGCTGGTGATGCTGGGCGCGGCCAACCACGACCCCGCCCGCTACCCCGGCCCGGACCGGTTCGACCCGACCCGCACCGACAGCCAGCCGCTCAGCTTCGGCGGCGGCCCGCACTTCTGTCTGGGCAGCCAACTCGCCCGCCTCGAGGCGGAGATCGCCGTCCCGGCGCTGCTGGACCGGTTCCCCCGGCTGGCCCCGGCCGGTGTTCCGGTCCGCCGGGACCGCCTCGTCCTGCGCGGCTACGAGTCCCTCCCCGTCACCGTCCGCTGAGCCGTCACCGTCCGCTGGGCCGCCGCCGGTCCCCGCTCCCGTCCTCACCCACGCTCCCGTCCCCGCCCCCGGCCGCATCGGCGAGTCGGAGGCTGCGGGCCGACTGGTAGTGACAGCCGGCCGCGGCGAAGGCGGCCGCAGTGGCCCGCACCCGGGCCGGGTCGCCGTCCAGGAGCGCCTGCGCCCGGTCGAGCTGGGCCACGGCGACCGGGTTTCCCGCGACCGTGGCGCGGGCCCCGGCGAGCCGCTCGCGCGCCTCCGGGTGGCCGCCCAGCACCGAGGCCTCGACCCGCGCCGCCGCGTACCAGTGCAGCCAGACCCAGGAAACCCACTTCCAGACCTCCTCCGGAGCGGGCGAGAGCCGCTCCAGCGCGGCCCCCGCCTCCCCCCGGTGGAGCAGCACCGTGGCGTCGAACACCGCGCCGTAGCCGTGGCGGTGCTCCTCCTCGGTGCCCGCCCGGCCGACGACGCGCAGCCAGGAGGCCCGGGCACCGTCGTCGCCGCGCAGCCCGTGGACCATGGCGACCGCCGCGGCCGCCGGGCCGAGCGAGAACGAACGCGGCCGCCCGCCCCGCTCCCAGGCTTCGAGGAACCGCGCCCCGCCCGCGAGCACGTTCTCCTCCCGCCCGGCGAACGCGTCCGCGACCAGCAGCCAGGACGTGGCGTGGTGCCCCACCTCGGCCGTCAGCGGGTGTTCGGCGAGCTGCCGGCCCCACTGCCGGGCCCGGTCCGGTTCGCCGACGCCGATCGCGGTCGCGGCGGCCATCGCGAGCGCGTCGACCTGTTCGTGCGCGGTGGCCGGGGTGCGCGGTGCCAGAGCCAGCAGCTCGACCCGGCGGCGGGCCGCCTCGGCGGCCGCGAACGGCTGCCCGGCCCAGCTGTGCGCTCCGGAGAGGGCGTCCAGGGCGGCGGACTCGGCCACCGGGTCGCCCGTGCGCCGGGCCAGGGCGACGGCCCGTTCGGCGTACCCGACCGTCTCCCGGGCCGTGTTGTCCGGGCTGCCCTGGACGGAGCCGTAGGCGTCCGCGAGCACGGCCGCCTCGGCGAGGGCGAGGGCGGCCGAGGCCGCCGGGGAGCCGTCGGACAGTTCACCGGCCCGCGCCAGCAGGGCGGTCACCTCCGCGGCGGCGGGGAGGCGTGCGAACGTGCTGGAGAAGCGGTGGGCGACGGTGGCGGCGGCCGCCAGGTCGCAGGCGGCCCCGGCCCGGTCCCCGGCGTCGAGCGCGGCCGCCGCGGCGGCGCGGTGGAGGCGGTACATGTCGTCGCCGAGGCGACGGCACCCGGCCACCCGGGCGGCCTCCCGCAGCGCGGCGGCGCCGTCCGCGGGGGAGTCGTCGGTGCTGGAACCCCTGCCCGGGGAGCCGTCGTCCGGGGAGCCGTCGGCGAGGGCGGCGGCCTGTTCGAGCCGCTGCTGGGCCTCGCCGAGCAGATGGCGGTCGAAGGCGAGACCGGCGAGGCCGAGGGCGAGGCGGCGGGCGTCGGGCCGCCGCTCGGGGCGCTCGGCGGCCCAGGCCAGCGCGGCCCGCAGTTCCTCGGCCAGCGCGTCGAACCCGGTCTGCCGATCGACCTCCCGCACCCGCGGTTCCTCGTCCGCCGCCCGCGCGAGTCCGTCCGCGCCGCTCAGGCACCAGTCGAGGTGACGCCCCCGCGTCCGCGCCGACTCCCCGGCCCCGTCGAGCCGTTCGGCGCCGTACTGCCGGATCGTCTCCTGCGCCCGGTAGCGGGTGCCGTGCGCGGACGGCACGGCGGTGAGCAGGCTCTGCTCGGCGAGCCGGCCGAGTCCGTCGGCGACGGCGCCCGCGTCGAGCGGAGCGAAGCCCGCCACCTCGACCGCGGCCCCGGCCGTGAACGGCAGCACGAACGCCGACACCCGCCGCAGCAGCGCCCGGTCGGCGGGCTCCAGCAGTTCGTGGCTCCAGTCCAGGACCGCCCGCACCGAGCGATGCCGGTCGTCGGCGCGCGGGCCGCCCGCCAGGATCCGCAACTGGTCGGACAGCCCGGCCCGGAGCCCGTCCAGCCCGAGTGTCGGCCATCGGGCGGCCGCCAGCTCGATCGCCAGCGCCATCCCGTCGAGCCGCTCGCAGAGGGCCGCGACGCCGTCCCGGAGCGCCGGGTCCGGGGCCGCCCCGGCCGCCGCGGTGGCCCGTTCGACGAACAGCGCGACCGCCTCCGACGTCCCGCCGCCGTCCCGGGACAACGGCGGTACGGGGAAGACCCGTTCGAACGGAACCAGCAGCCGGGCCCGGCTCGTCGCGAGGACCCGCACCTCCGGGCAGGCGGCCAACAACCGCTCCAGGAACGGCGCGACACCTTCCCTGACCTGCTCGCAGTTGTCCAGCACCAGGAGCGTCCGGCGTTCGGCCAGCGCGGCGCACACCGCCTCGTCGAGGCCCTGCCCCGGCTGCTCCCCGACCCCCAGGACGGCCGCGACCGCCGCTGCCACCCGGTCCGCGGCGGCGACCGGGGCCAGGTCGACGAACCACACCCCGTCGGTGAACCCACCGGCCGCCGCGGCGGCGACGGCCAGCGCCAGCCTGGTCTTGCCCACACCACCGGGTCCGACCGCCGTCACCTGCCGATGGTCCGCCAGGAGCGCCGCCAGCGCCGCGCGTTCGCGCTCCCGCCCGACGAACGCCGTCAGCGGCGCCGGCAGCGCGGGCACCGGCCGGGGCCGCTCGGTGCGGGCGAGTTCGACCGCCCGCCGGGACAGCGCCCGCCGGTCCGGCAGGTCCAACTTGCGCAGCAGCGAGGAGGTGTGGGACTCGACGGTGCGCACGGAGATGAACAGCCGAGCGGCGATCTCGGCATTGCTGAGGTGTTCGCCGAGCAGCGCGAGCACATCGGCTTCACGGGGCGAGATCACAGGAGTCGGCACCGCGTCATTATGCGGGGCGACTCCGCGGTTCGTTCCGTGGCCCGCTCCGTGGCCCGTTCCGTGGCCCGTTCCGTGGCCCGTTCCGTGGCCCGTTCCGTGCTCGCCACGGATGTGGCCCCCACCCCGCTCGAGGGAGGCTGTGACCAACGCCGAGGACGAGCACAGGAGTGAGAGAGCATGACCGGACCGCGCACCCCCGCCGAGCGCCGCGACGACATCGAGCGCCGCCTCGCCGAGGACATCGACGTGTGGGTGGCCACGGCCTCGCCGGACGGCGTGCCCCACCTCGTGCCGCTCTCTTTCGCGTACGAGGGCGGCGCCCTGCTGCTCGCCACCCCGGTCGGCAGCCCGACCGGCCGCAACCTCGCCGCGGCCGGCACCGTCCGCCTCGCCCTCGGCCACACCCGGGACGTCTGCATGATCGAGGCCGAGGTCCGGGCCCTCGACCTCGACGCCCTCCCGAGCGAGCGGGGCGACCGCTTCGCCGCCCGCACCGGTTTCGACCCGCGGGCCTCGGCCGTCCGGTACGGCTGGTTCCTGGCCGTGCCCCGCCGCGTCCAGGCCTGGCGCGAGGAGAACGAGCTGGCCGGCCGCGAGCTGATGCGCGACGGCCGCTGGCTCGACGAACCGGTCAGTTCCTGAGAAGCCTTCCCCGGCGCCGTCGCGCCACCATGAAACCGTCCAGCCCCACCAGCCCCACCGAGGAGCCCACCATGACCGCCACCGCGAAGACCACGACCGCCAGGACGACGACCGCCAAGGCCGCCGCGCAGCCCTTCGACGGTTTCACCGAGGACGAGCGCGCGGCCATGAAGGAGCACGCCAAGGAGCTCAAGGCCGCGGCCCGCCGCGACCCGCGCACCGCCAAGGCGGACGCCGAGCAGGAAGTCCTCGCCAAGATCGCCGAGATGGAGCCGGCCGACCGCGCCCTCGCCGAACGCGTCCACGCCCTCGTCCGGGCCGCCGCCCCCGCCCTCACCCCCAGGCTCTGGTACGGCATGCCCGCCTACGCCAAGGACGGCAAGGTCCTCTGCTTCTTCCAGTGCGCCCAGAAGTTCAAGTCCCGCTACGCGACGCTGGGCTTCAGCGACGTGGCCACCCTCGACGACGGCGCCATGTGGCCCACCACCTTCGCCCTCACCGCCCTCACCCCCGCCACCGAGGCCCGCATCACCGCCCTCCTCACCACCGCGACCGCCTGACCCGGACCGCTTCGCGCGGAGGGCGCGCCGGTGGGCGGCGGGTGTGGTCCGAAGCTCCCCGCGGAAGCGACGGAGGAGAGTCCCGCCCGGCCCGCGACGGTCCCCGGCCCGGCGAAACGGCCCGGGCTCCTGTCGAGGAACGACAGGAGCCCGGGCCGTTTCGCCGAGTGGCCGCCACCAGGTGCCGGCCACCCCGCAGGAGACCTACAGGTCGTAGTAGAGCTCGAACTCGTGCGGGTGGGGGCGGAGGGCGATGGGGGCGATCTCGTTGGTGCGCTTGAAGTCGATCCAGGTCTCGATCAGGTCCGGGGTGAAGACGTTGCCCGCGAGGAGGTACTCGTGGTCGGCCTCGAGGGCCTCCAGGACGGCGGGGAGGGAGGACGGGACCTGGGGGACGTTGGCGTGCTCCTCGGGGGCCAGCTCGTAGAGGTCCTTGTCGACCGGCTCCAGGGGCTCGATCTTGTTCTTGATGCCGTCCAGGCCGGCCATCAGCATGGCGGCGAAGGCGAGGTAGGGGTTGGAGGAGGGGTCGGGGGCGCGGAACTCGATGCGCTTGGCCTTGGCGTTGGAGCCGGTGATCGGGATCCGGATCGCGGCGGAGCGGTTGCGCTGGGAGTAGACCAGGTTGACCGGGGCCTCGAAGCCGGGGACCAGGCGGTGGTAGGAGTTCACCGACGGGTTGGTGAAGGCGAGCAGCGACGGCGCGTGCCTGAGGAGGCCGCCGATGTAGTAGCGGGCGGTGTCGGAGAGCCCGGCGTACCCCTGCTCGTCGTAGAAGAGCGGTACGCCCTCGGTCCACAGCGACTGGTGGACGTGCATGCCCGAGCCGTTGTCGCCGAAGATCGGCTTCGGCATGAAGGTGGCCGTCTTGCCGGCCCGCCAGGCGACGTTCTTGATGATGTACTTGAACAGCATCAGGTCGTCGGCGGCGTGCAGCAGGGTGTTGAACTTGTAGTTGATCTCCGCCTGGCCGGCCGTGCCGACCTCGTGGTGCTGGCGCTCGACCTCCAGGCCCGCCTTGGCGAGTTCCAGGGACATCTCGGCGCGCAGGTCGGCGAAGTGGTCGACGGGCGGGACCGGGAAGTAGCCGCCCTTGTACTTGACCTTGTAGCCGCGGACGTCGCCCTCGGTGGAGCCGGAGTTCCAGGCGCCGGCCTCGGAGTCGATGTGGTAGTACGAGGCGTTGGCGCTGGTGTCGAACCGGACCGAGTCGAAGACGTAGAACTCGGCCTCCGGGCCGAAGAACGCGGTGTCCGCGATGCCGGAGGAGGCGAGGTAGGCCTCGGCCTTCTTGGCGACGTTGCGCGGGTCGCGGCTGTAGGCCTCGCCGGTCACCGGGTCCTGGATGAAGAAGTTGATGTTGAGGTGCTTCTCCTGGCGGAACGGGTCGAGCCGAGCGGTGGCGAGGTCGGGGACCAGGGCCATGTCGGACTCGTGGATGGCCTGGAAGCCGCGGATCGACGAGCCGTCGAACATCAGGATCTCGGACGGGTCGAACGTCGCCGCGGGTACGGAGAAGTGCTGCAGGACGCCTGGCAGGTCGCAGAAGCGGACATCGACGAACTTCACGTCGTTGTCCTGGATGAACTGCTTCACTTCGGCGGCGTTGTTGAACATCCATCCTCCTCGGCGTAGCGAATGGGGCTCACCATAGGAATGGGCCGTTTCCGGCCGGTGACCCAGTCGTTTCCTGAATGTTAACCGGCGTGGTCGTGCGGGTGGCAAAGCCGTACGGTCATGGACAAAACGCCTTGCCCGGCCAGGTGGGGGAGGTGAAGTGGTCTGGACCACTTGGGAGCGCCGGGGGAAAGCCGCGGGCGGCCGATTCACTCTCCGGTGGCGGGCGGCACGGCTCGGGCCGGGGAGGCGGTGGCCGCTCCCGGCGTTCGCCCGGTTAATGTGGATTCGTGGACACCAGAGAAGCGTTGGGATCGTGGATCGACGGCCCGAAGGCGGCCGCCGAGAAGATGGGAGCCGACTTCGGCTACCGCGGTGAGCGCCTCGGACTGCCCAAGGAGGGTCCCGGCTCGATCGCCGGCCCGGGCCGCCGGCTGGGTGCCCTGTTCGTCGACGGCTGGCTGGTGGCCCTGGTCGCCTACGGGCTGCTCGGCAACGGCTCCGCGGGCTCGGCGAACATGTGGACCACTCCGCTGCTCTTCGCCGTCATCGTGCTGCTGCTCTCGACCACCGGGACGACCTTCGGCAAGCGGCTGTTCGGCCTGCGGGTGGTCCGGCTCGACGGCGGCCGGGCGACCATCCCGCAGGTGCTGCTGCGGACGGCGCTGCTCTTCCTGGTGGTGCCGGCCCTGGTCTGGGACCGCGACACCCGGGGGCTGCACGACAAGGCGGTCGGCACCGTCGAGGTGCGGGTCTGAGAGCCTCCGGGCCCGGGCCCGAGCCGGCCGCGAGGGCCGGAACGCCGAACGGCCCCGCCGCGGAAGCTCCGCGGCGGGGCCGTTCTGGTGTCGACGGGGGAGGGGCTCAGCGAACCTGGCCGCCCTTGGGCATCCGGGCGCCCTTGGGCATCGGGCCCTTGGGGATGGGCGCCTTGGAGAGCAGGTCGCCGAGCGCGCGCAGCCGGTCGTTGGTCTCGGTGACCTGGGCGGGCGTGATGGCGCGCGGCAGACGCATCAGGTGGATCTGCAGCTTCTTGAGGGGGACCTCGTCCTTGCCGTCGCCCACCACGATGTCGTGCACCGGCACGCCGTCGCCGACGACCCGGGCCATCTTCTTCTTCTCGGACGCGAGCAGCTGGCGGACCCGGTTCGGGTTGCCCTCACCGATCAGCGCGATGCCGGCCCGGCCGACGGCGCGGTAGACCGCGTCCTGGCTGCGGGTGACGGCCACCGGGGTGGAGCTCGCGCTCCAGCCGCGCCGGATGTTGTTCAGCACGGCGGCGACGGCACCCGGCTGCCCCTCCATCTGCCCGAACGCCGCGCGCTCCGCCCGGCGCCCGAAGACGATCGCCATGGCCAGGAAGGCCACGATGAAGCCCAGGATGCCCAGGTAGACGGGGTGCTCGATCGCGAAACCGATGGCCAGGAACACGCCGAAGGTCAGCAGGCCGACGCCGGCGATGATCAGGCCGATCTTGGTGTCGACCTTCTTGGTCATGGTGTATGCCAGGCGGATCTGCTTCAGTCGCCCGGGGTTCTCGGATGTTTCCCTCGCCATAACGCTCATGGTACGTGGCGCGGGTACGGGATATCCAAGCCCGGGTACCCGTTCGCCCCGAACCGTGACCCGGCTGCCCCTGTTCCGCCCGGTGTTCCGGCCCCCCGGAGTGCGCCTGAAGTGCTCCCGGAGTGCCCCCGGAACACCCCCGAACGACCTCCGATCGGTCCCCGGAGCGCCCGCCCCGGCCCGCCCGCCCCGGCCCGCCCGCCCTCGTCAGCGGCGCGCGGCCTTCGCCGGGGCGCCCGCCGGTCCCCCCGCCGGGGCGCCCACCGGTCCGCCGTCGAGCTCCCGCGCCGCCGCGTGCCTGCGGTTCTCGCAGACGGCGGCCCAGGCGTTCCGCCGCGCCTGGCGCTGTCCGCCCGCCAGCAGCACGCTCTCGGCCAGCCGGAGCGCGGTGCCCACCGACCGGAGTTCCACCCGGAAATCGACCCGCATGCCGAAACAGCTCCCCTCGGACCGAGCGGACGCGCGGGCGGACCCGTGACCGGATGCGCGCGGAGGTGCGGTCGTGCTCGGAGGTGTGGCCGAGAAAAATCGAACACTCTTGGAGACGCCATCGTCCCCACTCCGTGTTACCAGTCCGTGACCAGGTGGTCAAAGTCCGGTGAAGCGAAAGGGGCGGAGCCGAAGCCCCGCCCCTCCGATGGCGTGAAACCGTCGCCGCTGCCCGTCAGACCGCCGCGACGGGGGTCGTGGCGGCAGGAGCCGCGGCGGCGGTCCCGTTCTGGCGCTCACGGTGCTCCAGCGCCTGCCGGTACAGCCGCCCGGCGCGGTACGAGGAGCGGACCAGCGGTCCGGACATGACCCCGGCGAAGCCGAGCTCCTCGGCCTCCTGCTGCAGCTCGACGAACTCGTGCGGCTTGACCCACCGCTCCACCGGGTGGTGGCGCAGCGACGGCCGCAGGTACTGGGTGATGGTGATCAGCTCGCAGCCGGCCCCGACCAGGTCGGCCAGCGCCTGGCTGACCTCCTCGCGGGTCTCGCCCATGCCCAGGATCAGGTTGGACTTGGTGACCAGCCCGGCCTCGCGCGCCTGGGTGATGACGTTCAGCGAGCGCTCGTAGCGGAACGCCGGGCGGATCCGCTTGAAGATCCGCGGCACGGTCTCGACGTTGTGCGCCAGCACCTCGGGGCGGGAGGAGAAGACCTCGGCCAGCTGCTCCGGCACCGCGTTGAAGTCCGGGATCAGCAGCTCGACGCCGGTGCGTCCGGCCTCGCGGGAGGCGGTCATCGCGTGCACCTGGCGCACGGTCTCCGCGTACAGCCAGGCGCCGCCGTCCGGCAGGTCGTCGCGGGCGACGCCGGTGATGGTGGCGTAGTTGAGGTCCATGGTGACGATGGACTCGGCGACGCGGCGGGGCTCGTCCCGGTCGAAGTCGGCGGGCTTGCCGGTGTCGATCTGGCAGAAGTCGCAGCGGCGGGTGCACTGGTCGCCGCCGATGAGGAAGGTCGCCTCGCGGTCCTCCCAGCACTCGAAGATGTTGGGGCAGCCGGCCTCCTGGCAGACCGTGTGCAGCCCCTCCTTCTTCACCAGCGACTGGAGGGCGTTGTACTCCGGCCCCATCTTCGCGCGGGTCTTGATCCACTCGGGCTTCCGCTCGATGGGGGTCTCGCTGTTGCGGACCTCCAGGCGGAGCAGCTTCCTGCCGTCGGGCGCGACAGCGGACACGTGCGACTCCTAGAACTAGACGGGGTACCCCCAGGGTACGCCTGTGCTTGTACGGCCTTCGCCGGGGCGGTGACCCCGCAATCGCAGGGCAACAGGGCTACCGGCAAGTAGATTCCCGGGCGCGAGCGCGCGGACGCGCGAACGCGCCGAACCGGACATCCGGACCCGGGATCCGGCCCGGCGTCCGGGCTCAGCGCCCGGCCACCGGCTCCGGCAGCTCGGCGAGCACCTCGGCGAGGTGCTTCTCGACCAGCGGCAGCGCCTCGGCGACCGGCAGGGCCCGCCCGAGCTCGCCGGCCAGCGACGCGACCCCGGCGTCCCGGATGCCGCAGGGCACGATCCGGTCGAACCAGGTCATGTCCGGGTCGCAGTTCAGCGCGAAGCCGTGCATGGTCACCCCGCGCGCGACCCGGACGCCGATCGCGGCCAGCTTGCGGTCGTCGCCGCGCTGGCCCGCGTTGGACGGCGCGTACTCCGGACCGGCCAGTCGGGGGTCGATGCCCAGCGGCAGGCCCATCCGCAGGGTGAGCCTGCCGATGTCCACGACCTGCGCGGGGTCCACCACCGCGTCCGGGATGTCCCCGCCCAGCACCCAGACACCGCTGCGGCCCTCGACCCGGGTGGTCTCCACGCCGAACGCGCCGCAGGCCCGGATCAGCGCCTCCTCCAGCCGCCGCACGTACGCGATCACGTCGATCGGGTCGGGCAGCTTCACGATCGGGTAGCCGACCAGCTGGCCGGGGCCGTGCCAGGTGATCTCGCCGCCCCGGTTCACCTCGACCACCGGGGTGCCGTCCAGCGGCAGGTCCGCCGGATTGGTGCGCTTGCCCATGGTGTACACGGGCTGGTGCTCCAGCAGCAGCACCGTGTCGGGGATCTCGTCGGCGACCCGGAGGGCGTGCAGCCGCTGCTGCTCCTCCCAGGCCTCCTGGTACGGGACGGCACCCTCGCCGATGCCCATCCGGACGAACCGAACGTTCTCGCTCACCGCTGCTGCTCCTTGCCAGGCGTTCGAGACCAACCTCGCCACTGTACGCCCCGGCCCGTACGGACCGTCCAGGTCCCCGCTCAGGCCCCGGAGAGCAGCTGGAGCCGCAGGGCCAGCTGGAGTTCCAGCGAGCGCTCGGGACCGTTCCAGTCCCCGCCCAGCAGCACCTCGACCCGGTCCAGCCGCTGGACGACGGTGTTCACATGGACGTGCAGCTCGTCCTTCGCCCGGGTGAGGCTGCCGCCGCAGTCGAAGTACGCGCGCAGGGTGCGGACCAGTTCGGTGCCGCGCCGGGCGTCGTAGTCCAGCAGCGGCCCCAGCGTCGCGGCGACGAATCCGGAGACGTCGTGGCCGTCGCCGAGCAGCACCCCGAGGAAACCGAGCGACCCCGCGGAGGCGCCCTCCCCGTCCCGGCCGAGCACCCGCAGCGCCCGGACGCAGCGCAGCCCCTCGGCGTACGCGGTGGCCAGCGCGACCGGCCCGGCGGCGGGGCGGCCGGCGCCCACCGTGACCGGGAAGCCCGCCAGCCGGGCCAGCCGCTCGGCGGCCTGTTCCGCCGCCCGCTGGGCGACGTCCCCGGCCGCGGCCCGGCCTGCCGTCGCCGCCCCGAGCGACGCCCCGGCCTCCCGCGACGCCCCGGCCTCCCGCGACGCCCCGGGCTCCCGCGACGCCCCGACGTCGGCCGCGGTCCCGTCCCCGGCCCCGCCGCCACTCCCGTCCGGCACCAGCAGCACCACCGCCTCGCCGTGCTCGGCACTGATGCCCCGCGCGCCGAACAGGTACCGCCCTGCCGCCCCCGCCAGCCGCGAGCGAACGGCACCCGCACCCGCACCCGCACCCCCGCCGGCCCCGCCGCGACCCGGCTCGGCGACCAGCACCAGGTGCGGCCGGCCGAGATCGATTCCCAGTCGGCGCCCCCGCGCGGTCAGCCCGGCCGGATCCCGGTCGGGAGCGGTGAGCAGGTCGGCCAGCAGCTCGCCGCGGACCCGGTTCTCCGTCTCGGCGACCGACCGCCGCAGCAGCAGGAGCAGCGCGGTCACCACCCCGGCCCGTTCGAACAGCCTGCGGTCGGCGTCGTCGAGGTCCGGCCTGCCGCGCAGCACCAGCGTGCCGAGCTGCTCCTGCCCGGCCAGCACGGCGCACACCCACGCCCCGCCGTGGCGCACCGCCCGCCCCTCGGCCCGGGACGCCGCCGCCGCCTCGGCCGGCCCGGCGCCGGGCGCGGCGGCCCGGCCGGCGAGCGGCTCGCCCTCGGCGTCCAGTACGGCTATCCCCCCGCCGAGCAGGGCGGCCACGGCCGCGGCGACGTCCGGAACCTCGGCCCCGCGCAGGACCAGGTCGGTGAGCCGGTCGTGGCCCCGCTGGGCCCGCTGGACGGCGGCGGAGTGGGCGCGGATCAGCTCGTTGGCGCTGTTCAGCTCGGCGAGCGCGGCCCGGGTGTCGGCGAGCGCCTTGGCGGTGTCCAGCGCGATCGCGGCGTGCGCGGCCAGGGTGCAGAGCAGCGCGACCTCGTCGGGGGAGAACGCGCGGGGCGAGCGGTCGGCGGCGAACAGCACCCCGATCACCCGCCCGCCGAGCAGCAGCGGGACACCGATGATCGCCACCAGGCCCTCGTCGACCACGCCCGCGTCGATGACGTCGGTGTGGTGGAAGCGGTCGTCGCTGCGGTAGTCGGGGGTGGCGTACGGACGGGCGCTCTGCGCGACCAGGCCGCCGAGGCCGTCTCCGAGGCTGAGCCGCAGGGTCTGGAAGAGGACCGAGACCGAGCCGTCGGTGACCCGCATGTAGGTGTCGCCGGCGGCCTCGTCCGGGAGGGTGAGGTAGGCGGTGTCGGTGCCCAGCAGCATCCGGGCCCGGCGGACGATCGCCTGCAGGACGGCGTCGAGGTCGCGGGAGGCCGCGAGGTCGCCGGCGGTGTCGAAGAGGGCGGTCAGTTCGGCCTCCCGGCGCCGGTGCTGGCGCAGGGTCCGGTGGACCCGCAGCGCCTGCCAGGTCGCGTCGTCGATCTCGCCCAGTACGTCGGCGGGTGCGCCCCGGCGGCGCGCGTCGGCCAGTACGTCGGCGAAGTCCTCGGTGGCGGCGCCGGAGGCGAGCAGGTCCAGCAGCCGCCGCAGTGCCGGCGCCGAGCCGGCGTGGAGGTCGTTCATGGTACGGCCGCCAATCGGCAGTGGGTGTTCGTGTCCCGGGGAGGGAAGCGCGATGCTAGCCGCTCGGCCCGGGCGGCCGTAGCCCGCCGGCGCCCGTACCGTGACGGGCGCCGGCGGGCCGGACGGTGCGTCAGGCGGTGGCCGCCTTCGCCACCGTCGCCGCTCCCGGCTCCGCGCCGTCCTCGGCCGGCCGGGCGCCCGTCACCTCCGCCAGGTCGTGCCCGCGGGTCTCCCGCCCGCACAGCACCGCCAGGACGGTGATCGCGGCGGCGATCGCCACGTACACCGAGATCGGGGTCGAGCTGCCGTAGTCCTTCAGCAGCGCGGTGGCGATCAGGGGTGCGGGGGCGCCGGCGGCCACCGAGGCGAACTGCGCGCCGATCGACGCGCCCGAGTAGCGCATCCGGGTGGCGAACAGTTCGGAGAAGAAGGCGGCCTGGGGCGCGTACATGGCGCTGTGGAAGACGAGTCCGACCGTCACCGCGAGCACCAGGGAGCCGAACGAGCCGGTGTCCACCATCCCGAAGAAGACGAACGCCCACACCCCGACGCCGACCGCGCCCACCAGGTACACCGGTTTGCGCCCGACCCGGTCGGAGAGCGCCCCGAACACCGGGATCAGCGCGAACTGGACCGCCGAGGCGATCAGGACCGCGTTCAGGGCGGTCTGCTTGGGGAAGTGCACGTGCGAGACGGCGTACGCGAGCACAAAGGTGGTCATCACGTAGTACGAGATGTTCTCCGCCATCCGTGCGCCCATCGCGACCAGCACCTCGCGCCAGTGGTGCCGCAGGACCCCGACCAGGGGCGGCTGTTCGGCCTTGCCGCGTGCGGCCGCCCGGGCCAGTGCCTCCTTGAACAGCGGCGACTCGTCCACGGCCAGCCGGATCCACAGGCCGACCCCGACCAGTACCGCCGAGAGCAGGAACGGCACCCGCCAGCCCCAGGCCAGGAACGTCGCCTCCGACTGGATGCCCGTCAGCAGCGAGAGCACACCGGCCGCCAGCAGGTTCCCGGCCGGGGCACCGCCCTGCGGCCAGGACGCCCAGAAGCCGCGCCGCCGGGCGTCGCCGTGCTCCGACACCAGCAGCACCGCGCCGCCCCACTCGCCGCCGAGGGCGAAGCCCTGCACCAGCCGCAGCAGCGTCAGCAGCACCGGCGCCGTCACCCCGACCGACGAGTAGGTCGGCAGGCACCCGATCAGCGTGGTCGAGCCGCCCATCAGCAGCAGGCTGACCACCAGCAGCCGCTTGCGGCCGACCCGGTCCCCGAAGTGTCCGAAGACCAGCGCCCCGAGCGGGCGCGCCGCGAACCCGATCGCGTAGGTGAGGAACGACAGCAGCGTGCCGGTCAGCGGGTCGCTGTTCGGGAAGAACACCTTCCCGAACACCAGGGCCGCGGCGGTTCCGTAGAGGAAGTAGTCGTACCACTCGATGGTGGTACCGATCAGGCTCGCCGCCACGACTCTGGGCAGTGAGCGGCTCCGTGCTCGATCCGAGACGGCGGTTGTCATGGGGTCACCACTTCCGGGCCGGGGACAGGACAGGACGGGGGAGGGACAGCGGGGGAGGAGCGGGGACGTCGCCACAAGGTAGGGAGCCGCGGTGTCCCGGACTATGTGACCGGCCGACATACCCGGCTCTGCCGACATGGTCGGAGGAACCATCACCTCTTCCGCTCAGTGCGCCGTCCAGGCGCCGTCGAGCGGGAGCGAGGCGCCGGTGAGGCAGGCGGCGTGCGGGAGGCACAGGTAGAGCGCGAGCCGGGCGACCTCGACGGGCTCGATGAGGCGCTTGACGGCGGTGCGTTCGAGCAGCACGCGCTCGACGACCTCCTCCTCGGGCACGCCGTGCGCCACCGCCTGGGCGGCGATCTGGTGCTCCACCAGGGGGGTGCGGACGTAACCGGGGTTGATGCAGTTGCTGGTGACGCCGTGCGGCGCGCCCTCCAGGGCGACGGTCTTGCTGAGGCCCTCCAGGGCGTGCTTGGCGGTCACGTAGGCGGATTTGAAGGGGCTCGCCCGCAGCCCGTGGACGGAGGAGATGTTGACGACCCGGCCCCACCGCCGCGCGTACATGTGGGGGAGGGTGCGGCGCAGGATGCGGAACGGGGCCTCGACCATCACCCGCTGGATCTGGACGAAGCGTTCGGGCGGGAACTCGTGCACGGGGGCGACGTGCTGGAGGCCGGCGTTGTTGACCACGATGTCGGCGTCGGCCGGCAGGGCCTCCACGGCCTCCGGATCGGCGAGGTCGGTGACGTGCGCGACGCCGCCGATCCGCTCGGCCAGCCGGCGGGCGGGGTCGGCGGCGAGGTCGACCACGTGGACCCGGGCGCCGGCCCCGGCGAGGACCTCGGCACAGGCCCGGCCGATGCCGGAGGCGGCCCCGGTGACCAGGGCGGTGCGGCCGTCGAGCGGGCGGGCTGAAGTGGTGTCCATGGCCGAGAACGGTAGGAACCCGACGGCCGGGCTCCCATGTGGTGGTCCTCCACAGCACCAGGGAGAACAGTGGCGTTCTCCGCCATGACGGTCGACGGCCGGAAGACGCCCCGAAAGCCAAACCCGCTCTGAGGGGTCTTCCCCACAATGGGCGCGGATGCTTCACCCGTTCGGAGGATTGCTCGGTCAGAACCACCCATAGCGCCCG
The DNA here is from genome assembly GCF_900105395.1 of Streptomyces sp. TLI_053. Classification (NCBI taxonomy): domain Bacteria; kingdom Bacillati; phylum Actinomycetota; class Actinomycetes; order Kitasatosporales; family Streptomycetaceae; genus Streptomyces; species Streptomyces sp. TLI_053. The sequence continues at coordinate 6,582,706 of NZ_LT629775.1, forward strand.
AATGCTCGCTACATTCACGCCGATTCCCGACAGGGGGCGTCGCCACAGGCAGCCGAACCGCTGGTGGAGCCGGTGCGGCGTCCGAGAGGTGTTGACTGACTATGCCCCAAAGGCCTGCAACCGACAGCCCGGCGTACGGACCGCTCGACCCGCTCGACCAGCACCGGGGTCCGGTCGGCCGGGCCCTTCCGGACGCCCCCGACGCCCCGGCCGCCGACGAACTGCGGTTGCCCGAGCAGGCCACGCCCGACCGGCACGCCCTCGACCGGCCCGGTCCGGACCGGCACACGCCCGCAGCGGAGCGGCACGCGCCCGGCCAGTCACCGCCGGCCCGGACCGTTCCCGCCCGGCCCGAGCGCCACGTCCCCGAGCGGGCGCCCGCCGAACGGCACCAGACGGCCGGCACCCAGAACCTCCACCTGGCCGCCCTGATCGAGGAGGCCGGCTTCTCGCACGCCGGTCTGGCCCGCCGGGTCGACCAGCTCGGCCTGGAGCACGGCCTCGACCTGCGCTACGACAAGACCTCGGTGACCCGCTGGCTCCGCGGCCAGCAGCCCCGCGGCGCCACCCCGGCCCTGATCGCGGAGGTGTTCACCCGACGGCTCGGCCGCCGCCTCACCGCGCAGGACCTCGGCCTGGACGCCTGTGCCCCGGTCTACGCGGGCCTGGAGTTCGCCGAGACGCCGCAGGAAGCGGTGGACATCGTCGCGAGCATGTGGCGCAAGGACAACGGACCGCAGTCCGAGCTGCGCCGGATCGCCTTCACCCCGGCCGGCCTGGTGGTGCCGAGCCGGGACTGGCTGATCGGCCGGACCGACGAACGGGTCGCCCGTGACGGCTCCACCCTGGCCCGGCCCGACCCGGGGACGGACGCGCCGGCCGGCCCCGCGACGCGCGGCCAGGCCGCCCCGGGCGCCCAGGCCGCCCGGACCGCCGCCACCGCGGCCGGTCCCGCCGGTGGACCGGTCGCCGCGCCCGCGGGCGGCCCGACGACCGGCCCCGCCGCCGGGGCGGCCGCGTTCGGGGCCCGGGTGCCCACCCAGAGCCGCCGCCCGCCGATCGCGGTCGAGCCGCCGTTCCAGGACCCGGCCCGTGACCCGCGCCCGGCCCTGCGCGTCGGCCGGGGCGACATCGCCGCCATCCGCGCCGTCGGCGACCTGTTCCGCGCGCTGGACCACGCCTACGGCGGCGGCCACGCCCGCCAGGCGCTGGTCCGCTACCTGGAGAGCGAGGCCGAGCCGATGCTGCGCGGCCGCTACGGCGAGCAGATCGGCCGGGCCCTGTTCGGCGCGGTCGCCGACCTGACCCGGCTGGCCGGCTGGACGAGCTTCGACATCGCCGCGCACGGTCTGGCCCAGCGCTACTTCGTCCAGGCCCTGCGGCTCTCCCAGGCCGCCGGGGACCGCGCGCTCGGCGGGTACGTCCTGGTGACGATGAGCCAGCAGGCCGTGCACCTCGGCCACGGCCGGGAGGCCGTCCAACTGGCCCGGGTGGCCCAGCAGGGGGTGGGCACGGCGGTGCCGCCGACCGTGCAGGCGCTGCTGCACGCGGCCGAGGCGCGCGGGCACGGGCTGCTCGGCGACGTCCGCTCCTGCACCACGGCGCTGGTCCGGGCCGAACGGGCGCTGGCGGCGGCCCGCACCGGCGACGAACTGCCGGCCTGGGCGCGGTTCTTCGACGAGGCGCAGCTCTCGGACGAGTTCGCGCACTGCTACCGGGACCTCCAGCAGTGGCGGACGGCCGCCCAGCACGCCGAGAAGTCGCTGCGGCTGCGTTCGCCCGCCTATGCCCGGAGCCGGATCTTCTGCCGGCTCGTGCTGGCCACCGCCAGGCTCGGCATGGGGGACCTCGACGAGGCCTGCGGCATGGCGACCGACGCCCTGCGGGCGGCGGGGGAGATGCGCTCGGCCCGGTCGCTGGAGTACGTGCGCGACTTCCACCGCCGCCTCACGCCCTACCGGGGAAGCCCGGTGGCCCGGGCGTTCGAGGAGACGGCCCGTCAGGCGGGGGTGATCTGAACCGGGGGCTCCGACCGGACCGGCGGAGTCACCAGCTCTCGGCGTTCACCCGCGGCCGGTCGCCCTCCACGGCGGCCGGCGGCCGGACGTCCCCGCGCAGCCGCTGCGCGGCCAGCGGGAACAGCAGTACGGAGAACATGCCCGCACCGACCAGGGCCGCCGAGGTGGAGGACGGCAGATGGCCGGCGTCCACCTCGATCGTGGTGATCACCACGACCAGCGGCAGCGCCGTCGAGGCGTAGAGGCCGAGTGCTCCCCGGTCGCGCCGTCCCAGGCCGGCGGGGGCGAGCAGCGCCGCGGGCAGCCCGCGCACGGCCAGCAGCAGGAGCAGGAAGACCGGGACGAGCAGCAGGGTGCCCGGATCGCCGAGCAGCGCGTCCAGATCGAAGTTCATCCCGCTGACCACGAAGAACACCGGGACGAGGAAGCCGAAGCCGATGCCCTCCAGCTTGGCCTCGATCACCTCCTCGGCCTCCTCGGGGATGTCGGAGAGCAGCAGCCGGGAGACGATGCCGGCGGTGAACGCGCCGAGCAGCATGTCGAGTTCCAGCCAGATGGCGGCGGCCACCATGGTCGCGAGCACCAGGATCACGGTCCGGACGGCGAACTGGCCGGAGGTGCGCAGGGTGCGGCGGATCAGCCGGGTCATCCAGGCCGGTCGCGGCCGCCGGGCGCCGCCGACGGCGACGGCGGTGATGACCGCGAAGGCGGCCAGGATCAGGGCGGTGCGGCCCGCGCTGTTGCCGCTGAGCAGGACCGCGACGGCGATGATCGGCCCGAACTCGCCGACCGCGCCGGTGGCCATGACCAGCGCGCCGAACGGGGTGGGAAGTTCTCCGGCGTCGCGCAGGATCGGCAGGATGGTGCCGAGCGCGGTGGTGGTCAGGACGAGCCCGGTGAAGGCGCCGTCCAGGGGGTCCGGGTTGACGATCGCGCCCACGACGAGGGCGACCGCCACGGTGATCAGCCACGCGGTGCCGGCCCGGCGCAGCGGTCCGCCGCGCAGTTCGGCGAAGTCGATCTCGTAGCCGGCCAGGAACATCAGCATCGCCAGACCGAACTGCGACAGCGCGTCGATCAGGTCGTCCACGTGCACCCAGTTCAGCAGGTCGGGGCCGATCAGCACGCCGAGCAGGAGTTCGAACACGACGGTGGGGACGGCGAGCCAGCGCAGCAGCCGGTCGGCGATCAGCGGGGCGGCCACCGCGGCGGCGGGGACCAGGATCAGCGAGAGCGGCTGGACCTCGAAGTCGGCGCTCACCGGGCGCTCACCGGGCGGCCGACGGAGGTGCGGAGATCGTCCGATCAGCGGTCATATCGGCATATTGGCACGCGGACCGACGCCGTCCGGGCAGCCGGGCCGCGTGCCGCGGTCCGGGCGCACGCACCGCACGCACCGCACGCACCGCATGCACCCCCCGGCACCGCACGCCCGCGTGCACGCCGAGCGGTGCCGGGGGGTGACCCGCACAGGACACCCCCCGGCACCGTCCGTCCTCAGGCCGCCTCCGCCTCCCGTACGGCGATCGGCAGCCCGAGGTCGCGCGCCACGGCCTCGGCCGCGCGCCGCCCCGACACCAGCGCCCCCTGCACGCTGCTGGTGTCCCGGTGGTCGCCGCAGACGTAGAGCCCGGCGAGCAGCCGGACCGGTCGCCGGGTGTTGTGCGGCGGCGGCATGGCGGGCACCGCGTCCGGCAGGTGCCGAACGCTCAGGAAGTGCCAGCCACCGGTCGGTGTGCCGTACAGCTCCGCCAGCCGGGCCCGGACGGCGGGCTCCAGCGCCGCCGGGCCGCCGGCGTCGAAGGTGCGGCGGCCGAGCACGGTGGTGGCGATCAGCGCCTGTCCGGTCGGGGCGTACGAGGGGTGCAGCTCGCTGAGCACCAGCGAGTGCGACACCAGGGACGGCTGCCCGCCCGGCCGGTCGCCGTCCAGCAGCAGGGCCGCCTCCCCCAGGGGGGTGCGGTCGGCCGCGTGGTAGAAGGTCGTGACGGGGTGGAAGTCCGGCAGCCGCAGACCGGGCAGCAGGTCGGCGGCGGAGCGGGGGTCGGTCGCGACGACCACGGCCTGCGCGCCGATCCGCCCGTGGCCGGCGGTCTCCACACCGTCGGCCGCGATCGAGGTGACCCGCACTCCGGTGCGGACGGTGCCGGCGGGCAGCGCGGCGGCCAGCTGGGCCGGCACGGCCGCCATCCCGCCGGCGGGCAGACAGAGCCGGCCGCGCGCGTAGCAGCGGAGCACCAGGTCGGCGACCCGGCTGCTGGTGCCGAGCGCGGGGTCGCTGAGCAGGGCGCCGAGGAGCGGCCGCAGCAGGCCGTCGACGGTGCGCGGGGCGAGGCCCCGGTCGCCGAGGGCCCGGGCGGCGGTGGTCTCCGGCCGGGCCTTCAGCCGGGCGGGCGGGGTGTTGGCGAGGCGGTTGAGCCAGCTGCCGAGCCGCGCCTTGTCCAGCGGGCTGCCCAGCGGTGCCCGGGCGGCGGCCTGCCGGGCGGTGGTCAGCTGCGGGTCCCCGACCCGGTACCGGCGCCCGCCGTTGTGCACGAGCACGCCCGAGGTGAGCGGGCGCGGATCGAGGCGGTCGAGGTCGAGCACGCGGCGGGGCTCGGGATAGGCGGTGTTCAGCAGATGGCTGCCGTGGTCGAGCCGGAAGCCGTCGAGTTCGTGGGAGGCCGCTCGGCCCCCGATCCGCTCCGCGGCCTCCAGGACCTGAACGGCGAGGCCGTGGGCGGTGAGTACGCGAGCGGCGGCAAGGCCCGCGAGGCCGGCTCCCACCACGACGACGTCCGGGTCGGACTGTCGGCGGGTGCGGCGAGTGAAGTCGTACGTGGGCACGGGTGGCTCCCTCCCTGGTCCCGGGATTTCGGGCCGGTGCAGGCAGCAGGGTGCTGGGACACGGTCCGACCGGTGTGATGCCCAGTCAGTACGAGCGTCAGACAGGCGCACGGACCCCGAACCCGGTGGGGAAGGGGAGTGGCCGCATCCGGTGGCGGCGCGGTCACGGACTGTCATCCTCCTCGCCCGTGTTTCCGTCCGACGGGCGCGCACGGTCACCAGGGGCGCGCAGCGCGCCCGCCGTGTGCTCCCGTGCGCCCCCTTTCGGAGCCCTGCGCCGCGGTCGCCCGGAGTCCGCCGCGCATATGCCCCTGGCCAGGGCGGACGTCGTAGCGCGTCTACGCGACGGGGCCGGACGCGACCGCGCGCGCCCGGCCCCGCCCGGGTCGGACTCCCGGACTCGAGGGCCGCCCCGAGCGCCAGGGGGCCGCCCCGAACGTCAGAGGGCCCGAGCGCCAGGGAGCCGCCCCGAAGGTCAGAGGGCCGCCCGAGCGGCCGAGTCGACGTCCGGGTGCGCGAAGCGGAAGCCCGCGTCCAGCAGCCGGCGCGGCACCACCCGGTGGCTGCCGACCACCTCGACCGACAGCTCGCCCAGCACCGTGTCCAGTACGGCCTTCGGCACCGGGAACGGCGTCGGTCGGCGCAGCACCCGCCCGAGCGCCGCCGTGAGCTCGGCGTTGGTTACCGGCTCGGGAGCGGTCAGGTTCACCGCCCCGTCGATGTCCTCCCGGTCGATCAGGAAGCGCAGGGCCGCGATCTCGTCGGCGAGCGAGATGAAGCTCCAGTACTGCCGGCCGTCGCCGAGCCGGCCGCCGAGGCCCAGCCGGAAGAGCGGGAAGAGCCGCCCGCCCGCGCCGCCGGCGGCGGAGAGGACCAGCCCCGTGCGCGGGTGCACCACCCGGATCCCGGCCCGCTCGGCCGGCCGGGCGGCGGCCTCCCACTCCACGCAGACCTCCGCCAGGAAGTCGTCCCCGGCGGGCGAGGACTCGTCGATCACCTCGTCCCCGGTCTGCCCGTAGTAGCCGACGGCCGAGGCGCTCACGAGCACCTTCGGCGGTTCGGCCAGTCCGGCCAGGGCGGTCGCCAGGGTCTCGGTGCCCAGGACCCGGCTCTCCCGGATCTCCCGCTTGTAGGACTCGCTCCACCGGCGGTCGCCGACACCGGCGCCCGCCAGGTGCACGACCGCCTCGACCCCGGCCAGCCCGGCCCGGTCGATCTGGCCCAGCAGCGGGTTCCAGCCGATGGCGGTGGTGCCGTCCGGCCGGGGCCCGGTCCGCGAGCGGTGCCGGACCAGCCGCACCACCTCGTGCCCGTCCGCCAGCAGCGAGCCGACGAGTGCCGCGCCGATCAGTCCCGTGGATCCTGTGACCGCGATTCTCATGGGCCCATCCTCGCAGTCGGCCGGAGGCCTTCCGGGGAGCGGCGGTCCGGCGGGGCCGCGGGAAATGCCGCGCACGTCCCGGCCGGGGGTGATTAGCATGCGGCGCATGCACGAGAACGATCAGCTGATCATCCGTCCGGCCCGGGCCGAGGACGAGAAGGAACTCTCCGCCCTCAACCGCGCCACCTGGACCGCGCTGGCCGAGGTCGCCCCCAGGCCCGACGAGGACGCGGAGGTGTTCGACGAGCGGCACACCCCGGACCAGTTCCTGCTGGCCCTGCTCGACGGCCGAGCGGTCGGCTACGTGCGGGTCGTGCCGCCGACCCCGCTGGCCAGCAACCGGCACGTGCGCCAGATCCAGGGCCTCGCGGTCGACACCGCCGTGCGCGGCCGGGGCATCGGCGTCGCACTGGTCGAGGCCGCCTGCCGGATCGCCCGGGAGCAGGGCGCCCGCCGGATCACCCTGCGGGTGCTCGGCCACAACGTCCCGGCCCGCGCCCTCTACGAGCGCTGCGGCTTTGTGGTCGAGGGTTCGCTCAAGGAGGAGTTCCTGATCGACGGCACCTACGTCGACGACATCTGGATGGCCCGGTCCCTCGACGACCGGCCGACCGGCTGAGCCACCGCCCGACCGCCCGACCGCCCGACCGTCCGGCCGAGCAGCCCGCCGGACCGTTCCCGCACGACCCGTTCCGCTTCACTGACGCACCGTCAGATCACGTGCGCGGGTGGTGCAGAGTCGTGACAGACCCGCCCTGTCTGGAGCGTCACCCGGACGGGTAGGTTACGGCCGTGAGCAACTCGACGCCTCCCGGGTGGTACCCGGTACCGGGTGCGGACGGCACGGCCGGTCATGAGCGCTGGTGGGACGGCGCGGCCTGGACCAGTGACGTGCGCCCCGTCCAGGCGGGCGGCGGCCCGATTGCCGACGCCCCGACGCAGGTCGCCTGGCAGAACCCCTCGGGGGGTTCCGCGCCCGCGCCGCCGGCCTACGGCTACGGAGCCCCGCAGCAGGGCCAGCCCGGGTACGGCTACCCGGCGCAGAACCCGCCGGCCTACGGCTACCCGCCGGCCGCCTATCCGCCGCCCGAGCGGCCGAACCGGATCAGGACCGGGACGGCCGTCGGCATCGTGGTCGGCGTGCTGGCGGTGGTCGGTGTGGTGGCCGCCGTGGCACTCAACAGCGGCGGTGACGGCCCCATCGCCAAGCCGACCCCGCCGGTGACCACGGTCACCGTCACCGACACGCCGAGCCCGAGCGCCACCACCCCCAGCCCGACCAGGTCCTCCCCGCCGCCGCCGACCACGCCGCCGAAGCCGAGCCCGGTGCTCAAGGACACCGTGGCGGACCCGCAGCACGCCATCACCGTGCCGGTGTTCGAGGGCTGGGAGGCGAACACCAGCGGGTCCCACTCCACGGTCTTCCTCGGCAGCGGCCAGTACACCTGCCCCGGTGGCGGCAACTGCATCCGGGGCCAGTTCTCGGTGGAGAAGGACACCATCGCCGGCACCACCGCCCGGGCGGCGGCCGAGGCGGCCATGCCGACCTACGCGGCGGCGATCTTCAACAACATCACCGGGCACACCGACGCGGGCTCGTCCAGCACCACCGTCGCGGGGATCTCCGGCTACGCGGTGCGCTGGCACATCACCACCTCGGACGGCAGCAAGGGCTACATCCTGATGGTGGCCGTCCCCGCCAAGGGCGGCGGCTTCGTGGCCTTCGAGGGCGGGGTGGACGACGCGGCGGGCGCGCCCGACCCGTCCGTGCTGGACCAGATCCTCAAGGGCATCAAGCAGGACACCAGCGCGGCGGCGGGCTCCGACACCTGAGCCCCCGCCCGGGCGGGTGGGCCGGCGGCAACCGGGGTTGTTCGACCCGGGTCCGCCCGGCCCGCCCGCCCCGGCTCCGGCCGGTGCGTTCCCGCCCCTCCCCGGCCCGCCCGCTCCGCTCCGGCGGGTCAGTCCCCGTACCGCTCCCAGAGCTTGGGGAACCGTTTCGCCATGACCTCGGGGTCGTCGAAGTCGAACCCGGCCCCGAACGGCTGCGCGGGCTGGCGTCCGCCCACCTCGGGCAGCGGCAGCGCGGTCAGCTGCTCGTACGCCTCGTCGGCCGCGTAGCCGAGGTCCTCGGCCTCGCCGTCCTCCTCCTCGTCGAAGCCGGGCAGCAGGTCGGCCAGGTCGTCCGGCTCGTGCAGCCCGCCCTCGAAGACGTCCCGGCCCTGGCCGATCAGCCAGCACCGGAAGTAGTCGAAGGAGTCCTCGGAGGCCCCGCCCAGCAACAGGTAGGCCGCGCCCCACAGGTCGTGGCGGTAGGCGCGCTGGAACCGGGCCTCGAAGAGCCGGGCGAAGTCGATGACGTCGTCCGGGGTCAGCTCGACGAGCCGCTCCACCAGACGGTCCGCCTGCTCGTCCGGGTCGCCCTCGGCGTCCTCCCGGGTGTCGTCGATGATCTGCCAGAAGTCGGTCTCGTCCATCACCGCTCCAGCATCCCTGTTCGGTCGCACGCGCGCATGCGAAGAGCGGGTGAATCGCCCGGAACGGTACGAAAAACCCGGAACGGCGCGAAGATGCCCGCCGTCCGCCCCCTCCTGCCGTCCGCCCCCGCGCACCGTCACCCCGCCCACCGTCACCCCGCCCCGGACGCGCGGAACCCCGCGCCGTCCGGGGACGACGCGGGGTTCCGGTGCTGCCGGAGGGAGACCCTCGGGCGGGAGCCCTACAGGCCGAGCTCGACCTCGAACTCGCCGGCCTCGAGGATCTCCTTGACCGCCACCAGGTAGCGGGCGGCGTCGGCGCCGTCCACCAGGCGGTGGTCGTAGGAGAGCGACAGGTAGGTCATGTCACGGATGCCGATGGCGGTGCCGCCGTCGGCCTCGATGACGACCGGGCGCTTGACCGTCGCGCCGATGCCCAGGATGGCGGCCTGGTTCGGCGGCACGATGACGGTGTCGAAGAGCGCGCCGCGCGAGCCGGTGTTGCTGATGGTGAAGGTGGCGCCGGACAGCTCGTCCGGGGTGATCTTGCTGTCGCGCACCTTGCCGGCCAGCTCGGCGGTCTTCTTCGAGATGCCGGCGATGTTGAGGTCGCCCGCACCCTTGATGACCGGGGTCATCAGACCCTTCTCCGAGTCCACCGCGATACCGATGTTCTCGGTGTCGAAGTAGGTGATGGTGCCCTCGGCGTCGTTGATCCGGGCGTTGACGACCGCGTGGGCCTTCAGCGCCTGGGCGGCGGCCTTGACGAAGAACGGCATCGGGGACAGCTTCACGCCCTCGCGGGCGAGGAAGGAGTCCTTGGCCTTGGCGCGCAGCGACATGATCCGGGTGACGTCCACCTCGACCACGCTGGTGAGCTGCGCCTGCTCGTGCAGGGCCTTCATCATGTTGTCGCCGATGACCTTGCGCATGCGGGTCATCTTGACCGTCTGGCCGCGCAGGGCCGACGGGGCGGCGGCGGCCTTCGGCGCGGCGGCGGCCGCGACCGGGGCGGCGGCGACCGGGGCCGGCGCGGCCTTGGCGGCCTCGGCGGCGGCCAGGACGTCCTGCTTGCGGATGCGGCCGCCGACACCGGTGCCGGTGACAGCGGTCAGCGCGACGCCGTGCTCGGCGGCGAGCTTGCGCACCAGCGGGGTGACGTAGGCGTCACCGGCGTCGGCCACCGGAGCGGCCGGAGCGGCGACCGGGGCCGGGGCGGCAACGGGAGCCGGGGCGGCAACGGGGGCCGGAGCGGCGACCGGAGCCGGGGCGGCAACGGGGGCCGGAGCGGCGACCGGAGCCGGAGCGGCAACGGGGGCCGGGGCAGCGACCGGAGCCGGAGCGGCAACGGGGGCCGGAGCGGCGACCGGAGCCGGAGCAGCCGGAGCGGCCGGAGCAGCCGGAGCAGCCGGAGCGGCGACGGCACCCGCGGCACCGATCAGCGCGAGCTGGGCGCCGACCTCGGCGGTCTCGTCCTCGCCGACCAGGATCTTCACCAGGGTGCCGGCGACCGGCGACGGGATCTCGGTGTCGACCTTGTCGGTGGAGACCTCGAGCAGCGGCTCGTCGACCTCGACCGTGTCACCCTCGGCCTTCAGCCAGCGGGTGACGGTGCCCTCGGCGACCGACTCGCCCAGGGCCGGCAGCAGCACCGGGGTGGCGTCGGCGGCCGGGGCCGCCGGAGCGGCGGCGACCGGGGCGGCCGGAGCGGCCGGTGCCTCGGCGACCGGGGCCGGAGCGGCGACCGGGGCCTCCGCGACCGGGGCCGGGGCAGCGACGGCCGGAGCCGCGGCGGCGACCGGCGCGCCCGAGCCGTCGTCGATGATCGCGAGCTCGGCGCCGACCTCGACGGTCTCGTCCTCGGCGACCTTGATCGAGGCCAGAATGCCGGAGGCCGGGGCCGGGATCTCGGTGTCGACCTTGTCGGTCGACACCTCGAGCAGCGGCTCGTCGACCTCCACGCGCTCACCCTCGGCCTTCAGCCAACGGGTGACGGTGCCCTCGGAAACGCTCTCGCCCAGCGCGGGCAGTGTTACTGAGACCGCCATGGTTTCAGCGACTCCTATTCAAGTCTTGCGAACTGGAAGATGGGGGGTGTGGGGGGCGCGATCAGTCGTGCGCGTGCAGCGGCTTGCCGGCCAGCGCCAGGTGCGCCTCGCCCAGGGCCTCGGACTGGGTCGGGTGCGCGTGGATGAGCTGCGCGACCTCGGCCGGGAGAGCCTCCCAGTTGTAGATCAGCTGGGCCTCTCCGACCTGCTCGCCCATGCGGGCGCCGACCATGTGGACGCCGACCACGGCGCCGTCCTTGACCTGGACGAGCTTGATCTCGCCGGCGGTCTTCAGGATCTTGCTCTTGCCGTTGCCGGCCAGGTTGTACTTGACGGTGACGACCTTCTCCTTGCCGTACAGCTCGACGGCCTTGGCCTCGGAGATGCCGACGGAGGCCACCTCGGGGTTGGAGTAGGTCACGCGCGGGACGCCGTCGTAGTCGATCGGCACCGGCTTGAGGCCGGCCAGGCGCTCGGCGACGAGGATGCCCTCGGCGAAGCCGACGTGGGCCAGCTGCAGGGTCGGGGCCAGGTCGCCGACGGCCGAGACGGTCGGCACGTTGGTGCGCATGTACTCGTCGACGAGGACGTAGCCGCGGTCCATCGCGACACCGTTCTCCTCGTAGCCGAGGCCGGCCGAGACCGGGCCGCGGCCGATGGCGACGAGCAGCAGGTCGGCGTCGATCTGCTTGCCGTTCTCGGTGGAGACGCGCACACCGGTCTCGGTGTACTCGACGCCGGAGAAGCGGGCCTTGAGCTCGAACTTGATGCCACGCTTGCGGAAGGCGCGCTCCAGCAGCTTGGAGGAGTTCTCGTCCTCCAGCGGGACCAGGTGCGGCAGGGCCTCGACGATGGTGACGTCGACGCCGAACGACTTCCAGACCGAGGCGAACTCGACACCGATCACGCCGCCGCCGAGGATGACGGCCGACTTCGGGATGCGGTCGAGCTTGAGGGCGTGGTCCGAGGAGATGACGCGGTTGCCGTCGATCTCCAGACCCGGGATCGAGCGCGGCACGGAACCGGTCGCGAGGAGGATGTGGCGGCCCTCGATGCGCTGGCCGTTGACGTCCACCGAGGTCTGCGAGGAGAGCTTGCCCTCACCCTGGACGAACGTCACCTTGCGGGACGCCACCAGGCCCTGGAGGCCCTTGTACAGGCCGGCGACGACGTCGTCCTTGTACTTGTGGACGCCGTTGATGTCGATGCCCTGGAAGGTGGCCAGCACGCCGAACTCGGCGGCCTCCTTCGTCTCGTCGGCGATCTCGGCCGCGTGCAGCAGCGCCTTGGTCGGGATGCAGCCGCGGTGCAGGCAGGTGCCGCCGAGCTCACCCTTCTCGACCAGGGCGACGCTCAGGCCCAGCTGGGCGCCGCGGAGCGCCGCGGCGTAACCGCCGCTTCCGCCTCCGAGAATGACTACGTCGAAAACGGTGCTGGCGTCGTTCGCCACGTCACGTCCTCCATGCAATGGGATGTGGATCGCCGGGCCGGTCGCGGTCCGGTGGGTCGGTAGCCCTTGTGGGGCGCCCAGTCGTGCCGGAAATACATCTTCGCACTTGTTCGCGGCGACTGATGTCCGGGTCCGCCCCGGAGGCGTCCCGAGTGGTGGTCGCAGGGGTGGGAATACCCCGGACGGAGGGGCATCGTCGCAGCTCAGGGCGGGGTTGACAGGGGCCGGGAGGGGGTTTTCCGGGACCCCTGCGGCCGGCGGTTCCGCACTGTGGAACAAAGTTTCGCCCGCAGCGAACACGGGTGCGGCGCGCGCCCGCGTCCCCTACCGGCAGGTAACCGGCGGTGGAAGCCGGACGGGGCCCGGCGCGTGCGCGCCGGACCCCGTCCTCGGTCGTACCCGTCCGTCAGGCCTTGCCGCCGGCGGCCTTCTGCTCGGCGAAGCGGACCAGGGTGCGGACCGCCGACGCGGTGCCGCCCCGCGGGGTGTAGCCGAACGGCGCGGCCTCGTGGAACGCCGGACCGGCGATGTCCAGGTGCGCCCAGTCGATGCCCTCGGCCACGAACTCCTTCAGGAACAGGCCGGCCACCAGGCCGCCGCCCATCCGGTCGCCCATGTTGGCCAGGTCGGCGATGGTCGACTCGGTCATGCCCTTGCGCAGCTCGGCCGGCAGCGGCATCGGCCAGGACGGCTCGCCGACCTCGCCGGCGACCGCGTGCAGGTCCGCGCGCAGCTCGTCGTTGTTGGCCATCACACCGAAGGTGCGGTTGCCCAGGGCCAGGATCATCGCCCCGGTCAGGGTCGCCACGTCGACGATGACGTCCGGGTTCTCCTCGCCGGCCCGCACGATGGCGTCGGCCAGCACCAGACGGCCCTCGGCGTCGGTGTTCAGCACCTCGACGGTCTTGCCGCCGTACATCCGCAGCACGTCGCCCGGGCGGGTGGCCGTGCCGGACGGCATGTTCTCGGCCAGCGCCAGCCACGCGGTGACGTTGACCTGGAGGCCGAGGCGCTTGGCGGCGACCACGGCGGCGAACACCGCGGCGGCGCCGGCCATGTCGCACTTCATGGTCTCGTTGTGGCCGGCCGGCTTCAGCGAGATGCCGCCCGAGTCGTAGGTGATGCCCTTGCCGACGAACGCCAGGGTGGCCTTCGCCTTCGGGTGGGTGTAGGCCACCTTGACCAGCCGCGGCGGGTTGGCCGAGCCGTTGCCGACGCCCAGCAGGCCGCCGAAGCCGCCCTTGAGCAGGGCCTTCTCGTCCAGCACCTCGACCTTGAGGCCGTGCTCCTTGCCGGCCGCCTGGGCGATCGCCGCGAAGGACTTCGGGGTCAGGTCGTTCGGCGCGGTGTTGACCAGGTCGCGGGCGCGGTTCATCTCCTCGCCGACGGCCAGGGCGCGCTCGACGGCCGCCTTGGCCTCCTTGCTGCCCTTGCGGGCCGAGAGCACCAGCAGCTCGCCGACCGGCTCCTTGCCGCCGTTGCCGTTCTGCTTGTAGGTGCCGAACGCGTAGGTGCCGAGCAGCGCGCCCAGCGCGACCGCCTCGACCTCCTCGGCGGACTCGGCCGGCAGCGCCAGCGCGACCTTCTTGCTGCCGGCCAGGGTGCGGGCGGCGACACCGGCGGCGCGGCGCAGGGCCTCCAGCCCGTACGCGCCCTCGACGGCGTCGCCGAGGCCGACCGCGAGCACGAGCGAGGCCTTCAGGCCGGCCGGGGCGGGCACCTTGACGGCGTCGCCCTCGGCGCCGGTCGCGCCCAGGGTGGCCAGAACCTCGGCCAGCTTGCCCTCGAACGCCTCGGCCACGGCCTCGGCGCCCGGGGCCAGCACGATGCCCTTGGAGCCCTTCGCCACGCCGATCACCAGGGCGTCCGCGCGCAGCGAGGCGGCGGCGGAGGTGCTCACAGACAATGCAGTCACGTAATGCGTCCTGTTCTTTCGCGGTCCACGACCGGTCGCGGCGCGAATGCCGCACCGGCGCAGCCCGGAACCGCCGGCGAGGCCGACCGGCCGACGGTGTCGGACCCGGGACCCCTGGCTGCGCGCGCCCACCGCCGCGGCGGTCGCGCACACCAGAGGCCCCGGCGCCGCGACGGGCGCCGGACGGGCAGGACCTGCGACGGTGCAGGGCTGCGGTGCTCCCCGCATGGTAGTCCGCATGGTGGGATCACGCGCCGCCCGGTCCGTCGCCTTTCGACGCCGGGGTTCCGGCGCCGTCATCCGCGCAGCAGGGCCAGTGCCAGCAGCGCACCCGTCGCGGCGGTCTCCACCGTCGCGCCGAGCACGTCCCCGGTGATCCCGCCGAACCGCCGCACGCACCGCAGCAGCAGTGGCCCGGCGGCGGCGGTTCCGATCACAACGGCCAATGGCAGCAGGAGGGCTGACCATCCGTCGAGCAGTCCGGCGAGGCCGAGCAGGGCCGCCGCGGCCCCGGTCGAGGCGAGCGCCGCACCCGGCGTCACGGTGCTCGCCACCATCGCGCCCAGTCCGCCCGGCCGGGCCGCCGGCACCGTGCGCAGACAGCCCCAGGCGAGCGCGCAGCGCCCGGCCACCGCCGCCAGGAGCACCGCGAGCGCGCCCCGCAGCGGGGAATGCGCGAACTGCCCGGCCAGCGCGGCCACCTGCGCGAGCAGCACGAGCACCAGGGTGAGCACGCCGAACGGGCCGATGTCCGACTGCTTCATGATCCGCAGCGCGTCCTCGGCGGGCTTGCCGCTGCCCAGGCCGTCCGCGACGTCCGCCAGGCCGTCCAGATGGAGTCCCCGGGTGAGCACCGCCAGCAGGGCGACCGCCGCCACCGCCCCGAGCGGCCCGCCCGCCCGCCAGGCGACCAGTGCCCCCGTCGCCCCGGCGAGCGTCCCGAGCACCGCCCCGACCAGCGGCGCGGCCACCATCGCCCGCCCCCCGGACGCCCGGTCCCACCGGTCGACCCGCACCGGCAGGACCGACAGGGTCCCGAACGCGAACCGCAGCCCGTCCCGCAGTCCCTCCCGCAGCCCGTCCCGCACCGTCAACCACCCACTCCCGTCCGGTGCCCGGCCGGGCACCGCGCGTGCCGGGGGCCCGGGGCCCGTCGGTCGCGACGGATCCCGGGCCCCCGGCCCTTCCTGACGTACTCGCTACAGCTTGCCCAGCAGCTCCGCCGCCGTCGGCAGCCGGGCCGGCTCCTTCGGCGCCGCCGGTACGTACGCCGTCGGCGGCTCGTCGGCCAGCGTGTCCGCCGCGGCCTGGAGCAGCGGCAGCGCCATCAGCGCGCCGACGCCCTCGCCCATGGTGATCCCCTGCTCCTGCAGCGGCGTCAGGGTCAGCCGGTCGTACGCCTTGGCCTGGGCCGGCTCGCCGCTGGTCTGCCCGGCCCGCCACCACTCCGGCGCCCGGAACGCGATCCGCTGCGCGACCAGCGCGCAGGCCGCCGAGACGACCCCGTCCAGCACCACCGGCAGCTTCCGCACCGCGGCCTGCAGCAGGAAGCCGGTGATCGCCGCGAAGTCCGCGCCGCCCGTGGCCCCGAGCAGCGCCAACTGGTCTCCCAGCACCGGCCGGGCCCGCCGCAGCGAGTCGCGCACGGTCGCGCACTTGACCATCCACACCCGGTCGTCGATGCCCGAGCCGCGTCCGGTGACCGCCGCCGCGTCCGTCCCGCAGAGCGCGCCGACCAGGACCGCCGCCACCGTGGTCGAACCGACCCCGAGGTCGCCCAGCACCACCAGGTCGGTCCCGGCGTCGGCCTCCTCGTCGGCGACGGCCATCCCGGCCCGGAACGCCGCAGCGGTCTCCTCGGGGCTCAGCGCGTCCTCGACGTCGATCCGCCCGGAGCCGCGCCGCACCCGGTGCGCCGTCACCTCGTCGGGGAAGTCCGCGGCTTCGGCGTCGACCGCGACGTCCACCACCCGCACCTCGGCGCCGAAGCGCCGGGCGAGCAGCGCGACCGGCGCGGTGCCGTCGAGCACGGCCCGCACGCGCGCGGCCGTGCCGCCCCCGGCGGGCAGCCGGGAGACCCCGACCCGGGCCACCCCGTGGTCGGCGGCGAACAGCACCACCTTGGGCGCCGACAGCGGCCGCACGGGGGAGCGCCCCTGCACGGAGGACAGCCAGGCGCCCAGCTCCTCCAGCTTGCCGAGGCCGCCCGGCGGCCGGTCCAGCTCCTGCCACCGCTCCTCGGCGGCGCGCCGGGCGCTCTCGTCGGGGCGCTCGACGAGCGAGGAGAACGTATCGAGATCCACGGTCGTGTCCATCGTCCGGAAGGCTACACGCCGTACGTGTTCACCGGAGGGGCGCCGGTGCCGAAAGGGAGCAGGGCCCGGAGCCCCCGACGAAGGAGGCGGCGCCGTGCCCGCCGACCGTCGGCGCCGGGCCGAGCGTCCCGGAGGGAACCGGGCGGCAGGTCCTCACCCGGCGGCGGGCTTGACGGTGAGGACCTGCCCCGCCACCACCAGCAGCACACGCTCGGAGGCGTCCGCCACCGCCATGTTGAGCCGGCCCAGGGTGTCGCGGAACCGGCGGCCGGCCGCGGTGGCCGGGACGACGCCCATACCGACCTCGTTGCTGACCGCCACCACCTGCCGCCGGGTCCCCGCCCAGGCGGCCGCCAGCGCCGCGCAGCGCCGCTGCACCCCGGCCTCGCCGCCGTCCGCCCAGACCGCGTCGTCCCAGGCCCCGCACTCGTCCATCACCGAGGTGAGCCACAGCGCCAGGCAGTCGACCAGCACCGGCGCCGGGTCGGCGGTGTCCGCCAGGACGGCCTCCAACTCGCAGGTCTCGGCGGTGCGCCAGCTCGCCGGGCGCCGGTCCCGGTGCAGGGCGACCCGCTGCGCCCACTCCGCGTCGCCGTCCCGGGTGCCGCCGGTGGCCACGTACAGCACGTCGTCGTACCGGGCCAGCAGCTGTTCGGCCCGGGTCGACTTGCCGGACCGCGCGCCGCCGAGGAGCAGGGTGCGGGGGAGCGGTGCGTCTGGTGTCATGCACCCATCCTCGCGCACGGCGCATACCGAAGATCCGGCCGGGCAACCTGAGGGCTTAGGGTGCGCAGCACAGAGCGCATCGCTGGTCGTCGGCGGGAGGAGCCGGGCATGGTCTGGACGTGGCGGTACGAGAAGGCGGACGGCACGGTGGTGGCCCCGGGCAGCGGGCAGGCGGAGGAGTTCGCCGGCCAGGGCGACGCGGAGACGTGGATCGGGGAGAACTGGAAGCAGCTGGCCGAGGACGGGGTGGACCGCGCGGTCCTGCTGGACGACGACCGCGAGATCTACACGATGAGCCTGCACGAGGGCTGATCCGGTCCGAAGGAGCGAGGGTCGCCCGCCGGTGCGCGGGCGGCCCCCGCCGGGCCCGCCCCGGCGGGGCTACTTCATCCCGACGACGTGCAGCAGCGCGGCGACCTGCCGGTACGGGTCGGTGCGCCCGGCGCGTTCCTCGGCCTCCAGCAGCTGGGCGAGCTGCCGGCCGTCCACGGGCGGCGCGTCGTCGGGGGTGCTCTCGGTGAGGACCCGGACGCCGTACCAGTGCCGCAGCGGCACGGACACCTCGGAGAGGGTGACGGCGAGGTCGCCGATCCGGTCGGCACGGGCGGCCAGACCGAGCCGGTTGTAGTACCGGTCGCTGTCGAAGGCCTCCAGGGCGGCGCGCCAGTCGCCGGCGGCCGCGGGCCGCAGGGCGAGCGCGTCGCGGTTGCGGACCACCAGCGAGAGCAGCCCGCCCGGGGCGAGCAGCCGGGCCAGCGAGGCGATCATCGGATCGGGGTCCGGCAGGTACATCAGCACGCCGTGGCAGAGCACGACGTCGAAGCTGCGCGCCCCGAACCAGCGCCCGCACTGGTGCCCGTCGCCGATCAGCAGCTGGATCCGCTCGCGTACGGCGTCGGGCTCCCCGGCCAGCGTCTCCTGGGCGGCGCCGAGCGCGGCCGGGTCGGAGTCGATGCCGGTGACGTAGTGGCCGGCCCGGGCCAGCCGCAGCGCCTGGGTGCCCTGGCCGCAGCCGATGTCGAGCACGCGCTGGGCGGCCCGTCCGGTGAGCTGCTCGGCGAGCTGCCGGGCGACCATCTCCTGCCGGACGAGGTTGCGCAGGGTGCCGGAGCGTCCCGGAGCGGGGCCGGTGCCGCCGGCGAAGGAGCCGCTGCGCGAGGGCAGCCGCCGCTCGTGGCCGTGCCGCTCGTACCCGTCGCGCTCCTGCGCGATCCGGTCGTGGCCGCCGCCCCCCTGGCCGGGGAGCGCGTAGAGGCCGGGCCCGTCCCACAGGGGAGGGGCCCAGCCGGAGTCCACCGGTTCGGCGGTCAGGGCTTCTCCCCGCGCCGCACCTGCGGCTTGGGCAGTCGCAGCCGGCGCATCTGCAGGATGCGCATCAGGCCGTACGCGACCGCGCCGCGGGTGTTCTGCCCGGCGAAGCGCTCGGCGAGCTGCTTGCGCAGGCCGAAGCCGAGCCGGACGAAGTCCAGGATCACCAGGACGAAGAAGAGCAGGAACAGCAGCGTGGAGAGCAGCTGCAGGGCCGGCACCTTGACGATGCTGAGCACCAGGATCAGCACGGCGGCGGGCAGGAAGAACTCGGCGAGCGACCAGCGGGCGTCCACGTAGTCGCGGGTGAACTTCCGCACCGGGCCCTTGTCACGGGCCGGCAGGTGGCGCTCGTCGCCGTCCATCAGCGCCTGGCGCTGCTTCTCGCGCTCGGAGCGCATCCGCTCGCGGGCCTGGCGGGAGGCCTCCTTGCGGTCCTTGGGCACAGTGACCCTGGTCCGGCGGTTGGTCTCGGCCTCACTGCGCTTGGGCGTGGGCCGTCCCTTCTTCGCCTGCGGGTCGCGGGTCTGCGTCTTGCCGTCCTGCTTCTCCAGCACGGTGGCGGAGGCGGCGGCATCATCTGAACGGCGTCGGAACACACCACCAGCCTACGGGGTGCGGCGACGCTTCTCCGGGCCCCCCGGGAACCGAACGCGTATCGATCGCGTCCCGGACCGGCCGCGACGGCTCCCGGGGGGGACCGCGGGGGGACCGCGGGGGGAGCCACGGGGGGAGTCCCGTAGGGGATCACTCCGCTGACCGGCGGGTGGAATGAGGGCGGGATCCACCCCGCGGATGAGGCTTCCCGGGACCGACCTGTAGCAGGCTTGTTGCAGGCAGGTGCACTGCGGCGACGGGCTCGCTGCAACTACACTCGTCGTGTCTGGTAAGAGACTGATACCGCAGGCCGGAGAAGGGGGCACCCGAGGCCCATGAGCGACGGAATCATGAAGCGTATGGGGCTGATCTTCCGCTCCAAGGCGAACAAGGCCTTGGACCGGGCGGAGGATCCGCGTGAGACGCTCGATTATTCGTACCAGAAGCAGCTCGAGCTGCTGCAGAAGGTGCGTCGTGGCGTCGCCGACGTGGCCACCTCGCGCAAGCGTCTGGAGCTCCAGCTGACCCAGCTGCAGCAGCAGTCGGCGAAGTACGAGGACCAGGGCCGCAAGGCGCTCTCGCTCGGCCGGGAGGACCTCGCCCGCGAGGCCCTCACCCGCAAGGCGAACATGCAGTCCCAGATCAACGACCTGGAGGTGCAGTACCAGCAGCTCCAGGCCGAGGAGGAGAAGCTCACGCTCGCCTCCCAGCGGCTGCAGGCCAAGGTCGACGCCTTCCGCACCAAGAAGGAGACGATCAAGGCCACCTACACCGCGGCGCAGGCGCAGACCCGGATCGCCGAGTCCTTCTCCGGTATCTCGGAGGAGATGGGCGACGTCGGTCTGGCGATCCAGCGGGCCGAGGACAAGACCGCGCAGATGCAGGCCCGGGCCGGTGCGATCGACGAGCTGCTGGCCTCCGGCGCGCTCGACGACGCCAGCGGTCTCGGCCGCAAGGACGACATCGAGGCCGAGCTGGAGCGGGTGGCCGGCGGTTCCGACGTCGAGCTGGAGCTGGCCCGGATGAAGGCCGAGCTGACCGGGGGCTCCCCGGCCGCCCCGCAGGCGATCGAGCAGGGTCGCCCGCAGGACGCCGCGCCGCAGCAGCAGGACGGCCCGCGGATCAACTACAACAAGTAGTCGGAGCCGCAACCGACCTGAGCTCCGCCCCGGAGCACCTCCGGGACCATCCCCAGGAACAGGGAGACGCACGGCATGATCATGCGGGTCATGGGTGAGGGGCAGTTCCAGGTGGGCGAGGCCCATCTGAACCGGCTCAACGAG
Organism: Streptomyces sp. TLI_053; assembly: GCF_900105395.1. NCBI lineage: Bacteria > Bacillati > Actinomycetota > Actinomycetes > Kitasatosporales > Streptomycetaceae > Streptomyces > Streptomyces sp. TLI_053. Next base: position 6,603,050 of record NZ_LT629775.1, read on the forward strand.
CTCGACGACGAGCTGCTCACCGCACTGGAGTCGGGGGACGAGGAACACTTCCGCCGGGCGCTCGCCGAGCTGCTCGGCGCCGTGCGGGAGTTCGGCACCCCGCTGGCGGACGATTCGCTGGAGCCGTCCGACCTGATCCTGCCGGACTCCGAGGCCACCATCGAGGACGTCCGCGAGATGCTGCGGGCGGAGGGCGACGGCCTCATCCCGGGCATTCCCGAGTAGCCGCCGTCTCGCGCCAGACACGGGGGCGGGCCCCCTCCGCACGGAGGGGGCCCGCCCTTTGTCGCTGCCCGGACCGCTCACTGCCCGGACCGTTCGCTGTCCGGACCGGATCGCTCGCGGACCGGGCGAATCGTTACGGCAGGGCCAGCATCCGGTCCAGCGCCGCCTTGGCGTACTTCTCGGTCTCCGGGTCGACCTTGATCACGTTCGGCACCCGGCCCTCGACCAGCGACTCCAGCGCCCACACCAGGTGCGGGAGGTCGATCCGGTTCATGGTGGAGCAGAAGCAGACCGCCCGGTCGAGGAAGACGACCTCCTTGTCCGGGTGCGCCTTGGCGAGCCGGCGGACGAGGTTGAGCTCGGTGCCGATGGCCCACTTGGAACCGGGCTCGGCGGCGTCCAGCGCCTTGATGATGTACTCGGTCGAGCCGACCATGTCGGCGGCCGCGACGACCTCGTGCCGGCACTCGGGGTGCACCAGGACGTTGACGCCGGGGACCCGCTCGCGCACGTCGTTCACCGAGTCCAGGGTGAACCGGCCGTGCACCGAGCAGTGGCCGCGCCAGAGGATCATCTTCGCGTCCCGCAGCTGCTCGACGGTCAGGCCGCCGTTCGGCTTGTGCGGGTTGTAGACGACGCAGTCGTCCAGCGAGAAGCCCATGTCCCGCACCGCGGTGTTGCGGCCCAGGTGCTGGTCGGGCAGGAACAGGACCTTCTGGCCCTGCTCGTACGCCCACTCCAGCGCCCGCCGGGCGTTGGAGGAGGTGCAGATGGTGCCGCCGTGCCGGCCGGTGAAGGCCTTGATGTCGGCGGAGGAGTTCATGTACGAGACCGGGACGGTCACGTCGGCTATCCCGGCGTCGGTCAGCACGTCCCAGCACTCGGCGACCTGCTCGGCGGTGGCCATGTCGGCCATCGAACAGCCCGCGGCGAGGTCCGGCAGGACGACCTGCTGGGCGTCGCCGGTGAGGATGTCGGCCGACTCGGCCATGAAGTGCACACCGCAGAAGACGATGTACTCGGCCTCCGGGCGGGCCGCGGCGTCCCGGGCGAGCTTGAAGGAGTCGCCGGTGACGTCGGCGAACTCGATCACCTCGTCGCGCTGGTAGTGGTGGCCCAGGATGAAGACGCGGTCGCCGAGCGCGGCCTTGGCGGCGCGGGCGCGCTCGACCAGGTCCGGGTCGGAGGCCGGGGGGAGGTCGCCGGGGCACTCGACGCCGCGCTCGCTGTTCGGGTCGGCCTGGCGGCCGAGCAGCAGCAGAGCGAGCGGCGTCGGGGTGGGGTCGACGCCGTAGGTCTCGGTGATGGTGGTGGTCACGGGCGGGTGCCCTTCTGTGCGGCCGATCAAGCGGTGCAGCCTTTTCGTCTAACTGACGCAATCTATGATAACCGGTTAGCGTCAGAGTGACGATGGCCATCCTGTCGATGTGACGAGAACCGCTCGCCGGTTCGGAGCCTTCCCGGGCCCGCCCGGCGTGGCCGGAACCGGATTCAGGTCCGGCCGGGTTTCGCTGGTGGCATGAAGGCAATCGCGATCCACCACTACGGCGGCCCCGAGGCCGTCGAGTACACCGACCTCCCCGACCCGAAGGTCGGCCCGGACTCGGTACTGGTGCAGGTCAGGGCGGCCGGGGTGAACCCGGTCGACTGGAAGGTGCGGGACGGGCTGCTGGACGGCCTGCTCGACGCGCACTTCCCGCTGGTGATGGGCTGGGACGCGGCGGGCGTGGTCCGGGCCGTCGGCGGCGGCGTCACCGAGTTCGCGCCCGGCGACGAGGTCTACGGCTATGTGCGCAAGGACACGGTCGAGCACGGCACCTATGCCGAGCTGGTGGCCGCTCCGGTCCGCACCCTGGCCCGCAAGCCGGCCGCGCTGGACTGGGCGCAGGCCGGCGGACTGCCGCTGGCCGGGCTCACCGCCCTCCAGTCGCTGCGGGCGGTGGGGGTCGGCCCCGGTGACACCGTCCTGGTGCACGCCGCCGCCGGCGGGGTCGGCCACCTGGCCGTGCAGATCGCCCGCGCCCTGGGGGCCCGGGTGATCGGCACCGCCGGCGAACGCAACCACGACTATCTGCGCGAGCTCGGCGCCGAGCCGGTCCGGTACGGCGAGGGACTGGCGGAGCGGGTCCGGGCGCTGGCCCCGGAGGGGGTGGACGCGGCCCTGGACCTGGTCGGCGGGGACGCCGTCGAGGTCTCGGCCGGACTCGTCGCCGACCCGGCGCGGATCGCCTCGATCGCCGACTTCGGGGTCAAGGCCCGCGGCGGCCGGTACGTCTGGGTCCGCCCGGACGCCGCCGGGCTCGCCGAGCTGGCCGCGCTCGCCGACGAGGGACGGCTGACCGTGACCGTCGCCTCCACCTTCCCGCTCGCCCAGGCCGCCTCCGCCCAGGCGCTGAGTGCCGAGGGCCGCACCCGGGGCAAGATCGTCCTGCTCACCGGCTGAGCGCCGTCCGGCCGACCGGCGGACGTCCTCCCGTTGTCATCCGCCAGCGGTGAACTCGCTCCTGACATCCGCCAGAATGGAGCCGAACCGTTTCGGCGGGCCGCCGCCGTCCCCCGGCGGGCGAGGGCCCGCCCCGATCCCGACGCCGCACGACCCGTGGAGCCCCGCACCGATGAGCAGCAGCCCAGCGAACGAGACGGCCGGGGCCTCCCTGGACGAGACCGACCGCCTCCTGCTCGCCCGGCTGGCAGGGGACGGCCGGGCCTCGTACGCCGAGATCGGGCTCCAGGTCAACCTCTCCGCCACCGCCGTCCGCCGCCGGATCGACCGGCTGCGGGCGCGCGGGGTGGTCCGCGGCTTCACCGTGGTGCTCGACCCCTCGGTGCTCGGCTGGCAGACCGAGGCCTTCGTCGAGGTCTACTGCCGCGAGCGGACCGCCCCCGAGGAGATCCTCGCCAGCCTGCGGCAGTTCCCCGAGGTGGTCGCCGCCTGGACGGTCACCGGCGATCCGGACGCGCTGGTCCACCTGCGGGCCGCCGACATGCGCCACCTGGAGGCGGTCATCGAGCGGATCCGCCGTGAGCCCGGCGTCCAGCGCAGCCGCTCCTCGGTGGTCCTCTCCCAGCTGATCGGCTAGCGCGCGACCGCGGCGCACGCCCTGCGGGAACCTCCCCGTTCGGCCCATTTCGCCCCCCGCGCAGGAATCCTGCGCGGGGCCCGCCGAAGACGCCCGAAAGCTGCCCGACCGGCCGCGTTCCGACGCGCGGGGAGGGCCCGCCGCTGCCTACGCTGATCATGTCCGGCCGTGCGGTGCCAACCCCCCCCGTTCCACCGGACCCTCCCCGACCCCCACAGCCGAGAGGGACACCCGTGTCCGCAGCCCCCGACCGCATGCACCGGCCCGACAGCGACCTGGTCGACCTGGTTTTCGACTACATGCGCGAGCGGCTGCAGTACGACCCCGTCCCGCTCGACCACCCCGGTGACGGCGAGCACCTGCGCGCCCAGCTGTCCGGCCTGCTCAACCAGGACGGCAACGACCCGGCCGACGTGCTCAAGCTCTACGACCACGAGCTCTCCCGCGCGGTGATCTCCGCCGACAGCCCGCGCTACCTGTCCTTCATCCCGTGCGCCCCCACCAAGGCCGCGCTGCTCTTCGACATGGTGGTCTCCTGCGCCTCGCTCCAGGGCATCTCCTGGCTGGAGGCGGCCGGCGCGATCGCCGCCGAGAACCAGGTGCTGCGCCTGATAGCCGACCGCGCGGGCATGCCGGACTCGGCCGGCGGCACCTTCGTCTCCGGCGGTTCGGCCGGCAACCTCTCCGCCCTGGTCGTCGCCCGGGACACCGCCCGCCGCCGGCTGAACGTCGGGCCGGAGGCCCGGCTGCGGATCGCGGTCGCCGACCAGGTGCACTCCTCGGTGAAGAACACCTTCAACATCATCGGCGTCGAGGCGTTCAAGGTCCCGACCGTCGACCGCCGGTTCACCGGCGAGGCGCTGCGCGCCGCCCTGGCCGCCGACCCGAACCCGGAGACGGTGATCGCCGTCGTCGGCACCGGCGGCACCACCAACGAGGGCATCGTCGACGACCTCCAGGGCCTGTCCGAGGTCGCCCGCGAGCGCGGGCTGTGGTTCCACGTCGACGGCGCCTACGGCGGCGCGGGCCTGTTCGCCCCCTCCGTCCGCGAGCGCTACAACGGCATCGAGCACGCCGACTCCTTCGTCGTCGACCCGCACAAGTGGCTGTTCGCGCCGTTCGACTGCGCCGCGCTGATCTACCGCAACCCGCAGCTCGCCCGTGCCGTGCACACCCAGGACGCCTCCTACCTGGACGTGCTGCACACCGAGGGCGACGAGTGGAACCCCACCGACTACGCCTACCACCTGACCCGGCGCGCCCGCGGTCTGCCGCTGTGGTTCTCGCTGGCCGTGCACGGCGTCCAGGCGTACACCGACGCCATCGAGGCCGGCCTGACGCTGGCCCGGGAGACCGCGCAGCTGATCCGCGACAGCGAGCACCTGGAGCTGCTGTTCGACCCGCAGCTGTCCGCGGTCTGCTTCAAGCGCAACGGCTGGACCAACGACGACTACTACCGCTGGTCGCAGCAGCTCCTCGCGGACCAGATCGGCTTCGTCACCCCGACCGGCTGGGACGGCGAGACGGTCGCCCGCTTCGCCTTCCTGCACCCGGGCACCACCATGGAGATGGTCAAGGAGATCCTCGACACCATGGAGTGACACCCGCGGCGCACCCGCCCCGAAGCGCACCGACCCCCGCCCGGCCCCGGCCCGGCGGGGGTCGCGCGCGTCCGGCGTGATCCGGAGGAGCGCCCCTAGAGCAGCCCGCCGTCGGGGATGTACGGCGCCGGCGGGCGCATCCCGCGCAGCCCCAGGTACCCCCGGGTCGCCACCGACAGGCCCAGCTCGAGGCCGACGTCCAGCGCCCACTCCTGCTCGGCGGTCAGCGCCTCCACCCGCGCCTCGACCCCCTCCGGCACCCGGGCCAGCGCCTCGCGCAGCAGCCGGGTGGCGATCCGCTTCGAGGTGGCCGCCAGCAGCCGCACCTCGCCGCCCTCCCGGTAGCAGTAGCCGCTGCCCGCCAGGGTGTCCGCGACCAGCACCTCCTCGCAGTGCGCGAGCAGCAGTTCGTGGTCCGGGCCGTGCGCGGCTCCGCGCAGCCGCCGGTCCACCGAGTCCAGCAGGTGCCGGTGGGTGGCGTTGCCGGGGTGCACCGGGAGGTCCCCCGGGTCGACCAGCCGGGACCGGTCCACCCGCCCGGTCAGCTGCATCGCCGGGTGCAGCGTGAACCCGGCCAGCCGGTACCGCCGCACCGCCGCCGGCGACGGCGAGGCGCACAGCATCCCGCGCAGACAGCCGCGCCCGTGCGCGAGGGCCCGCTCCAGCAGCAGCCGCCCCACCCCCTTGCCCTGCGCCTGCGGCAGCACCACGAGCAGCGCCAGCACCCAGACGCCCTCGCGGCGCAGCGCCAGCACCGCGCCGACCGGCCCGCCGTCCAGCTCGGCCATCCAGCAGCCCTGCGGATCGGTGCGCGCGAGGTGTCTGGTGCGGGCCAGCTGGAACACGGACGCCGGGGGCGGCCCGGTGAGCGGCGGGGCGTCGGGGAGCGAGGCGAACGCGGCGGCGGCGATGTGCCGGACCGCTTCCGCGTCGGCGGCGGAGTCCTGGAGCGGGCGCAGGAGCATACCCACCATCCTGACCGCCGGGCCCGCGCCGCGGGGCCGGTTCGCCCGGATCGGTCCGAGCGGGATGCGGCCCGGGGCCGCCGGTGTGCGAGCATGGAAGGCGTATGGGGAACGGGTGCACGCCCGGCCCACGGAACACCGCCGCCGAGAATCCACCGAAAACACTCCGTCGTCCGGGAAATGAATCCGGACGGCCGTCGGTTGGTACTGGCGGCAGACCGTCGTCAAGACCGGGAGAACGCAGATGACCGTCCAGGACGAGACCACCGTCGAGAGTGGCATCCTCCTCACCGATGCCGCCGCGGCCAAGGTCAAGGGCCTGCTGGAGCAGGAAGGCCGGGACGACCTGGCGCTGCGCGTCGCCGTCCAGCCCGGCGGTTGCTCGGGCCTGCGCTACCAGCTGTTCTTCGACGAGCGCTCGCTCGACGGTGACGTGCTGAAGGACTTCGACGGTGTGAAGGTCGTCACCGACCGGATGAGCGCCCCGTACCTGGGTGGCGCCACCGTCGACTTCGTCGACACCATCGAGAAGCAGGGCTTCACGATCGACAACCCGAACGCCACCGGCTCCTGCGCCTGCGGCGACTCGTTCAGCTAGTCGGTCCGCGGTCGGCCGGCCGGTCCCCGGTCAGCAGGTCGACAGCGGTCCGGCACGAAGGCGGCCCCCGGGATCCCGGGGGCCGCCTTCGTCGTGTCCGCGCGCGGTCCGCGCCGGGGTCACGGGTTGCCGGGGACGTCCGGGACCACCGGATCCGGGCCGATCTTGGCGTCCGCCTCGAGCGGCACCTCCTGCCCGGTCGCCAGATCGGTCACCGCCCGGCCCTGGAGCGGCTGCTTCAGGTCGGCCGTCACGGTCTGCCGCTTGGCGAGCTCGGCGCAGGCCTGTCCGGCCGGGACCGGCGCCGCCGTGGTCACCCGGACGTCCACCCGGCCCGGCTTGGACTCGTCGGCCTTGAGCGCGTAGCGCTGGCAGATGCCGCCGTAGAACCAGATTGTCAGCTTGTTGCCGTCCACCCGGTAGGTGATCGCCGGGTGCACCGGCGAGCCGCTCCCGGTGCCGTTCGGCGGCGGCTCGCCCACCGCGATGCCGTTGCCGCCCGGGGGAGTGGGCGCCGGGGTGGGGGTCGTCGCGGGCGCCGCCGGCTTGGTGGCGGGCGCCGGACTGGCCGGCCTCGGGTCCGGGGCGGTGACCGTCGGGTCGACCGGCGGCGTGGTCACCGGGGTCGGCGCGGTCGGGGCCGAGGTCGCGGCCGGGGCGGCCGGGTCCGCGCTGCCGGTGGCCGCGCCGGGCGAGGCGGAAGCGCTCGCCGGGGCCCGCTCCGCGCCGGAGGCCGCCGTGTCCGAAGCCGCTTTGGTCCCGCCGTCGCACCCGGCCAGGACGGCCACCGCCGCCAGGGCGAGGCCGGCCAGCGCCGTCGCGCGGGCCCGGCCGGAACGCCTGGGCATGCTCTCCAGATCCATCTGAACTTCCTCCCGAGGGCTCAGCGGTACGCCTCGGCGGCCGCACCGCGGGGATGTGACGTGGCCCGGACGATTCCGGTTCCCCGTCCGTCCCCGCCGTCCCCCGGGACCCTGGGCAGCCCCGCTCAGGACCCGTACTCGGGCATCGACGCGACCACGCGCCGGGCCCGGGAGGGGACGCGGAAGCCTGAGCCGGCCGGCGCGCTGTCCTGCGGGCCGGTCGCCAGCAGCGGCCAGAAACGCCGCAGCCGGTGCGAGGAGTCCACCAGCGCGTCGAGCGACTCACCGTCGGCGTCGCCGAGCAGGGCGGGCGGAACCCGCAGCGGGTGGTGACTGGGCAACATCGGCCATCAACTCCGATCCACCTGCCGTGGCAGCGCCGCCACGGTCCCGGTCGGGGCCGGGAGGAGCCCCTGACTGCGACCCTAGGCCGGGCGTCCGGCAGTCACCAGAGCTACCCCGGGGTAGTACACCTTCGGGGGTGGCGGGTGACAGCAGTCGGCCGGGATCGCACCCGGCGTCTTGCTGGGGCCCCGGGCGCGCCGGGTACCGTGGGTGGGTTCCACCCCCGTTGTTCCATGGCCCCGCTGCCATCCTGAGGAGACCCCGTGCGTATCGCCGTCGCCGGTTCGATCGCGACCGACCACCTGATGACCTTCCCCGGCCGGTTCGCCGACCAGCTGGTCGCCGAGCAGCTGCACACCGTGTCGCTGTCCTTCCTGGTCGACACCCTCGACATCCGCCGCGGCGGCGTCGCGCCGAACATCGCCTTCGGCATGGGCGTGCTCGGCCTGCGCCCGGTCCTGGTCGGCGCGGCCGGCGCGGACTTCGCGGAGTACCGCAGCTGGCTGGAGCGCAACAACGTGGACTGCCGGTCCGTCCACATCTCCGAGACCCGGCACACCGCGCGCTTCATGTGCACCACGGACGAGGACCACAACCAGATCGCCTCGTTCTACACCGGTGCCATGGCCGAGGCCCGCAACATCGAGCTCAAGCCGATCGCCGACCGCGTCGGCGGCCTCGACCTGGTGCTGATCGGCGCGGACGACCCGCAGGCGATGGTCCGCCACACCCAGGAGTGCCGCACCCGCGGCTACGCCTTCGCCGCGGACCCGTCGCAGCAGCTGGCCCGCCTCGACGGCCACGACATCCGCCAGATCGTCGACGGCGCCGCGTACCTCTTCACCAACGAGTACGAGGCCGCGCTGATCGAGTCCAAGACCGGCTGGGACGCGGAGGAGATCCTCACCCGGGTCGGCACCCGGATCACCACCCTCGGCAGCAAGGGCGTCCGGATCGAGCGCAAGGGCGAGTCCCCGATCGTGGTCGGCTGCGCCCCCGAGACCACCAAGGCCGACCCGACCGGTGTCGGCGACGCCTTCCGGGCCGGCTTCCTGGCCGGTCTGTCCTGGGAGCTGGAGCTGGAGCGCGCCGCCCAGCTCGGCTGCATGCTGGCCACCCTGGTGATCGAGACCGTCGGCACCCAGGAGTACGAGCTGCGCCCGCACGACTTCCTGCAGCGCTTCGTCGCGGCCTACGGCGACGAGGCCGGCGCCGAGGTCCGCGCGCACCTGGTCAACTGACCCGCCGCACCAGGTAGGCCGAGCCCCGGTCGCCGCCGTACTCGGCGGCCGGGGCCTCGCCCAGGTACTCCTGCTCGCGCATCCCGCACCAGGCCGGCACGTCCAGCCGGGCCGCCTCGTCGTCGGCCAGCACCACGACCGTGCCGCCCACCGGGACCTCGCCGATCCGCTTCGCCAGTTCGATCACCGGCAGCGGGCACCGCTTGCCCAGCGCGTCCAGGACCAGCGGCCCCCCGTCGTGCTCCCGGGCCGCGGCGGGTGCGGGCAGGTCCAGGCCCAGCGGGGCGCGGACGCCGGCCACCAGCTCCGGCAGCACGGTCAGGAAGCGGTCGACGTCCGCCCCGGTGGTGCCGAACGGCAGCGAGACCCGGACGTTCCCCTCGGTGAGCACGCCCATCGCGGCCAGCACATGGCTCGGGGTCAGCGTGGACGAGGTGCAGGAGGAGCCGGAGGAGACCGCGAACCCGGCCCGGTCCAGTTCGCCCAGCAGCACCTCGCCGTCCACGTACAGACAGGAGAAGGTGACGATGTGCGGCAGCCGCCGCACCGGGTCGCCGACCACCTCCACCTCGGGCACCAGCCGCGGCACCCGGGTCCGGATCCGCTCGACCAGCTCGTGCAGCCGGGCGTTCTCCCGCTCCGCCTCGGCCCGTACCGCGCGCAGCGAGGCCGCGGCCGCGACGATCGCCGGCACGTTGACGAAGCCCGGAACCCGGCCCGCCTCCCGCTCGTCGGAGGGCAGCGGCGAGACGTAGCGGACGCCCTTGCGCACCGCGAGCACCCCGACCCCGGCCGGTCCGCCCCACTTGTGCGCGCTGGCGGTGAGCAGCGACCAGCCGGTCGGCAGGTCCGTCCGCCCGGCGCTCTGCGCGGCGTCCACCAGCAGCGGCACCCCGCCGCGGAGCGCGGCCACCTCGTCGACCGGCTGCACCGTGCCCACCTCGTGGTTGGCGGACTGCAGCACGGCGAGCGCGGTGTCCGGCCGCAGCGCGGCGGCGAAGACCTCCGGGTCGACCCGGCCGTGCCGGTCCACCGGCACGGCGGTCACCTCGCCGCCCTCGGCCAGGTGCCGTTCGGCGCTGTGCAGCACGCTGGAGTGCTCGACGGCGGAGTGCGTCAGGTGCCCGCCGCGCCGCCGGTTGCCGCGCAGCGCGCCCAGCACCCCGAGCTGGACGGCCTGGGTCCCGCTCGAGGTGAAGGCGATCTCGTCGGCCCGGCAGCCGATCACCTCGGCCACGGTCTCCCGCGCGGCGTCCAGCAGCATCCGGGCCTGGCGCCCGGAGCGGTAGAGCCGGGCGGGGTCGGCCCATCCCTCGTCCAGGGCGGCGGTCAGCGCCTGCCGTGCGACGGGGTGGAGCGGTGCGGTGGAGGCCACATCGAAGTACACGGTCACATTTAACGACACGGACGGGTGTGTCCGGGGTTCCGAGGGCGCCTCACCCCCCGTCAGTCGATCATCCCGAATGTCCGGATAGTCCGCTCCCGACGGGGCGTCACCACGTTGTCGGAGGTCATCCCTCGATCGGGCGTACGGACCCCTAATGCCTAGGATGACCTGCGGCGCAGCCCCTGCCGGGCCTGATCGGGTGTTCGGGCGGCGCGTTACTGGGACCTGCCCGTCAGCAGCGCATAAGGCTGGAGTAGGGTTTGGCCCGCATAAGCATTCAAACCGTGCCCGTGGTCGGGTCGCCGGGGAGGGAAAGCCTCCCCGGGGCGACGCGAAGGCGGGCGAGACTTCGGGAAGGCGCTACGTGAGTCCCAACGGCTCCGACCGCTCGCCGCGGCGCACGATGCGGCGGAAGCTGCCTCAGGCGCTGGCACTGGGCCTCGTCATCGCGACCGCCACCGGCTGCTCGGCCAACGACCTCCCCAGGCTTGGCCTCCCGAGCCCCGTCACCAAGGAAGGGCCGATGGTCCTCCACATGTGGCAGGGCTCCTGGATCGCGGCGCTGGTGGTCGGCGTACTGATGTGGGGTCTGATCATCTGGAGCGTGATCTTCCACCGGCGCAGCCGCACCGGTGTGCAGGTCCCCCCGCAGACCCGGTACAACGTGCCCATCGAGGCGCTCTACACCGCGGTCCCGATCATCATCGTGTCGGTCCTCTTCTACTTCGTCGCCCGCGACGAGTCGAAGCTGATCTCCGTCTCCGAGAAGCCACAGCACATGGTCAACGTGGTGGGCTTCCAGTGGAGCTGGGCGTTCAACTACGAGAACACCGAGAACCCCGACCCGGCCAACCAGCAGGCCGCGTACGAGGTGGGTACCCCCGGCGAGCCGCCGACCCTCTACCTGCCGGTGAACGAGACGGTGCAGTTCCGCCTCACCTCGCGTGACGTGATCCACGACTTCTGGCCCATCAACTTCATGATGAAGATGGACGTCGTTCCGGGTGTGGTCAACAAGTTCGAGGTCACCCCGACCGTCAAGGGTGAGTACATGGGCAAGTGCGCCGAGCTCTGCGGCGTCGACCACTCGCGCATGCTGTTCAACGTGAAGGTCGTCGACCGTGCCGAGTACGACCAGCACCTGAAGGACCTCCGGGCCAAGGGTCAGACCGGCGCGGTGCCCTCCGGCATCACGACCATGGGAAGTGAAGAGAAGTGACCATCCTCAACGAGCCCGCCGCGGCCGGCGGGGGCGCCGGGGCCGTCACGGTCGGGGCGCAGCGGACCCGGAAGCCGGGTTCCACCATCATCAAGTGGCTGACCACCACTGACCACAAGACGATCGGCACGCTGTACCTGGGCACGTCGTTCGCCTTCTTCCTGATCGGCGGCATCCTCGCCCTGGTCATGCGCGCCGAGCTGGCTCGTCCCGGGACCCAGATCCTGTCGAACGAGCAGTTCAACCAGGCGTTCACGATGCACGGCACGGTCATGCTGCTGATGTTCGCGACGCCGCTCTTCGCCGGTTTCGCGAACTGGATCATGCCGCTGCAGATCGGCGCACCTGACGTCGCGTTCCCGCGGCTGAACATGTTCGCCTACTGGCTGTACCTGTTCGGCTCGCTGATCGCGGTGGCCGGCTTCCTCACCCCGCAGGGTGCCGCCGACTTCGGCTGGTTCGCCTACGCGCCGCTCTCCGACGCGGTCCGTTCGCCGGGCATCGGCGCCGACATGTGGATCATGGGTCTGGCCTTCTCCGGCTTCGGCACGATCCTCGGTGCGGTCAACTTCATCACCACGATCATCTGCATGCGCGCGCCCGGCATGACGATGTTCCGGATGTCGATCTTCGTCTGGAACGTCCTGCTGACCGCCGTGCTGGTCCTGCTGGCCTTCCCGGTGCTCGCCGCCGCGCTGTTCGCCCTGGAGGCGGACCGCAAGTTCGGGGCGCACGTCTTCGACCCGGCCAACGGTGGCGCGCTGCTCTGGCAGCACCTGTTCTGGTTCTTCGGTCACCCCGAGGTGTACATCATCGCGCTGCCGTTCTTCGGCATCGTGTCGGAGATCATCCCGGTCTTCAGCCGCAAGCCGATGTTCGGCTACTCCGGCCTGATCGCGGCCACCATCGCGATCGCCGGTCTGTCCGTGACGGTGTGGGCCCACCACATGTACGTCACCGGACAGGTGCTGCTGCCGTTCTTCTCCTTCATGACCTTCCTGATCGCGGTCCCGACCGGTGTGAAGTTCTTCAACTGGGTCGGCACCATGTGGAAGGGCTCGCTGAGCTTCGAGACCCCGATGCTCTGGACGGTCGGCTTCCTGGTCACCTTCCTCTTCGGCGGTCTGACCGGTGTCCTGCTGGCCTCCCCGCCGATCGACTTCCACGTCTCGGACTCGTACTTCGTCGTCGCCCACTTCCACTACGTGGTCTTCGGCACCGTCGTCTTCGCGATGTTCGCCGGCTTCCACTTCTGGTGGCCGAAGATGACCGGCAAGATGCTCGACGAGCGCCTCGGCAAGGTCACCTTCTGGACGCTGTTCATCGGCTTCCACACCACCTTCCTGGTGCAGCACTGGCTCGGCGCGGAGGGCATGCCCCGCCGCTACGCCGACTACCTGGCCGCCGACGGGTTCACCACCCTGAACACCGTCTCGACCATCGGTTCGTTCCTGCTCGGCCTGTCGATCCTGCCGTTCCTCTACAACGTGTGGAAGACGGCGAAGTACGGCGAGAAGGTGACCGTCGACGACCCGTGGGGCTACGGCCGTTCGCTGGAGTGGGCGACCTCCTGCCCGCCGCCGCGGCACAACTTCCTCACCCTGCCCCGGATCCGCTCCGAATCCCCGGCCTTCGACCTCCACTACCCGGAGATCGCCGCGCTGGACTACCTGGAGTACCACGGTGAGCCGGCCAAGCACTTCGCCGGTGTGACCCCGGCGAAGTACGACGCCCCGAAGCTCGGCAAGGGCAAGAAGGAAGGCGACGCCTGATGAGGGAACAGGGCAAGATTTTCCTGGGCCTGGCGGTCTTCGTACTGGCCATGGCGATCACCTACGGCCTGTGGACCAACAGCTCCGACCACGGCATCGAGGCCGCGGGCACCACCGCGCTCTTCCTCGCCTTCGCGCTGTGCGCCTTCATCGGGTACTACCTCGCCTTCACCGCCCGCCGGGTGGACAGCGGCGCGGGTGACAACCCCGAGGCCGAGGTCGCGGACGACTCCGGCGAGCTGGGCTTCTTCGCCCCGCACAGCTGGCAGCCGCTCTCGCTGGCGGTCGGTGGCGCGCTGGCCTTCCTCGGCGTGATCTTCGGCTGGTGGCTGCTCTACTGGTCGATCCCGGTCATCCTGATCGGCCTCTTCGGCTGGGTCTTCGAGTTCTACCGGGGCGAGAACCAGAACCAGTAGGACCGGTTCTCTCCCACAGGGCCGGGCTTCCCGCACGGGAAGCCCGGCCCTGTTGCGTCCCCGGAGTGACCGCCTCACCCCGCCGGCCCAACCGGACGCCGTTCGGATGTCGCTCAGCCGGAGGGGGTTCCTACGATCTGACCAATCGTGCGAACCCCTGGGAGGCGGTCATGGCCGACAGGCGCGGAATCGCGGGTCTCGGCGGCATCACGCTGGCCCTCGTTGTGCTGGCCCCGCTGGCCGGCTGCACCTCCGGCGGCGAGGAGGTCGCGGACCCGGTCCGCAAGGTCGACGCGGCCCGGCTGGTCCACCTCTCCGCCACGGACAAGGTGGACCCCTCGCAGCCGGTCACGGTCACCGCGGAGCCGGGCAGCCGGCTGACCGACGTCACCGTGGTCGGCCCGGACGGCCGGATCGTCGCCGGGCAGCTCTCGGAGGACCAGCGCAGCTGGCGGACCACCGGCCGGCTGAAGGCGGCCACCGCCTACACCGTGCGGATCGCCGCCGCCGACGGCGGCGGCGGACGCGGCGAGACCACCTCCGGGTTCGCCACCCTGGCCGCCCAGCGGCTGCTGACCGCCAAGCTCGGCCCCGACTCCTCCGGCAGCGGCGTCTACGGGGTCGGCCAGCCGCTCACCGTGCAGCTCTCCGAGGCGGTCAAGGACCCGCAGGCCCGCCAGGAGGTGGAGCGGGCGCTGACGGTGACCTCGCAGCCCGCCGTGACCGGCGCCTGGTACTGGGTGGACGACAAGAACCTGCACTTCCGCCCCGAGGAGTACTGGCCCACCGGCACCGTCGTCGCGCTGGCCTTCGAGGCCACCGGCGGCCGGATCTCCGACGGCCTGTACGGCGGCGACCGGGCGACCCTGGCGATGCGGATCGGCGAGCGGGTCGAGACGGTGGTCGACGCGGCGGCCCACGAGCTGACCCTCAAGCGCGACGGCCAGGTGGTCCGGACGATCCCGGTCACCACCGGCAAGCCCGGCTTCGACACCCGCAACGGCGTCAAGGTGGTGCTCGGCCAGGAGCGCAAGGTCCGGATGAGCGGCGAGACGATCGGCATAGCGGCCGGCAGCCAGGAGTCCTACGACCTCGACGTCGAGTGGGCCACCAGGGTCACCTGGAGCGGCGAGTACGTGCACGCGGCACCCTGGTCGGTGGGCTCCCAGGGCGTGGAGAACGTCAGCCACGGCTGTACCGGCATGAGCACCGAGAACGCCCACTGGTTCTACCAGAACACCAGGGTGGGGGACCTGGTGACGGTGGTGAACAGCCGGGGCAAGAGCATGGAGCCGTTCGGCAACGGCTTCGGGGACTGGAACGTCGGCTGGGGCGAGTGGGTCGGGCACAGCGCCCTCGGGCAGCCCGTCAGCACCACCACACCGGCCACCAGGGCCCCCGCCGGCGGGATGATCGCCCCGCAGCTCTGAGGGCGGCCCCCCGGGGGCCCTCAGGGGCCCTGCGGGCCCTCGCCGGCCTCCTCCCGGTAGGCCAGCCGCAGCGCGTTGTCGGCGGCGGCCAGGGCGTCCGCGGCCGGCACCCCGAGCCGCCGGACCCGCTCGGCGAACTCGGCGGCGGCCGCCGCGGCCAGCCGGTGGGCGGAGTCGCCGACCGCGGCGATCAGGGTGCCGCGCCGGCCGTGCGTCTCCACCACCCCGTCGGTCTCCAGCTCCCGGTAGGCGCGGGCGACCGTCCCGGCCGCCAGCCCGAGCTGCTCGGCCAGCGCGCGGACGGTGGGCAGCCGCAGTCCGGTCGCCAGCTCGCCGGTCCGGGCCTGTTCGGCGATCTGGGCCCGGATCTGCTCGTACGGGGGAGTGGTGGCGGCGGGGTCGACGGACAGCTGCACAGGGGCTCCTGACGTTCGGAGGGGCGCCGCGGGGCGCCCCCGGGTACCGGGAAAGCCCGAGGGCCGCCGACCAGAAGAACTCTGGTCAGCGGCCCTCGGGGTGCGACGCGGGGTGCGTACGGGATCAGTGGTGGCCGTGGCCGCTGGTGATCTCGTGGTGCTCCTCGGAGGTCGGCTTGGGGATCTGGCTGCCCTCGCCGTAGAAGCCGCGGGAGAGCTTCGCCCGGGTGCGGTCGAGGACGTTGGCCTTGCTGGCCACGCCGTTCTCGTCCGTCTCGGCCGGCAGCTCGAACGGCTCGATCTGCTCGTGCGCGGTGAGCTTGTGCAGGTCCTTCTGCGGCAGCTGGGCGTGCACCTCGACGAACTCGCCGTGCGGCAGGCGCTTGATGACGCCGGTCTCGCGGCCGTGCAGCACCTTCTCCTTGTCGCGGCGCTGGAGGCCGAGGCACCAGCGCTTGGTGACGATGAAGACGATGACCGGGACCACGAACATGCCCACGCGGACGAAGTAGGTGACCGAGTTGATCGACAGGTGCAGGTGGGTGGCGAACAGGTCGTTGCCACCCGCCGCCAGCAGGACCAGGTAGAGGCTGATCCAGGCGGCACCCAGCGCGGTGCGGACCGGGGCGTTGCGCGGGCGGTCCAGGATGTGGTGCTCGCGCTTGTCGCCGGTGATCCAGCCCTCGATGAAGGGGTAGGCGGCGATCGAGACCAGCACCGCCGGGAAGAGGACCATCAGCGGGATCGCCACACCGAGGTTCAGGGTGTGGCCCCACAGGCTGACCTCCCAGCCCGGCATGATGCGGATCAGGCCCTCGGAGAAGCCCATGTACCAGTCAGGCTGGGCGTCCGTGGACACCTGGTCGGGACGGTACGGGCCGTACGCCCAGATCGGGTTGATCGAGGCGATCGCCGAGATGGCCGCGATCAGACCGAACACCAGGAAGAAGAAGCCACCGGCCTTGGCCATGTAGACCGGCATCAGCGGCATGCCGACGACGTTCTTCTCGGTCTTGCCCGGGCCCGCCCACTGGGTGTGCTTGTGGTAGAAGACCAGGATCAGGTGCGCCACCAGCAGGCCGAGCATGATGCCTGGGATCAGCAGCACGTGGATGGTGAAGAACCGCGGCACGATGTCGTGGCCGGGGAACTCGCCCCCGAACAGGAACATCTGGACGTAGGTGCCGATCAGCGGGGTCGCCAGGACGGCGCCCTCCATGAACCGGATACCGGTGCCGGAGAGCAGGTCGTCGGGCAGCGAGTAGCCGAAGAAGCCGTCGAACATGCCCAGGACGAGCAGCAGGAAGCCGAAGACCCAGTTGATCTCACGGGGCTTGCGGAACGCGCCGGTGAAGAAGACGCGCATCATGTGCACGAACATCGCCGCGACGAAGACCAGGGCCGCCCAGTGGTGGATCTGGCGGACCAGCAGACCGCCGCGCACCTCGAAGCTGATGTCCACCGTCGACGCGTACGCCTCGGACATCGGGATGCCCTTGAGCGGGATGTACGAGCCGTTGTAGATGACCTCGCCCATCGAGGGCTTGAAGAACAGCGTCAGGTAGACACCGGTCAGGATGATGATGATGAAGGTGTAGAGGCAGATCTCGCCCAGCATGAAGGACCAGTGGTCCGGGAAGATCTTCCGCAGGTTGGTCTTGGCGAGGGAGTAGATCCCCAGCCGACCGTCCGTCCAGTCCGCGGCCTGCTCCCACTTGTTCGCGGGCTTGGCGCGCGTGCTGGCGGGCTTGGCGCCGGAGGTGGTGCTGCTCGTACTGCTCATCGAGCACGCTCCCAGTAGCTCGGGCCGACGGGCTCGTCGAAGTCGCCGTGGGCGACCAGGAAGCCCTTCTCGTCAGTGGTGATCTTCAGCTGCGGCAGCGGGTGGCCGGCCGGGCCGAAGATCACGCGCGCGCCGTCCGCCAGGTCGAAGGTCGACTGGTGGCAGGGGCAGAGCGCGTGGTGGGTCTGCTGCTCGTACAGGCTGATCGGGCAGCCGACGTGGGTGCAGATCTTGGAGTAGGCGAGGATGCCCTCGAAGCCCTTCTCCTTGGACTTGTCGTCCTTGATGTCCTCCGGCGCGATGCGCACCAGCATGAGGGCGTCCTTGGCGATGCGCTGCTGGAAGTCCTCGTCGTGGGTGTGCAGGCCCTCGGGCATCGCGAAGGTCAGCGACCCCGTGATGATGTCCTCGGCCTTCATCGGCTGGTTGGTGTTCATGTTGATCAGCTGCAGGGGCTTGGCGTCGGTCGCCTCCTCCCAGCCGGTGTGCTCCAGCTTGTCCTCGGGCAGCGGGCCCAGGTCGCGCAGGAGGACCACACCGGACAGCGGCACCAGGGCCATCGAACCGATGAGGGTGTTGCGGATCATCTTGCGGCGGCCGAAGCCGGACTCCGCGGCACCGGTCCGGAACTGCTCGATGACGTCGGCGCGGACCTCGTCGTCGGCCTCGATCGGGTGACGCTCGGCCGGGATCTCGTGGTCCGACATCAGGGTGCGGGCCCAGTGGACCGCGCCCGCGCCGATGAGGAACAGCGCGACACCGAGGGTCATGCCGAGCGCGAAGTTCAGCGCGCTGACGTGGCCCAGCGGCCAGATGTAGACGATCTTGTCCGGGTCGATGGCCACGTACGAGGCGATGAAGCCGATCGTGGCGAGCATCGAGACGACGAACATCAGCGACACCTGGCGCTCGGCCCGCTTGGCGGCCCGCTCGTCGATGTCGGTGCGACGCGGCTCGTGGGCCGGCAGGCCCGGGTCGGCGAACGGATCGCCGTGGGCGGCCACCTCGTGGTGCCCGGCGGAGCCGTGGGACTCCGGGAGCTTCTCTTCTGACATGTCGTGGCTCATGACTTCTTGGCCTTGGTGGTGTGGGCGGCGACCCAGATCGCGACCGCGATGAGCGCACCGAGACCGAAGATCCAGCCGAACAGGCCCTCGGTCACCGGACCGAGGCTGCCGAGCGTGAGACCGCCGGGGTTGGGCTCATCGTTGGTGGTGTGGCGGACGAAGGCCACGATCTGCTTCTTCTGCTCCTCGGGCATGGTGGTGTCCGGGAACGACGGCATGTTCTGCGGGCCGGTCTGCATGGCCTCGTAGATGTGCTTGGCGTCCACGCCCTCCAGGGACGGGGCGTACTTGCCCTGGGTGAGGGCACCGCCCTGGCCGGCGAAGTTGTGGCACTGGGCGCAGTTGGTGCGGAACAGCTCGCCGCCCTTGGACAGGTCGTCCGGGTTGGTCGAGGTGTACTGCTCCTCGGTCGGCGTGACCGGACCGGGGCCGAGCGAGGCGACGAAGGCGGCGAGCTGGTCGATCTCCGCCTGCGAGTAGATGTTCGGCTTGCGCGGCACCTGGGCGCCGGGCTGCTGGGCCGGCATACGGCCGGTGCCCACCTGGAAGTCGACCGCGGCGGAGCCGACGCCGACCAGGCTCGGGCCGTCGCTGCTGCCCTGCCCGTTCAGGCCGTGGCAGGAGGAGCAGCCCACGGCGAAGAGCTTCTTGCCCTCATCGATCGCGAGCGACTGCGCCGCCACGTCGGCCTGCGCCTTGCCGGCGGGCGCGAACGCGGCGTACAGCCCCCCGGTTGCCGCCAGGGCGAGAAGTAGGACGACCAGCGCCGCCAGTGGGTGGCGCCGTCGTGCGGAGAGCTTTTTCACGGAATAACCCCGGTGTCAGGATCTGGTCGACTGGTGGGTGCACCCGGCGGCCGGTCTGGCCGGCACGAGGCTGCCTGTCCAAGGCTGCGCGCGCGGTCGGTCGGTGGGAGCGTCGCCACCGGCGAAATCGGGCCGTCGCCGGTGAGGGCGGGACCCGGGGCCGGTGGCCAGCGACCTGATCAGCTGGTTACTTGATCAGGTAGATGGTCGCGAACAGGCCGATCCACACGACATCGACGAAGTGCCAGTAGTACGACACCACGATGGCGGCGGTGGCCTGCTCGTGCGTGAAGCGCTTGGCTGCGTACGTCCGTCCCAGGACCAGCAGGAAGGCGATCAGACCACCCGTCACGTGCAGACCGTGGAAGCCGGTGGTCAGGTAGAACACCGTGCCGTACGGGTCGGAGGACAGCGACAGGCCGTCCTTCTTGACCAGCTCGGTGTACTCGAAGATCTGGCCGCCGATGAAGATCGCGCCCATCACGAAGGTGATGACGAACCACGAGCGGAGCTTCTTCACGTCCCCGCGCTCGGCGGCGAAGACGCCGAGCTGGCAGGTGAGCGAGGAAAGCACCAGGATCGTGGTGTTGACCGAGGAGAACGGCACGTTGAGGGCGTGCGCCTTCTCGGTCCAGAACTCCGGCCCCTTGACGGAGCGGAGCGTGAAGTACATCGCGAAGAGGGCCGCGAAGAACATCAACTCGGAACTGAGCCAGACGATCGTTCCGACGCTGACCATGTTCGGCCGGTTGACCGATCCGTGCGCGTGCCCGGTTTCTACTGCTGTTGCTGTCGCCACGACGGACATTATGTCGGTCCCTTATTCCGTCTTCACGTCGGGGGGTCACCCTCGGAGTGTCCGGTGCGTGCGGTATGCCCCCCTGGGGCCCGACGGGGCGTCCGGACTGCCGCTGAGCAGCGGCGTGTCCCTTTTCTGACGGTTGCTCGAAGGGCCCGTCCGGACCCCGTCCGGCGTGTCGTGGCGGGCGTCCGGGGGGCTTCGGGGGTAAGGGGAAGTTCCACTCGTCCGCCGTACGGGTGGACCGCGCGGGCGGGGGTGACGCGCCCTGCTCCGGCCGGACCAGTCGCGGACGCGGCGCGGTCGGGACGAGATCGCGCGGGAGGGGCTCGGCGGGCGGTGATCGGGAGTAGCATCCGGGGACAGGCGAACGTGGTCCGGATCACACGTGAGGGAGCAGGGCCCATGGCGCACACGACCGACGAGACGCTGACCGTTCTCGTCTACAGCCACGACCGAACCACCCGCGAGCAGGTGCTGACCGCTCTCGGGCGGCGGCCCGCGGAGGACCTCCCGGAGCTGGCCTACCTGGAGTGCGCGACCACCCCCGCGGTGCTCAAGGCGCTGGAGAAGGGCGGCGTCGACCTCTGCGTCCTGGACGGCGAGGCGGTGCCGGCCGGCGGGCTCGGGCTCGGACGGCAGCTGAAGGACGAGATCTACGGTTGCCCGCCGGTGCTGGTGCTGATCGGCCGGCCGCAGGACTCCTGGCTGGCCGCCTGGAGCCGGGCCGACGCGGCGATCTCCCAGCCGGTGGACCCGGTGGCGCTGGCGGAGGCCGCCGCCACGCTGCTGCGGGCCAGGCTGGCCAAGCGGGCGCCCGCCGTCCGCTAGGGGCAGGTCCCCGGCCCGTGTTCCGTCCGGCGTTCCACCCGGCGTTCGGTCCGGCGTCTCACTGCGAGAGAAGAAGGGTGAACGGCGGAGCCCCGGCGGGCCGCCGCTCGATAGGCTGACTCCGTCCCTACGTCCTTCCCCGGGTAGCCGGGGCAGCGAGAGCCGGAGTCAGCCATGGTGAACGTGCAGCCTGCGAACGGTGGGAGCGACCCCGCGCAGGTGGTCCGCTCCTGGCCGGACATCCTGTCGGCGCTGCTGAGGGGAGAGGACCTCGACCGCTCGGCCACCGCGTGGGCGATGGACCGGATCATGAGCGGCGAGGCCTCCCCGGTGCAGGTGGCCGGGTTCATGGTGGCGCTGCGGGCCAAGGGCGAGACGGTCGAGGAGATCTCCGGACTCGTCGACTCGATGTACGCGCACGCCGAGCCGCTGGACATCCCCGGCCCGGCGGTGGACATCGTCGGCACCGGCGGCGACCGGGCCAAGACCGTCAACATCTCCACCATGTCGGCGATCGTCGCCGCCGCGGCCGGTGCCAAGGTGGTCAAGCACGGCAACCGGGCCGCCTCCTCCTCGAGCGGTTCCTCGGACGTGCTGGAGAAGCTGGGCATCAGCCTGGACCTCCGGCCGCGCCGGGTCGCCGAGATCGCCGAGGAGGTCGGGCTCACCTTCTGCTTCGCCGCGACCTTCCACCCCTCGATGCGGCACGCCGCGCCGGCCCGGCGCGACCTCGGGGTGCCCACCGCCTTCAACATCCTGGGGCCGCTGACCAACCCGGCCCGGGTGACGGCGCACGCGATCGGCTGCTTCGACACCCGGCTGGCGGCGCTGATCGCCGGGGTGCTCGCCCGGCGCGGTGCCACCGCGCTGGTCTTCCGGGGCGACGACGGACTGGACGAGCTGACCATCACCACCACCTCGCGGGTGTGGGTGGTCCGCGACGGCGCCGTGACCGAGACCGTCTTCGACCCGCGCGAGGTCGGCATCGAGCCGGTCGGCATCGAGGCGCTGCGCGGCGCGGACCCGGCGTACAACGCGGAGGTCGCGCGCCGGATGCTCGCCGGGGAGCACGGTCCGGTGCGGGACGCGGTGCTGCTGAACGCGGCGGCCGCGCTGGTGGCGCTGGACCTCACCGACGCGCCGCTCGCCGAGCAGCTGGGCGCGGCCATGCGGCGTACCGCGGCGGCCGTCGACTCGGGTGCCGCGCGGGACCTGCTGAAGCACTGGTCCGAGGCCACCGCCCGGGTGTGACAGGGCCGTTGGGGGCCCATCGGGAATCCTCCCGGTGGGCCCCGACGTGTGTCCGGGATGTGGACCGCTGTTTGACCGAGGGGTGGAGCCGACCTAGAGTCTTGGCCAGGTCATGAGCGACAGCGACAAGCCCCAGCTTGCTGTCCGGCAACCCTCCGTCCGTGGCGGGGTGCCCTGGGTGAGGACCGGGCCGTGCGGCGAGCCGTCCGCGTGGCAAGCGCGGACACCCGGATCATCACGCACTCCCGGGGTCCCTGACCCGTAGACGGAGTGCATCCCCATGTCTCTCGCCACCGATCTCAGCACCCCCCTCGCCGTGCTCGGCCACGACGTCGAGGTCCCGCTCGCCAACGGCGACAAGGTCGCCTACGCCGCGCTCGACTACGCCGCCAGCGCCCCGGCGCTCCAGCGGGTCTGGGACGAGGTCGCCGCCTACGCCCCGTACTACGGCAGCGTGCACCGCGGCGCCGGCTACCTGTCCCAGCTCTCCACCGACCTGTTCGAGCAGAGCCGCCGGACCGTCGCCGAGTTCCTGGACCTGCGCGAGGGCGACCAGGTGGTCTTCACCCGCGCCACCACCGACTCGCTCAACCTGCTGGCCGGCGCCGTCCCGGCCGGGACCCAGGTGTTCGCCTTCGAGACCGAGCACCACGCCTCGCTGCTGCCGTGGGCGCACGCCGGTCTGACCGTCACCTGTCTGCGCGCCCCCCGCTCGCACGCCGAGGCGGTCGCCGCGTTCGACGCCGCGCTCGCCGGTGCGCCCGAGGGCCCGAAGCTGCTCTGCGTCACCGGTGCCTCGAACGTCACCGGCGAGCTCTGGCCGGTCGCCGAGCTGACCCGGACCGCCCACCGGTACGGCGCCCGGGTGGTGCTGGACGCCGCGCAGCTGGCCCCGCACCACCGGGTCTCGGTGCGCGAGCTGGGGGTCGACTGGATCGCCTTCTCCGGCCACAAGCTGTACGCGCCGTTCGGCGCCGGGGTGCTGGCCGGCCGGGCCGACTGGCTGGACGAGGCCGAGCCCTACCTGGCCGGCGGCGGCGCCACCCGTACCGTGGCCCGGGAGACCGACGGCTCGGTGGCCGTGCAGTGGCACACCGGCCCGGCCCGGCACGAGGCGGGCTCCCCGAACGTCATCGGCGTGTACGCGATCGCGGCCGCCTGCCGGGCGCTCACCGAGGCCGGGTTCGACGCGCTGGAGGCGCGCGAGCGGGTGCTGGTGGCCCGGCTGAAGGCCGGTCTGGCGGAGATCCCCGAGGTCAGGGTGCTGAACCTGTTCGGTGCCGACGCCGACCGGGTGGGCGTGCTGTCCTTCGTCGTCCGGGGCTGGAACAGCTCGCACTTCTCGGCCGCGCTGTCCGCCGAGTACGGCATCGGCGTGCGGGACGGTCTGTTCTGCGCCCACCCGCTGGTGCGCACGCTGCTCGGCGACGAGGAGGCCGCGCCCTCCGAGTGCGGCGCGCCGGAGGCTTCACTGCCGGGCGAGCGCAGCCTGAACGCGATCCGGGTGAGCTTCGGCGCCGGCACCCCGGACGAGCACGTGGACCGGTTCCTGACCGCCGTCCGCGAGCTGGTCACGGACGGCGCGGCGTGGAGCTACCGGAACGAGGGCGGCCGCTGCGTCGCGGACACCCGCCGGGAGGGCTGAGGCCCCGTCGGGGAGCGGGCCCGCGGTCGGCCGCTACTCCTCCAGGCCGATCGCGAACGCGGCCTCCAGGTCGTGCTGGGAGTAGGTGCGGAAGGCGATCTGGGTCTCGGTGTGCGCCACGCCCGGGACCTTGTTCAGCCGGCCGGGGATCACCTCGGCGAGGTCGTCGTGCCGGCGCACCCGCACCATCGCGACCAGGTCGTAGCCGCCGGTCACCGAGTAGACCTCGCTGACGCCCTCGATGGCGGCGATCGCCTCGGCGATCTCCGGGATGCGGTCGACGCTGGTCTTGATCAGGACGATGGCGGTGATCACGGTGGCGTACTCCTTTGTGAGGTGCCGCCAGGGTAGCGGGCGTCGGTCACGGCGTCGCGGGGGCGGGGGCGGCCCGGGCGGGTGGGGCGGCGGAGGGTCCGGCGGGGGCGGGTGCGGCGCTCGGCCAGGGTGCAGGCGTAGAGGAAGCCCGCCACGAAGCCGATCACGTGCACCAGGTACGCCACCCCCGGTCCGGCGGAGTGCACCGACCACCACTGGAGCGCGAACCAGAGGCCCAGGACCAGCCAGGCCGGGAACCGCAGCGGCAGGAAGAGCAGCAGCGGGACGAGCGTGGTGACCCGGGCGTGCGGGTGGAAGCGCAGGTAGGAGCCGAGCACGGCGGAGATCGCCCCCGAGGCGCCGATCAGCACCCGGGTCGAGTCCGCCGAGTGCGCCTCGGCCAGGGCGAAGCCGTAGGTGGTCAGCGCGCCGGCCGCCAGATAGAAGAGGAGGAACCGGGGGCGGCCGAGCCGTCGCTCCACGGTGGGGCCGAAGACGTGGAGGAAGAGCAGGTTGCCGAGCAGGTGCAGCCAGCCGGCGTGCAGGAAGAGCGCGCTGAGCACGGACAGCGCCGGGTGCTTGCCGGGGGTCGCCGAGGCCGGGCAGCCGGGCACCGGCTCGGGGGCCTCGGCAAGTTGGTCCGCGGTCAGCGGGTGACCGGTCAGGAGCTCGGCGGGGACGGCCCCCCAGCGCTGCTCGTAGCGCTGCTCGGCGCAGACCCGGACCTGGTCCCGGCCGTAGAGGGGGTTGAGCCCCGCGGCCGGTCCGAGCAGGAAGACCGCGGTGTTCAGCGCGATCAGCGCGTAGCAGACGGCCGGAGCGGCGGCGGCCGGTCGGCCGCGGTGCGCGCCGGGGTGGGGGACCGGGATCGCCATGGGCTCCAGCATCCCCCCGGTTCCGGGCGGGCACCGCGTGGTTACGGCAGGTGGGCTACCGCCCGGGAGTGCTCGGCCGGTGGCCGGGAAGGTTGCCCCAGGCAATAGGCTTGGGGCGGGCATTCCCGCCTCCCGCCGCCGACGCCGGGGCTCCGGGGGGAGCGCCTGAGCCCGTTCCGGGACCACCCGAGAGGACCCCCGATGACCGTCCCCGCTCTGACCGCCGAGACGCGCTGGCGCTGCACGCTCTGCGGAAACCTGACCCGCTTCGACGTGACCCGGACCGCCCGGGTGACCGAGTTCCTGCACTTCGACCTGGCCGGCGAGTCCAAGGTCGAGGAGACCCAGGTGCTCAGCGAGACCGTGGAGTCGGTGCGCTGCCGCTGGTGCAACGCCGTGGACCAGGTCGAGCTGGTGGCCCGTCCCGGCGCGGACGGCGCGGACGGCGCTCCCGGGCAGGGCTGACCGCCCGGTCCGTGCGGTGGGCGGTGAGCGGCGTGGCCGCCCGCCGCACGGGACAATACAGAGAGAACGCGCGGAGTGTGACGGGGGTGGCGGCCTGCGGCCGTACCCCGCTGGACCAGGATCGGAGCCGAGGACGTGGTGGACGCAGCGAAGGAGCCCGCCGGGCCGCAGGGGCGGCAGCCCGCTGTGGACGCGCAGGCGCCGGACGCGGCAGTGGCCGCCCCCTCCGGCGCCGGGGCCCCGGCGGAGGCGCCCGCGGGCGAGGAGTCCGGCGCCGGTGAGGAGCCGGCGGCAGCGGACGGCGGAGCGGGCGGCCCGGACCCGTCGGCGGGACCGGACGGGCCGGAGGTGTCGGGGCCGGTCGCCGAGACGCTGGACCGGCCGCTCCCGGAGGGGGTGCGCCGACGGGTGGTCGGTCTGGCCTCCGACGCGCTCGGCGGTCTGCCGCTCGGCGAACTGCCCCAGTCGCTGCGCCAGTACGCCAAGTTCACCCCCGCCCGCCGGGCCAAGTACGCGGCGACCGCGCTGGCCGCGGCGCTGGAGGCGGAGCCGGCCTTCCGGGTGCGGATAGCGGAGCGGCTGCGGCTGGGTCAGCCGGACCTGGTCCGGGCCCTGGAAGCGGGCACCGTGCCGGGCGCCGCCGACCCGATGGACGTGGCGGCGGCCGCCTATCTGGTGCGCTCCGCCGGGTGGAGCCGGCTGGTCGCGGAGGCCGGCGACGAGGCCGAGCGGGCCGGCACCGAGGGCGCGGTCGCCGAGGCGACCCGGCTGGTCGAGAAGCTGCAGGCGGAGCTGGCCGAGCTGCGGGCCGCGGCGCGGTCCGACCTGGAGCGGCAGCGGGCCGAGTCGGAGGACGTCCGCAAGGAGGCCGAGTCGCTGCGCCGGCGGCTGCGTTCGCTGGAGAGCGACACCCGGCGGGCCCAGGCGGAGACCCGGAAGGTCGCCGCCGAGCTGGAGGCGGTCAGGACGCAGGCGGCGGCCGAGCGCGGCGCGGCGGAGACCGAGGCGCGGCGGCTGCGGCACCGGGTCACGGAGCTGGAGAACTCCGCCGAGCAGGGCCGGCGCTCCGCCCGGGAGGGGCGCGGCGTCGAGGACATGCGGCTGCGGCTGCTGCTGGACACCGTGCTCCAGTCGGCCCAGGGCCTCCAGCGGGAGCTGGCGCTGCCGGTCTCCCAGATCCGCCCGGCGGACCTGGTGGAGGCGGTGGTGCCGGGTTCGGCCTCGCCGCACGACGTGGCGCGGCGCGGGCTGGCCGAGGACGACCCGGCGCTGCTGGACCAGCTGCTGGCGATCCCGCAGGTCCATCTGGTGGTGGACGGCTACAACGTCACCAAGACGGGCTATCCGACGCTGCCGCTGGAGCAGCAGCGGATCCGGCTGCTGGGCGGACTGGCGATGCTGGCGCAGCGCACCCAGGCGGAGGTCACCTGCGTGTTCGACGGCCAGGACCTCGACGTGCCGGTGATCATGGCGCCGCCGCGCGGGGTGCGGGTGCGGTTCAGCCGGACCGGCGAGACGGCGGACGAGCTGATCCGCCGGCTGGTCCGGGCGGAGCCGCAGGGCCGCCCGGTGGTGGTGGTGTCGGCGGACAAGGAGGTCGCGGACGGCGTGCGGAAGGCCGGCGCGCGCCCCGTCGCCTCGGTGCTGCTGCTGAACCGGCTGGCCCGTCCGTAGGTCCCGCGCGGTGCGGGCCGACGGCAATGACGGCTGGTCAGCGCCGGGATTGCGGTCTTGTGCGGGTTTCGTGAAGTCCGGGTGCGGGCGGCAGGTTCACGCAATCGTGGGAGTGGCGCGAAACGTGGATCTTCACTAGGGTCTGGCGTCAAACCTATTTTCCGGATTCTCACCCCAACGGGTGAGGCCATTGGAAGAAGGAGCCGGTCCTCTTGGCCTCCCACCGCCGTCCCAAGCAGCCGAGCCGCGCGCGGGTCTCCGTGCTCACCGCGGCCGCTGCGACCGCGGTCGCTCTCTCCGCCCAGGTCGCCGCCCACGCAGCGCCGAGCCCGTCGCCGAAGAAGGACGACGTCAAGGCGCAGATCGACCAGCTGAACGAGGAGGCCGAGCAGGCCACCGAGCGGTACAACGGCGCCAAGGAGCGGGCCGACCAGCTGCGCAAGCAGGCGGACCAGCTCCAGGACCAGGTCGCGCGCGGCCAGGAGCAGATGACCCAGCTTCAGTCGGGGCTGGCCGCGGTGGCGGGCGAGCAGTACCGCACCGGCGGCATCGACCCGTCCGTCCAGCTGATGCTGTCCTCCGACCCGTCCGGGTACCTGGACAAGGCCTCCAGCGTGCAGCAGGCCAGCTCCAGCCAGGCCGAGGCGCTCAAGGGGCTGCAGGACCAGCAGCGCCGGCTCGACCAGCAGAAGGCCGAGGCCGCCGCCGTGCTGGCCTCGCTGGACAGCACCACCAAGGACCTGAACCAGTCCAAGACCGAGGTCGGCAAGAAGCTCCGCGAGGCGCAGGAGCTGCTGAACTCGCTCAGCGCCGCCGACCGCGCGGCCGTCAAGGCGGCGCAGCAGCAGTCCGACCGCGCCTCGCGCGGCAGCGAGCGCACCGACCCGGCCAGCCTGCCCCAGGCCAGTGGCATGGCGGGGTCGGCCGTCGCCAACGCGATGAGCAAGCAGGGTTCCCCGTACGGCTGGGGCGACGTCGGCCCGAACACCTTCGACTGCTCCGGCCTGATGGTCTGGTCCTACGCCAAGGCCGGCGTCTCGCTGCCGCGCACCTCGCAGGCGCAGGCCAACTACGGCAGCCGGGTGCCGTCCCTCGCCGAGGCGCAGCCGGGCGACCTGATCATCTACCGCGCCGACCGCAGCCACGTCGGTATGTACATCGGCAACGGCATGGTGGTGCACGCGCCGCACACCGGTGACGTGGTGAAGGTGATGAAGGCCGACGCCATGCCGATCAACGCGATCCGCCGGGTCTGACGCTCCGCCACGACACCCCCGGGGGCGGTTTCCGGCCCCTGTGATCAGCGCCACCCCCGACCGGGGGTGGCGTTGGGGTTTGGGTCGGGCATTAGGCCGTCCAGGTGGAAATGATCAGCCTGATGTGGGGATGTGATCACACTCGGTCATATTCACAAAGGAACTTGGGTATTCTTCTGGCTTTTTTCTGACAAGGATTTGAACGGATCACGGATCTGTTACTAGGGTCGTGCTTCGAACCTCGCACAGTCGATCACCCAGCCTGGGTGGCGGTGGGGTTCGCCGCCGAGTTCGCGAAGCAGCCGGGCGGGGCCGCAGGTGCCCGCCCGAACCAGACCCAGCAGTCGGGGGTCCGCTGTGGAGCGGAGCCGGGGAACCACGTTCCTCCGGGGTGAATCGGCGCCAGGTCGGCCGCTCGCGCGGACGGTGAGGCGTCGTAGGGCACGCTTCCGCCCGAACCCGTCAGCTCACCCGGTAGGCGGATGAGGAAGAAGGAGTCCGCCTTCGTGGCGTCCCATCGTCGTCCCAAGCCCGCCGGCCGCACCCGGGTCTCGATCATGACCGGTCTCGCCGCCGCTGCCGTCGCCCTCTCCGCGCAGTCCGGCGCCCACGCCGACCCCGCGCCGACCAAGGACCAGGTCAAGGAGCAGGTCGACCAGCTCAACGAGCAGGCCGAGGTCGCGACCGAGAAGTACAACGGCGCCCAGGCCAAGCAGCAGGAGCTGCAGAAGCAGGTCGCCGAGCTGCAGGACAAGGTGGCCCGCCAGCAGGCCGTGGTGACGGAGGCCCAGGGCGGCCTCTCCGAGATCGCCGGCGAGCAGTACCGCACCGGCGGCATATCGCAGACCGTCCAGCTGATGCTGTCCGCCAGCCCGGACAACTTCCTCAGCCAGGCCGACGCCCTCAACCAGGCCGGCTCCACCCAGTCCGGCGCGCTGAAGGAGCTCCAGGAGCAGCAGCGCAGGCTCGACCAGGACCGCACCGAGACCCAGACCAAGCTCGGTGAGCTGGAGTCCACCACCCAGCAGCTGAAGACCTCCAAGGACGAGGTCCAGGGCAAGCTGGCGAAGGCCCAGCAGCTGCTCAACACGCTCACCGAGCAGGAGCGCCAGGCCCTGCGCGCGGCCGAGGAGAAGGCCGCCGCCGAGGCCAAGGCCAAGGCGGACGCCGCCAAGGCCGAGGCCGCCAAGGTCGCCAAGGCCAAGGCGGACGCCGAGCGCGCCACCCGCGACACCAGCCGCAGCGACCTGAGCTCCCCGGCTCCCGCCGCCTCGGCGCCCGCCAGGCCGGCCGCGCCGGCCGCCAACGGCTCGCGCGCCGCCGCCGCGATCGCCGCCGCCGAGAGCAAGCTCGGCGCCCCGTACGTCTACGGCGCCACCGGCCCGAACTCCTTCGACTGCTCCGGCCTCACCGGCTGGGCGTACGCCCAGGCGGGTGTGTCGCTGCCGCGCACCTCGCAGGAGCAGGCCAACGCCGGGACCCGGATCGGCTCGGACATCTCCCAGGCCCAGCCCGGCGATCTGGTGATCTTCTACGGCGACCGCCACCACGTCGGCATCTACGTCGGCGGTGGCCAGGTCATCCACGCCCCGAAGCCGGGCGCGTCGGTCCGCTACGAGTCGGCGTCCAACATGCCGGTCAACACCATCGTGCGCCTCTGACCCCCGGGTCGGCAGAATCCCGGCAGGCCCGGTCTCCCCGAGGGGAGGCCGGGCCTGCGGCTTTGCCCCCGGTCGTCGCCCGGTCGCCGGAAGGCCCGGCGGGCGAACCGGTCTGATGTCCGATCGGTGACCGAATATTCGGGTTCGGAGGGGTTTGGAAACGGTTGCCCTGACTCGCTAACGTCTGCCACCGGATGCCCGCTTCGACAGCCGACCGGTCCGGTGCGGCGGCGGGTCCGGGCCCAGGATCGGAGCCGACGTCGAATGACCGCGCACCGCCGTTCCCCGCTGTCAGGTGCTCACACGCTCGCCCGGGCGCTGGTGCTCACCGCGGCGGCCACCACCGCGCTGGGCGTGGCGACCGGCGGCACCGCGCAGGCGGCTCCCGGCGCGCCCGACGCCCCGGCGAACCGCAAGGACGTCAAGGCCCAGGTCGAGCAGCTCTACGACGAGGCCGAGCAGGCCTCGGAGCGCTTCAACGCCGCCCAGGAGGCCCAGCAGCGGCTCCAGCACGAGACCGGCACGCTCCAGCAGCAGATCGCCGTCTCCCAGGACGAGCTCAACCAGCTGCGCGGCGACCTCGCCACCGTGGCCGGCGCGGAGTACCGGGGCGGCGGCATGGCGCAGACCGTCCAGCTGATGCTCTCCACCGACCCGGAGGGCTACCTCTCCCGGGCCCGCACCCTCGACCAGGCCGCCGAGCGGCAGAACGAGACCCTGCACGAGGTGCTGGGCCGTCAGCGGGTGCTCGACCAGCGTCGGGCCGAGGCCTCGGCGAAGCTCGCCGAGCTGGAACAGACCCGCAAGGCGCTGGCCGACGGCAAGCAGCAGATCCAGCAGCGGCTCGCCAGGGCGCAGCGGCTGCTCAACAGCCTCGGCGCCACCGAACGCGCCCGGCTCGCCGCCCAGGACGCCCGCGAGGCCGAGCAGCGCGCCACCCGCGGCACCGACCGGCTCGACCTCGGCACCACCCCGCCCGCCTCCGAACGCGGCGGCGCCGCGCTGGCCGCCGCGGTGCGGATGATCGGCTCGCCCTACGTCTACGGATCCACCGGGCCCAAGGCGTTCGACTGCTCCGGTCTGATGTACTACAGCTGGCGGCAGGCGGGAGTGACCCTGCCGCGCACCTCGCAGGCCCAGGCGTACGCCGGCCGGCGGGTCGGCATCTCCGAAGCACGGCCGGGAGACCTGGTGATCTTCTACCGGGACATGCACCACGTCGGGATGTACGCCGGCGGCGGGGTGATCGTACACGCCCCCTACCCGGGTGCCCGGGTGCGCTACGAGAGCGTCAACGCCATGCCGGTCTCGGGGGTGATCCGGCTCTGAGCCGCCCGGACCGTGCCGGCGGCCGAGGCCCGTCCCGGCGCACCGCCCTGCTGCTCGCGGCCGGCGGCCTCGCCCAGCTGTCGCTGCCCGGCGCCGTCCCCGCGCGGCCCGCCTCGGCGGCCTCGGACGAGTACGCCGAGGTCTCGGCGCTGCTCGCCGGGCGGGCCCGGGCGCTGGGCGAGGGGCCGCCCCCGCTGCCGCTGCGCGCCGACTACCGGAACCTGCTGCTCGGCCCGGTGGACCGGGCCGGGCGGTCCACCGCCACCGCCGAACTGACCGTCACGGTGACCGGGTACGACGAGCGGCCGGTGGTGCACCCGCGTCGGCTGACGCTGCTGCGCACCGCCGCCGGCCGGCGGATCGAACGCGAGGAGGCCGCCGGGGGGCCGCCGCCGCTGTGGGACCTCGGCCCGGTCGGGGCCGCCGCCGGGGCGCGCTGCCTGGTGCTCGGGGTGGACGACGTGGACGGCGCGGACGGCGCGGGGCAGGCCGCGCGCGCTGCGGCGGCCGCCGTCGGCGACCGGGCGGTGTCCGCCGTCGAGGCGCTCTGGGGCAGCGCCTGGGCGGGTCGGCTGCTGCTCGAACTGCCCGCCACGGGGGAGCAGTTCGCGCGGCTGCTGGCGGACGACCGGCCCGGCTGGTCGGACCTCGCCGCGGTCACCGTCTCGGCGCCCGGCGCGCCCCTGCACGCCCCGGCCGACCGGGTGCTGGTCAACCCCGGGGTGTTCGCGCGGCTGAGCGACTTCGGCCGGCAGGTGGTGGTGACCCACGAGGCGGTGCACGTGGCGACCCGGGCCGACACCCGGGCCTGGACCCCGCTCTGGCTGTCCGAGGGGGTCGCCGACTGGACCGGCTACCGCGACTCCGGGCGCTCGGCCCGGCAGATCGCGCCGGAGCTGGCCCGGGACGTCACGGCCGGACGGCTGCCCGCCGCGCTGCCCGCGGACGCCGCGCTCACGGCCGGCGGGGAAGGCCTGGCACAGGCCTACGAGCAGTCCTGGCTGGCCTGCGACCTGATCGCCCGCCGGTACGGCCCGCAGCGCCTGGTGGCGCTCTACCGGGCCGTCGGCGCGGCCGCCCCCGGCGCGGACCGGGAGGCGTGGCTGGACGGGCTGTTCCGGGACCGGCTGGGCCTCGGGCTGGACGGGTTCACCCGCCTCTGGCTGGCCGAGGTCCGGGCCCTGGCGGGCTGAGTTCCGGGCCCCGGCGGGACGGGGCGCCCCGGCGGACGCCGGGCCGCGTCCGCCCCTGGCGCGGCGTCGTCCCGGTCAGCGCCGTTCGCCGGGCGCGGCCGGCGCCGCGGGCCGGTCCATGCCGTCCAGCAGGTCCTGCTCGTACGCGATGCCCGGCCGCACCGAGAACGAGACGGCCGGCACCGGCTCGGCGCGGGGCAGCACCACGGTGGCCGGCACCCGGTCGGTGCGCCGGGTCGAGCGCCAGAGCCGGACGCAGGACAGCACGGTCGCGACCAGCAGCAGCACGTTGCGGGCGGTCAGGACGGCGATCGCGCCGGGCCTGCTGGCGACCACGTCGCCGAAGACCAGCGGGAACTCCACCAGCGTCAGCGGGGTCGCGGCCAGGATCAGCAGCGCCACCGGCCGCTGGCTGGTGCCGCGCACGGTCAGGCAGACCGCCGCCGCGCCGACCAGCCAGACCAGGTACTGCGGGCTGATCACCCGGCTGGTCACGGTGAAGATCAGCAGTGCGGCGAGCGCCGCGTCGTACATGGTGGCGGCGTTGCGCCGGCGCGCGGTGAACCGCCAGAGCAGCAGCCAGCCGAAGCCGAGCACGGTACCCGCCAGCATCACCTTGCTGACCAGCGGCACCCACGGCCCGAGCATCTCGACCGAGCCGTAGTTCATCATCACCTTGCCGTCCCAGCTCCCGGCGATCCGGGCGAAGTGGATCGGCAGCGCGCCGACCGACTCCACCTCGATGCCGCGGTCCTTCTGGAACGTCAGGAACTCGAACGCGCCGTTCATCCCCGCCGCCAGCAGGAAGCCGATCGAGGCGGTCGTGGCGGCCGCGGCCGTCCAGGACCGCCGGGTACGGCGGCCGGAGGGGGTGCCGATGAGGCCGAGCAGCGGCCAGATCTTGACGATGCCGCCGAGCCCGAGCAGCAGACCGCCGATCGCCGGCCGGCGGATCAGCGCCAGCAGCCCGGCCACCGCGATCGCGGTCACGATCACGTCGTAGCGGTTGTAGATCATCGGGCCGAGCAGCGGGACGCCGGCCACCCAGACCCAGGCGCCGGTCAGCGCCCGGCCCCTGCGCAGCCCGGTGCGGACCAGCAGGCCCATCGCGAGCGCGTCGGCGATGCCGCAGATCACCCAGAACGACACCAGGTACGACCAGGGCAGCAGGCCGGGCAGCAGGATCACCAGGGCGGCGCCGGGCGGGTACTGCCAGGTCACGTCGTCCAGCGGGAAGGTGCCGGTCTGCAGGACGCCGTACCAGCCGTGGTAGATCAGCCAGACGTCGGCGGTGATGTCCCCGCCGGGCATCCGGAGCACGCCGGTGACCAGGAGCAGCAGCAGCGTCCGGGTGGCCACCCAGCTCGCGCCGAGCGCCAGCAGCGCGCCGGAACGGCCGGAGGGGCGCGTGGTGCGCTGCACGGGCTCGCGGCGCACGGCGAGCGCCGTGCCGGAGCCCTCGGCGCCGCTGGGTGTACCGGACTCGGTGGCCGGGGCCAACTCCACTGCGCTCCCTCGTTCGTCTCGGACGTTCCGTCGGCGGCGCCGCGCGACGGACGCCCGGGCAGTCCGGGCGGGGTCGGGGCCGGCCGCCACCGCGGGGCCGGGCCGGACGCGCCGACCACCCTTGTCCTAGGACAGACCCGGGGAGGGAACGGTTGCCTTGCGTGGATCCGTTCCCGGCGGGTCGTCGTGTTGACCTATCGTACGGATCACCCAGCGGTACACCGAGCACCCCCCGACCGAGCGAGCCGTGGCCTGATGCACAAGACCTTGATCGTCACCAACGACTTCCCGCCGAGGCCCGGCGGCATCCAGGCCTTCGTGCACAACATGGCCGTCCGTCAGCCCGCAGGAAGCATCGTGGTGTACGCCTCCACCTGGCGCGACGGCACCGAGGTCGCGCGCTTCGACGCCGAGCAGCCCTTCCCGGTGGTCCGCGACCGCACGAAGGTGATGGTTCCCACACCCCGGGTCACCCGGCGGGCGGCCGAGATCCTGCGGGCGGAGGGCTGCGACTCGGTCTGGTTCGGCGCCGCCGCGCCGCTCGGGCTGATGGCCCCCGCGCTGCGCCGGGCCGGGGCCGGCCGGCTGCTCGGCATGACCCACGGGCACGAGGCCGCCTGGGCCCAGCTGCCGGTGGCCCGGCAGCTGCTGCGCCGGATCGGCGAGGGCA
This sequence comes from Streptomyces sp. TLI_053, assembly GCF_900105395.1. Lineage (NCBI taxonomy): Bacteria > Bacillati > Actinomycetota > Actinomycetes > Kitasatosporales > Streptomycetaceae > Streptomyces > Streptomyces sp. TLI_053. The sequence continues at coordinate 6,637,734 of NZ_LT629775.1, forward strand.
CCGACGTGCTCACCTACCTCGGCGAGTACACCCGCTCCCGGATCGCAGCGGCGGTCGGCCCGGAGCCGGCCGCGCGGATGGCGCAGCTGCCGCCCGGCGTGGACGAGCGGACCTTCCACCCGGACTCCGGCGGTGCCGCGGTGCGCGAGCGGCTCGGGCTGGCGGACCGGCCGGTGGTGGTCTGCGTCTCCCGGCTGGTGCCGCGCAAGGGGCAGGACACCCTGATCGAGGCGATGCCGCAGATCCTCGCCGAGGTGCCGGACGCCGTGCTGCTGATCGTCGGCGGCGGCCCGTACCGGGCGGAGCTGGAGAAGCTGGTGGACGCCCGGGGCGTGCGCTCCGCCGTCCGGTTCACCGGCTCGGTGCCGTGGGAGGAGCTGCCCGCGCACTACGGCGCCGGCGACGTCTTCGCCATGCCGTGCCGCACCCGGCGCGGCGGACTGGACGTCGAGGGGCTCGGCATCGTCTACCTGGAGGCCTCGGCCACCGGTCTGCCGGTGGTGGCGGGGGACTCCGGCGGCGCGCCGGACGCGGTGCTGGAGGGCGAGACCGGCTACGTGGTGCCGGGCGGCACGCCCTCGGCGGCGGCGGAGCGGATCGTCCGGCTGCTGCGGGACGAGGAGCTGCGGCGGCGGATGGGCGAGGCCGGGCGGCGCTGGGTGGACCGCTCCTGGCGCTGGGACCTGCTGGCCGGGCGGCTGACCTCGCTGCTGGCGGGCTGAGACGCGCGGACGGCCCGCCCCGGGGTCCGGGGCGGGCCGCACGGGCGACGGGCGGTCCTACTTGCGGTAGATCGCCTCGACGTCGGCCGCGTAGTCCTTCAGCACGACGTTGCGCTTGAGCTTGAGCGAGGGCGTCAGATGGCCGCTCTCCTCGGAGAAGACGGTGTCGAGCAGCCGGAACTTCTTCACCGCCTCGGCCTGCGAGACCGCCGCGTTGCCGTCGTCCACGGCCTGCTGCAGCGCGGCCAGCAGGTCCGGGTCCTCGCGCAGGTCGGCCACCGTGGCCCCGGCGGGCTTGCCGTTGAGCTGCTTCCAGTTCGGGAAGAAGTCCTCGTCGACGGTGATCAGACAGGCCACGAAGGGCTTGCGGTCGCCGACCACCATGACCTCGCCGACCAGGGCGTGCGCCCGGATCCGGTCCTCGATCACGGCCGGGGCGACGTTCTTGCCGCCCGCGGTGACGATGATCTCCTTCTTGCGGCCGGTGATGGTCAGATAGCCCTCGTCGTCCAGCGAGCCGATGTCCCCGGTGGCGATCCAGCCGTCCTTCAGGGTGTCGGCGGTGGCCTGCGGGTTGTTCCAGTAGCCGGTGAAGACGTGCGGTCCCTTGAAGAACACCTCGCCGTCCTCGGCGATCCGGACGGCGGCGCCGGGGACCGGCTGGCCGACCGTACCGATCTTCGGCTTGTCCCAGGGGTTGAAGGCGGTTGCCGCGCAGGTCTCGGTCAGGCCGTAGCCCTCCAGCACGGTGAAGCCGATGCCCCGGTAGAAGTGCCCGAGCCGCTCGCCCAGCGGGGCGCCGCCGGAGATCGCGTGGGTGGCCCGGCCGCCGAGCGCGGCCCGCAGCTTGCTGTAGACCAGCTTGTCGAAGACGGCGTGCTTGAGCTTGAGCAGCAGGCCCGCGCCGCCCGCGTCCAGCGCCCGGCTGTAGGCGATCGCGGTGTCGGCGGCCTTGTCGAAGATCTTGCCCTTGCCGTCCGCCTGCGCCTTGGCCCGGGCGGTGTTGTAGACCTTCTCGAAGACCCGGGGCACACCCAGGATGAGCGTCGGCCGGAAGGCGGCCAGTTCGGCGGTGACGTCCCGGATGTCGGAGACGTGGCCGAGCTTGATCGGGGCCATCGCCGGGGCGATCTCGGCGATCCGGGCGAGCACGTGGGCCAGCGGCAGGAAGAGCAGGACGGAGCTCTCGCCGGTGCGGAACAGCGGGGCCAGGCGCTCCACCACGTTGCCGCACTCGGCCATGAAGTTGCCGTGGGTCAGCTGGCAGCCCTTCGGGCGACCGGTGGTGCCCGAGGTGTACACGATGGTGGCGATCGAGTCGGCGTCGGCCACCAAGCGGCGCTCGGTGACGGTGGCGTCGGTGACCTCGCGGCCCGACTCCGCCAGCGCGGCGAGCGCCGGGCCCTCGATCTGCCAGGTGTGCCGCAGCTCCGGCAGCCGGTCCCGGACCTCCGCGACCACGGCGGTGTGGGTGTCGGTCTCGGTGAACACCGCGACCGCCCCGGAGTCGCCGAGGATCCACTCGACCTGCTCGGCGGAGGAGGTCTCGTACACCGGCACCGTGATCGCGCCGGCGGTCCAGATCGCGAAGTCCAGCAGCGTCCACTCGTACCGGGTGCGGGACATGACGCCCACCCGGTCGCCCGGCGCGACACCGGCGGCGATCAGGCCCTTCGCGGCCGCCCGGACCTCGACCTGGAACTGGGCGGCGGTCAACTCCTGCCACTGGCCGTCCACCTTGCGGCTGAGCACCGCGACATCGGGGTGCCGCTCGGCGTTCTGGTGCACGAGGTCGGAGAGGTTACCGCCGCTCGGTACCTGGTAGAGGGCCGGAAGGCTGAAGTCGAGCAAGACTGCTCCTCGTTCGCGACGCTGCGGGACGGCAGGACGTTACTGCCCGGTAGGCAGCTTCGACCAGGGGGGTCGGCTCCGGTGTTCGAAGTGTCACACCTTGACCCCTCCGACCAGGTCGGGACCGGGTCGTTCGAATGGCACCCTACGGCAGCCCGGAGGTGACCGGCCGGTAGCCGTCGGCCACGGACCGTGCGCTCCGGCGACGGGGGCGCACCCGGGCGCCCCGGGGCGTACCGAGGGACCGGCCGGATCGCGGGGCGCGATAGCCTGCTCCGGGCGCACCCGGCCGAGCAGCCTCGGCCGGACCAGCACGGGACGACGCGGAGGGCCATTCCATGGCGGAGCACACCAGGTCGAGCATCACCATCGACGCGACCCCGGCGACGGTCATGGCCGTGATCGCCGACTTCGCCGCCTACCCGGCCTGGACCGGCGAGGTCAAGGAGATCGAGGTCCTGGAGACCGCCGACGACGGCCGCGCCGCCCAGGTCCGCCTGGTCCTCGACGCCGGTGCCATCCGCGACGAGCACGTCCTCGCCTACACCTGGGACGGCGACCGCGAGTGCGCCTGGACCCTGGTGCGCAGCCAGATGCTCCGCTCGCTCGACGGCTCCTACGCCCTGGCCCCGCTCGGCGCCGACCGCACCGAGGTCACCTACCAGCTCGCGGTGGACGTCAAGATCCCGATGCTCGGCATGATCAAGCGCAAGGCCGAGAAGGTCATCATCGACCGGGCCCTGGCCGGCCTGAAGAAGCGGGTCGAGGACACCGCCGCGGGCACGGCGGGCTGAGGCCCGGCGGCGCGGACGAACAGGGGCGGTACGGCATGACGGCGACACGCACCATCCTGGTCAGCGGCGACCCGGCGGCGCCCGAGGTGGCCGCCGCCACCGCCCTGCACGCCGCCCGGAGCGGCCGGCGCACCCTGCTCCTCGCGGCCGACGACCCGCACCGCACCCTGGACGCCGTGCTCGGCGTCCGGCTGGAGGCCGAGCCGGCCGGGTACGCGCCCGGTCTGGCCGTCGCCAGGACCGACGAGCAGGCCGCCTTCCGGCACGCGCTCGACGAGATCGGCGGCCGGCTCAAGCCCGCGCTCGACCTGCTCGGAGCCGACCCGCTGGATCCCGAGGAACTCACCGCGCTGCCCGGCACCGCCCGGCTCGCCCTGCTCCGGGCGCTGCCCGCCGTCGAGGCCGAGGTCCTGGTGGTGCTCGCCCCGCCGCCGGCCGACCTGATCGCCACCCTCGCCCTGCCCGAGCAGCTGGAGCGCTACCTGGCCCGGCTCGTCCCCGAGCAGCGCCAGGCCGCCCGGGCCCTGCGGCCCCTGCTGGCCGGCCTCGCCGGGGTCCCGATGCCTGCCGACTGGCTGTACGAGACCCGCACCAAGGCCGCCGGCGCGCTCGCCGCGGCCCGCGCCGCGATCACCTCGCCCGGCACCAGCGTCCGCCTGGTCACCGCCGCCGACGCCCACCCCTTCGCGGAACTGCGGCGGATCCGGGCCGGTCTCGCTCTGCACGGCCACTGCCCGGACGCCGTGGTGGTGCACGGCGTGCTGCCGGACGCCGCCGCCGAATCGCCCGACCCGTGGCTGGCCGCCCTGGCCGGTCGCCGCCGGGACGAGCTGACCGCGCTGGCCGCCACCCTGGACGGCATCCCGCTGCTGACCACCGGGCCCGCCGAGGCCACCCTGGAGGCCGTCGCCGACCGCCTCTACGGTGCCGGGTCCGGCCCGGAGGCACGGGCCGCCGGGCCGTGGACCGTCGAGGACCGGCTGGCCGCGGACGGCCTGCTGGTCTGGCACCTGGCGCTGCCCGGCGCCGTGCGGGAGGACCTGGACCTGGTCCGGCGCGGGGACGAGCTGGTGGTCGGCCTGGGCGCGCACCGCCGGGTGCTGGCCCTGCCGTCGGCGCTGCGGCGGTGCACGGTCGCCGGCGCGGGCCTGCGGGACGGGCTGCTGTCGATCCGCTTCGCTCCCGATCCGGCCCTCTGGCCGCGTTAGTCGCCCGCTCGCCTCCGGGGCTGTGTTTTCGCCCGCTCGCCTCCGGGGCGCTTCGGTCCGGCGCCGACGGTCGGCGCTCCCTCGCTCCGCTCCCTCACGCTCTCCCTTTCGGCACCGGCGCGCCCCTTCGGTTCGGGGCGGTGTTGTCGCCCGCTCGCCTCCGTGATGGGGCTCGGGGCGGTGTTGTCGCCCCCTCGCCTCCCTCGTGGGCGCGGGGCGGGGCGCGCGCTCGTCTTCCGTGCGGGGGGCCCGACGGGGTCCGGTAGCGTCGGGGCGGGTGGCCGCGGGTGCGGGCACCGTTGCTGAGGAGGCGCGCGCGATGACCACCACCGACCGGACCGAGCCCACCGCCGAGCACCCGTTCGGGCCGGAACTGGGCCCGCTGGTGGACGAGGTGCGCCGGTTCGCCTCCGTCGTCGGCGAGAAGGCCCAGGAGGCGAGCGCCGAGACCCTGATCTCGCTGGCCGGGCTCGCCGACCGGCTGCGCGAGAAGCAGCCCGAGGTGTACGGGCACCTCGCCGCCGCCGGTACCGGTCTGGCCGCCGCCGGTGCCGAGCTGCTGGCCGCCTACCGGGCCGCCGTGGTCGGTCACGAGCACCGCTGGACCGCCGGGGAGCCGGCCCGCGCCGAACGGGTGGACCTCGACGACGCAGCTGAGGGACCGTCCGCCAAGCAGTGAACCCCTGATCCCCTCCGGGTCACGTCCTGGCTTCACCCTGTGATGCCACCGGTGAAAATGTACGACTTTTGAAGGAGCTGGGCCGGGTTGGCCCGGGATTGTCTTCGGTTAATGTATGCGACGGTGTGTACGGGGGCATGGTTGGGCGGTAGCGTTCCGTCCAGCGGGAACGAGTGAATAGCTGAGGGACACATGGCTCTGACCATCGGCGTCGACGTCGGCGGGACCAAGATCGCGGCAGGCGTGGTCGACGAGGCCGGCGAGATCCTGGCCCGGACCAGGGTGCCCACCCCGGCCGACCCGCAGTGGGCGGTCGACGCCATCGCGCAGGCCGTGCGCGAACTCAAGGAGCAGTTCCCCGACGTGACCGCGGCGGGCATCGGAGCCCCGGGCTTCGTCGACCGCGAGCGTTCGACGGTGATCTTCGCCCCCAACATCGCCTGGGAGGACGAGCCCCTGCGCGGCCGGGTCGAGGAGCTGACCGGCCTGCCGGCGGTGGTCGAGAACGACGCCAACTGCGCCGCCTGGGCCGAGTACCGCTTCGGTGCCGCGGCCGGCCACAGCGACATGGTGCTGATCACCGTCGGCACCGGCATCGGCGGCGGCCTCGTCCTGGACGGCCGGCTGCACCGGGGCCGGTTCGGCGTGGCCGGCGAGATCGGCCACCTCAACATGGTCCCGGACGGCCTGCCCTGCGGCTGCGGCGGCCGGGGCTGCTGGGAGCAGTACGGCTCCGGTCGCGCCCTGCGCCGGTACGGCCGGGAGCGCGCCGCCGAGGACGCCGTGCGCGGCAAGCGGATGCTGGAGCTCAACGACGGCGTCGCCGAGACCATCCGCGGCATCCACATCACCCAGGCCGCCGAGGAGGGCGACCCGCTCGCCCTGGAGTGCTACGCCGAGCTGGCCGACTGGCTGGGCCGGGGGATGGCCGACCTCGCGGCGCTCTTCGACCCGGCCGTGTTCGTCCTCGGCGGCGGCGTCTCCGACTCCGGCCGGCTGCTGCTCGACCCGGTCGCCAAGGCCTTCGAGCACTACCTGACCGGCGGGGTGCACCGCCCGCGGGCCGAGGTGGTGCTCGCCTCGACCGGTTCGGCCGCCGGGATCGCCGGCGCGGCCGACCTGGCCCGGACGGTGTGACCCGCACGGTCCGACCCGCCTCCCGCACCGCCGACCGGCGGCCCGGTTCCCCGCGGACCGGGCCGCCGTTGTTTCCCGCCCCCGCGGGATGCCGCGTCGTCGGCGGCGCCGGCCTCCCGGGCGGTAGCGTCGTCCGGGACGCCCAGGGGAGGACCAGCGATGACCACCGCACCGGCCGAACTGCCGCCGCCCGCACCGGGCCGGATCCGGCTGCTCAGCTACAACATCCGCTCCCTGCGGGACGACCGGCACGCGCTCGCCCGGGTGATCCGGGCCTGCGAACCGGACCTGGTCTGCGTACAGGAGTCGCCGCGCTACTGGCGCCCCGAGGGGCAGGCCGGTCGGCTCGCCCGGGCGACCGGCACCGTGGTGCTGAGCGGCGGCGGCCGGATCGCCGCCGGGCCGCTGCTGCTCGGTCGGCCCGGCGTCCGGGTGCTGGCCGTCCACGACCGGCTGCTGCCGAAGACCAGGGGGCTGCACGCGCGCGGCTTCGCGACCGCGCTGGTCGAGGTGGCCGGCACGGCGCCGTTCACCGTCACCAGCTGCCACCTCAGCCTGGACGCGGACGAGCGGCTGCGGCAGTTCGGACTGCTCACCGGGCAACTGCGGTACGCGGGACCCGGAGTGATCGCCGGGGACTTCAACGAGCACCCGGACGGGCCCGGTTGGCGCTCGCTGGCCGCCCGGCTCCAGGACGGGTACCGGGTGGCGCCCTGGGGCGGCGAGATGACCTCCGTCCCGGAGAACCCCTACCAGCGGCTCGACGCCGTCTTCGCCACCCCCGACATCGAGGTGCTGGCCTGCGGTGTCCCGCACGGGCTGCCCGGCGTCACCGGGGCCGACCTGCGGGCCGCCACCGACCACCTGCCGGTGCTGGCCGTGCTCCGGCCGCCCGCACCGGGGCCGGGTCCGGCCGGCCGTTGACACCGCCGCGCGGCGCGGCACACCTCCCGGGTGCCGCACCGCGCGGGCGTACCGAAGGACACGCGCTACGGGCGGCCGATGACCGGGTCACCCGCCGCCGCGGTGCAACTGCCGGTGTCCGAGGGGCCGTTCAGGGTGTCGGTGCCGGACCCGCCGTCGACCGTGTCGTTGCCCGGCCCGGCCCGGCCCGGCCCGGCGCCGTGCGACGGACGCCCGGGGACCGCCCGGGGCGCGGGCAGCGAAGGGGTCGAAGGGGTCAGACGACGGCGCCGCCGTGCGGGTCCTCGGGCTCGTCCTCGTCGCGGTCCTTCATCCGGACCACCAGGGTGGCGAACCCGCCGAGGAAGGAGGCGACCCCGACCCAGGCCGGCCAGCCGGAGACCTCGCGCCAGACCACCGCGTCGAAGAGCAGCAGCGCCGGCCCGCCGAGCACGGCCAGCCAGGCGAACTTGGCGGTGGTGTCGGCCTCGGGCAGCGGCGGCGGCTCCGGCGGGACGAAGTGACCCTCGTCGGTCTCCTCGGACAGCTCGAAGTCGCGCGGCCCGGCGGCCCCGGCGGCCGGCATCACCGGACGGCCGGAGCGGGGGCGCGGCTGGGGCGCCAGGTCGGAGAGGTCACCGGGGTCGCCGGGGAGCCGGTCGGCGCCGGAGGGGTCCTTGAAGCCCTTGAGCTCGCCGCGCGCCCGGAGGTTCTCGACCTCGGGCCAGTTGGGGTTGTTGAGGTCCACCGGGTCGTCGAACTGGGCGACCAGCGCGGCGAAGATCTCGTCCTGCTCGGCCTGGCTGCGCTCGGGCGCGCGCCGCGTCCGGGACGGCTCGGCCGCCCCGCCGCCCTCGCCCGCCACCGGGGCCTCGGCGGAGCCGGAGGCCGGGCCCGGAGCCGAGCCCGGGCCCGGAGCCGGACCCGACGCGGACCCCGGCCCGGCCCCGGACGCGCCGGCCGTCGCCGCCTCGCCGCCCGTGGCCGGGGCCGCCGCGCCCCCGGCCGGGCCCCGGCCCGTCTGCTCGCCGTCGGCCCGCCCGGCGCCCGGCCGCGCGCCGCCCGTGGTCGCACCGTCCTCGCGGGGCGCGTCGTCCTCGCCGCCCGCCGTGCTGCTCTCGTGCACTTCCGGCCCTTCAGCCTTGGTGGTGGTCGGATTTCACCGGGATGACGCCCGCCGCGTGCGCGGGAGCCAACCGTCGGATGAAGTCCTGGGCGGCCGCGAATATTTCCCCCGCGTCGTGGTCCAGCGTCGCGACGTGGTAGCTGCGCTGGCACAGCCGCTCCGTCACATCGGTCGAGGATATCCGGGCCAGCACCAGCTCGGAGTTGGCCGCCGAGACCACGTGGTCCTGCGGGCTGCGGAAGAGCAGCACCGGCTGGGTCACCCGGGGCAGCCGGGCCTGGACGTCCTTCCACAGCCGGGCCAGCGACCAGGCGGCGTGCAGCGGGGTGCGGTCGTAGGCCAGCTCGTCCGCGCCGGGCCGGGCGATGTCGTTGGCGACCCCGGGCACGCTCGGCACCAGGTGGCGCAGCACCGGCAGAATGACACTCGCGGGGTTGTCCGACCGCACCGACGGGTTGACCAGCACCAGTCCGGCGATCTTCGGGCCGTGCACCGAGGCCAGCCGCAGCGCCAGCCCGCCGCCCATCGAGAGCCCGACGACGAAGACCCGCTCGCACTGCCCGGCCAGCGCGAGCAGCTCCCGTTCGACCTCCGCGTACCAGTCCTCCCAGCGGGTGAGCTGCATGTCCTGCCAGCGGGTGCCGTGGCCCGGCAGCACCGGCAGCGCGACGGTGTGCCCGGCCCGGGCCAGGTCCTCCGCCCACGGCCGCAGCGACTGCGGGGAGCCGGTGAACCCGTGGCAGAGCAGGACGCCCACCGGCCCGCCCCGGTGGCGGTACGGTTCGGCGCCGGGCAGCAGCGGCATGGCGGGCTCCTTCGCGGGCGAGGACGCTGGACGGTGGCGCCGGAGGTGGCGCCGGTACGAGCGGTACGCGCTGGACGTGCGGGAGCGTCCGGGGACCGGCCGGCACCGGAGGCTGCGGAATTCGCATCGTCCCACGTGCCCGCCCGCCCCGTACACCCCCGCCGGGCAGCGGGCCGCACCGCCCCCGGGACACCCCGTCGGGGCGGGGCGGGGCACGGGCGGACACCGAAGGGCATTAGGATCGACCGGTCCGCAATACAGGAGGCCCGGGTTGTTCTACCGACTGATGAAGATGATCGTCGCGCCACTGCTTCGGATCTTCTTCCGGCCGTGGATCGAGGGTGAGGAGAACATCCCCACCGAGGGTGCCGCGATCATCGCGAGCAACCACCTCTCGTTCTCGGACTCCTTCTTCTTCCCCGCGCTGATCAAGCGCCGGGTGACCTTCATCGCCAAGGCGGAGTACTTCACCACGCCCGGCATCAAGGGCCGGCTGACCGCCGCCTTCTTCAAGGGCGTCGGCCAGCTCCCGGTGGACCGCTCGGGCGTGCGCGGCGCCGGCGAGGCGGCGATCCGTTCGGCGATCGCCGTGCTGGACCGGGGCGAGCTGTTCGGCGTCTACCCGGAGGGCACCCGTTCGCCCGACGGCAAGCTCTACCGGGGCAAGGTCGGCGGCCTGGCCCGGGTCGCGCTGGCCACCGGCGCGCCGGTCATCCCGGTCGCGATGATCGACACCGAGAAGGTGCAGCCGCCCGGCCAGGTGGTCCCGAACTTCGGCACCCGCCCGGGCATCCGGATCGGCCGCCCGCTGGACTTCTCCCGCTACCACGGCATGGAGAACGACCGCTTCATCCTCCGTTCGGTGACGGACGAGGTGATGTACGAGATCATGCGGCTGTCCGGCCAGGAGTACGTGGACATCTACGCGACCGCCGCCAAGCGGCAGCTGGCCGACGACAAGAAGAAGGCCGACGCCGAGCGCAAGGCCGTGCAGAAGGCCGAGCAGGCCGCCGCCAAGGCCGAGAAGGCCGAGGCGGAGAAGCTGGAGAAGGCCGAGCAGGACAAGGCCGCGCAGGAGCAGCAGAAGGAGACCGGGCCGGCCTGAGCCGGGGCCGGTCCGGCGCCGGGGGAGGGCGACGGGGATGACGGACGGCGGCGGAGCCGGAGCGGCGCGCCCGGGCGCGGTCGGCGCGGCGGTGGCGGCGGGCGGCATGTCCGTCGAACTGCCGCTCTGGCGGGCGATCTCCTCGTTCCGGGTGCTCGCCCTGGTGTACGCGCTGCTGCGCTACTTCGACTCCTACCTGGAGTTCCTGCACCCCGTCGCGGGCTGGATCTACCTCGGCGCGCTGACCCTCTGGACGCTCGCCTCCACCCGGGCCTTCTCCGGCCCGCAGCGCTGCACCTGGTACGTGCTCGCCACCGATCTCACGCTCGTCGTCACCGGCATCGTGATGAGCGGCATGATCGACGAGCCCTCCCGGATCAGCCACGGCGCGCCGACCCTGCCCACCATCTGGGCGGCCGGCACCGTGCTCGGCTTCGCCGGCCGGGGCGGCTGGCGCTGGGCGGCGGCGGCCGGCTCGGTGATCGGGGTGGCCAACATCCTCGGCCACGGCGGCGCGACCGGCGACAACCTCCACAACATCGTGCTGCTGATGGTGGCCGGCTGTGCGATCGGCTACGTGATCGAACTGGCCCGGGCCAGCGAGGCGACGCTCACCCGGGCACTCCAGGTCGAGGCGGCCACCCGGGAGCGGGAGCGGCTCTCCCGGGACATCCACGACGGGGTGCTGCAGGTGCTCGCCCTCGTCCAGCGCCGGGGCAGCGAGGCCCCGGCCGGCGGCGCCGGCCTCACCGAGCTGGGGCGGCTGGCCGGCGAGCAGGAACGCGCCCTGCGCGCGCTGATGAGCGGCGGACCGCTGCCCGAGCAGCGCGCGCCCGAGGAGCCGCAGGACCTCCGCGCCCTGCTCGCCCCGTGCACCGACGAGCGGGTGACCGTCTCGGCCCCCGGCACCCCGGTACTGCTGCCCGGACGGGCCGCCGGTGAGCTGGCCGCCGCCGTCGGCGCCGCGGTGGACAATGTGCGCCGGCACGCCGGGCCGGGGGCGCGGGCCTGGATCCTGGTCGAGGACGAGCCGGAGGCCGTCACGGTCTCGATCCGCGACGACGGTCCCGGCTTCGCGCCGGGGCGGCTCGGCGAGGCGGAGCGGGCCGGGCGGCTGGGCGTCTCCCAGTCGATCCGGGGCCGGCTGCTGGACCTCGGCGGCACCGCGGAGCTGTACTCGGCGCCCGGGGAGGGCGTCGAGGTGGAGCTCAGGGTCCCGCGCACCGCGTCCGGCGCCCCGGCCGGCCTCCTGTGACACCTCCCGCGAAAGGGTTCCGCGCATGACCACCGACCTGTCGACGGATCAGCAGGCGGCCGCCGACCGCCCGGTGCGGGTGATGGTGGTGGACGACCACCCGATGTGGCGCGACGCCGTCTCCCGGGACCTCGCCGAGGCCGGGCTCGACGTGGTGGCCACCGCCGGGGACGGCGAGGAGGCCGTCCGCCGGGCCCGCGCCTGCTCCCCGCAGGTCGTGGTGCTCGACCTCAACCTGCCCGGTCTGTCCGGTGCCGAGGTCTGCCGCCAGGTGGTCGGGCACGACCCGTCGGCACGCGTGCTGGTGCTGTCCGCGAGCGGCGAGCACGCGGACGTCCTGGAGGCGGTGAAGTCGGGTGCGACCGGCTACCTGGTCAAGTCGACCGGGCGGGAGGAACTGCTGGACGCGGTGCGCCGCACCGCCGTCGGCGACGCGGTGTTCACCCCCGGCCTGGCGGGGCTGGTGCTCGGCGAGTTCCGCCGGCTGGCGGCCGAGCCGCCCGCCCCGGCCGCGCCGGTCGTCCCGCAGCTGACGGCCCGGGAGACCGAGGTGCTGCGGATGGTCGCGAAGGGGCTGTCGTACAAGCAGATCGCCGATCGGCTGGTGCTGTCCCACCGCACGGTGCAGAACCACGTCCAGAACACCCTGGGCAAGCTCCAGCTGCACAACCGGGTCGAGCTGGTCAGGTACGCGATCGAGCAGGGGCTGGACGACGCGGTGTGACGCCCGGGCGGGGTGTGCGGCCGCACCACCCCGCCCGGCCCACCCCGCCCGACAGGTACGCCGTCGGCCCGGTGACGGCGGCTCAGCGCGGTACGCCGGCCACCGCCCCGCGCAGCAGCCCGGCGACGATCTCCACGCCGTCCCTGGTGAGGACCGACTCGGGGTGGAACTGCAGTCCGGCGAAGCCCGGGCCGCGCAGCGCGTGCACGTCCCCGGTCAGCGGGTCCCGGGCCACCTCGACGCCCGCGGCGGCCAGCCGGGCGGCGTCGGCGTCGGTGCAGCGCGCCGTGAAGGTGTTGTAGAAGCCGACCGTCCGCTGCTCGCCGAAGAGGTCCACGCTCTCCTGCGCGCCCTGGTACGGCACCGCCTTGCGGGCCAGCGGCAGCCCGAGCGCGCCGGACAGCAGCTGGTGGCTGAGGCAGACGGCGAGCAGCGGGGCGGTCCGCCGGCCCTCCCGGACGGCGGCCAGCGCGTCGGTGACGATCGGGCGCAGCACGGCCATCTTGGGGTCGTCGGCGGCGGCCGGGTCGCCCGGACCGGGGCCGAGCACCAGCGCGCCGGGGTGCGCGGCGACCCGCTCGCGCAGGCCCGGTTCGTCGAACCGGGCCACGGTGACCCGGTGGCCGAGCGAGGTCAGCAGGTGGCCGAGCATCGCGGTGAAGGTGTCCTCGCCGTCGACGACGAGGGTCTCCAGCTCCTCGGTGATCCGGGCCGGCTGCTGCATCCGCAGCCAGAACGGGGCGAGGCCGGCCCGGCGGGCGTCCAGCGCCGCCTGGACGCGGTGGTGGTCGGCGAGTCGCGGGCCGTTGCGGCCGGGGGTCCGGGCCGGGGCCGGGCGGGCGCCGATCGCGGTGAGCACCCCGGCGGCCTTGGCGTGGGTCTCGGCGACCTCGCCGTCCGGGTCGGAGTGCCGGACCAGGGTGGCGCCGACCCGGACCGCGAGCCGGCCGGTGGCCGGGTCGATGTCGGCGGTGCGGATGCAGATCGGGGAGTCCAGCAGCTGGCCGCCGCTGGCCGAGCGGCCGATCAGGGCGAGCGCGCCGGAGTAGTAGCCGCGCCCGCCGCGCTCGTACCGCTTGATCACCCGGGTGGCGTTCTGCACCGGACTGCCGGTGACGGTGGCGGCGAACATGGTCTCCTTCAGCACCTCGCGGACGTCCAGCGAGGTGCGGCCGCGCAGCTCGTACTCGGTGTGCGCGAGGTGGGACATCTCCTTCAGTCGGGGACCGAGCACCTGGCCGCCGAGGTCGCCGACGGTGCACATCATCTTGAGCTCCTCGTCGACCACCATGGTCAGCTCCTCGAGCTCCTTGGGGTCGTGGAGGAAGGAGATCAGCGAGTCCAGGTCGGAGCCGGCGGCGGGGTAGCGGTAGGTGCCGGAGATCGGGTTCATCACGACCGTCCCGCCGCTCTGCCGGACGTGCACCTCGGGGGAGGCGCCGACGAGCACCCGGTCGCCGGTGTGCACCAGGAAGGTCCAGTAGGCGCCGCGCTCCTGCTCCAGCAGCCGCCGGAACAGGGTGAGGGCCAGCGCGGGCGAGAAGTCCTCCAGGGTCGCGGTGAAGTCGCGGCGGACGACGAAGTTGGCGCCCTCGCCGCGGCCGATCTCGTCCTCGATCACCCGGCGGACGATCTCGGCGTACTCGGCGTCGTCGATGTCGAAGCCGCCGTCGGTCAGGGAGACCGGCAGCTGCGGCAGCGCGTCCGTGACCTCGGCCAGCGGCAGGGCGTACTGCTCGGTGACCGAGAGCGCCCGCAGCGGGGTGCCGTCGTCGTGCGCCTCGAAGCCGCGCTCGCGGATCTGCCGGTAGGGGACCAGGGCCAGCAGGTCGTGGACCGGGCCGTCGGCGGGGACGCCGTGGCGGACCGGCAGGTCCGCCAGCCGGTCGTGGCTGCCGACGGTGCCGAGCAGGATCTCGACGGTGTCCGGCGCGGTGCGGGGAGTGCGGCGGTGCAGCAGGGCGAAGGCCGGTGCGTCGGCGGCGGTGAGGCGGGCGAGCAGGTCGGCGGCACTGGTCACGGTGGCGGCGTTCCTTCCGGGGTGGCTTCTGCGGCGGGGTGGGGTTTCCGCTCCGGGAGGCTGCCGACCGGCTGGTGGAACGCCGACGGCCGCCCCGGGGGGCGGCCGTCGTGTGCGTCTAGGAACGCGCTGACTGTGGGCCACCCGAAGGGTCGGCCCACCACCAGGATCGGGTGTGCGGCGTGTTCACGGGACCGAGCCTAGCGGATCCCCGGGGCGGCGTGAGGCCCGTCACCCGATTGTCCGAGAGGTGTCTCATCCCTCGGGCGGTGGTCACAATTCGGTTGCCGCACCCCGTAGCCTTGACCGCGTGACCGTGACGAATCCCCACACCTGGCAAACCCTGCCCGCGGCGCAGCAGCCCGAATGGCCGGACCAAGAGGCTCTGCGCAAGACCCTTGCGGACCTCGCCTCGTATCCGCCGCTCGTCTTCGCCGGCGAGTGCGACCAGCTGCGCGCCCGACTCGGTGCCGTGGCGCGGGGCGAGGCGTTCCTGCTGCAGGGCGGCGACTGCGCCGAGGCCTTCGACGGCGTCTCCGCGGAGCACATCCGCAACAAGCTCAAGACCCTGCTGCAGATGGCGGCCGTGCTCACCTACGCGGCCTCGGTGCCGGTGGTGAAGGTCGGCCGGATCGCCGGCCAGTACTCCAAGCCGCGCTCGAAGTCGACCGAGACCCGCGACGGCGTGACCCTGCCGGTCTACCGGGGCGACTCGGTGAACGGCTTCGAGTTCACCCCCGAGTCCCGGATCCCGGACCCGGAGCGCCTGAAGCGGATGTACAACGCGTCCGCCGCGACGCTCAACCTGGTGCGTGCCTTCACCACCGGCGGCTACGCGGACCTGCGCCAGGTGCACGCCTGGAACCAGGACTTCGTGCGCAACTCGCCGGCCGGTCAGCGCTACGAGCAGCTGGCCCGCGAGATCGACAACGCGCTGGCGTTCATGAACGCCTGCGGTGTCGCGCCGGAGGAGTTCCGGACCGTCGAGTTCTTCTCGTCCCACGAGGCGCTGGTCCTGGACTACGAGACCGCGCTGACCCGCGTGGACTCGCGCACCGGCGAGCTGTACGACGTCTCCGGCCACATGGTGTGGATCGGCGAGCGCACCCGGCAGCTGGACCACGCGCACATCGAGTTCGCCTCGAAGATCCGCAACCCGATCGGTGTGAAGCTCGGCCCGACCACCACGGTCGACGAGGCGCTCACCCTGATCGAGAAGCTGGACCCGGAGCGCGAGCCCGGACGGCTCACCTTCATCACCCGGATGGGTGCGGGCAAGGTCCGCGACGCCCTGCCGACCCTGGTGGAGAAGGTCACCGCCTCGGGCGCGCAGCCGGTCTGGATCTGCGACCCGATGCACGGCAACACCTTCGAGGCGTCCAGCGGGCACAAGACCCGCCGCTTCGACGACGTGCTCGACGAGGTCAAGGGCTTCTTCGAGGTGCACCGGGCGCTCGGCACCCACCCGGGCGGCATCCACGTGGAGCTGACCGGCGACGACGTCACCGAGTGCGTCGGCGGTGGCGACGAGGTGCTGGTCGACGACCTGCACCAGCGCTACGAGACGGCCTGCGACCCGCGGCTCAACCGCAGCCAGTCGCTGGACCTGGCCTTCCTGGTCGCCGAGATGTACCGCGGCACCGTCTGAGACCGTCCCGGATGTGACCGAAGCCTCTCCGGCCTGGGGTTTTCCCCGGCCGGAGAGGCTTTTGCGTACCCGGATCGGCGGGTAAGGTGAGGCTTAGTGAACTAAGGCAAGCCTTAGTCAAGATCCACTCGCTTCACCCCGGGAGAGACCGCGATGTACGTGTGCATGTGCCATGCGGTCACCGAGGACCAGGTGAAGCGGGCGATCGACGCGGGAGCCGACACCCCGCGCCGGATCGCCAAGGGCTGCAAGGCCGGCACCGACTGCGGATCCTGCGTCCGGCGCATCCAGGCACTGCTCGGCGAGCACGGTGCCCGGCCGTGCCCGACCGCCCGGCTGGCCGCCAAGCTCGGCCTGGCCGACCCGGGCGCCGACTCCGGGGAGCCCGAGCCGGCACCGGTACCGGCGGCGCCGGTCGTGACGCTGCGCGTCGCCTGAGCCCCGGCCTGCGGGCCGCGGTGCCCGGTCCCGCCCGGTGCTCCGGCCCCGGTCAGGACTCCGGCTGCTCGATCAGCTGCGCGAGGTAGAGCGCCTCCCCGAGCTTCTCCAGCAGCTCGAGCTGGGTGTCGAGGTAGTCGATGTGGTGCTCCTCGTCCTCCAGGATCGATTCGAAGATGTTCGCCGAAGTGACGTCGTTCTTGGCGCGCATCACCACGATCCCGCGCTTCAGCCGGTCGATCGCCTCGACCTCGACCTGCCGGTCCGCCTCGAACATCTCCTTGACCGTCTGGCCGATCCGGACGTGGAACAGCCGCTGGTAGTTGGGCAGGCCGTCCAGGAAGAGGATCCGGTCGGTGAGCACCTCGGCGTGCTTCATCTCGTCGAAGGACTCGTGCCGGGTGTACTTGGCGAGCTTCGTCCAGCCGAAGTTCTCCTGCATCTTGGCGTGCAGGAAGTACTGGTTGATCGCGGTCAGCTCGGCGGTGAGCTGTTCGTTGAGGAACTCGATGACCTCGGTGTCGCCCTTCATGGCGTTGCCTTCCTGCTGTGCGTGCGGGACACGGCCGTTACCCTCCGGCTGCAGGCATCCTGGCACCGGGGTGGGAAGAAATTCCAGTAAGTTCACACTCACTAGGACATGTGTCGGAATATCCGATTTGCCAGCGCCTTGAGCTGTACGAGCGGGGCGTGCGAGGTGGCAAAGGGGCGCGCGCGGCCCGCTGCCCGCCGTCTGTCACCATGGATCCATGGGTCAGTCCGAGCAAGAACCGTCGTCGCCGTCTGACCCCCGGCTCCCGCCGGGCCAGCGGGTCCAGCGGGGCTGGCCCGCCCTGCACTACGGACCGGTACCCCGGTTCAAGCCGCTGACCTGGGACCTCCAGGTGTTCGGCGCGACCGCCTCGGCCGAGAAGCACAGCTGGGACTTCGAGGCCTTCGACGCCCTGCCCCGCACCACGGTCCGGGCCGACCTGCACTGCGTCACCCGGTTCTCGGTGCTCGACAGCGACTGGACCGGCGTGGCCGCCGCGCTGCTGCTCGACCTGGTGCCGCCGGACCGGGACGTCACCCACGTCATGGTCTGGGCCGAGTACGGCTACAGCGCCAATCTGCGGCTGGCCGACTTCGCCGCCCCCGACACCCTGCTCGCCACCCACCGCAACGGCGAGACGATCACCGCCGAGCACGGCTTCCCGGTCCGACTGGTCGTCCCCCGGCTGTACGCGTGGAAGGGACCCAAATGGGTCCGGGCGGTCGAGTACATGCGGGCCGACCGGCGCGGCTTCTGGGAGGAGCGCGGCTACCACAACCGGGCCGACCCGTGGCGGGAGCAGCGGTACTCCCACCAGGAGGAGGCGGGCGACGGTCCGCTCCGGTAGGGCGCGTGCGCGGGGGTCGCCGCGGCCCGGACGGGCCGTTCCTAGAAGAACGGGAAGGTGACCGTCACCACGGTGCGCTGCGGCTTGCGCTCACCGGCCGCCGGGGACTGACCGGTCACCTTGCCGGTGCCGAACAGGTTGACCCCGCTGCTCTGCATCGCGAACCCGGCCGCCTGGAGCGCCTTCTCCGCGGCCTCCTTGCTCATCCCGGTCACGTCCGGCACCGCCACCATGCCCTTGCTGACCACCAGCGCCACCGGCGTGTTCTCCGCCACCTGCTCCCCGGCGGCGGGCGAGCTGCTGATCACCGAACCCTCCGGCACGGTGTCGCTGAACACCGAGGTCACCGTGCCGGCCGCCAGCTGCGTTCCGGCGAGTGCCGAGGCGGCCTGCGCGGACGGCTTGCCGACCAGGTCCGGCACGGCGATGCGCTTCGGGCCGCGCGAGACGGTGAGCGTCACGACGTCGCTCTTCCGGGACCGGGTGCCGACCCCGGGGGCGGCCGCGACCACCTGGCCGGCCGGGACGGTCTCGCTGTACACCTCGGTGATCCGCCCGTGCATGCCGGCGGCGTCCAGGATCCGCTCCGCCTCGGCCCGGTCCTTGCCGAGCACACCCGGCACCGTGCCGTACACCGCGCCCGAGATCGCGTACGTCGCCCCGCCGACCAGCAGCACCAGGGTGGTCAGCACGGCCGCCCAGATCAGCGGCTTGCGCGGCAGCCGCCGTCGGGCGGACCCGGAGCGGCGTCCGGCCCCGGACCGGCGGGCGCGGGGCGTCCGGACCGGCGGCGGCTCGTCGTACGGACGGGGCTCGGTGAGCAGCTGCTCCATGACGTCCGGCGGCACGTCCAGCACACTGGTGCGCTCGACCGGGGCCGCCGGGGCCACCGGGGTGAGCACCGAGGTCGCCTCGCCGGTCGGGTACCGGGGGCTGGGGCGGGTGGAGGCGGGCGGCTCGGCGTCCAGCTGGGCCGGCGTGAGCCCGCGGCGGACCCGCTGGAGCGCGGCGAGCAGTTCCACCGCGTCGTACGGGCGGAGCTCGCGGTCACGGGCGCAGGCCCCGGCCACTATCGCGTCCAGTTCGGGCACCACCCCGGGCACCGTCGCGGACGGCGGCGGGACGTCCTCGTGCAGATGCCGGTACATCACCTGGACCGGGTTCTCGCCGGTGTGCGGACGGGAGCCGGTGAGCATCTCGTACAGCAGGATGCCGGCCGCGTAGACGTCCACCCGCCGGTCGGTCTCGGCGCCGGGGCGGATCTGTTCGGGCGCCAGGTAGGAGACGGTGCCGAGCACGGTGTCGGTGGTCGAGGTGCTGGAGGAGGCCGCGCCGTCGGCGGCGTTCAGCACCCGGACCAGGCCGAAGTCGGCGACCTTGACCAGCCCGTCGTCGGTGATCAGGACGTTCTCGGGCTTGACGTCGCGGTGCACCAGCTCGGCCCGGTGGGCGGCGCCGAGCGCGGCGAGCACCGGCTCCAGGATGTCCAGCGCGGCCCGGATGGAGAGCGCGCCGCGGTCGTTCAGCAGGTCGCGCAGGGTGCGGCCGGGCACGTACTCCATGGCGAGGAAGACATGGCCGCCGTCCGCGCCCTGGTCGAAGACGTTGACCACGTTGGGGTGGGCGAGCCGGGCGACGGCCTTGGCCTCGCGGATGAAGCGGGCGGTGAACGCGGCGTCCCCGGCCAGCGAGGCGTGCATGACCTTGAGCGCGACGACCCGGTCGAGCCGGGTGTCGGTGCTCCGGTAGACGGTGGACATCCCACCGGCGGCGATCCGTCGCTCGACCCGGTACCGGCCGTCGAGCAGGGTACCGATCAGGGGGTCGCGCAAAGCCATGTCCACCCGGCGAGTCTAGGCCGTTGGGATCGGAGGGCCCCCGGAGACACCGCTCCGGGGGCCGCTCTGTGCCCGCTTTGTGACACCGGCCGGACGTCGGGACCGCCGTCAGAACGCCGGGCGCTCGCGGGTGTCGAGGTCGGCGCGGCCGGCCATCGCGGAGGAGGCCTCGGCGTGGAAGCGGCGCGGGATCCGGCCGGCCCGGTACGCGAGCCGGCCGGCCTCGGCGGCGTGCCGCATCGCGTCGGCCATCAGCACCGGGTCCTGGGCCCGGGTGACCGCGGAGGCCAGCATCACCGCGGCGCAGCCCAGTTCCATCGCCAGCGCGACGTCCGAGGCGGTGCCGGCGCCGGCGTCCAGGATCACCGGGACCCCGGCGCCCTCGACGATCAGCTGGAAGTTGTGCGGGTTGCGGATGCCCAGGCCGGAGCCGATCGGCGAGCCCAGCGGCATGATCGCCGCACAGCCCACGTCCTCCAGCTTGCGGGCCAGCACCGGGTCGTCGTTGGTGTACGGCAGCACCGTGAAGCCGTCGTCGACCAGGGTCTCGGCGGCGTCCAGCAGCTCGATCGGGTCCGGCAGCAGGGTCCGCTCGTCGGCGATCACCTCGAGCTTCACCCAGTCGGTGCCGAGCGCCTCGCGGGCCAGCCGGGCGGTCAGCACGGCCTCGCCGGCGGTGAAGCAGCCCGCGGTGTTGGGCAGCACGCGGATGCCGTTGCGGGTCAGGACGTCGAGCACCGAGCCCTGGGTGGTGGCGTCGACCCGGCGCATCGCCACCGTGGTCAGCTGGGTGCCGGACACCTGGAGGGCCTGCTCCAGGACCTCCAGGCTGGGGGCGCCGCCGGTGCCCATGATCAGCCGGGAGGAGAAGGACGTCCCGGCGATGGTGAGAAGGTCGTCGGCCATCGGTCAGCCTCCCTGGACGGCGGTGAGGATCTCGATCCGGTCACCCGCGGACAGTGCGGTGAGCGGCCACCGGGTGCGCGGCACCACGGTCTCGTTGAGGGCGGCGGCGACCCCGGAGTGGGCCTCGCTGAGGGTGGCGACCACCTCGGCCAGGGTGGTCGAGGCGGGGACCTCGCGCTGCTCGCCGTTGACGCTCAGCCGGACGTTCGGGGTGGTGTCGCTGGTGCGGGGGCTCATGCCGGGACCTTCGTGAATCGGTGGGGGGAGAACGGGCGGGCGAGTTCCGGCAGGTCGCCGGTGGCCAGGTACTCGGCGAGGAGGTCGCCGGTGACGGGCGTCAGCAGCACGCCGTTGCGGTAGTGGCCGGTGGCGGCGACCAGGCCGGGCAGGGCGGTCGGGCCGAGCAGCGGCGCGTTGTCCGGCGAGCCGGGCCGCAGTCCGGCGCCGGTCTCGACCAGCGGCAGCTCGGTGATGCCGGGCACCAGCTCGTGCGCGTCGCGCAGCAGCTCGTAGACGCCGCCGGCGGTGACCGTGGTGTCGTGGCCCTGCTCCTCGGTGGTCGCGCCGATCACCAGCTCTCCGTCGGCGCGCGGCACCAGGTAGATGTGGCCGCCGCGCACGACGGCGCGGACGTTGCGGGACAGGAACGGCCGGTAGGCCGCCGGTACCCGCAGCCGCAGCACCTGGCCCTTGACCGGGCGGATCGCGGGCAGCACGCCGGGGGGCAGTCCGGCCAGCAGGTGGCTGCGCGAGCCGGCCGCGAGCACGGTCCGCCCGGCGGTGAGGGCCGTGCCGTCGGTGAGCCGGACGCCGGTCGCCCGGTCGCCCTCGACCAGCAGCCCGGCGGCCTCGGCGCGGCGCAGCACCACGCCGGCCCGCTCGCAGGCCCGGACCAGGGCGGCGGCCAGCCGGCGGCCGTCCACCTGGTGGTCGTCCGTGACGTGCAGTCCGCCGCGCACGCCGGGGGCGAGCATCGGCTCCAGCCGGCGGGCCTCGCGGCCGGTGAGCCACTGCGAGTCCAGGCCGAGCCGCCGGTGGAAGGCGTGCAGTTCGCGCAGTTCCTCGCGGTCGTCGGAGTCCAGCGCGACGGCGAGGGTGCCGCACTGCCGGTAGCCGGTGTCCAGGCCGCCGCTCGCCTCGGTGAGTTCGGCGGCGAAGGCCGCCCAGCGCTCGTTGGAGGCCATGCCGAGGCGGAGCAGGGGCTCCTCGCCGTACTGGAGTTCGGTGACCGGGGCGAGCATGCCGGCCGCGACCCGGGCGGCGCCGCCGCCGGGGGCCGGGTCGAGCACGGTGACCCCGAGGCCCCGCCGGGCCGCCTGCCAGGCGACCACGAGCCCGATGATCCCGCCGCCGACCACCAGCACCTCGGCGCGGTCGCCCGATGCCAAGCGTGTCAAAGTCGCTGCTCTCCCTTCGCCGGTATGACCCGGATCAGGTTCGGACGGTCGCGGGCCGTGCCAGCCCGCCTCTCAGCCCGGTCCGCCGGGCTCCCGTGATGGTGCCCCCACCTTAACTCCGGGGGGGTCGGGGGGCTGAAGGTGCCCGTGACGGGCCCGGACCGGGAGGCGGTCCTGGGTCGGAGGGCCTACGACCGGGCTCAGTACAGTGACGGACGTGGCTGAGCTGAGCGGTACGGGACGGACGGATCGGGTGGTCGTGGTCGGCGCGGGCCTGGCCGGGGCGCAGTGCGCCGCGGTGCTGCGGCGGGACGGCTGGCAGGGCTGGATCACCCTGGTCGGCGAGGAGCCGCACGCTCCCTACGACCGGCCGCCGCTCTCCAAGGACGTCCTGCTCGGAAAGACCGACAGCACCGCCCTCGACCTCGACTTCGGGCAGCTCGAGGTCGAACTCCTCACCGGCCGCCGCGCCACCGGACTCACCCCCGACGGCGGACCCGGCACCGCCGGCACCCTGCACACCGACGCCGGGGACGTCCGGTACGACGCGCTGCTGATCGCCACCGGCTCCGAACCGCGGGTCCTGCCCGGAGCCGAGCGGGCCCACCTGCTGCACACCCTGGACGACGCGCTGGCGCTGCGCGCCCTGCTCCGTCCCGGCCTGCGCCTGGTGCTGGTCGGGGCGGGCTGGATCGGTGCCGAGGTGGCCACCGCCGCCCGGGCGGCGGGCTGCGAGGTGACCGTGGTCGAGGCCGGGCCGGCGCCCGTCCCCGGCGCCCTGCCCACCGAGGTCGGCCGGGCGATGGCCGGCTGGTACGCCGAGGCCGGGACGGTGCTGCGCTGCGGCACCGGCGTGGCCGCCGTCGAACCGGGCGCGGTACTGCTCGCCGACGGTTCTCGGCTGCCCGCGGACGAGGTCGTGGTCGGCATCGGCGCCCGCCCGGCCACCGGCTGGCTGGCCGGCACCGGCGTCGCGCTGGACGCGGCCGGCGCCGTCCTGGTGGACGAGCGGCTGCGCACCACCGTGCCCGGCGTGCTCGCGGCCGGCGACTGCGTCGGCTACCCCTCGGCGCGCTCCGGCACCCGGCTGACCGTCCAGCACTGGGACCACGCGCTGCAGTCCGGCGAGGCCGCCGCCGCCACCCTGCTCGGTACGGACGCGCCGCCGTACGACCCGGTGCAGTACTTCTGGTCGGAGCAGTTCGGACGGATGGTGCAGTACGCCGGGCGGCACGGCGCGGACGACGAACTGCTGTGGCGCGGCTCGCCGGACGACGCCGGTTGGACGGTGCTGTGGCTGCGCGACGGCGTGCTGCGGGCGCTGCTCGCGGTGGACCGGCCGCGCGACCTGACCCAGGGCCGCCGGCTGGTCGAGCGCGGCGCCGTCCTGGACCCGGCCCGGGCGGCCGACCCGGCCGTTCCGCTGAAGTCGGCCGTCGCCGGGTAGCCGCCGGGGAGGCCGATTGGTGCGCGGGGGGCCGCGGAGGTGGCAGTCTGGTGGGGTGAGTGAGATCGAAGCCAAGATTGAATCCCTGGTCCCCGCGTGGCTCTACCTGCCCGACATCTCCGAGCGGTGGGGCCTGGTGATCACCGAGGTCCGCAGCATGGTCAAGAAGGGTGACCTGATCGCCGTCCGCCGCGGCCCCAACAAGTCGCTGCAGGTCCCGGCGGCGTTCATCGACGAGACCGGCCCGGTCAAGCACCTGATCGGCACGCTGACGGTGCTGCGCGACAGCGGCTTCAGCGACGACGAGATCCTGGTGTGGATGTTCACCGAGGACCCCTCGCTGCCCGGCACCCCGATGCAGGCGCTCTGCGAGAACCGGGCCACCGAGGTCAAGCGGCGGGCCCAGGCGATGGCGTGGTGACCGACCGGCGCGGCCGGCTCGCCGACGCCCGGCTGTACCTCTGCACCGACGCCCGGCGCGAGCAGGGCGACCTGGCCGGGTTCCTGGACGCCGCGCTGGCCGGCGGCGTGGACATCGTCCAGCTCCGGGACAAGGGCCTGGAGGCCAAGCAGGAGCTGGCCGCGCTCGAGGTCTTCGAGGACGCCTGCCGCCGGCACGGCAAGCTGCTCGCGGTCAACGACCGGGCCGATGTCGCCCACGCGGCCGGTCCCGACGTGCTGCACCTCGGGCAGGACGACCTGCCGGTGCCCGCCGCCCGCGCGATCCTCGGCGAGGACGTGCTGATCGGACGCTCCTGCCACGCCGAGTCCGAGGTGGACGCGGCGGCCGTCGAGCCCGGCGTCGACTACTTCTGCACCGGTCCGGTCTGGCCGACCCCGACCAAGCCGGGCCGCTTCGCGCCGGGCCTCGGTCTGGTCGAGTACGCGGCGAAGCTGTCCACCGGGCGGCCGTGGTTCGCCATCGGCGGGATCGACCTCGGCAACCTGGACGAGGTGCTGGCCGCCGGGGCCCGTCGGGTGGTGGTCGTGCGGGCCATCACCGCGGCCGAGGACCCGGGCGCGGCGGCCGCCGAGTTCGCCCGGCGGCTGCGCGCCGTCTGATCCCGGGCTCCCGCCCCGAGGTCCCGAGGCCTTTCGGGGCCGCCGCCGTCCGGCTCAGTACTTGCGGACGGTGGCGGCCTCGGCCAGCGCCAGCAGGGCCGTCCGGGCCTGCCCGTCCGCCAGCGGGGCCGCCTCCAGCGCCGCCAGCGACTGGCCCATCAGCTCGTCGATCCGCCGCTCCACCCGCTCCGGTGCCCCGCTGCGGGCCACCAGCTCGCGCAGCCCGGCGACCTCGGCGGGGGTCAGGTCGGGTGCGCCCAGCCGCTCGTCCAGCCGGCGCGCCTCGTCGGCCGGCAGCCCCCGCATGGCGTGCGCGACCAGCAGCGTCCGCTTGCCCTCGCGCAGGTCGTCGCCGGTCGGCTTGCCGGTGACCGCCGGGTCGCCGAACACACCGAGCAGGTCGTCCCGCAGCTGGAACGCCTCGCCCAGCGGCAGGCCGAACGCCCCGTAGGCCTCCACCAGCCGGGGCTCGGCGCCCGCGAGCATCGCGCCGACCTGGAGCGGCCGCTCGATCGTGTACTTGGCCGACTTGTAGTGCAGGACGGTCTGCGCCCGTTCCAGCGCGCCGCCGTCGGCGGAGTCCCCGGCGACCGGCTCCAGCACGTCCAGGTACTGGCCGACCATGACCTCGGTGCGCATCAGGTCGAACATCGGCTTGGCGGCCAGCACCGCCTCCGGCTCCAGGCCGGAGTTCAGGAACAGCTCGTCGCACCAGATCAGCAGCAGGTCACCGAGCAGCACCGCGGCCGAGGCACCGTACTGCTCGCGGTCGCCGCGCCACCCCCGGGCGCGGTGCAGCGCCTCGAAGCGGCGGTGCACGGAGGGCAGGCCGCGCCGGGTGTCGCTGCGGTCCATGAGGTCGTCGTGGACCAGCGCGCTGGCCTGAAGCAGCTCCAGCGCCGCCGCCGCCCGGGTGATTCCCTCGCCCCGCGCCGGGCCGCCCGCACCGCGCCAGCCCCAGTAGCAGAAGGCCGGGCGGAGCCGCTTCCCGCCGTCCAGCAGGAAGTCGCGCAGCGCGTCGGTGACCGGGTCCAGCTGCGGGGAGACCTTGCTGAGCAGGGCCGACTGGCCGTCCATCAAGCCGACGAGGGCGGCGTTGACGCGCTCGCGCACGTCCTCCATGTCAATGGGGTTGGCCGGCCGCGGGCTGGACGAGGTCACGATGGGGCTCCGGAGGTAGCGGTGGTGCAGCAAGGGTATCCGGGGCGGAGGAGAACAGCCGTACGGGCCGGTTTCGGCCGGACGGGTGAAACGCTGTTCACGGGGGTGCCGGATCCGCCACCGGTGCCGTCGGCCCGGGGTCCGCCCCTTGTCCGTCCGATGTCTCAAAACATGGGACGGAGTTGTCCGCGCCCTTCGGCCGACGGCTAACCTGCCACCATGGCACTCGGTATCGCTTCGACCAGACCGGACCGCGCACAGACCGTCCGCGACCTGCTGGCGGCCGGAAAGCGGTCCTTCTCCTTCGAGTTCATGCCGCCGCGCACCGAGGTGGGCGAGCAGAAGCTCTGGGACGCCATCCGGCGGCTCGAACCGCTCGACCCCAACTTCGTCTGCATGACGTACGGCGCCGGTGGCTCCTCGCGGGAGCGCACGGTGAACATGGTCGGCCGGATCGCCACCGAGACCACGCTCACCCCGGTCGCCCACCTGACCGCCGTCGACCACTCGGTCGCGGAACTGCGCAACATCATCGGCCAGTACGCCGACCAGGGCGTCCGCAACGTCCTCGCGGTGCGCGGCGACCCGCCCGGCGACCCGATGGGCGAGTGGGTCAGCCACCCGGAGGGCGTCACCTACGCGTACGAGCTGGTCGAGCTGATCAAGGGCATCGGCGACTTCTGCGTCGGCGTGGCGGCCTCGCCCAACATGCACCCGCGGTCGACCGACTGGGACGAGGACATCCGGCACTTCGTGGCGAAGATCCGCTCCGGTGCCGACTACGCCATCACCCAGATGTTCTTCGAGGTCGACGACTACCTGCGGCTGCGCGACCGGGTGACGGCCGCCGGCTGCGAGACACCGATCATCCCGGAGATCATGCCGGTCACCAACGCCCGGCAGCTGGAGCGGTTCCCCCAGCTGAGCGGCTCGCCCTTCCCGGCCGAGCTGGAGGCCGGGCTGCGCGCCGTCATCGACGACCCGGCGGCGCTGCGCGAGGTCGGGATGGAGCACGCCACCGCGATGTCCGAGCGGCTGCTCGCCGAGGGCGCCCCCGGCCTGCACTTCATCACCCTGAACCACTCCACCGCGACCCTCGAGATCTACCAGAACCTCGGTCTGCACCAGCGCTGAGCTGCGCGCTTCCCACCCCTCGGGGCACCGCCGCGGGCACCCTTCCCGGTAGCCCCGACG
The DNA here is from genome assembly GCF_900105395.1 of Streptomyces sp. TLI_053. NCBI lineage: Bacteria > Bacillati > Actinomycetota > Actinomycetes > Kitasatosporales > Streptomycetaceae > Streptomyces > Streptomyces sp. TLI_053. The sequence goes on from NZ_LT629775.1 coordinate 6,664,533, forward strand.
GGTGGGAACGCGATGCGGTACCCGGGCCGTTGAACGGGTACAGTCGCCGCACACGCGCGGCGGGCGCGGGCACGCGACTGGAGGTAGCGGGCGGGATGGGGATCGGGTACCTGCTGCTGTACGCCGCGCTGGCGGTGGTGGCGCTCTGGCTGGTCGCCGAGCTGCTGTTCCAGAACCGGGCCCCGCTGCACTGGCGCGGTCTCGCCCTGGTCGGCTTCCTGGCGGTGGCCGGCGGCATGGCGATGGGCTCGGTCCCGGTGATCGGCGGCGGCGCCGCGATGTTCGCGGTGGGCCAGACCTTCGTGACCCTCTCGGTGAAGCGCGGGTACGCGGCCGGCTGGTCGCTGCGCCGCGCGGACGGGAGCCTGCCCGGACCGCTCGCCAAGGTGCCGCTGCTCGGCGCGCTCACCGGCGGCGGCGCGGTCGCCGCCGCGGCCGTGGTCGCGGCGGAGCGGGTCGGTGAGGTCGGAGCCGTCGAGGAGGCCCGGCCGGCCGCGGACAGCGCGCCCCGGCCGCCGGAGGAGGCGCCGGTCGAGCAGACCGCCGCCTTCGAGATGCAGGAGCTGGCCACCGACGGGGTGTACGCCGCCAGCTACTACGAGCAGCAGCAGACCGAGGTGCTCCACGCGGTCGGGAACACCCAGGCGGTGCCCCAGCAGTCCCACCAGGACGCCTACGCGGAGGCCTACCAGGGCGGCTACGACCCGGCGCAGCAGCTCCAGCAGCAGGCCGGCCAGTACGGCTACGACCAGCAGCAACAGCAGCAGTGGCAGGCCCAGCAGCAGCCGGTCTTCGGCTACGACCAGGGCTACGGCGGCTACCAGCAGCAGGACCCGTACGGCGGTTACCAGCAGCAGCCGGACCCCTACGTGGCCTACCAGCAGCAGCCCCAGCCGCACGAGCAGCAGCACGACCCGCTGAACGACCCTCAGCAGGCCGGCCAGTACGGCTACGACCAGCAGCAACAGCAGCAGTGGCAGGCCCAGCAGCAGCCCGACCAGCAGCACACCACCGGGATCCCGCAGCAGCCGCAGTACGACCAGTACGGCTACCAGCAGCAGCCCACCTGGCAGCAGCACCAGGGTTGAGCCCGCGGTCCCGACGGGAGCTGCTCGGGGGCCTGCTCGGTCGGTGCGTGACGGTCGCTGCGCGACGGTCGGCGGGGCTCAGGCCGGGCCGATGAGGTTGGCCACGATGCAGGCGGACATGCCGACCCGGGCCAGTCCGCCGCCGGGGTGGGCGGCGCCGCCGGTCAGGTAGAGGCCCGGGTGGTCCTCGTTCGGGGCCTGGAGGAGGCCGCCGCCGAGGCCCGCCAGCGCCGGGGGAGGGACGGAGCCGAAGAAGGAGCCGGTCTCCCGCTCGGTGTGCTCGGGTGTGCGGACCACCCGCCAGAGCATCCGCTCGCGCAGGCCCAGGCCGGCCGCGTCGACCTGGTCGAGCATCCGGTCGGCGAAGGCCTCCGGGACGCCGGGGACGCCCCAGTCGAGGTCGAGCGAGGGCGTGGTCGCGGTCAGCACCACCGCCTCGTGGCCCGCCGGGTGCAGCGAGGGGTCGTCGGGCCGCAGCACCTGGACGGTCGGCCGGTAGTCCGGCGGCACCCCCGGGCCGAACACCCCCGCCAGCTCGGCGGCCGGGTCGGCGGCGTGCACCACCGTGCGGTGCGCGGTGCCCTCCGGGCGTTCGCCGCGCAGCGCCAGCAGCACGCTGACCCGGCCGGGGACGCCGTGCAGCCGCTCGGCCGAGGCGGGCCAGTCGTCCGAGCTCTCGGCCGGGCCCATCCACTGGGTGTGCAGCACCCGGGCGTCGATCGAGGAGACCACCAGGTCGGCGTCGATCCGGTCGCCCTTGGTCTGCACACCGGTCACCCGGCCGTCCTCGACGACCACTCGGGCGACCGGCGTCCCGAACCGGAACTCCACCTTGCGCTGTTCGCAGCGGCGGAAGAAGGCGTCGGCCAGCGCGCGCAGGCCGCCCTCGACGTACCAGACGCCGAAGGACTGCTCCATGTACGGCAGCACGGTGGTCCCGGCCGGGGCGGTGCGCGGGTCGAGACCGAACCGCAGCGCGTGTTCGTGCAGCAGGGCGGTCAGCCCGGGGTGGCCGCCGAGCTCGGTCGCGGCGACGTCGGCGAGGGTCCAGTCGCGCCGGCCGCGCCGACGGCCGAACAGACCGCGCCGGACCGGGGCCGCGTCCGGCACCGGGTACGGGTCGGCGTACAGCGGCCTCGGGTCGGCCGGCAGCGGCTCCTCCAGCAGCGGGCGGCGGGTGGCCTCCCAGACCGTGCGGCCGTGGTTGAGCACGGTGGCCCAGCGCTGCCCGGCTCCGGGGCCGAAGGCCTCGTCCAGTGCCTGGACCACCCCGCCCCGGGAGGCGTTGGGGAGGGACACTGCCGTGCCGTCGGGGAAGAGGTGCCGGCTCTCCGGATCGACCGGGCGCAGCCGCACCAGTTCCTCCAGCGGCTCCCGTCCGGTCTTCAGCGCGAGGTCGCGGTAGACGGCGGGGAGGGTGAGCAGACCGGGGCCGGTGTCGAAGGCGAAGCCGTCCCGCTCGTAGCGGCCGACCATGCCGCCGTAGGTGTCGCGCGCCTCGCAGACCGTCACCTTGTGCCCGAGGGTCGCCAGCCGCGAGGCCGCCGCGAGTCCGCTCATTCCTGCGCCGATGATGACGATCCGTGCCATGCCTCGATCCTAGATCCGGTACGGAGCCTCCTCCGCCACCGGTCGGCCGGCGGCCGCACGGGCGGCGCGGCGTTCGCGGCGGCGGGCGCGGAAGGCGCGGATCCGGTTGATCGCGAACCACACCAGCAGGATGCCGACCAGCAGCAGTACGGCGGAGATCGAGGCGGCCAGCCAGGGGTGGAAGATCGCCAGGGTGACCAGGCCGGCCACCGAGATGTCCTCGGCCAGGGAGACCACGATGTTGCTGGCCGGCTCGGGCGAGGTGTTCACCGCCATCCGCAGCGAGGCCTTCACCAGATGGCTGACCAGCGCCGTCGTGCCGCCCATCGCGCCCGCCGCGACCTCGCCCAGCGAGCCCGGGTCGGTGGTGGCGGCGGCGATCAGGGCGCCGACGGTGGCGCCGGCGATCGGGCGGACCACGGTGTGGACGGCGTCCCAGACGGTGTCCACGTACGGGATCTTGTCGGCCACCGCCTCCAGCAGGAAGAGCACGGCGGCGGCGATCAGCACGTCGGTGCGCTCCAGGGCCGGCGGCACCGAGTCGGCCCCGCCGAACCGGCCGAGCAGGCCGAGCAGCAGGACCACCGCGTACGCGTTGATCCCGCTCGCCAGTCCGCTGGTGAAGATCAGCGGGACGATCGTCATCGGCTCCCCGTCCGTTTCCTGCTCGCGATCCGGTCCGGTGTTCGATCCGGCCCTCGCCGTACCGTACCGGGACGCCGCCGCCGGGGCCCGCGGTTCCCGTCCCCGGGCGTCTGAGTACGGATACTCAGACGCCCGATTGAGTACCTGCACGGATGCCCCGCGACCTGCGAGGACGTCACAGTGGTGGCACCGGGACGGCGGCGCGTCGGGCGCCTGCGGCCCGAGGGGCGGACGATCGGCGTCCGGCGGTCACGGGGGACCGGCGGAAGCGTGTCGAGGGGTGTCCGCCCCGGAGCCGGTCGGAGACCGCGCACCGCCGGCACGGGGCGGCGGAGCGGGTCAGGGGGGACCGGCATCTCCGGGGGACCGGGAGCTCCGGAGCGCCGTCCGTGGGGGACGGCGCTTCGGCCACCGGGCGGGCGGCGGACCGTCGCCGGGCGGCCCACCGGTGGGCGGGACCGCCACCGGGCCGGATTGTCAGTGGTGCCGTTCACGATGGAGGAGCACGGACCACCCGGTCCGCGCGCTGCCTCGGAACGGGGGAGACCATGACCATCAGTCACCCTGAGCACGTCACCGCCCGCCTCCACTCCGCCGCCTACCGACCGGGGGCCGCGCCGCGCCCCTCCGCCCACCGTCCGTCCGCCGACACCGGGGCCGACCCGGTGCTGCGCCGCCTCGCCGCCCCGCCGGCCGCACTCGACCTGCTGGCCGAGGCCCATCGCACCCTCGACCGTGCCCGCTCCCTGCCGGACCCGCTGGAGCGGTACGCCGCCGCGCACCTCGCGGCGCTGCGCACGGTGGCGGCGGTGCTCGCCGTGCGTGGCCGCCCGGAGAAGAGCGAACGCCGCCGACGGGCGATCCGCAGCGCCTGGGAGGTGCTGCCCGAGGTGGCGCCCGAGCTCGCCGAGTGGGCGCCGTACTTCGCCGCGGGCGCGCGCCGCAGGGCGGCCGCCGAGGCGGGCATCAGGGGCGCGGCCTCGGCCCGTGACGCCGACGACCTGATCCGCAACTCCGCCCTGTTCCTCCGGCTGGTCGAGCGCCTGCTCGGCCTGCGGGCCGCCCCGCCCGCCCCGCGGCTGCCGCTGGACGGCACGGGCGGAGGCGGCGGAGGCGGGGAGAACGGCGCGGACGCCGGCACCCGGGAGGCCGGTTGACCGGGACGGGACCGATCGGGGCGGGGCGGGGGACGGGGGAGGGGGAGCGGTCGGTCTAAGGTTGGGGACAACCCGATCGACCCTGCACGTGCCAAGGAGCCTCGCCTTGTACCCGACGCGTCCCCGCAGCGCCCTGCGTACCGCCGTGGTGTGGGAGGTGGTGCGGGCCGCCCTGGAGAAGCGGGTGGCCGAGCTGGACCAGCCGGTGCTCGACGTGGTCGACACCGGTGGCGGCACCGGCAACTTCGCCGTGCCGGTGGCCCGGCTGGGCCACCGCGTCACCGTGGTCGACCCGAGCCCGGACGCGCTGTTCGCCCTGGAGCGCAGGGCCGCCGAGGCCGGCGTGACCGATCTGGTCCGCGCCGTCCAGGGCGACACCCAGACGCTTCCCGAGCTGGTCCCGCCGGGCACCGTCGACGCGGTGCTCTGCCACGGTGTGCTGGAGGTCGTGGACGACCCGGCGGAGGCGCTCGGCAGTCTGGCCGCGACCCTGCGCCGGGGCGGCTTCGTCAGCCTGCTGGCCGCCAACCGCAACGGCGCGGTGCTCGCCCGGGCACTGGGCGGCCACTTCGACGACGCCCGCGCGGTGCTGGGCGCCGCCGACGGCCGCTGGGGCGAGCAGGACCCGATGCCGCGCCGCTTCACCGGCGAGGAGCTCGACCGGCTGGCGGTCGGGGCCGGCCTGCGGGTCGAGTCGGTGCACGGCGTCCGGGTCTTCGCCGACCTCGTCCCGGGTGTGCTGGTGGACACCGAGCCCGGCGCGATGGAGGCGCTGCTCAAGCTGGAGGAGGCCGCCGCCGGGCAGCCGGCCTTCCACGCCGTGGCGACCCAGCTCCACCTGCTGGCCACCCTGGGCTGACCGGGCGGACCACCGCCGTTCGCCCACGGAACTCCCACTGTTCGCCGACGGACCGACGGTGCGTCCCCCGCTCGTTTCCCCGCCTTCTCCTCGGGATCTCCCCAGGTCCGGACCGATTCCATCGGATCGGGCACTAGTCCGGCCCCCGCCGCGTTGAGCGTGGTGCGGCGAGGAGCCGCCGAAGTGGCCGGGTCCACGCGTGGTCGACCACTCCGTCGCGAGCCCGTGGACCGTATGATCTGGGTAAAGCCGGAAAGCATGACCGCCGGATGCTCGGGGCATATGGACGACACGGGCCCGGGCCCCCGCACAGGCGTCCGACCGCGTGTTCTGAAGGCTGATTGGACTTGCCACCCCGACCGGGGCGGCGGACCGGTCGCACCCGCGACCGACGAGTAGGAGGACTCCGTGCCGCTCTCGGAGCACGAGCAGCGACTGCTCGACCAGATGGAGCGAGCGCTGTACGCCGAAGATCCCAAATTCGCTACGGCGCTCGAGGGAACCGGTCTGCGCACCTACACCCGTCGACGGGTCTATCTCGCCGTCGGCGGCTTCGTGGTCGGTATCGGCCTGCTGATGGGCGGCATGGTCGTACCCAATCAGATCTGGGTCAGTGTGGTCGGCTTCCTGGTGATGCTCGGGTGCGCCGTCTTCGCCGTGACCGGCTGGCGCCGCGGTCCCGCCGGGCAGGCCCAGCACCCCGGTCCGGCCGCCGTGCCGCGCCGCAAGGCCGGGATGATGGACCGGGTCGAGCAGCGCTGGCAGCGTCGGCGTGACGAGCAGACCGGTGGCGGATTCTGAGACCTGAGGTCCGTACCGCCGCCGGTACGGACGCACCGAGGGCGGGCAGTCGACCGACTGCCCGCCCTCGGTGCGTCCGGGCCCCGGTTCAGGACCCGGTGCCGCCGCTCCCGCCCCGGCCGGGGCGGCGGGCGGTCAGCCGGCGGACCGGCCCGGTGACCGCGCCGACCGCCCGGGCGATCCGGCCCCCGACCGCCAGCCGGGCCGTCAGCAGGGCTTCCGAGATCCGCCACCGCAACTGCGCGGAGGAGGCCGGCAGCAGCAGGGCCCGGATCCGGCCGCGCCGGCCGGCGTGCGCCCGCAGGCCGTTCCTGGCGGTCCTGACGTCGGCCGCGAGCGGTTCCCCGACCTCGGCGGAGCGGGCGTAGAGCACCCGTTCGGTGGCCACCGCCACCCGGCCGGCGGCCGCCGTCGCGTCTTCGTCCAGCTCGCCGGCCTCGGCGATCCGGCGGGCGGCGGCGCGCGGGGTGCGCGACTCGTCCGGCGGGATGCCGAGGTCCCAGGCGGAGTCGATCAGTTCGTCCCAGGCGGCCAGCACCTGCGCGTCGGTGAGCGGGACCGGTCCCGGCCCGCCGGGGCGCCGCCGCCCGCCGCCGCCCAGCCGGCGCCGGCGCAGCCGGGCCCGCCAGACCATTGGGGTGAGCAGCAGGAACAGCACCAGCGCGACCGCGGCCAGCGCGGTCAGGACCTTCCCGGAGAGCAGCCAGGACTCCTCGCCGGCGCCTCCGGCGCTCTGCTGCCGGTCGCCGCAGTCACCGGTCCGGCGCAGCTTCGCGTCGCAGTCCGGGTTGGCGGACGGCAGCTGGACCGGCGCGCTGGCCTGCGGCTCGACGGTCGGCTGGGTGGTCGGCTGGGTGGCCGGGGCGGAGACCGGGTCCGAGTAGTCGGGCTGGACGCCGCGGGTCGGCGTGGGCTCGAAGCGCAGCCAGCCGTAGCCCTCGAAGTAGAGCTCGGGCCAGGCGTGGTACATCGCGTCGGTCACCGCGTAGACGTTGTTGCCCTTGGTGTTGCCGGGGGTGAAGCCGAGCGCGACCCGGGCCGGGACGCCCAGGATGCGGGCCATCACGGCCATGGTGGAGGCGAAGTGGACGCAGAAGCCGCGGCGGCGCTCCAGGAAGTCCTTCATCGCGTCGCTGCCGCTGTCGGTCCTGGTGGTGGCGTCGTAGGCGAACTCGGGGCCGGTGAACCAGTCGCGCAGGGCGACGGCCTTGTCGTACCCGGTCTTCGCCTTCCCGGTGACCCGCAGGGCGGTGTCCCGCACCACCGGCGGCAGGTCGCGCGGTACCACGAGGTACTGGTCGCGGATCCGCTCGGGCGGCGCCGGCACGGTGCGCAGGACGGTTGCGGTCGGCCGGACGTCCAGTGCGGTCACCGTGTAGTTGAGGCCCTTGATCGCCTTCTCCCTGGCGGGCAGGAGGCTGGAGGTGACCGGGTCGAGCTGCCAGGCGGAGTTGTCACGGAGGGTGACGCCGACCGGCGGGTAGGGCATCGGCAGCCAGGCGTCGTCCAGCTGGGGCCCGATCCGGACCTCGGCCTTCAGCTGCTCGGCCAGGTCGATGCTGCCCAGCCCCTCGGGGGCGGGGAAGGTGCCGGTGAACGGCACCGTGGCGGCCGCGCCGCGCTTCCAGCTGACGCCGTCGAAGACGTCCAGCGAACCGGTGCGCAGATAGGTGGAGTCGGCGGCCGGGCTCTCGGACTTGTAGCTGAACAGTTCGACGTTGCGCGGCTTGGGGATCGCGCCGGTCAGGGTGATCAGCGGGTCCAGGCTGCTGACCGCGCCGCCGGTGCTGGTGCCGGTGCCGGTGCCGCTGTGCACCAGGCCGGAGTCCCAGCGCGGCAGGAACACGGGCAGCAGCAGGGCGAGCGCCAGCGCCAGGACGCCGACCTGCTGGCCGCTCCGGCCCAGGGTGCCGCTCCCTTCGCCGTCCCGCTCGGAGCCCCGGAAGATCCGGCCCCAGCGGGAGACCCGGTCCTGGCCCTCGGCGAAGAGCAGCACCAGGTAGCCGGCGGCGGCGGTGGCGAACCAGAGCCAGTTGCCGTCGTCCCCGGCCAGGCCGTTGCCGATCGAGTAGAGCGCGAGCAGCGGCAGCCCGGCCAGGGCCGAGCGCCGGTAGGTGACCGCGACGGTGTCCACCACGACGGCGATCAGACCGACCGAGGCGACCAGGATGAGCCGCAGCCCGGGGCTGGGCGGAGCGGGGATGGCGTAGTCACGGACGTCGTGGAACCCCTGGGAGAGGATCCGGCCGAGCAGCCGGACCGACTCGGGGCCGGGCACCAGGCCGCCGAAGACCGCGGCCGAGGAGGCGAAGCCGATCAGCAGCAGCAGGGCGAGCGCCAGCAGCTGGCCGGCCGGGACGGTCCACCGGTAGAACGGCGTGCGCCGCAGCCCGGCGCCGACCGCCGCGACGACCACGACCACCAGGAAGGCGTGGGCGATCCAGCCCTTGGTGGTCAGCAGCGGGGTGAGGCAGAGCGCGGCCAGGGCGGTGGCCAGCGCCGAGTAAACGGTCAGTTTGGCCCGGGTGGTCACGCGCCGGCCTCTTCTCGGTAGGGGGCGGACGACTCGGGCCGGTCGGCGGCGCGCCAGAGGTCGGGGAGGGAGTCGCCGGCGCGGACGGTCAGTACCGTCCAGCCGGCCTCGCGCAGCCGGCGGGCCCGGTCGCGGAACTCCTCGCCGCCGGTGTCGGGGGAGAGCAGGCGCAGGCCCGCCCAGGTGCCGGTGTCGAGCAGGAGGACGACGGCGCCGCCGGTACGGCCGCGCAGCCGGGCGAGCCGGGCGGTCTGCTCCTCGTCCAGTTCGCCGAGGACGGCCACCACCAGACCCTCGCCGCCGGCCCGCAGCGGCTCCTCGGCGCGGGAGAGCCCGGCGCCGTCGGAGAGGTCGACCACGGCGAGCGCGTCCAGGATCACCCCGGAGGTGTCGGCGGCGGTGTGGCCGTTGTCGGCCTGGACGCCGGGGACGGCGTGGCCGGTGTCGGTGAGCAGGCGGGTCTGGTAGCCGCGCTCCAGCAGGTGGACGCAGACCGAGGCGGCGCAGGCGACGGCCCACTCGAAGGAGGAGGCCGGGCCGCTGCCGCGGTGGCCGGTCTCGCGGGTGTCCAGCAGCACGGTGGCGCGGGCCCGGTGGGGCTGCTCCTCGCGCCGGACCATCAGCTCGCCGTAGCGGGCGGTGGACTTCCAGTGCACCCGGCGCAGGTCGTCGCCGGCCCGGTACTCGCGCAGGATGACGTCGTCGTCGCCGGCCAGCGCGAGCGAGCGGCTGTGGCTCTCGCCCTGCCCGGCGAACTCGCCGGTGAGCCGCACGTGCGGCAGCGGCAGCACCTGGGGGACGACGGTGAGCACGTCGGAGGCGGCGAAGGAACGGTTCAGCTCGCACATCCCGAACGGGTCGGAGAGCCGCAGCTGGAGCGGGCCGAGCGGGTAGCGGCCGCGCAGGTCGGAGCGGACCCGGTAGGAGACCTCGCGGTGGCCGCGCGGTTCGACCCGGTCCAGCACGAACCGGGGCCGGGGCCCGAGCACGTACGGGACCTTGTCCTCCAGCAGCAGCAGGCCGGTGGGCACCCGGGAGACGTTGTCCACCCGCAGGTGCACCCGGGCCTCCTGGCCGGCCACCGAGCGGTGCGGGCTGAGCCGGCGGCCGCTGGCGACCCGGTAGCGGGTGTTGGCCAGCAGCAGCGCGGCGGCCAGCGGCAGCGCGGCGAGCAGCACCCCGACGCGCAGCAGCGCGTCCTGGCCGAGGAGGTACGAGCAGACCACCGCGGTCAGTCCGGCGGCGAGGAAGGAGCGGCCCCGGGTGGTGAGGCCGCGCAGGCCGGCGCGCAGGCCCGACGGTTCGCCGGACGGGCCCACCTCAGCCCCTCCGGACGGCCGGGCCGCCCTGCGGGCGCGGCAGCGGGAGGCGGGCGACCAGGTCGGTCACGATCTGCTCCGAGGTGCGGCGGCTGAGCTGGGTCTCGGCGGTCGGCATCAGCCGGTGGGCGAGCACCGGCACGGCGAGGCGCTGGATGTCGTCCGGGGTGACGTAGTCGCGGCCGTCCAGGGCGGCGGCGGCGCGGGCGGCCCGGACCAGGTGCAGGGTGGCCCGGGGGGAGGCGCCGAGGCGCAGCTCGTGGCTGGTGCGGGTGGCGGCGACCAGGTCGACGGCGTAGCGGCGGACCGGGTCGGCGACGTGCACGGTGCGGACCAGGTCGATCAGCTTGAGGATGTCGGAGGCGTGGGCGACCGGCTGGAGGTCGTCCAGCGGGCTGGCGCCGGCGTGCACGTCGAGCATGGCGAACTCGGCCTCGGCGCTGGGGTACCCCATCGAGATCCGGGCCATGAAGCGGTCCCGCTGGGCCTCCGGGAGGGGGTAGGTGCCCTCCATCTCGACCGGGTTCTGGGTGGCGACCACCATGAACGGCGAGGGCAGCTGGTAGCTGGTGCCGTCGATGGTGACCTGGCGCTCCTCCATCGACTCCAGCAGGGCGGACTGGGTCTTCGGCGAGGCGCGGTTGATCTCGTCGCCGACCACGATCTGGGCGAAGATCGCGCCGGGGCGGAACTCGAAGTCGCGCTGCTGCTGGTCGAAGATGTTGGTGCCGGTGACGTCCGAGGGCAGCAGGTCCGGGGTGAACTGGATCCGTCGCACGGTGCAGTCGACCGAGCGGGCGAGCGCCTTGGCCAGCATGGTCTTGCCGACGCCGGGCACGTCCTCCAGCAGCAGGTGGCCCTCGGCGAGCAGGACGGTCAGGGCGATCCGGACGGCCTCCGGCTTGCCCTCGATCACGCTCTCGATGTTGGCCCGGATCCGGTCGACGACGGCGGCGAGTTCCGGCAGACCGATCGGGCGGTGTTCCACCGCCTCCAGGTCGCCTCCCGCACGACCGTTGAGACCGGCCTGATCGCTGTAGCTCGTCACCCGTACGCTCCCTGGCACACCAACGACCGGCTCCGTCCGAGCCCGGCCCCCACCCCATGCTGGACGCGGCGTCCCCGGTCGCGGTTCCGTGGGGGAGCCGGTGCCGGGATACGGCCTGCGGCAGGCCTCCCCAGGTGGTTCGGGGTCAGACCGGCAGGCGCATTCTCCCCTGCGCGGCGGAGGAAGTCACCCTGTTGCCGTCCGCCCGCCTCCGGGCGGGCCGCCCGCCCGTTCCCCCGGCGCCGGACCGGGGTGTCCGGCGGCCCGGACACCGTCGGCCGGGCCGGCCGGGCGGGGGATCAGTCGATCTCGCGCAGCAGACCGGTGTGGACGTCGAACACGAAGCCGCGCACGTCGTCGGTGTGCGGCAGGAACGGGGAGGTGCGGACCCGCTGCATGGACTGCCGGACGTCGCCGTCGAGGTCCACGAAGGCCTCGACCGCCCACTGCGGGCGCTGGCCGACCTCCAGCTCCAGCTCGCGCCGGAAGTCCTCGGTGAGGCCGAGCAGGCCGCAGCCGGTGTGGTGGATCAGCGCGACCGAGCGGGTGCCGAGGGCGCGCTGACTGATGGTGAGGGAGCGGATGGTGTCGTCCGTGACCACGCCGCCCGCGTTGCGGATGACGTGGGCGTCGCCCAGTTCGAGGCCGAGGGCGGCGAACAGGTCGAGGCGGGCGTCCATGCAGGCCACCACGGCGATCTTCTGCACGGGGCGGGCGTCCATGCCGCCGTCCCGGAAGGTCACCGCGTAGTCGCGGTTGGCGGCGACGAAGCGGTCGATGACGGCCGGGGTGGCGGAATCGGCAGCGGCGGTCGGCGTGGGCCGGTCGGGTGTCACTGTCATGGTGAAGACGTTAGTGCGATTTGCCCGGTCGTGGTGGGGCCGATTGCTACAGAGCGGACGCCTGTGACCGAGGGCATGTCGACAACGCCGTCCGCCGGGGCGCCCGCCGTCCGTCCGGTCGCGACCGGGCACCCGGCACGTGCCACGAGCACCCTCGCGACCTGCGGTGATCCGTACCGCCGCCCGGGTGGTGCGCCGGAGCGGACCATTGACTGGAGGGGCGCGCGCGATAGAGTTGCGGCGCAGTGGAGCACACCCGCCGAGGCCCGTCAACCGGGCCTTTCCGGCCGTGCGCGACCGACGCGGCCCGCGGCCTCCACCCGCTCCCCGTACCACCTGGCGCACCTTCCCCGGCGCCGGGCGGACACGGCCTTCCCCAGGAGCGGGCGGGGACCACGGGCCGCGCGGCCCGGCCCGTGCGACGGCTCCGTCTCCCGGTGGGACAGAATGGTCGGGGCTGCCCGGACGTCGGGCGGCTTCCGCACCGAGGAAGGGCGCCACAGCGCATGAGCACCAACGATCCGGGTCCCAAGCACGTCCCGGTGATGCTGCAGCGGTGCATGGACGCGCTGGCCCCGGCGATCTCCCGGCCCGGCGCGGTCGTGGTGGACGCCACGCTCGGCCTCGGCGGACACAGCGAGGCACTGCTCACCCAGTTCCCGGACGTCCGGCTGGTCGCGGTGGACCGCGACCCGGCCGCGCTGAAGCTCTCCGGCGAGCGGCTGGCCCCTTTCGGCGACCGGGCCACCCTGGTGCACGCGGTCTACGACGAGATCCCCGAGGTCCTGGAGCGCCTGGACATCCCGAAGGCCGACGGCATCCTGTTCGACCTCGGTGTCTCCTCGATGCAGCTGGACGAGGCCGACCGCGGCTTCGCCTACGCGCAGGACGCGCCGCTGGACATGCGGATGGACCAGACCCGGGGGATCAGCGCCGCCGAGGTGCTCAACACCTACAGCCACGGCCAGCTGGCCCGGATCCTCAAGCTGTACGGCGAGGAGCGGTTCGCCGGGAAGATCGCCTCGGTCGTCCTCCGGGAGCGCGAGAAGGAACCGTTCACCAACAGCGCGCGTCTGGTCGATCTGGTGCGCAACGCCATCCCGGCCGCCACCCGCCGTACCGGCGGCAACCCGGCCAAGCGGACGTTCCAGGCGCTGCGGATCGAGGTCAACGGCGAGCTCGAGGTGCTGGACCGGGCGATCCCCGGGGCGCTGGACGTGCTGGCGCTCGGCGGACGGATCGTGGTGATGTCCTACCAGTCGTTGGAGGACCGCCTGGTCAAGCAGTACCTCGCGGCCGGTGCGACCAGCACCGCGCCGCCCGGGCTCCCGTTCGTCCCCGAGGAGCACCAGCCCTGGCTCAAGCTGATCACCCGCGGTGCCGAGCAGGCCACCGAGGAGGAGATCGAGGAGAACCGGCGTGCCGCACCCGTGCGGCTGCGGGTGGCGGAGAGGATCAGGGACCGAAGCACCCGGGGCTGACCGGAACCGGGGCGGTCCGAAGGGCGGAGGAAGACGGTGGGGCCGGTGGCCGGAGGCGGGGCGGGGAGCCGGGTGCTCCCCGGGCAGGGCGGCAGGGCGCGGATCACCGTGCGCCCGGGCCGGTCGGTACGGGGGCGGACGCCGTTCGCGGTGCTGGTGGTGCTGCTGCTCGGGGCGGGGCTGCTCGGGCTGCTCGCCCTGAACACCGCGCTCAACGAGGGCTCCTTCGAGCTGTCGCGGCTGAACCGGCAGACCACCGTGCTGACCGACGAACAGCAGGGGCTCCAGCACCAGATCGACCAGAACTCCGCGCCGGACGCGCTGGCGCGCCGGGCCGTCGAGCTGGGCATGGTACCGGCCGGCGGGATGGCCTTCCTCGACCTGCCGAACGGCGGTGCGGTGGTCGGCACGCCCAAGCCGGCCCAGGACAGCCCGCCGGTGAAACGGTCCAGCGTGGAACCGTGGCCCGGGAAGCAGCCCGCGCCGGGCCGGTCGACGGCTCAGCCGACCGCCCAGCCGAGTGCCCAGCCCTCCCCGGCGGCGCCGGCCGCCACCGCGGCGCCGTCGGCCGGGCCGGGCACCGGTGGCGACGTCACCGTGCAGGTCAACCCCGGCCCGGCCGGGCCGGCCCCGGCCGTGGGCGGGGGTGGCGCCCGATGAGCACGCCCCGTCAGCCCTCCGGCGACGGCGCCGGCGGGCGCCGGACGATCAAGGGCGCCGCGCCGCGCTCGGGTGCCCCGCGCGGACAGTCCGGCGCCAAGCCGCCGGCCGCCGGGCGGGCCCGCAGCCCCAAGCCGCCGCCCCCCGGGGCGCAGCCCGCGAAGCCCCAGCCGCCCGAGCCCAAGCCGCCGAAGCCGGCCAGGTCGCAGCCGGCCAGGCCGGCGGCCGCCGGGTCGCAGCCGCCGAAGCCGTCCGCCGCCAGGGGCCGGGCCGCGCGCGGGCAGTCGCCGAAGGACCAGCCCGCCGGGAACCGTCAGCCCCGTCCGCAGTCCGCCCAGGGGCGCCCCGCGCGCGGCGGCCGGCCGTCCGCCGCCACGGTCCGCCCGGCCGTGCGCGGGGTGCGTCCCCCGCAGCAGCGCCGCGCGGAGGGGCGCCCGCCGGCCGGTGCGCCGCCGCGCCGCCGCCCGCCGCAGCGCCGTCCGGCGTCCCGGGGGATCCGGCTGGCCGACCCGCGCCGCCGGCTGCGGGTGATCACCGTCGTGCTGTCGGTGGTGTTCTCGGTCTTCGCCGGGCGGCTGGTCCAGCTCCAGCTGCTGGACTCGGACGCGCTGGCCTCCGACGCCAACACCAACCGCTACCTGAACATCCCGATCACCGCCGAGCGCGGCTCGATAACGTCCTCCGACGGCGTCGCGCTGGCCACCACCGTGGACGCCTACGACATCACCGCCGACCCGGCGATGTTCACCCCCGAGGCGACCGGCCTCCCCGACGCCCCCGAGCAGGCCGCCGCGCTGCTGGCGCCGGTCCTCGGCCTGCCCAAGGAGAAGCTCGCCGCCGACCTGCGCACCCCGAAGACCCGCTACAAGCGGCTCGCCGCCCAGCAGACCCCGGACGTCAAGAACCAGATCACCGACCTCAAGTCCAGCCTGGAGAAGCAGGCCGGCTCGCGTGCCTGCCAGGCCCAGAAGCGGCTGCTGAACAAGCCCGCCGACGAGGGCGGCCGGACCCGGGTCGACAACGAGTGCGTCAACCCGTTGGCCGGCGTCTTCAACCGGGACACCCAGAAGCGGGTCTACCCCTCCGACGGGCTGGCCGCGAACCTGGTGGGCTTCGTCAACGCCGAGGGCGAGGGCGCCGGCGGGCTGGAGCAGCAGTTCCAGAAGCAGCTGGCCGGCAAGGAGGGGCACAGCAGCTACGCCCAGGCCGGCGGCCGGCTGGTGCCGACCGCGGGCGGCTCGCTGGAGCCCGCCGTACCCGGCACCGACCTGCGGCTGACCGTCAACCGGGACATCCAGTGGGCCGCCCAGCGGGCCATCACCGACCAGGTCGCCAACGCCGGGGCGGAGAAGGGCTACGTGATCGTCCAGGACGTCAGGAACGGCCAGGTCCTGGCCATGGCGACCTCGCCCGGATTCAACCCGAACGATCTGAGCACGGCCAAGAACTCGCAGCTCGGCAACGCGGCACTGCAGGACGCCTACGAGCCCGGCTCGACCGCCAAGCTGATGACCATGGCGGCGGTGCTGGACACCGGCAAGGCCACCTGGGACACCAAGGTCACCGTGCCGTACCCGCTGGTGCGCGGCGACGTGGCGTTCAAGGACGACGTCGAGCACGACACCTGGTACCTGACCCTCGCCGGCGTGCTCGCCAAGTCCTCCAACATCGGCACCATCGAGGCCGCCCAGACCCTCGGCGCCACCCAGCCCGAGGCCAACCGGGTCCTCTACGACTACCTGCGGAAGTTCGGCATCGGCCAGCAGACCGGTCTGGCCTTCCCCGGCGAGACCGCCGGACTGCTCGACAAGCCGGAGGACTGGAAGGCGTCCAAGCAGTACACCATCCCGTTCGGCCAGGGCCTGTCGGTCAACGCGCTCCAGGCGACCTCGGTGTTCTCCACCATCGCCAACGGCGGTGTCCGGGTGGCCCCCAGCGTGGTCCAGGGCACCACCGCGCCGGACGGCAAGTACACCCCGGCCCCGGCGGGCGCGCAGTCGCGGGTGGTGAGCGAACAGACCGCGAAGACCCTCACCGAGATGCTGGAGTCGGTCGTCTCCGACGAGCAGGGCACCGGCGGCAAGGCCGCGATCCCGGGCTACCGGGTCGCCGGCAAGACCGGCACCGCCAACCGGGTGGACCCGAAGAACGGCGGGTACCGCGGGTACACCGCCTCCTTCATCGGCTTCGCGCCGGCCGACCAGCCCCGGGTCACCGTCTCCTGCGTGATCCAGGACCCGGTCAACGGCCACTTCGGCGGCCAGCTGTGCGGCCCGGTGTTCAAGCAGGTGATGGAGTTCACCCTGAAGACCCTCCAGGTCCCGCCGAGCGGGAGCGAGGCGCCCAACCTGCCCGTCGAGTGGAAGCCGTGATCGACCATGGACAACGACCTGGCGGGTGCGGCCGCCGGTGCGCAAAAGGGCCGGTTTGGCCCTGGACACCCTTCGGCGGATAGCCTCTCCGCCGTGCCGAAACCCGATCAAAACACCGTGAGCCCGCCCCGCCCCGCGCGGACCGGTGCCCGGACGCTCGCCGAGGTCGCCCGTCTGCTGGGCCTGGACCCCGTGGAGGGGCCCGAGGTCACCGGCGTCACCCACAACGCCCGCGAGGTCCGCCCCGGCGACCTCTACGTGGCGTTCCCCGGGGCCAACCACCACGGCGCGGCCTTCGCCGGACAGGCCGCCGGAGCCGGCGCCGTCGCGGTGCTCACCGACCCGGCGGGAGCCGAGCTGGCGGCCGGCACCGGTCTGCCGCTGCTGGTCGTCGACCGGCCCCGGGCCCGGATGGGCGAGCTCGCCGCGGCCGTCTACGACCGCCCCTCCGAGCGGCTGCTGATGATCGGACTCACCGGCACCAACGGCAAGACCACCACCTCCTACCTGGTCGAGGGCGGCCTGCGCGGCGCCGGGCGCCACCCCGGGGTGATCGGCACCGTGGAGATGCGGGTCGGGGACGAGCGGATCAAGAGCGAGCGCACCACCCCCGAGGCCACCGACCTGCACGCGATCCTCGCCGTGATGGGGGAGCGCGGCGCGGACGCGGTGACCATGGAGGTCTCCAGCCACGCCCTGGTCTACGGCCGCACCGACGGCGTGGTCTACGACGTCGCGCTGTTCAACAACCTGACCCCCGAGCACCTCGACTTCCACCCGGACATGGAGGACTACTTCCAGGCGAAGGCCCGGCTGTTCCAGCCCGGCAAGTCCCGCGCCGGCGTGGTCAACCTGGACGACGCCTACGGCCGCCGGCTCGCCGCCGAGGCGAAGATCCCGGTCGTCACCTTCTCCGCCACCGGCGCCCCGGAGGCGGACTGGCGCGCGGTGGACGTCCAGCTCGGCCCGGTCGGCTCGACCTTCCGGGTGCTCGGCCCCGGCGGCGTCGAGGCGGACGCCGCGGTCCCGCTGCCCGGCCCCTTCAACGTCGCCAACGCGCTGGCCGCGATCGTGCTGCTGGCCACCGCCGGACTCCCGCTGGAGTCGGCCGTCGCCGGCGTCGCCGCCGTCCCCGGGGTGCCCGGCCGGCTGGAGCGGGTGGACGCCGGACAGCCGTACGTCGCGGTGGTCGACTACGCCCACAAGCCGGACGCCCTGGAGGCGGTCCTCGGCTCGCTGCGCGAGGTGACCAAGGGCCGGTTGCACGTGGTGGTCGGCTGCGGCGGCGACCGCGACCCGCACAAGCGTGCCCCGATGGGCGGCATCGCCGCCCGGCTCGCCGACACTGCGGTCCTGACCAGCGACAACCCCCGCAGCGAGGACCCGCTGGCGATCCTCGCCACCATGCTGAACGGTGCCGCCGCGGTGCCCGAGGCCGAGCGCGGCGCCGTCCTGGTCGTGCCGGACCGCGCCGAGGCGATCGAGCTGGCCGTCGCCCGGGCCCAGGCCGGCGACACCGTGCTGGTGGCCGGCAAGGGCCACGAGCTCGGCCAGTACGTACGAGACGAGATCCGCCCCTTCGACGACCGCGAGGTGCTGCGCGAATCCATCGCGCGGACCACGGCCGGCCAGGAGAACCAGGGCACCCGAGGAGTGGACCAGCCGTGATCGCACTGACCCTCGCCGAGGTGGCCGCCGCAGTCGGGGGAACCCTGACCGGCGCCGACCCGGACGCCCTGGTGACCGCCCCGGTCGAGGTCGACTCCCGCAAGGTCCGCCCCGGCGGGCTCTTCGCGGCCTTCGTCGGCGAGAACGTGGACGGCCACGACTACGCGGACCGGGCGCTCGCCGCCGGAGCCGTCGCGGTGCTGGCCTCCCGCCCGGTCGGCGGCCCGACCGTCCTGGTCGACAGCGTGGTGGACGCGCTGGGCAAGCTCGCCCGCGCCGTGGTCGGCCGCGCCGACGCCGCCGTGGTCGCGCTGACCGGCTCGGCCGGCAAGACCAGTACCAAGGACCTCATCGCCCAGCTGCTCCAGCGCCTGGGCGACACCGTCTACCCGCCGGGCTCGCTCAACAACGAGATCGGCCACCCGATGACCGCCCTGCGGGTCGAGGACGGCACCCGGCACCTGGTGCTGGAGATGGGCGCCCGGCACAAGGGCGACATCGAGTACCTCACCTCGATCACCCCGCCCCGGATCGGCCTGGTGCTCAACGTCGGCATGGCCCACGTCGGCGAGTTCGGCTCCCAGGAGGCGATCGCCGAGGCCAAGGGCGAGCTGGTCGAGGCGCTGCCCGCGGACGGCGTCGCGATCCTCAACGCGGACGACCGCCTGGTGCGCGCGATGGCCTCCCGGACGAAGGCCCGGGTGGTGTACTTCGGCGAGTCCGCCGAGGCCGACGTCCGGGCACGGGATGTTCGCCTCGACTCCACCGGACGTCCATCGTTCACGCTGAGCACCCCGGCCGGTTCCGCGCCCGTGCAGCTGCGCCTGTACGGTGAGCACCACGTCTCGAACGCCCTCGCCGCCGCAGCGGTGGCGACGGAGCTCGGGATGACCGTCGACGACACCGCCGAAGCACTGAGCGAGGCGGGTGCGCTGTCCCGCTGGCGCATGGAGGTCGTCGACCGGGCCGATGGTGTCACCGTCGTCAACGACGCCTACAACGCGAACCCCGACTCGATGCGGGCCGCGCTGCGGGCGCTGATCTCGATGGGGGGGCGCGGCCCGGAGCGCCGTCGCACCTGGGCGGTGCTCGGCGAGATGCGGGAGCTCGGCGAGGACAGCCTGGCCGAGCACGACGCCATCGGGCGGCTCGCCGTCCGGCTGGACGTCACCAAGCTGGTGGCGGTCGGCGGACGCGAGGCGGCCTGCATGGAACTGGGCGCGAGGAACGAAGGTTCGTGGGGTGAGGAGTCGGTGCTGGTGTCCGACGCGGACGCGGCGGTCGAACTGCTGCGCAGTCAGCTGCGGCCGGGGGATGTGGTGCTGGTGAAGGCGTCCCGTTCGGTGGGGCTGGAGAAGGTGGCCGAGGCCCTCCTCGCGGACGGTGCGGCCGAGTAATGAAGCAGATCCTCTTCTCCGGCATGATCGGCCTGATCCTGTCGCTGGCCGGCACCCCCGCGCTGATCAAGCTGCTCGCCCGGCAGGGCTACGGCCAGTACATCCGTGACGACGGCCCCAAGGCGCACCACAGCAAAAAGGGCACGCCCACCATGGGCGGCATCGCGTTCATCCTGGCGACCCTGATCGCCTACTTCGCCACCAAGGCGATAACGCGCGAGAGCCCGACCGCCTCCGGCCTGCTGGTGCTGTTCCTGACGACCGGTCTGGGCCTGGTCGGCTTCCTCGACGACTACATCAAGGTCGTCAAGCGCCGTTCCCTCGGCCTGCGGGCCAAGGCCAAGCTGGCCGGCCAGTCGATCGTCGGTCTGGCCTTCGCGGTGCTGGCCCTGCAGTTCCCCGACAACGCCGGCCGTACCCCGGCCTCGGAGCACCTCTCCTTCGTCCGGGACTTCGAGTGGGCCGTCGGCCCGGTCCTGTTCGTCATCTTCGCGTACTTCCTGATCGCCGCGACCTCCAACGGCGTCAACCTGACGGACGGTCTGGACGGTCTGGCCACCGGCGCCTCGGTGATGGCCTTCGGCGCCTACACCTTCATCGGCGTCTGGGAGTACGGCCAGAGCTGCGCCTACGTCTCCTCGGCCACCGCCAACTGCTACGACGTCCGCGACCCGCTGGACCTCGCGGTGGTCGCCGCCGCCCTGATGGGCTCCTGCTTCGGCTTCCTCTGGTGGAACACCTCGCCCGCCAAGATCTTCATGGGCGACACCGGCTCGCTGGCCCTCGGCGGCGCGCTGGCCGGTCTGGCGATCTGCTCGCGCACCGAGATCCTGCTCGTCCTGCTGGGCGGCCTCTTCGTGATCATCACCCTCTCGGTGATCATCCAGGTCGGCTCGTTCCGGATGACCGGCAAGCGCGTGTTCAAGATGGCCCCGTTGCAGCACCACTTCGAACTCAAGGGCTGGAGCGAGGTCCTGGTCGTGGTCCGGTTCTGGATCATCCAGGGCCTGTGCGTGGCCGTCGGCCTCGGCCTCTTCTACGCGGGATGGGTGACCGGATGACCGACGCCGACCTGTCCGGGGCCCCGGACACCGACCTGCCGGACTGGTCCGGCCTGCCGGTCACCGTCGCCGGTCTCGGCGTCTCCGGCATCAGCGCCGCCCGGGTCCTGCACGGTCTCGGCGCGCTGGTCACGGTCGTCGACGGCGGCTCCGGCGCGGGCCTGAAGGCCCGCGCGGCCGAGCTCGAGGCGCTCGGCGTCACCGTCCGCCTCGGCGACGGCGACACCCTGCCCGAGGGCACCCGCCTCGTCGTCACCTCGCCCGGCTGGCCGCCGAGCAGCCCGCTGTTCGCGGCCGCCGGCCGGGCCGGCGTCGACATCTGGGGCGACGTCGAGCTGGCCTGGCGGCTGCGCAGGCCGCACCCCGCCACCGGCGAGCCGGCTCCCTGGCTGGCCGTCACCGGCACCAACGGCAAGACCACCACGGTCCAGATGCTGGCCTCGATCCTGACCGCCGCCGGCCGGCGCACCGCCGCCGTCGGCAACGTCGGCGTCTCGGTGCTGGACGCGGTGCTCGCCGAGGAGCCGTACGACGTGCTCGCCGTCGAGCTCTCCAGCTACCAGCTGCACTGGGCGTCCTCGCTGCGCCCGCACTCGGCGGCCGTGCTCAACCTGGCCCCGGACCACCTGGACTGGCACGGCTCGATGGAGGCGTACGCCGCCGACAAGGGCCGGATCTACCAGGGCAACACCGTCGCCTGCGTGTACAACCTGGCCGACCCGGCCACCGAGGCGCTGGTCCGCGAGGCCGACGTCGAGGAGGGCTGCCGGGCGATCGGCTTCGGCCTCGGCGCGCCCGGCCTGTCGAACCTCGGCGTGGTCGACGGCCTGCTGGTGGACCGGGCGTTCGTGTCCGACCGGGCCAAGAACGCGGCCGAGCTCGGCTCGGTCGAGGACGTCAGCCCGCCGGCCCCGCACAACATCAGCAACGCGCTGGCCGCCGCCGCGCTGGCCCGCGCCTACGGGGTGGAGCCGAAGGCGGTCCGCGAGGGCCTGCGGGCCTTCCGCCCCGACGCGCACCGGATCGCCGAGGTCGCGGTGGTCGACGGCGTCACCTGGATCGACGACTCCAAGGCGACCAACACCCACGCCGCCGCGGCCTCGCTGGCCGCGTACCGGCCGGTGGTCTGGATCGCCGGCGGCCTGGCCAAGGGCGCGGAGTTCGACGACCTGGTCCGGGGCGCGGCCGAGCGGCTGCGGGCCGCCGTGCTGATCGGCGAGGACCGCGCGCTGATCCGGGAGGCGCTGGCGCGACACGCGCCGGATGTCCCGGTGATCGAGGCGGCCGAGGGCCAGACTGGCGCGGTGGCGATGACCGAGGTGGTCCGCGCGGCCGCTTCGCTCGCCCGAACGGGTGACACGGTGCTGTTGGCCCCGGCCTGTGCCTCGATGGACATGTTCACCAACTACGGCGAGCGCGGAGACCTCTTCGCCGCGTCCGTCCGGGAGCTGGCGGACGGGGACCGGTAGCGCGGCGGACGGCCTCCGGCCGCGGTCGCCGCGCCCGCCGGAGGCCGACGGGGCACGACAGAAGGGGAGCGTTGTGGCCGGGAGCGGCAGGGCGGGTGGTTCGGGCATGCCGGAGAAGGGCGGCCCGGCCGAGCCGCTGCGGGTGATCTCGGCCACCACCACCGCCTACAAGTCGGCCGGTCCGCTGGCCCGGCTGCAGGCGTTCCGGGCCCGGGTGCGGTACGCCCTGGACCGGCCGCTGACGCCGTACCTGCTGATCGCCGGCACGGTGCTGCTGCTGGTCGTGCTCGGTCTGATGATGGTCTCCTCGGCCTCGCAGATCCTCGCGCTGGGCCAGCACCGCTCGACCCAGTTCTACTTCTACAAGCAGTTGCTCGCCGTCCTGCTCGGCCTCGCGCTGCTGCTCGGCTTCGCCCTCGTCCCGGTGGCGGTGCTGCGGGTGATCGTCTACCCGGTGATGTTCGCCGTGATCGGGGCCATGGTGCTGGTGGCGATCCCCGGCATCGGCATGGAGGTCAACGGCAACCGGAACTGGCTGGATTTCGGGGTGTTCCAGTTCCAGCCCTCCGAGTTCGCCAAGCTCGCCCTCGTGCTCTGGGGCGCCGACCTGCTGGCCCGCAAGCAGAAGACCGGCACCCTCGGCGAGTGGAAGCACCTGCTGATCCCGCTGGTGCCCGGCACCCTGCTGCTGATCGTGCTGATCATGCTCGGCGGCGACATGGGCACCACGATGATCCTGGTGGCCATGCTGTTCGGACTGCTCTGGATGGTCGGGGCACCGATGCGGCTGTTCGTCGCCACCCTCGGGGTGGCCGTGGTGGTCTGCACCGCGCTGGTCGTCACCGTCCCGCACCGGGCCGAGCGGCTGTCCTGCATCGGGGTGACCAAGCTCGACCCGGCCGGCGCCTGCTTCCAGGCCCTGCACGGCGTCTACTCGTTCGGCCTCGGGGGCCTGGTCGGCTCCGGACTCGGCGCCGGCGTCGAGAAATGGGGCCAGCTCCCGGAGGCGCACACCGACTTCATCTTCGCCACCACCGGTGAGGAAATGGGTCTGGTGGGGACGCTGTCGGTGATCGGTCTCTTCGCGGCACTAGGCTACGCGGGTATCCGTGTGGCCATCGGTACGAGGGATCCCTTCGTCAGGTACGCCGCGGGGGCCGCCACCACCTGGATCATGGCTCAGGCCGTGATCAACCTGGGGTCGGCGCTGGGACTGCTGCCCATCGCGGGCGTCCCGCTCCCGCTGTTCTCCTACGGCGGTTCCGCCATGCTGTCGGCCATGTCCGCGATCGGGGTGCTGCTCTGCCTGGCACGCAGCAGCTCGGGCGCGAAGGCGGCCCTGGCCGCCCGGAGCAAGAACTCCCGGATCAGGAAGCAGCTGGCCCGGGTGCTGCCACGACGACGAACCACAGCGCGCCCGGTCCCAGGACCGGCACGCAGGGAGCGGTGAATTTCGGTGCATGTCGTACTCGCCGGCGGGGGGACCGCCGGTCACATCGAGCCGGCCATGGCCCTCGCGGACGCCCTCCGCAGGCACGACCCGTCCGTCGGGATCACCGCCCTCGGCACCGAGCGCGGCCTGGAGACCCGGTTGGTCCCCGAGCGCGGCTACCAGCTGGAGCTGATCCCGGCCGTCCCGCTGCCCCGCAAGCCCACCCCCGAGCTGATCACCGTACCGGGCCGGCTGCGCGGCACCGTCCGGGCCGCCCAGGAGATCATCGAGCGGGTGAACGCGGACGCCGTGGTCGGCTTCGGCGGCTACGTCGCGATGCCCGCCTATCTGGCCGCCAAGCGGGCCGGGGTGCCGATCGTGGTGCACGAGGCCAACGCCCGGCCCGGCCTGGCCAACAAGATCGGCGCCCGGTACAGCGACTTCGTCGCCGTCTCCACGCCGGACAGCAAGCTGCGCGACTCCCGCTACATCGGCATCCCGCTGCGCCGGACCATCGCGACCCTGGACCGGAACGCGGCCCGCCCGGAGGCGCGGCACTACTTCGGCCTCGACCAGCGGCTGCCCACCCTGCTGGTCACCGGCGGCTCGCAGGGCGCCCGCCGGCTGAACGAGACGATCACCGCGATCGCCCCCCGGCTCCAGCAGTACGGGGTGCAGATCCTGCACGCGGTCGGCCCCAAGAACGAGCTGCCCCAGGTGGACGACATCCCGGGGATGCCGCCGTACCGCGCGGTGCCGTACCTGGACCGGATGGACCTCGCCTACGCGGCGGCCGACATGATGCTCTGCCGGGCCGGCGCCATGACGGTGGCCGAGCTGGCCGCGGTCGGCCTGCCGGCCGCGTTCGTGCCGCTGCCGATCGGCAACGGCGAGCAGCGGCTGAACGCCCAGCCGATGGTGAAGGCCGGCGGCGGCCTGCTGGTCGACGACGCCGAGCTCACCCCGGACTGGGTGCTGCAGAACGTGCTGCCGGTCCTGACGGACCCGCAGCGGCTGTGGGACATGAGCCGGTCGGCCGCCGAGTTCGGCCGCCGGGACGCCGACGAGCTGCTCGTCGGCATGGTCTACGAGGCCATCGAGGCCGCCCGGGGCGGCCGCCGTCGTGGCTGACGCCCGGCTCGCCGACCCCCTGGACGAGGAGTTCGAGGCCGGGGAGCACGCTCCCCGGCTCCGGCTCTCCCGCCGGGGCGCGGTGGTGCTGGGCGCCCTGGTCGCGCTGCTGCTGGGGCTGCTGTCCTGGCTGGTCTTCTTCTCCTCGGTGCTGGAGGTGCGCTCCGTCGCGGTGCAGGGCCTCCAGGACGAGCGGCTGACGGCCGACGAGGTCAGGACGGCGATCGGCGGCGTCGGTTCGGGGCCGCTGGCCCGGGTGGACCTCGACGACGCCCGCGCGCGGGTGGAGGCGATCCCCCGGGTGGCCGGGGCGGAGGTCTGGCGGGGCTGGCCGAACACCCTTCGGGTGAAGGTCACCCAGCGCACGGCGGTCGCCGCGGTGAAGGGCGAGGACGGCCGCTTCACCCAGGTCGACGCGGCCGGAGTGAGCTTCGCCACCGAGCCGGCCGCCCCGTCCGGGGTGCCGGTGGTGGAGCTGAGGCTCAGCCAGCAGGCTCTCGACACCGAGTCGGTGATCGGCCGGAACCAGCTGGTGGAGGGCGCGGTGGCGGTGGCGGCCGGGCTGCCGGAGGAGGTCCGGCAGCGGGCCGGGGCCGTTCTGGTGCACTCGTTCGACGACATCCAGCTGCAGTTGGCCGGGGGTGCGACGGTGCGCTGGGGGAGTCCCGAGCAGACGGATCGCAAAGCCCGGGTGCTGGTGGCGCTGCTGCGTCAGAAGGGTACGAACTTCGATGTGAGCGCTCCGGACGCGCCTGCGGTGTCCGGATGATCCGGTAGGTTCTGTGCGCAAGGGTGCGCGTGGAGCGTGCCGCCGGAGGACGGCGGCGGGCTGCGGGCGGGGTTGACGCGGCTTCGTGGCGGCCCGACCCTTGGTGGTCACCCCGGTGTCATCCGCCGGTCGATGATCACATAGGCTCAAAAGAAAAAGGGAAGCTCGGCGTGTTCGTTGAAACACGTGGCCGGAGCCACCTAGTGTCCTGTCTCACCAGACTGTGTTCCCTGGTGATGTGACAGAGGCACAGCACTAACCCTAAAGGTCAAGTTTAGGGTTGGGGTCGGCGGTCGGCATTTCGGACATTACGTCAGGAACCAGGCTCCCTACCCATCGACATCCGTCGGTCCGGCCCTGATCGGGCATTCGGGCCGACCTGGAAATTCGAGGCGAGAGGCCTTCGACGTGGCAGCACCGCAGAACTACCTCGCAGTCATCAAGGTCGTCGGTATCGGCGGCGGTGGTGTCAACGCCATCAACCGGATGATCGAGGTCGGTCTCAAGGGCGTCGAGTTCATCGCGATCAACACCGATGCGCAGGCCCTCCTCATGAGCGACGCCGACGTCAAGCTCGATGTGGGCCGTGAACTCACCCGGGGCCTCGGCGCCGGCGCCAACCCCGAGGTCGGCCGGAAGGCCGCCGAGGACCACCGCGAGGAGATCGAGGAGGTCCTCAAGGGGGCCGACATGGTCTTCGTCACCGCCGGCGAGGGCGGCGGCACCGGCACGGGCGGCGCGCCGGTGGTCGCCAACATCGCCCGCTCGCTGGGCGCGCTGACCATCGGCGTGGTCACCCGTCCGTTCACCTTCGAGGGCCGGCGGCGCGCCAACCAGGCCGAGGACGGCATCGCCTCGCTGCGCGAAGAGGTCGACACCCTCATCGTCATCCCCAACGACCGGCTGCTGTCCATCTCGGACCGCCAGGTCAGCGTGCTGGACGCGTTCCGCTCCGCCGACCAGGTGCTGCTCTCCGGTGTCCAGGGGATCACCGACCTGATCACCACGCCGGGTCTGATCAACCTCGACTTCGCCGACGTCAAGTCGGTCATGTCGGACGCCGGTTCGGCGCTCATGGGCATCGGCTCGGCCCGCGGCGAGGACCGCGCCAAGGCGGCCGCCGTGATGGCGATCTCCTCTCCGCTGCTGGAGGCCTCGATCGACGGCGCCCGCGGTGTGCTGCTGTCCATCTCCGGCGGCTCCGACCTCGGCCTGTTCGAGATCAACGAGTCCGCCCAGCTGGTCAGCGAGGCGGCCCACCCCGAGGCCAACATCATCTTCGGTGCCGTCATCGACGACGCCCTGGGCGACGAGGTCCGGGTCACCGTCATCGCGGCGGGCTTCGACGGCGGCCAGCCGCCGGCGATCGTCCGCGAGCCGGTGGTCAAGGCGAGCGCGGCCCCGGCCAACCCGCCGGCCTCCTCGGGCACCCCGGAGCGTCCGGCCGGCCGGCCCGCGTACGGCGGCATCGGCTCGGTCACCTCCCGCTCCGAGGGCGACAGCGCCTCCTCCTCCCGTCCGGCCGAGTCGCCGGCCACCACCACGGCCGCCCCGGTGCCGCCGCAGGTGCAGCCGGCCCGGCAGCCGTTCGTGGAGAGCCCGGCCGAGGAACTCGACGTGCCGGACTTCCTTAAGTGATCGACCACGCGGTCCGCGACGGTGCTCACTTCGCCTTCACCAGTCGGTGGGGCGGGGTGAGCACTTCGCCGTACGGGGAGCTGAACCTCGGCGGCGCGGTGGGGGACGACCCGGCGGCCGTCCTGGAGAACCGGGCGATCGCGGCCCGCGAGCTCGGCCTCGACCAGGCCGACGTGGTGTGGATGAACCAGGTGCACGGGGCGGACGTGGCCGTGGTGACGGAGCGGCAGCCGGCGGGGGAGGCCCCCACGGTCGACGCGGTGGTCACCGACCGGCCGCTGGCGCTGGCCGTGCTGACCGCGGACTGCACCCCGGTGCTGCTGGCGGACCCGGTCGCGGGGGTGGTCGGCGCGGCCCACGCCGGACGGCCCGGTCTCGCGGCCGGTGTGGTGCCGGCCGTGGTCCGGGCGATGGTGGCGCTCGGCGCCGAGCCCGCGCGGATCGCCGCCGCCACCGGACCCGCCGTCTGCGGCCGCTGCTACGAGGTGCCCGCGCAGCTGCGGGCCGAGGTCGCCGGGCGGGTGCCCGCGGCACACGCGGTGACCTCCTGGGGGACCCCGGCTCTGGACGTGCCGGCGGGAGTCGCGGCCCAGCTGGCCGCCGCGGGTGTCACCGGGCCGGTGCTGTCACCGGTCTGCACCCTCGAATCGGCCGACCACTACTCCTATCGGCGCGAGCAGCGCACGGGCCGGCTCGCGAGCTACGTCTGGTTGGGCTCTTCACACTGATGACGAATGACATCTACGGACCGTTCCCGGGCGATTCCGCCCGATTCCCGGACAAGTCCTGGCTGGACGCGCTGACGGAGGGCCAACGGGCCCGGTACGAGGAACTCGGTACCAACCTGGAGGTCGTCGAGCGGCGGATCGCCGACGCCTGCGCCGCCGCCGGGCGGGCCCGCGACGAGGTCCGGCTGATCGTGGTCACCAAGACCTACCCCGCCGAGGACACCGCGCTGCTGGCCGGGCTGGGCGTCACCGATGTCGCGGAGAACCGCGACCAGGACGCCGCACCCAAGGCGGAGCAGTGCAGAAACCTTCCTCTTGACTGGCACTTCGTCGGCCAGCTGCAGACCAACAAGGTCCGCTCGGTGGTCCGGTACGCCGACCACGTGCACTCGGTGGACCGGGCGCGGCTGGTGGAGTCGCTCGGCGCGGCGGTCGTCAAGGCCGGACGCGCCGACCTGGGCTGCCTGGTGCAGGTGGCCCTGGACAAGGAGGCCGGCGAGGGCGAGCACCGTGCCGGGGTCGCCCCGGCGGACGTGCTCGCGCTGGCCGACGCGATCGCCGACACGCCCGGACTGCGCATGGACGGTGTGATGACGGTCGCTCCGCTCGCGGGTCCGCTGGCCGGCGATCCGGCGGCGGCCTTCGATCGGCTGGCGGAAATCGCAACCGCCGTACGGGCGGCCCATCCGGCTGCCACCATGGTCTCGGCAGGGATGAGCGGCGACCTGGAGCAGGCCATTGCCGCCGGAGCGACACATGTGCGCGTCGGAACGGCGGTACTCGGAGTGCGGTCACCCCTCAGGTAACGTCACCGGGTAGTAGATCAGACTGCAGGACAAAATAGGACAGAAGCTAGCAGCTTATCGGAGCGCTAGCCAACCGTGGATCGCAGCTCCGCGGCCCTCATCCACGAACTCTGATTGGCCGTCGGCCTGACGAAGCGTCGTGGGCGGACCGCGGAATCCGCGGACGGGGCCGTTCGGCCCGGCCGTCGGGACGGAGTCGGTCCACCACAAGCGGAGGAGACAGGAGCATGGCCGGCGCAATGCGCAAGATGGCGGTCTACCTCGGCCTCGTGGAGGACGAGACGTACGACGGCCAGGGGTACGACCCCGACGACGACTACGACGCGGACCCCGAGCCGATCCGGACCGGACGGACCGAGGACATTCCGCGGCCGGCCTCCCCGGCACCCGCGCCGGTCTCCTCCATCACCCCGCAGCCGGTGCCGGCCGCGGTCCCGATCCGCCAGGAGACCCCGAGGATGGCACCAGTGTCGTCCATCACACCCGAACGCCGCCACAACCTGGAGAAGAGCGCCCCGGTGATCATGCCCAAGGTAGTGAACGAACGAGAGCCCTACCGCATCACCACGCTGCACCCGAGGACCTACAACGAGGCCCGTACCATCGGGGAACAGTTCCGTGGCGGGACTCCTGTGATCATGAATCTGACCGAGATGGACGACACGGATGCCAAGCGGCTCGTAGACTTCGCCGCTGGACTCGTCTTCGGTCTGCACGGCAGTATCGAGCGCGTGACGCAGAAGGTGTTCCTCCTGTCGCCTGCTAACGTCGATGTCACGGCGGAGGACAAGGCTCGGATCGCCGAGGGTGGGTTCTTCAACCAGAGCTGACCCGACCACGACTTTACGTGTGGATCTGATCGACAGTGAGTCAGCGACAAGGCGAGCGGCCCAAGGGCCGACAACCGGGGAGAGGGAAGCGCGATGGAGATCGTGTGGGAGGTGCTCTATTACGCACTGACCGTCTTCCTGGTGTTCCTGCTCGTGCGGCTGGTGATGGACTGGGTCTTCCAGTTCGCGCGTTCGTGGCGGCCCGGCAAGGCCATGGTCCTGGTCCTGGAGGCCACGTACACTGTCACGGATCCGCCGCTCAAGCTTCTGCGGCGGTTCATTCCGCCGTTGCGTCTCGGGGGCGTGGCGCTCGACCTGTCCTTCTTCGTACTGATGATCATTGTGTATGTCCTGATCTCGCTTGTGCGGCCCTAGTCGTAGGTGAGCGATGCGACAGGATGCCGGTGTGCCGACGATCACGTTGAGGTGAAGAGATGCCATTGACCCCCGAGGACGTTCGGAACAAGCAGTTCACGACCGTCCGCCTGCGCGAAGGCTATGACGAGGACGAGGTCGATGCCTTCCTCGACGAGGTCGAGGCGGAGCTGACCCGTCTCCTCCGCGAGAACGAGGACCTGCGCGCCAAGCTGGCCGCAGCGACCCGTGCCGCCGCGCAGAACCAGGCCAACATGCGCAAGGAGCCGCCGCAGGACGCGCGCCCCGGCGCCCCGGTGCCGGCCGCCATATCCGGCCCGCCGGTCCCCGGCCAGCAGGGCGGCCCCGGTCCGCAGCAGCAGATGGGCCCGGGCGGTCCGCAGCAGCAGCAGATGGGCCCCGGTCCGCAGCAGCAGATGGGCAACCAGCCGCTCGGCCTGCCGTCCGGCGCCCCGCAGCTGCCTGCAGGTCAGGGCGGCCCGATGGGCGGCCCCGGCCAGCAGCAGCAGATGGGCCAGCAGCAGATGGGCCAGACCATGGGCGGCCAGCAGCAGCTGGTCCAGCCGATGGGCGGTCAGATGCTCCAGCCGATGGGCGGCCCCGGCGGCCCGCAGGGCATGGGCAACCCGATGGGCCAGGGCATGGGCCAGCAGCAGATGCAGCAGATGGGCGGCCCCATGGGCGGCCCGCAGCAGATGGGCGGCCCGATGGGCGCCCCGATGCAGCAGCAGCAGAACCCCGGTGGCGACAGCGCCGCGCGGGTGCTGGCGCTCGCCCAGCAGACCGCGGACCAGGCGATCTCCGAGGCCCGTTCCGAGGCCAACAAGATCGTCGGCGAGGCGCGCAGCCGCGCCGAGGGCCTGGAGCGGGACGCCCGCGCCAAGGCCGACGCGCTGGAGCGGGACGCGCAGGAGAAGCACCGCGTCGCGATGGGCTCCCTGGAGTCCGCCCGCGCCACGCTGGAGCGCAAGGTCGAGGACCTGCGGGCGTTCGAGCGTGAGTACCGGACGCGCCTGAAGTCCTACCTGGAGACCCAGCTCCGTCAGCTGGAGTCGCAGGCGGACGACTCGCTCGCGCCGCCGCGGATCCCGGCCACCGCTTCGCTGCCGCCGGCCGCGTCGTCGATGGCTCCGGCCGGTGCCGGCGCGATGAGCCCGGCGCCGAGCTTCGGTGGTGGCCAGCAGTCGTTCGGCGGCCAGCCGTCCTTCGGCGGGCAGAGCGCCTTCGGCGGGAACGGTGCGCCGAGCTTCGGCGGGCCGTCGGCCGCGGGCAACTCGGGTGCGCCGCAGATGCAGCCGGCCGGGATGACCCAGCCGATGGCGGCCGTCCGTCCGCAGCCGCCGCAGCCGATGCAGCAGGCGCCGGCTCCGATGCGGGGCTTCCTGATCGACGAGGACGGCGACAACTAAGCGGTAGCCGTCGGCACGGGCGCCCCCTGCTCGACCCTTCGGGGTCGGGGAGGGGGCGCTTTCGTGTGCGCGGAGCCGTCCATGGGTGCGCGGGGCCGCCCTTCGTGCGGGCGGGGTCGGGCAGGGCCGCCTCCCGTGGGGGGCCTTCCTGGCGGGAGGGGGAACGGCGGAGCCGCCGCCGCCCGGTGGGCGACGGCGGCTCCGGAGCCGGGTCAGGCCTTGCGCAGCTGGAAGGCGAGGCCGAGGGACTCGTCGGCGAAGGTGTCGGACGCCCAGTCGGCGGCGCCGGCGGCGAAGTCGGTGGCGAGCACCTCCTCGGCGACCAGGGCACCGTGCTCGGCGATGGCCTCGGCGGTCTCGTCGTTGCTCGCGCGCCAGCGCAGCACGATCCGGTCGGCGACGTCCAGGCCGGAGTTCTTGCGGGCCTCCTGGATCTGGCGGATCGCGTCCCGGGCGACACCGAGGCGCTTGAGCTCGGGGGTGATCGCGAGGTCCAGCGCGACGGTGGCGCCGGACTCGTTGGCGACGGCCCAGCCCTCGCGCGGGGTCTCGGTGATGATCACCTCGTCCGGGGACAGGGCCACCGTCTCGCCGTTCAGCTCGACCGAGGTGGTGCCCCCGGCGCGCAGCTCGGCGGCGAGCCGGGCGGCGTCCGCGGCGGCGACCGCCTTGGCGACGTCCTGCACGCCCTTGCCGAAACGCTTGCCCAGCGCGCGGAAGTTGGCCTTGGCGGTGGTGTCGACCAGCGAGCCGCCGACGTTCGCGAGCGACTCCAGGGTGGAGACGTTGAGCTCCTCGGCGATCTGCGCGCGCAGGTCCTGCGGCAGCTCGTCCCAGCCCTGGGCGGCGACCAGCGCGCGGGACAGCGGCTGGCGGGTCTTCACGCCCGACTCGGCGCGGGTGGCCCGGCCCAGCTCGACCAGCCGGCGGACCAGCGCCATGTGGCGGGAGAGGTCGGTGTCGATCAGCGACTCGTCCGCCTCCGGCCAGGAGGCCAGGTGGACCGAGGCCGGGGCGTCCGGGACGACCGGGACGACCAGGTCCTGCCAGACCTGCTCGGTGATGAACGGGGTGAGCGGGGCCATCAGCCGGGTGACGGTCTCCAGCGCCTCGTGCAGGGTGGCGAGCGCGGCGGCGTCGCCCTGCCAGAAGCGGCGGCGGCCGCGGCGGACGTACCAGTTGGAGAGGTCGTCGACGAAGGCGGAGAGCAGCTTGCCGGCGCGCTGGGTGTCGTAGGCCTCGAAGGCC
Organism: Streptomyces sp. TLI_053; assembly: GCF_900105395.1. Lineage (NCBI taxonomy): Bacteria > Bacillati > Actinomycetota > Actinomycetes > Kitasatosporales > Streptomycetaceae > Streptomyces > Streptomyces sp. TLI_053. The sequence continues at coordinate 6,696,889 of NZ_LT629775.1, forward strand.
GCGTCGACGTCGCGGACCAGGGCGTTCAGCTCGGAGAGCACCCAGCGGTCCAGCTGCGGGCGGTCGGCCGGGGCCGGGTCGGCCGCGGACGGCGCCCAGCCGGAGGTGCGGGCGTACAGGGCCTGGAAGGCGACGGTGTTCCAGAAGGTGAGGAGGGTCTTGCGGACCACCTCCTGGATCGTGCCGTGGCCGACCCGGCGGGCCGACCAGGGCGAGCCGCCGGCGGCCATGAACCAGCGGACGGCGTCGGCGCCGTGCTGGTCCATGAGCGGGATCGGCTGCAGGATGTTGCCCAGGTGCTTGGACATCTTGCGGCCGTCCTCGGCCAGGATGTGGCCCAGGCAGACGACGTTCTCGTACGAGCTCTTGTCGAAGACCAGGGTCCCGACGGCCATCAGGGTGTAGAACCAGCCGCGGGTCTGGTCGATCGCCTCGGAGATGAACTGCGCCGGGTAGCGCTTCTCGAACAGCTCCTTGTTCTGGTACGGGTAGCCGTACTGGGCGAAGGGCATCGAGCCCGAGTCGTACCAGGCGTCGATGACCTCGGGCACACGGGTCGAGGTGCCGCCGCACTCGCGGCAGTCGAAGGTGACCTCGTCGATGAACGGGCGGTGCGGGTCGAGGCCGCTCTGGTCGGTGCCGGTGAGCTCGGACAGCTCGGCCAGCGAGCCGACGCAGGTGAGGTGGTTCTCCTCGCAGCGCCAGATCGGCAGCGGGGTGCCCCAGTAGCGGTTGCGGCTGAGCGCCCAGTCGATGTTGTTGTTCAGCCAGTCGCCGAAGCGGCCGTGCTTGACGGTGTCCGGGAACCAGTTGGTGGCCTCGTTCTCCCGGATCATCGCGTCCTTGACCGCGGTGGTGCGGATGTACCAGGACGGCTGCGCGTAGTAGAGCAGCGCGGTGTGGCAGCGCCAGCAGTGCGGGTAGCTGTGCTCGTACGGGAGGTGGCGGAAGAGCAGGCCGCGCTCCTGGAGGTCCGCGACCAGGGCCTCGTCGGCCTTCTTGAAGAACTGGCCGCCGACCAGCGGGACCTCGGGGCCGAAGGTGCCGTCGGTCAGCACCGGGTTGACCACGGGCAGGCCGTACTTGCGGCAGGTGGCGAGGTCGTCGGCACCGAAGGCGGGCGACTGGTGGACGATGCCGGTGCCGTCCTCGGTGGTGACGTACTCGGCGTTGAGGACGTAGTGCGCGTTCTCGATCTCGACCAGGTCGAACGGGCGGCGGTAGGCCCAGCGCTCCATCTCGGCGCCGGTGAAGGACTCGCCGGTCGCCTCCCAGCCCTCGCCGAGGGCCTTGGCCAGCAGCGGCTCGGCGACCACCAGCTGCTCGGTGCCGTCGGTGGCCACCACGTAGGTGACCTCGGGGTGGACGGCGGCGGCGGTGTTGGAGACCAGGGTCCACGGGGTGGTGGTCCAGACCAGCAGCGCGGCCCGGTCGGCCAGCGGGCCGCTGGTCAGCGGGAAGCGGACGAAGACCGAGGGGTCGACGACGGTCTCGTAGCCCTGGGCCAGCTCGTGGTCGGAGAGGCCGGTGCCGCAGCGCGGGCACCAGGGGGCGACCCGGTGGTCCTGGACCAGCAGGCCCTTGTCGAAGATCTGCTTGAGCGACCACCAGACGGACTGCACGTAGGACGGGTCCATGGTGCGGTAGGCCTGGTCGAGGTCGACCCAGTAGCCCATCCGGTTGGTGAGCTCGACGAAGGCGTCGGTGTGGCGGGTCACCGACTCGCGGCACTTGGCGTTGAACTCGGCGATGCCGTACGCCTCGATGTCCTGCTTGCCGGAGAAGCCGAGCTCCTTCTCGACGGCGAGCTCCACCGGGAGGCCGTGGCAGTCCCAGCCGGCCTTGCGGGCGACGTGGTAGCCCTTCATCGTCCGGTACCGGGGGAAGACGTCCTTGAAGACGCGGGCCTCGATGTGGTGGGCGCCGGGCATGCCGTTGGCGGTCGGCGGGCCCTCGTAGAAGACCCACTCGGGGCGGCCCTCGGACTGCTCCAGGCTGCGCTGGAAGACCTTGTTGTCCTGCCAGAACGACAGGATCCGGTGTTCGAGGGCGGGCAGGTCGACCTGCGCGGGGACGGGGTTGTAGGAGCTGGCCATGACGGGCGTCTACCTCCGGCGGATGCATGGACGGGATCCGACGGAGGGACGAGACGGCATGCCGCCCCGCGGTACCACCCTCCTTGGCCGCGATGCTGTCCGCGGCCCTCTTGTTTGGGCTTGCTGCCGGGTCTAGCGGGCCGACGAAGGGGATCGCGGACCGTTCTTCCGGCGGCTCCGGGGTGATCTTCGCGCGGTGCACACCCCCGGGCTCGCACCGTCCCCGGGTCGCTGGTGGCTGCGTACTGCGGTACTCGTCCCCATCTGCGCCTTGCAGGCCCAGTGTATCGGCCGTCGCAAGTCGGTTTCGGCGCGCCGGGGCGGGGGGCACAACTCTGTTCGGCGCGATGGGCGTGTCGCGTGTGGCGGCTGGCTGGGTGGGATCATGGTGAGGCGTCGGTATGTCATGTTGTGACCATTTTTGATCGGGATTATCGTTCCGGCACTGGAGGCCGCCGGGAACCGGCGGCTCGATTCGTTCGTAGATGGGGTCGAAGCCATGGCTGAGAAGACAACCGTCGCGGGTACCGCCACCAAGCGGGCACGCAAGGCCGTGGCAGGCGATCCAGGGGAGGGGACCGTGACCACTACCGCACGGCGCAAGAACACCACCGACACCACTCTCGTGGCCCCCGGCCGCACCCGTACGCCGGCCGGGGCCACCGCCCGTACCGGCGGTGCCGAGTCGGTCGACCCGGCCGAGCTGCCGGTCCGGCCCGGCGAGGACCCGTGGACCTCCGAGGAGGTGCGCGAGCTGCACGCCGAGCTGATCAACGATCTGGAGCGGCTCCAGCAGGAGATCGACGCGGCCGAGGCGGCCATCACCGGTCTGATGCGGGACTCCAACGACGGAGCCGGCGACGACCAGGTGGACGCCGGTACGAAGAACATCTCGCGCGAGAGCGAGGTGGCGCTGGCCAACAACGCCCGCGACAGCCTCGCCCAGACCGAGCACGCGCTGGCCCGGCTGGAGGGCGTCGGATTCGGCACCTGCGAGTCCTGCGGCCAGGCCATCGGCAAGGCACGGATGCAGGCCTTCCCGCGGGCGACGCTCTGCGTCCAGTGCAAGGCCAAGCAGGAACGCCGCTGACCGCTCCGGGCGGCCGACCGGGACGACGGGAGGGGTCGGGCTTGCCGTAGGCTCGACCCCGTAACGTCGCCTGATCCGTCGGACGATCCGTCGGAGATCGGGCTTCCCACCGGCCCATCGGCCCCCCACGTCACGGCAGCGGAGCGGATCATCAGTACGCAAGGTTCCCCCCAGACGCGGGACGACTCCGTCCCCACGCCCGCCGACGTCGTGGCCCCGGCCGGGGACGTGGCCGGGCCCGGTGACGCGGCTCCGGCCCGGCCGGCGGCCCCCGAGGCGGCCGCGGCCCCCGCACCGGCCCAGGAGTCCCTCCCGGCTCCGGCCCCGGTCCAGGCCGCGGTCCAGGCTCCGGCGTCGCTCCCGGTCGAGCCGGCCGGGGCGGAGGAGCCGAAGGGGCGCAGGCGGATCGGCGTGCTCCTGGTCGTCGCGCTGCTCGCCTTCCTGGTCGACTTCGGCAGCAAGCTGCTGGTCGTGGCCCGGCTGGAGAACCACTCGGCGATCAAGGTGATCGGCGATGTGGTGACCTTCCAGGTGATCCGCAACTCCGGCGCCGCCTTCGGCATGGGGCAGGCGCTGACCGTCGTCTTCACCATGATCGCCTCGGCCGTCATCGTGGTGATCTGGCGGATCGCCCGGCGGCTGTACAGCCTGCCCTGGGCGATCGCGCTCGGCCTGCTGCTGGGCGGCGCGCTCGGCAACCTGACCGACCGGCTGTTCCGCTCGCCCGGGGTCTTCCGCGGGCACGTGGTCGACTTCATCTCCGTCCAGCACTTCGCGGTCTTCAACCTGGCGGACTCGGCGATCGTCTGCGGCGGCATCCTGGTCGTCCTGCTCTCCTTCCGGGGCAGCAACCCGGACGGCACCGTGCACCAGCAGGCGGACAAGGGCGAGCGGGCGGAGAAGGGCGAGCGGGCGGACAAGGGCGAGTAGGGCGCTGCGGCCTCCGCCCCCGCCGGGCGCGGCGCGGGCGAGGGCCCGCGCGTCCGGCATACTCGTACGGGTGAGTACCGCAGCGCAGACCCGAAGCCTCCCCGTTCCCGACGGCCTGGAGGGCGAACGCCTCGACGCCGCCCTGGCCCGGATGTTCGGCTTCTCCCGGACCAAGGCCGCCGAGCTGGCCGCCGACGGCAAGGTGACGCTCGACGGCGCCGTCGCCGGCAAGTCGGACCGGGTCACCGCCGGCTCCTGGCTGGAGGTCGAGATCCCGGCCCCCGCCGCGCCGGTGCAGATCGTCGCCGAACCGGTCGACGGCATGCGCATCGTCCACGACGACGAGGACATCGTGCTCGTCGACAAGCCGGTCGGCGTCGCCGCGCACCCGAGCCCGGGCTGGACCGGCCCCACCGTGATCGGCGGGCTGGCCGCGGCCGGCTACCGGATCTCCACCTCCGGCGCGGCCGAGCGCCAGGGCGTCGTGCACCGGCTCGACGTCGGCACCTCCGGGCTGATGGTGGTGGCCAAGTCGGAGCGCGCCTACACCGACCTCAAGCGGCAGTTCCACGACCGGGTGACCGAGAAGAAGTACCACACGCTCGTGCAGGGCCACCCGGACCCGCTGAGCGGCACCGTGGACGCGCCGATCGGGCGCCACCCCAGCGCGGACTGGAAGTGGGCCGTCACCCGCGAGGGCAAGCCGTCGGTCACCCACTACGACCTCATCGAGGCCTACCGGGCCGCCTCGCTGATGGACATCAAGCTGGAGACCGGCCGCACCCACCAGATCCGGGTGCACATGTCCGCGCTGCGGCACCCCTGCGTCGGCGACATCACCTACGGGGCCGACCCGACCCTCGCCAAGCGGCTCGGGCTGACCCGGCAGTGGCTGCACGCCGTCTCGCTCGGCTTCGAGCACCCGTCGGACGGCGAGTGGGTGCAGTTCTCCAGCGAGTACCCCGCGGACCTGCGGAAGGCGCTGGACATCATCGCGTCGGAGAGCTGAGCCGGAGCGTCCGGCCGGAGAGCCGATTCGCAGGGCCGATTCGCAGCGCCGAGTGGCAGGGCCGATCCGCAGGGCCGGGTCGGAGAGTCGAGGGGAACCGGGATGACGGTGACGATCAGGGTCGCGCGGGGGGAGGCGGACCTCGCGCTGGTGCACGAGGTCCGGCGGGAGGTCTTCATCGTCGAGCAGGGGATCGCCGAGGAGGAGGAGTGGGACGACCTCGACCCCACCTCGGAACACCTGCTGGCGGTCGGACCGGAGGGTGAGCCCGTCGGCACGGCGCGGCTGATCTTCGGCGAGCAGGCGCTCGGGATCACCGGCGGGGTCGCCGGCCGGGTGCTGCTCGGCCGGCTCGCCGTGCTGAAGACCGCCCGGGGGACCGGGCTCGGCGCCGAGCTGGTGCGGGCCGTCGAGGCCGCCGGTCGGGAGCACGGCGCGCGCGAGATGGAGCTGCACGCCCAGGTGCAGGCGCTCGGGTTCTACGAGCGCCTCGGGTACACGGCCGAGGGGCCGGTGTACGACGACGCCGGGATTCCGCACCGGACGATGACCCGGGTGCTGTAGCACCGGGGGACGAGGCAGGGCGCGGCCCCCGGGAGAGCTCCCGGGGGCCGTGCGCGTCCGGGGGCCGCGCGTTCCCGGGGCCGTGCGCGTCCGGGGGCCGCGCGTTCCCGGGGCCGTGCGCGTCCGGGGGCCGCTGTTCTTATCGGACGCCTACTCCGGGGGCGACTACGATCACGCCCATGGAGCTCGGAGGGGCGTGGCGCCGGTGGCGAGGCCGTGGGACGGTCGCCGGACGGAGACTGGTGGCCGGGGCGGTGGCCCTGACGGCCGTCGTCGCGGTCGGGACGGCCGCGGCCGTCGCCGCCGGGGGCGAACAGGCCGTCCGCCAGGAGGACCGCTTCCTCGCGATGGCCGAGACCCCCGGCAGCTCGCAGATCGTCCAGCTCGACACCTCCTTCTTCACCACCGGCAGCGGCCCGCGCCCCGCCGTCCTGCTCGGGCACGGCTTCGGCGGCTCCAAGGAGGGCGAGCGGGAGCGCGCCCGGAAGCTGGCCCGGCAGGGGTACGCGGTGCTGACCTGGTCGGCGCGCGGCTTCGGCCGCTCCGGCGGGAAGATCGGGCTGAACGCGCCGGACCGCGAGGTCGAGGACGTCAAGCACCTGGTCGACTGGCTGGCGCAGCGCCCCGAGGTCCAGCTGGACGGGCCCGGCGACCCTCGGGTGGGCATCACCGGCGCCTCCTACGGCGGCGCGGTGGCGCTGCTCGGCTCCGCCTACGACCCCCGGATCGACGCCGTGGCCAGTGCGATCACCTGGTGGAACCTGGCCGACGCGCTGTTCCCGCAGGGGGTGCGCGGCTCGGGCGCGGTCGACGGCGTGTTCAAGAAGCTGTGGTCCGGGATCTTCTTCACCACCGGTTCGGTGGGCGAACTCGGCCCGTCCGGCGGCGCGGCGCGTCCAGCCCTCGCCCCCGAGCAGGGCGACGGGCAGGTCGGCTGCGGGCGGTTCCTGGACGAGCTGTGCCGGATGTACGACCGGGTGGCGACCGCCGGGCGGGCCGACCCGGAGGCCGTGGCCCTGCTCGACCGGTCCAGCCCCTCCTCGGTCGCGGGCCGGCTCAAGGCGCCCACCCTGGTGGTCCAGGGCCAGCAGGACTCGCTGTTCCCGCTCGACCAGGGCGACGCGATCGCCAAGGCGGTGGCCGCCAACGGCGCCCCGGTGGCGGTGGACTGGTTCGCGGGCGGGCACGACGGCGCGACCGACACCAGCGACCGGGTGGACGACCGGGTCACGGCCTGGTTCGACCACTATCTGAAGGGTGACGGGGGCGCGAGCACCGGCGGGGCCGGCGCGGCGTTCCGGGTGACCCGGACCGGCGGGGTCGACTCGACCGGCTTCCAGGCGGTGTTGCGCGGCGCGACCGCCGACAGCTACCCCGGCCTCGGCGGCACCGGTTCGCGGCGGTTCGAGCTGAAGGCCCCGGACGGCGCACCCGAGCAGGCCTTCGCCAACCCGCCCGGCGGGGCGCCGTCCAACATCTCCGCCCTGCCCGGCCTCGGCGGCCTGCTCGGCCAGGCGTCCGCGCTGGGCGCCGGCCTCGCGCTGGACTTCCCCGGCCAGTTCGCCACCTTCGAGTCGGCGCCGCTGGACTCCTCGGTCCACCTGACCGGGCAGCCGACGGTGCCGGTCCGGGTCCGGGCCGACCGGCCGGACGCGGTGCTCTTCGCCAAGCTGTACGACGTCGCCCCCGACGGCAAGCAGAGCCTGCCGCAGCAACTGTCCGCCCCGTTGCGGGTGACCGGGGCGGACGCCCCCGACGGCCGGAGCGTCACCGTGGCGCTGCCCACCGTCGACCACACCTTCGACGCCGGGCACCGGCTGCGGCTGGTGCTCGCCTCCACCGACCTCGCGTACGCCTCGCCGGTCGAGCCGGCCACCTACCGGGCGGCCGTCACCGGGCCGGTCACCCTGCCCACGGTGGACGGGCTGGTCACCGAGGCCGCGCCGCTGCCGAACCGCACCTGGGTGCTGCCGCTGGTCGCGCTCGCGCTGGCCGCCGGGCTGGTGCTGGTGCCGCGGCTGCGGGCGGCCGGGGCCGGGCGGCGCGCGCACGGACCCGGGTACGACCCGGCGCTCGCCGGGGTGCCGCTGGTGATCACCGGCCTGAGCAAGCGCTACAAGGGTGCCGCCGACCGGTACGCCGTCCGCGAGCTGGGCTTCCGGGTGGAAAGGGGTCAGGTGCTCGGCCTGCTCGGCCCCAACGGCGCCGGGAAGACCACCACCCTGCGGATGCTGATGGGGCTGATCCGGCCGGACGCCGGCGAGATCAGGGTCTTCGGCCACCTGATCCGGCCCGGCGCACCCGTGCTGTCCCGGGTCGGCGCCTTCGTCGAGGGCGCGGGTTTCCTGCCGCACCTCACCGGGCGGGCCAACCTGCGGCTCTACTGGCAGGCCACCGGCCGTCCGGAGGCGGACGCCCACCTGGACGAGGCGCTGGCGATCGCCGGGCTCGGCGAGGCGCTGGACCGGGCGGTGCGCACCTACTCGCAGGGCATGCGGCAGCGGCTGGCGATCGCCCAGGCCATGCTGGGGCTGCCGGACCTGCTGATCCTCGACGAGCCGACCAACGGGCTCGACCCGCCGCAGATCCGCGAGATGCGCGAGGTGATGATCCGGTACGCGGCGGCCGGGCGGACCGTCATCGTCTCCAGCCACCTGCTGGCCGAGGTCGAGCAGAGCTGCACCGACCTGGTGGTGATGGACCGGGGCCGGCTGGTGACCACGGGCGCGGTCGCGGAGATCGTCGGCGCGGGTTCGCAGCTGCTGATCGGCACCGCGGCGTCGTACGACGCGGCGGAGCTGGCGGCGGCGGCCGACAAGGTCGCCGCGCTGGACGGGGTCGCCGCGGCGGAGGCCGTCGAGGGCGGGCTGCTGGTCGGGCTGGACGGCATGGCGGCGAGCCGGCTGCTGGCCGAGCTGGTCCGGCTCGGGGTGCCGGTGGAGTCGGCCGGGCCGCAGCGCCGGCTGGAGGACGCGTTCCTGTCACTGATCGGAGGTGCGGCGTGAGCGCCGCGGTTGCTGAGGTGTCGGCGGACCACGCGGCCGGTTACCGGCCCGGGCGGACGCTGCCGTTCCGGGTGGAGGTGGTCCGCCAGTTGCGGCGGCGCCGCACGATGGTGATCGGCGCGGTGCTGGCCGGGATGCCGCTGGTCGTCCTGGCGGCGTTCGCGGTGGCCGGGACGCCCGGGCGGGCCGACCGGACCACGTTCATCGAGCTCGCGACCTCGTCCGGGCCGAACTTCGCGACCACCATGCTGTTCATGGGCACCGGCTTCATGCTGGTGATCCCGGTCGCGCTGTTCTGCGGCGACACGGTGGCCTCGGAGGCCAGCTGGTCCTCGCTGCGGTACCTGCTGGCGGCGCCGGTGCCGAGGGCGCGGCTGCTGATGCGCAAGTTCCTGGTCGGGCTGCTGTTCTCGGCGGCCGCCGTGGTGCTGCTGCCGTTGGTCGGGCTGGCGGTCGGCACGGCGGCGTACGGCTGGGGCGACCTGCGGCTGCCGGCCGGGGCGAGTCTGACCGCGGGCGAGGCACTGCCCCGGCTGGCGGTGGCGGTGGCGTTCGTGTTCCTCAGCGAGGTCGTGATCGCGGCGCTGGCGTTCTGGCTCTCGACCGCCACGGACGCGCCGCTGGGGGCGGTCGGCGGGGCGGTGTTCGCCTCGATCGTCGCCGGGGTGCTGGACGCCATCACCGCCCTCGGCGACCTGCGGGCCTGGCTGCCGGCGCACTGGCAGTGGGCGTGGGCGGACGCCCTGCAGCCGCGGATGGAGTGGGGCGGGATGGTGCAGGGGGTCTCGCTGTCGCTGTCCTACGCGGTGGTGCTGCTGGCGCTCGCGTTCCGGGGCTTCGCGCGCAAGGACGTGGTGTCGTAGCGGTGCGGGGGCGGACCCTGGGAGGCGGACCCCGCCCGCCGGGGGACGGCGGGCGGGGTCCGTCGTTCGTGGGCCTGCTCGACCCGTGGGACTACTTGACGGGGGAGTAGACCCGCTCGACCTGCTGGGTGCCGGACCGGGTGCGGTAGGAGCGCGACCACTTGGTGGTGGCGTCCTTGCGGGTCCGGTCGGAGAGCACGTAGTAGTCCATCTGGGTCTGGGCCGGGGTGACCTCCAGGACGCCGTAGCCGTGGGAGTCGAGGTCGACCCACTGGACGTGGCGGTTGGCGGCCTTGATCGCGGCGGCGGCGACCAGGGAGAGGGTCTGCGGCGCGACCTTGAGGAAGTCGTCGATGTTGTCCGAGGTGACCGAGGTGACCACGAACTCGGTGGCGACACTGCCCGACAGCGGGTAGGTGGCGGCCTCGTTCGGGACGTCCGAGGCCCAGGCGGAGTGGATGTCCCCGGTCAGGAAGACGGTGTTGGTGATGCCGTTCGACTTCAGGTGGCCGAGCAGCTCACGGCGGTCGTGGGTGTAGCCGTCCCACTGGTCGGTGTTGATCGCCAGGCCCTCGCCGGGCAGGCCGAGCAGCTTGGCCAGCGGGCGCAGCAGGTAGTCCGGCAGCGAGAAGAGGGCGACCGGGGAGATCATCACCTCGTTGCCGATCAGGCGCCAGGCGGTGTCGGACGCGGCGAGACCGGACTTCAGCCAGTCCATCTGGGCACGGCCGGTCAGGGTGCGGTCGGCCGAGTCGACGTCGCCGTTGCCGACCTTGACCTGCTGGGAGCGGAACGAGCGCTGGTCCATCAGGTGCAGGTCGGCGAGCTTGCCGTAGCGCAGGCGGCGGTAGGTGGTGCCGGCGATGGAGGGGCGGACCGGCATCCACTCGAAGTAGGCCTGCTTCGCGGCGGCCACCCGGGCCGCCCAGTCGCCCTCGGCGCCCGGGGTGTGGTTCTCGGCGCCGCCGGACCAGGCGTCGTTGGCGAACTCGTGGTCGTCCCAGATCGCGATGGTCGGGACCTGCGCGTGCAGCGCCTGGAGGTCCTCGTCCGTCTTGTAGCGGCCGTGCCGGGTGCGGTAGTCGGCGAGGCTGAGGATCTCGTGGGCGGGGGCGTGCGGGCGGACCACGGAGCCGCGGGCGCAGAACTCGCCGCTCTTGTACTCGTAGATGTAGTCGCCGAGGAAGAGGAAGGCGTCGAGGTCGCCGCGGGCCGCCAGGTGGCGGTACGCGGAGAAGTAGCCGGCCTCCCAGTTGGCGCAGGAGGCGACGCCGAAGCGGAGCCGGTCGAGGGCGGCGTCGGCGGCCGGGGTGGTGCGGGTGCGGCCGACGGGGGAGACGGTCGCGCCGGCCGTGAAGCGGTACCAGTAGGCGGTGTCCGGGGCGAGGCCGCGGACGTCGACCTTGACGGTGTGGTCGGTGGCGGCGTTGCTGGTGACGGTGCCGCCGGCGGCGATCCGGGCGAAGCCCTTGTCGGCGGCGATCTCCCAGCGGACCTCGGTGTCGGCGCCGAGGCCGGAGCCGGGCACGGCCTCGGGGGCCGGGGTGACCCGGGTCCAGAGCAGGATGCCGTCGGGCAGCGGGTCGCCCGAGGCGACGCCGTGGAGGAACTGCGGGACGGTGGCGGCCTGGGCGGCGGCGCCGAGGGCGAGCGGCAGGGCGGCGGCGCCCGCGACGACGGCGGTGGCCTTGAGCACCTGGCGTCGGTGGGGGCGGGCGGCGGTCATGTCATTGACAAGGTCAGTCACGGCGGACAGGCTACCGGCGGGTAACGCGGTGTTCCATATGCTGAACTGACTGTTCGTTGTCACTTCACCACGGCGTGACGTCCCGCCACCCCGCCGGGTGGGCGCGGTCACCCGGCGGACATGCGCGATGATGGGAGGCTGTTCCGGCCCCCGTCGCAAGGAAGTCCCGCCCGTGGCACACGTCCTGCTCCTCCACTCCGTGTACGGCCTGCGCCCCGCCGTCCAGGTTGCCGCCGACCGGCTGCGCGCCGCCGGGCACACCGTGCACACCCCCGACCTCTTCGAAGGGCGGACCTTCGACGACGTCGAGGAGGGTATGGCGTTCAAGGAGGAGATCGGCAGCGACGAACTCCTGCGCCGCGCCGTCGGGGTCGCCGCTCCGCTGCTGGGCTCCGGGACGCCGCTCGTCTACGCGGGCTTCTCGCTCGGCGGCTCGCTCGCCCAGAACCTCGCTCTCGCCGACGAGAAGGCCCTCGGCCTGCTGCTCCTGCACGGCACCTCGGACATCCGCGAGGACGCGGCCACCGCGATCCCGGTCCAGCTGCACGTGGCCGAGCCGGACCCGTTCGAGTCGGAGGACTGGCTGAACGCCTGGTACCTGGGGATGCGCAAGGCGGGCGCGGACGTGGAGGTGCACCGCTACCGCGGCGCCGGCCACCTCTTCACCGACCCGGAGCTGCCCGACTACGACGCCGAGGCGGCGGAGCAGGCGTGGGCGGTCGCGCTGGACTTCCTGGCGGAGCTGGACGCCGCGTAGGGCGTCTGTCGCGCAGGAAGTCGGCCTGGCCGACTTCCTGCGCGAGGCTCGGCGCCGGTCGGCCCGGATCTCACGGCTCCAGTCGGTGCGGGCCGCGGAACAGGAACGTGACCTCGCGAAGGCCGGGTGCGTCGAGCAGGAGCATCAGGAGCCTGCCGAGACCCAGCCCGAATCCGCCGTGGGGCGGGGTGCCGAAGCGGAAGCAGTCGAGGTAACCGGCGAGCGGCCCGATCTCCATGCCCTTCTCGCGGGCCTGGGCGACGAGGCGCTCGTGGCGGTGCTCGCGCTGGGCGCCGGTGGTGATCTCGACTCCCTTCCACAGCAGGTCGAAGGACTCGGTGACGGTCGGGTCGTCCTCGGGCCGCAGGTGGTAGAAGGGGCGGACCGAGGCGGGGAAGCGGGTGACGAACACGAACTCGTGCCCGGTCTCCTCGGCGACGAGCGCGGAGAGCCTGCGCTCGCCCTCGGGGTCGAGGTCCTCCTTGACACCCTCAGGGTCCCAGCCGGTGGCCCGGAGCCGGGTGAGGGCGTCGGCCATCGTGATGCGCGGGAACGGTTGCTCGGGGACGACGACCCGGGCGCCGAAGTATTCGGCGACGGCCTCGGCATGGCGCTCCGAGACCCGCCGGAGGACCCGCCGCAGGAGCCGCTCCTCGAAGGCCATGACGTCCTCCACGCTGTCGATCCAGGCGAGTTCGGCGTCGACGCCGGTGAACTCGGTGGCATGGCGGGAGGTGAAGGAGGGCTCGGCACGGAAGACGGGGCCGATCTCGAAGACTTTGTCGATGCCGCCGGCGATCGCCGTCTGCTTGTAGAACTGCGGGGACTGCGCGAGGTAGGCGGTGCGGTCGAAGTAGTCGACCTTGAAGACCTCCGCCCCGGACTCGGAGGCGGTGCCCATGAGCTTCGGGGTGTGGAGCTCGGTGAAGCCCTCCTCGGCGGTGACCTCGCGCATGGCCTGTTCGACCGTCGTCTGGACGGCGAACACGAGCTGCTGCGAGGGCCTGCGGAGGTCGAGGAAGCGCCAGTCGAGCCGCTGGTCCGGGCCGGTCCTCTCGTCGATGGGCAGTTTCGGCTCGGCGCGCGACACGACCTCGACGCGTTCGGGGACGATCTCCAGCCCGCCGAGCCTGACCTGGGGGTTGCCGACGACCCTGCCGGTGATCTTCACGGCGGACTCGGTGGTGACGCTCTCGAAGGCCGCCTCGATCGCGTCACCCTCGCCGCCCCGGGCGTGGGTGACCTGGACGAGGCCGGTGTGGTCGCGGACCAGCACGAACTGCATGCGCCGCTGGAGGCGGAGGGTGTTGATCCAGCCGTGGACGGTGACCGTCCCGTCGAGGTGGCTGGAAAGGTCTGCGACGAGGGTACGCGTCATGGCCGGCAACTCCCTGATTGCGGGGCGCGTTGGTCGCGCCACTGGATCGGGCGGTAGACGGCCGCCCGGGGGACTGGCGTCACCATAACCGGAGGGGTCGCGCGGGTGCCTCCGGATTTATGCCCGTCGCGATGGAGCGACGGGGGACTTTGCAAAATATCGGGGGAGCCGGTCGGCCCAGGGCGGCGGTTCCGTCGGCATCGGAGGGTCATGTGGGAAGAGTTCGGCCGCCTTCGTCGGGTGCGACGAAGGCGGCCGTGGGAGTGGGTTCAGCGCAGGTGGTCGAAGGCGCCGGACTTCGCGCCGTCGAGGAGGGCGCCGATTTCGGCGCGGGTGCAGACGAGTGGGGTCCGGGTCGGGGTCTTGGAGTCTCGGATGGCGATGAACCGGCCGATCACGCCGAACTCGACGCAGTTGTCGCTGCCGCCGCTGAACGGGGACTTCTCCCAGATGACATCGGAGAAGTCGATCTCGGCGGGGTCGGGCTTGTTGATCACGTGCGCTTCTCCTTGAGCAAGCCGGTCAGATGGGCATGGGTCTCGGGCGGGCCGAGAGCGCGTGCTCGCAGGTGGTCGAAGACCTCGGTGTAGTGGTCGACCTCGTCCGCACCCTCGCAGTACACCGAGTTGGGCCCATTCTCCATCCACACGACCTCCGGGTTGGGGTCGGGAAAGCCCATCAGGACGAACGGGCCGTCGAGGCCCGGGTGAAGTCCTGCGCTGAAGGGCAGGAACTGCACGGTGATGTTCGTCCGCTCTGCCATGGCGAGCAGGTGCTCGAGTTGGCCGCAGAGTACGGCGGGTTCGGGAATCCGGTGAAGCGCCGCCTCGTCGATCACGGCCCACAGCTTGATGGCGTTCTCGGCCTCCAGCAGGTGGTGGCGGCCCATCCGTACCTCGACGAGGGCTTCGAGGTGCACCGCTACCGCGGCGCCGGGCACCTCTTCACCGACCCGGAGCTGCCCGACTACGACGCCGAGGCGGCGGAGCAGGCGTGGGCGGTCGCGCTGGACTTCCTGGCGGAGCTGGACGCCGCGTAGGGCGTCTGTCGCGCAGGAAGTCGGCGCGGCCGACTTCCTGATCTGAGCGTTCTGTTCCGGTGGTCCCTTGCTGTCCGCAAGGGGCTAACCGGGGAAGTACGAGCGAGCGGTGGGTGGGGTTGATTCGCCCGGCTTGGCGCCTGCTGTCCCTCGCTCGAACCGAGCGAGGGACAGCCGCTCATATCCGGCCGTTCCCCGGTGAGGTCGAGGGGCAGGAGCAGTAGGAAGTCGACGAGGTCGACTTCCTACTGCTGGGGCACATCGTGAAAGCCGAATCCGGTGGCTCCCTTGCGCGTGGCAAGGGAGCCACCGGGGCCGAGCTGCGTCACCGGGGGCGTGAGAAGTCGGAACGGCCGACTTCCCACGTGCAGCCGGTTGTTCCGAGGTGCACAGCCGGGATCGGAGTGGGAAGTCGCCGGTCCCGACTTCTCACTCCGAGGGAGGTCTTTCCTGGTGGCCCCTTGCTGGCTGTGGGTTCTTGGGATCGGTCTGGTGGGGGGTCCAGGTGTGTTCGGTGGTGCCGTCGGGGTGGGTGTGGGGTTCCCAGTGGCCGTGGCGGGTGATCGGGGGTGGGGGCGGGCCGATCCTGAGGGCGGTGACGATGCCGGTGATCACGGTGGCGATGGCGAGGGCGAGGAGGACGGCGAAGGCGGCGCCGACGAGGAAGGTGCTCACTCCCGGGTCACCTCGCGCAGCAGTTCGAGGAGGTTGAGGAGGGTGGAGACGGGGGCGTCGCCGAAGTCGACGAGGAGGCGGCCGTCGATGGTGCGCTCGGAGACGGTGGGGCTGGCGCGGTGCTGGTGGTGATGGAGGTGGTCTGCGCCTTGGTGGAGGTGTCCGGCTGCTGAATGGCCCGGGGGAGGATGGGGGTGTGACGAGGATGAGTGACGGGCGGTATGCGCCGGCGGGGTCGTTGATCGGGCTGGTGCAGCGGGGGCGGGGGCTCGGGGCGCGGATGGCTCTGGAGGATCCGGCGGGCGCGGCGGAGATCGTCTACGGGTGCGTCCGGTGGGACTGGCGGTGGGACTCGGTCGACGAGCGGGGGCTGTACCTGGCGCGGCTGGTGCGGGATCTGGGCTTGCCGCTCGGGCCGGTGGTGGAGGGCCTGGGCTTGGGGGAGACGGCCAATGAGCGGGCGGCCCGGGTGCTGGGGTTGCTGGCGTTGGGCGGGTCGGGGGAGGCCCGGGACGCCCTGCGGGCTTACGTGAAGGAGGGGGAGCACTGGGTCGCGGTGCTGGAGGAGATGGCGTGCCGGTGGCCGGTGGAGTGGTGGGACGACCTGGCGGAGACCGGGCGGGAGCGGGCGGAGCGGGACCCGGAGGACCGGTGGGGGGAGCCGTGGTACCGGTGGGGGCTGGCCGGTCCGGGGCCGGTGCACGGGTCCCGGGAGCGCAAGCCGTTCGCGGAGGTCGACAACGCCCGGCTGCTGGAGCTGCTGGCGGATCCCGAGGAGTCGGAGGAGCGCAGGGCCGCCGCGCTCGATGTGATCGACGACCGGGGGCCGGAGCCCGGAGTGATCCCGCTGGTGCCGTCGCTGGGCACGGCGGACGGGAAGTACATGTTGTGGCCGCTGATCGGGGTGGTCGACAAGCTCGGGGCGCTGGCGGTGCCCGCCGCGAGGGAGTGGGCCGTAGCGACGGAACCGGAGTGGTTGCGGCGGCGGGGGCACGACGTGCTGGCCGCGTGCGGGGAGGCCGAGGACGTGCCCGTGCTGGTTGCGGACCTGGAGCGGGACTGGGTGGAGCGGCGGTGGTGCGGGCCGAAGCGGACGGCCGACGGGCTGGCGCGGTTCGGGGCCGAGGCCCGTGGGGCGGTGTCTCTGCTCAGGCGATTGTGGCTGTGGACGCCGCACTCCTACGAGCGGGTCAGCTATCTGGAGGCACTCGCGGAGATCGATCCGACCGGACTGGAGTCGGTGTACGTGGAGTGCCTCTGGGACTGCGAGGGCGATGCCCGACTGCTGGGGGTCCGGCACGCGCCGGACCGGCCCGAGGTGAGGGAGCGGCTGGTGTACCTCAGGGACGACGCGCTGGAGGAGGCAGAGGTCAGGGCCGCCGCCTCGGAGAGGCTGGCGGCCCTGACGGGGTAGGGCTACAGGCCCGGGATGCGGCCGTTGCGGTAGAGGTCGACGAAGAGCTGGTGGTCGGCGCGGGCCTGAGCACCGTAGGCGTGGGCGAAGTCGACCAGCATCTGCGTGAAGCTGGCCTCGTCGCGGCCGATGGCCTCGTGGATGGCGTGCTCGGTGGAGAACGGGACCAGGGTGTGGCCGCTGGACGACTCGTCCGCCGCCGCGTGCATGGTGGCGGTGGCGCGGCCCAGGTACTCGGTGACCGCCAGCAGGTCGGGGAGCTCGTTGAGGTCCCGCCAGTCGAGGTCGGTCGCGTACGGGGACACCTCGGCGACCAGCTGGCCGCGGCCGCGCAGCGTGGTGTGGCCGAGCCAGGGGTCGCTGTGGGACTGCAGGGCGCGCTGGGAGATCACCGTGCGGTGGCCCTCGTGCTCGAAGTAGCCGGCGATGGCGGGGTCGGTGACATGGCGGGCGACCGCCGGGGTCTGGCCCTGCTTCATGTAGATGATCACGTCGTTCTCCAGGGCGTCGGTGTGCCCTTCGAGGAGGACGTTGTAGGACGGCAGGCCCGCCGAACCGATGCCGATGCCGCGGCGGCCGACCACGTCCTTGACCCGCAGGGCGGTCGGGCTGACCCGCGAGGACGGCGGCAGGGTGGCGAGGTAGCGCTCGAAGGCGGCGAGGACCTCCTTCTTGGTGGGCTCGTCCAGTGCGAACGCGCCGCCGCCGAGGCGGAAGCGGCGGTCGTAGTCCTCGACCACGGTGTCGCCGTCGAGCAGCGAGACCCGGGTCTGCAGCCTGGCCTTCCGCAGGGTGTCGAGGATCGGGCCGGTGGCGGTGTCCAGGGTGTACGGGTCGGCGTCGCCGGAAGTGACGTGGGCGGCGATCCGGGCCCGGTACGCCCCGGCGAAGGCGGTGACCAGTTCGGTGATGGTCGCGTCCGACAGGGCCTTGGCGTAGCCGATCAGGGCGAGCGAGGCGGCGAGCCGCTGGACGTCCCAGGTGAAGGCGCCGACGTAGGCCTCGTCGAAGTCGTTCACGTTGAAGACGAGCCGGCCCTCGGCGTTCAGGTAGGTGCCGAAGTTCTCCGCGTGCAGGTCGCCGTGGATCCAGACCCGGCGGGTGCGGTCGTCGAGGAAGGACGCGCCGTAGGAATCGAACGGGGCGGTGGTGAGGTCCGCGTAGTAGAGGGCGGCGGTGCCCCGGTAGAAGGCGAACGCGGAGGCGGCCATCTTGCGGAACTTCACCCGGAAGGCCGCCGGGTCCTGGGCGAGGAGTTCGCCGAACGCCGTGTCGAAGACGCCGAGGACGGTATCCGCACGGTCGGTGGCGGAGGGCGACTGATGGGGCATGGTGGCGGTTCCCTTGCGGTGGGTGGATAAGGGGAGTCGAGGGCCTGAGGGCTAGAGTAGGGAGCGTGAACGCGTGAGTGGCGGTCCGGGTCCGGTCAGTGGCTCGGGCCTTGTTCATTTCTTTCGGGAACCCTCTGTGACCTGCGCGTTCGCCGGCCCATCTGCCAGCACGAGCTACGGAGGCCCCGCCTTGAGCGATCAGCCGTTCGCGCACCTGCACGTCCACACCGAGTACTCGATGCTGGACGGCGCAGCCCGGCTGAAGCAGATGTTCAAGGAGGTCGAGCGGCTCGGGCAGACCCATGTCGCGATGACCGACCACGGCAACATGTACGGCGCCGCCGAGTTCCACCGGCAGGCCACCGACGCGGGCATCACCCCGGTGATCGGCATCGAGGCGTACGTCGCCCCGGAGTCCCGTTCGAACACCAAGCGGATCCTGTGGGGCCAGCCGCACCAGAAGAAGGACGACGTCTCGGCGTCCGGTGCCTACACCCACAAGACGATCTGGGCCCGGAACAAGGAGGGCCTGCACAACCTCTTCAAGCTGACCTCGCGCTCGTACTCCGAGGGCTGGCTGGTCAAGTGGCCGCGGATGGACAAGGAGCTGATCTCCGAACTGTCCGGCGGATTGATGGCGACCACCGGCTGTCCGTCCGGCGAGGTGCAGACCCGGCTGCGCCTCGGGCAGTTCGACGAGGCGCTGCGGTCGGCCGGCGAGTACCAGGAGATCTTCGGCAGGGAGAACTACTTCCTGGAGCTGATGGACCACGGCCTCGACATCGAGAAGCGGGTCCGGGACGGGCTGATCGAGATCGGGCGCAGGCTCGGCATCCCGCCGGTGGTCACCAACGACTCGCACTACACCACCGAGGCCGACGCGGGCGCCCACGACCTGCTGCTCTGCGTGCAGACCGGGAAGAACCTCTCCGACCCGGACCGCTTCCGGTTCGACGGCACCGGCTACTACATCAAGTCGGCCGCCGAGATGTACGCGCTGGACGGGTCCGACGCCTGGCAGGAGGGCTGCCGCAACAGCCAACTGCTGGTGGCCGAGCGGGTGGACACCGCGGGCATGTTCGAGTTCCGCAACCTGATGCCGCGCTTCCCGATCCCGGAGGGCTTCGACTCCGAGGCGGACTTCTTCCGGTCCCAGGTGTGGCAGGGCATGGAGTGGCGCTTCCCGAACGGGTACGACGACGAGCACCGCAAGCTCGCCGAGTACGAGATGGACACCATCGTGCAGATGGGGTTCCCGGCGTACTTCCTCGTGGTCGCGGACTTCATCATGTGGGCCAAGGGGCAGGGCATCGCGGTGGGCCCCGGCCGCGGTTCGGCGGCCGGTTCGCTGGTCGCCTACGCGATGGGCATCACCGACCTCGACCCGATCCCGCACGGCCTGATCTTCGAGCGCTTCCTCAACCCCGAGCGCGTCTCCATGCCCGATGTCGACATCGACTTCGACGAGCGCCGGCGCGGTGACGTGATCCGGTACGTGACCGAGAAGTGGGGATCCGACAAGGTCGCCATGATCGTCACCTACGGCACCATCAAGGCGAAGGCCGCCATCAAGGACTCCTCGCGGGTCCTCGGCTACCCCTACGCGATGGGTGACCGGATCACCAAGGCGATGCCGCCGGACGTCATGGGCAAGGGCATCCCGCTGTCCGGCATCACGGACAGCAGCCACCCGCGCTACAGCGAGGCCGGCGAGATCCGCGGGCTGTACGAGAACGACCCCGACGTGCGGAAGGTGATCGACACCGCGCGCGGCATCGAGGGCCTGATCCGCCAGCCCGGTGTGCACGCGGCGGGCGTCATCATGTCCGCCGAGCCGCTGACCGACCACATCCCGGTCTGGACCCGGCACACCGACGGCGTCACCATCACGCAGTTCGACTACCCCACCTGCGAGGGCCTCGGCCTTCTCAAGATGGACTTCCTCGGCCTGCGCAACCTGACGATCATGGACGACGCCGTCAAGGCGATCGAGAAGAACAAGGGCGTCAGGATCAACCTCCTCGAGCTGCCCCTGGACGACAAGCCGACCTACGAACTGCTGGCCCGGGGCGACACGCTGGGTGTCTTCCAGCTCGACGGCGGCCCGATGCGCTCGCTGCTGCGGCTGATGAAGCCGGACAACTTCGAGGACATCTCCGCCGTACTGGCGCTGTACCGGCCGGGCCCGATGGGCGTCAATTCGCACACCAACTACGCGCTGCGCAAGAACGGCCAGCAGGAGATCACCCCGATCCACCGGGAGCTGGAGGCTCCCCTGGAGGAGGTGCTCCGGCCCACCTACGGCCTGATCGTCTACCAGGAGCAGGTGCAGAAGGCGGCGCAGATCCTCGCCGGGTACTCGCTCGGCCAGGCCGACCTGCTGCGCCGGGCGATGGGCAAGAAGAAGAAGGAGATCCTGGAGGCGGAGTTCGTCCCGTTCCAGAAGGGCTGCCGGGAGCGCGGCTACTCGGACGCGGCGATCCAGGCGGTGTGGGACGTCCTCGTCCCCTTCTCCGGCTACGCGTTCAACAAGGCGCACACGGCGGGGTACGGGCTGGTCTCGTACTGGACGGCGTACCTCAAGGCCAACTACCCGGCCGAGTACATGTCGGGCCTGCTGACCTCGGTCAAGGACGACAAGGACAAGTCGGCGGTCTACCTCAACGAGTGCCGCAAGATGGGCATCCAGGTGCTCCCGCCGGACGTCAACGAGTCGGACTCCGACTTCACGCCGCACGGGGACACCCTGGTCCGGTTCGGCCTGACCGCCATCCGCAACGTCGGCGGGCCGGTCGTGGAGTCGATGATCCGGACCAGGAGGGCCAAGGGGAAGTTCGCCTCCTTCCCGGACTTCCTGGACAAGGTGGAGTCGGTGGTCTGCAACAAGCGGACCGTCGAGTCGCTGATCAAGGCCGGCGCCTTCGACTCGCTCGGGCACACCCGCAAGGGCCTGAGCGCGGAGTTCGAGCCGATGATCGACAACGTGGTGGGCATCAAGCGCAAGGAGGCGGAGGGGCAGTTCGACCTCTTCGGCGGTGACGCGACCAGCGACGAGCCGACCTTCGGGCTGGACGTGGTCTTCTCCGAGGAGGAGTGGGAGAAGTCCTTCCTGCTCGCCCAGGAGCGGGAGATGCTGGGCCTGTACGTCTCCTCGCACCCGCTGCACGGCATCGAGCACGTGCTCGCGGAGAAGGCGGACTGCGCGGTGGCGGAGCTCGCCGAGCGGCCGGACGGGACGATCGTCACCATCGGCGGCATCATCTCGGGCCTCCAGCGGAAGATGACCAAGCAGGGCAACGCCTGGGCGATCGCGACGGTCGAGGACCTGGCGGGCTCGATCGACTGCATGTTCTTCCCGGCCAGCTACCAGCTGGTGTCCGCGCAACTGGTCGAGGACGCGGTGGTGTTCGTCCGCGGCAAGGTGGACAAGCGGGAGGACGTGCCGCGGCTGATGGGGATGGAACTGAGCGCCCCCGACCTGTCGAACGCGCACGCCGAGCCGCCGATCGTCATCATCATCCCGGACGGCAAGGTGACGCCGCCGCTGGTGGCGCGGCTCGGCGAGGTGCTGAGCAGCCACCGGGGGACGACGGAGGTCCGGGTCCGGCTGGAGGAGGAGCACCGGACGACGCTGCTGCGGCTGGACCGGCACCGGGTGAAGTCGGACCCGGCGCTGTTCGGCGACCTCAAGCAGCTGCTCGGGCCGAGCTGTTTGGCGGCCAACGCGGCCGCCGGCACGGGGGGCTGACGCCGTCGGCGGGGGCGCCCGGACCGGGCGTCCCCGTCAGGCCCCGGCGCCCCGTCAGGCGGAGTTGCGCAGTGGGGCCGGGACAGCGGTGTGCAGGGCGGAGACGAAGGCGGAGACCGCCGGGTGGGCCCCGGCGCCGGCGCGGAAGGCGGCGCGGGTGCGGCGGTACATCGGCAGCCGGGTGAGGACGACCCCGGGCGGGGGCCGGTCGATGCCGAGGTGGGGGACCAGCGCCACGCCCTGACCGGCCGCCACCAGGGCGAGCACGGTGGCGAAGTCGTCGATCCGGTGCCTGATCCGGGGCGCGAACCCGGCGCTCTCGCAGGCCCGGACGGCCATGCTGTGGCACAGGGTGCCGGGCGGGGAGAGGATCCACGGTTCGGCGCGCTGGTCGGCGATGGTGCCGGGCGCGCGGGCGGCGAGGTACATCGGTTCGGTGAAGACGGGCCGGGTCGTCGCCAGGCCGGGTTCCGGGTCGGCCGGGACCAGGTCGTACTCGTGGACCAGGGCGACGTCGAGTTCGCCGGCCCGCAGCGCCGCCGCGACCTCGGCCGGGTCCACCTCGGTGACCATCGGCTCCAGCCCCGGGTGCCAGCCGGCGAGTTCGGCGAGCACGGCCGGGACGATGGCGCGGGCCGCCGACGGGTAGGTGCCGATCCGCAGCGGGCCGGCCAGGCCCTCGCGGGCGTGGGCGAGTTCGGCGCCCGCCTGCTCCAGCCGTTCGAGTACGGCCTCGGCGTGCCGGACCAGGTTGCGTCCGGCGGGGGTGAGGACGACCCGGCGGCCGGTGCGTTCGAGCAGCGGGACACCGGCCTCCTTCTCCAGGACGGACAGCTGCTGGGACACCGCCGAGGGGCTGAAGCTGAGCGCCTCGGCGACGGCGGCGATGGTGCCGAGGTGGGCGAGTTCGCGCAGCAGGCGCAGGCGTCGGACGTCGAGCATCGGCCCAGCTTACGAGAAGCGTCGGAAACATGAACTGGACCCGGGGGATCACCCGGCCGCAGGATCGTGGGCATGGAACTCAAGGGCATTCTCGTCCCGCTGGTCACCCCCTTCGCGGCCGACGGCTCGGTGGCGCTGGACGCGCTGGAGAAGCTCGCCGGCTCGCTGCTGGACGAGGGCGCGTCCGGTCTGGTCGCGCTCGGCACCACCGGCGAGCCGGCCACGCTGACCGCGGACGAGCGGCGGGCGGTGATCGGGGTCTGCGCGGCGGTCTGCGCCGACCGGGACGTGCCGCTGCTGGTCGGGGCGGGCGGGCCGGGCACCGCCGCGGCCGCCGAGGAGCTGGCCGGGCTGGCCGAACGGGTGCCGGGGGCGGCGGGCGCGCTGGTCACCGTGCCGTCGTTCGTCCGGCCGGGGGAGGCGGGCACCGTGGCGCACTTCCGGGCGCTGGCCGAGGCCAGTTCGGTGCCGCTGGTCTTCTACCACATCCCGTACCGGACCGGGCAGGAGCTGTCGGGCGCCGCGCTGCTGGAACTGGCCGCGCTGCCCGGGGTGGTGGGTGTGAAGTACGCCACCGGCGGGGTGGACCAGGCGGCGGTGGAGCTGCTGGCCTCCGCCCCGGCCGGGTTCTCGGTGCTGGGCGGGGACGACGCGGTGCTGGCGCCGCTGCTCGCGCTGGGCGCGGCCGGCGGCGTCCTGGCCTCCGCCCACCTCGCCACCGCGCGCTGGGTCGAGCTGGCCGAGGCGTGGCGGGCCGGGGACGCGGCCCGGGCCAGGGCGCTGGGCCACCGGCTGGCCGGGCTGGCGGTGGCGGCCTTCGCGGCGCCGAACCCGGCGGTGGTCAAGGGGGTGCTGCACGCGCAGGGGCGGATCCCGACCCCGGACGTGCGGCTGCCGCTGCTGCCGGCCGGTCCGGCGGCGGTCGAGCGGGTGCTGGAACTCCTCAGTGGTCTGGACCACTGAGGACCACAGGATGGAATGTCCGGCCGTCCGGCGCCCGTGACAAGGCATGATGGGCGGAGTGCGGCCGTGAACGGCGACATCGAACGGCGACATCAAGAGGAGCAGACGGATGAAGATCGGCATTGTCGGGGCCACCGGTCAGGTCGGCGGCGTGGTCCGCGAGATCCTGGCGGAGCGCGCGGGCCTCCCGGGCGGCGTCGGCCCGGTGGAGCAGCTGCGGCTGTTCGCCTCGGCCCGTTCGGCCGGGCGCACCCTGCCCTGGCAGGGCACCGAGATCACCGTCGAGGACGCGGCCACGGCCGACTACACCGGCCTGGACATCGTGATCTTCTCCGCCGGCGGCTCCACCTCCAAGGAGCTCGCCCCCAAGGCCGCCGCCGCGGGCGCCGTCGTCATCGACAACTCCTCCGCCTGGCGCCGCGACCCCGAGGTCCCGCTGGTCGTCTCCGAGGTCAACCCGCAGGCCCTCGCCGACCGCCCCAAGGGCATCGTCGCCAACCCGAACTGCACCACCATGGCCGCCATGCCCGTGCTGCGCCCGCTGCACGAGGAGGCCGGCCTCGCCGCCCTGGTCGTCTCCACCTACCAGGCCGTCTCCGGCAGCGGCGTGGCCGGCGTGGCCGAGCTCCACGGCCAGGCCGCCAAGGTCGTCGACAGCGCCGCCGCGCTCGCCCACGACGGCTCCGCGGTGGACTTCCCCGAGCCCCAGGTCTACAAGCGCCCGATCGCCTTCAACGTCGTCCCGCTGGCCGGCTCGATCGTCGAGGACGGCTCCAACGAGACCGACGAGGAGCAGAAGCTCCGCCACGAGAGCCGCAAGATCCTCGGCATCCCCGGGCTCAAGGTGGCCGGCACCTGCGTGCGCGTGCCGGTCTTCTCCGGCCACTCGCTGCAGATCAACGCCCGCTTCGAGCGCCCGATCAGCCCCGAGCGCGCGGTCGAGCTGCTCACCGGCGCCCCCGGCGTCGAGCTGAGCGAGATCCCCACCCCGCTCCAGGCCGCCGGCCGGGACCCGAGCTACGTCGGCCGGATCCGGGTCGACGAGACGGTCGAGAACGGCCTGTCGCTGTTCGTCTCCAACGACAACCTGCGCAAGGGCGCCGCGCTCAACGCCGTCCAGCTGGCCGAGCTGGTCGCCGCCGAGCTCCGGGGCTGACCTGCCGCATCGCGCCGAAGGGCTCCGTCCACGACCGGACGGGGCCCTTCGGCCTGTCGCGGGACAGCGGCGGAGCCCGAGGTTCGGCGGGCGGGTCAGTGGGAAAAGGTGACCCAACGATCGGGCGGCTGCGGGCACCCCCTCACCCCACCCCGCCCGGCCGCCGGGCGGAGCGCGCCCACCCCGGCACCGTCGGCCCGGCGGAGCCCCCACCCCGAGGGCGAGCGGAAAGAGGTGCGCGATGGACCGCTGTGTCGTCCTCGTGGATGCCGGATACCTGCTGGGCGCCGCCGCCAGCCTGCTCGCCGGTGACCCGTCCCGCTCCAAGGTCACCGTCGACCACATCGCGCTGATCGCCGCGCTGCGCGAACGCGCCGAGGCCGAGACCGGCCTCCCGCTGCTGCGGATCTACTGGTTCGACGCCGCGCCCGAGCGCCGCCCGATGCCCGAGCACCGGCGGCTGCGGGTCCTGCCCCGGGTCACCGTCCGGCTCGGCGCGCTCACCCGGGCCGAGGGCCGCTGGGTGCAGAAGGGCGTCGACGCCGCGATGCACGCCGAACTCTCCGAACTCGCCCGCAACCGGGCCTGCGCCGACGTCGTGCTGATCACCGGCGACGGGGACCTGCTGCCCGGCATGATGTCCGCCAAGGAGCACGGCGTCGTCGTCCACCTCTGGGCGCTCCAGGCCGCCGACGGCGACTTCAACCAGTCCGAGGACCTGGTCGGCGAGGCCGACGAACGCCGGGTGCTGGACCGCGAGTGGATCGAAGGATCGTTCAGCCTGCGCGACACCTCCAGCGTCTTCCCCGCCCCCGGCGCCCGGCACGACATCGCCAAGATCCTCGCCGCCCCGCCCGCCGCGCCGCCGGCCGGACTGCCCGGCCCGCTGCCCGCCGGGCCGGTGCCCGGCCGTCCCGCCGCCGGGGCACCCGCGGCGGCCGTCGCCACCGCGGCCGCCGCCGGTCCTGCCCCCGACGGACGCGCCCAGCCGGCCACCGCCGTCGGGCTCAAGGTCGTCCCCACCCCCAAGGACCTCGCCGGGCGCAGCGCCGACCGGCAGGCCACCACCGCCGACCGCCACCAGACCGGCCCGGTGCTGCGCTGGTCCTCCGACCGGGGCTGGATCGAGCGGCCCGCCCAGGAACCCGCCGTCACCGCCGGGGACGGCCTGCCCACCCTCGCCCAGCTCACCACGGCCGAGCAGCGCTGGGCCGACCGCGAGGAGGACATCACCTCCATCGGCGGCGACGCCCACGAGGTCGGCCAGGTCTTCGCCCGCCGCTGGACCAGCCGGGCCGGCGACGTCGAACGGCTCACCGTGCTGTGGCCCGACTACCCCCGGATCCCGCACCGGGTCGACGGCGAGCTGCTGCGCTACGCCGCCCGGTTCGGGCTGCTCGCGCACAAGGACGACCAGATCGACGAGCACGACCGGTACGCGATCCGGGCCGGGTTCTGGAAGGAGCTCGCCGCCCGTGTCCCCGGCGGGAACCTGGTCGTGGTCGACGACTGACCGCAGGCGGGGCGGCGGGGAGCGGGGCGGAACGGGCCCCGTTGTCCGGTTCGCCGGTCGCACCGCGTAGAGTCTTCGGTCGTGAGCGAGTCGGCCGGGCGGGCACCCCAGGACACCGCGCCGTGCTGCGCCGTACGCGACCTGGTGAGGACGTACCGCGCCGGGCGGGGCGGCGGCGGTGAGACGGTCCGGGCCAACGACGGCATCACCCTGACCGTCCGGCAGGGCGAGATCTTCGGCCTGCTCGGACCCAACGGCGCGGGCAAGTCCACCCTGGTCCGCCAGCTCACCGGCCTGCTGCGGCCCGACTCCGGCAGCATCGAGATCCTCGGCCACGACGTGGTCCGGCACCCCGAACGGGCCGCCCGGCTGCTCGGCTACCTCGGCCAGGAGTCCACCGCGCTCGACGAGCTGACCGTCGCCCTCGCGGCCGAGACCACCGGGCGGCTGCGCGGCCTCGGCCGGACCGAGGCCCGCGCGGCGACGGACGCGGTGATCACCGAACTGGGCCTGGAACCGCTCGCCCACCGGCCGCTCGCCAAGCTCTCCGGCGGCCAGCGCAGGCTCGCCTGCTTCGCCGCCACCCTGGTCGGCGACCGGCCGCTGCTCGTCCTCGACGAGCCGACCACCGGCATGGACCCGGTCGCCCGGCGGGCCGTCTGGTCGGCGGTCGAGCGCCGCCGGGCCGAACGCTCCACCACCGTGCTGCTGGTCACCCACAACGTGATCGAGGCGGAGACCGTACTGGACCGGGTCGCCGTGATCGACGAGGGCCGGGTGATCGCCTGCGACACCCCCGGCGGGCTCAAGGCGCTCGTCGACGGCGACGTCCGGCTCGACCTGGTCTGGCGGGACGAGGCGCCGCTGGGCGTGCCCGCCGTGGCGGCGCTGGCCGAGCGGGCCGAGCGCACCGGCCGCCGCTGGACCGTCCGCACCACTCCCGAGCAGGCCCGCGAACTGGTCTCGGCCGTCACCACCGGCCCGGCGTTCGCCGCCCTGGACGACTTCACCCTGGCCACCCCGAGCCTCGAGGACGCGTACCTCAAGCTGGGCGGCCGCCACGGAGGACTGGCCAAGTGACGCTGCTCTCGGCACCGCCGCGGACCACCCCGGCCACGGCCGGCGGACCCGCCCCGCTCGCCCCCGCCGCCCGGCTGCTGCCCGCCCTCGCGGCCGTCTACCGGGCGCAGCTCGCCCGGGCCAGGGTGGCGCGGATCCCGTTGCTGTTCGTGGCCACCTTCCAGTCGCTCGGCATCCTGGTGATGATGCGCGGTGTCGTCGACTCCGGGCAGACCTCGGCCGCCCGGTACGTGGTGGCCGGCTCCAGCGTGCTGGTGGTCGCCTTCGTGGCGCTCAACCTGCTCGCCCAGTACTTCGGGCGGCTGCGGGCCAGCGGCGGCCTGGACCACTACGCGACGCTGCCGGTGCCGGCCGCCTCGGTGGTGCTCGGCGCGGCCGCCGCGTTCGCCTCGTTCACCCTGCCGGGGGCGCTGGTCACGGCGGCCGCGGGCGCGGTCATGTTCGGGCTGCCGCTGGGGCAGCTGTGGGTGCTGCTCGCCGTGGTGCCGCTGGCCGGCGCGGCGCTGGCCGGGCTCGGCGCGGCCTGCGGGCTGCTCGCGCCCCGGCAGGAGATCGCCACCATGCTGGGGCAGCTCGGCATGTCGGCGGCGCTGCTGCTCGGTGTCCTGCCGGTCGACCACCTGCCGCAGCCGGTGCTGTGGCTGCGCGACCTGCTGCCCTCCACCTACGGGGTGGAGGCCTTCGCCCGGACGTTCCGGCCGGGCCCCGACTGGGCGGCGGTGGTCGCGGACCTCGGGGTGTGCGCCGGGGTGGGCGTGGTCTCGCTGGCCGTGGCCACCTGGGCGTACCGGCGGGCGACCCGGCGCTAGGGCTCTCCCGCGACTGTCCCCGGTCTGTGCCGGGCCTGGCCTGTGGATCACGCCCGGGCCCCGGCCGGTTGGGTGGGTGGCCGGGCCGCGGCGGTCGTGAGCGTGAAACGATGGAGGCGTGACCGTACCGAACACACCTCCGGATCCCGCGCGCGCCGACGGTGTCACCGATGCCGTGCCCGCCCCGTACGCCGCCGACCGTGATCCGTACGCCGCGCCCGGGCCCGCGTCCGAGCTGTACGGGCTGCCGCCCGGGGTGGACCCGACGGCCGGGAAGGAGCGGTCGGCCGAGCCGCTCGCGCAGCGGTTGCTGCCCGAGCTGAGGATCGGCGCGGCCACCGTGCTGGCCTGTCTGGTGCTCGGGGTCGCGATGGGCGCGCTGTGGGTCTGGCTGGCGCCCAAGGTGCCGCTGGTGGTGGACGGCAACAAGATCCTCTACGCCGACCCGGAGGGCGAGCAGCGGGCCGGGGCCGACAGCGTCTTCGTGCTGCTCGGCCTGGGGGCGGGCCTCCTGACCGCGCTGGGCGCGTTCCTGTTCACCCGGAAGCGGGGCGGCGGGATATCGGTGGCGGCCGGGCTCGCGGTCGGCGGACTGCTGGCCTCGGTCGGCGCGTGGGGGCTCGGCCGCTGGCTCGGGCCGGGCCGGGACCTGGTCGCCCAGGCGCGGCGGGTCGGCAACGGCGGACACTTCTCGGCGGACATCGACCTCGGGGCGTACGGCGCGGTGCTGGCGTGGCCGATGGCCGCCATGGTGCTGCTGCTGGCGCTGTCGGCCGCGTTCGGCAAGCGCGAGGAGGACCCGCCGCCGTACTGGGTCCCGGGGCCGCCGGTCCAGGGCGCGGGCCTTCCCGCGGCGCACCCGGCCGCGCACCCGGCCGCCCCGCCGGAGGACCGCGGAGCGGACCGGGCGGACCGGGCGGACCGGGCGGACCGGTGGGAGGACGCGCCGCGGGACCGGCGGGAGGGCTGACCGCCCGCGCGACCCGTCTCAGCGGGCGATGGGGGCGGTGCGGGCCCCGGTCAGGGTGACCAGGTCCGCGGGGGAGAGTTCGACCTCCAGGCCCCGGCGCCCCGCGGAGACGTAGACGGTGGGGTGGGCGAGCGCGCTCGCGTCGACGACGGTGCGCAGCGCCCGGCGCTGGCCGAGCGGGGAGATGCCGCCCCGGACGTAGCCGCTGCTGCGCTCGGCGGCGGCCGGGTCGGCCATCGTGGCGCGCTTGCCGCCGACCGCCGCGGCCAGCGCCTTGAGGTCCAGCTGCCCGGAGACCGGGACCACGCCCACGGTGAGCACGCCGTCCACGTCGGCGACCAGGGTCTTGAGGACCCGCTCGGCGGTCACCCCGAGCGCCTCGGCGGCCTCCTCGCCGTACGAGGCGGCCGCCGGGTCGTGCTCGTAGGCGTGCACCGTGAACGGCACCCCGGCGGTCTCCAGGGCGACGGTCGCGGGGGTGCCCCGGCCGCCCTTCTTCGGTTTCGTGGCCACGGGGCCTCCGGTGGTCGGTCGGGGCGGGTTCGGGTGCTGGGTCCGGGCCGGTGGGGCCGGGCCAGGTCCGGGCCGGTGGGTCCGGGCCGGTTCAGTTGGGGCTGAAGGACTGACGGGTCAGATTGACGGCGGGCAGCGAGGGGAGCCAGCCGAGCACCGCGCTCTCGCGGCGCAGCAGCTCGAGTTCGGCCCGCAGCCGATGGGCGTTGTCCGGGCTGGCGAGCAGCCGCTGCTTGAGCGGGACCTCCAGCACGGCGGCGGCCGCGACCAGGTAGGACAGCACCTGCGGGTCGTCGGGCAGCTCCTGGCGGCCGACGGTGCTGGCCTCCCGGGCCCCGGCGAGCCGCCGCTGGTAGGTGCGGAAGGCGCGCTCGACCTCGGCGGCCAGGGCCCCGGAGCCCTCGCCGGTGCGCTCCTCGATCGGTTCGGCCTCGCCGACCAGGTACGGGCCGCCGACGTCGACCGAGCGCAGCCGGAACCGGGTGGTGCCGGTGACCAGCAGTTCGTAGCGGCCGTCGGCCTGCGGCTGGACGGAGGTGACGTCCGCGACGCAGCCGATGTGGTGCAGTGCCTCCAGAGGGTCGCCGGTGGCGGTGCCGAGGCCGTCCAGCGGACCGGCCGGTCCGTCGTCGGGGCGGACCGGGGCGACCTCGCGGCCGTCCTTGATGGCGAGCACGCCGAAGCGGCGCGGGCGGTCCTCGGGCCCGTCGAGCAGATCGGCGACGAGACGGCGGTAGCGCTCCTCGAAGACGTTCAGGGGCATGACCAGGCCCGGGTAGAGCACGTTGTTCAGCGGGAAGAGCGGCAGCCGTTCTGTCACGGCGGACAGCGTAGTTCCCCGGACGCCGCGAGCGCTCCGGGGTTACCGGCCCGGCGGGCGTCAGCCGCGCTGGAGCATCCGGCTGGCGCCGGCGGCGACGGTGGTGGCGAGCACCCAGCCGACGACGACCAGGCCCGCCGAGACCCACTGGGAGGCTCCGCCGGGGTTCCAGCCGCCCTGGCCCAGGTCGACGACCGGCAGCAGCTGGCCGAGCGCGTACAGCACCGGGTTCCAGTGCGGCCGCTCGTCGGCCTTCAGCGGCTGGAGCGGGTGGGTGGCGAAGTACAGGCTGCCGAGCGCCCACGCGAGCAGCAGCCAGAGCGCGGCCCGGCCGGGCCGGTAGCCGTAGCCGACCGTGGCGTCCTGGACCCGGCCCCAGATCCGGGCCGGCAGCGGCAGGGTCTGCCGGCGGCGCCGCTGCTTGGCGTGCAGCACCTCGCGGGCGTCGTCGTCGGCGCCGTCGCGGCGCAGCGCGGCGGCGAGCTGCTCGTAGGACTCGGGCTGGAACTCCACCGCGGCGCCCTCCAGCCAGGCGATCCGCTCCTGGGTGGGGAACGGCACGGCCGGGCGCAGGCACTCGTAGGTGAAGCCGGTGAGCCGGACCGTGCCGCCCTGCGGCCAGGCGCCGGGGGCGTCGACCAGGTTGCCGATCCGGGCCCGGGACAGCGAGACCGTGCCGCCGGCCGGGAAGCGGCAGGTGAAGCGCAGCTCCGGGGTCTGGATCCGGCGCAGGGTGACCTCGTCGTCCCCGTCGAGGTGGAACTCGGCGTCGGAGAGCAGGCAGGCGTTCTCGAACCGGCCGTCGGACAGCCGGACCTGGCCGAAGGCGCGGAACGGTGTGCTCGGCGAGCCCGGCGGCGGCACCTCGCCGTACCCGGAGCCGTAGTAGGTCTGCGAGCCGTACCAGCCGCCGTCGGCCGAGCCGCTCAGGTACAGCGTGTGGCCGACGGTGAGCCGGACGGCGTTGAGGGCGTTGCGGTTGCCCGGGACGGCGCGCAGCTGGGCGCCGCGCAGCGAGAGCCGGCCGCCGATCCGGGCGGTGCGCAGGCTGACCTCGCCGTCGGTGGCGAGCCGGTCGGCCTCGCAGTCCTGGTTCACCGCGATGCCGTCGGCGGACAGCGCCCGGCCGAACCGGTCGCCGCCCAGCACGGCCTGGTTGAGCAGCAGGTCGGTGCCGATCCGGGCATCGGTGAGCCGGACCCCCTGGCGTATTCGGCAGCGGGCCAGGTGCAGGTCGCCGGAGGTGGCCAGCCGGGAGGCCTCCAGCCGGGGGAGGAGGCAGTTGATGAAGCGCAGCGTGCCGGCCTCGGCCTCGGACATCAGGATCTTCTGGTCGAACCGGCAGTCGTGGAGCTCGACGTAGTGCCCGATCGTGCCGCCGGCCAGCCGCAGCGGCCCCGTGACCAGGGCGCCGGTCAGTTTCAGCGAGGCGACCCGGCCGGGCACGGGGCCGGGACCGTCCAGCAGCAGCCGGGACAGCACCTCGGCCCGGACCGTGCGGCGGGCGTCCCAGACGTCCTCGCCGAACGGGTCGTCCGCCGCCGCGTCGCCGCTGCGCAGGTCGAGGGTCCGGCCGTGCCGGAACGCCTGCCACAGTGCCTGCTCGGCCGCCGTCCAGCCGTCCGGTGCCCGCTCCGCCATGCCGCCCCCCGTGTCCCCCGGTTGTCTCGCCCTTCGTATCACGGACTGAAATGCGGGATCGCGGGTTCCGGCCACTCCTTACACTGGGGGCGTGATCTCTCGAATCGATCTGCGCGGCTCGCTCGACGACCCGCGCGACCTGCTGCCCCGTGCCGACTTCGACGTCGCGGCCGCCCTGGAGAAGGTGCGCCCGATCGCCGAGGACGTGCATCATCGCGGGGTCGCGGCGCTGATCGAGATCACCGAACGCTTCGACGGCGTGCGGCTGGAGTCCACCCGGGTCCCGGCCGAGCAGCTCGCCGAGGCCCTCGCGGAGCTGGAGCCGAAGGTGCGCGCCGCACTGGAGGAGTCGATCCGCCGGGCCCGGCTGGTCCACGCCGACCAGCGCCGCGAGGGGCACACCACCCAGGTGGTGCCCGGCGGCACGGTGACCCAGCGCTGGGTGCCGGTGGACCGGGTCGGGCTGTACGTGCCGGGCGGTCTGGCCGTCTACCCGTCCTCCGTAGTGATGAACGTGGTGCCGGCCCAGGAGGCGGGCGTCGCCGGGATCGCGGTGACCTCGCCGCCGCAGAAGGCCTTCGGCGGCCGGGTGCACCCGACCATCCTGGCCGCGTGCGCGCTGCTCGGCGTCACCGAGGTGTACTCGGTCGGCGGTGCCCAGGCGGTCGCGATGTTCGCGCTCGGCACCGAGGAGTGCGAGCCGGTGAACATGGTCACCGGCCCCGGCAACATCTACGTGGCCGCCGCCAAGCGCTACTTCGCGGGCCGGATCGGCATCGACTCCGAGGCCGGACCGACCGAGATCGCCGTGCTCGCCGACGACAGCGCCGACCCGGCGGAGGTCGCCGCCGACCTGATCAGCCAGGCCGAGCACGGCCCGACCTCGGGCTCGGTGCTGGTCACCGCCTCGGTGGCGCTCGCCGACGCGGTCGAGGCCGAGCTGAAGGTCCAGGTCGCCCGGACCAAGCACGGCGAGCGGGTGGCCGAGGCCCTCGGCGGCCGGCAGTCCGGCATCATCCTGGTCGACGACGTGGAGCAGGGCCTGGCCGTCGTCAACGCCTACGCGGCCGAGCACCTGGAGATCCAGACCCGGGACCCGCACGCGGTCGCCGCGAAGGTCCGCAACGCGGGCGCGATCTTCATCGGCCGGTACACCCCGGTCTCGCTCGGCGACTACGCGGCCGGTTCCAACCACGTGCTGCCCACCGGCGGCTGCGCCTGCCACTCCGCGGGCCTGTCCGTGCAGACCTTCCTGCGCGGCGTGCAGGTCGTCGAGTACGACCGCGAGGCGCTGGCCGGCATCGCCGCGCACGTGGTCACCCTGGCGGACGCCGAGGACCTGCCCGGTCACGGCGACGCGATCAAGGCGCGGTTCGTCGGAGACGAGAAGAATTGGCAGAACGAGTGGACGGTTCCCGGCACGTGACCACGATCGACGACCTCCCCGTCCGGGACGAGCTGCGCGGCCAGTCGCCCTACGGCGCCCCGCAGCTCGACGTCCCGGTCCAGCTGAACACCAACGAGAACCCGTACCCGCTCCCCGAGGAGCTGGTCGCCCGGATCGCCGAGCGGGTCGCCGAGGCCGCCCGCCACCTCAACCGCTACCCCGACCGGGACGCGGTCGAGCTGCGCGAGGGCCTGGCCGGGTACCTGACCCGGACCACCGGCTTCGCCGTCGCCCGGGAGAACGTCTGGGCCGCCAACGGCTCCAACGAGGTGCTGCAGCAGCTGCTCCAGACCTTCGGCGGCCCCGGCCGCACCGCGCTCGGCTTCGAGCCCTCGTACTCGATGCACGCGCTGATCTCCCGGGGCACCGGCACCGACTGGATCTCCGGCCCGCGCAACGACGACTTCACCGTCGACCCGGACACCGCCGCCGCGGCGATCGCCGAGCACCGGCCGCACGTGCTGTTCGTCTGCTCGCCCAACAACCCGACCGGGACCGCCGTCGCCGCCGACACCGTGCTGCGGCTGTACGAGGCCGCGCAGGCCGCCCGGCCCGGCCTGGTCGTGGTCGACGAGGCGTACGTCGAGTTCTCGCACCGCGAATCGCTGCTGTCGCTGATCGCGGGCCGCCCCAACCTGGTGGTCACCCGCACCATGTCCAAGGCGTTCGGCGCGGCCGGGCTGCGGCTGGGCTACCTGGCCGCCGACCCGGCGGTGGTGGACGCGGTCCAGCTGGTGCGCCTGCCGTACCACCTGTCGGCCGTCACCCAGGCGACCGCGCTGGCCTGCCTGGAGCACACCGACACCCTGCTCGGCTACGTCGGCCGGCTCAAGGACGAGCGCGACCGGCTGGTCGGGGCCCTGCGCGGCCTCGGCCTCGAGGTGACCGACTCGGACGCCAACTTCGTCCAGTTCGGCCGCTTCGCCGACACCCACGCCGTCTGGCAGGCCATCCTCGACCACGGCGTCCTGGTCCGTGACAACGGCGTCCCCGGGTGGCTGCGCGTCACCGCCGGCACCCCCGCCGAGAACGACGCCTTCCTGGCCGCCGTCGCCTCAGTGATCAAGGAGCTGTAACCCCGTATGACCCGCATCGGACGCGTCGAACGCACCACCAAGGAGACGTCCGTCCTGGTCGAAATAGACCTCGACGGCACCGGCAAGACCGACATCTCCACGGGCGTCGGCTTCTACGACCACATGCTCGACCAGCTCGGGCGCCACGGCCTCTTCGACCTGACCGTGAAGACCGACGGCGACCTGCACATCGACAGCCACCACACCATCGAGGACACCGCCCTCGCACTGGGCGCGGCCTTCCGGCAGGCGCTCGGCGACAAGGTCGGCATCTACCGCTTCGGCAACTGCACCGTCCCGCTGGACGAGTCGCTCGCCCAGGTGACCGTCGACCTCTCCGGCCGCCCCTACCTGGTGCACACCGAGCCGGAGAACATGGCGCCGATGATCGGCGCCTACGACACCACCATGACCCGGCACATCCTGGAGTCCTTCGTGGCCCAGGCCCGGATCGCCCTGCACGTCCACGTGCCCTACGGGCGCAACGCGCACCACATCGTGGAGTGCCAGTTCAAGGCGCTGGCCCGGGCCCTGCGCTACGCCGCCGAGCGCGACCCGCGCGCGGCCGGCATCCTCCCGTCGACCAAGGGTGCGCTGTGAGCAACACCGCGATGATCCTCATCTTCGTCGGGCTCTTCCTGGCCGGCGGCGTGATCTCGTTCTGGAAGCAGAAGCAGGCGAAGGGCGTCATCCTCGTCCTCGCGCTGGGCTCGGCCATGTGCCTGGGCGCCGGCCTGATGCGCCTGTAACCGCGCGAACGAAGACCGGCGAACGAAAGACTGGACACCTGAACATGGGCAAGAACGTCGTGGTGCTCGACTACGGCTCCGGCAACCTCCGCTCGGCGCAGCGCGCCCTGGAGCGGACCGGCGCCACCGTCACCGTCACCTCCGACTACCGGAAGGCGATGGACGCCGACGGCCTGCTCGTCCCCGGCGTCGGCGCCTTCGAGGCCTGCATGCGCGGACTGAAGTCGGTCCGCGGGGACTGGATCGTCGGGCGCCGGCTGGCCGGCGGCCGACCGGTCATGGGCATCTGCGTGGGCATGCAGATCCTCTTCGAGAAGGGCGTCGAGCACGGGGTGGAGACCGCCGGCTGCGACGAGTGGCCGGGCACCGTGGAGCCGCTGGAGGCCCCGGTCGTCCCGCACATGGGCTGGAACACCGTGGACGCCCCCGAGGGCAACCGGATGTTCGCCGGCCTGGACGCGGACGCCCGCTTCTACTTCGTCCACTCCTACGGGGTGCGCCACTGGGAACTCGAGACGCACAGCGCGCGGATCAACCCGCCGCTGGTCACCTGGGCCACGCACGGGCAGCCGTTCGTGGCGGCGATCGAGAACGGCCCGCTCTGGGCCACCCAGTTCCACCCCGAGAAGTCCGGCGACGCCGGCGCCGCCCTGCTGACCAACTGGGTCAACACCCTCTGACCACGGAAGACGTGTACCTCATGAGCCGCCTCGAACTGCTGCCCGCCGTCGACGTCCGGGACGGGCAGGCCGTCCGCCTGGTCAAGGGCGCCTCCGGCACCGAGACCTCCTTCGGCGAGCCGCTCGCCGCCGCCCTCGCCTGGCAGAGCGCCGGCGCCGAGTGGCTGCACCTGGTCGACCTCGACGCCGCCTTCGGCACCGGCTCCAACCGCGAGCTGGTCCGCGGCATCACCGAGACCCTCGACATCAAGGTCGAGCTGTCCGGCGGCATCCGCGACGACGCCTCGCTGGCCGCCGCCCTCGCCACCGGCTGCACCCGGGTCAACCTCGGCACCGCCGCCCTGGAGAGCCCGGACTGGGTGGCCAAGGTGATCGCCGAGCACGGCGACCGGATCGCCGTCGGCCTGGACGTGGTCGGCACCACCCTGCGCGGCCGGGGCTGGACCAGCGAGGGCGGCCAGCTCTTCGAGGTGCTGGCCCGCCTGGACGCCGAGGGCTGCGCCCGCTACGTGGTCACGGACGTCAACCGGGACGGCACCCTGACCGGCCCCAACCTCCAGCTGCTGCGCGACGTGTGCGCCGCCACCGACCGCCCGGTGGTCGCCTCCGGCGGCGTCTCCTCGCTGGACGACCTGGTCGCGATCGCCGGCCTGGTCGGCGAGGGAGTCGAGGGCGCGATCGTCGGCAAGGCACTCTACGAGCAGAAGTTCACCCTCGGAGAGGCGTTGGAGGCGGTTTCGGGATGACGGAGCGTCGGATCGTGGGCGGCCGGGTCGGCGGGTTCTCCCCCTGGGAGGAACGCCTCGGCGCGGCCCAGGCGATCGCCGCCGGGGACCACGTCCACGTGGCCGGCGCCAGGCCGCTGGTGGACGGCGTGCTGCAGGGCGAGGGCGACCCCTACGAGCAGCTGCGGGCCGCGGTCGGCAACGCGCTGGAGGCCCTGGCCGCGTACGGTCTGACGGCGGACGACGTGGTCCGCACCCGGGTGTACCTCACCCACTCCCGTGACATCGACGCGGCGGGCCGCGCCCACCAGGAGCTCTTCGGGGCCGTGCGCCCGGTCACCACCCTCGTGGTGGTGCAGAGCCTGGTCGACTCGCGGCTGCTCGTCGAGGTCGAACTCGACGCCCACCGCGCCGGACTCGCCGCCACCCTGGAAGCTCTGGAAGGCAAGCAGCCGTGACCCTCGCAGTACGTGTCATCCCCTGTCTGGACGTCGACGCCGGCCGCGTGGTCAAGGGCGTCAACTTCCAGAACCTGCGGGACGCCGGGGACCCGGTCGAGATGGCCAGGCTCTACGACGCCGAGGGCGCCGACGAGCTGACCTTCCTCGACATCACCGCGTCCTCCGGCGACCGCGAGACCACCTACGACGTGGTCCGCCGCACCGCCGAGCAGGTGTTCATCCCGCTCACCGTCGGCGGCGGCGTCCGCGCCGTCGAGGACGTGGACAAGCTGCTGCGGGCCGGCGCCGACAAGGTCGGCGTCAACACCGCGGCCATCGCCCGCCCCGAGCTGGTCCGCGAGATCGCCCGGCGGTTCGGCCGCCAGGTGCTGGTGCTGTCGGTGGACGCCCGCCGCTGCGCCGAGGGCGCCGAGACCGCGTCCGGCTTCGAGGTCACCACCCACGGCGGCCGCAAGGGCACCGGTCTGGACGCCGTCGAGTGGGCCGGGCGGGCCGCCGAGCTGGGCGCCGGCGAGATCCTGCTCAACTCGATGGACGCCGACGGCACCAAGGACGGCTACGACCTGGAGCTGATCCGGGCCGTCCGCGCGGCCGTCTCCGTCCCGGTGATCGCCTCCGGCGGGGCCGGGAAGCTCGCCGACTTCGCCCCCGCGGTGGAGGCCGGCGCGGACGCGGTGCTCGCCGCCAGCGTCTTCCACTTCGGGGACCTGCGGATCGGCGAGGTCAAGGGCGCGCTGCGGGAGGCCGGGCACCCGGTCCGCTGACCGTTCGGCCCGGCGCCGGCCCCCGCCCCGGCGTGCGACCGCCCGGTCGCGCGCCGGGGCGGTCGCGCGCCGGGGCCGGACCGCGCCGGTGGGTCGCCGGTCAGGCGTCCTTCGGCGGTTCGCCCTTGATCAGGGCGAACGGGGCACCGAACGGGTCGGCCAGCCAGGCGAGCCGGCCGACGTCCGGCACGCTCTCCGGGCCCATCAGCACGCTCGCCCCGGCGGCGGTGGCCCGGGCGACCACCGCGTCCACGTCGGAGGAGCCGAAGTACGGCGTCCAGGCCGGCGGCCCGGAGTCGGCCATCACCGGGGCGATGCCGCCGAAGGTGGTGGCCCGCAGGTCCCCCTCGGCCGGGGAGATCACCTTGTACGTCATGCCGGGCGCCGGGAAGTCCTCCTCGCGCCAGCCGAACACCGTGCGGTAGAAGCCGAAGCCGGCGTCGACGGAGCCGGTGTGCAGCTCGATCCAGATCAGCGCGCCGTCCTCGGACACGGCGTCGAGGCCGGTGACGGCGCCCGGCTGCCAGACCGCGAACTGCGCGCCCTGGGGGTCGGTCAGCTGGGCCATCCGCCCGGCGTCCATCACGTCGAAGGCCGGGACCCGGACGGTGCCGCCGGCCCGCTCGACGGCCGCGGCGGCGGCCTCCGCGTCCGGGGTGCGGAAGTACGTCGTCCAGGCGGAGCGCGCGCCCTCCTCGGTGAGCGGGCCGACGGCGGCGACCGTCCGGCCGTCCAGCTGGAGGAAGCCGTAGTCGCCGGCCTCCGGGCCGGCCGACCGGAAGGTCCAGCCGAACACCGCCCCGTAGAACGCGGCGGCGGCGGCCGGGTCGGGGCTGCCGAGGTCGACCCAGCAGGGGGAGCCGGCCGGGAAGTCGGTGGTGAGCATGGTGTCGCGTCCCTTCGACGGAGACGGTAACGACGGGCAGGGGCCGGACAGCCGCCACCGCGGCCCGGCGGCGCCCCTCCCGGCCCCCTGCGAGTCTGCACCCCGCCACCGACATCCGCAGCCGGGGCGGGGACCGACGGGCCGTAACCCCTAGTCGCGCTCGGGGAGCGGGAGGGCGTGCCGCAGGGCCTCGACGGCGTCGTGCGGGCCGTCCACCTCGACCCGGGCGCGGGCGCCCCGGCCGAAGGCCAGCAGCACCAGCTCGCCCGGCTCGCCGGTGATCCGCACCGTCGCCGGTCCGGCCGGGCCGACGGCCAGGGTCCGGCCGTCGGGGTGGCACAGCTCCAGCCGCACCGGGGAGCGACGGCCCGCCTCCATCCGGGCGGGCAGCGACAGCCGGCGCCAGAGCGCCTCGGCCCGGCCGGCCGGCACCGCCGTCGGCGCCGGGCCGTCACCGGCCCGGGCGACGTCCTCGGCGTGCACGTAGTACTCGACGGTGTTGCCCGCCTCGTCCGCGCCGGGCAGCGAGAACAGCGAGAACGGGGGCGGACCGGCGCGGAACATCCGGACCAGCTCCTCGTAGGGCCGCTCGGCGTAGGACTCCTGCACCCGCTGGGTCCAGCCGGCCAGCGGGCCGATCCGGATACCGGCGGCGGCGTCCGGCCGCCGCTCGCGGAGGACCAGGTGGGCGGCGAGGTCCCGGGTGGACCACCCGTCGCAGAGGGTGGGCGCGTCCGGCCCGGCGGCGGCCAGCAGTTCGGCCAGACGGTGGCGCTCGGCGAGAGCGTGGTTAGACATGCGGACCACCCTACGAGTGCCGACGGGGAGTCAGCGCAGGTGTCCGGTGAGCTTGCCGGTGTCCGGCCGGTTTCCCGCCGTCAGGATGCAGGTGTAGTCGCGCCAGCCCTGCTGGTAGAAGGCGTAGCTCGGGCCCACCGGGTAGCTGTAGTACGGCCCGCCGCCGTCCTGCCGGGCCGCGGCGGCGGCCTGGGCCTCCTTGCAGCCGTCCCGCATCGCGTTGGCGACCTGGTAGTCGCCGGTCAGCCCGTCCGGCAGCAGCTGGTCGGCGATCGCCTCCCCGTCGTGCCTGCCCTCGCAGGGGCGGGCCTCCGGCTTGGTGACGGTCCGGCTCAGCTGCGGGTGGTCCAGGCAGGTGCCGACGGCGAAGAAGGCGTACGGGACCGCCTTGGTCGGCGTCGGCGTCGGCGTCGGCGTGGGGGTGGGCGTGGGTGTCGGGGTGGGTGTCGGCGTCGCGGTGGGGGAGGGCGGGGGCGGCGCGGGGGCCGGGTCGTCCCCCGGCCAGAGCAGGACCGTGGCGACCACCGCGAGCAGCAGCACCAGCACCGCGGCGACACCGACCCGCAGGCCCCGGGAGGCCCGGGCGTCGCCGCCCGGCAGCTCGTCGGACCGCTCGGCGTCGGGCCGCTCGGCGTCGGACCGGTCGCGGCCGGACGGCTCGGCGGGCCCGGCGGAGTGCTGCTCGGAGGTCATGACCACGAGAATGGCGCAGAGCGGGGGCACCCGGCAGGCGGTTGGCACAACTCGTTCGATCGGATGGTCCTCCCGGCCGCGCGCCGCACCCCGCGCCCCCGCCCCCACCTGCGCCCATGGGCGCGGCCGCGATCCGGACGGCGGCCCTCGCGGCCGGACCGGGCTGTCACAATGGCCCCATGTCCACCACACCCGCCGCTCCCGGCTCCACCGCCCTGGCCCCCGAGATCGCCGCCCGGCTCAAGCGGACCGCGGACGGACTGCTCCCCGCCGTCGCGCAGCAGTACGACACCGGCGAGGTGCTGATGCTGGGCTGGATGGACGACGAGGCGCTGCACCGCACCCTCACCACCGGCCGCTGCACCTACTGGAGCCGCAGCCGCCACGAGTACTGGGTGAAGGGCGACACCTCCGGCCACGTCCAGCTGGTCAAGTCCGTCGCACTGGACTGCGACGGCGACACCCTGCTGGTCAAGGTCGACCAGACCGGCGCGGCCTGCCACACCGGCGACCGCACCTGCTTCGACGCCGACGTGCTCCCGCTCGGCTGAACCGCCCGCCCCGCTCCTCCCCGTAAGGTGCCGCCCCGCATGGACCTCGAAGCCTTCCGCAAGCTCGCCGTCGACACCCGGGTCATCCCGGTCACCCGCAGGCTCCTCGCGGACGGCCTCACCCCGATCGGCCTCTACCGCGGCCTCGCCGCCGAGCGCCCCGGCACCTTCCTGCTGGAGTCCGCCGAACAGGGCCGCAGCTGGTCGCGCTACTCCTTCGTCGGGGTCCGCAGCGCCGCCACCCTGACCGTCGGCCCGGACGGCGACGCCCGCTGGCTCGGCGCCCCGCCGGTCGGCATCCCCACCACCGGCGACCCGCTCGAGGTGCTGCGCGCCGCACTGCGGACCCTGCACACCCCGCGCCACCCCGACGACGGCCTGCCGCCGCTCACCGGCGGCCTGGTCGGCTACCTCGGCTACGACGTGGTGCGGCGCCTGGAGAAGCTGCCCGACCTCAACCCGGACGACCTGCGGCTGCCCGAGCTCACCCTGCTGCTCGCCACC
The DNA here is from genome assembly GCF_900105395.1 of Streptomyces sp. TLI_053. Lineage (NCBI taxonomy): Bacteria > Bacillati > Actinomycetota > Actinomycetes > Kitasatosporales > Streptomycetaceae > Streptomyces > Streptomyces sp. TLI_053. The sequence goes on from NZ_LT629775.1 coordinate 6,738,276, forward strand.
GACCTCGCCGTGCTCGACCACGTCGACGGCACCGTGCTGCTGATCGCCAACGCCGTCAACCACAACGACCTCGAGAGCGGGGTGGACGAGGCCTACGCGGACGCCGTCGCCCGGCTCGACCGGATGGAGGCCGACCTGCTGAAGCCGGTCGACCCGGGCCTGGCCACCTTCACCCCGACCGGCCCCGGCGAGGTCCGCTCGCCGTTCGGCGGGGCGCCCTACCGGGCCGCGGTGGAGGAGATCAAGGAGCGGATCCGGGCCGGCGAGGCGTTCCAGGTGGTGCCCTCGCAGCGGTTCGAGGCGCCCTGCCCGGCCTCCGCGCTGGACGTCTACCGGGTGCTGCGCACCACCAACCCCAGCCCCTACATGTACCTGTTCCGCTTCCCCGGCCCGGACGGGAGCGCGGAGGGCGGCTTCGACGTGGTCGGCTCCAGCCCGGAGGCGCTGGTCAAGGTCACCGACGGCGAGGCGATGCTGCACCCGATCGCCGGCACCCGGCACCGCGGCGCCACCCCGCACGAGGACGCCGGGCTGGCCGCCGAACTCCTCGCCGACCCCAAGGAGCGGGCCGAGCACCTGATGCTGGTGGACCTCGGCCGCAACGACCTCGGACGGGTCTGCGAGCCGGGCAGCGTCGAGGTGGTCGACTTCATGCAGATCGAGCGCTACAGCCACGTCATGCACATCGTCTCCACGGTGACCGGGAAGGTCGCCGAGGGGCGCACCGCCTTCGACGTCCTCACCGCGTGCTTCCCGGCCGGCACGCTCTCCGGCGCGCCCAAGCCGCGGGCGATGCGGATCATCGAGGAACTGGAGCCCACCCGCCGCGGCCTGTACGGCGGCTGCGTCGGTTACCTGGACTTCGCGGGGGACTCGGACACCGCGATCGCGATCCGCACCGCGGTGCTGCGCGACGGCACGGCCTACGTCCAGGCCGGCGCCGGGGTGGTGGCCGACTCCGACCCGCACGGCGAGGACACCGAATGCCGCAACAAGGCCGCCGCCGTCCTGCGGGCGGTCGCCACCGCGAATACGCTGCGCGCACCACTATCGTGAGAGCGGCGACCCGTCGAGCTGCTGAGGGAGGCGGCCGGGATGACCGCGATGACCACGGCGAGTGCTTGGGACGTTCTTGAAGGTGTGAACCTTCCGGACGGGTACCGGGTCGAGATCACGGACGGAAGGATCATCATGACCCCCCAGGGGGAGAACCAGTGGGAGGTGATCCTCAGCGCTTCGACGCAGATCAAGAAGCAGCTCTCGGGCAAGGGACGCATCCTGTCGGCTGTCATGATCGACTTCCCGTCGACGCTGTTCGGCTACGCCCCCGACATGGCGGTGATCGCGCCGGGTGCCGAGCGGAACAGCAGGCGGCGGTTCGAGTGGCACGACGTGGAGGCGGTGCTGGAGGTCGTCTCCCCCTCCGGCGAGACCGACGACTACGTCAAGAAGGTCAAGGCGTACGCCGAGTGCGGGATCCCGGTCCACGTGGTCATCGATCCGGCGGAGGGATTCAGCACGGTGTACAGCGCGCCGTCCCGGACCGGGGCTTACCGGGAGGCGGAGCGGGTGCCGTTCGGGAACGATCTCTTCCTGCCGCTGGGGGAGCGGACGCTGGTGCTGGAGACGGGCGACTTCCCGGTCGAGCCGCCGACCCCGGGTGCGGCGGCGGGGTGAGGGCGGGGGACACTGGTCCGGTGACCGCTGAAGCCCGTACCGACGCCGTGTCCGCCGAACCCGCCGCCGCCCCCGCACCCGCGCCCGCCGCGCCCGCCGCACGGGCCGGGCGGCGCACGCTCGGGGTGATGCTGCTGCTCACCGTGCTGGGCGCGGTGCTGGTGCTGACCGCCGCCGGGCGGGTCTGGGCCGAGGGCCTGGCCGGCACCCTGGAGGTGTCCGTCACCGGCGGGAAGATCTCCGAACTGCCCGCCGGGCTGGCCCTGGTGGCGCTGGCGGCGGCGGTCGCGGTGTTCGCGGTGCGCGGCGCGGGCCGGCTCGTGGTCGGGGCGCTGACGGTACTGGCCGGGCTGGGCGCCGCGGCGGCCGCGGCGGCGGGCGCCGGGGACACCGCCGCGCTGGACGGGGAGGCGGCCCGCAAGCTGGCGCTGACCGGTTCCGCCGCGACCGGGGTCGGGCACACCGCCTGGCCGTGGGTGGCGCTGCTGGGCGGGCTGCTGCTGGCGCTGGCCGGGTTCCTGACCGTCCGGTTCGGGCGCGGCTGGCCGGCCATGGGCAGCCGCTACGAGGCGCCGACCGGCCGGGCGCCGGTCCGGCGGGCGGCGGCCCGGAATCCGGCGGACCAGACCCCGGCGGACCTGTGGAAGGCGCTGGACCGGGGCGAGGACCCGACCGCGCGCTGAGCCCGCCGGGCCCGGTCGCACTGTGACGCGATAGACCCGCCACCCGCTTTGGGCCGCCGGTGTGCGGCCCGGCACAATGGAGACGTCAACCCGCCAGGGGCCCGCAGGCCCGGCCGGGGCCCCGAGAGCGTAGGAGCACCATCAGATGTCTGCAGGAACGAAGGCTGCCAGCGGCCACACCGTCGCCGCCTGGACCGGCGTGACGATCTCCTTCATCGGCTTCGCCATCGCGGGTGTCGCGATGATCCTGCCGTCGGTGCTGCTGGTCTGGGGCGGCCTGGCGGTCGTGGTGCTGGGCGGCGTGGTCGGCAAGGCCATGGCGATGGCGGGCATGGGCGCGCAGCCCAGCGCCTACACCTACACCCCGGAGGAGCAGGCGGCGCTGGCCGCCGGCACGGCCTGACCCGGTCGCACCTCCTCACGTGAACGGCGGGCGGCAGGCCCGCCGTTTCGTTTCTCCCACCGGGCCGCCGGGAGGGGCACAATCATGGGCGTGAACGCCGCCCCCGCTCCCACCGCCGCCGCCCGGCCGTCCGGCCCCCGCCGGCTGGTTCCGCCGCTGACCGCCGCGGTCGCCGTGGCCGTCCCCGCCGGGTACATCGCCGCGGTGGACCCGAACAACCCCGGGCACTACCCGGACTGTCCCTTCCTGGCGGCCACCGGCTGGTGGTGCCCGGGCTGCGGCGGGCTGCGCTGTGTGCACGCGCTGACCCACGGGGACTTCAACGGCGCCCTGCACGACAACGCGGTGGCGGTGCTGCTGTTCGTGGTGCTGGCGGTGCTCTGGGCGCGCTGGCTCTGGGCGGCGCTGCGCGGACTGCCCGGACCCCGGCTCGCGCTCGGGGCCCGGCGCTGGGTGCTGGTGGCGCTGTTCGTGCTGGTCTTCACGGTGGTCCGCAATCTTCCGGTCGGCGCCGGTCTGGCCCCGCCGGCGCTCTGAGCCCGGCTCCCCCGGTCCGTGCCCGGCCCCGGCCCGGTCCGTGCCGGGGAGCGGCGCGCACCGGCCCGGTGTGTCCGGCGGAACGGCCGGGAGGGGTGGCGGCGGGGTGAAGACGCAGGCCGGAGCCCCCGAACGGTGTCCGCACCACGAGACGCGCGCCGGGCGGATGCGCTGTGCGCCCCCCCGTGCCGATACCATCGAAGGGCCGGAGGCCCATTGGCCACCGGCTCCTCGCCAGTAGTACCGGCAAATCATGATGGGGGCGCCCGAGTGAGTGTGCTCGACTCGATCGTCGAAGGGGTCCGCGAGGACCTCGCCGAGCGGCAGGCCCGGGTCTCGCTGGACGAGCTCAAGGAGCTCGCCGCCAAGGCCCCGGACGCCAAGGACGGCGTGGCCGCGCTGCGCGGTGACGGCATCCGGGTGATCTGCGAGGTCAAGCGCTCCAGCCCGTCCAAGGGCGCGCTGGCCACGATCGCCGACCCGGCCTCCCTGGCGACCGACTACGCGGCCGGCGGTGCCGCCGCGATCAGCGTGCTGACCGAGCAGCGCCGCTTCGGCGGCTCGCTGGCGGACCTGGACGCCGTCCGCGCCGCCGTGGACACCCCGCTGCTCCGCAAGGACTTCATCGTCACCGCCTACCAGCTGTGGGAGGCCCGCGCGCACGGCGCCGACCTCGCGCTGCTGATCGTCGCGGCCCTCGAGCAGCCGGCCCTGGTGTCGCTGATCGAGCGCGCCGAGTCGATCGGCCTCACCCCGCTGGTGGAGGTGCACGACGAGGAGGAGATCAAGCGCGCGGTGGACGCCGGGGCGCGGATCATCGGTGTCAACGCCCGCAACCTCAAGACCCTCGAGGTGGACCGCAACACCTTCGGCAACGTCGTGCACGCGATCCCGGACGGCATCGTCAAGATCGCCGAGTCCGGGGTGCGCGGTCCGCTGGACGTGATCTCCTACGCCAACCTGGGCGCGGACGCGGTCCTGGTCGGCGAGTCCCTGGTGACCGGCAAGGACCCGCGGGCCGCCGTGGCCGACCTGGTCGCGGCCGGCGCCCACCCGGCGATCCGGCACAAGGACTGATCCCGCCGCCATGAAGATCGCCACTCGTCTCGCCCCCGGCTGCCGCCCGCGCGGCTGCCGCGCGCCCGCGCGCCGGGTGCTGGGGCGGCGGGTGCGGTACGTCATCGGCTGCGAGCCCGGACAGGTACCGGGGAGGCGATGGCGTCCGACGTCCGGCTGACCACGGCCATCAGACGTCACGTCATCCGTCGGCGATCGTGCGCCGACATCATCCCGAGGGACTTCACCATGTCCGAAAAGTCCGAGAAGGACTACCTGCCCGGCGCCGAGGTGCCGGACGCGCGCGGCTACTTCGGCGCGTACGGCGGCCGCTTCATCCCGGAGGCGCTCGTCGCCGCCGTGGAGCAGGTCGCCGAGGAGTACGAGAAGGCCAAGGCCGACCCGGCCTTCGCCGCCGAGCTCGACGCGCTGCTCAAGGACTACACCGGCCGCCCCAGCCCGCTGACCGATGTGCGGCGGTTCTCCGCCGAGGCCGGCGGCGCGCGGATCCTGCTCAAGCGCGAGGACCTCAACCACACCGGCTCGCACAAGATCAACAACGTCCTGGGGCAGGCCCTGCTCACCAGGCGGATGGGCAAGACCCGGATCATCGCCGAGACCGGCGCCGGCCAGCACGGCGTGGCCACCGCCACCGCCTGCGCCCTGTTCGGCTTCGACTGCACCATCTACATGGGCGAGGTCGACACCCGGCGCCAGGCGCTCAACGTCGCCCGGATGCGGATGCTGGGCGCCGAGGTGGTCTCGGTGACCTCCGGCAGCCGAACGCTCAAGGACGCCATCAACGAGGCGTTCCGCGACTGGGTCGCCAACGTCGACTCCACCCACTACCTGTTCGGCACCGTGGCCGGTCCGCACCCGTTCCCGATGATGGTCCGGGACTTCCACCGGGTCATCGGGGTCGAGGCGCGCCGGCAGGTGCTGGACCGCACCGGCCGGCTCCCCGACGCGGTGGTGGCCTGCGTCGGCGGCGGCTCCAACGCGATGGGCATCTTCCACGAGTTCATCCCGGACGCCGGGGTGCGGCTGATCGGCTGCGAGGCGGCCGGCGAGGGCGCCGAGACGCCCAGGCACGCCGCCACCCTCACCAAGGGCGACCCGGGGGTGCTGCACGGCTCCCGGACGTACGTGCTGCAGGACGAGGACGGCCAGACCATCGAGTCGCACTCGATCTCGGCCGGCCTCGACTACCCGGGCGTCGGCCCGGAGCACGCCTGGCTGAAGGACACGGGCCGGGCCGAGTACCGCCCGGTCACCGACGACGCCGCCATGCAGGCGCTGCGGCTGCTGTCCCGCACCGAGGGCATCATCCCGGCCATCGAGAGCGCGCACGCGCTCGCCGGCGCCCTGGAGCTGGGCCGCGAACTCGGGCCGGAGGCCACGATCCTGGTCTCGCTCTCCGGGCGCGGCGACAAGGACATGCACACCGCCGCCGAGTACTTCGGCCTCTACGACGAGCCGGGCGCCGGCTCCGCCCACGGGGGTAAGTGACCATGGCTTCCAAGCTCAGTGGCATTCTGGCCGCCGCCAAGGCGGAGGGCCGCGCCGCGCTGATCGGCTACCTGCCGGCCGGCTTCCCGTCCGTGGACGGCGGCATCCGCGCCACCGGCGCCCTGATCGAGGGCGGCTGCGACATCGTCGAGATCGGCCTGCCGCACTCGGACCCGGTGCTGGACGGCCCGACCATCCAGACCGCGGACGACATCGCGCTGCGGGGCGGGGTGCGGATCAAGGACGTGCTGCGCACCGTCCGGGAGGTGGCCGCGGCGCACCCCGCCGCGGCGGTGCTGGTCATGACCTACTGGAACCCGGTGGACCGGTACGGCGTCGCGCGGTTCGCCGCCGACCTGGCCGCGGCCGGCGGGGCGGGCTGCATCCTGCCGGACCTGCCGGTGGAGGAGTCCGTGGAGTGGCGCAAGGCGGCCGAGGAGCACGGTCTGGACACCGTGTTCGTGGTCGCGCCGAGCAGCAAGGACGGCCGCCTCGCGGAGGTCACCGCGGCCGGCAGCGGTTTCGTGTACGCGGCCGCGGTGATGGGCGTGACCGGCAGCCGGGCGCAGGTCGGCGACCTCGCCGAGGACCTGGTCGCCCGCACCAGGGCCACCACCGAGCTGCCGGTCTGCGTCGGCCTCGGGGTGTCGACCCGTGAGCAGGCGGCGCAGGTCGCCGGGTTCGCGGACGGCGTCATCGTCGGCTCGGCCTTCGTCCAGCGGATCCTGGACGCGGACGGGGACGAGGGGGCCGCGCTGACGGCGGTCCGCGAGCTGGCCGGCGAGCTGGCGCAGGGCGTCCGCCGGAAGTAGCACCACGGTCCGACGGCCCGTCACCTCCCCGGAGGTGGCGGGCCGTCGGCGTTCCCCCGGGTGCGGGCGGCCGGCCGGACCCGAACGGGTGAACAGTGCGGGGCGCGCGCATCAGCGGGGGTTGACCGGCGTTGAGTGGAGGGACGAGTGCACGAACCACGTGCCCCCGGGGCGCGGGAGCGAGCGGAAGGGGTCGGCCGATGCCCGGTCTTCAGCGAGCCGTGCTGCTGCGGGCGGCCGCGGCCGCGCTGGCCCTCGGCGCCGCGCTCGGGGCGCAGGCGGCGGTCGTCCCGGCCCTGGCCAAACGGGGGGTGGAGCGGGCCGAGCGGGACGCCTACGTGTGCGCCGAGGCGGTCCGGATGGAGGCGGTGGCGCGGGCCGGGCGCTCGGATCCGCAGGGGCGGCCGGCCCTCCTCGGCGACAGCCGGTACGAGCCCGCGAGGTACCCGGTCGACCGGTACGAGCTCGGGTGGCCGCCCGGCTGCGACCCGGTCGCTCGTTAGGGTGAAAGCCGGTCAACCACTACCAATGTTCACTCTTTCGGCTTAAGTCGCGAAACCGGAGGAACCCGGCGTCACCGTCGGCGGTTCATAGGGCGTGACGGTGTTTCCCGAGGGGGTTGTCCGGATGGCCGGGCCGGTGACGGAGTGGATCGGCACGGCGGCCCGGTTGGGCCTGGCCGTGGTCTGGGGCTGGGCGGGGCTGGCGAAGATCGCCGACCCGGCGGAGGCCGCCCAGGCGGTGCGCGCGTACGAGATCCTGCCCGAGGCCCTGGTCAAACCGGTCGGCCACGGACTGCCCTTCCTGGAGCTGGCGCTCGCGCTGCTGCTGGTGGTCGGTCTGGGCACCCGCCTGGTCGCGGCACTCTCGGCGGGGCTGCTGCTGGCCTTCGTCGCCGGGATCGCCTCCGCCTGGGCACGCGGCATCTCGATCGACTGCGGATGCTTCGGCGGCGGCGGGGCGGTCGACTCCTCGCAGACCGAGTACCTGCAGGAGATCCTGCGCGACACCGGGTTCCTGCTGCTGGCCGCCTGGCTGCTCCGGTGGCCCCGCACCAAGTTCTCGGTGGACGGCTGGCTGGCGCGCTGAGCGCCCCGTCCTCCTCCCACCGCACCACCCCCGCCCCCGAATCTGGAATGTCCAAGGCTGATGAGCGAGAAGAACCGAGAAGGCAAGCGCACCGCCCGCGAGCGGATGCTGGCGGACCGGGCCGCGGACGAGGCCCGCGGCCGGAAGAAGAAGAAGCTGATCATCGGCGGGGTGGCGCTCGCGGTGATCGCCGCCGCCGTGGTCACCGGCGTGGTGGTGCAGGACCAGCGCTCCAAGCCGGAGACCCCCACCGCCGCCCCGGCCGGAACGATCGGGGACAAGAACCTGGTGATCCCGGTCGGCTCGGACAACTCGCCCGCCGTCCTCACCGTCTACGAGGACCCGCGCTGCCCCGCCTGCGGCACCTTCGAGCGGGAGTTCTCGCCCACCATCAGCCAGCTCGAGGACGCGGGCAAGATCTACACCAACTACCACATCGTCTCGTTCATCGACCGGGCGGTGCCGGGCAAGGGCTCCCGCTACGGCGCCAACGCGCTGGCCTGCGCCCAGGACGCCGGGCACTTCCGCGACTACCACGACGTGCTCTACCGCAACCAGCCGGACGAGACCAGCGACGCCTTCGGCGACAAGGCGACCCTGATCAGCCTCGGCAAGCAGGTCAACGGCCTCGACACCCCCGCCTTCGAGGCCTGCGTCAACAACTCCACGTACAGCGGATGGGTGTCGGCGGTCCAGCAGGACTTCGACAAGTCGAGCTACAAGTCCACGCCCACCGTGCTGCTCAACGGGCAGCCGATCTACCCGAAGTACAACAACGAGGAGATCACCCCGGAGAACCTGGTGAAGTGGGTCGACGCCGCCAACCAGGGCAAGACGCTGGGCACCCCGGGCACCCACGGACAGTCGCCCGCCCCCACCAGCACCGCCTCGGAGAGCAACAACCCCTCGCCGAAGGCGGGCTGACCCCGGCCCGCGGGCCCGCACACCGCCGCCGTCCCCTTCCCGCCGGAGGGGGCGGCGGTTCCGTGGCCGGGCCGCGCGCCGATCTGTGCACCGACTGTGACCCGCCGGGGTGTCCTGGGCGGGCCGTCGACCCTGTAGCGTCGGAGCTGCCATGGATATCGCCTACATTCCCAGCCCGTCGCGGGGTGTCCTGTACATCGGACCGGTCCCGCTGCGCGCCTACGCCTTCTGCATCATCCTCGGTGTCGTCGTGGCCGTCTGGCTCGGCAGCAAGCGCTGGGTCGCCCGCGGTGGTGGCAAGCACACGGTCGGCGACATCGCCGTCTGGGCTGTGCCGTTCGGCCTGGTCGGCGGCCGGCTCTACCACGTGATCACCGACCACCAGCTGTACTTCGCCGAGGGCAAGAACCCCTGGAACGCCTTCAAGATCTGGGAGGGCGGCCTCGGCATCTGGGGCGCGATCGCGCTGGGCGCGGTCGGCGCCTGGATCGGAGCCCGCCGCCGGGGCGTGCCGCTGCCCGCCTACGCCGACGCGATCGCCCCCGGCATCGCGCTCGCCCAGGCGCTGGGCCGTTGGGGCAACTGGTTCAACCAGGAGCTCTACGGCCGGGAGACCACGCTGCCGTGGGGCCTGGAGATCGACAAGAAGCTGCCGAGCGGGGAGACGGTCACCGGGATCTACCACCCGACCTTCCTCTACGAGTCGCTCTGGTGCGTGGGTGTCGCGCTGCTGGTGATCTGGGCGGACAAGCGGTTCACCCTGGGCCACGGCCGGGTCTTCGCGCTGTACGTGGCCACGTACACGGTCGGCCGGTTCTGGATCGAGTGGCTGCGGATCGACGACGCGCACCACATCCTCGGCCTGCGGCTGAACGACTGGGTGGCGATCCTCGTCTTCCTCGGCGCCGTCGCGTACTTCGTGATCGTCGGCAAGAAGCACCCCGGCCGGGAGGACCCGGCGAGCATCGACCCGATGGCCGAGGCGGACGAGCGGGCACCGGGAGCGGCGGGGGCTTCGGCCGACCCGACCGCCGGCGAGCCGGGCGGCAAGGCGGACGAGAGGTCCGACGTGCGGCCCGACGGGAAGCCCGGGGAAAAGTCCGACGGAAAGTCGGGCGGGACGGCCCAGGGCGCCCTCGCCGAGAAGCTCGACAAGTTGGAGAAGGACGCCAGGAACCCGGCCTGAGCTGCGCCGATCCAGGCCCGTGGCCGCCTTCCGCACCCGGTGCGGAGGGCGGCCGCCGTCATGTTCGGACAGCCTTACTTTGCTGGAAATGCCCAGGTCAAGAGGGCTACGGTCGATAAGTAAGGCGATCGGACCAATGGACGGAGGGGGAAGAGTCGTGACCGCGACCATCCTGGAGCACGAGGCCGGGCAGCACCCGCGGATACCCGCGGCGGGGCACCACCGGGACGTCAACGGCGGCTGGCTGCGACCGGCGGTGTTCGGTGCGATGGACGGGCTGGTCTCCAACTTCGCCCTGATGACCGGCGTCGTCGGCGGCGCCGTTCCCAGCAGCACGGTGGTGCTCACCGGCCTGGCCGGGCTGGCGGCCGGCGCCTGCTCGATGGCCGCGGGGGAGTACACCTCGGTGGCCTCCCAGCGGGAGCTGGTGCAGGCCGAGATCGAGGCGGAGCGGCTGGAGCTGAGCCGCAACCCGCACGGTGAGCTGGCCGAGCTGGCCCAGGTGTACGTCGACCGCGGGGTGGAGCCGGAGCTCGCCCACGAGGTGGCCCGGCAGCTGTCCGCCGACCCGGACCGGACGCTGGAGGTGCACGCCCGGGAGGAGCTGGGCGTCGACCCCAACGACCTGCCCTCGCCGTGGGTGGCGGCCGGATCCTCCTTCGTCTGCTTCGCGGTGGGCGCGCTGCTCCCGCTGCTGCCGTACCTGCTGGGGGCGACCTCGCTGGTGCCGGCGCTGCTGCTCTCCGCGGCCGGGCTGTTCGCCTGCGGCGCGGTGGTGGCACGGGTGACCGCGCGCAGCTGGTGGTTCAGCGGGCTGCGGCAGCTGGTGCTGGGTGGTGCGGCCGCCGGGGTGACGTATCTGCTGGGGTGGCTGATCGGCGGGCAGATCGGCTAGTGCCGCACTTTGCAAAGTGCACTTTGCAAAGTCTGCCGGGACTTTGCAAAGTCCCGGCAGGGACCTGCGGAGGAGCGCGCCGGAGGGCCGGGCCGGGACCGGGGGCGGAGTCGGGTCGGGCCCGGTCGGGGGCGGGAGCGGCGGCGGGGCCGGGGGAGCGGGGTCGGGGGGAGCGGGGCCGGTCGGTGGGAGGACGGCACGCTGTGCTGTTGCATGGTTATGCATTCCCCTGGGTGACATTGCGCACATGAAGCTCCGGCTCCGCCTGGCTTGTCTCAGTATTCGAGCCGATCGGGCCGAGGAATCGCATCTGCCGATCGAGTGTGGGAATGGATTCGCAGGCGCCCTTGGCCAACACCCGTGGCGGGCGGATGTCGCCCCTGTTTCAGGCGGTCGACGGCCGGGCACAATCGTCAGGGCGTGCGGCGCGGCACGCCCTCCCGCAGCACCCGTGACCTGCGGATCCGTCCCGCGATGTGGACGAGGTATCCCGCTTCCCGGGATGTTCGGCATCATGTAACTTGCACGAAATCGCATCAGGGCCAACGTCGTCCCTACTGCACCAGCCTCCAAAGACGACGACGGGAGAGCCGATGCTGTCTGCATCCATGCACTCCGCCAACGAGCCCCAGGCCGGCGCCGCCCGCCCGCCGTACGCGCTCGTTCCGGATGCGCGACCTGCTGCTCAGGGCCTGTACGACCCGCGGAACGAGCACGACGCCTGTGGCGTCGGATTCGTCGCCACGCTGACCGGCATCGCCGACCACACCGTCGTCGAGCAGGCACTGACCGTGCTGCGCAACCTGGAGCACCGCGGCGCCACCGGCGCCGAGCCGGACTCCGGTGACGGCGCCGGCATCCTCACCCAGATCCCCGACGCCTTCCTGCGCGCCAAGGTCGACTTCGACCTCCCGGCCGCCGGCTCCTACGCGGTCGGCATCGCCTTCCTGCCCGACGCCGACGACCAGGACGCCGCCGCCGTCGCGCGGATCGAGGCCATCGCGGCCGAGGAGGACCTGACCGTCCTCGGCTGGCGCGACGTCCCGGTCACCCCGGACCTGCTGGGCGCCACCGCCCGCGGCGTCATGCCCCGGTTCCGCCAGCTGTTCCTCGGCGCCGCGGACCTGAGCGGCATCGAGCTCGACCGGATCGCCTTCGTGGTCCGCAAGCGCTCCGAGCGCGAGGCCGGGGTCTACTTCCCGTCGCTGTCCGCGCGCACCATCGTCTACAAGGGCATGCTGACCACCGGCCAGCTGGAGCCCTTCTTCCCCGACCTGTCGGACCGGCTCTACGCCTCCGCGCTCGGTCTGGTGCACTCGCGGTTCTCCACCAACACCTTCCCGAGCTGGCCGCTCGCCCACCCGTACCGCTTCGTCGCGCACAACGGCGAGATCAACACGGTCAAGGGCAACCGGAACTGGATGACCGCCCGGGAGTCCCAGCTCGCCACCGACCTGATCCCCGCCAACCGCAACGGCCAGGGCCTGGAGCGGATCTTCCCGGTCTGCACCCCGGACCACTCCGACTCGGCCTCCTTCGACGAGGTCCTGGAGCTGCTCCACCTCGGCGGCCGTTCGCTGCCGCACGCGGTGCTGATGATGATCCCCGAGGCGTGGGAGAACCACGTCACGATGGACCCGGCCCGCCGCGCCTTCTACCAGTACCACTCCAACCTGATGGAGCCCTGGGACGGCCCGGCCTGCGTCACCTTCACCGACGGCACGCAGATCGGCGCCGTGCTGGACCGCAACGGCCTGCGCCCCGCCCGCTACTGGATCACCGAGGACGGCCTGGTCGTCCTCTCCTCCGAGGTCGGCGTGCTCGACATCGAGCAGACCCGGGTGGTCAAGAAGGGCCGGCTGCAGCCCGGCCGGATGTTCCTCGTCGACACCGCCGAGCACCGGATCGTCGAGGACGAGGAGATCAAGTCGGCGCTGGCCGCCGAGCACCCCTACGCGGAGTGGGTCGAGGGCGGGCAGATCGAGCTCGCCAGGCTCCCCGAGCGCGAGCACATCGCGCACACCCACGCCTCCGTCACCCGCCGCCAGCAGACCTTCGGCTACACCGAGGAGGAGCTGCGGGTCGTCCTGGCCCCGATGGCGAAGACCGGCGCCGAGGCGCTCGGCTCGATGGGCACCGACTCGCCGATCGCCGCGCTGAGCGAGAAGCCGCGACTGCTGTTCGACTACTTCGTGCAGCTCTTCGCGCAGGTCACCAACCCGCCGCTGGACGCCATCCGCGAGGAGCTCGTCACCTCGCTGCTGTCCAACCTCGGCCCCGAGGGCAACCTGCTGGCCGCCGAGGCCGCCTCCTGCCGCTCGGTCGGCATCACCTTCCCGGTGATCGACAACGACGAGCTGGCCAAGCTGGTCCACATCAACGCGGACGGCGACCAGCCCGGCCTCAAGGCCGTCACCCTGTCCGGCCTGTACCGGGTCGCCACCGGCGGCGAAGGCCTGGCCGCCCGGCTCGCCGCCATCGCCGGCGAGGCGGACGCGGCGATCGCCGACGGCGCCCGGATCATCGTGCTCTCCGACCGGCACTCCGACGCCGAGCACGCCCCGATCCCCTCGCTGCTGCTCACCTCCGCGATCCACCACCACCTGATCCGCACCAAGCAGCGCACCCGGGTGTCGCTGCTGGTCGAGGCCGGCGACGTGCGCGAGGTGCACCACGTCGCGCTGCTGATCGGCTACGGCGCCGGCGCGGTCAACCCGTACCTGGCCATGGAGTCGGTCGAGGACCTCGTCGCCCAGGGCACCTTCCTGACCGGTGTCGAGGCCGACAAGGCGATCAAGAACCTGATCAAGGCGCTCGGCAAGGGCGTGCTCAAGGTGATGTCCAAGATGGGCATCTCCACCGTCGCCTCCTACCGCGGCGCGCAGGTCTTCGAGGCCATCGGCCTCGCCCAGGAGCTGGTCGACGCCTACTTCGCCGGCACCACCAGCAAGCTCGGCGGCATCGGCCTGGACGAGGTCGCCCGGGAGACCGCCGCCCGGCACGCCAAGGCGTACCCGGCCTCCGGCATCCCGGCCGCGCACCGTGCCCTGGAGATCGGCGGCGAGTACCAGTGGCGCCGCGAGGGCGAACCGCACCTGTTCGACCCGGACACCGTCTTCCGGCTGCAGCACTCCACCCGCAACCGCCGGTACGACATCTTCAAGCAGTACACGGACCGGGTGAACGAGCAGTCCGAGCGGCTGATGACGCTGCGCGGCCTGTTCAAGCTCGACGGGCTCGGCCGCACCCCGGTGCCGCTCGAGGAGGTCGAGCCGGTCTCCGAGATCGTCAAGCGGTTCTCCACCGGCGCCATGTCGTACGGCTCGATCTCGCTCGAGGCGCACGAGACGCTGGCGATCGCGATGAACCGGCTCGGCGCCAAGTCCAACACCGGTGAGGGCGGCGAGGACCCGGACCGCCTGTACGACCCGGAGCGCCGCTCGGCGATCAAGCAGGTCGCCTCCGGCCGCTTCGGCGTCACCTCCGAGTACCTGGTCAACGCCGACGACATCCAGATCAAGATGGCCCAGGGCGCCAAGCCCGGCGAGGGCGGCCAGCTGCCCGGTCACAAGGTCTACCCGTGGGTCGCCAAGACCCGGCACTCCACCCCGGGTGTCGGTCTGATCTCGCCGCCGCCGCACCACGACATCTACTCGATCGAGGACCTGGCGCAGCTGATCCACGACCTCAAGAACGCCAACCCCGAGGCCCGCATCCACGTGAAGCTGGTCTCCGAGGTCGGCGTCGGCACGGTCGCGGCCGGCGTCTCCAAGGCGCACGCGGACGTCGTGCTGGTCTCCGGCCACGACGGCGGCACCGGCGCCTCGCCGCTGACCTCGCTCAAGCACGCGGGCGGCCCCTGGGAGCTCGGCCTCGCCGAGACCCAGCAGACCCTGCTGCTGAACGGCCTGCGCGACCGGATCGTGGTGCAGACCGACGGCCAGCTGAAGACCGGCCGCGACGTGGTGATCGCCGCGCTGCTGGGCGCCGAGGAGTTCGGCTTCGCGACCGCCCCGCTGGTGGTCTCCGGCTGCATCATGATGCGCGTCTGCCACCTGGACACCTGCCCGGTCGGCGTCGCCACCCAGAACCCGGTGCTGCGCGAGCGCTTCTCCGGCAAGCCGGAGTTCGTGGTCAACTTCTTCGAGTTCATCGCCGAGGAGGTCCGGGAGATCCTGGCCGGCCTGGGCTTCCGCTCGATCGAGGAGGCCGTCGGCCACGCCGAGCACATCGACGCCGAGGCCGCGGTCGACCACTGGAAGGCCGCCGGGCTCGACCTGGCCCCGCTGTTCCACGTCCCGGAGCTGCCCGAGGGCGCGGCGCTGCACCGCACCACCACGCAGGACCACGCGCTGGACAAGGCCCTGGACAACCAGCTGATCGACCTGGCCCAGGACGCCCTGGAGAACGGCGACGCCGTCCGCATCCAGCTGCCGATCCGCAACGTCAACCGGACCGTCGGCACCATGCTCGGCCACCACGTGACCAAGCGGTACCGCGGCGAGGGCCTGCCCGAGGGCACCATCGACGTCACCTTCACCGGTTCGGCCGGCCAGTCCTTCGGCGCCTTCGTGCCGCGCGGCGTGACGCTGCGGCTGGAGGGCGACGCCAACGACTACGTCGGCAAGGGCCTGTCCGGCGGCGTGCTCGTGGTCCGCCCGGCCCGCGACGCGGCGGCCATCGGCAACGACGCGCAGAACCACGTCATCGCCGGCAACACCATCGGCTACGGCGCCACCAGCGGCCGGATCCACCTGCGCGGCAAGGCCGGCGAGCGGTTCGCCGTCCGCAACTCGGGTGCCACCCTGGTCGTCGAGGGCGTGGGCGACCACGGCCTGGAGTACATGACCGGCGGCCGGGTCGTCATCCTCGGCGAGACGGGGCGCAACCTGGCGGCCGGCATGTCCGGCGGCGTCGCCTACGTGCTGGACCTGCGCCCGGCGAACGTCAACAGCGGCATGGTGGGCATCGAGGCCCCCGGCGCGGCCGACCGCGAATGGCTGCGCGAGACCGTGCAGCAGCACTACGAGGAGACCGGCTCCACCGTCGCGGCCGAACTCCTGGCGGACTGGGGCAGCGGGGTCTCCCGCTTCTCCACGATCATGCCGACCGACTACAAGGCAGTGCTCGCCGCCAAGGACGCCGCTGAGCGCGATGGCCTCTCCGAGGCCGAGACCACTCGCAAGATGATGGAGGCGGCACATGGCTGACCCCAAGGGCTTCCTGACCACGCCCAAGCAGCTCGCCGAGCGGCGTCCCGTGGACGTGCGCATCCGGGACTGGAACGAGGTCTACGTCGAGCGCAGCCTGCTGCCGATCATCACCAAGCAGGCCGGCCGCTGCATGGACTGCGGCATCCCGTTCTGCCACAACGGCTGCCCGCTCGGGAACCTCATCCCCGAGTGGAACGACCTCGCCTACCGGGACGACTGGTCCGGCGCGATCGAGCGGCTGCACGCGACCAACAACTTCCCGGAGTTCACCGGGCGGCTCTGCCCGGCGCCCTGCGAGTCGGCCTGCGTGCTCGGCATCAACCAGGACGCGGTGACCATCAAGAACGTCGAGGTCACCATCATCGACAAGGCCTGGGACCGCGGCGGGGTCACCCCGCAGGTGCCGGAGCGGCTGTCCGGCAAGACGGTCGCCGTGGTCGGCTCCGGTCCGGCCGGGCTGGCCGCCGCCCAGCAGCTCACCCGGGCCGGGCACACCGTCGTGGTGTACGAGCGGGCCGACCGGATCGGCGGACTGCTGCGCTACGGCATCCCCGAGTTCAAGATGGAGAAGCGCCACATCAACCGCCGCGTCGAGCAGATGCGCGCGGAGGGCACCCGGTTCCGCACCGGCGTGCACGTGGGCGAGGACATCACCGGGCAGCAGCTGCGCGAGCGCTTCGACGCGGTCGTCGTGGCCGCCGGCGCCACCACCGCCCGTGACCTGCCGGTGCCCGGGCGCGAGCTCAAGGGCGTCCACCAGGCGATGGAGTACCTGCCGCTGGCCAACAAGGTGCAGGAGGGCGACTTCGTCGAGCCGCCGATCAGCGCCAAGGGCAAGCACGTCGTGGTCATCGGCGGCGGCGACACCGGCGCGGACTGCGTCGGCACCGCCCACCGGCAGGGGGCGCTCTCGGTCACCCAGCTGGAGATCATGCCGCGGCCGGGCGAGGAGCGGCCGGCCGGCCAGCCGTGGCCGACCATGCCGATGACCTACAAGGTCACCTCCGCGCACGAGGAGGGCGGCGAGCGGATCTACTCCGTCTCCACCACCCACTTCAGTGGCGACGAGGACGGCAACGTCCAGGAGCTGCACCTGGTCGAGGTGGAGTTCAAGGACGGGAAGTTCGAGCAGGTGCCGGGCAGCGAGCGGGCGATCCCGGCGCAGCTGGTCACCCTGGCGATGGGCTTCACCGGCACGGACGTCCGCAACGGTCTGGTCGAGCAGCTGGGCGTGGACCTCGACGCACGCGGTAATGTGTCCCGGGACGCGAAGTTCGCCACCAATGTCGATGGCGTCTACGTCTGCGGCGATGCCGGCCGTGGCCAGTCGCTGATCGTCTGGGCCATCGCGGAGGGCCGCTCGGCCGCCGCGGCGGTCGACACCTACTTGGGCGGCAAGACCCCGCTGCCCGCACCGATCCGGCCGACGGACCGCCCTCTGGTGGTCTGATCCGGTCCAGGTAGCCCGGCGCCGCATTCGCCGGGTCGTACCGAGCCGCACCCCGTCAGCGTCGCCGGGCCACCGCGGTCCCTGGCGCCTGCCCACATCCCCGACCAGTTTGGGGGCAGGCGCCGTTCGCGTGCCCGGGGGCGGTTCTCAGCCCTCCGGGACGAGTTCGGGGAACAGGACGGGGCGCCCGGCGAGGTTGAGCACCACCCGGTCGCCGAGGGGGCGGGTGAAGGCGAACCGGGGGTACTGGGCGTTGCTGGGCTCCGGGCAGGTCCTCGGGCGGCCGGTGGTGCGGCCGATCAGCACCAGGACGTCGGCGGTCGCGTACACCTCGCCCGGCCGTGCGTCGGCGCAGTTCTCCGGCCTGACCATGCCCTCCAGCCACTGCTCCTCCTCGGAAGCGAGGACGACATCGGTGACGCCGGCGGGAAGGTCCGCGTCCTCGACGCTGTAGTCGATGAACGGCGCCTGCGACTGCACGGCGGCCACCGCGTAGGGGTGGTCGAGGCCCGCGAACACGAACTCCCAGACCGGTGCCGTGACCGTCCCGCGACTGGTGCGCTGGCGGCGGGTGGAGGGTCGGACGGCCGTGACGGTGAGCCGGGTGTCGCAGGGTTCGTTACGGCAGCCGTCGCGGTACCTGATGCGGTCCTCGTAGACGGTACGCGGGTCGGTCAGCGGCAGGGCCGTGGACGTCCCGTCCGGGAAGGAGACCGTCCCGGTGCCGGAGAACGGCGGGAAGTCGGTGGCGAGGTCGATCCGGCCGTCGAGGAAGGCCGCGAAGGCTCCGTCGTCCGAGGTGAAGTCCTCCGGCAGCCAGGTCTCGCCGCCCAGGGCCGGGTAGTAGCCGGTGCGCCAGATCCGCTCGGCCTCGGAGCCGGGCCAGGCCTCCGCCACCCGGCGGGCCCGGTCCATGACCTCGGCGGTGAGGGGCGGGGCGTCGGCCTGCTCCGGGACGGCCTGCTCCGGGACGGCGGGCGCGGCCGCTGGCGCGCGGGAAGGTTCGCCGGGGACGGCGGCGAGCACGGACAGCACGGCGAGCAGGAGCGCGGCGGTGGGCAGTCGTCTCAGCACACCGTGGGGGACGTTCGGTCGCGCGCTCGGGTTCCGTCAACTGTTGTCGGTTCCGGCCGAGTTGTGGTCGACCTACGGGTGGTGGCGGGGGTTGGGGATGTGCACGGCGGCGGCGGGGGACTAGAGTGCGTTCCGGGGAGCTACGGTTCGGCTACCGCGCGTATCCGGACGCTGCTCGTCCGGGCGGCCCCGAGGGGGCGGAAGATCCCGATGAGGGCGTTCCGAGGACTGTTGTTCGTCGGTCCCTGGTGGAAGACTGCGGCCACGGCCGGGGGGCTGCTGACGTGCGGAGGTTGAGGCGATGAGTGCGACTCAGGCGGGTGGCGGTGCCACGGTGCGGCGTCTGCTGCTGGGGTCGCAGCTGCGACGGCTCCGGGAGGCCCGCGGGGTCAGCCGGGAGGAGGCCGGGTACTCGATCCGGGCCTCCGAGTCGAAGATCAGCCGGATGGAGCTCGGCCGGGTCGGCTTCAAGGAGCGCGACGTCGCCGACCTGCTGACCCTGTACGGGGTCGACGCGGAGCCGGAACGGGCCTCGGTGCTCGGGCTGGTCCGGGCCGCCAACGCGACCTCCTGGTGGCACGGGTACGGGGACGTCCTGCCGGGCTGGTTCCAGAACTACCTCGGCCTGGAGGAGGCCGCCACCGAGATCCGCAGCTACGAGGTCCAGTTCGTCCACGGGCTGCTGCAGACCGCCGACTACGCGCGGGCGGTGATCACCCACGGCGGCCATGTGACCGAACCGGCCGAGATCGAGCGCCGGGTGGAGGTGCGGCTCAAGCGGCAGCACGTGCTGGGCGCCGAGCGGGCGCCGCGGCTGGTCGCGGTGCTGGACGAGGCCGCGCTGCGCCGCCCCTGGGGCGGTCAGCAGGTGATGCGGGCGCAGATCGACCGCCTGCTGGAGCTGACCGAACGCCCGAACGTGGTGCTCCAGGTGATGCCGCTGGGCTTCGGCGGGCTGCGCGCGGAGGGCGGGGCGTTCTCGGTGCTGGCCTTCGACGAGCAGGAACTGCCGGACATCGTCTACCTGGAGCAGTTCACCACCGCCCTCTACCTCGACAGACCGGCCGAGGTCGCCGAGTACGCGGGGGCGATGGACGGTCTGGTGGCGGACAGCCTTTCCCCTGAGCGGACACGAGAAGTTCTCCGCTCCGTACGCCAAGAGCTGTAGCAGGTAAGTACGATGAGCCCCGATCAGTTCTGATCGCGAACGACCGTTGGAGAATCGCGGGCGTTCCCGAACGGTATGAGAGGGATCGGATGTCGTACCTTTCCGAGTTGGCGCTGCAGTACATCGACGGCGAGTGGCGCGAGGGCAGCGGCTCCTGGGACATCGTCGACGTCGACCCCTTCACCGGGGACAAGCTCGCGAGCATCACCGTGGCCACCGTCGACGAGGTCGACCAGGCCTACCGGGCCGCGGCGACGGCGCAGAAGGAATGGGCGGCCACCAACCCCTACACCCGGCGGCTGGTCTTCGAGCGCGCGCTGCGGATCCTGGAGGACCGCGAGCAGGAGATCACCCGGGACATCATGGCCGAGCTCGGCGGCACCGCCGTCAAGGCCTGGTTCGAACTCTCCCTCACCAAGGACATGCTGCGCGAGGCGATGCAGCTGTCCCTGCGGGCCGAGGGACGGCTGCTGCCCTCGCCGGTGGACGGCAAGGAGAACCGGCTCTACCGGCTGCCGGTCGGCGTCGTCGGGGTGATCAGCCCGTTCAACTTCCCGCTGTTCCTGTCGATGAAGGCCGTCGCCCCGGCGCTGGCGCTCGGCAACGGCGTGGTGCTCAAGCCGCACCAGGAGACCCCGGTGGTCGGCGGCACCCTGATCGCCAAGATCTTCGAGGAGGCCGGACTTCCGGCCGGCCTGCTGAACGTCGTGATCACCGACATCGCCGAGATCGGTGACGCGTTCATCGAGCACCCGCTCGCCAAGGTGATCTCCTTCACCGGCTCCGACAAGGTCGGCCGGCACGTCGCCACCGTCGCCGCCTCCCACTTCAAGCGGACCGTGCTGGAGCTCGGCGGCAACAGCGCGCTGATCGTGCTGGACGACGCCGACATCGACTACGCCGTGGACGCGGCCGTGTTCAGCCGCTTCGTGCACCAGGGCCAGGTCTGCATGGCCGCCAACCGGGTGCTCGTCGACCGCAGCGTCGCCGAGGAGTTCACCCGGAAATTCGTCGCCAAGGTCGCCACCCTGAAGGTCGGCGACCCGAGGGACCCGGCCACCCACATCGGCCCGCTGATCAACCCGGTCCAGGCCGACGCGATCTCCGCACAGGTGGACCAGGCCGTCGCCGACGGCGCGACCGCGCTGCTGCGCGGCACCACCGTCGGCAGCCTGATGGACCCGGTCGTGCTCGGCGGCCTGCCCGCCGGCGCGCCGATCCTGCAGCGCGAGCTGTTCGGCCCGGTGGTGCTGGTGGTCGAGTTCGACGGCGAGGACGAGGCGGTGCGGATAGCCAACGACACGCCGTTCGGGCTGAGCGGCGCGGTGCACACCGCCGACGTCGAGCGCGGGGTGCGGGTCGCGCAGCGGATCGAGACCGGCATGATCCACGTCAACGACGGGACCATCGCGGACGAGCCCGTGGTGCCCTTCGGCGGCGAGAAGAACTCGGGCGTCGGCCGGCTGAACGGCGAGTCCACGGTGGACGCCTTCACCACGGTGAAGTGGATCTCGATCCAGCACGGGCGCAGCCGCTTCCCGTTCTGAGCGGCTCCGGGGACCCGGCCGGCCCGCTGGAGGGCCGGCCGGGCCCCCGTTCTCCGGTGTCCGACGGATCGAAGGGGTGGCCGGGTGACCGGGTTTCAGGAGATCGGCCGGGAGTGGCTCGCCGGGGACGGCGGGGACGGTGACGGGGCGGACGGTGCGCGGCCGCCCGCCGATCTGCGTCCCGAAGTCCCGCACCCCGCCCGGATGTACGACTACTACATCGGCAGGTACTTCCTCTAAAGACACACCTACCCGCGACGACTGTTCCCAAACCCCCTGGGGGCATGAAATCGCAGTTCAGCGCAGGGTCGCCCGAAGATCACCACCCCGAGGCAGGCACGTGTCGGCGAGGTGGCGGGAAGCTTTGGGCGGGGTCCTGCCGGTGGTGGGGTCGAGCATGGCCGGGGGGCCGTAAGCTGGCGCGACTCGGTCAGGGCTTCTGGGCCTGACCGCAATTTGGCCGAGTGGCCCCCCGGTCTTGCTCGACGCGGGCCCCGCCAGCGGTGGGTGCGTAAAGCTTCCCGCCACCGATCCCCGCCCGTGCGCGGCAGCCAGCTGGCGAGGTCTCCGCCTGGACGCGGAGGGACCCCGCCGCACTGCTGCGACGGGGTCCAGTTGGTGAGCGCCCGGGGCGCGGCATCAGATGGTGCCGAACTCCCCAGCGCGCACGGCATCGATGAACGCCGCGAACTCCGACGCGGGAAAGACAAGCGTCGGACCAGAGGGATCCTTGGAGTCGCGGACCGGGGTAAGGCCCGGGAGGCTACCTGACACCTCGATGCACTGTCCCGCCTGAGCGCTGTGGGAACTCTTGCGCCAAGTGACACTGTGTAGATCATCCATGCTCGAAGCCCTTCCGTACATCCCGAATGAACTCTCGACTGGCTGCTCGGGGCAGCGCCTCGGCCTGAAGATGATCGTACTCACTGGTCCACTCCGCCAGCGTCTTGGGATCACGTTCAAGGAAGCCACGCCGCTCCGTCTCGCCATAGCCAACGATGGACCTGTTTGGCATGGTCAGCAACGTAATTGGGTGCGCAAACGGCCGGCTCTCACCCGCAGCGAACGGGCTCACCTGAACAAGGAAGCGGGGGTGGACCGCGAGTGATTCAAGGTGCTGAAGCTGCGCCACCATGACCTCGTGGCCGCCGATCGGCCGTCTAAGCGCGCCTTCGTCTATGACCGCCTGAACGAGCGGCATGGGGTCTTGCATAAGTGCCTGCTGCCTGCGGAACAGCAGATCGGTTCGCTCGTCAGCCTGCTCTTGCGTCGCAATTCCTCGCAGCACTGGGGCTTCTTGGTAGGCACGAACGTATGCAGCGGTTTGAAGGAGGCTGGGCACGATGTTGATCTCGAACAGCCTCAGAGTCGCGGCCCTCGACTCATCACGGAGGTACTCCTCGAAGCCCTCGAACAGGGCACGTTGACCAGAGTTGCCGAACTGCCTGACAAACTGCTCGCCCGAACCAAACGCACTGTCAAGTGCTGTCGCGATCCGTTGAGTTAGTTTTCTTCGCCCGTTTTCGAGGGCTGAGATGTATGACGACGTGCAACCAATCAACGCTGCAAGTTCTTCCTGCGTCCAGCCTCGCTGCTCACGTGACGTGCGAAGCAGTACCCCGAACTCGGCAGCCGGGCTCGCTTGAGGATCAAGTTCGCGCCTATTCACGGAAGTTCGTCCTACCAATCCAACAGCTTGAGACAGGTTGAACAGTCCTTGGACTGTACGCCACAGTGAAGCCGTTCCGGTAGTGAAGCGACTACGGAAGGGAACGGTCATGCTGCGTGGCAAGAGGGCGAAGCTGCACTGTCCTGAACTCGGCGAGCTCGTGAGCGACTTGGCTCACGGTGGCAAGGTCGGGGCCTACATGGGGACGGAGGGCGGGGAGGTCTACTTGCGTCGTCCGTCGGGTGGGTGCGAGTGGACGACTGACCCCGGTTCGATCGAGCCGGTTGAGCTGCCCGCCGGTTCAGCGGCGCCGCCGGTCACCGGTGCGGCCTGACCGACACATCGCAAGCTCCCGCCTCGGCGGTCCGGCGTCGGCGTGCTCGTTGACTGTCGGGGCGGGGCGGGTCCCCGGGGAACGCTCTCCTGCGTGCTCCTCGGGTGGGTGTTCACGTTCTGGGTCGGACGCGTGGACACCCTGGCCCCACACGTTGTGAACGTCAGCGTGTGGGGCCTCCGGCCCTGGGCGGTCCTCCCCCCGCCCGCTCGGGGCCAACATCCGCTGTGCCGGTCGGGGCTGTCCGGACGGCACGGCGAAGGGTCCCGCCCCCGGGCCGCACACCCGGGGGCGGGACCACCGCATCGGGCCCCTCCCGTTCGGCGGCACGGGAGGGGTCTTCCCCCAAATCTGAGTTGATCCCTGGAGGATCAGATGAGTACAACGGGTTCGACCGTCCTCGGAGTTCAGCCGAGACGGCGTGTGAACGCCATGGTGCTGCTCCGCAGTCAGGGCGGTGACGTGCTGCTGCTGAAGCCGTCGTACCGGCTGGACTGGATCCTGCCGGGCGGGGGCGTCCACCCCGGTGAGTCGATCGCCAGTGCAGCCACTCGCGAGCTGGGCGAGCAGTTGGGGCTGCGCAGGAAGGTCGCACATGCCCTGATGGTCGACCAGTCGCCGGCGAACCCGGACGCCTGGCAGCCCGAGGGGTTGGGAGTCGTGTGCGACGGGGGGCTGATGTCCCGTGCGGAGGCGGACGCTCTGTCGCTGCCCATGTGGCCGTGCGGGATCGAGGAACTGGGTTGGGTTGCGCCCAAGCGCCTGCGGGAGCACGTGGCGCCGCACATGGAGTACCGAATCCGTGCCGCGCTCGCGGCGGTGACGGTCGGTATCCGGAGGCCGTTGCCGTACAACGGCGAGTCGGCCCAGGGCTAGTTGAAGGCTCCGTGTGCACGGGGGTGCACACGGTAGGGGTCCCGCTCGCTGCTGAGACCTCCGTCCGTGCCGGGCGGGACCCGCATTACAGGAGAGGTGGGCGCATGACGGAGGAACAGGGACGGCCGAGCAATCGTCCGCACATTCCCCTGCCCCGGGGCAGTCACATGCCGCACAAGCGCGACATCGCGTTCACTGGCCCTTCGGTCGGCTCGATCGGGCTCGACACCAGGACCGATGGCCGAGTGGGGTTCGTCCATGTGGTGAATACGGGTGTCGTGTGGCTACGGGAGCCGGGCGCGTTCGAGCGCGTTTGGGACTGCCCGGTCCGTGACGTCGGACCACCCTCGGCGGAGGAAGCGGAAGAGGCCCGGAGCCTCGATGCGCCGCTGTACGACGAAGAGGAGTGATCGTGCCTATTCCGCGCCGGGGGCTGTTCGTCGGGCCGGTGGTCGCCGACGCGTTCGAGAGTCTGGGCGAAGCTGTCTACGCGAGGCAGTTCGAGGATTACACGAGTGACTGCCACTGCCTGCACCGGAGGCTCGGCGGGTGTGTGGATGATCTGGGGCTGCCGCCGCGTGGGGGTCTGTTCGTCCACCGTGACGGACGCCGTGGCGTCTTCGTCCGAAGGATGCGCAGGCACGACCCGGTGAGTCTGCGTGTTGTGCAGACCGCCGTGGTGTTCGAGTACGCCACCGACAGCGGCCGCTGTCTCGGCTGGGCGTTGAAGTGCGCGAGCCTGAACCCGTCTTCTTGAACTGAAACCCAAGGGCTCCGTGTGCGCTCGGGAGTGCGCACGGTCGGGCCCCGCGCGAGGGAATGATCACCTGGCGGGGTCTTGCACGACCTGCCGTGCGTCCGTGCGGTGGGAAGCACTGCCTAAGGAGAGTCAGGAATGCCCTGTCCCGTCTGTGGTGCGATCATGGACTCGTCCCGCACCCCGCAGGTCTGCGGTAGCTGCGGTTTCGTCCTGAACGGGCGAGTGGCGCCGGCGAACCCGGTACCGTCGAACCTGCTGCCCATCGTCTCGGTCACCGTGAGGTAGGTATGAGTTCT
Source organism: Streptomyces sp. TLI_053 (assembly GCF_900105395.1). Classification (NCBI taxonomy): domain Bacteria; kingdom Bacillati; phylum Actinomycetota; class Actinomycetes; order Kitasatosporales; family Streptomycetaceae; genus Streptomyces; species Streptomyces sp. TLI_053. Next base: position 6,763,434 of record NZ_LT629775.1, read on the forward strand.
CCGCGCTGCGGCAAGTGTCGATGGCCGGTCGAGTTCGGTCCGGCCGGTGGGTATGTCTGCGGACATTGCTGGTACGTGGTCACCCCGCCCGAATCCCCGGGGCGGCGAGAGGTTCACGCCCCGGAGGCGGGCGTGTCCGGCGTGCACTGCGCACACTGCGGCGCGGAGATCACCTATGGGCCCGACGGTGGGTACGTCTGCGGCATGTGCAACTACGTCGTCGAGCCTCCGAGTGCGTCACTGACACGCAAGCACATGGCGAAGGATCGGGCCAACCGTCAGCGACGGGCGGCGGAGGATCGCGGCATGCTCCTTGCTGCTGAAGCCAGGGCGCGGAGGCGGGAGGGCTGAGACCGTTCGGCCCTCGGCCCCGTCCTGCCGGTTCACCAGCAGGGCGGGGCTCAGTCCGTTTCTGTCCCGGGCCGGTCGGTCACGAAGCTGCCCATGCCAGGGCGGGTGATCACCAGGCCGGTCGTCCGCAGGTGGGCGATCGCCTTGCGGATCGTCTTCCGGTCCACCCCGAACTCCGCCGTGAGCTTGACCTCGGACAGCATGTCGCCGGGTTGCAGCTCACCGGCCTCGATGCGCGCAGTGATGATCTGGAGGATCTGTTCCCACTTGGCGCGGGTCGGGTTGAACTCGATCACCCCATGACCGTAGCCGTGACAGCTGTCCAGGCATAGCCATGGATGTCCATGGACAGGTATGGACAGGTATGGACAGGCTGAGTACCGTCGTCAACAACAAGAACCCCCGGAGCCGCTTAGGACCGGCTCCGGGGGTGGCCGCCGAATGCTTTCTGAGGAGCACTCGACATGTCAGATCTTACCTTCTGGGTGTGGTGCGCCGGTGCCGCCGGCTGCGTGGCCGGGGCCGGGGTGCTCGCGCTCTGGCTCACCGCCGATCTGACGCCCAAGGGGCGTCACCGGGCGTGCGGGGAGTCGATCACGATCGAACTGGACGGGCTTCGGGCCCCCGCGTACGACCGCCGTCCGGTGCCGGTTGCGCCGCGCGGCGAACCGGTCCTCCTTCCCGCTGTGCTGCCTGTGCCGGTGGTCGTGCCGTCCGGTGTGCCCACGCGGCTGGACGTGGAATCGGGGGTGATCGAGCGGGAGCGTCGTGCCGTTCGCGTCCTCGGGGCTGTCGGGCCGGAGCGTGTCTCCGGGGGTGCCTCCGGGGAGGAGTCGGAGCCCCCGCACGTGGTGCCGCTGTGGGAGCGGGACGAGGAGCGGCGGCGGGTGCAGCGGCGGCGCGCGCTGGTGGCGGCGTCCATGGGACTGCCGGATCCCGGCCATTCGTACGAGGGTGCGCACGTCCTCGCTACGGTGGTGGCGTGATGACCCCGGCAACCACCCGGAAGCCCGTGTGCGGGGCCCGGCGGCCTGACAGTACGTCCCCCTGCGTGCTCGATCCGTTCCACCCCGGTGGCCACGTGAACAAGGCCGGGGAGGGCTGGCCGCGTGTCGGCCCGGTCTACTGCGCCCGGTGCCGGGGGGAGGCCGTGAGCCCGGTCCCGGGTGGCCACCAGGAGGCGACCGCCGGTTCGGGGATCACCGCGTGGGTGTGCTCGCCGAGCTGCTCGTAGCAGGAGTCCTGTTCGCCCCGCCCGTCGGGTTCGGGCGGGGCGTACGGCTGCCTGGTGCGCGCCGGGGGCGTGCGCGCCGGTCGTGGTTGAGGTAGTGGCGGCGTACGGCGACCGAGAGTAGTTTGGACGGCCCGCTGGGTCGGTGGACGGTCCCGGGGCGTGGTGTCCCGGGGCCGTTCGCGCTTCCGCACGGTCACGCTGCTGTCAGCGGGGTGTGGTATCGATTTTGAGTCAGCCGATGCGTATCGGCCACGGGGGCGGGCGGACAGTGCACGGGGGGCGGCGGGCATGGCGGACTTGGGCGATGACGGCGACGGTGACGACGGAGAGGTGTTCCTCGGCGGCGGACCCATGATCCCGGGCGTCGACTACGAAGCGGCGTGGCTTGAGGCCAGGGCGGCGGCGGTCGACCTGAACGCGGTACTGGCCGGGCTGGGGCTGGCCGGTGAGGATCTGATCAAGGCACAGGCCGGGTGGTCGGACGACGGTCGGGGGGTGGTCTTCCTGAAGGGGACGCCGTCGGGGGCGCGCAGGCTGCGGGTGATCCTCGACGGGATGGCGGCGCGGGGGGACGTCGGGGCGGACGGCGGGGAGTCCCGGGAGCCTGCCGGGAGTTGATCTTTGCGACGGTGCCGCGGCGTGGCTTCCGCGGTGCTGCGGGCCGGTTGCCGCGGTGGCTTTTTTCGCTACTCGGGGGTGCCGTCGGTCGGTCTGGCGCCCGGCCGGGACCGGCCGTCAGGCCGCATGCCCGGCCGGGGCGCCATGGGCGACCGGCGGCGCTGTGCGCCGCCCCTTGAGTGAGTAGAGAAAGTTTTCGACGGGCCGCCAGGTGGCCTTGCCCGCGAGTCAGGGAACATCGGTGGCTGGTCGTGACCACGGCGGTGTTGGACTGTCTGGCCAGCCTGCCGGTGCTTGGGATGTGTCCGGTCGCGGGGCACGATCGTAACTCGTTCGGAGTAGTGGTTTGGGCGAGCGGCGTGCAACTTTCCGTTGAGTCGATTAGATGAGTATGAACCGTTCCGGTTCGCCCCCGATGGTGAGGAGCAGCGATGTCCGTCTCCAAGGTGCGCCGTAGTGTTGCCACTTCCCTTCTCGTGCTGGCAATGGGTGCTGTCCCGTTGGTCGGTGCGGCGACCACCGCCCATGCCGAAGCGGTCGGCGGCGTTGGTTCGCCGAGTGCCGGTGCTGCGCGCCCGGCCGAGGGGCCCATTCCCTGTGCGGGCACCCCGCTGGAGGGCCTCTTCCTGTCGCTCGGCCCTGTCGGCGGATTCCTGACCGGCAATATCTGCACGAACGGCTGAACAGCCGATCGGATCGCGAAGGTGGCCGGTGCCTCCTCGGGGGCGTCGGCCACCTTCGGGCGTTTCGATCGCCGGATCGTGGGCCCGGCATGTGAGATGCCCGTACTACTTAGCGACGGGCCGGTGGGTGATGGTCAGTTGGGTGGCGGCGGCGGTCATGGTGAGGGTTTCGAGCATGAGGGGTCGGGCGTCGGCCTGGGTGCGGGTGACGCGCTGGGAGACCAGCAGAGGCACGTTCTCCGGGACGTTCAGCGCTGCTCGCTCGTCGGGGTTGGGCATGCGCGCGCTGACGCCCTCGTGCCATTCGATGGGGCCGTGTGCTGCGGCGAGTGCGGCGTAGGCGTCGGTGTTGAACAACTCGGGGTGCTTGGCCAGGACGGTGCTGGTGATCTGCTCCATGGGCAGCAGTCCGGTGTAGCGGGCGCGTAGTCCGCTGTCCTGGTGGGTGTAGAGGCGCTGGACGAGGAAGGCGGCTTCGCCTTCGTCGGCGGCGAGGGTTTCGGCGGCGCTGGCTTCGAGGCGCACGCGGTAGACGGTGGGCTCCTCGGCGTCGTGCCATCCGGCCGGGCAGTGGTACTGGTCGCCGGCGCAGACCACCGTGCGCTCGATGTCGATCGTGGCGCTCTGCTCGGGCTGCGGGCCCAGGACGAAGGTGCCGCGTCCCTGCTGGACGTTCAGGAGGCCGTCCGCGCGCAGCTCGGCGACGGCCTGGCGGACGGTGGGGCGTGAGACGCCGTACTGGGCGGTGAGCTTGTCCTCGGTGGGGATGCGCTCGCCGGGTCGCCACGTGCCCTTGGCGATGGCCTTGCGCATCTCGCGCGCGACCTGCTTGTAGAGCGCCTGTCCCTTCACAACAGCCACTTCGGCCCCTCCGACTGCGGACTGTTCGTGTCCGCCCTGGTCGATATCAAATCGTGACATGACGCGGGTTGCCGCTGATCAGCCCGCGTACCGGGGGCCCGGAATCAGCAGTCGTCAGGATGAATGCCCTTGCCTTCCGCGTCAAGTGGGCTCATGCTCGTCCTCCCGCCAAATTCATCATGATGACTGACGAATTTGGCTCTGACTCGGGAGGGGTGGAAGGGGCATGACCTTGAAGAACCTGCCGCTGGACGCCGCGCGGCTGGGTGTCGCGCTGTGCGTGTCGGTGGAAGCGAAGACGGACCCGGAGACGGGTGTGATCAAGACGGACCGGGACGGCAAGCCGGTCTGGGCGGTGGGTGTCGCGGTGCGGCCGGAGGGTCGCAGGACGGCGCTCATCGAAGTGTCGGTGACCGGTGAGCCCACGGGCATCGACGTGGGGCAGGTGGTGAGCCTGGTCGGGCTGGAAGCGTTCTGGTGGGAGATGAACGGCCGGGCGGGGCTGGCCTACCGGGCGGAGTCGGTGGAGGCTGCTCCGCCTGCCGTCAGGCCGGCGGTGGAGCCGCGCGCGTCGGGCGGGGCCTCGAAGTGAGTACCCGGCTGAGTGACGGTCGCGACTGGCGGGACCTGCGCGAGCGGTTGAGCGACCTGGGTGAGCTGGCCGGGGAGTTGGGGCCGGACATGGCGTGGGGCAGGGCGAGGTTCCTGTTCGCGATCGTCGCGCCGATGGCGGAGGACGCGGCGCTGCTCGCGCGGGACCTGGAGAGCGAGTTGCGGGCGCTGGCGATCCAGCACGGTGTGCCGCTGCCGCCGCCGGAGGGCATCGGGGGCGGTGGTCTGGGTGAGTGAGGAGAGGTGGCGGGCCCTGGTGGGTCCGGGCCGGGCGAAGCGGGAGTCCCGTCCGGCGGTGCCGGGCATGGCGGACTGGTCCACCCGGGCGTGTGCCGCGCTGATCGAGATCTCGATCGCCGGGGGGATCATGACGACCTACACGGCCGTCCTGTTCTACGCGCGCCCGCCGCTGGCGCTGCTGCAACTGCTCGCGATGCTCGTGAACTTCGACATGCAGGCCCTCTACAAGGTCCTGTACTGGGTGCTGCCGCTGGCGTTCCTGGTGTGGCAGTGGGCCCTTCGGGGGCGGACCGGTCAGTCGCTGGGGCAGCGGGTCATGCGGATCGTCACGGTCGATGAGGACACCGCCCGGCCGCTGGGTCCGGCCCGCTCGATCGTCCGCAGCCTGCTGCACGTGGTGGACATCGCGCCGGGGTTCTTCGGGTTCGTGCGCCCGCTGGTGCACCACCGACGGCAGACCTGGGCGGATCAGATCAGCCGCTCGGTCGTCGTCGACGTCGATGTGATCAACCAGATCGCGGAGGTGAGGAAATGAGCAGGATCGAGAACGCGGCCGAGGTGGCGGGCGCGTCGTCGCTGCCGCCGATCGTGTGGCTGCTGGCCGTGCTGGTGGCGGCGGCCATGGTGCTGGGGGTGCTTTCGCCGTGGTTGCGGCGGCGCTCGCCGAACGTGTGGTGGCTGCTGTGGGGGTTCCCGGTGACGGTGGTCCGCTTCCGGTGGACCTGGCGCAGGCTCTCGGACCTTCAGGGCCTGTCGGTGCCCTCGCGTCCGCCGACCGCGCTGCTGGGCAACGTGGTGGTGCAGGGCCGGGCGCTGAAGTCGGTCAAGCCCCGTGCGGGGGTGCCTCGTTGGCGGCGGGGCGGGATGACGGTCAAGGTCCGGCTGCACTCCGGGCAGACGCCGGAGGTGTACGCGGCGGCCTGCGGGGCGATGGCCCACGCCTGGCGGGTGTTCGCGGTGCGGGCGGTGTCCGACACCCGGGGGACGGTGTGGCTGGTGGCGAACGCCTGGGATCCGCTGAGCCGTCCGGCGGAGCCGTTCCGGGGGTCGGTGGGTCTGCTGACGGCGGTGGTCGGGGTCTGGGAGGACGGTGGGCGCTGGCTGGTGAACCTGCGCCGGGTCCCGCACTGGTTGGTCGTCGGCGCGACGCAGTCCGGCAAGTCGACGCTGCTGGCCTCGCTGGTGGCCCAGTGGTCCCGACAGCCGATCGCCCTGGTCGGCATCGACCTCAAGGGCGGCATGGAACTCGGCTTGTTCGCCCCGCGCCTGACGGCGCTTGCGACCAGTCGCCGGGAGGCGGTGGATCTGCTGGACGTGCTGGTGGAAGTGACCATGGGACGCATGGCGCTGTGCCGTGCGACGGGCGTCCGCTCGGTGTGGGAACTCCCCGACAAGCAGCAGCCGGTTCCGATCGTCGTCCTGATCGATGAGGTCGCGGAGCTGTACCTGACGGCGACGTCGGCGGACAAGGCCGAGGTGTCGCAGGTGTCGACGGCGCTGCTTCGCCTCGGCCAGTTGGGGGCGGCGCTGGGGGTTCACCTGATCGTCGCCGGCCAGCGGTTCGGCTCGGACCTGGGTCCGGGGGCGACGTCGCTGCGGGCCCAGCTCGCGGGGCGGGCCTGCTTCCGGGTGGCGGACAAGGGCACGGCGGAGATGACCTTGGGTGATCTGGACGCGGGCGCGGTGGACGCGGTGCAGTCGATCCCGGTCTCGATGCCGGGGGTGGCGGTGGCCCTGGGGGCGCCGGACGGCGGGTGGATGCGGGCCCGCTCGCACCTGGTGACCCCGGAGCAGGCGGAGGAGGTGGCTGTGCGGTTCGCCCATCTGCGGCCGTCGGTGGGCCAGTTGTACGCCGGATCGGCCGGGGCGGGGGGTCTGTCGTGAACGTCGCTCTGCCGCTGACGGCGTTCCTGGCGGTGGTCGTCGCGCTGCTGATCCGCTCGCGCGAGCTGAAGATCTGGCACGTGATCCTGGTGGGGGTGTTCGGGTTCTTCCTGGCCCAGACGCACCTGGCCGACCCGATCGGGGACGCGGTGCGCTGGCTGGTCACGGGCCTGACGCACTCCGGGGACCCGTCGGCACCCTCGACGCCGACCGCTCCGCCGACCACTCCGCCGCCGTGGCAGTGGAACGCCTGACGTCCGCTCGTTCGTCGTCCCCGGTCGCCCGGCTCTGCTCGGTGCGGCCGGGGACGGCCCGTTCTGCTCGGGGGTGCTTTTCGATGACAGGTCCGTTCGAGAGTCCTGCGGCCCGGCGTGCGTACCTGGTCCAGGAGGAGAGGATCCGGCACCTGGGCGAGGTGGACCGCGATCTGGTCCGCCTGGGGCAGATGCCGGGCCTGGCACGATGGTTGGAACAGATCTCGGCGACCGGGGGGTGTGCTCGGCCGGTGTACCTGCGGGGGATGTCGGCGACGTTCGACGCCGCGTCGGGTGCGCTGGTTCGCCGGTACAGCACAGCGGGTGAGCCCGGGGAGCGGCTGGCGGTGCGGTGCCGCAACCGGCGTGCTTCTCGCTGCGGGCCGTGCTCGTGGCTGCATCAGGGCGACAGCTGGCACCTGGTGCACGCCGGGCTCGCCGGCGGCAAGGGCATCCCGCAGGAGGTGCGGCTGCACCCGTCGGTGTTCCTGACGCTGACGGCGCCCTCGTTCGGCCGGGTGCACCGGGCCGGGCGCTGCCACCGGGAACGCCCCGGGGTCTGCGCACACGGACAGCCGCTGGGGTGCGGGCGCTTCCACGGGGAGGCCAGTGGTCTGGTCGGTGCCCCGGTGTGCGCGGAGTGCTACGACTACCCGGGCCACGTGCTGTGGAACGCGCACGCCGGAAGGCTGTGGAAAGCCTTCGGGGACACGGTCCACCACCGGCTTGCCTCGCTGGTCGGGGTCGCTCGCTCGGCGGTGCGGCGGCTGGTGCGGGTGTCAGCGGTGAAGGTAGCGGAGTACCAGCGCCGGGGCCTCGTGCACTTCCACGCGGTCGTCCGACTCGACGGCCCCGGCGGTGCGGGCGAGGTGCCGCCTTCGTGGGCCACGGCCGGGGTGCTGACGGAGGCGGTCCGTACGGCGGTCGGCTCGGTCGCGCTGAGTGTGCCGGAGTCGGCGGCCTACGGGACACGGCGGCTGCGGTTCGGCGTCCAGCTCGACGTGCACGAAATCCGCGGCGGTCCCGACGACCCGGGGACCGGTGAGCGGGTGGCGGCGTACGTGGCGAAGTACACGACGAAGGGGGCGGAGGCTGCGGGGGCGGTCGACCGACGGGTGACGAGTGCTGCCGAGATCCGGTCGCTGCGGGTGTCGGCGCACATGCGGGCGCTGGTGGGTACGTGCTGGCGGCTCGGCGCTCTGCCGGAGTTGGCGCACCTGCGGCTGCGGGCGTGGGCTCACATGCTGGGCTTCCGGGGGCACTGCCTGACCAAGACGCGGGCGTACTCGACGACGTACCGCAGCCTGCGGGCCGAGCGGGAGGACTGGATCCGGGGCGCTCCCCCGGAGGGCACGGTCACGGTTGGCGAGTGGCGGTTCGCCGGTGTGGGGCACCGCCCCGGTGAGGCGCTGATCGCTGAGCAGATCGCCGCCGACCGTGAGCGGACCCGGGAGATCGCCCGGGACTACGCGCCCCCAGGGTGGGTGGGTGGGGCGCGGCGGAGCGGTGGCGGGGCTGAGGGTGTGCGGTCGCCGGCTGAGGGGGGCTGTGATGAGTGATCTTTCCGGGTGGGCGTTCCCCCATGGTCCTGACGTGGGTGCGGCCGTGTGGGGGTTCACGACAGCGGATGCCGACATCGCCCGGGACCTGTCGGCAGCGGTCGGCGGCGTGCCCGAACGCGACGGCAGCGGGGTCTGGAGTCTGATCACTTACACGTCGGTGCTTCGGGTGGAGATCGGCGGCGGCTGTACGGTCGACAGCATGCCGTTCCGGCTGGCCTGCGCGCCGGGTCTGGGGGCGTTCGTGCTGCGGTTCGGCGCCTGGAGCCTGGCGGAGGTGCTGGGGGGTTCGGTGGTGGATGCGGTCATGGCACTTCGTTGCGCCGTGGTGGGCGAGTTGGCGGTGACCTCCCAGGACGTCAGCACGTTGGGCGGACGGATCATCCGTTACCCCGTTCCCTGCCTGACCCTGCGCACGTGACCGGTGCCCCGGACAGCTGAGTGACGCTGTCCGGGGCATCGTGCGGGTATGGCGCCTAGGAGGCTTGTGCGTAGGGGTTGAGACCGGCACTGATCGCGTAGCGCTGGGGAGCGTCCTCGGGGAAGAGCACGACCCTGACACCGAACTCGTTCAGCATTTCGCGCCGTGCCGCGTCGTCGGGGGCCGCGTGCCACTCCTGCGCGACCGTGCGGCCCGTCGGCATCATCCGCATGCCCGCCGGGCGCTCGGGACGCTCCTTGAGTTCCTTGATCTCCAGACCGAGAGCGGCGTAGGTCTCGGTGTACCACTTCGAATCGTCGTCGTCGGTGTACATGCCCTGTTTGCGGTCCTCGCGCAGCCGTGTCCGTTGTGCCTGGAGTTCCTCGATCCGGGCTGCGTACCCGGTGCCCGGGTCGTACATCTTCCGCATGACCTGGCCGCTTCCGTAGCGGCCGAGGAACCATTCCTCGGCGGCCTGGTCCAGGAGGCTGATCTGCATCGACGGCGCCGGCTGGCAGTTCGCCGACGCCGGGACTCCTCGGACACGGCCTGTGCAGCCGTAGGCCAACTCACGTTCCCGGCCTGCGATGTACAGACGGATTCCGCAGTTCCCGCACCAACCGACCCCGGACAGGCGACGAACCCCCATCGGGGCCCGGTCGCCGCCGGTCCTCTTCGGGTTCGTCTTCTCGATCAACGCGTCACGGGTGGGCCGGTCCCACAACGGGTCCGCCAGCCTGACCGGCTTCCCGTCCTGGCCCAGGACCGGCTTGCCCTGGTGCATCAGCAACCCGAGGGCGGCCTCACTGGTGAGGATCACGCGCAGCGTCTTGGGGGTCCACAGATGTCCCTTCAGGGGACGGCCGTAGATCTGGGCCCGCCGATCGGAGGGCGACGGTACACCTGCCCGGTTGAGCCGCGCGGCCTCGGTCGAGCATGTGATCTTCCCGGTCTCGTCGGCCAAGATCCGTTCCGCGACGTTCTGGATCACGTCGGCCGCTACCCGGTCGATCTCGACGTGATCAACGGCGCTCGTGGGGAACAGCCGAATGAAGTGGTATCCGTAAGAGGGCTTTTGCTTCGGTCGCCCGGTGGCGCGTGCGGTCGCTGTGTCGTCAACGTTCCGCTTCTGGATGGCGCGCAGTTCCATCTGCGACGCCCACGCCTTGATCATCCATTCGTTCTCGTCGGCCGGATCGGAGAAGTCCCACACGCCCCGGTGATCGGCGGTGACAATGATCTGCCCCGCCTTGGTGAGCATGTCCTGCGTGTTGAGCGTGTCACGGACGTTCCGGCCTACCCGGTCGACGGCGGCGGCAGCGATCCCGTCGTAGGGGCCCATCTCCCCCCGGAGCCACGGCCCCAGCTTGGGGCGGGTCATGGGGTCGGTCGCCCCGGAGACTTCAAGATCCTCCGCCCACGCGATGATGTGGGCTCCGACGTCCGACGCGGCGGAGAGGATCTGCCCCCGCTGCTTTCCCGGGCTGAAGGTCGAATCGGTCTTGCGGCTGAGACGTACCACTCCGATCAAGCAGAGACCGCATCCGTCGTACTCGCTGGTCAGCATGTGATCCATCATCAGCACTCCCTATGTTCTAGGGAAGTACCTGGGCGGCAAGGACAATTTCCCGGCCGACCGCGAGGCCGCCGAGAAGGTGCTCGCGATCAGCCCGATGGTGCGGATCAGCGCCCTCGCCAACCGGGCGTTCCTCGGCCGCGCGGTGCGGCACCTGGCCGAGGACGGCATCCGCCGGTTCGTCGACATCGGCACCGGCATCCCGAGCGCCGGGAACACCCACGAGGTCGCCCAGCGGGTGCGGCCCGACGCCCGGGTGGTGTACCTCGACAACGACCCGATCGTGCTGGTGCACGGCCGCGCGCTGCTGAGCGGCAGCACCCCGCAGAGCACCGCGGTGGTCCGGGCCGATCTGCGCGACCCGGCGGGGATCCTGGCCGCCCCGGAGGTCCGGCAGGCCCTGGACTCCGGCGAACCGGTCGGGCTGCTGCTGGTCGCGGTGCTGCACTTCGTCGACGAGCAGGACGACCCCTGCGGCATCGTGCGCACCCTGGTGGACGCCCTGCCGCCCGGCAGCCGGCTCGTGCTCTCCCACGGCACCCTGGACTTCACCCCCACCGCCGACGCCGCTCGCGGCCCGGCCGTCTACCGCAGTGCCTCCGCCCAGCTCACCATGCGCTCGCGCGAACAGGTGCTGCGCTTCTTCGACGGCCTGGAGCTCACCGACCCCGGCCTGGTCACCGCCCCGCTGTGGCGCCCCGACGCCCCCGAGCAGCCCACCGACTCCCAGGTCGGCATCTGGGCGGGCGTGGCGGAGAAGCTTCAGTAGCGGAGCAGTTCGGCGGTCTCCAGCTCGAAGGCGAAGGGTGCCGGGATCGGCACCGCGTCGCCGAACTTCCCGGCCCACCGGCGGTGGTAGGTGCCGCCGCCGGGTTCGGAGTGCAGGGCGAGGGTGCCCTCGCGCGGGTCGATCACCAGGTAGAGCGGGATGCCCATCTGCGGGTAGTCGCGGACCTTGCCGACCAGGTCGTTCTCCGGGTTGGAGGGGGAAACGATCTCGACGGCGATCACGGCGAGTTCGGCGGGGACCTGGTTGCCGCCGAGCTCGACGGCGGCGAGGGGGATGTAGGTCAGGTCGGGGTTGCGGAGCTTGCCGGTGTGCGGGGAGGCGAGGTCGGTGTTCTCGCTGGGCATCAGGTCGGCGGGGCAGTGCGCGTCGAACTGCTCGCGGACGAGCAGCAGGTCGCGCTGGTGGATCACCGACGGCACGGCCAGCACGATGATCCCGTCGCCCGACACCTCGATCTTCCAGCCCGACGGTGGGGTCAGGGTCCGGGCGTAGGCCAGCAGCCGGGCGTGCCGTTCGGGGATCCGGAACTCGCTCATGGGGCCATCCTCCCACCCTGCCCGCGCTCCGGTGTGGTGTTGCGTCGGCGCCCGGCCTCAGGCGGTGCGGGCCTCGCGGCGGTAGCCGCCCGGGGCGAGGCCGAACTCCCGTTTGAAGGCCTTGGCGAAGGCGTACTCCGAGCCGTAGCCGGTCTTCGCGGCGACGGCGGTGAGCGGGGCCTCGGACTCGCGCAGCAGCCGGGCCGCCGTGGTCATCCGCCAGCGGGTCAGGTACGCCATCGGCGGCTCGCCGACCAGGGCGGTGAAGCGGCGGGCGAAGGCCGCCCGGGAGAGGCCGGCCCTGGTGGCCAGCGACTCCACCGTCCACGGCGTGGACGGCGCCTCGTGGATCGCGGTGAGCGCCGGTGCCACCGCCGCGTCGCCGAGCGCCGCCGCCCAGCCGGCCGCGGTGGCGGGCGGCTGCTCCTCGAACCAGGCCCGCAGGATGTACAGCAGCAGCGAGTCGATCAGCGCCGGCACGATGCCGGCCGAACCGATCCGCGGGTTCTCCAGTTCGGCGCCGAGGAGCTGGACCGCGGCGCTCAGTTCGGGGTGGCGGCCGTGCCGGGTCTGCAGGTGGACGATCTCCGGCAGTTGCCGCACCAGCGGGTGCGGGCGCGCCTGGTCGAGGTGGTAGTTGCCGCACAGCAGGCTGGTGCGCGGCCCGTCCCCGCCGACGGTGACGGTGCCGATCGGCAGGCTCGGCCGGAACTGCGAGGGCTGCTCGGGGAGCGCCGGGGTGTCCGGCCGGTCGGCGAGGACGTGGCCCCGGCCGTCCCGCAGGAAGACCACGTCCCCCGGGCTGAGCGCGATCGGCCCGGCCGTGTCGTCCTCCAGCGGCACCAGCCAGCAAGTGCCGTAGAGGACGACGTGGAACCCGGCGCCGGCGACCGGGGGCAGCCGCAGTCCCCACGGGGCCCGGCCCTCCGTGCGGACGGAGGCGGGCTGCCCCGTCCGCATCGAACCCAGTGCCTCGGTCAGGATGTCCATGCCGCCTCCCCCGGTCGGTACGTTCTCCACCGGAACCCTACGGCTCAGGCGACGGTGAGGACGATCTTGCCCTGGGTGCGGCCGGTGGCGATCAGCTCGTGCGCCTTGCCGGCCTCCTCCAGCGGGAAGGTCTCGGCGATGTGCGGCCGGATCCGGCCCTCCTCGACCAGCCGGGCGATCGCCTCCAGCGAGGCGTAGTCCGGCTCCACCGAGACACCGGCGAACCGCCGTCCGGCGGCCTCGACCTCGGCGGCCAGCGCGGTGTTCCAGTGCTCCATGATCGAGACCAGCACGCCGCCCTCGCGCAGCACCTCCAGCGAGGCGGTGCCCTGCGAGGAGGAGTCGAGCACCACGTCCACCTGGCCGACCGCCGCCAGGAAGCCCTCGGTGCGGTAGTCGATCACCTCGTCCGCGCCCAGGCCGCGCACGAAGTCGTGCTTCGGCTCGCTCGCCAGGGCGATCACGTACGCGCCGCGGGCCTTGGCGATCTGGACGGCGAGGTGACCGACGCCGCCGGCCGCACGGTGGATCAGCACCCGCTGCCCCTCGGACAGGCCCGCCGCGTCCACCAGGCCCTGCCAGGCGGTGAGCGCGGCCAGCGGCAGCGCGGCGGCCTCGACGTGGTTCAGCGCGGCGGGCTTGCGGGCCACCTGGCGGGACGGCACCGCGACGTACTCGGCGTAGCCGGTGGCGGCCCGGGGGAAGAACGGCAGGCCGAACACCTCGTCACCGGCCTTGAACCGGGCTCCCGGACCGGCCACCTCGACGACGCCGGAGATGTCCCAGCCGACGCCGAAGGGCGGCTCGCCGAGCAGCGGGTAGGCGCCCGAACGGACCGCCACGTCCACCGGGTTGACGCCGCTGGCGTGGACGCGGACGAGCACCTCGCCGCCGCGCGGGACGGGCCGGTCGGTCTCGACGACCTCCAGGACCTCGGGGCCGCCGACGGACTTCTGGACAACTGCGCGCACGGGACTGCTCCTTCTCGGGACGGTGCACCGCTCTCGGTGACGTGATCAACGGTAGGCAGGCCCGGCGCGCGGCTGAATATCCTGCGGTCTCGGGAAGATGTCCCAGCGTCTCGCCGGCCGGTCGTCCCGGCGTTCCGCCCGCCGGACGTCCTGACGTCCCGCTGGCCGGTCGTCCCGGCGTTCCCCCCGCCGGTCGGCCGACCGCGGTGGACCCTCCCGCGGCGGGAGGGTCCACCATGGCGGCGTGCGCGAACAGGACGAACTCCTCACCATCGGGCGCTTCGCCCGGCTCTGCCGGCTGAGCGTCAAACAGCTCCGCCACTACGACGACAGCGGGCTGCTGCCGCCGACCCGGGTCGACCCCGTCACCGGCTACCGCTACTACGCCGCCGACCGGGCCCGCGACGCCCTGACCGTCGCCCTGCTGCGTGAACTCGACGTGCCGCTCGCGGTGATCGCCGCGACCCTGGCCGCCGACGGGGCGGACCGGGCGCGGTTGCTGCGCGCCGAACGCGACCGGGTCGCCGAACGGATCACCCGGGACCGGGCCCGGCTGGAACTGCTGGAACGGCTCGCGGACGGCGGCGGGCTGCCCGGCTACCAGGTCGCCGACGACCGGGAGCCGGAACGGCGGCTGGCCGTCGTCCGGGCCGTGGCCGGGCCGGCCGGGCTGGGCGAGCGGGTCGGCGAGTGCGTCGGCAGGCTGCTGGCACAACTGGACGGGGTGCCGTGGCGGCCGCCGCTGTGGGGGCTGTTCCCGCTGGACCTCGGGGAGGGGATGCGGATCGCGGTGGGGGCCGAGGTGCCGCCGCTCCCGGTCGCTCCGGAGGTGCCGCCGACGCCTGAGCGGACGGTCCTGCCGGGCGGTCCGGCCCTGTCGGTCGTGCACCACGGTCCGTACACCCGGCTTCCGCTGGCCTACCACGCGTTGCTGGCGGCGGTGCACGAGCGCGGACTGCGGCCGGTGCCGCCGGTCCGCGAGGCGTACCTGGTCGGTCCGGGCGAGGCCGCGGCGGAGGAGTGGACGACCAGGGTGGTCGTCCGGGTCGAGGAGAGGGCGGAGAACGGGACGTGGGGGAGCGGATCATGACGGAACCGGACCGGGCCGCGGACCGGGGCGTGGGCGGCGGCGCACACTGCGAGACGACGACGCTGGGCGTGCTGCTGCGGCACGAGGGCATCGAGCTGTCGGAGCCGATGCTGTTCGGGCTCGGTGCCGGGCTGTCGTTCGTCTACTGGGACGGCAAGGGGCTGGACTTCCCCTTCCTCGGCGGCCGGACCAAGCCGTTCGGGCCGACCCGGGCCGTGGCCGCCCGGCTCGGCCTGGAGCTGGACGTCCGGGAGACCGGCTCGGCCCGCCGGGCCTGGCAGAACGCGGCCGACGGGCTCGCCGCCGGCCGCCCGGTCGGGCTCCAGCTCGACAGCTACCACCTGGAGTACTTCAGCTCGAAGGTGCACTTCGGCGGCCACACGGTCGCGTTGGTCGGCCACGACGCGCACGACGCCCACCTGGTGGACACCGCGCAGCAGGGCGGCGCCGTCCGCACCAGCCTGGCCTCGCTCGCGGCGGCGCGCGCCGAACGCGGCCCGATGACCGCCCGCAACCGCTCCTTCACCCTCGCCCGGCGCGGCGAACTCCCCGAACCGCGCGAGCTGCTGGCACCGGCGCTGGCCGACTGCGCGGAGGCGTTCCTGCACCCGCCGATCGCCAACCTCGGCCACCGCGGGATCGCCAGGGCCGCCGCCCTGGTGCCGGGCTGGCTGACCCGCGCCACCGATCCCGGCCGCCAACTGCCGCAGGCCGCCCGGATGATGGAGCTGGCGGGCACCGGTGGCGCACTGTTCCGCAACCTGTACCGGGACTTCCTCGGCGAGTGCGCCGAGCTGCTCGACGACGCCCGGGTGCGGGCCGCCCGCGACCGCTACGCCGAGGCGGCGGCCGGCTGGACGGAGGTGGCCGCCCTGGTCGCCGCGGCGGGGGAGAGCGGGGACGCGGCGCATCTGGCCCGGGCCGGCGCGCTGCTGGCGGAGCTGGCCCGGATCGAGCGGGAGGCCATGACGGGGCTGCTCGCGCCGTAGGGCACCGGCCCGGGGCCGGTGCGCGGGCCGTGGCGGCTCACAGGTCGCCGATGCGGACGAGAGGGGCGCCGGACCGCCGGCAGCGCCACCAGGCCCGCTCGGCGTCGTCCGGGTCCGCGGCCGGAACCAGCAGGTGGACGTGGCCGGGGCAGGTCGGCCACTGGAGGAACTCGTAGCCGGTGACGTGGTCCTGCACCTGCTCGGCGACGAGCGCGGTGAGCGGCCCGGGCGGCAGGTAGGGGTCCACTTCGAGGGTGTAGCACAGGCCCCGGGCGCTGCCGAGGCCGAGCAGAAACCCGGACCAGGGTTCCTCGGAGAGCTCCCAGCGGACGCCGTCCGGCAGTCGGGCGCCGGCGGGCAGCTGCCGCAGGTCCCGTCCGACGCGCGCGCAGGGGACGTGGAACTCGGCCGGCACGTCGGCCGGGGGCGGGGCGTCCAGGAGCCAGGAGGCGATGGTCCGCATACCGGCCAGGTTACCGGCGGGCGAGAGGGCGGGCGGGCGAGCGAGCGAGCGGGCAGGCGGGCGGGGGAGGGGGCGGAGGAGGGGAACAGCCCCCGGGGTACGGGCCCCGGGGGCTGTTCGGTCGTGCGGGCCGGGCTGCCGGCCCCGGGCCGGGTCGGTCAGAAGACCGGGCTGCCGGCCCGGACCAGGCGCCAGGACTCGGCGGCGAAGTCGGCCGGGTCGATGACGCCCTTCTCCTTCACCCAGGCGATCATCGCGTTGCGGATCTCGTCCGAGTTGGCCCACACCTTCTGGGCGGCCGCGACGTGCGGGAAGTTGCCGCCGCCGTTGGCGCGGTAGTTGTTCACCGCGAGGACGAACTGGGCGGTGGGGTCGATCGGACGGCCCTCGAAGGCGAGGCCGACGATCCGCGAGCCGACCGGCTGGGCGATGTCGATGTCGTACGAAACGCCGTACACCGAGTCGTAGTTGTAGTCCGGGGTGTTCTGGGCGTTGGTCAGGGTGGCCTTGTCGACCGGCGCGCCCGGGGCGAGCTGGTTGTAGTACTTGGCCGAGAACTCCAGGTAGTCCTTGATCTGGGCGCCCGTCAGGATGCGGGCCTCCAGGGTGTTCTCGTAGATGTACAGACCGGCCGCGTCGCGCAGCTTGACCTGGCCGGCCGGGATGACGGCGCTGCGGTTGAACGGCGCGGCCTGGGCGAGCACCGGCAGCTTGGCGTACTGGCCGCCGGCCAGCGCGGCGCGCACCACGTCGGCCTGGACCCGGCCGATGAGGTCGATGATCGGGGTGTCCCTGAACGGCGCCTCGGCGATGGACAGCTCGGTCCTGGCGGTGCCGATGACCTGGTTGACGTACTCGACGACCTTCTTGTGCTGCTCGGTCATCAGGCCGACGATCTCCGGGTCCTCCGGTACGGTGTTGGAGTTCAGCACCCGGGAGGAGAGCGAGACGACCTTCCACGCGCCGCCGTCGAGCTCGACCTCGAAGTCGAAGCAGGTCAGCCGCTGGCCCCAGCACAGCGGCTCGGACAGCACGACGGTCTTCCCGGTCTCCTTGTTGACGACCAGGCGCTGCGGGATCTCCTTGTGGGCGTGGCCCACCAGGACGGCGTCGATGCCGGGCACCTGCTCGGCCAGCGCGACCGAGACGTTCTCCCCCCAGGGCAGCTGGTCGCCGTAGGAGGTGGCCTCGTCCATGCCGGAGTGGCAGGCGACCACGACGACGTCCGCGCCGGCGGCCCTGACCTTCGGAACCCAGACCCTCGCCGTCTCGACGATGCCCGGGAACGTCATCTTCCCGGCGACGTTCGCCTTGTCCCAGATCGCGATGCCCGGGTTGGTCAGGCCGACGATGCCGACCTTGAGGGCCGGGCCGCCGCCCAGCTTGACCTTGCGGATCACGTAGGGCGGGAAGGCCGGCTTGTCGTTGCGGGCGTTCAGCGCGTTGGCGCCGAGCAGCGGGAAGTCCAGCTGCTCCTCGTAGGCGCGCAGGGTGTCGATGCCGTAATTGAACTCGTGGTTGCCGAGCGCGGCGGCGGTGTACTCCATGGTGTTCATGGCGAGCGCCATCGGGTGCTCGGGCGCGGTGTCGGCCTCGGTGGCGATCGGCTCGATCCGGGCGTAGTAGTAGGTCAGCTGGGTGCCCTGGATGGTGTCACCGGCGTCGATGAGCAGGCAGCGGTCCCAGCCCTTCTCCTCGCGGACCTGCTTGGCCAGCGTGGAGATCTTGGCGAGGCCGACCTCGTTGTGTGCCTTGTCGGCGTAGACGGCGTCGGTGAAGTAGTCCCAGTTGAGCACCCGGCCGTGGAGGTCGGTGGTGCCCATGACGGTGAAGGCCTGGCGCTTGGTCCGGCCCTTGGCGCGGGCCTCGTCCGGTCCGGCCGCGGCCGCCGGGCCGGCGGCGGCGAGGGCGCCGCCGCTCACGAGGGCGGCTCCTGCGGCGGTGGCGGCGGACCGGGTGACGAAGTCACGGCGGTTCAGGGGCATGGACGACTCTCCCGGTGGGGACGGCGGCAACGGACCGTCAACGACAGCCGGGAGCACCGCCGGTGTCGGCGGGGCAGGCGCGTTGACGCGCGTAGAAGTACGCGCGCAGCAGTCTGCCGTGCGCTCCCCTCCGGCGGATAGCCCCCGGACCTTTCCAACAGGTGAGATCTTGGCGACTCGTTCGTGACCCGGGCGGGCGGGTACGGTACCCGCCCGCCCCGGTCACGGCACAGCCCCGCCGCAGGTCCGGCGCGGCCCCGCCGCGCTGCCGCGGCGGCTCCGCTAGATGTAGCCCTCGCGCACCGCGTGGGCCACCGCGTGCGCCCGGTTGCGCAGTTGCAGCCGCGTCGTCAGACCGTGCAGCACGTTCTTCACGGTCCGCTCGGAGTACGACAGCCGGGCCGCGATCTCCCCGGTGTCCCAGCCCTCGGCGACCAGCCGCAGCACGTCCGACTCACGCTCCGACAGACCCGTCGGCGCCTGGCCCGGCATGCCCTGGACGGACCGCTGCAGCCGCCCCACCTGGGCGATCAGGCGTCCCTGGAGATCGGCCGGCAGATCGCCGTCACCCCGGGCGGCGGCGAGCACCGCCCGGCCGAGCCGCTCCGGCGTCGCCTCCCGCCGCCACAGGATCGCCGCCACCCCGCACTCGACGGCCTCCATCAGCTCGGTCTCGCGCAGCCGCTCGACCACCAGCACCACCCGCTGCCCGGCGCCGCGGACCAGCCGGCGCAGGGCCGCCGTCGCGGCCGCGTCGGCGGACTCGGCGACCAGCACGGTGACCGTGCCCGGACCCGCGGAACCGCTCGGGTCGACCACCGCCACCCCGGGGAAACGGCGCAGCTGCGCCTCGGCCCCCGCACGGGACAGCGGATCGGCGGCCTGGACGGCGACCGGCACCGTCGAACTGCGGGCGCCCGCCGCGACCGCCGCCCGCCCGGCCCCGGCCGCACCCCGCACGGCCACGACGGCCTGGGGGTGGACGGGCGCCGCGGCGCTGCCGACGGCATGGGTGTTCGTGGTGACCGAGCGGGACGCCGACGGGCGCTGCGGCGGGACCGCACGGGTGGCGGACGCCGACCCGGACAACCCCGCCGCCGTACCCCGGCGGTCGTACTCGGTGTGCAGAACAGTCAAATCTGGCCCCCTCCTGGAGAAGCCGGCCCGGCCACCCGGCGGACCCCGAACGTCAGGGCGTGGCGCCCCACCCGGGCTGGCCGACCGTTGTCGACGGCGATCCGGCAGCGCTGCCCGTGCCCCGGAATCAACCACCATGCTTCCCGCCCGGGCAGGCCCCCGGCCATCGTGGTCCACCACGAGATCGGGCCCGCCGACCGGTCCCCGCCGATCGGGGGGAGGCAACGCTTTCCGACCCCCAGGTGGTCTGGAACATGGGAGAGGTGCATCGAAGAGGCCGCCGGACACCGCAAAACCGACAAATCGGGAGGCCGTGGCGGTCCGGCCGGGAAACCGGCCCCCGGGGCGGAAACCTGACTCGCCAGTAACACGTGGTTAGGACGTCAAGCCGTTTACCCGGTAGAACGACAGGGTGTGCCCGTTCGGACACCGACGAAGACCCGGGAAGGGCAAAGAGGAGCACCTGAATGAGCACCGCCACGTCCACCCGCCTCGTGGACCGCGAACCGCAGCTGCGGCTGATCACCGACCGGGCCGCCGACGCCCGCCGCGGCACCGGCCACGTCCTGCTGCTCACCGGCGCCGTCGGCACCGGCCGCACCGCACTCCTCGCCGAGGCCGCACGCAGGGCCGCCGCCGACGGCACCACCGTGCTCCGGGCCCGCTGCTCCGCCGAGGAGACCACCACCCCCTACGCGGCCGCCCGCCAGCTCTTCGACACCGGCCCGACCCCCGCCGGCCCCTACGCCCACACCGCCTGGACCCCCCGCACAGCGTCCACCGCCCCCACCGAGACGCCCGCCGACGGCACCGGACCCGACACCGCCGAATCCACCCTCTGGTCCCTCCTCCGACTGCACGGCACCCACCACCCGCTGCTCCTCGCGATCGACGACATCCACCTCGCCGACGAACCCTCCCGCCGCTGGCTGCGCCAGGTCGCCCGTCGCATCGACCGCCTGCCCGCCCTGCTGATCGCCACCGAACCCCGACAGGCCACCCTCACCGGCCGGACCGACCGCTTCGCCCGCGACCTGCCGCCCGAACTCGCCACCACCCTGCGCCTCGCCCCGCTCGGCACCCCGGCGGCCGTCCAGCTCGCCGGACAGCGGCTCGGACCCGGCACACCCCCCACCCTCGCCGCCGACTGCGCCCGCGCCACCGGCGGCAACCCGCTGCTGCTCACCGCACTGCTCGCCGACCTCGCGGCGACCGACGACAGGCACGACAGGCACGACAAGCACGACAGGAACGACAAGCACGACAGCCCGCACGGGAACCCGGCCGACACCGCCCCACCCGCCGCAACGCTCCCCCCGACCCTCCCCGAGCAGTGCGGCGCCCTCCCCGGCGGCGCCTTCGCCGAAGCCGTCGAAACCTGGCTGCACGGCGCCGGCGAACACGCCGTCACCGCCGCCCGCGTCCTCGCCCGGATGCGCGAACACCCCGCCGCCGACACCACCCCCACCCCCGGCACCCCGCCCCTGGACCCCGTCCCCCTGCTCGCCCACCTCGCCGCCGCCGACCCCGGCCGCCTCACCGGCTGGCTCGCCGACCTCACCGCCCACCACCACCTCGACACCCCCGACACCGGCCACTGGCCCCGCTTCGCCCACCCCCTGCTCGCCGACGCCGTCCTCACCGGCCACGCCCCCGGACACCGCGCCGACGTCCACCTCGCCGCCGCCGAGCACCTCCACCACGCCGGCGCCCCCGACGAACTCGTCGCCGGCCACCTCCTGCTCACCCCCGCCCCCGCCCCCCACTGGGCCCCCGACACCCTGCGCCGCGCCGCCCGCGCCGCCGCCGACACCGACCGCCCCGCCGACGCCGTCGCCCTGCTGCGCCGCGTCCTCGCCGAACCCCTCAGCGACCGCCGCCGCGGACTGCTGCTCTCCGAACTCGGCAGCCTCGAAGTCACCCTCGGCCCCGCCGAACGCACCGTCGGACTGCGCCACCTCGCCGAAGCCGTCCACCTCCAGCAGACCGACGAAGGCGTCTTCCGCGCCGCCGGCACCCTCGGCGCCGTCCTCGCCACCCGCGGCGACACCGCCGCCGCCATCGAACTCATGGACGAACTGGCCCACCGGTTCGCCGACCAGGACGACGTCCTGCACGCCGTCCAGGCCGCCACCGCCCAGATCGCCGCCCACGACGGCCGCAGCTGGCTCCAGGTCGTCGAAGGACTCCAACGCCTCGCCACCCGCACCCCGCACCGCCTCGCACCGCCCGCCTACGCGCTGCTCACCGAATTCGACGCCACCAGCGGCCTGCTCGCCGCCACCGAGGTCGCCGAACGCGTCCACGAACTCGAAGCCTCCCCCGTCGACCCGCTCTGCCGCTCCTACCTGCTGATCTCCCTCGCCACCCTCTCCCAGTGGGCCGACCTGCTCGACGAGGCCGACGAACTGGCCGTCCGCGGCCTCTCCCACTTCCGCGGCGGCCCCCTCGACCCCGGCTACCAGTGCCTGCTCAGCGTCCGCGCCGAGGCCAGGATCATGCGCGGCGAGTACCAGGCCCTGCTGGAGGACTACGCCCTCACCGCCCCCGGCTCCTCCGCCGGCCCCACGACCACCGGCCAGGCACCCGCCCGCACCACCCACCCGGCCACCCCCTGGGGCCCGCCCGGACTGCCCCGACTGCCCGCCTGGAGCGCCCCCGTCGCCCCGACCGCCCCGACGGCGCCGGTCGCCGGGACCGAGCAGACCGCCCAGACCGCGCCCGAAGCCCGCACCGCCGCCGGGGACACCACCCCCGCCCGCTACGCCGAACTCCTCGGCCAGCAGAACGCCCACCTCGTCGCCCAGGCCGTCATCGCCCTCGTCGAGACCGGCCGGCTCTGGCAGGCCCACGGCCTCGCCCGCGCCGTCGCCGCCGACCGCGCCCGCGACTCCTGGGAATGGAACGAATACCTCTACGCCCGCGGCCTGCTCCGACTCGCCTCCGGCGAACCCGCCGAAGCCCTCGCCGACCTCCTCGAATGCGGCCGCCGCCAGGGCGAACGCCAGGTCCACAGCCCCATCGTCACCCCCTGGCGCTCCGCCGCCGCCGAATGCCACCTCCAACTCGGCGCCCCCGGCCCGGCCGTCACCCTCGCCGAGGAAGAACTCCGCCTCGCCCGGATCTGGGGCACCCCGCGCACCGTCGGCCGCGCCCTGCGCGCCCTCGCCGCAGCCACCGGCGGACGGCACGGCCTCGACCTCGCCACCGAAGCCGTCCAACTGCTGCGCACCGCCGAGATCGACACCGAACTCGTCCCCGCCCTCATCACCTACGGCCGACTGCTCGGCGACGGCGGCCGGCGCGGCGCCGCCCGGCGGGCCCTGCGCGAGGCCGCCGGACGCGCCGAACGCCTCGGCGCCGTCCGGCAGCGCTCCGCCGCACTGGAGGCGCTGCGGGCCTCCGGCGCACGCGTCGGCCGCGGCGACCACGCCGGGGCGGAGGCACTCACCGACAGCGAACTGCGGATCTGCCGGCTCGCCGCCGCCGGGCACTCCAACGCCGAGATCGCCGCCATGCTCCACCTCGCGGTACGGACGGTGGAGACCCACCTCACCAACAGCTTCCGCAAACTGGGGGTGCGGCGGCGGCTCGAACTCCCCGGCGCGCTGGAAGCCTGACGGGACCGACGGGCGGGCGTGCGTGCGGACGGGCGTGCGGACGGACGGACGGGCGGACGGACGGGCGTGCGTGCGGACGGACGGGCAGGCGGGCGGGGAACGCGAACGGCCCCGGTCCACGGGGGACCGGGGCCGTACAACCGCTGCCCCGACGCCGTCAGGCCGCCGGCACCAGGGCCGCCATCTCGTCCACCGCCCGCGCCAACTCGGCCGCCGGGTCGGCCCCGTCCACCGCCCACGGCTGCCACGTCAACGCCCGCAGATAACCGTCCACCGCCAGCGGCAGCCGCCGCCGCACGATCGGCTCCGTGGTCGGCCCCGGACCGGCGCTGCGCAGCCGCTCCAGCAACCCCGGCACGTTCGCCGACGGCGGCAACGGCGCCGAACCCACGAACGCCGCCAACTCCTCCAACTGGGGCCAGAGCACCGACGGGACCGGAGGCCGCGAGGACGCCTCCGCCGCCGGGCGCGCGGCCCGCGCGGCCACGGGAGCCAACGGCCGAGTACGGCGCGCCGTACCCAACGGGAACTCCCGCTCGGCCGGCACAGGCCCCGACACCCCGGAACCCACCGACCCGGACACACTCCCCCCGCTCGACGGATCGTCCGGCGGGTCGTCCGGAGAAGTCGGCGGCTTCGGCGGCCCCGAAGGCCCCGGCGGGTCCGGACGCGGCCACAGGGTCACCGTCGCCACGTACGGCCCCGCCACCAGCAGCGCCGACAACGCCACCGGACTCTGCAACGCGATCGACGCCACCACCCCGACCACCGCCGCCCCGCTCGCCACATAGTGCCGGGCAGAGGTCAGATACACCCACACCCGCCCACCGGCCCCGTCGGGACCGCCCCCGCCACCGCTACTGGTAGCCACGAATCTCCTCGAACGCCCCGTCCAGCGAACCCGTCCCGTCGAACAACTTCCCACCGGTCAGATCCGCGATCCCCTGCAACTGCTCCTTCGCGGCATCACCGAACAGGATCGGGAACACCGGCGTCGCCTTCTGCACCGACGACAACCCCCCGTAGAACGTCCGGAAATCCTTGTCCGACGCCCCCTCGTTGCTCTCCCCGTCCGTCATCAGCACGATCGACGTGAACCGGTCGTCCCCCGCCGCCGACTGCTGCCGCTGGATCACCCGGTACGCCTCCTGCAACGACGAGTACACCGCCGTCCCACCGTCCGCCGACAACGCCTGCACATCCCCGTTGATCGACGCCAACTCCTGCTGCGCCCCCACCCCGCTCGGCACCGAGTGCGTCTTCGTCGACTTCACCTTCGAGGCGAAGGAGATCAACGTGACCTCCTCACGGTCCCGGAACCGCCGCACCCCCCGAGTGTCGTCCGCACCCGTCAACCGGCCCATCGCCGACTTCAGCGAACTCAGCCGCTGCCCGGCCATCGAACCCGACGTGTCCAGCACGTACACCGTGCGCGAAGGCCGACGCAGCTCGTTCTGGTACGAGGACAACAACCCGTCCGCCACCGCCCGGGTACCGGGGAACGGCAGCTCGTGCCGCCGGTCCGTCGGCAACCCCGCCGCCGGAGCCACCCCCGCCGTCACCGGACGGCGCAGCGTCAGCTCGGAGATCCGCTTCTGCACGTCCTCCTTCAGCAGATAGGAGGTCAGCCGCTGAAAAGACTCCCGCTCCCGCTGCTGCGAAGAGCTCAGCAACGTCAACGGATAGTTGCCCGAGACCACACCGTCGACCGGACGGACCACGGTGAGCTGCTGATCGGCCGCCAGCGTCTTGTTCAGCGACAACAGCACCGACTCGTAGTTCACCAGCGCGCCGATCGAACCCCGCTCCGCCCGGCCGTACGCCTGCGCCAGCCAGCCCGAAGAGCCGGACGTCAGCCTCTGGCCGGCGAAGAACTGCTTCAGCTGCGGCGTCGCCTTCTGCACATCGGCCTCGGTCAGCGCCGAACTCGCGCCGGAGAACGCCGAGGCCACCGACACCAGCGCAGAGAAACCCGAATTGGACCGCGACGGGTCCGCCATGCCGTACGACAGCTTGCCGCCGACCGCGGCCTCCGCCAGATTGCCCCAGGTCACCTTCGAACCGTCACCCCAGCCCAGGTCGCCCAGCACCGCCGAACGGATACCGAAAGCCACCGGCGAGGCCATGATCGGAGTCTCCGAGAGCAACTTCGACTTGCTCCCCTCGTCCAGGTGCAGATACTGGTTCGACGGGAACCAGATCGCGTCGTACTTGCCGTCCGTCCGACCCGCGGACACCGCGTCCGCACCGTCCAGCGAACCCGTCCAGGCGAACTGCACCGTCACCCCGGTGGCCTTCTGCGCCTCCTCCAGCACCGGCGCCATGTCCTGCAGTTCACTGCCCGCCAGCACCCGCAGCACCCCCGGCTGCGCGCTCGGCGCGGGCGCGTCGCTCGGCCCGGGCTTCGGCGGCGGCGCCGGCGACGACGTGCACGCCGCCACCGAGGTCGCCACCAGCAGCGCCAGCCCGGCCATCAGGCCCCGCACACCACTCCTGCGCATCGTGCCCGCTCCCGTTCCCATGTCCCCCGTCACCCGTTCTTGGTCGCGTTGACCAGGCTCGTCATGACCTCCGGCGTCGGCACCGTGGCCTGCGAGATCTTGGCGTCCCGCAGGTCGGGCGCGAACGCGAACAACGGCTTCGGCCCGCCCGGCTGTGCGCTCTGGACCCGGGCGGCGAACTCCGCCGCGCCCGCCGCGTCGGCCGGCCGGAAGCCGTACCGGAGCTCCTGCTCGCGCAGCGCCGGGTCGGTGGCCAGCGCGTCGGCGAGCAGCTTGCCCTTGTCGTTCAGGGCCACGATCGTGTGGTCGGACACCACGGTGGTGTCCGGGTAGAACATCACCATGTCCGGCGGGGCCTTCTGCTTCAGGACCAGTTCGAGCACCTGGGACTCGTACGCCAGGACCAGCGGGCGGCCGTTGCCGGACACGAAGTCCATGAACGGTTCCTCGGTGGAGTTCTTCATGACCCCCTGCGGGGTGATGACCGCGCGCAGCTTCGTGCCGATCGGCGCCGTCACCCCTCCGGGCTCCGTGATCACCTGCCCGCCGTTCAGCAGGTAGGACACCATGGCGAGATACAGGGCGCCCGAGGAGGACGTCTCCGGGTTGGTGGTGGTCAGGAAGATGGATCCGACGAGGTCGCCGGGCTTCTTCTCCGCGGGCGGCTTCGGGAGCTGCTGCCAGGTCCGCTTCTCGTCGATGCCCCGGAGGAACTCCTGCATCGAGAACTTGCAGACGTTGCTCTTCTCGTCGCAGGAGGCCAGGTTGTTCTCCTTCAGCACCTCGGCGGTGTCCTGGCGGGTGACGATCACCAGCGGCGAGTAGAACGGCCGGGTCGGGGTGCTCTTCAGCTGGTGGTCCGCCTTGATCGCCTCGGCGGGCTGCTGGCTCGCCGGGAAGACGAAGTCCAGGTTGTCGTTCTTGAGATCGCCCATCTGCCAGGAGCCCGCGCTCTGGGTGTTCACCACCAGGCCGCGGGCCTTCAGCGCATCCTTGACCTTCTGGTCCCCGAAGAACGCGCCCTTCTCCGAGCCGACCATGCCGGTGAGGGTGACGACCTTGCCCGGCCCGGGAGTGGGATCGTCCTTCGATCTGTTCAGGACCGCGACGACCAGACCCCCGAGTACCAGAAGTGCCGTCAGTACTCCGATCACGCGCTTCATTCCGGAAGCTTCCCCCCTCGTCACAACGTTCATGGCCCACCCGGGTGACGAGCGTCCCGCCGGGCCGGGAGCGGGGGCGTAAGTCCCGGTGAACCAGGGGTGAACAGCCCTTCACGGAATCGCATCGGGGATCGAGCGGGGGCGGACCGCCGGGAACCTCTCGCACTTCGGTCCGACGTCGTGTCAGATTGTTCAACTCTCCTTACGGCAACGGCCATCCGGTTGTCCGGACCGGCATCGACGTTACGCGCCGGTAATGCCTACTCTCAGCACTATGCGCCGAGCAAAAATCGTCTGTACCCTCGGGCCAGCCACCGACACCTACGACCAGATCAAGTCCCTGGTCGACGCCGGGATGGACATCGCCCGATTCAACCTGAGCCACGGCTCCCACATCGAGCACGAGGAGCGGTACCGCCGGGTCCGCAAGGCCGCCGACGAGAGCGGCCGCAGTATCGGCGTGCTCGCCGACCTTCAAGGCCCGAAGATCCGCCTCGGAACCTTCGCCGAGGGCCCCGTACTTCTCGAACGCGGCGACGAGTTCACCATCTCCACCGACAAAGACGTCGACGGGGACCAGAACGGCTGCGGCACCACCTACCCCGGCCTCGCGGAAGACGTCACCGCCGGTGAACGGATCCTCGTCGACGACGGCCGGGTCACCCTCGAGGTCGTCGAGGTCGACGGCCCCCGGGTCCGCTGCCTCGTCGTCGAGGGCGGCCTCGTCTCCGACCACAAGGGCCTCAACCTCCCCGGGATCGCCGTCTCGGTGCCCGCGCTCAGCGACAAGGACGTCGCCGACCTGCGCTGGGCCCTGCGGACCGGGGCCGACCTGATCGCGCTCTCCTTCGTCCGCAGCGGCCGCGACGTCGAGGACGTCCACCGGGTCATGGACGAGGAAGGGCGCCGGGTCCCCGTCATCGCCAAGATCGAGAAGCCGCAGGCGGTGCAGAACCTCGACTCCATCGTCGACCGCTTCGACGGCATCATGGTCGCCCGCGGCGACCTCGGCGTCGAGATGCCGCTCGAAGTCGTGCCCATGGTGCAGAAGCGGGCGGTCAAGCTCGCCCGCCGGAACGCCAAGCCGGTCATCGTCGCCACCCAGATGCTCGACTCGATGATCAACTCCTCGCGCCCCACCCGCGCCGAGGCCTCCGACGTCGCCAACGCCGTCCTCGACGGCACCGACGCGGTGATGCTCTCCGGCGAGACCTCCGTCGGCAAATACCCCTCCGAGACGGTCCGCACCATGGCCCGGATCATCGAGGCCGCCGAACAGGACGTGCTCGCCGAGGGCCTGCCCGTCCTCACCCCGAGCAACAAACCCCGCACCCAGGGCGGCGCCGTCGCCCGGGCCGCCGCCGAGATCGGCGACTTCCTGCACGCCAAGTACCTGATCGCCTTCACCCAGTCCGGCGACACCGCCCGCCGGCTGACCCGCTACCGCTCACCGATCCCGGTCCTGGCCTTCACCTACGAACCCGCCGTCCGCAGCCAACTGGCACTCACCTGGGGCGTGGAGACCTTCCTCGGCCCGTTCGCGCCCACCACCGACGAGATGGTCGAACAGGTCGACGCCGCGCTGCTCTCCCTGGGCCGCTGCGAGAAGGGCGACATCGTCGTCATCACCGCCGGCTCCCCGCCCGGCCTGGCCGGCTCCACCAACCTCGTCCGGGTCCACCACGTGGGTGCCCTGGACAACTGACGCGGTCCGGTGCGGCTCCGCCCCGGGCGGAGCCGCACCGGGGTCAGTGCTTGGGGCCGATGTGGGCGTCCATGAGCGCCACGGACTCCTTGCGGGCGACGGAGACGTTGATCTGGCCGGTCGGTCGGGGGGCCGTGGCCTTCCACTGGACACCGACCGCGTCGAGGGTGTCGGTGAAGAGGCGGACGATGTCGGTCGAGGTGTTGGTGAAGAAGTAGCGCGGGTACTCGTAGCGCTTCGGGACGCCACCGACGGTGCGGGTCGTCCAGTTGGTGATCCGGCAGCCGTCGGAGTGGATCAGGCCGCGGAGGAAGTCCCAGGGGTGGGCGTCGACGATCTCCTGCTGCCAGGGCTCGAGGGCTATCCGACGTAGGTGCTTCGGGCCGGGGCCGTGCTGGGGGATCAGGCAGGGCCAGTGCTTGCTGGTGCCGACCACACTGGTGCAGCCAGTGGCACGCACACGCGTGACCTTGTTCCGTGGCATGACGGCGGCCATCGCTCGCTCGCACTCGTTTATCAGGCCGGGCCAGTTGTTGCCGCAGGCGATGCGGAGGGCATGGACTTTGCGGCGGCCTTCACTGATACAGCCGTCACCGAGGTAGAGGCCGAGAAGGTAGGCGTAGTCGGCCCGGGGAACGGACGGGCTCGGTCGGCCGGAGGGTGCCGGGCAGTCGTTCGGCTTGCGGGGATCGGGTTGTGTGGTCCACTGCCGGACCGCATAGCGGGAGATCCCGGTGGCGCGGCTCACCTGGCTGAATGTCAGGCCGGACGCATGGAGGTCGAGGGCGCGTTGCCGTGCAGCCGTGTCGTACATGTGCCCGAGCCTGCGCCGCCCAGGCGTACATCATCGGGGGTCATGCGAATCTTCATTCGAAGTGATGAAGATCGCCAACCGTTGGGCCGATTTTCATGACCTTGGAAATGAAGGAAAAGTGCCCCGGGTGGGATTCGAACCCACGCTGTATGGTGTTTGAGACCATGGCCTCTTCCGCTGGGCTACCGGGGCAACCGCTGAATCGAAGGTTTGCTCCGACCCTGCTTGGTCTCAAACATACCGTGTCTAGGTACCCTCGTGCATGCAGTACCCCGCCGGAACGAGGAGCCCCGTGAGCACCGCCGACGAGCAGGCAGAGCCGCTTGAGACCGATTCGCCCCAGATCACCCGCATTGTGATCGCCGAGGACGAGGCGCTGATCCGCCTCGACCTCAAGGAGATGCTGGAAGAGGAGGGGTACACCGTCGTCGGCGAGGCCGGGGACGGGGCGACGGCGGTCCGGCTGGTCCAGGAGCTGAAGCCGGACCTGGCGATCCTCGACGTGAAGATGCCGGTGCTGGACGGGCTGTCCGCGGCCGAGCAGATCCACGAGGCGCACCTGGCGCCGGTGCTGATGCTGACGGCGTTCTCGCAGCGCGAGCTGGTGGACCGGGCGCGGGACGCGGGTGCGATGGCGTACATCGTGAAGCCGTTCTCCAAGAGCGACCTGGTGCCGGCGATCGAGATGGCGGTGTCCCGGTACACGGAGATGCGGACGCTGGAGGAGGAGATCGCGGATCTCACCCAGCGGCTGGAGACCCGGAAGCTGGTGGACCGGGCGAAGAGCGTGCTGCAGACGAAGTTCGGGCTGAACGAGCCGGCCGCGTTCCGGTGGATCCAGAAGACCTCGATGGACCGCCGGATGACGATGGCGGCGGTGGCCGAGGCCGTGATCGAAGAGGGCGAGGCCCAGGACAAGAAGAAGGCCGAGGAGGCCGCGTCCGAGTAGTCGGCGGGCGGAGCGTACGACGGAGGGCCCGGCACACTCGTGTCGGGCCCTCCGCCGTTCGGGCGGGGAGGTCAGTCCTCGCCGAGGTAGGCCTTGCGGACCGACTCGTCGTGCAGGAGGTCGGCGCCGGTGCCCTGGAGGACGATGCTGCCGATCTCCATGACGTAGCCGCGGTCGGAGAGCGAGAGCGCGGCCTGGGCGTTCTGTTCGACCAGCAGGATGGTGGTGCCGTCGGCCTTGAGTTCGACGATGGTCGCCATGATCTTCTGCATCATGAGCGGCGAGAGGCCCATGGAGGGCTCGTCGAGCATCAGCAGTTTGGGCCGGGACATCAGGGCGCGTCCCATGGCGAGCATCTGCTGCTCGCCGCCGGAGAGGGTGCCGGCGGCCTGCTTGCGGCGTTCGCCGAGGATGGGGAAGAGGCCGTAGGCCCGTTCGACGTCCTTGGTGATGCCGTCGGTGTCGTTGCGCAGGAAGGCGCCGAGGAGGAGGTTCTCCTCGATGGTCATGCGCGGGAAGATGTGCCGGCCCTCGGGGGAGTGGGCCAGGCCCAGGGCGACGATCTTGTGGGCGGGGACGGCGGCGAGGGGCTGCCCGTCGAAGGTGATGGTGCCGGCGGTGGGCTTGAGCAGGCCGGACAGGGTGCGCAGGGTGGTGGTCTTGCCGGCGCCGTTGGTGCCGATCAGGGTGGTGACCTCGCCCTGGTTGACGGTGAAGCTGATGCCCTTGACGGCTTCGATCTTGCCGTAGGAGACGCGGAGGTCCTGGACTTCGAGGAGTGCGGTCACTGGTCGGTCTCCGTAACGGGGGTGGTGCCTTCGAGCGGGGCGCCGAGGTAGGCGGTGATGACGCGTTCGTCGTTCTGGACCGTCTCGCGGTCGCCCTCGACGATCTTCTGGCCCTGGACCAGCACGGCGGTGCGGTCGCAGAGGTTGAAGATGAAGCGCATGTCGTGCTCGATGACGAGGACGGAGACGCCCCGGTCGCGGATGGCGAAGACGAGTTCCTCGGCGGCGCGGGTCTCCTGCGGGTTCATGCCGGCGGTGGGCTCGTCGAGGAGCAGCAGGCCGGGGTCGGAGGCGAGGGCGCGGGCGATTTCGAGCTTGCGTTGTTCGCCGTAGGGGAGGTTGCGGGCGAGGTGGTCGGCCTTGCCGGCGAGGCCGGTGAACTCGAGGAGTTCCATGGCCTTGTCGCGGCTCTCCTGTTCGGAGCGGCGGTAGCCGGGGCCGCGCAGGACGGCGGAGAGGAGGCCTTGGTGCATGCGGCTGTGGCGGCCGACCTGGACGTTCTCGAGGACGGTCATGTTGGCGAAGAGCCGGATGTTCTGGAAGGTGCGGGCGATGCCGGCCTGGGTGACGAGGTGGGGTTTGGGGGGGAGGACGGTGCCCTGGTAGGTGACGGTGCCTTCGGTGGGGACGTAGAGGCCGGTGAGGCAGTTGAAGAAGGTGGTCTTGCCGGCGCCGTTGGGGCCGATGAGGCCGATGATCTCGCCGCGGCCGACGGTGAGGGAGACGTTGTTGACGGCGGTGAGGCCGCCGAAGCGCATGGTGACGCCGGAGACGTCGAGCAGGGTCTCGGTGGGGGCGGGTGCCGGTGCCGGGGTGGGGGCGGGGGCGTCGGTGGTGGTCATCTGTGGGTCACGCCCCTGCCTTGGAGAGGGCGACGGTGTCGCCGGTGGCCTGTGCCGGGATGTCGGCGTCGGCCTCGTGGAATTCGAGTTGGCGGCGCCGGTTGGGGATGAGGCCTTCGGGGCGGACCCGCATGAGGACGATGAGGGCGATGCCGAAGGCGAGCAGTTGGTAGTCGGCGAGGAATTCGAGCTTCTTCGGGATGAGGAAGAGCAGGGTGGCGCCGGCGAGGGGTCCGCTGATGGTGCCCATGCCGCCGAGGATGACGGCGGCGAGCAGGAAGGCGGAGTTGGGGGGGAGGGCTTCGGCGAAGGTGTACTGGTCGGGGGTGACGGTGTAGCTGACGTGGGCCTGGACGGTGCCGGCGAGGCCGGCGAGGCAGGCGCCGAGGGCGAAGGCGAGGAGCTTGAGGCGGAAGCCGTTGATGCCCATGGCTTCGGCGGCGGTCTCGTCCTCGCGGATGGCGACCCAGGCGCGGCCGATGCGGGAGTTGCCGACGCGGGCGAAGACGAGGACGACGAGGGCGGTGACGGCGAGCATCAGCAGGTAGTAGTTGGAGAACCGGCCGAGTTCGATGCCGAAGATCGTGGTGGGCTTGCCGAGGTTCCAGCCGAGGATTTCGAGGTCGGGGATCCGGGGGATGCCGTTGGAGCCGTTGGTGATCTTCGGGCCGGTGGTGCCGTTGAGGTTGAGCATGGTGATGCGGAAGATCTCGCCGAAGCCGAGGGTGACGATGGCGAGGTAGTCGCCGCGCAGTCGCAGGGTCGGGGCGCCGATGACGACGCCGAAGACCATGGAGACGACGGCGCCGGTGAGCATGGCGCCCCAGAAGGGGAACTGGACGTGGATCGGCGAGGCGGGGGAGCCGGAGACGAGGGCGGCGCTGTAGGCGCCGACGCCGAGGAAGGCGACGTAGCCGAGGTCGAGCAGGCCGGCCAGGCCGACGACGATGTTCAGGCCGAGGGCGACGGTGGCGAAGATCAGGATGTTGGTGGCGACGGAGGTGTACTGGTCGCTGGTCTGGGTGAAGGGGAAGCTGGCGGCGGCGGCGAAGGCGGCGCCGGTGGTGACGGTCTGGTACTTGACGGTGAGGGCGCGCAGCCGGGGCAGCAGGCCGGAGCGGCCGAACGCGGCGACGACGGAGGCGGCGAGCAGCAGGTAGCCGGTGAAGAGTTCGCCGTACTCGGTGTCGATGCCGAAGGTGATGGCGAACAGGGCGATGGCGAAGGCGACCACGATGAGGGCGACCTCGACCCAGGACGGCAGTTCGCGCGGGGCGGGCAGCGGCCGGTGGACGGTGCCGAGCCGCAGCCAGCTGTTGGCGGCGTGGCCGAGCTGGAGCAGGAGGACGGCGCCGGTGGCGATGGCGAGGCCGCCGGCGAGGGCGGTGAGTACGGGGGCGACCGGCTTGTCCTCGGGGATCGCGTGGGTGGCGACCCAGACGAGGGGGGCGATCGGGACGAGGAGGAACAGTCGCCGGTCGAGGATCCGCAGCGGGACGGCGGTGCGCCGGTCGAGCGGCAGGCCGAGGGAGCCGGCGAGGGCGAGCAGGGAGCCGGCGGCGAGGACCCAGCCGCCGGGTTCGAGGTTGGCGAGGCCGCCGAGGTCGGTGGAGATGGAGATCACCGAGAACCAGCCGACGGCGACGGCGCCGGCGGCGGCGAGGACGACGGCGTTGTTGCTGCGGCGGGGGGCGGCCCAGCGCAGGCCGGGGACGCCCTGGGTGGCGAGGAGGAGGACGAGGGTGGCGAGTCCGGCGGTGAGGGCGAGCCACTGGAGGCCGGCGGGGGAGCCGTAGTAGGTGAGGTCGCCGGGGTAGTCGGAGGTCCAGGTCCAGGCCATCAGGGCGGAGGCGGCGGTGGCGGTGGCGCCGAGGCCGGTGAGGAGGGCGGCGGTGCGGCCGGGGAGGGCGATGACCGGGGTGGTCTCGGTGCTGCTGGTGGTCATGGTGCTCACACCCTGTCCGAGACGCGCGCGCCGAGCAGCCCCTGGGGCCGGACGAGCAGGACGACGATGAGGAGTACGAAGGCCCAGACGTCCTTCCAGGCGCCGCCTCCGAAGAGGTGCATGCCGGGCAGGTGCTGGATGTAGCCGGTGGCGAGGGCTTCGGCGAGGCCGAGGGTGATGCCGCCGAGCATGGCGCCGTAGATGTTGCCGATGCCGCCGAGGACGGCGGCGGTGAAGGCCTTGAGGCCGAGCAGGAAGCCCATCCGGAAGTCGACCTGGCCGCTGCGCAGGCCGTAGGCGACGGCGGCGACGGCGGCGAAGGCGGCGCCGATGGCGAAGGCCATGACGATGATCCGGTCGGTGTCGATGCCCATCAGCTTGGCGGTGTCGGGGTCCTGGCTGGTGGCCTGCATGGCGCGGCCGGAGCGGGTGCGGGTGACGAACCAGCCGAGGGCGAGCATGCAGAGCGGGGCGGCGACGAGGAGGAAGATGTCGCTGCGCTGGATGGCGACGGAGCCGATCTCGAAGGGGTCGCCGGGGATCTTCGGGAAGACCCGGGCCTTCTTGGCGTCGGGGTAGAAGGCGAAGACGAGCTGCTGCAGGGCGATGGACAGGCCGATCGCGGTGATGAGGGGGGCGAGCCGGGGGGCGGAGCGCAGTGGCCGGTAGGCGAAGCGCTCGGCGGCGACGGCGGTGAGGGTGGAGACCAGGATGCCGGCGATCAGCATCAGCGGTAGGGCCAGCCACAGGGTGGTGCCGCCGGGGAGGGCGAGGTAGGCGGTCAGGGCGCCGAAGCCGCCGACCATGACGATCTCGCCGTGGGCGAAGTTGATGAGCTGGACGATGCCGTAGACCATCGTGTAGCCGATCGCGACGAGGCCGTAGAGGGCGCCGAGGATCAGGCCGTTGGCCAGCTGCTGCGGTAGGTCGTGCACCGCTGGGCCTCCGTTGTGCGTGTGGGGTGTCCGCGTGGGTGGTGGATGTGGGTGCGCGCGGGGGCACTCGTGGCGCCCCCGCGCGGTAACTCCGGTGTGCTGTGGCGTTCCTGATTCGGGATCAGGCGAGGGTCAGCCGCTGAACGTGCCGGACTTCTCCACGGCCCACTTGCCGTCCTTGACGGTGTAGACGGTGAGCTGCTTGTTGGTGGTGTCGCCGTACTCGTCGAAGGAGACCTTGCCGGTCACGCCTTCGAAGGAGACCTTCTGGACGGCTTCGACGACCTTGGCGCGGGGGCTGTCGGGCAGCTTGCCGTTGTTGGCGGTGACGACGGCCTTGACGCCCTGGATGATGGCCCAGGCGCTGTCGTAGGAGTAGCCGCCGTAGGTCTCGTAGGCGTCCTTGTAGCCGGCGGCCTTGTAGTCGGCGATGAACTTGGCGGCGGTCGGCAGCTGCTCGACGGGCAGGCCGACGGCGGTGGCGTAGTCGCCCTGGCCCTTGGGGTTGAGCTTGATGAAGTCGCCGCTCTGGATGCCGTCGCCGCCCATCAGCGGGATGCTGACGCCGGCGTCCTTGAGCTGGAGCGAGAGGGGGCCGGCGGCGGGGTACTCGCCGCCGTAGTAGACGGCTTCGGCGCCGGAGGACTTGACCTTGGTGACGACGGCGGCGAAGTCGCGGTCGTCGGGGTTGACGTGCTCCTCGCCGACGATCTGGCCGCCGTTCTTGGTGAACTGGCCCTTGAAGGTGGCGGCGAGGCCGGCGCCGTAGGTCTTCTGGTCGTCGATGAGGAAGACCTTGGTCTTCTTCGCGTCCTTGATCAGGAAGTCGGCGGCGAAGGGGCCCTGGACGGCGTCGGTGGTGGCGGTGCGGAAGTAGCTCTTGAAGGGGCGGGCCTTGACGCCGCTGGCCCACTTCTCGCCCTGGCTGAGGGCGACGCCGGTGTTGGCGGGGGAGATCTGGACGAGGTTGGCGTCGTTGAAGATCTGCTGCATCGACTGGGCGACGCTGGAGTTCAGCGGGCCGACGACGCCGATGACGTCCTTGTCGCCGACCAGCTGGGTGGCGTTCTGCTGGCCGGGGGCGGGCTTGCCGGTGTCGTCGAGGCCCTTGATCTGGAACTTGACGCCGGGGACCTCGTTCTTCTCGTTGGCCTGCTTGACCGCGAGTTCGACGGAGTTGCGGATGCCGAGGCCGAGGGCGGAGAGGTCGCCGGTGAGGGGGGCGTCGACGCCGATGGTGACGGTGGTGGAGCCGCCGGCCTGGCCGCTGTCCCCGGACTTCTTGTCGTCGCGGGAGCCGCACGCGGTGAGGCTGAGGGCGCCGATGACGGCAATGCTCACGACAACTGCTGAACGATGACGCACGGGGGGTCCCCTTCGGTTCAGGAGGGCGCCGCGCCTGAACGGCGGGAGCCTGGATGCGCGGTGGGCCTGGCCCATTCCGGTGGCGCGGTGACTGGCCGTGACTCTAGATGCCGGTCGGCGGCTCTGGCAGTGCTGCGGCGAGGCTGTGATTCTCTTGTTATGAGCACACGGAGAAGTCGTCTCAGCATGTGGTCGTTCCGGCTCGACCGGCTCGACCGGACCCCAGTGTTCCCGGGCCAACTCGCGCCATGTAAGGCGTAGAACGGCAGGTGACTCCTGAACTCACCGATTACCGGACAAGAGTGTCCGCGCTGTTGGAGTCGGGCGTATGCGTCCGAATATCGGACGTCGACGGCCGTCGGGCGCTGTTCTCGACCGGATCCGACCCCCCGGGCTCCTCGACTGCTCGGATTTCCTGCTTGTTACGCACGGTTACATCGCTCCGGATGGCCGGACATGCCACCGCCCCCTTGTCCAGACCAACGACTGCCCAGTGCTGTCGAAGGTCAAACAAGGGGGCGGGCAAGGGATTTGACGGAAATTTGGCTCAGAGGTCGCGCAGCATGCAGGTGAGGCGGCAGCTGGTGACCCGCTTGCCGGTGTCGTCGGTGATCGCGATCTCGTAGGTGGCGGCGGTGCGGCCCTTGAACACCGCGGTCGCCACGCCGGTGACCAGGCCGGAGGTCGCCGAGCGGTGGTGGGTCGCGTTCAGGTCCACGCCCACCGCGTACCGGCCCGGCCCGGCGTGCAGCATCGCCCCGACCGAGCCGAGCGTCTCCGCCAGCGCCGCCGAGGCGCCGCCGTGCAGCAGCCCGTACGGCTGCTGGTTGCCGTCCACCGGCATGGTGCCGACCACCCGGTCGCCCGAGGCCTCGACGATCCTGATGCCCAGCTTGTCGCCCAGCCGGCCGCCGGAGAAGGTGGCCGGGTCCACGCCGAGCTTGGCGAAGTGGTCCAGCATCTCCTGCGGGACGTCGATGAGGGGCGTGGCGTCGGCGCCGCCGGGGGCGGTGCCGGGCGCGGGCGCGGTGCCGGTGCCGGCGGCGGTGCCGGCGCGGGGGGCGGTGTCGGGGGCCGGATCGGTCATGGGGAGCTCCTGCCGCTCGGGGGTCGCGTCGTCGTACTGACTGTGATCGTACGACCGTCCTACTCGGTGGTAGTGGCGGTGGCGGGAGAAAACCGGAGTGGCGCCCGGGGTGCGAGCGCACCCGCGGGGCGCCCGCCCCCGGCATGCCCCTTTTGTCAGTGGCGGGCCCTAGGATCGGTGGCCGGTAGTGGAATCGGCAGGAACGGACGTTGACGTGGCTACGCAGAGTACGGACAAGGGCGCGGCGGGTGGTGGCGGAGCCGGATCGCGGCCCCGCCTGATGCTGCTCGACGGGCACTCCATGGCCTACCGGGCGTTCTACGCGCTGCCCGTGGAGAACTTCAACACCTCCACCGGCCAGCCGACCAACGCGGTGTACGGCTTCGCCTCGATGCTCGCCAACACCGTCCGGGACGAGGCGCCCACCCACCTCGCGGTCGCCTTCGACCTCTCCCGCCAGACCTTCCGCTCGGTCGAGTTCCCCGACTACAAGGCCAACCGGGCCAAGACCCCGGACGAGTTCCGCAGCCAGATCGGGCTGATCGGCGAGCTGCTCGACGCGATGCACGTGCCGCGGCTGACCGCCGAGGGCTTCGAGGCGGACGACATCATCGCCACCCTGGCCACCGCCGCCGAGGCGGCCGGCTACGACGTCGACATCGTCACCGGCGACCGCGACTCGCTCCAACTGGTCACCGAGCACGTCACCGTGCTCTACCCGACCAAGGGCGTCTCCGAACTGACCCGCTACACCCCGGAGAAGGTCGCCGAGAAGTACGGCGTCACCCCCCGCCAGTACCCGGACCTCGCCGCCCTGCGCGGCGACCCGTCCGACAACCTGCCCGGCATCCCCGGCGTCGGCGAGAAGACCGCCGCCAAGTGGGTCAACCAGTTCGGCTCCTTCGACGAACTCGTCGCCCGGGCCGACGAGGTCAAGGGCAAGATCGGCGAGAAGCTGCGCGAGCACCTCGACTCGGTCAAGCGCAACCGCGTCCTGACCGAGCTGGTCCGGGACGTCGAACTCCCGCTCGGCGTGGCCGACCTGGCCCGCGCGCCGTTCGACAGCCAGGCCGTCACCGCGCTCATGGAGACGCTGGAGTTCCGCAACGCCAACTTCCGCGACCGCGTGCACGGCATCGACCCGGCCGCCGTCGAGCCCGAGGCCGCCGAACTCGCCCCCGGCGTCGAGGTCGACGGCGAACTCCTCACCGACCCCGGCACCCTCGCCGCCTGGCTGCGCGAGCACGCCGCCGACAAGACCCCGGTCGCGCTGGCCGCCGTCTACCGGTGGGCGCTCGGCAGCGGCGAGGTCACCGAGGTCGCGCTCGCCGCCGGGGAGACGGCGGCCTGGTTCGACCCGGCGCTGCTCGCCGAGGAGGACGAGCGGGCCTTCGCCGGCTGGCTCGCCGACCCCGCCGCCCCCAAGGCCCTGCACATCGCCAAGCAGGTCATGCGGGCCTTCGCCGAGCGCGGCTGGACCATCGAGGGAGTCGTCGCCGACACCGCCCTCGCCGCCTACCTCGAGAAGCCCGGCCGCCGCACCTTCACCCTGGAGGTGCTCGCCGAGGAGTACCTCGCCCGCTCGCTCACCCCGGCCCCGGCCGCCGAGTCCGGCCAGCTCGCCTTCGACGCCCCGGAGGAGGACCCGACCGCCGGCGCCCAGGCGCTGATGCTCCAGGCCCGCGCCGTGCTCGACCTCGCCTCGCTGTTCGACACCCGCCTCGCCGAGGTCGGCGCCACCGGGCTGCTGCGCGACATGGAGCTGCCGATCGCCGCCCTGCTCGCCCGGATGGAGCGCACCGGCATCGCCGCCGACCGCGACTGGCTCACCGGCCTGGAGGCGCAGTTCGCCGCCGAGATCCAGCGCGTGGTCGAGGAGGCGCACGCCGCCGCCGGCCACGAGTTCAACCTCGGCTCGCCCAAGC
This sequence comes from Streptomyces sp. TLI_053, assembly GCF_900105395.1. Taxonomy (NCBI): domain Bacteria; kingdom Bacillati; phylum Actinomycetota; class Actinomycetes; order Kitasatosporales; family Streptomycetaceae; genus Streptomyces; species Streptomyces sp. TLI_053. Next base: position 6,802,317 of record NZ_LT629775.1, read on the forward strand.
AGCTCCAGGAGATCCTCTTCGGCGAGCTGGCGCTGCCCAAGACCAAGAAGATCAAGACCGGGTACACCACCGACGCAGACGCGCTCACCTGGCTCGCCACCCAGACCGACAACGAGCTGCCGGTGATCCTGCTGCGCCACCGCGACCAGGCCAAGCTGCGCACCACCGTCGAGGGCCTGCTCAAGACGGTCTCCCCGGCCGGGCGGATCCACACCACCTTCAACCAGATGGTCGCCGCCACCGGCCGGCTCTCCTCGCAGGACCCGAACCTGCAGAACATCCCGGTCCGCACCGAGGAGGGCCGGATGATCCGCCGGGCCTTCGTGGTCGGCGAGGGCTACGAGTCGCTGCTCACCGCCGACTACTCGCAGATCGAGCTGCGGATCATGGCCCACCTCTCCGAGGACGAGGCGCTGATCGAGGCCTTCGCCACCGGCGAGGACCTCCACACCACCGTCGCCTCCCAGGTCTTCGAGGTCCCCGGCGGCTCCGTCGACGCCGAGATGCGCCGCAAGATCAAGGCGATGTCCTACGGCCTCGCCTACGGGCTGTCCGCCTACGGGCTCTCCCAGCAGCTCGGCATCAAGCCGGCCGAGGCGCAGGGTCTGATGGACACCTACTTCGAGCGCTTCGGCGGCGTGCGCGACTACCTGCACCGGGTGGTCGAGGAGGCCCGCGCCACCGGCTACACCGAGACCCTGCTCGGCCGCCGCCGCTACCTGCCGGACCTCAACAGCGACAACCGCCAGCGCCGCGAGATGGCCGAGCGGATGGCCCTCAACGCCCCGATCCAGGGCTCCGCCGCCGACATCGTCAAGATCGCCATGCTGCGGGTGGACGAGGCGCTGCGCACGGCGGGGCTGGCCTCCCGGATGCTGCTCCAGGTGCACGACGAAATCGTGCTGGAGCTGGCCCCGGGCGAGCGCGAGCCGGTCGAGGCGCTCGTGCGCGAGCAGATGGCCGGCGCCTACCCGCTGCGGGCCCCGCTGGACGTCTCGGTCGGCGTCGGCGTCAACTGGGAGGTCGCGGCGCACTGACGTTCCGTCGGGCCGTGGTGCGCTGACGTTCCCGTCGGGCCGTGGTGCACTGACGTTCCGTCAAATCGCCCCGGGCGGAGCTTCGTCGAAGTGACGCCCGGGGCCTTTCCGGCACCGGGGAGCGGTCCTACCCTGGCGGGTATGCCTGCCGACGAGGTGCTCCGCCCCGGCCGTGACGGGGCCACCGTGGACCTGGTGTTCGAGCCGGGCGGAGGCTCCTGGCCCGCCGCCGCGCTCCTGGTGCTGCGCGCCCTCGTGGTCCTGCCCGCCACGGGTGTCGTCGCCCTCCCGGTCGGTGTGATCGTGGTGGTGGTCGCGGTGATCATCGGTGCCACCTTCGCGGCCGCGGCGACCGTCTGTGCGCTGCTGTGGGTGTCCGGCGCGCTGGTCCTGTGGGTGCTCTTCGCGGTCGCCGAGCTGCGCTCGGTCCGCCGGGTGCAGTTCGCCCCGGCCCGGGCCCCGACCGAACTGCGGTTCGTCCTGGGTGCCCGCACCGGCGCCTGGGCGCCGATCTCCGACCTGCGGCACGTCCGGCTGGACGAGTCCGTGGAGGAGCCCTACGAGGGCGACCCCGCGCCCGCCGCCCGCACCCTCGCCATCACGGTGGTGACCTCGACCGGCGGCGAGGGCCCGCACAGTGCGCCGAAGGGCACCGACGCCGACGCGCTCCACCGGTCCCTGGAGGACCTGCTCGGCCCGGCCGGCGTGCGCGTGGTGCGCCGCACCGAACGCCGCGTCCGGCGCAAGCCCCCGGTCCCGTCCGGCGGCTGGGTGTACGGCGGCTCGGGCTCGGCCAACTCGGGCGGGGGGTTCTCCGGGGGCGGGTGAGCCCGTCGCCGCCCGGCGAACGGCGCGGAAAATCCCCGTGGCGGTTCGTCCGTCCACCGCTCACCGGACCGGCCCGGCCGCCCCCGCGGGCGCGGTGCCCGCGGACGCGTCGCCCGCCGTCGTCCCTGCCGCCGATGCCCCGCCGGAGCAGCGGTCCTGAGCGTCGGCGGCGGGGTGCCGGCCGTCGCGCCGGTGTCCGTGGGTCCGGGCGGTCGCCGGGTTCCGCCGGTCCGGCGCCGCGGCACCGGGGGGTTGATGCCACGTCGGGAAGGCCGTTCACTTGTCATGGCGCCGCCGTCCTTGATCGTGGGCACGGCACCACCCGCTCCGACGCCCCACCGCCCACGGCTCCCGATGCTTCGACGCCTCACCGCTCCGACGCCTCACGGCTCCACGGTTCCACCGCTCCACCGCTCCGACGCCTCACCCGACGAGTCTGGAGATCCCCTCATGTCCCAGTCCCGCCTGCGGCGCGCCGTTGTCGCGCTGACGGCCCTGCCCCTGCTCGCGCTCGGCGCGGGCCAGGCCGTGGCCGCCCCGACCCCGGCCCCCGCCCCCGCCGCCACCTCGAAGGTGACCGCGATCGAGGACGAGGTGGCCCGCACCCTCGCCGCCTCCCTCGCTGACCCCGCCCTGCGCGAGCACCTGCGCTCCGCCACCGCCGCCGCACCCGCCGGCGCCGAACTCGCCCCGCTGGCCGCCGGCCTGTCCGGCGCCGCCGCCCGCGGTCTCGCCGCCACCACCGCCCGCGCGGACCTCGGCGTCGCCGCCGCCAAGGGCCTCGGCGCCGACCTCGGCCCGCTGCTGCGGGTCCAGCTGGCAGACCCGTCGATGCGGGCCGCCCTGGACGCCGGCGCCGCGCCGCTGGTGGCCACCGCCGGCACCGACGAGCACGCCCGCACCGTCCGCGCCTACGACACCGCCGGCCGGGCCCGCGCCCTCGACGCGGCCACCCTGCCCACCCGCCCGGTCTACCTGGTCGACATCGACACGGCCAAGGCGCTGAACGCCGGGATCGACCTGCTCCAGCGGGAGTTGGCCGCCCGCGGCGTCGGCTCCGCCGCGTCGGCCCCGGCCGCGGTCCAGGCCGCCGGCTGGTGGGGCACCAAGATCACCTCCGTCCGGGTGAACGACGACGAGGAGCCCTGGTTCAAGGGCGCCGCCGAGATGTTCAGCCTGGTCTCCGGCTTCGGCCAGGACGGCAAGGTCCGCGTCGACTCGGTCGCCATGCCGTACCTCCAGTACGACGGCACGACCTACTACCCGAACCAGATCCTGGTCAACTGGTCGAACTACAAGTACAACCTGGCCGACGTCGTCCTGATGGAGGACGACGGCGACACCAACTACCTGGCCCTCGCCCAGGCCGTCGCCGCCGTCCTGCTCACCATCGCCGACCAGGGCGCCTACATCCCGCTGGTCAACGCCGTCCTCGCGGCGCTGCCCTCGTCCTGGTGGACCGACGACCCGGACTACGTGGAGTCCTGGTACACCCTCGCCCGCACCAGCACCGGCCAGCTCAACGGTGCCCGGGGCAACGGCTGGATGACCGTCGAGCCCTACTGGGTCAGCCAGCTCTGACGTCCCGACAGGCCGGGCCGGCGCAGCGCGTCGCCGCACTCCGCCGGCCCGGCCACCATTGATCAACCCGTGTCGCGGAGTCGGTTTCGTACTACCGTGGGCACGATGACCATGGAATCCGACTCGACCGACCGGCCCGCCTCCCCGGCCGCGGCACCGCTGCTCCAGGCCCGCAACTCCGCCGCCTTCTGGGCGGCGACCGGCCGGAGCCGGGGACACGAGGTGATCCGGCGCCGCGGTCTCCTCGCCGTGGCCGGTGACGAGCGCGCGGGCCTGCGGATCCTGATCCAGGAGCCCGACCTCGACCCGGACGAGGTCGCCGAGGTGGGCGAGCTGCTCCGCCGGGCTGTCGGGCCGGTGACCGTCGAGGACCCGTTCAGCTCGACGGACCTGGGCCACCTGGGCATGCGCACCTGGCAGATGCCGGTCATGCTGCGCCCGCCCGGCCCCGTCGACGCCCCGGCACTGGACGTGGTCCGGGTCCGGAACCCCGAGGACCTCCGGGCGGCCGAGCGGGTCGTGATCGAGGGTTTCGAGCTGGACGGCTTCGAGCCCCACCGCCCCGGTGAGCTCTTCCCGGAGGCGCTGGTCGAACACCCGGGTGTGGACGTGTTCCTCGCCTCGATCGACGGTGTCACCGCGGGCGCCGGCGTGAGCGTCGTGGCCGGCGGCGTCGCCAGCCACTACTGGATCGCCACCTCCGCGTCCTTCCGCTCGCGCGGCGTGGGCCGGGCCGTCATGCTCGGTGCCCTCGCCGGGGTGGCGGACCTCCCGGCCACCCTCACCGCCTCGAAGCTGGGCAGGCCGCTGTACGAGTCGCTGGGGTACACGGTCGCGGCCCCCTCGACCTGGTGGTCCGCACCCTCCGGGACGGCGTAGCGTGGGGCGCGCCCCTGCCCTCCGGCCGAGGAGGAAGCATGCCCGGGGGACTGCTCTTCCATCGGGCCGACGACGGTCCGACAGCGACAGGAAGAGGCGGGACCCTTCGTCGGCCCGGCCGGCGGAAGGCTCTCCCCGCGCTGGACGCACGGTGTGTCGGTGGGTGGGGAGTTGGTGTTCCACCGGGCGGGGCGGGGTGATGGCGACCGGCCGGATCGACAGCGAAGGCGTCTGCACCGAGCCGGCGGAGGGCGGCCTGGGTGCCGACCGGACCACCGTCGTCGGGCTGACGGCCTGAGCGCCGGAGCCGCTCTCGGGTCGAGCGCCTCGCGTGGGAAGTCGGACCGGCCGACTTCCCACGGGAAGGGGACGTCGGGCCACTTCGCGTCGGCCCGGGCGTCGAGATCGACCGCGAGTACGGCGTCGATGCAACTCGGTGGCCGCGCAGGAAGTCGGCCGGGTCGACTTCCTGCGCGGAGCGCCCACCTGAGGGTGGCTCGGGTCCGGTGGCGGGTGACGGTGCGCAGGTCATGGGTGGGTGGCGGGTGGGCGGGTGGACTTTGCAAAGTCTGGTGAGACTTTGCAAAGTCCACCCGAGGCAGGGAAAACGGGGGTTCAGAGCACTTTGCAAAGTCCTGCTGGCACTTTGCAAAGTGCTTTGCAAAGTGCTCTCCGGGGCCGGGGCGGCCGTGCGTGGGGGCACGGCCGCCCCGGCGGGCGCGGTGCTCGGCGGGCGCGGCGGCGAGGCAGGGGGCGCGTCCGTGCTCGGCTTTCCGGCGGAGGCGTGGTAGTCGTGCGTACGGGCTGTCCGCTCCGGGTGGGTCCGGGGCGGCCGACGGAGGCGGGTGGTTGTGGCCAGGCGTGACTACGAGGACGATCCGGACGCCCCGGAGGTCAACTCCCTCGTCCCGGCGGCCTCGGTCGTCGTGGTCGACGACGCGGGCCGTGTCCTCCTCCAGCGCCGCACCGACAACGGGATGTGGGCCCTGCCGGGCGGCGTGATGGAGATCGGTGAGTCGATCGCCGGGTGCGCTGTCCGGGAGACGTGGGAGGAGACCGGCATCGAGATCGAGATCACCGGGATCGTCGGTACCTACACCGATCCCCGTCATGTCTTCGCGTACGACGACGGCGAGGTCCGCCAGGAGTTCTCCGTCTGCCTTCTCGGGCGCCCGCTCGGCGGGGAGTTGCGGGTGTCCGGCGAGTCCCACGAAGTGGCGTGGTTCGCGCCGGACGGGACGGACGGGCTGCCGATGCGCCCGAACATCCGCAGGCGGTTGGCCGACTGGCGCTCCGGCGCGATCCCCGTGGTGCGTTAGCCGCGCTTCGGCGGACGGGGGACTCCCCGGCTACTTCCTGGCGTTGGTGCGCCTGGTCGGCTCGGCCGTGGTCGGGTCCTCGGGCCAGGGGTGGCGGGGGTAGCGGCCCCGGAGATCCGCCCTGACGGCGTGATAGCCGTTCTTCCAGAAACCCTCCAGATCACCGGTGACGGCGGCGGGGCGGCCGGCGGGGGACAACAACTGCACGGTGAGCGGGACGCGTCCGCCGGCCAGGGCCGGGGCGGCCTTCCAGCCGAAGAGCTCCTGCAACTTCACCGACAGCACGGGGCGCCCGGTGCCGTAGTCGACCCGGATCTTCGAGCCGGTGGGCACGGTGATGCGTTCGGGGGCCAACTCGTCGAGGCGGCCGGCCTGGCCGCTCGCCCAGGGGAGCAGGCGTTGCAGGGCGTCGGTCGTGTTGATCCTCGCCAGGTCGGCGCGGCGGCGGGCTCGGGACAGCTCGGGTTCCAGCCACTCCTCGGCGCGTTCCAGCAGGGCGGAATCGGAGACGTCGGGCCAGGGGTTGCCGATGGCAGTGTGGAGGAAGGCGAGGCGTTCGCGCAGGTTGGACGGGAAGGTCAGCAGGGCGCTCACGCCCTCGCGGGTGAGGCCTTCGAGGACGGCCGCCCGGACGAGAGCGGCGTCGGGGCGCTCGAGTGGCTTCTCGGCGAGTTCGACGGCGCCGAGGGCTTCGACCCGGCGGGAGACGACCTCGCCGTGACGGGTGTCCCAGTGGACCTCGGCGCGGGAGGCGAGGAGCGGCGCGCCGGCGAGCAGGGCGGTCTCCTCGTCGAGGGCGGCGGCGTGCAGGATCCGGGCCGAGTGCGCGCCGGCCGGGCGGTCGGCCGCCGCGACGGCGAGCCAGGGGAGTGAGCCCAGGGTGGTGCCGGGGGCGAGTTCGGCGGCGGTGCCCGAGGCCATCAGGTACGGGCTGCGCTGGCCGGGTTCGGGCCGCTCGACCCTCGCGCGGGCGATTCGTTCGGGGAAGGCCAGGGCGACGACGAGGCCGACGGCGGTGGCGTCGTCCAGCGCGGTGGCGGGTTCGTCGGAGGTGGCGCGCAGCAGGCGGCGGACTTCGTCGCGCCAGCGGCCCGCGTAGGGGTCGCGGGAGGCCTTCACCGCGCGCCACACCGCGCCGAGGTCGTCCCCCAGCGCCCGCGGCGGCTCCTCGGAGAGCAGCGCGACCACCTCGGCCGCCCGCCGGGCCCCCACGGCGGGCGCGCCGTCGACCAGGGCACGGGCCAGCCGCGGGTGCAGCCCGGTGCGGGCGAGCCGCCCGCCGCGCTCCGTCGCCCGGCCGTCCGCGTCCACCGCCCCGAGGGCGAGCAGCGTCTCCCGGGCGGCGGCCATCGCGCCCGCCGGCGGGCGGTCGGGCAGGGCGAGTCCGGTGGCGTCCGGGTCGCCCCACACGGCCGCCCGGAGGGCGAACGACGTCAGGTCGGCGAGCGCGATCTCGGGGGTCGGGAAGCGGGCGGCGCGGGCGTCCTCGGCCTCGTGCCAGCAGCGGTAGACGGTGCCGGGCGCCTCGCGGCCCGCGCGGCCGGCGCGCTGGCGGGCGGCGGCGAGCGAGGCGCGGACGGTGACCAGGGCGGCGAGCCCCCGGGCGTGGTCGGTGCGGGGTTCCCGGGCGAGTCCGGCGTCGACCACGATCCGGACCCCGGGCACGGTGAGCGAGGACTCGGCGACGGCGGTGGACAGGACGACGCGGCGGGAGGCGGAGGGGGTGAGCGCGGCGTCCTGCACGGTCTGCGGCGCACGCCCGTGCAGTTGCAGCACCTCGGCCGGTGCCCCGCCCAACTGCCCGGCGACCCGGGCGATCTCGCCGACACCGGGCAGGAAGCAGAGCACGTCCCCCTCGCGTTCGTCCAGGGCCCGCCGCACCGTCGCCGCGACGTGGTCGAGCAGGGCGAAGTCCACCCGGGTGCCGTGCGCGGGCCGGACGGCGCGCGGCGGCGGCGCCCACACCACCTCGACCGGGTGCGAGACACCGTGCGCCTCGACCACCGGCGCGCCGTCCAGGAGTTCGGCCCAGGCCGCGGTGTCGGAGGTGGCGGAGGCGCAGACGATCCGCAGCTCGGGCCGCAGGGCGGCGCGGACGTCGAGCAGGAAGGCGAGCGCGGTGTCGGCGTCCAGGTGGCGTTCGTGGCACTCGTCGAGCACGACGACGTCGACGCCGGGCAGCTCCTGGTCGCGCTGGAGGCGTTGCAGCAGCACGCCGGTGGTGACCACCTCGACCGCGGTCCCCGGGCCGACGCGGCGCTCGCCGCGCACGGTGTACCCGACCTCGCGGCCCACGGAGGAGCCGAGCAGCCAGGCCATCCGGTGGGCGGCGGCCCGGACGGCGAGCCGGCGCGGTTCGGCGACCAGCACCCGGCGGACGGGCCGGCCGTCGTCGAGCAGTCCGGCGAGGGCGAGCGGCACCAGGGTGGTCTTGCCGGTGCCGGGCGGTGCGGCGAGCACGGCGGTGCCGGGCCCGTCCAGCGCCTCGTGCAGCGCGGGCAGGGCGGTGCGGACCGGCAGGTCGCGCCAGGCCGCCCCTGCTGATCGGTCGAGTGGCAAGGTGTCAGCCCCGTTCGGCGACGAAGATCGCGGTGCCGGGGATGAGCCGCCCGCGCAGCGGGGACCAGCCGCCCCAGTCCTGCTCGTGCCCCTCCGGCCACTCGGGCTCGACGAGGTCGACCAGCCGGAAGCCGGCGGCGACGAGTTCGCGGACCCGGTCGCCGAGGGTGCGGTGGTGCTCGACGTAGCTGGCGCGGCCCTGTTCGTCCTCCTCCACGTACGGGGTGCGGTCGAAGTAGGAGGAGACCGCGGTGAGGCCCTCGACGCCGGGTTCGTCGGGGAAGGCCCAGCGGATCGGGTGGGTGACCGAGAAGACCCAGCGCCCGCCGGGCCGCAGCACCCGGTGCACCTCGCGCATCAGGGCCTCGGTGTCGGCGCTGAACGGGACGGCTCCGTAGGCGGAGCAGGCGAGGTCGAAGGCGCCGTCGGCGAACGGGAGGACGGCGGCGTCGGCCTGGACCACGGCCACGGGTGCGGTGCCGCGGGCGAGGTCGATCCGGCGGGAGTGCTGGAGCTGGCGGTAGGAGATGTCGAGGGCGACCGGGCGGGCGCCGCGGGCGGTCAGCCAGCGCGAGCACTGGGCGGCGCCGGCGCCGATCTCCAGCACGTCCTTCCCGGAGACCTCGCCGAGCAGGCGGGCGTCGGCCTCGTCGAGGCCCTCGGGGCACCAGGTGAAGCGGTCGTCGCCGAGGAACTCGCCGTGCTCGTCCTGGTACTCGTCGGCGTTGCGGTCCCACCAGTGGCGGCTGGCACGGCTGCTCTCGCCGGCGCCGGCGGACCTCCTTACCGCGTCGTCGCCGTCCTCGTCAAGATCGTCGGGCTCGGGGAGGGGGGTGCCGGTCACGGTGAGAAGGCCCATCGCGTAGGGTGTCGTCTGCGGAAGCGCCGCTGTCGCGATCCGGTCCGAGAGGGCCGGGATCCCGGCGGTGGCATCCGGGGAAGGGGTCCCTTCGGCCGCCACCTCGCGGTGCGCAATCGGAGGATATGGCCTGTTCCATGCCGGGCTCCACCGTCTTGCCGTTGTTGGCGTTGACCGTGCCTGGCCGTCCCCGTATGCTACAAGTTGCGCTGCGGGCCTGCGCGCCTCGGACGGAGCAGGTCGCGCTCGCATCTGTCGAAGACCCCACGGTCGCAAGACGGACGCCGATTCTCCCGTGCTGCGGGATTCCCGGTGCTCCGTGTTCTTGGCTGTCCGGCTTTCGGTGGGAGCGATACGGGCCCTCCGCGTGGCATTACCTACGACTTTCATGTCCGTACCGGAGCCCTTTTCCTAATGACGAGCCCCACCGACTCCTCCCTCAGCACCACCCCGCAGGTCGCGCTGAACGACATCGGCGACGCCGAGGCGTTCCTGGCCGCGATCGACGAGACCATCAAGTACTTCAACGATGGCGACATCGTCGAGGGCGTCATCGTGAAGGTCGACCGTGACGAGGTCCTCCTCGACATCGGTTACAAGACCGAGGGCGTCATCCCGTCCCGCGAGCTGTCGATCAAGCACGACGTCGACCCGCACGAGGTCGTCGCCGTCGGCGACAACATCGAGGCCCTGGTTCTCCAGAAGGAGGACAAGGAGGGTCGTCTCATCCTGTCCAAGAAGCGCGCTCAGTACGAGCGTGCCTGGGGCACGATCGAGAAGATCAAGGAAGAGGACGGCATCGTCACCGGTACCGTCATCGAGGTCGTCAAGGGTGGTCTCATCCTCGACATCGGCCTCCGTGGCTTCCTGCCGGCCTCGCTCGTCGAGATGCGTCGCGTCCGCGACCTCCAGCCCTACGTGGGCAAGGAGCTCGAGGCCAAGATCATCGAGCTGGACAAGAACCGCAACAACGTGGTCCTGTCCCGCCGTGCCTGGCTGGAGCAGACCCAGAGCGAGGTCCGCCAGACCTTCCTCACCACCCTGCAGAAGGGCCAGGTGCGCTCCGGCGTCGTCTCCTCGATCGTCAACTTCGGTGCCTTCGTGGACCTGGGTGGCGTCGACGGCCTGGTGCACGTCTCCGAGCTGTCCTGGAAGCACATCGACCACCCGTCCGAGGTTGTCGAGGTCGGCCAGGAGGTCACCGTCGAGGTTCTCGACGTGGACATGGACCGCGAGCGCGTCTCCCTGTCGCTGAAGGCGACCCAGGAGGACCCGTGGCAGCAGTTCGCCCGTACCCACCAGATCGGCCAGGTCGTTCCGGGTAAGGTCACCAAGCTGGTTCCGTTCGGTGCGTTCGTCCGCGTGGACGAGGGCATCGAGGGTCTGGTCCACATCTCCGAGCTGGCCGAGCGCCACGTCGAGATCCCGGAGCAGGTCGTCCAGGTCGGCGACGAGATCTTCGTCAAGGTCATCGACATCGACCTCGAGCGTCGCCGCATCAGCCTCTCGCTGAAGCAGGCCAACGAGGCGCTGGGTGCCAACCCGGCCGAGGTCGAGTTCGACCCGACCCTCTACGGCATGGCCGCGTCGTACGACGACCAGGGCAACTACATCTACCCGGAGGGCTTCGACCCCGAGGCGAACGACTGGCTGCCCGGCTTCGAGAAGCAGCGCGAGGAGTGGGAGCGGCAGTACGCCGAGGCCCAGACCCGCTTCGAGCAGCACCAGGCCCAGGTCATCAAGAGCCGCGAGGCCGACGCGGAGGCCGCTGCCGAGGGTGGCGACGCCGTTGCCGCCGCGGCCGGTGGCTCCTACTCGTCCAGCAGCGACGAGGGCTCGGGCGCCCTGGCCTCGGACGAGGCCCTGGCCGCCCTGCGCGAGAAGCTGGCCGGTGGCCAGAGCTGAAGCTCTGACCCCGCCGCTGTGGCTGATTAGCTCCGGCTGATCAGAACCCGGCGTCATCGATGGACCCCGCTCGGTTTCCGAGCGGGGTCCATTGTTTTTCGGCCTTCATTATGTGTTCTTTATGGGCCGTATTTTTGTGATTAGGGGCTCATCGGATGCCTATGGGTGATTCGGGACCTGGGGCCTACCTTGGGGGGAGTTGCCCGATGGGTCGCTCACCCGGCCCCGCACGCTAGGCACCCCACGCATATGCGCCGTCGCTCTGCCGTGACCCCCGCTTCCCCCCTCGTCCCCGACGCCGGTACGTCCGCCGACCCCCGGGTCGCCGGACGTCTCGCCGCCCTCGGCCGGTTCTGCTACCGGCAGCGGCGCTGGGTCCTCGGGTTCTGGGCGGTCGTCCTGGTCATAGGCGTGCTGATCGGCGGCCGGGTCTTCGAGGGCACGGTGGCCGGCGCCTCCTCCGCCTCCGCCGAGGCGGACCGGGGCAGCGCGGTCGTCGCCGCCGCCGACCCGGCCCGGGGCACCGTCACCGCCGTGGTGGACGGCCGCTCCGTGGACGACACCGCCGTGCGCGACGCCGTCACCCGGGCCACCGCCGAGATCGCGGCCCTGCCCGGGGTCTCCTCGGTGGTCGACGCCTACGGCCCCGGCCCGGGTTCCGGGGCGCTCCGCTCGGCCGACGGCAACGCGAGCCTGGTCTCGGTGCGGATGGCGGACAGCAGCACCTCCGCGCAGGCCGGCGCCGTGAACCAGCGGCTGGCCGCGATCGGCGCCGAAGTCCGGCCCGGTGGTGGCAAGGTGACCGTCGGCGGGGACCTCGTGCTCCAGGACGAGGTCAAGAAGCAGACCGAGAAGGACACCCGCTTCGGCGAGATCGTGACCCTGCCGCTCACCCTGATCGTGATGGTCCTGGTGTTCGGCGGCCTGGCCGCCGCGAGCCTGCCGGTGATCGGGGCCGTCGCCTCGGTGGGCGGGGCGCTGCTGGCCATGTTCGGCTTCAGCAGGATCATGGACATCGACACCAGTGTGCTGCCGATCGCCACCGTGCTGGGGCTCGGACTCTCGATCGACTACGCGCTGCTCATGGTGAATCGTTTCCGCGAGGAACGCGGGCACGGAGCGTCGATCTCCGCCGCCGTGGAGCGGACCGCCGCCACCGCCGGGCGCACCGTCGCCTTCTCCGGACTGACCGTCGCCGTCGCCCTGTCCGGGCTGTTCGTCTTCACCAGTCCGGTGCTCGGGGCGGTCGCCGCGGCCGGGGTGAGCGTCGTGGTGATCGCGGTGGCCGCCGCGCTGACGCTGGTGCCCGCGCTGCTCGGCTTCGCCGGGCGCCGGATCAGGACACCCGCTGCGCCCGTCCCCGACGAGGGTTTCTTCAGCCGGACCGTGCGCCGGGTCCGCAAGCGGGCCGTGCTGGTCGCACTGGTCTGCACCGGGGTGCTGATGGCCGCCGGGGCGCCGTTCCTGCACGCCGAGATGCGCAACTCCGGTGCCGCCGTGCTGCCCGCCTCCTCGGCGGGCCGGCAGGTCGCCGAGACCGTCGACCAGCGCTTCCCGCAGGCCTCGGCCGCCCCGATCACGGTGGTGGTGCAGAGCGGTGCGACGGTCGCCCAGGCCTACGCGGACGACGTGGTGGCCCAGTTGCCCGGCGTCAGCGGGGTGCGGGCCGTCACCCCGGTGAGCGACACCGTCTCCACCGTCGACGTCCTGGTGCACGGCGACCCGCAGGGCGCGGAGGCCAAGCAGGTCGTCAAGGAGCTGCGCGCGGACCGGGGCGGGCTGACCACCCAGGTGACCGGCGGGGCGGCCTCGGTGGTCGACTTCCAGGACGAACTGCTCACCCGGGGGCCGATCGCGCTCGGCCTGGTGGCGCTCGGGACCCTGGTCCTGCTCTTCCTGATGACCGGCTCGGTGGTGATGCCGGTCAAGGCCCTGCTGATGAACCTGCTCTCGCTGGGCGCCTCGCTCGGCGCGCTGACCCTGGTGTTCCAGGACGGCTGGTTCAGCGGGCTGCTCGGCTTCAGTCCGACCGGCGGGCTGGAGACCTTCATCCCGGTCCTGGTGTTCGCGTTCGCCTTCGGGCTGTCGATGGACTACGAGGTCTTCCTGCTGGCCCGGATCAAGGAGCTGCGGGACAAGGGGCACAGCTGTACCCGGGCGGTGGAGCTGGGCGTCCAGCGCAGCGGTCGGATCATCACCTCGGCGGCGCTGCTGATGGTGATCGTCTTCGCCGGCTTCGCCCTCGGCGACATGCTGATGGTCAAGCAGATGGGCATCGCGCTGGCCGTCGCCGTCGCGGTCGACGCGACCCTGGTCCGCTGTCTGCTGGTGCCGGCCGCGATGAGCTTCTTCGGCGAGTTCAACTGGTGGGCGCCGCGCCCGCTGCGGCGGTTGCACGACCGGTTCGGGCTGAGCGAGCACGTCGAGCTGCCGGAGCTGGCCCCGGCCGTGCTGCCGGCGCAGCGTCCGGCGGAGGAACTGGTCGGCACGGCCTCGTAGCTCCCGGGGCGGGCTCGGCGAGGGGGCGGGCTCGGCGGGGGGCGGGTGCGGCGAGGGGGCGGGCTCGGCGAGGAAGCGGGGCGGCGTCGGGGTCCGCCCGCGGTCAGGGCAGGCGGCGGAGCAGGGCGACGGCGCTGCGCAGGGTCTCGCGCTCGTCGGGGCTGAGGCGGGCCTCGATCGCCGAGGCGATCCGTGCCTCGCGGCGGGCGCGCTGCTCGTACAGGGCGGCGCGGCCGGCCTCGGTGGCGGTGACCAGCAGTTTGCGGCGGTCGGTGGTGTGCGGCTGCTGGGTGACCAGGCCGGCCTCGGTGAGCAGTGCGACCGTGCGGGCCATCGACTGGTGCCGGACGCGCTGGAGGACGGCCAGTTCGGCGACGGTGCGGGCGCGGTCGTCGCGGACCAGCAGACCGAGGACGCCGGCCTGGTTCTGCGGCAGCGCGTCGTCGGGGCGCAGTGCGCGGACCAGTTCGCCGATGGCGCCGCGCAGGTCGGCGGCGAGTTCGAGGGTCTCGGGGTGCGGGCTGTTCACGGGAGAAGCCTACCCCGAAGATCTACAGCAGAACTGTGCAGTTCTGCTGTATGTTCACCCCATGCGGATCACCAAGTTCGGACATGCCTGTGTACGCCTCGAGCACGGGGGGACGACCGTGGTCGTCGACCCCGGATCGTTCACCGACCCCGCCGCCCTGGCCGGTGCGGACGCCGTCCTGATCACCCACGAGCACGTCGACCACTTCGAGGAGGCCCGGCTGCGGGCCGCCCTGGAGGCGGACCCGGAGCTGCGGGTGTGGACCAACAAGGACGTGGCCGGGAAGCTGGACGGGGTCGGCCGGCGGGTGGCGGCGGTCGGCGAGGGCGACGCCTTCGACCTCGGCGGGATCCCGGTCTCGGTGCACGGCGAGTGGCACGCCGTCATCCATCCGGACATCCCGCTGGTGCGGAACATCGGCTTCCTGTTCGACGGGCGGCTGTTCCACCCCGGTGACGCGCTGCTCGTCCCGCCGGGACCGGTGGACACCCTGCTGCTGCCGATCGCCGCGCCGTGGACCAAGGTCGGCGAGCTCGTCGACTACGTCCGCGAGGCCGGGGCGCGGCAGGCGGTGCCGGTGCACGACGCGGTGCTCAGCCCGGTCGGCCTCGCCGTGCACACCCGGCTGATCGGCCCGGGCGGCCCGGGTGGCGCGGAGCTGCGCACCCTGGGCGAGGGCGAGAGCCTCGACGTGGGGTGAGTCTCAGGGGCCAGGGGCCCGGGGGCAGGGGGCCGGGGCGGCGCCCGGGGCCCCGGGGCGGGTGACCGGGCGGCCCGGGGTGACGGGAGGGCGGTGCGCGCCGGTAGCCTGACGCCATGCTGAAGATCGGACTGACGGGCGGCATCGGCGCGGGCAAGAGCGAGGTGTCGCGGCTGCTCGCCGCCCACGGCGCGGTGATCGTGGACTCCGATGTGATCGCCCGCGAGGTGGTCGCCCCCGGGACGCCCGGCCTGGCGGCCGTGGCCGCCGAGTTCGGCCCGGGCGTGCTCGCGGCGGACGGCTCGCTGGACCGGCCCGCCCTCGGCGCGGTCGTCTTCGCCGACCCGGAGCGGCTGAAGGCGCTGAACGCGATCGTCCACCCGCTGGTCCGGGCGCGGTCCGCCGAGCTGGAGTCGGCGGCCGCGCCGGACGCGGTGGTGGTGCACGACGTGCCGCTGCTGGCCGAGAACGGGCTCGGCCCGCTGTACGACCTGGTCGTGGTCGTCGACGCGGCGGACGAGGTGCGGATCGACCGGCTGGTGCGGCTGCGCGGCATGACCGAGGACGAGGCCCGGGCCCGGATGGCCGCCCAGGCGAGCCGGGCGGACCGGCTGGCGATCGCCGATCTGGTGATCGACAACAGCGGATCGCTGGCGGAGCTGGCCCCCCGGGTCGGCGAGGCGTGGGAGCGGCTGGCCGCCCGTCGCTGAGCCGCCGGCCCCGGGGCCCCGGCGTGCGCCGGCCCCCGACGGGGGCCGACCTCCGCTCAGGCCGCGGCGGTGCGGGCCACGGCCGCGGCCGCGAAGGCCCGGATCATCGGGTGCGCCCGGGTGCCGTCCCCGGCCAGCTCCGGCTGGAACAGCGAGGCCAGGAAGAACGGGTGGTCCTGCTCCGGCAGCTCCAGGATCCGCTGCTCGCCCGCGTAGTCCGCGCCGGTGAACCGCAGACCGCCCGCGCGCAGCCGTTCCAGGTAGCCGTCGTTCAGCCCGTACGCGCAGTGGTACCGCTCCACGGTGCGCGGCGCGCCGAGCACCCGTTCGGCCAGCGAGCCGGGGGTCAGCCGGACGGCGCCCTCGTGCCCCACCAGGGAACAGGTGAGCGGCACGATCACCCGGTCCGTCTCCTCCGGGTTGCTCTCGCCGTGCGCGGCACCGTCGATGCCGCAGACGTTCCGGGCGTACTCCAGCACCGCGTGCTGGAAGCCGGCGCAGGTGCCGAGGAAGGGGATGCGCCGCTCGCGGGCGGTGCGGACGGCGGCGACCGCGCCGTCCTCGCTGCGGTACGGACTGCCGGGCAGCAGCCAGACCGCGTCGAAGCCGTCGAGCGCGCCGGGGGCCGCGGCGTCCTCGGTGGGGATCCAGTAGGCGTCCAGGACGAGGTGCTCGCGGGCGGCGAGCGCGTCGAGCAGCCCCGGGATGCGGGCGTGCGAGCGGACGGCGGCGGAGCGGTCGCCGACCAGGGCCAGGCGGGAGGAGGGATGCGTCATGCGGTTATCCTGACCGCCGACGCGGCATCAGCGCCAACGATGATTGCTTACCCCTCGATCAGTGGATGTGATGGCAGATGGAGCCGCAGCAGCTGCGCACCTTCGTCACGGTGGCCCGGCTGGGCTCGTTCTCCGAGGCGGCCCGCGAACTCGGCTACACCCAGTCCGCCGTCTCCCAGCAGATCGCGGCACTGGAGGCGGATCTCGGCACCGCCGTGCTCCACCGCCGTCCGGTCGGGCCCACCGGTGCCGGTGAACGGTTGCTGGAGCACGCCTCCGCACTGCTGCTGAGGATCGATGCGGCGCGCGCCGACATCGCACGCCTCGCGGGTGCCGCGAGCGCCCGGCTCACGGTCGGTGCCACCCCGCTGGCGGTCGGAGCGGAACTGGGGCGCGCGCTCGCCGAGGTGCGCCGGGCGCATCCGGCGGTGGACCTGACGGTGCGGGTGGTCGCCCAGGGCGTCCTGCCGGCCGAGGTCGCGACCGGCGAGGTCGATCTCGCGCTCGTCGACGGCCCGGCCGCGCCCAGCGACCCGCTCCCGCTGCCCGACGTCGGCCCGCTCGCCACCGTCGCCGTCGCCGAACAACCGCTCGTCGTCGCCCTGCCGGTCGGGCACCCGCTCGCCGGACGCCCCGGCCTGGCGCTCGCCGACCTGTCCGCCGCCCACTGGCTGGACGCCCCGGGCCTCGCCCCGACCGCCGCCCGGCTGAGTGCCGCCGCCGGTGTCGAGGGCTACCGGCCCGCGGCCCGCTACCTGGGCACCGACGTGCGGGGGCTGCTCGCCCTGGTCGCGGCCGGGCACGGGCTGGCGCTGCTGCCCGCCACCGCCCTGGCCGGGGTGCCGGACGTGGCGGCGGTGCCGGTCCGGGCTCCCCGGCTGGTGCACCGGACGGAGCTGGTGCACGGCGCGCTGCCGGAGGGGCCCGCCGCGCTGCTGGCCCGGCTCCTGACGGGGGAGCGGGTGCGCACGGGGGCTTCCGGCCCGGCGCTGTGACGGCTCAGCCCACGATGCGGGCGCCGGGACAGCAGGGCCCCTCGACCTGATAGCACACGTAGCGCAGGCAGCCGAGACAGACCGAGATGTTCTCCAGTCGCCAACTCTGCCCGTGGCAGGCACAGTCGGCCCGTTCGCGCAGCAGCGCGTCCCACCCGTCGGCGCCGCCGTTGGCGGCGAAGGCCGCGGCGATGTACGCCGCGGTCGCCGGGTCGTCCTCGGTGGTGCCGCGCCGGGCGGCGTCCAGGTGCCAGCAGTAGAGGGCGAGCAACGGCCGCCCGTCGACCAGGCGGTAGCGGGCCCGGCCGTCGTCCTCCCAGTCCCGGACCAGCCGGGCGACCCGTTCGGGGAACGGTCGCGCGGGGTCGAGGAGGCGGCGGTTTCCCTGCGGCGGTGGCGGTTGGGCGGTCATGTGGTCCCCTTTCCGGGGCCCACGGTAGGGTGCCGTGCCGCGAAGTCGCCGTCCGGGGTGGGGGGTTGGTGGATCCAGGTGCAGACGGTGCCGGGGGCGGGCCGCTCCGGGCCGTCGCCCGCGGGGGCACCGGGCAGCCCCGACGGGGGCGGACCGACCGGCGACCGGCCGGTCCCAGGACCCGGACTACGCGCAGGTGGTGCCCTCGGCCGGCACCTTGTCGGCCAGCAGGTACTGGTCGACGGCCTGCTTGAGGCAGGCGTTGCCGGAGTCGTAGCCGCCGTGGCCCTGGCCCTGGAGGGTGACCTCGACCCCGACGCCCGGGCCGAGTTGCCGCACCATCGCCCCGGCGCCCTCGTACGGGGTGGCCGGGTCGCCGGTGTTGCCGATGACGACGATCGGCGCCGAGCCCGGCGCGGACACCTCGGGGAGGTCGGCGCCGCCCTGCACCGGCCAGCCGGTGCAGGAGGTCAGGCCCCAGGCGGTGAAGTCGCCGAACACCGGAGAGGCCTGGCGGAACGCGGGCAGCAGCCCCTGCACGTCGGCGGCGGTGTAGCGGGACCTGTCGTCGGCGCAGCTGATCGCCCGGTTGGCGGCGGACTGGTTGCTGTAGTGGCCCTGCTGGTCGCGGCCGGTGTAGGCGTCGGCGAGCGCGAGCAGGGTGGTGCCGGTGCCGCCCTGCATCGCCTCCTGGAGCCCGACGGAGAGGGCGTTCCAGGAGTTCGGGTTGTAGAGCGCGGCGGCGATGCCGGTGACCGCGAGGTCCTGGGTCAGCTTGCGGGAGCCGTCGGTGGGAAGCGGGGCGGCGTCGAGAGCGGTCAGCAGGTCGGTGATCCGCCGGGTGCCCTCCTCGCCGCCCTGGCCGGTCGGGCAGGACGGTCCGGCCTGCGCGGCGCACGCCTTCATGAAGTTCTCCAGGGCGAGTTGGAAGCCCTTGGCCTGGGCGAGCGCGTTCTGCTCCGGGTCCTTGGTCGGGTCGACGACGGCGTCCATCACCAGGTGGCCGACGTTGCCCGGGTACTGGTGGGCGTAGACGCCGCCGAGTTCGGTGCCGTAGGAGATGCCGAAGTAGTGCAGTTTCGCGTCGCCGAGCACCTGGCGCATCAGGTCGAGGTCGCGGGCGGCCGAGACGGTGTCGACGTGGGGCAGGACGGCCCCGGAGTTCTGCTCGCAGGCGGCGACGTAGGCGGTGTTGGCCGCGTCGAGCGCGGTGGTCTCGGCCTGGTCGTCGGGCGAGCCGTCGACGGCGGCGGAGGCGTCGGTGGCGGCGTCGTCCAGGCACCGTACGCCCGCGCTGTTGCCGACCCCGCGCGGGTCGAAACTCACCAGGTCGTAGCGGGCGTTGAGGTCGGCGTAGTCCTTGGCGAGGGCGGGCAGGGTGGCGACGCCGGAGCCGCCGGGGCCGCCGAAGTTGTAGATCAGCGAGCCGATCCGGGACTGCCCGCCGGTGCCGGTGGCCACGGCCCGGATCAGGGCCAGGTCGATGGTCTGCCCGTCGGGCTTCGTGTAGTCCAGCGGGGCCTTGAGGGTGGCGCACTGCCAGGGCGCGCCCGGGGCGGAGCCGTCGCCGCCCTGGGCGGTGGAGGGGGCCGGGCAGGGCTGCCAGTCGAGCTGCTGGCCGGTGAGCGAGGCCGGCAGCGGCGGGACGCCCGCGGAGGCTGAGGCTGAGGCGGAGGTGGAGCCCGAGGAGGCGGGAGCGGTGGGCGAGGCGGCGGCGGTGCCGGAGCCGCTCTCGCAGGCGGCCGTGCCGGCGGCCAGGACCGCGGCGAGGCCGAGGGCCCCGGCGCCGCGTACGACAGGGTGCATGGGGGTGGTCCGTTCCTGGGGTCGCGGCGGGGAGGGGGCGCGCGGGCCGCTGCGGGGGCGGCGGCGCTCGGGGCTGCTGCGGCGTCAGCCTAGGGACGGGGCGGACCCGGCGCGGGGCGGCGCGCCGTCGGCCTGGGCCGCGCGGGTGGTCCGGCGCGGGTGGTCCGGCGCGGAGGGAGGGACGGAAGGAAGGGACGGCAGGAAGGGACGGCAGGGAGGGACCGACGGACGCGGGGGTTGCCGAAGCCCGGGTGGCTCGTTGTTCCTGCCGTGAGCCCTGACTTTTCCGCCCGTGGCGGTTGTGAAGAAACGATTCTGCATGCCCGCGTCGCCGTTCCGGCGGTGCGCCCCACCCGGAGGCGGTCATGACGTACGACAGCCCGCGCGTCCCCGCGCAGTACGCCCCCGGTGACGGCTGCGCGGTCGAGCTCGACCTGCGGGTCGCCGTCTGCCCCGGTCTGACCGTCTCCGTCGCGGCCCGGCTGCGGTACCACGCCGCCGACCCCTACGCCGTCTTCCTCGACAACCACACCGACCTCGCCACGCCCATCACCTGGGTGTTCGCCCGCGACCTGCTCGCCACCGGACTGCACGGCTGGTCCGGGATCGGCAGTGTGTCGGTCCACCCCGGCGTGGACGAGCGGCTCGACTCCGTCTTCATCACCCTCACCGGCGAGGGGAGCAGCGTCGTCCTGCGGGCCCCCGCCGGGCGGGTCCGGGACTTCCTCGCCCGCACCGAGAGCCTGGTCCCGATCGGGCGGGAGCGCACCCGTCTCGACCTGGACGGGCTGCTGCGGAGGCTGTGCGACGGTGGCGCCGCCTCGCCCGGGCCGTGACGGCGGTCCGGTACCGCGCCGCCCGGGGCCTCCGGGCCGTGTCCTTCGGACCGCGCCGCCCGCCCGGCGCGGTCCGAAGGACACGGCCTACGGCCGCCCCGTCTCCGCGACGGTGCGCAGCCGGCCGAGGACGTCCAGGGGCAGGCCCGGGTAGCGGACGCCGGCGAGGGCGAGGTGTCCGCGGAGATTGCCGTCCACCAGTTCGCCCAGCAGGGCGGGCAGCGGCCGGTGCCGTTCGGCGGCGAGCGTCGCGACCAGGGTGTTGTAGCGGGTGACGGCGGACTCGACGGCGCCCGCGCGGTCGCCGGTGCCGCGGGCCCGGGCGAGCACGGTGTTCCCGGCCGCGGCGCGCCCTCCGGCGCGCTCCTCGACCGCTGCCGACAGCAGGTCGTTGGCCAGGTACACGGCCTCCACGGTCGCCTCGGCGAACGCGTGCCCGGAGGAGCCGGGAGCGGGCGGGGGCAGGGCCCGCAGCAGTCGCCAGCACTCGATGTGCGGCCGCGCGCCGATCGTCTCCGCGCGGGGGACGGGCGCCCGCCCGGGCGGTGGCGGCCCGGCGGCCTCCGCCGCGGTGGCCGCGCAGAACTCGGCGACCAGCGCCGTCAGCCGCCCGGTCGGCAGTCCGCGGCCGCGGAGGTCCGCCAGCAGGACGCGCAGTGCCCGGGCGGCCTCTCCGTCGCCGTACCCGGTGCCGGCCCGGATGCGGTCGGCCAGCGCCCGGGCCTCCTCCGGCGGGCCGTCCTCCACCAGGAAGAACAGCGCGATGTACCGGCCGACCGTCAGATGCTCGGCGGGGTCGGCGTCGGCGGGGGAGGCGTGCAGTTCGAACACGGTGGTGAACACCGCCTCCCCGGCGTGCCAGGAGGCGCCGCGGTCGCAGCCGCAGTGGGCGAGGGACTCCGTCAGCAGCGCTGCGGCCAGGGCGGGCGCGCCCGGGGCGGCCAGGACGTCCCGGAAGGGCGCCAGCAGTGCCGCCACCGCGGCGCTCCCTCCGGTCCGGGGCGTCCCGTCGGTGGTCCGGGCCGTCCTGTCGGCGGTCCCGGTGGTTCCGGTGGCCCTGTCGGCGGTCCCGGCTGCCCCGTCGGTGGTCCCGGTCCCGTCCTCCTCCGTGCTCACGGCCGGGCGGCGGTCTCCGGGCGCAGCGCGCGGACCGCGAACAGGGTGGTGAGGTGCGGCGAGCCGAAGTACAGCGGCAGCCGCCCGGTGCGGAAGTAGCCGGCGGCCGGCCAGGAGCCGTCCGCGAGTTGGGTCCCGGCCAGCCGGCGGCGCAGCTCGGGCAGTTCGGCGCTCTCGCCGGCGCTCTCGCCGGCGTGCTCGCCGGCGAGCACGAGCAGTGCCACCAGGAGCGGCGTCTCGGCGGTCTGGGTGGTCACGTGCCCCACCGCCCGCCGTACCGGCCCGGCGAGTTCGGGCACCACGGTGGAGGCCCGGGCGGCGGCGTGCAGGAAGGCTTCCGGGGCGGAGTAGTAACGGGTGCCGGTGCGGGGGCCGTTGAGGTGTTCGACGACGTACCGGAGGGTCGCCTCGGCCGCCGGGTGCGGCAGCCGGTGGGCGGCGCCCGGAAGGTGCAGTGCGAACAGGATGTTGGCGGCGGACACGGCGTCGTAGCGCCGTCCGCGCGCGGGACTGCGGTCGCTGTCCTCCCAGTAGGCCGGTATCGGACCGTCGTCCGGGCCTATCTGGGTGTCCAGCAACTCCCGCGAAAGGTCGTCCAGTTCGGCAGCCCCGAGCAGCCCGTGCCGGGCCAGGCCGACGGCCGCGACGGCGGTGCTGTCGGTGTCGGCGGGGAACGGGAGGCCGGGCGGGAAGATGCGGTAGCGCTGCGCCGCGGGCTCGCGGTACCGCGCGACCTGCGACGCCAGCGCGGCGACCAGCTCGCGCTCCTCGGCGCGTTCGGACCCCGGCCGCAGCAGCGCGAGCCCCCACATCGCGGAGAAGCCCTCGTCGTCCGGGTCGAAGCCGAGGTCCTCCCCGTGCGTGACGAGCAGGTGCCGGCGCGCCTCGGCGCCGCTGAGCGGGCGGCGCAGCTCCGGGTCGGCGCCGGGCCGGGCGGAGGGGAGTCCGGTGGGCCCCAACGCCCGGTGGAGGAAGCCCAGTCCGCGCCCGACGGCGTCGTCCCACGGCGTTTCGTCGGCGGACATCGCGTCCCGTCCCCTCTCGCTGCCGGCCGGCCGGTCGGCGGTGCGACCCGGCCCTGTCCACCTCCTTCCTTCCCGGCCGGGGCGCCCGCATGCCTCAGTCGGCGAGCGGCCTGCGGAACAGGGCGGTGAGCAGCACGGGCAGGCCGAAGAGCGGCGACGCGGGCCCCTGCGGGACCATCGGGCGGATCTCCAGCTCGGTGAACCCGGCGAAGATCCACCGGAGTTCGTCCGGGGTGAAGGCCAGTCCGCCGTCCAGCCGGCCGTTGCGGTACAGCGCGGTGTCCGGCAGCTCCGAACCCATGGCGCCGGCCGCGAAGCAGGTCAGCCCGAAGTGCCCGCCCGGCGCGAGGACGCGCTCCAGCAGGGCCAGGTAGCTGATCCGGCGGTGCGGCGGGAGGTGGTGCAGGCAGCCCGAGTCGTACACCAGGTCGTAGTGGGGGAGGGGGAGTTCGGTGCCGAAGATGTTGCCGTGGTGGAAGCGCGGGGCGACGCCCGCCGCCTCCGCGCGCTCGCGCGCCCAGGCGAGGGCGGTCGCGGAGAGGTCGACGGCGTCCACCTCGAAGCCGAGCGAGGCGAGGTGCACGGCGTTGCGGCCGGCCCCGCAGCCGAGGTCCAGTACCCGCGCACCGGGCGGCAGCGGGCCGGCGTCGAGCAGTGCGACGAGGTTCTCGTCCGGCTTGTCGACGAAGAACGGCCGCCCGGAGTCCCGGTCGGCGTAGAAGCCGTCCCACCAGTCGGCGGCCCGGTCGGTCCAGCGGTCGGCTTCGGGGCGGAAGAGTCCGTCGAGCAGGTCGAGGACGTCGTCGACGGAGCGGACGGTGCGGTTCAAGGGCGGGCCTTCCGGAGGGGGCGGGATGCTTCCAGCGTAGGAGGCGGCGGAGGTGCGTTCACCTCCGATTCCCGGTGCCGAAAGGGCCGTTGGGCCCTGCTGCGGCCCCGGCCGGACGGCCGCCGCCCTGGCCTGCGGACCCCGGGGCGGTCGGTCGGCCGCACCGTGCCGCAGGCCCGGGAAAGGGCGTCCGGGCACGCCGCCGGAGCCCGCCGGACGGGGGCGCCGGATCACATGTCGATCACGTTCCGGCGGCCGCCCCGCCCGCCCGGTCAGTCGCCGTCGGCCGCACCGGCGGAGAGGAGTTCGCAGTCGGCGAAGTTCATGCAGCCGCAGGCGAGGCAGGCCGCGACGGCGTCCCGGAGCCGCTGGGTCTGGCGGACCACGAGGTCGAGCTCGGGGAGCTTGCGTTCGGCCAGGGCACGCCACTGGCGGGTGGTGCCGCGCGCGGTGGAGGAGTCCAGCAGCCCTCGGATCTCGGCCAGCGTGAAGCCCGCCCGCTGGGACATCCGGATCAGGGCGACCCGGCGCAGCGCGGCCGCCGGCCAGACCCGGCGGCCGCCCTCGCGCCGGGCGGCGGGCAGCAGGCCGAGGCTCTCGTAGTACCGCAGCGCCGAGGGCCGCAGCCCGGTCTGCCGGGCCAGTTCCCCGATTCCGACGTCCTGCACGTGCGCCCCCGCCCCCGGTTCCGCTGCCCGGTCCCGCTCTCCGGTTCCGCTTGACTTCAAGCGCGCGTGAACCGCTTGCCTGGCCTGCATGATCTCATCCGCACCACTGGTCCGGCGGCTTCCCCCGGCCTACCGTCCACTGTTCGCCCCCGGCCCGTTCCGGCGGCTGCTCCCCGCGCTCGCGGTGTCCGACCTCGGCGACGGCATGAGCGCCGTCGCCGTGCCGTGGCTCGCGCTGCAACTGGCCCCGCCCGGGCAGGCCGGACTGTTCGTCGGGGCTGCCGTCGCCGCGTACGTCCTGCCCGGCGCGCTCGGTGCGCTGCTGCTCGGCCGGTGGCTGCGCGGACTGCCCGCCCGGCGGCTGATCCGGGCGGACGCGTGGACGCGCGCGGTGCTGCTCGGCGCGGTCCCGGTGGGGTGGGCGTCCGGGGTGCTGGCGCCCTGGCTGCTGCTGGCCCTGCTGGCCGGCTCCTCGCTGCTGCACGGCTGGGGCGCGAGCGCCCGGTACGCCCTGGTGGCCGAGGTGATCCCGGCCGGGCACCGGCTGGCGGCCAACGCGCTGCTCAGTACGAGTGGCTGGGTGGCGATGATCGCCGGACCGGCGCTGGCGGGGACGCTGACGGCGGTGGCCGCACCGGCCTGGGTGATCGGGCTGGACGCGCTGTCGTTCGCGGTGCTGGCGGTCGGTGCCGGACGGCTGTCCGCCGCCCCCGCCCCGGTCCCCGTCCCGGACTCCGCGCGTGACCGGACGGAGCAGGACGCCGTACCGCGCGGCGAGGGACTGCGGGTGCTGCGGGCCAGGCCGCAACTGCTCGCGCTGCTCGCCCTGACCTGGCTGTTCAATCTGGCCTGGGGCCCGGTGGAGGTCGCGCTGCCGCTGTTCGTCGGGCAGGAGCTGGCGGCCGGGCCGGGCCTGCTCGGTGCCTACTGGGCGGCCTTCGGGGTCGGGGCGGTGCTGGGTGCGCTGGCCGTCGGCATGCTGCGCGGCGGCGCCGTCCGGCGGGTGCTGCTGGGGATCGTCGCCGCGCACGGTGTCGCCCTGCTGTCGTTCGCGCCGCCCGGCCCGGCCGCGGTCTCGGTGGCCGGGTTCGCCGTGGCCGGCGTGGTGTACGGCCCCTACGGCGCGCTGTCGCTCCGCCTGTTCCAGGACCTCACACCGCCGCCCGCCCTGACCTCCGTGCTGGCCCTGCGGTCCTCCGTGCTGATGACGGCCTCCCCGGCGGGCGCCACCCTGGGCGGTCCGCTGACGGCCGTGCTGGGGCCGCGCGCGGTGCTGGTCGGGGCGGGACTCGTGATGATCGCCGTGGCCGGGTGCGCGGCCGTGGCGCCGCTCCTGTCCGGACGCCTCGCGCGCGGGAAGTCGGCGGGTCCGACTTCCGGTGCGGTGGCGGGGCCGGTCCCGTCGGCCGACCGGCGGGAGTCGGCACCCGGCTCGACCGGCGGCGGCCTGTGCCCGCCCGCCCGGTCGGGCACAGGGGCGACGGAGTCGACGGCGGTGTGATGCGGCCGCCCGCGGCTACCGGCGCAGCCGCGCGGGGTCGAGGCTCAAGGTGAAGGGGTCGTCGAGCCGGGCGGTCGCGCCGACCTGGACGAGACGGTCGACGTAGAGACCGCGTTCGAGGTGCCCGAGGCAGAGGCGTGGCGCGGGTTCGAGCTCGATGCGCCAGTAGTGCGGGATCCCGGCTGCGGCATACAGGGACGGCTTCGTCTTCTTGTCGGCAACGCGGGTGGAGGGCGAGGCGATCTCGATGGCCACGGCGATGTCGTGCGCGCCGAGGGTGCGTCCGCGACCGTCCACGGCCCACTGTGCTCGGAGACTGCAACGCTCACGAGTCCTTCCTTCCACATGGCGCCTTCCCGCACTGTCCCCGACCGGACGCCGGGCGGTACCGGTTCACGGCTTCGTACGGCTGACCGGCCCGGCAGACCGGTCAGGACCGGGCAGCGCGAAGCCGCAGGTGGGCGGTGCGCGCCGGTGAGCGCGGTGGTGGGCAGTCTGCGGTCCCCGGCGCACTCCGGGCAGCCTGCGCGCCGGAAGTCGGCGGGGTCGACTTCCCGCGCGCGGGCGCGGGCCGGGGCCGGTGGACAGGGTCGGCCGTATGACGGACGACGGTGTGCGGGTGGTGTTGATCGGGGGCATGTCGAACACCGGGAAGCCGACGCTCGGTCGGCTGCTGGCGGGCCGGCTCGGCTGCGAGTACCGGACGACGGACACGCCGGCTCGTGCTGGAGGGTTCGGCACTGTGGCCGCCCGAGGTGGCACGACTGACCGTCGGCGGCGTGGCCGCCCACGCGGCCGTCACAGGTGCAGGGTGAACGACCCCTCCCCGTGGCGGCTGCCGTTGACCTGGAGCTCCAGCAGGTGCAGACCGGCGTAGTAGCGCCGGGTGCTGATCGGCTTCACGGCGTGCCGCCGGACCGCCCGCAGGGTCTCGCCGGGGGCCAGGGTGCGGGTGGTCAGCTTGAAGACCTTGGGCGTGCGGCCGCCGTTGGCCTTGACGTGGTGCACGACGTAGTCGATCACCACGCTGGTGCTCTCGTCATGGGTGTTGGTCACCGCGAACTCGAACACCAGCTCCTCGCCGAGCCGGAGGTCCGGGGTCAGGACGTGCGGGCCCTCGACGGTCACCGGGGCGTCCGGGCGGTGGCCGAACAGGGTGAGCGCCTCCGGGCGGCCCGCCTTGATCAGGGTCCGCAGTCCGTGCCGGACCAGCTGCGGCGTGGTCGGCGCCGGGTCGGCGAGCCAGCGGCCGGCGGCCTCGACGGCGACGGCGGGGTGGTCGCGGCTGATGTCGTTGAGGTGGTTGGCGACCGAGCGGCGCACGTACTCGGACTCGTCCCGGTACAGCGCGTCGAGCAGGGGCAGCGCGGGCGTCGGATCGGCGATCAGGGCGGGCAGTTGCGGTGCCCACGGCAGGCGCGGCCGGGTGCCTTCGCTGGCGAGCCGCCGGACGTGCGGGTCCGGGTGGGCGGTCCACGAGGTGATGGCGGCGAGCGCGCGGGCCTGGTCGGCGCGGAGGAACGGTCGGACGGCGCTCTCGGAGGTGTGCCGGGGGGTGAGCGCGGCGAGCAGTGCGAGCGCGGGTTCGAACGCGTCCAGGCCGCGGACGGCGACGGCCTCGCCGACGGGGAAGGTCATCCACCCGGTGAACTCCGCGTCCCGCAGCGCCGCGTACAGGACCTGCTCGAACTCCGGGTAGCCGGACGGGAGGTCGGCGAGCACGGCGTCGCGGATCGCGGTGACGCGCTCGCGGAAGCCGAGCGGGTCCAGGGCCGCGCGGCAGCGGTCGAGGGCGTCGGTGGTGACGCCCGGGCCGGTGCGGGCGAGGCAGCGGGCGAGCGCGGCGACGGTGTCCGGGGCGATCATCTCGGCGGCCGTGGGCACGGGGTGGCCTCCTGGTGACGTGCGGGTTTGCAGTGGCTGTTGAACGGTACGCGGTGGGTCCGACAACGACCGGCCACGCCCGGCGTCGCCGGATCCGGCCATGTTCGTGGTCGAAGACTTCGGGTGCCGAATGATCGGATCTGCGGGCCTTGTCCGCTTTGTGTTGGCCTTGCCATGACATCCCCGTATCGGTGGGGTCTGTCCAGCGCCGATCCCGGGAATGTCCGGTGATATCCGCGGATGTACCGGCGGGAATTGTTCCGTTCCTGCCCGAGAAATCCGGATCACCCAGTTCCAGGTGGCCGAAGCTGGACATGTCCGGAGATCCGGAGGTCCATGGAAGGGATTCTGCGGATAAGTTCGACGTCGACCGGTCAGACGGACCGGTCGACATCGGGAGGAAATGCGATGAAGCTCGTCAAGCGCACCGCTGCCCTTGCTGCCTCGACGGCCGTCCTGGCCGGCGGCCTGACGTTCCTGTCCACCGGGCCGGCCAGCGCCGCTTCCGGCTACGTCACCCTGACCAACCTCGCCACCAGCCGTGTCCTGGACAGCAACGGCAACGGCAACGTCTACACCCTGGGCGCCAACGGCGGGTCCTACCAGGTCTGGTGGGCCAACGACGAGGGCAACGAGACCTACACCTTCAAGAACCTGGCCACCGGCCGCTGCCTCGACAGCAACGGCGACGGCAAGGTCTACACGCTGGGCTGCAACGGCGGCAACTACCAGAAGTGGGTCAAGAGCTGGGGCGGCAACGGCTCCTTCTACCGGAACGTCGCCACCGGCCGTTACCTGGACAGCAACGTGAACGGCGACGTCTACGCCATCGGCGGCAACGGCGGCAACTACCAGAAGTGGAACTGATTCCCGATCGGGGCAATGGCCTCGTGAACGGAAGGCCCGTCCAGTAAGGGAATGAAGAACGCCCTCCCCGGCGCCTCAATCTCCGGGGAGGGCGTTTTCGCGCGCAATGCGGCGGGGCCCGGTACGGGAACCACCGCATTCCGCGCGGGGCTGCGCACCCGGGCGGCCGGGCCTGTACCGGTTCCGTTCGGGTTGTCGGTGGGACGTGATCGAATCGGAGCCACGGACGCCGAGTCGATTCGGCGTCCGGCCGAGTCGGTACGTGATCGGGCTGACCGGTGCCCGGAAACGGGCTCCGCTCCCGCCGAGCCACCCGTGGCGACTCCACCGCCCCGCACACCGCACCCCGGAGACGACGATGGCCCGCACGACCCCGCAACGCCCTGTGGATGTGGAGCAGCTCTTCCCCGAACTGGCGCCGCTGCGCCGCGAAGCGATACGCCTCCATCCCCGAGCCGGAAGCCCGTCGCCGGCCGAGAGCTCGGTCGGCGGGCCGCTGCTGTGGCCCGCCGACGAGCCGTGGCCGATCTGTCCGAGCACGGATCACCCCGGGGAGTGGGGCCAGCCCGGGACGCAGGGGCCGGTGCCCCTGGTGCCCGTGGTCCAGATCCACCGCCGGGACGTCCCTCAGCTCGACTTCCCCGCCGGGACCGATCTGCTCCAGGTGCTCTGGTGCCCGTTCATCGTCGACTCCTGCCCGGAGCCGACGCCCCGGGTGATCCGGCGGAGTTCCGGCACGGTGGGTCCGGTCCTCGATGCCGCGCCGCCGACCGTCGCCACGGCGCCCGAGGGCAGCATCCCGGCCCCGTGCGTCCTGCATCCCGAGCCGGTGACGGACTATCCGAGCTGGGACATGCCGGAGGAGGTGAGCGAAGCGGTGGGCGTCCGGATGGAGGAACTGAAGGCCCGCACCGGCCTGTGGTACAGCTACCACCTGGCCGAGGCCCCGGGGATCAAGCTCGGCGGATACCCGAGCTGGACCCAGGAACCCGGCTGGCCGGACTGCCCGACCTGCGGGCGGACGACGGACCATCTCCTGACGGTGAAGAGCTGGGAGTACGACGGCATGTCGTACCGCACCTGGCTCCCACTGGAGGACCGCGACAGCGAGACCGGCGAGGAGCGCCGCGACGCCACCGGGGGCCGCGCCGCGCACAGTCCCGCCCAGGTGATGTTCGGCGACGCGGGCGGTGTCTACATCTTCGAGTGCAGGTCGTGCCCGGACCGTCCGGTCGACCACCGCTGGGACTGTTCCTGAGGCGGCGCGACCGGTGATGTCAGTGCGGGTGGGCGGGAAGTCGCCGGGCTGCGTTGGCAGGTACGACGGGGTCCCTCCTGGAGGTCGTGGTGTCGGCGGCTCCTGCGGTGGTCGCAGGAGCCGCCGAGTGTTCACGGCCGGGCGGGGAGTTCGCCGGTGTTGATGGCGGTGATGAAGGATCGCCAGGCGGCGGTGGTGAAGGTGAGGGTGGGTCCGTGAGGGTCCTTGCTGTCACGGACGGGAACTGTGCCGGTGGAACCGTCGGCGACTTCGATGCAGTTCCCGCCTTCGCTGCCGCTGTAACTGCTCTTGTACCAGGTTGCGATGGAGTGCATATGGGTTCCCTCCCGGAGGTCGTGGCGTCGGCGGCTCCTGCGGTGGCCGCAGGAGCCGCCGAGTGTTCACGGCTGGGTGGGGAGTTCGCCGGTGTTGATGGCGGTGATGAAGGATCGCCAGGCGGCGGTGGTGAAGGTGAGGGCGGGTCCGTGGGGGTCCTTGCTGTCACGGACGGGAACTATGTCCGGAATCTCGTCGCCGACCTCGACGCAGTCGCCGTCGGCGATGCTGTAGGTGCTCTTGCGCCACCGGGCGTTACGGAAAACACGATTCATTTGCCGTACTCCTCTGCGACCTGCCTCAACCAGGAGATCGACTTTTCAGGTTGGGCCGAGGACGCCATGAGTCGATGGAAGACGTCCTCGTGGCGGGCAATCTCGGACTGCTGCTCGATGTAGGTCTTGCTGCTGATTGTCTCGCAGTAGACCACGCTGCTCGGGATGTCACTGAACGCGAAGATCGAGAAGGACGACCCCATGGATGTGTGGGCGCCCGCCGAGAACGGAAGCACTTGCACGGTGATGTTGGGGCGCTCCTCGGCCATGGTCGCGATGTGATTCAACTGCTCTGCCATGACGAGTTCACTGCCGACGGGGCGTCGAATGGCGGCCTCGCCGATGATTGCCCAGATCTGAGGTGGGCTGGTGCGGTCGAGGATGTGCTGTCGCTCCATGCGAAGCGCGAGCTTCAGCTCGACGCTTTCGGTGGACTCCGTCGGTGTCATCGCGCGGATGATGTGCCGGGCGTAGCCCTCCGTCTGGAGCAAGCCGGGCACGGCCTCGCACTGGAACGTCACGATCTTCGTGGCGTCGGTCTCGAAGCCGACGTAGGCGCGGAATCGATCGGGCAGCGCATCGCCGTAGGCGTGCCACCAACCCTGTTGCCGGCTCTGCCTCGTGAGTTTCAGGAACTGCTTCACCTCTTCGGGTGAAGTAATCCCGTAGTGCGCCAACAGCTTCGCCGCGTCGCGCTCTTGTAGTGACACGAGGCCACTCTCGATCCGGCTCAGCTTGGAGGCGGACCAGCCGAGCGCGGCGGCCACGTCCTTGGCGCTCATGTCGCGTGACGAGCGCAACTTGCCAAGCTCGCCGCCGAGCCTACGCCGCAGCACGGTCGGACTGCTCACTCGTCACACTCCCTGCCTGTTCGGGTCCTTGCATAGTCTGCCACCCCTCGCCGAGCCTCAACCATGATGGCAGAGGCTGCAATTGCAGCTGAGATGCGCTTGCACGCAACAGCCTGCGAGGTGCACACTACACGAAGTGACGATCTGGACCGTCTGAGTGATCAAGCGGCCGGTCGCCGGGCATTCCCATGCCCCAACTCCCTGCACGCGGAAGGTGAATCCGCCATGTCCTCCTGCAACTCCTCCCCCTCTCCCTCCTCCTCCCTCTCCACCTGGCTGCCGCGCAGCCGGCGCTCGCCCGGGGAGGCGCGGCGGCTCCTCGAAAACCTGCTCGCCGACGCCCCCGGTGGCGAACGTTTCTTCGACGCCGGGCAGTTGCTCGTCAGCGAACTCGTGACGAACGCCGTCCTGCACGGCACGCCGATGGGGCGCCGGATCCACCTCGTCATCGACGTCGACCGGTGGCGGCTTCGGATCGAGGTGCACGACGCGCGTGGCGAACGGGGGCCGGTGCTGCGGGCGGCGTCCGGCGAGGACGAGTCCGGGCGCGGCCTGGTGCTCGTCAAGTTGCTGGCGCAGAGATGGGGTTGCTGTCCCCGCGAGGGCGTGGGGAAGATCGTCTGGGTGGAGATCGCGCCGTAGTCCGACGACGAAGGAACGACGGATTCCGGCCGTTGGGACGGTGGTTGGTGCACGGCTTCCACGGAACGGGTGACCCGTCAGGCTCGTGACGCGCCGCGCGCCCCGGTCTGCGGAGGCGAATCGGCAGCACAGGGCCGTCCTGACGACAATTCCCCTGTCATATGCGGAACTTCACACTCCCTCCCTATATTCACCGAGGCACATCCCGGCCGCGGGTCTCAGCGGCACGTTCTGTCACCACCGACAACGAGGACGGAACCATCGTGCGCAGGAACACCAAGAGGATCAGCCTGGCCGGCTGTCTGCTGGCCGGCGTCGCCGCGGCCGCGGTCGTCACGGCGCCGGCCGCGAGCGCGCAGACCAGCTCGCCGACCCGGCTCGACAGCATCAACTGCAGCACCGGCACCTTCGGCTCCGACGGCAACCAGTGGTACTACAACATCTCCTGCTCGGCCACCGGCACCACCAAGTGGTGGGTGAACATCAGCTGCACCGACAACTCCACCCGCACCGCCGGCCCGTACACCACCTTCCAGAACGTCCGCGTGTACTGCCCGCCGAACACCACCCCCAAGCAGGGCTGGGTCAGCTACACCCCGTGACGCCGTGACCGACCGTGCCGCCGCCCCGGCTCGGGGGCGGCGGCACGACCGGGTCGCGCGTCGACGGCTACGCCCGGCGCAGCCCCAACTCCCCCGCGCGCAGGCCGGCCTGGAAGCGGGAGTCGGCTTCGAGCCGGGCCATCAGTTCGGCCACCCGCCGCCGGTAGGTGCGCAGTGAGACGCCGAGCCGCCGCGCCGCCACCTCGTCGGTGAGCCCGGAGGCGAGGGAACGCAGGATGGTGCGGCCGTCCGCGTCGAGGTGCGGGACGTCGCCGGACAGGTAGACGTCGAGGTCGACGGCGCTGTCCCAGGCGGCCTGGAAGAGCGCGTGCACGCCGTCGATCAGGGCCTGCGACGTGGTCACGGTGTACTCGCGGCCGGCCGGGTTCTCCCGGCCCGCGAGGATCATCACCCGGCGGTCGATGAGGATGGTCTCGTGCGGCAGCGGTGAGCCGCTGATCCGGACGAGGGCGCCCGCGGCCTGCACCACCCGGAGGTGGACGCGGGCCTCCTCGTCGGCGAGGGCGACCGGGCTGAGGAGCTTGCGGGTGGTGAAGCCGGGCTCGGCGGCGTCCCGCATCCGGGTCCGGATCGCGGCCCGCGCCTCCGGCCGGGACCAGGTGCGGAGGTCCCTGGCCGCGCACAGGAACTCGGTCCGTGCGGACTCGAAGAGATGGCCTGCGCGCGCGATCAGTTCGGCGTCGCCGTGGACCGAGAACACCTGGTCGTTGCTCATCCGTCCAGTCTGGCAGCAACTGGCCACGGTCTCGCCGGGGTTCTCGGCGGCGGACAGCATGGGGCGCATGACGACCACGACGACCACGACATTCCTCCTCGGCGGCGACCTCGCTGTCCACCGGCTCGGCTTCGGCGCGATGCGCCTCGCCGCCGGCACCTTCGAGGGCCCGGCGCGGGATCCGGCGACCGGTATCGCGGTGCTGCGGCGCGCCGTCGAGCTCGGGGTGAACCACATCGACACGGCCGGCTTCTACAACCGCGGAGCGGTGCGCGCGAACGAACTGATCCGCAGGGCGCTGACCCCGTACCGGGACGACCTGGTGATCGCGACCAAGGTCGGCCCGCTGCCCGGTCCGGACGGTGTGCCGACCGGGAAGGCGGGGCCGGGCGAGCTGCGCGGTCTGGTGGAGGCGGACCTGCGGGCCCTCGGGCTGGACCGGCTGGACCTGGTCTACCTGCGGGTGGGCGGGCTGACCGGGCCGGACACCGAGTCGATCGCGGACCGGTTCGCGGCGCTCGCCGAGCTCCGTGAGCAGGGGCTGATCCGGCACCTGGGCGTGAGCAACGTCGACGCCGCCCAGCTCGCCGAGGCGCGGGCGGTCGCGCCCGTGGCGGCGGTGCAGAACTCGTTCGAGAACGGTGCGGGGCTGCTGGCCACCTGCGAGGCGGCGGGAATCGCGTACGTGCCGTACTTCCCGCTCGGCGGGGGCCTGGTCCCGCTCGACCGCGAACGGCTCGGCCGGGTCGCCGCCCGGGTGGGCGGGACCACGTCGCAGGTGGCGCTCGCCGCACTGCTGGCGGAATCGCCGTCGGTGCTGGCGATTCCGGGCACCGGGTCGCTCGACCACCTGGAGGAGAACCTCGCGGCGGGCGGTCTCGCGCTCGGCGCGGAGGACCTGGCGGACCTGCGCGCCTGAGCGGGGGTGCGACTGCTCCTCGGCGGCACGACCGGCCTTCGGCGGCACGACCGGCCTTCGGCGGCACGACCTGCCTTCGGCCGCCCGGCAGTACGGCTCAGAGCAGGTGCCGCAGGTACGCCTCCGGGCGTTCCAGGTAGCGGCGCCAGTGGTCGACGATCGCGAGGTCCTTCCACGCGGTTTCCGTGATCCCGTGCTCGCCGACCTCCAGGACCGCCGCGCCCGGCACGGACGCCAGGATCGGGGAGTGGGTCGCGCAGACCACCTGGGCGCCGCTGCGGCCCAGCTCGGCGAGCAGGGCGACGAGGCGCAGGCTCGACGTGAACGACAGCGCCGCCTCGGGCTCGTCCAGCACGTAGAAGCCGGGCCCCCGGAACATCGACTCGAACACGGTGAGGAATCCCTCGCCGTGGCTCATCAGGTCGGTCTCTTCCTCCCAGTAGCCGGGCCAGCCCTGCTTCTCCTCCATCATCCCCATCGCCGTCTCGGCCCGGAGGAAGAAGCCGCGCCGCCTGGCGCGCGGGCCCGAGGCCATGGCGAGCCCGCGCGGCGTGAAGTCGAGGTGGAGGCGCTCGCCGAGAACGCTCTTCGCACGCGGCGAGGCGTAGCGCGAACCGCCGCGACCGCCGTAGGAGTCCAGTCCGAACGCCTCCGCCACCGCCTCGACCAGGGTCGACTTGCCGCTGCCGTTCTCGCCGACCAGGAAGGTCACAGGCGCGGGCAGCGTCACCCCGGCCCCGAGCAGCGCGCCGACGCACGGCACCGTCCAGGGCCATTCCTCCCGCTCCTCGGTGCTGACGAGCTGGGGATGGACGCGTATGCGGTCGACGATCATGGGCGGGCCTTTCCTGCGGGCAGTGCTCTCCCGAGGCTAGGCGGTGGGTCCGACACGAACGGTCACTGGACGACGAGGGTGCCCGTCATGTTCGGGTGGACGTCGCAGTGGAACGGGTACGAGCCGGGGGTGGTGGGGGCGGTGATCGTGGCCGACCTGCCCTGCTCCAGCAGACCGGTGTCGAACGCGCCGGCGTTGGGCGCGATCGCGGTGAGGGTGTGACCGGCGGAGTCCTGGTTGGTGACCGTGATGCTCGTGCCCGGGGCCACGGTGAGGGTGGCGGGGCCGAACGTGAAGTCCTTGATCGTCACGGCCGCCGCCCCGGCCGGCGCGGAGGAGGCGGAGGAGGAAGCAGCGGAGGAGGCGGCCGGCGAGGACGCGGCCGGTGAGGAGGAGCCGCCCCCGCTGCTGCTCGAACAGCCGGCGGCTCCGACCAGCAGCCAGGCCGACATCACGGCGGCGAGGGCGGTCCGGGAAGCACGGGAAGCACGGAACGAACAGAACGAACGGCGGGTCATCAGCGGCTCCAGCCTCGCTACCTGCGGTGATCCGCCCACGCTAGAGCGCGCCGGTCGGCCCTCCCAGCGGGCGCGCCGGGCGGGCCGGGCGCGCGGTGAACGTGGTGGCGTCCTCGGGCACTCCCGAGCGGTCCGCCCCGTCGTCGTCCCGGTAGTCCCACCGGAACGGCACCCCGCGCGCCAGCTCCGGGTCCGGCCCGTCCATCAGCTGGAAGTGCAGGTGCGGTTCGGAGGAGTTGCCCGAGTTGCCGCAGTCGCCGAGCCGCTGCCCGGCCCGCACCCGGTCCCCGACCGCGACGCACGGTGAGCCCCGGCGCAGGTGGGCGAACCCGGCCACCACCCCGTCGCCGAGGTCGAGCAGGACGAAGTTGCCCCAGAGGTGCCGCGGCCGGCCGAGGCCGCGGACGAAGCCCTCCAGGTAGAGGTAGCCGAACGCGGGCAGCGAGGCCCGCGACCAGTGGTCCCGCATCCGCGTCTCGACGGCCACCACGGTGCCGTCGGCGGGAGCCAGCACCGGCCGGCCGAAGGACGGGTAGCGCTCGGGCCGGTGGCCGAGCGGTGCGAGCGGCCGGAACGGCGGACCCTGCGGCTCGCCCGGGCCGGGCGCGAGGACGAGGTCGATGGCGTAGGTCTGGGCATGGCTGTGGGTGTGGCTGGGGACCTTGGTGGCCGGGCCGTTCAGTGCGGACCAGCGTCCCTCGACGGGCACGGCGACCGCGACCGGCTCCCGCTCGCCGCGTGGCCGCTGCCACCGCACCAGCGACCACCGCAGCACTCCGCCGACGGCCAGCAGCGCGACCCCGGTCAGCCAGAGGGCGCCCACGCCGCCGGTGCCGACCAGGGCGTTCAGCAGGATGCAGAGGGTGCCGGCGCCGAAGACCGGGCCGTGGTACTTCCGTAGGGCCGACAAGGGCGGTGTCCTTCCGAGAGGGGAGTGCCGAAAGAATGCCGAGGGGGCGCCGTCCGGGGTCAGACGCTGTCCGGCCCGTCCGCCGGGGCGGGCTCGGGGCCGGTGGCCGGGTCGCGGGTGAGCAGGTAGCGGGCGCCGGGGCCGGCCGCGGCCGCGCGGTCGTCGGCGTTGTAGAGCGAGCAGCGGGTGAGCGAGAGGCACCCGCAGCCGATGCAGCCGGTGAGCTTGGCCTTGAGCCGCTCCAGTTCGGTGATCTGCTCGTCGATCCGGCTCTGCCAGGACTGCGCGACGCCGTCCCACTCGGTGCCGCTGGGGGCGCGGTGCTCGGGAAGGCGGTCGAGGGCGACCTTCGCCTCGTCCAGGGACAGTCCGACCCGCTGGGCGGCGCGGACGAAGGCGATCCGGCGCAGGGTGCCGCGGGTGTAGCGGCGCTGGTTGCCGGTGGTGCGGGTGGCGTGGATCAGCCCCAGTCGCTCGTAGTAGCGCAGCGCCGAGGTGGCGAGGCCGCTCCGCTCGGAGAGCTGGCCGATGGTGAGCAGGTCGTGGCGGCTCGGCCCGTTGGCGATCATGGGTGACACTCTAGCGCTTGACTTGAAGCCGACTTCAGGTTGCAGCATCGGAGGCATGACGAACAGCACCCGAACCGCTACCTCCGGTTTCGCCGACCTGCCGGGCCTGATGGCGCTGATGACCGGCGACGAGAAGCACGGCCCGGCCGCGACCTCCACCCTGGACGCCCTGTGGGTCCTGTACGACCGGGTG
Organism: Streptomyces sp. TLI_053; assembly: GCF_900105395.1. Lineage (NCBI taxonomy): Bacteria > Bacillati > Actinomycetota > Actinomycetes > Kitasatosporales > Streptomycetaceae > Streptomyces > Streptomyces sp. TLI_053. Next base: position 6,839,081 of record NZ_LT629775.1, read on the forward strand.
CTGCGGGTCACCCCGGAGACGGCGCAGGCCCAGGACCGGGACCGGTTCCTGCTCTCCAAGGGCCACGGTCCGATGGCGTACTACGCGGTGCTGGCGGCCAAGGGCTTCCTCGACCCGGAGGTGCTGCCGAGCTTCGGCGCGTACGACTCGCCGCTCGGCCACCACCCGGACCGGCTGCTCGTCCCCGGGGTGGAGATCAGCTCGGGCTCGCTGGGGCACGGGCTGCCGATCGGGGTGGGCACCGCGCTCGGTCTGCGCGCCCAGGGCCTGCACGACCCGGCGGTCTGGGTGCTGCTCGGCGACGCGGAGTTCGACGAGGGCTCCAACCACGAGGCGGTGGCCTTCGCCGGCGCCTACGGCCTGGACCGGCTGCACGCCCTGGTGATCGACAACTCCTCCGCCACGCACGGCTGGCGCGGCGGCATCGCGGCGCGCTTCGCCGCCGAGGGCTGGTCGGCGGAGACGGTGGACGGCCGCGACCACGAGGCCCTGCACGCGGCGTACACCGCCGCGCACCCGGGCCGGCCGCGGGTCGTGGTCGCCCGCGTCGAGCCGAAGAACTCCTGAGCCGGAAAGGGCCCGAACCTCCATGGACACCATGCGCGACCGCTTCATCGACGTCACCTCCGGCCTGCTGGACGAGGACCCCCGGCTCGCCCTCGTCCTCGCGGACATCAGCGCCGCGGGCTTCCAGAAGGCCGCCGAGCGGCACCCGGACCGGCTGGTCAACGTCGGCATCCGCGAGCAGCTGCTGATCGGCGCCGCCGCCGGACTGGCGCTCACCGGGATGCGGCCGATCGCCCACACCTTCGCCAGCTTCCTGGTCGAGCGACCGTTCGAGCAGGTCAAGCTGGACCTCAACCACCAGGACGTCGGGGCGGTGCTGGTGAGCGCGGCCGGCTCCTACGACTGGCCGGCCGGCGGCCGCACCCACATGTCGCCGGGGGACGTCGCCCTGCTGGACACCCTGCCCGACTGGACGGTGCACGTGCCGGGCCACCCGGACGAGGCGGAACGGCTGCTGCGCCACGCGGTGGCCGACGGCGACAGCAAGGTGTACGTCCGGCTGTCCGCGCACCAGAACGAGCGGGCCGTGAAGGTCGAACCGGGCCGGTTCACGGTGGTCCGCGAGGGAGGCCGGGGCACTGTGGTCGCGGTCGGCCCGATGCTGGACGCCGTGCTCGCCGCCACCGCCAACCTGGACGTCACCGTGCTGTACGCGGCCACCGTCCGGCCGTTCGACGGCGCCGCGCTGCGGGCGGCCACCGGGCGGCGGGCGGACGTGGTGCTGGTCGAGCCCTACCTGGCCGGCACCTCCGCCAACGCGGCGCACGAGGCGCTCGCCGACCGGCCGCACCGGGTGCTGGCCCTCGGGGTGCCGCAGGCCGAGCACCGGCAGTACGGGTCGATCCCGGAGCACCTGGCCGCCTACGGGCTGGACGCGCACGGGCTGCGCGAGCGGATCGACGGCTTCCTGAAGCAGTAGCCCCGGGCGGGCCCGTCAGCGGCGGACCACCGCGACCGAGTCCGGATCGAGGGTCAGCCGGTCCCCGGAGCGGTGGTGCCCCCCGAACGCGGCCACCACCTCGCCGGCCGCCGGCACCGCGGCCGCCGCCCGCCCCAGGTTCACCGCCACCCGGTACGGCCCCCGGTGCACCACCAGCCAGCCGGCCTCCTCGTCGAACTCGGCCCGGACGGCGGACAGATCGGGATCGGTCATCTCCGGGTGCTCCCGCCGCAGCCGGATCAGGGTCCTGGTCCAGTCCAGCAGCGCCCGGTGCGGCCCGCGCCGGGGCTCGGTCCAGTCCAGCACCGAGCGCAGCACGGTGGCCGGCTCCTGCGGGTCCGGCACCGAGTCCGCCGCCCAGCCGTGCTCGGCGAACTCCCGCCGCCGGCCCCGGCGGACGGCCTCGGCGAGGTTGGGGTCGGTGTGGTCGGTGAAGTACTGCCAGGGTGTGGCCGCGCCCCACTCCTCGCCCATGAACAGCATCGGGGTGAACGGCGAGGTGAGCACCAGCGCGGCCCCGCAGGCGAGCCGGCCGGGGGAGAGGCTGGTGGAGATCCGGTCGCCGAGCGCCCGGTTGCCCACCTGGTCGTGCGTCTGGAGGTAGCCGAGCAGCCGGTGGCCGTGGGCGGGCGGGAACGGGCGGCCGTGGTGGCGGCCGCGGAACGAGGACCAGCCGCCGTCGTGGAAGTACCCCCGGGTGAGGGTGCGGGCCACGGCGGCGAGCGGTGCGGCGGCGAAGTCCCCGTAGTAGCCCTGGGACTCGCCGGTCAGGGCGCAGTGCAGGGAGTGGTGGAAGTCGTCGCTCCACTGGGCGGCGAGCCCCTGCCCGCCGGCCTCGCGGGGCGTGGTGGTGCGCGGGTCGTTCAGGTCGGACTCGGCGACCAGGAACAGCGGGCGGTTGGTCGCCACCGCCAACCGGTCGACCTCGGTGGCGAGTTCCTCCAGGAAGTGCACCGCCCGGTCGTCGGCCAGGGCATGCACGGCGTCCAGCCGCAGGCCGTCGATCCGGTAGTCGCGCAGCCATGCGAGCGCGCTGCCGATCAGATAGGCGCGCACCTCGTCGGAGCCGGGCGCGTCCAGGTTGACCGCCGAGCCCCACGGGGTGTGGTGCCGGTCGGTGAAGTAGGGGCCGAAGGCGGGGAGGTAGTTCCCGGCCGGGCCGAGGTGGTTGTGCACCACGTCGAGGACCACGCCGAGGCCCTTGCGGTGGGCGGCGTCGACGAAGCGCTTGAGGCCCTCGGGGCCGCCGTAGGGCTCGTGCACGGCCCACAGCGACACGCCGTCGTACCCCCAGCCGTGCTTGCCGGGGAACGGGCAGACGGGCATCAGCTCGACGAAGTCGACGCCCAGGTCGACCAGGTGGTCCAGCCGTTCGGCGGCCGCGTCGAAGGTGCCGGCGGGCGTGAAGGTGCCGATGTGCAGCTCGTACAGCACGGCGCCGGGCAGCGGGCGGCCGCGCCAGCCGGTGTGCGACCAGTTGAACGCGGCGTGGTCGACGGCCCGGCTCGGGCCGTCCGGTCCGTGCGGCTGCCGGGGCGAGCGCGGGTCCGGCATCGGGCGCCCGCCGTCCAGCACGAACGCGTAGTCCCCGGCGGGCGCCTCGCCCTGCCACCAGCCGGCGCGGACGGTGTCCCGGGCCAGCGGGTGGTGCGCGCCGTCGACCGCCACCTCGACCCGGTCGGCGGCGTTCGGGGCCCAGACCCGGTACCTCATGACGTCGCCCCTCCCGGCCTGCTGCCTCATGACGCGTTCCTCCCGGCCGCCTGCTGCCTCATGACGCGTTCCTCCCGGTCCGGTGCCTCATGACGTGCCCCTCCTGGTCAGCAGCGCCACCGGCCGGTCGCCGGCCAGCAGTTCGCCCACCGGGACCGGGCCCGAGGGGAAGTGACGGTCCGTCAATTCGTCCGTCCAGCCCTTTCCCGCGGGCAGGTGCAGCACGGTGTCGTGCCAGCCGCCGGTCCGGGCGAGCCGGTACGGCAGCCGGGTGACGGCGGTGAGCACGTCCGGACCGCGCCCGAAGGCGAGCAGGTGGGCGGCGGCCGGGCCGACGGCGGTGAGCGGGCGGTAGCCGCCCAACTCCCGGGTGCGGCGCAGGTGCAGGGCGGTGGTGGTGAGGTGCAGCTTCTCCCGGGCCAGGTCGCCGGTGCGCGCGGTCGGCGAGTCGGTGAGCCGCACGGCCAGTGCCCCGAGGTCGACCGGGCGCCGGTTGTCCGGGTCCACCAGGGTGTAGAGCGGCTCCTCGCTGCCCTGGTAGAGGTCCGGCACCCCGGGCACGGTGAGGTGCAGCAGGGCGGCGGCGAGCGTGTTGGAGCGGGCGTACGGGGCGAGCCCGGCCACGTACCCCTCGATCCGGGGCAGCAGCCCGGGGTTGCCGAAGACGCCTTGGGCGCGCTCGGCGAGGGCGCGTTCGAAGCGGACGTCCTGGGTGGTCCAGGAGGTGCGGAGCTTCGCCTCCCGGGCCGCCTTGAGCGCGGCGGCGACCAGCCGTTCCGGGGAGAGCGGCCAGCCGGCGACCAGGGTCTGCCAGAGCAGCCAGTCGCTGTCGGGGTCGTGGCCCGGGCCACGACCGGCCGCCGTCGACCAGGCCGCCGCCTCGGCGGCCCACTCCCGCGGCTGCTCGGCCAGCACGGCCAGCCGGGCCCGGGCGTCGGCACTGCGCTTGGTGTCGTGGGTGGAGAGCACCGTCATGGTGTGCGGCCAGTGCCGTTCGACGTAGTGGCACCAGGCGTGGAAGTCCTCCGGCCGGACCCCGGGCCGGGCGGGCTCGCCGCCGACCTCGTTGAGGCTCAGCAGCGCGTTCCAGCGGTAGAAGGCGGTGTCCTCGACGCCCTTGGCGGCCACGGCGGCGGCGGTCTGCCCGAACCGGACGGCGAACTCGTCCTGCTCGGGCCCGCGTCCGAGCGCGCCCGCCGCGAGCTCCGCGACGAACCGGTCGGTGGCGTCGGTGGGCCCATCGTCGGCCGCGCGGGCGGCGCGCAGCTGCTCGGCGGAGACCTCCGGCAGCGGCTCCCCGGGGCGGAGGTAGGGGCGGTACGCGGGGTAGCCGGTCAGCAGCCGGCCCAGGGCGGCGCGCAGCCGCTCCGGCGGGTGGTCGGCGAACGCCGGGTGGGCGGCGCCGAGCCGGACGGCCAGCCGGACCAGCCGCTCGACCTCGGCGGACAGCTCGCCGCCGGGCCCGGTCATGTCGGCCCGTCCCCGCCGGGCGGCGGCCAGCGCCGGGTGCGGGTCGGCGCACGGCTCGCCGGGGTCCGGGACGCCGGAGTCCGGGCTGTCGGGGCCGTCGGGGGAGGCGGTCAGGAACGCCTCGTACGCCCCGGCCAGCCGGCAGGCACCCGCGTGGTCGGTGAGCACCCCGTCGATCCGGCGCAGCGCGTCGTACCCGGTGGTACCGGCGCAGGGCCAGTCGGCGGGCAGCCGTTCCTCGCCGGTGAGGATCTTCTCCACCACCGTGTACGCGCCGCCGGTGGCCCCGGACAGGCGTTCCAGGTAGCCGCGCGGGTCGGCGAGCCCGTCCGGGTGGTCGATCCGGAAGCCGTCCAGCACGCCCTCGCGGTGCAGCCGCAGCAGCACGCCGTGGGTGGCCTCGAACACCTCGGGGCGCTCGACCCGGACGGCGATCAGCTCGTTCACGGTGAAGAACCGCCGGTAGTTCAGCTCGGTGCGGGCCAGCCGCCACCATGCCGGGCGGTACCACTGCCGGCCGAGCAGCTCGGGCAGCGGCAGCGTCTCGGTGCCGGGGCGCAGCGGCAGCACGTGGTCGTGGTAGCGGAGCGTGTCGCCGTCGACGGCCAGCTGGTCGAGGACGGCGCCGAGCCGGTCGCCGAGCAGCGGCAGCAGCACCCGGCCGCGTCCGGGGGCGTCCACCGGTCCCGGCTGGGCGGTCCAGTCGATGTCGAACCAGTCCGCGTACGGCGAGTCGGGGCCGTCCCGCAGCACCTCCCAGAGCGGCCGGTTGAGGTGCTCGGGGACGGGGACCGCCATGTGGTTGGGCACCACGTCGGCGATCAGCCGCAGGTGGTGCCGGTGGGCCTCGGCGGCCAGTGCCCGCAGCGCCTCCTCGCCGCCGAGCTGCTCGGATATCCGGCCGTGGTCGACGGTGTCGTAGCCGTGGGTGGAGCCGGGCACGGCGGCCAGCAGCGGGGAGAGGTGCAGGTGGGAGACGCCGAGGGCGGCCAGGTAGGGGACGGCGGCGGTGGCGTCGTGCAGGGTGAAGCCGGGCTGGAGCTGGAGGCGGTAGCTGGCCGACGGCACGGCGGCGGGGGCGGCGGCCGGGCGGGACTGCGCGGGCTCGGCGGCGTGGGTCATGCCTCCATGCCTACCCGGCGGGGCGCGGGGGCAAGACCCGTTGCTGGACCGAACAGGTGAGCGGGGCCCGCCGGGGGCGGATGTGTCCGGGGCGGACGCTCAGTGGCCGCGGCGGCGCCACCCCCGGGGCACCGTGAAGTAGCCGGGGCGCTGCGGCCCGCCGGCCCCGGAGCGGCCGAGGCGCAGGATCCGGCCGTGTTCGGCCCGGGCGGCCCGCACCGCCTCGGCGGCGGCCGGGTCGTCCGCGTACTGGGCGAACGAGCTGTTGAACATGGTCGGGGTGGGTTCCGCGACCGGCGTCCGGCCCGGCTCGTCCCAGCTCAGGCGGGCGTCCAGGGGCTCCGGCGCGAACAGCGCGGGGAGGTCCCGCGGCGAACCGTCCGGGTGGCGGCCGCCGTCGCGGTAGTACGCCAGCGCGGCGGCGACCGAGCCGCGCCGGTGCGGCAGCCGGGGGTCGGCGTACCCGTCCGCGCCCCAGTCGGCGACGCCGGCCGCGTCGATCCGGCGCAGCAGCTCCGGCGGCTCCAGCGCGGTGGCGAAGTAGGCCGTCGCGGCGAGCTGGCAGACCAGCTCCAGCCGGCGCCCCGGGTCGAGCCCGAGCCCGGGGGCGGTCCGGCGGTCGTCCACCTGCGACACGACGAAGGTGATCCCGTCGACCGCGCCGAGCCGTTCGACCAGCCCCTCGACCAGGGCGCGTTCGGCGGCCCGGGCGGCCTCCGCCCCGGGGGTGCGGGTGCGCGCGAGCACCCACCGGTACGGGGGCGGGCGGCGGACCGTCGCGTCCGCGAGCCGGCCCGGGACGGAGAGCAGTGTTCCGAGCAGGAACTCCGCCGTGGTCGTCCGATCGCCCGCCATCGCCCCCGCCGTCCCTCGCACCGGTCCCCGGGCAGGCTCCGGCCTCCCCGGGGACCACGGTGGCCCGTGCGACGGCGGATGCGCAAGGGCCTTCGGCGCACCCGCACACCGCGGCTGGGTACGCCCGGCCGCTCAGGCCGGGCGCTGCAGCACCATCAGCGAGCGGTCGACGAGCTGCAGCGCGTCCCCGGCCTTGACCACCGCGCCCGTGCCCGGCGCGGGCAGCCGGGCCTGCGCGGTGTCCACCACGACCTGCCACTCCTGCCCGTGCCCGGCCGGCACGGTGAACTCCAGCGGCTCGAAGTGCGCGTTGAACATCAGCAGGAAGGAGTCGTCGACGATCCGCCCGCCGCGCCGGTCCGGCTCCGAGATGGCGTAGCCGTTCAGGAAGACGGTGAGCGACTTGGCGTAGCTGGCACCCCAGTTGCGCTTGGTCATCTCCTCCCCGGCGGGCGTGAACCAGGCGATGTCGGTGAGGTCCTCGTACGCGCCGGACCCGCCGCCCTCCCCGGTGGGCCGCCCCGGGACCGGGCGCCCGTGGAAGAAGCGGCGGCGCCGGAACACCGGGTGGTCGCGGCGCAGCCAGACCATGCCCTGGGTGAACTCCAGCAGCCGGGCGTCCGGCCCGTCCCCGGTCGGCCAGTGCACCCAGGTGAGCGGGTTGTCCTGGCAGTAGGCGTTGTTGTTGCCGTGCTGGGTGCGGCCCAGCTCGTCGCCGTGGGAGAGCATCGGCACGCCCTGCGAGAGCATCAGGGTGGCGAGGAAGTTGCGCTGCTGGCGGGCCCGCAGCTCCTCGGTGCCGGGGTCCTCGCCGGGGCCCTCGACCCCGCAGTTCCAGGAGCGGTTGAAGGACTCGCCGTCCCGGTTGTTCTCGCCGTTGGCCTCGTTGTGCTTGTCGTTGTAGGAGACCAGGTCGCGCAGGGTGAAGCCGTCGTGGCAGGTGACGAAGTTGATCGAGGCGATCGGGCGGCGGCCGTCGTCCTGGTAGAGGTCGGAGGAGCCGGTGAGCCGGGAGCCGAACTCGGCCAGGGTGGCGTTCTCGCCGCGCCACAGGTCGCGGACGGTGTCGCGGTACATGCCGTTCCACTCCGTCCACAGCGGGGGGAAGTTGCCGACCTGGTAGCCGCCCTCGCCGAGGTCCCAGGGCTCGGCGATCAGCTTGGCCTGGGAGACCACCGGGTCCTGCTGGACCAGGTCGAAGAACGAGGAGAGCCGGTCCACCTCGTGGAACTGCCGGGCCAGGGTGGCGGCGAGGTCGAAGCGGAAGCCGTCGACGTGCATCTCGGTGACCCAGTAGCGCAGCGAGTCCATGATCAGCTGGAGCACGTGCGGGCTGCGCATCAGCAGGCTGTTGCCGGTGCCGGTGGTGTCCTCGTAGAACCGCTGGTCCCGGGCGAGGCGGTAGTAGGAGACGTTGTCGAGGCCGCGCATGGACAGCGTCGGGCCCAGGTGGTTGCCCTCGGCGGTGTGGTTGTAGACCACGTCGAGGATGACCTCGATGCCGGCCGCGTGCAGCGCCTTCACCATCGACTTGAACTCCTGCACCTGCTGGCCCCGGTCGCCGGTGGAGGAGTAGGAGGAGTGCGGGGCGAAGAAGCCGACGGTGTTGTAGCCCCAGTAGTTGGCCAGTCCGAGGTCCCGCAGCCGGTGGTCGCGGACGAACTGGTGCACCGGCATCAGCTCGATCGCGGTGACGCCGAGCTTGGCGAGGTGCTCGATCACGGCCGGGTGGGCGACGCCCGCGTAGGTGCCGCGGATCTCCTCGGGGATCCCCGGGTGCAGTTTGGTCAGGCCCTTCACATGGGCCTCGTAGAGCACCGTGCGGTGGTAGTCGGTGCGGGGCGGCCGGTCGGTGCCCCAGTCGAAGTAGGGGTTGATCACCACCGAGTGCATGGTGTGCGGGGCGGAGTCGAGGTCGTTGCGGCGCTCGGGGGCGCCGAAGTGGTAGCCGTAGACCGACTCGTCCCAGTCGATGGTGCCGCTCATCGCCTTGGCGTACGGGTCCAGCAGCAGTTTGGCGCTGTTGTGCCGCTGGCCCAGGCCCGGGTTGTAGGGGCCGTGGACGCGGAATCCGTAGCGCTGGCCCGGCTGGACGCCCGGGAGGTAGGCGTGCCGGACGAAGGCGTCCGTCTCGCGCAGTTCGACGGAGGACTCCGAGCCGTCCTCGTCGAGCAGGCAGAGCTCGATCCGGTCGGCGCTCTCCGAGAACACGGCGAAGTTGGTGCCGGCCCCGTCGTAGGTGGCACCGAGGGGGTAGGAGGTCCCTGGCCAGACCTGCATGGTTCCTCGACTTCCTTGCGTAGAAGGAGAACTGACGTAAAGTCCGACGGCCGGGCCCGGACCTCGGAGGCACTCTCTTCCCGGCCTCGCGGCCGGGCATGCGCCGCTCGGGCACCGTGACCCACGGCACACGGCGGCACAGTCCGCATACTCCCCGACGCTTCGCCCGACGGCGGGGCCATTTGTGCCGTATTCGCCCGAACGGGTGTCCGCGCGCGTCGCCGCGGGCCGTGGCCGACAGGCCGAGCCGGTCAACGGGGGGCCGTCGCGGGTGCGTCGCAGGTGCGTCGCGGGCACTCCCGGGTGGGCGCGGGCCGGTGCGGGGTGCGTCGCGGGGTGCGTCGCGGGGTCGGCGCGGGGCCGGTGGGCGCCCTCCCGGGTGGGCAGGCGTCCTCCCGGGTCGGGCCGGCGCCGTCGAGGGGCTTTCGTGGTGGGCGGGGCGGGTGAGACGGTTGGGGTGCCCCGGCGGCCCGGCCGCCGCCGTGCCCCAACCGGCTGCGGGCGGTTCGCGGCGGGCAGTACCCTTGATCGTCCGGCTGTTCGGGACTCATGGCGATCCATCAGGCGAACCGTCGGCGAACCGGCGGTGCGCCCCGGTGTGTCGGCGGTGCGTCCCCGGCCGTCCGGTCGTCCGGTGCGCCGAGCGGCCGACCGGCCGGACGGCGGACAGGCGGTCAGACAGACAGCTCCGAGCGGCCCCGGGCGGCTCACGACAGGAACCAGGTGAGGTGCGCATGGTGTTCCCCGCCGGCGGTCGTGGCGGTGGGCCCGGCGGCCCCGACCGTGGCGGCGCCCGCAGCGAGGCGCCGACGGTGGTCATGCGCCCCGCCCTGACCGGCGGGCGCTCGCTCGTCCCCGCCCAGGGCGGGCCGGTCGAGGTCCCCGCGCTCGCCTGGTCCGGCGCCGAGTGGGAGGACGCCTACCAGCGGGTCAGGCTCTCCGGCCGCGCCTACGTCTGGCTCAACCTGGTCGAGCAGCGGCTCCGCTCGCTCGTCGACGAGGTGCTGCACCCGATCTACGCGCCCGCCCACGGCGAGGACTGGGTCACCGCCGCGGCCGGCCCGGCCGGCGAGGAGTGGGCGCACCGGGCCGGCGCCGTCCGCGAGGTCAGCCGCCGCAAGGGCTACCTGCTCGACCCGGCCGACGACGACCCGCTGGTCTTCCTCACCCTGCCGCAGCTGCGCGAACTGATGGTCCAGCACTGGCCCTGCTTCGAGCCGTACCTGGCCGACCGCCGGGAGATCGAGCTGGCCCTCGACGAGCTGGAGGTCGCCCGGCACGTCGTCTCCCGCAACCGTGTCCTCACCCCGACCGTGCTCGCCCAGGCGGAACGGGCCTCCGCCCGGCTGCTCGCCCTGCTCGACGGCGGCACCGGGGCCGTGCCCGCGGACGTGGTCGAGTCCCTGGTCGCCGGCCGGTACGCGGACGTCGTCGCCGTCCACCCCGACCGGGTCCGGCTCCAGCGCGACCTGCCGGTCGAGGACCTCCTCGACGGCGCCCGGCGGCTCGACGCGCTCGGCATCGGCCTCGGCATGCTCTGCCAGAACTACACCGGCAAGCGGCTGGTCCGGCTCGCCGGCGAGGGCTGCCGGGTCCGCCTGCTCTTCCTCAACCCGGCCAGCAGCGCCGTGCGCCGCCGCGAGCGCGAACTCGGGCTCGGACGCGGCGAGCTGGGTCGCTCCATCCAGATGAACATCCTGCACGTGCGTCGGGTCCGCGCCGCGCTGCGGGACCAGGGCGGCTTCGAGATCCGGGTGTTCGACGAGACCCCGCGGTTCACCGCCTACCTGGTCGAGGGCACACCGGCGGGAGCGACGGCCCCCGGCGGCCGGCGGCAGACCCGCGACCTCGGCGTCGTCCAGCCGTACCTGCGCCGGGCCCGGGGCATGGAATCGCCCGCCCTGGTCCTGCGCGGCGGCGCCGGACAGGAGCCCGGCGGCACCGACGCCGGACTGCTGGAGGTCTACCGCGAGGAGTTCGAGGGCATCTGGGCGGACTCCCGCCCGGTCTCCTGAACCGACGCCTCCCCGGGGCGGGTTGCCCCGCCGCCCCCTCCGTTCTCGGTGCCCGGAAAACCGCTGGCCGGGCGGGCGGGGCGGCTGCGACAGTGCCCGGATGAACAGCACTCCCGACTGGACGCTGCGCCCCGGCCGTCCCGAGGACATCGAGCCGCTCGCGGCGCTGCGCGCCGAGGTCATGCGCACCGACCTGGTCCGCCTCGGCCGCTACGACGAGGACCGGGTCCGCCGGCGCCTGCGGGAGGGCTTCTCCACCCGCTGGACCGCCGTCGTCGAGGTGGCCGGGGTCCTGGCCGGCTGCTGCACCGTCCGCCCCGCCGAGCAGGGCGGACGCCTCCTGGAGCACTTCTACCTCGACCCGGCCCACCAGGGCGTCGGCCTCGGCGGTGCAGTCCTGCGCCGGCTGCTGGCCGAGACCGACGCGGCCGGCGAGCCGGTGCGGCTGATCGTGCTCCGGGGCAGCCGCGCCCGCCGCCTCTACGAGCGGCACGGCTTCGCCTTCGAGCGCGAGGACGGGGTCGACGTCCACCTGCTCCGGCCCGCCGGGGAGCGGTAGGCGGGCCCGTTCGGCGGCTCCCCCCTTCGGGCGGCGAGCGGAGGCGGTCCGGGGCGGGCGTTGCTAGCGTCGAATCCATGATCAGCGGCCCGGCACCGGGTCCGCCCGCGCTCCTGGACCCGCCGCCCCGGAAGGCCCCCCGTTGACCAGTCAGTACACGAGCGACCCGGGCGCCCCCGTCGCCTCGCGCCGCAGCTTCGTCCGCACCGCGCTCGGCGCCGGGGCCGTCGGAGCCCTCGCCCTCGGTACCGCCGGCCCCGCCCCGGGCGCCCCCGCCGCCACCACCGGGCGGATCCCGTTCCACGGCGTCCACCAGGCCGGCATCCTCAACCCGCCCCCCGGCTACGGCACCTTCCTCGCCCTCGACGTCCACGTCAACGACCGCGCCGCACTCGCCGCCCTGCTGCGCACCCTCACCGACCGGATCCGCTTCCTCACCGACGGCGGCACCCCGCCCGACCTCGGCCCCGGCGCCGCACCCTCCGACAGCGGCACCCTCGGCCCCGCCGCCCTGCCCACCGACGACCTCACCGTCACCGTCGGCGTCGGCGCCTCCCTCTTGGACGCCCGCTACGGCCTCGCCGACGCCCGCCCCGCCGGGCTCACCGCGATGCGCACCTTCCCCAACGACGGCCTGCGCCCCGCCGAATGCCACGGCGACCTCTCCCTCCAGGTCTGCGCCACCAGCCGCGACACCGTCCAGCACGCGATCCGCCACCTGCTGCGCGGCACCGGCAAGGCGCTCAGCCCGCGCTGGCAGCTCGACGGCTACCAGAACCGGGCCCGTCCGGCCGGCGCCGCCCGCAACCTGCTGGGCTTCAAGGACGGCATCCAGAACCCCGACACCGGCTCCGCCCAGCAGATGGACGCCCTGGTCTGGGTCGGCGCGGACGCCGGCGGACCGGCCTGGGCGGTCGGCGGCACCTACCAGGTGATCCGCGCCGTCCGCACCCTGGTCGGCCCCTGGGACGAACTGCCCCTGGGCGAGCAGGAGCGGATCATCGGCCGCCGGAAGTCCGACGGCGCCCCGCTCGGCCGCACCAAGGAGGGCGACACCCCCGACTACACCCAGGACCCGAACGGCGCCGTGATCGCCCTCGACTCCCACATCCGCCTCGCCAACCCCCGCACCGACGCCACCCGCGCCGACCGCATCCTGCGCCGCGCCTTCAACTACGACCGTGGCCTCGACGCGGGCGGCGTCCCCGAACTCGGCCTCGCCTTCTGCTGCTACCAGCGCGACATCGCCAGGCAGTTCGAGACCGTCCAGACCCGACTGATCGACGAGCCCCTCGCCCGCTTCCTCCGCCCCACCGGCGGCGGCTACTTCTACGTCCTCCCCGGCGCCCAGGACCCCACCGACTGGCTCGGCCGCACCCTGCTCGGCTAGGGCGTGGTCGGAAGTCGCCTGTCCGCATGGGGTTCTATCTCCGCAACAGGATTGACGTCCTCCCGTGGCGCGGGCGGAGCGCCGCTGTGCAAGCTGGCCACGTTGCGCAGCGGCACCAGGACGGCCGGACCGGCGGTCCCCGCTCCGCGTTCGGGGGATCCCCATGCGGGTACGCAAGACTCTCCTCGGCCTGTCCGCCGCCTCGCTCACGGCCCTGATGTGCGCCGTGGCGGTCCCGGGCGTCGCCTCCGCGCAGCCGGCCCTGCCCGCCTCCGCGCTCACCCTGGGCCGGGCGGTCGCCGACACCCACGCCGACACCCGCGCCGACGGTCCGCAGCGCGAGGCCGGTGCGCGGCAGGCCGTGACCGGCACCTACATCCGGATCAACAGCCTCTACTCGGTGACGTCGGGCCAGTGTCTGGACGCCGACGCCAACAACGGCGGCAACGGGACCAAGGTGCAGGTCTGGGGGTGCAACGGGTCCACGCAGCAGGAGTGGATCTCGTGGAGCGACTACAGCATCGAGAGCGTGCGGTTCCCGGGGATGTGCCTGGACGCGGACACCAACGGGAACGGCGGCAACGGGACCCGGGTCCAGCTGTGGCAGTGCAACGGCGCCACGCAGCAGAAGTGGTTCGTGCGGGCCAACGACGTCGCGATCTACAACTCGCGGTACAACAACGGCTACAACACCGTGCTGGACCGGGACACGAACGTGTCCGGCAACGGCGCCCAGGCGCAGCTGTGGCAGAAGAACTACCAGTCGCAGCAGTGGTGGAGGATCGTCGGCGCGTAGTACCGGTCGTCGGACGGCCGGAGGAGTCCGCTACCGGGGAGTCCGCTACCGGGGAGTCCGCGCCCCCGGCCCGCCGTGACCGGCGGGCCGGGGGCGCGGACGCGTTCGCGGGGCCCGCTGCCGGGGCCGCCCGCGACCGGCCGGTCGGGGTGCCGCCGGCTGGTGCCGCGGGGCTCCGGCGGGCGGGGGTGCGGGCCCCAGCGGCCGGATTGTCGGAGGGGCGGGTGATGATAGGGGCTGTTCGAGTGGAGGACGGAAGGACGCATTCCTATGAGCTGGTGGCAGCAGCCACTGGTCGGCTTCGACCTGGAGACCACGGGTACCGACCCGGCCGTGGACCGGATTGTCACGGCCGCCCTCGTGGACACCGTCGGGGACCGCCGGCTGGATGCCACCGGGTGGCTGCTCGACCCGGGGGTGCCGATCCCCGCGGAGGCGGCGGCGATCCACGGGATCGGGGACGACCTGGCGCGGGCCAAGGGGCGGCCCGCCAAGGAGGCGGTGGACGAGATAGCCGGCGCGCTGTGCGCCCGGCTCGCCGAGGGGTGGGCGGTGGTGGCGTTCAACGCCCCGTTCGACCTCTCGATGCTCGACGCCGAGCTGCGCCGGTACGGGCTGCCGGCGCTGGCCGAGCGGCTCGGCGGGCCGGTCGTGCCGGTGCTCGACGCACTGGTGATCGACCGCGCGGTGGACAAGTACCGCAAGGGCTCGCGGACCCTGCAGCGGGTCTGCGAGGTGTACGGCGTCGAGCTGACCGACGCCCACGAGGCGGGCAGTGACGCCCTCGCCGCCGTCCGGGTCGCGGTGGCCCTCGCCGAGCGCTACCCGGACCAGGTCGGCGCCGTCCCGGTGGCCGAGCTCCACGCCCGTCAGGTCGACTGGCACCGGGCCTGGGCCGAGGACCTCCAGGCCTGGCTCCGCCGGGCCAAGGACCCGGAGGCGGTCATAGACCCCCGCTGGCCTCTGCGCTGATCCCGCCCCCGAGCAGCAGGGCCTTGGCGGCGGCGAACTCGGCGGCGTCGAGGGCGCCCTCGCGCCGGAGCGCGGCGAGGCGTTCGAGGGCGGACACGACACCGCCGTCCTGCGGGGCGGCGGTGCGGGCGGCGATGGTGACGTGGAGGTTCTCCGGATCGTCGGGGTGGTAGCGGACCTCGGCGCCGTCGCCGGGGCGCGGGGCGCGGCCGGGCGGGAAGGTGTCGACGGTGGCGGCCGTGCGGTCGGCTCCGTCGACGGTGCGGAAGCCGACGGTGACGCGCAGCTCGGGGTCCTCGTCGTCGGTCGCCCCGGTGCCGGTGACGCGGGTGATCAGGGCCGGGACGGTGATGCCCTCCCGGTCCAGCCGCTCCTGTCGTCCGGCGGCCAGCCGGTGGGCGCGCCAGCGCCGGGCGCCGTGCCGGTCCAGGGCGGCGGTGAGCAGGGCGAGCGGGAGGACGGGCGCGAGCAGCCAGGGCCGGGCGGTCCCCCCGGCGAGGGCCGCGCCGAGCAGGCCGGCGGCCAGGCAGCCGAGCAGGACGCCCCGGTCGGAGGTGGCCGAGGGCTCGGTGGTGGGGGCGTCGCCGTGGGCGGTGGTGGCGGCGGCCACCAGGGCCGCCAGCCAGAGCAGCGGCCCGAGGACGAGCAGGAGGACGGTGGGCAGGGCGCCGCAGTGCCGTTCGGGGCCGCAGGCGTCGGCGGCGAACGCCCGGACGGCGCCGGTGGCGGTGAGCCAGCCGGTGGCCGCGGTGAGGACGGCGGTGACGGCGAGTCCGACGATCCGGCCGCGGCTCAGGCGCGGTCCGAGGGCGATGGGGCGATCGGTGGCCATGGGCCGGAGTGTAGGGGGATCCGGCGAACTCCCGGGGTCGTGCCCGCGACGGTGGTGACCGTCCCGCGCCACCGCGCGCGGGACGGCCGACCGGGCGTCAGAACGGGTACCAGCGCACCTCGGTGGCGCCGGTCCGCAGCGAGTCCACCCGGCGCCGGAACTCGGCCAGTGCCGCCGGGTTGCCCGGTGCCTGCTGGGCGACCCAGGAGGCGCTGGCCGTCTCCCTGGCCCCGCGCAGCACCGCGAAGCCGGGCCACTCGCGCACGTCCCAGCCGTACGCCGCGGTGAACTCCCGGTAGTCCGCGTCCGGCACGCCGTACCGGTCGTGGCTGAGCGCGAGCACCACCAGGTCGTGCTCGCGCAGGTCGTGCGCGACGAACTCCAGGTCGAGCAGGACGGGCCCGTCCGGGCCGACGTGGACGTTGCGCGGCAGCGCGTCGCCGTGGATCACCCCGGTCGGCAGGTGCGGGACGAGCGCGGCCGCCGCGGCGGCGAAGGAGTCCCGGCGGTCGCGCAGGAAGTCGACGTCGGCCGGGTCGACGTGGCCCTCGGCGGAGGCGAGCCAGCGCTCGACGGGGGCGAGCAGGTCGCGGCGGCCGAGCGCGAACGGCGGCTCGGGCAGCCGGTGCACGGCGTGCAGCAGCGGGGCGAGGTCCACCGGGCGGGCGGGCCGTTCGGCGGGGGCGAGCCGGTGCCAGAAGGTGACCGGGTGCCCTTCGGCGAGCCGGGGCCCGGCGGGCACCGCGTCGTACGGGCGGACCACCGGGACGTCGTGGCCGGCCAGCCAGTCGGCGACGGCGAGTTCACGGCGGGCCCGGTCGCGCAGTTCGGGCGCGCGGCCGACCTTGGCGACCACGGCCGGGTCGCCGAGGTCGAAGACGGCGTTCTCGCCGAGGGCGAGCAGCCGGGCGCCGGTGGGTTCGGGCAGGCCGGCGGACTCGCAGGCACGGGCGAGCAGCAGCCGCGCCCGCCCCTCGTCGAAGCGGTGCATGAGGGTGTTGGTTTCCTTCGTGACAGCCGGGTGAGGGTGGGCGATCATTCTGGCAAACGGGTGCCGGGCCCCGCGCGACGCGGGGCCCGGCGGTTGTCCGGGGTCTGCGGGCCCGGGGACCCGACGGGGAAGGGTCAGACCCCGATCCGGCGGTGCCGGGCCTGCGGGACGCGCGGTTCGTCGGTGCCGGTGCCGGTGCCGGTGCCGGCGCCATGGCCAGTGGCAGTGCCGGCGGCCGGGGCGGGCGGAGCACCGGCGCCGAGCGGCGGGACGCTCTCCCCGTGGGAGAAGTCGGGCAGCCAGGCGAGCCAGCGCGGCAGGTACCAGTTGCGCTCGTCGAGCAGGGTCATCACCGAGGGCAGCAGCACCGCGCGGATGATCGTCGCGTCGATCAGCACCGCGACCGCGAGGCCGACGCCCATCTGCTTCATGGCCTGCATGGAGAGGGTGCCGAAGACCGCGAAGACCGCCACCATGATCACGGCCGCGCTGGTGACCACCCCGGCCGTGGAGCGGATGCCGTGGGCGATCGCGACCCGGGTGGGCAGGCCCCGGTCACGGCCCTCCTTGATCCGGGAGACCACGAAGACGTGGTAGTCCATCGACAGGCCGAAGAGGATCACGAAGAGGAACAGCGGCACCCAGGACTCGACCGCGCCGACGCCCGCGGTGCCGAGCAGCGAGGCCCCGACGCCGTGCTGGAAGACCAGCGTCAGCACCCCGTACGCGGCGCCGACCGAGAGCAGGTTGAGCACCACGGCGGTGCCGGCGACGGCCAGCGAGCGGAAGGAGGTGAGCATGAGCAGGAAGGCGAAGGCGACCACGAAGCCGAAGACCACCGGCATCGACCCGGTCATCTTGGCGTTGAAGTCGTAGGAGCCGGCGGTGCGGCCGGTGACCGGGGCCTCGGTGCCGGGCACCGCGAGCACGGTGGCGGGCACGAGGTCCTCGCGCAGGGTGCGCAGGGCGGCGTTGCTGACCTCGTCGTTGCCGCTGCCGTTGAGCGGGATGTCGACGGTGGCCACGTTCTGCTCGGGGTGGACGGTGACGTCGACCGGTCCGTGCATCCGGCCGGAGGCCAGCGCGCGGGCCTGGAGGTCGGCGATCGCGGCGGTCATCGCGGGGGAGTCGATGTCGGTGGCCCTGATCACCACGGAGGCGGGCGCGGGGCTGCCGGGGAAGGCGGCCTCGATCTTCTGCGAGACGGCGACCAGCTCGTTGCCCTTCGGCAGCTGCTGCTGGAAGGTCAGGTTGGCGGTGTGCATGGTGAGCAGCGGCGCGGCCAGGCCGATCAGCACGGCGCCGGACAGGGTGGCGGCGGCCAGCGGGCGGCGCAGCACCGGGGTGAGCACGGCGTTCCAGAAGCGGCCGCCGCCGGTGGCGGCGTCGGGGCGGCGCAGCCGGTGCAGGAAGGGCACCCGGCCCTTGTCGACCCGGTCGCCGAGCATCGAGAGCAGGGCGGGCAGCACGGTGAGCGAGCCGAGCACGGCGGTGACGACGACCACGATGGTGGCGTAGGCCATGGCCTTGAACTCGGCGATGCCGGTGAGGAACATGCCCGCCATGGCGATCACCACGGTGACGCCGGAGACCAGCACGGCCCGGCCGCTGGTGGCGGCGGCGATCCGCAGCGAGGTGTCGAGGTCGCGCCCGGCCGCCCGCTCCTCGCGTTCGCGGCGCAGGTAGAAGAGGCAGTAGTCGACGCCGACGGCGAGGCCGACCAGCAGCATCACCGAGCTGGCGCTGTTGCTGGTGTGCAGGATCCCGCTGCTGAGGGCGACGAGTCCGCCGGCCGCGACGAAGGCGGTGATCGCGAGCAGGACGGGCAGGACGGCGGCGACCAGCGCGCCGAAGGCGACCAGCAGGATGCCGAGGGCGAGCGGGACGGCCGTCCACTCGGCCCGGGCGAAGTCGTCGGCGAACTGCTCGTCCATCCACTTGCCGGAGCTGGCGTCGCCGAGCTCCACCACGGTGAGGTCGGGGTGCTGCTTCTGGACGGCGGCGACGGCGTCGACCACGGCGCCGACGTTGGCGGTGGCCTCCTCGTGGTCGCCCCGCACGGTGAGCTGGACGAGCGCGGAGCGGCCGTCGGCGGAGACGGCCCTGGTGTCGTAGGGGGAGCGGACGTCGGTGGCCTTGCCGGTGCCGTTGACCCCGGCGATCACCTGGTCGACGACGGCGCGGAAGGCGGGGGCGTCGGCGGTCCGGTCGGTGCTCTGGATCAGGACGGTCTCGGTGGACGGGGACTTCAGTCCGGCCCGGTCGAGGATCTCGGCGGCCCGGGAGACCTGGCCGGGCATGGCCTCGGCCTCGTCGACCTGGGTGCTGCCGTGCAGGCCGCCGAGGAAGGTGGCGAGGACGACGAACAGCAGCCAGCCGAAGACGGCGGTCTTTCTGTGCCGGGCGCTCCAGGCGCCCATGGCGGCGGCCATGCCGGGCTTGGTCTTCACGGTTCCCCCAGGAAGAGCGGCCGGCGCCGGTGGCGGGCGCGGGCCGGGTGTACGGCGGTGGTCGGCCGCCGGAGTGGGCGCCGGGTGCGGTCCGGCGTCGTGATCGACCCTAGGGAAGCGCGTGTTGACGGGGTATCCGGCTGGCGGGGGAGTGCGCCCTGTGGTCCTCCTCGGGGGTGGGGTGGGGTTTTCCCTACCCGTCTACCCTGATATCTCCTCCTGGGGTCAGGGGAGCAAGCTCCACCCTGAGGGGGAGCCGTCTCCACCCCGAGTACGAGGTCAAGCCGGTCCTCCGCACGCGAAAATGGCTCGGGGACACTTCGCGGCGTCCCCGAGGGGGTCGGACTGCGGCATCGGGTCACGGGGAAAACTGCTTGCCGGTCGGCTAGCAAGTGACCGTAGGATGAGCCCCTCCGAGTACTTACCTGCCGACCGGCTAGACCTGTGCCCCGCACAAGTCGGGCCGATCCGATCCGTCGCCCGACGTCCCGTCCCCCAAGGGCTGCGGTGAACCATGCCCAGGAGGCATCACGAGCATGTTCCACCGACTAGGACATTTTGTCGTCCGTCGCGCCTGGTGGGTGATCGCGGCGTGGGTCGTCGCGATGATCGCCATCGCCGTCTCGGCCCCGAAGATCACGGCCCAGACCGACGAGGCCGCGTTCCTCCCCAAGCACTACGAGTCCATCCAGGCCGCGCAGTTGCAGGAGAAGGCGTTCCCGTCGAGCTTCACGCCCTCCGCGCTCGCGCTGTTCGAGCGCAACGACGGCGCCCCGCTGACGGCGGAGGACAAGGCCGCCGCGGCGAAGATCGTCCAGGGCCTCACCGACAAGAAGATCGAGCACGTCGAGCAGATCGTCCCGGTCAGTGACCAGACGACCTCCAAGGACGGCAAGTACGCGCTGGCGCCGATCGCGATCGACAAGACCACCCAGAACTCGGAGAAGTTCGGCGAGGTCGCCAAGGAGATCCGTACCGAGGGCAAGAAGCTCGCCGAGGGCACCGCGCTGAAGTACCAGCTCGGCGGCCAGGCCGCCCAGCAGCTGGACCAGCAGGAGTCCTCCGGCGCGGCCGATGCCGTCATCGGCATCAGCAGTGTCGTCCTGGTCGCGATCATCGTCGGTCTGATCTTCCGCAGCGTGCTGGCCGGCCTCCTGCCGGTGCTGCTCTCGCTGATGATCGCGATGCCGACCGCGAACGGTCTGATCGCCTACGCCACCAAGGCCTTCGACCTGAAGTCCACCCCGGTGCTGTCGGCGATCCTCATCGTCGTCGTGCTCGGTGTCGGTACCGACTACTTCCTGTTCCTCGCCTTCCGCTACCGCGAGCGGCTGCGGGCGGGCGACACCCGGCAGGAGGCCGTGGTCAACGCCGTCTCCCGGGTCGGCGAGGCGATCGCCTCCGCGGCCGGCGCGGTCACCGTCGCCTTCGCGGTGCTGGTCCTCTCCAGCCTCGGCATGTTCAAGGCGCTCGGCCCGGCGCTGGCCATCGCGGTCGTCGTCACCGCCTTCGCCTCGCTCACCCTGGCCCCGGCCGTGCTCACGGTCATCCCGGCCCGCGGCGTGTTCTGGCCCGGCAAGAAGTGGATGCACGAGCCGAGCGACGCCCGGTTCGCCGCGCTCGGCCGCGTGGTCGAGAAGCGGCCGGCCCTGGTGGCCGTCGCCTCCGGCGGTGTGCTGCTGGCCCTGACCGCCGGCGCCCTCAACTACAACGGCACCTTCGACCTCGCGGGCAGCTCCATGCCCAAGACCGCGGAGTCGATGGTCGTCCAGGACAAGCTGGTCAACGGCTTCTCGGCCGGTGCCGCGGACCCGACGCACGTCTACCTGACGGCCGACGGCGGCGCGAAGCTCGACCAGGGCGCGTTCGCCGGTTACGCCGCCAAGCTCGGCGCCGTCCCCGGCGTCGCCGACGCGCCCGCGACGCCGCAGCTCAGCAAGGACGGCGCGACGGCGGACTTCACCGTGCTGCTCAAGCACGAGCCGTCCAGCAACGACGCGATCGACACGGTCACCGAACTGCGCGAGGTCGCCCACGCCCAGGCGCCGTCCGGGACCGATGCCAAGGTCGGCGGCATCACCGCGATCTACAAGGACATCAACCTGGCGATGAGCCACGACTACAAGCTGGTGTTCCCGATCGCGGGTCTGCTGATCCTGCTGATCCTGGCCCTCCAGCTGCGCAGCGTGGTCGCCCCCTGGTACCTGATGGCCTCGGTGGGCCTCGGCTTCACCGCCACCCTCGGCTCCTCGACCCTGCTGTTCCAGAACATCAAGGGCGAGCACGGCATGATGTTCATGCTGCCGATCCTGATCTACCTCTTCGTGGTCGCGATCGGTACCGACTACAACATCCTGATCATCGCCCGACTGCGCGAGGAGGCCCGGGCGGGCCGCAGCCCGCGCGAGGCGGCCCGCGAGGCGGTGCGCCACGGCGGCCCGACCGTCGCGGCGGCCGGCTTCATCCTGGCGGTGTCGTTCGCGACCTTCATGCTCGCGGGCAACATCTTCATGCTGGAGTTCGGCTTCGGCATGGCCTTCGGCATCGCGCTGGCGGCCTTCGTGATGGCGATGTTCTTCACGCCGGCGCTCACCGCGCTGGTCGGCAAGGCGGCCTGGTGGCCCGGTCACGGCGGCGACGCCACCGGTGACCACGGCGCGGCCGTTCCGCCGGCGGGCGCGCACAGCGCCCACGGTCTGCCGGAGTCGGCCGGACGGCGCTGACCGCCCGTTCCGCCGGTCGCCAGAGACCGCTGGTCAGACAATCAGGCAAACGGCGCCCGCCTCACGGCGGGCGCCGTTTGCCCGTTCCGCCGATCCGGCAAACGTGATCTGTGCGGCAGAAACTCCCCGGTCAATCGGGGTGCGGACGTGCTAGAGTCGACTCAGTTGCAGTTTTGGTTCCCATGAACGTATGTGTGCGCCTGCTGGTACCAACCAACAGGCGCATTTGTTTTGTCCGGTGTTTCAGCCTCCGGATGGGGATCGCGGCTACTTGGGGTCCACGAGGTGTGGGCTCCGATGCCCCAGTTAGAGGAGACGGTTATGGCTACCGGCACCGTGAAGTGGTTCAACAGCGAAAAGGGCTTCGGCTTCATCGAGCAGGAGACTGGCGGCCCGGACGTGTTCGCCCACTACTCGAACATCACGGCTCAGGGTTTCCGTGAGCTGCTCGAGGGCCAGAAGGTCGAGTTCGACGTCACCCAGGGCCAGAAGGGCCCGCAGGCCGAGAACATCCGCGTCATCGGCTGACGTCAGCCTCCGCTGACGCGCGATTTCGCGTAGCGAGGGCCCGCACCGCACGGTGCGGGCCCTCGCCCATGCCGCCGAACGGCCGGGGCGGCGAACTCCTTTCCGACGGCCGGACCAGCCCCTCACCCGGGGCTGTCACGCTCTGGACGGAGATCCCGTGACCACCCCTGCCCAGCCGCACCGCGACGGCGGTCGTTCCCGCAAGCCCCGCACCGGCGCCCCGCGCACCGGCGGCGCCCCGCGTACCGGTGCCCCGCGCACCGGCGCCTCCTCCCGGCCCCCGCGCCGCAACGCCCCCCGGGTCGCCGAGCCCGCCGAATTCACCGTGGTCGAGGGCACCCCGGCCCGCCCGCCGGCGGCGAGCTTCGCCGAGCTGGAGCTCCCCAAGGGCATCCTGAGCGCGCTGACCCGCCAGGGCGTCACCGAGCCGTTCCCGATCCAGGCCGCCACCCTCCCCGACTCGATCGCCGGGCGCGACGTGCTCGGCCGGGGCCGCACCGGCTCCGGCAAGACGCTGGCCTTCGGCCTGTCGCTGCTCGCGCGCACCGCCGGCCGTCGGGCCGACGCCCGGCACCCGCTGGCGCTGGTGCTGACGCCCACCCGCGAGCTGGCCCAGCAGGTCACCGAGGCCCTCACCCCGTACGCCACCGCTGTCAACCTGCGGATCGCCACCGTCGTCGGCGGCATGTCGATCACCCGGCAGGCCAACGCGGTGCGCCGCGGCGCCGAGGTCCTGGTCGCCACCCCCGGCCGACTGGACGACCTGATCGGGCGCGGCGACGTCAACCTCTCCGACGTCGCGATCACCGTGCTCGACGAGGCCGACCAGATGGCCGACATGGGCTTCCTGCCGCAGGTCACCAAGCTGCTGGAGCAGGTCGCCGAGGGCGGGCAGCGGATGCTCTTCTCCGCCACCCTGGACCGCAACGTCGACCGGCTGGTCAAGCGCTTCCTGAACGACCCGGTGACCCACTCGGTGGACCCGTCGGCCGGTGCGGTCACCACCATGGACCACCACCTGCTCCAGCTGGACCCGGCGGACAAGGCGTCCACCACCGCCCACATCGCCTCCCGCGACGGGCGCGTGATCATGTTCGTGCACACCAAGCACGGTGCGGACCGGCTCGCCAAGCAGCTGCTGGCCAACGGCGTGAAGGCGGCCGCCCTGCACGGCGGCAAGTCCCAGCCGCAGCGCAACCGGGTGCTCGACCAGTTCCGCGACGGTCATGTCACCGCGCTGATCGCCACCAACGTCGCCGCCCGCGGCATCCACATCGACGGCCTCGACCTGGTCGTCAACGTCGACCCGCCGATCGACCACAAGGACTACCTGCACCGCGGCGGCCGCACCGCCCGGGCCGGCGAGTCCGGCACCGTCGTCACGCTCGTCCTGCCGGACCAGCGGCGCGAGGTCAGCCGGCTGATGACGGTGGCCGGGATCCGTCCCACCACCACGAAGATCCGCCCGGGCGACGTCGAGCTCACCCGGATCACCGGTGCCCGCACCCCGAGCGGTGTGCCGGTCACCGTGGCCGTGCCCGCGCCGGCCGCGCCGGCCCAGGCCGCCGGCGGCGAGGGCGGGGGCGCCGGGAAGACCTCCGCCCCGCGCCGGCGCTCCGGCAAGCGCTCCGGGCTGCCGACCGACGTCGACATGAACGGCAACCCGCGCCGGCCCCGGCCCAAGCAGCGCACCGGCGCCGCGGCCGGCGGCGGTCAGGGCGGCGGCGCGTCGCGCCAGGCGGCCGGCTTCATCGGCCGCTCCTCCGGGCGGGCGAAGCCGGGCAGCGGCTCCAAGTCCGGCTCCAACTACGGCACCGGCCGCCAGCGCCGCCAGGGCGACTGACCGACCCGACGTCCGACGGCCCGGCTCCCCCCACGCGGGGGAGCCGGGCCGTCGGCGTATACCCCCCTGGGGGGAACTCCGTGGATCCGCATTGACGGCACACGGCCGACCCCGAAGGCTGGCCGGCGGGCCCGGCAGACCGGTGGGCCGTCAACTCGACCGCCCTGGCGCACGGTTGGCCTCGGCGGCGAACCCGGAAAGGGAGTTCCCGTGCGCCGAACCGCCGTGCCGCTCGCCGCTCTGCTGCTGGCCGGAGCCGTCACCCTGGCCGCCCCGGCCGCCGCCGGGGCGGTCCCGCCGTCCTCCGGGGCGCCGTCGGCGGTCACCGCCGGCGACCTGCCGGGGCCGTTCGTCCAAGGGGCGTTCGTCGGCTACCTCGACAAGTGCCTGACGGTGCGGAACGACTCGGTCGCCCGCTTCCTCCTCGCGCTGTACTACCCCTGCCGGGGCGCCGCGGACCAGGTCGTCAAGGTCGCGGTCGGCGGGACGCTCCAGCACCGCGGGTACTGCATGATGCCCGAACCCGGCCGCTGGCGGCGCGAGACCCCGGTGGTGTTCTCCCAGTGCCTCGGCACGCTGGAGGAACAGTGGGAGTTCCGGGCGGACGGCACGATCCGCAACCCCTGGACCGACCTCTGCCTCGACGTCCCGCGGGCCACGGGCCGGGACGGCGTCCAGCTGATCCTCTGGGACTGCGTCGGTGGTGCCAACCAGCGGTGGCGCGTCGTTCCCTCCTGACCGGGTCCGCGGCCGGGCCAGGCCTCGGCGTGGCCGGGGTGGCGGATAGTCACCCCCGCCCGGTTGACCGTGTGCACGTGTCACCGGGACGCTCTCCGGTGGCTCTCGTGCCCGCCGCTCCGGCCCCGCACCCGAAGGGCCGGGCGGCCGCCGCCCCGTCTCCGGAAGGACCTTCCGATGCGCCGCACCTCCGTGCTCCTGACCGCCGCCGCCGTGCTCGGCGCGGCCGCCTCGTTCTCCGTCCCGCTCGCCGCCCCGGCCGCCGCGGCCCCGGCGGCTGCCGGCTGCCAGGCCTATGTCGTCCCGGCGATCAACAACGCCGCGGGGACCTGTTCCGGGATCGACCCGCGACAGAGCTGGGCGGTCATGGCCAGCTGCGACTACTGGGACTACAACCACGTTCGCCGCAGCCGTCCGACCGCCAGTGCCCTGATGCTCGGCGACGGCACCGCCTACGCCCCCTGCGGCCTCACCGAAGACATCGTGAGCCCCTTCATCTACTACGGGGAGCTCGTCCCCAACGGCCCGGTCGGGCCGATCAGCGGCTACGCGGGCAAGTGTGTGGACGTGAAGAACGGCACCTCGGCCGACCGCACACCCGTGCAGATCTTCGCCTGCAACGGCACCGCCGCCCAGCAGTGGAAGATCGCCGAGGACGGGACGATCCGCGCCCTGAACAAGTGCCTGGACGTGGCCGCCGCCGGGACGACGAACGGCACCAAGGTGCAGCTGTACACGTGCAACCGCACCGGCGCCCAGCAGTGGCGGGTCCGCGCGGACGGCTCGATCCTCAACCCGGCCTCCGGCCGCTGCCTGGACAACCTCGGCTTCTCCACCACCGACGGCAACCAGCTCGGTATCTGGGACTGCAACGGCCTGGAGAACCAGATCTGGCACGTCCCCGCCTGACCCCGGCGCCCGCGCGTGCGTGCGGCGGCGGGCCGGTGGTTTCCGGACGGATCGTCCGGGGCCCCGGCCTGCCGTCGCTTCCGCACGTCCGTTCGTACCGGTGCCCGTCCGTGGACGGATCGTTGGCGTGATCATCTCCCCCCGTTGTTGACCGTGGGCACGCATCCCCCCGAGGCTTCACGCGTCCCGCACAACCGGTACACCGTCATCACGGTTCCCGGCCGGCGGGCAGACCGGTTCATCGTCTTCGGAAGGACCTTCCTGATGCGTCGTACCGCCGCGCTCCTCGGCTCCGCCCTCCTGCTGGGCGGGGCCGCCGCCCTCGCCTCGCCCGCCACCGCCGCCCCGGCCGCGGGGAACTGCTACGCCTACACCGGCGCCTGGAACGCCTACGGCGTCTGCAACGGCAGCGACCCGCTCCAGGGCTGGTACGTCACCGCCACCTGCCAGTCCTGGAACGTCGACCACACCGTGCCGTTCTACCGCACCGCCATCGGCGGCCTGGTGTTCGGCGACGGCACCTCGGTCGCCTCCTGCGGGATCAACGACACCCTGAGCTTCCCGCACATCGTCTACGCCGGCCGCCTCCCCACCCAGCCCGCCGGTCCGGTCGGCCCGATCACCGGCTACGCCGACAAGTGCGTGGACGTGAAGGGCGCCAGCAGTGCC
This sequence comes from Streptomyces sp. TLI_053, assembly GCF_900105395.1. Taxonomy (NCBI): domain Bacteria; kingdom Bacillati; phylum Actinomycetota; class Actinomycetes; order Kitasatosporales; family Streptomycetaceae; genus Streptomyces; species Streptomyces sp. TLI_053. The sequence goes on from NZ_LT629775.1 coordinate 6,865,443, forward strand.
GACCGCACGCCGGTGCAGATCTACGACTGCAACGGCACCAACGCCCAGCAGTGGAAGATCGCCGTGGACGGCACCGTCCGCGCCTTCAACAAGTGCCTCGACGTCACGGGCGCGGCCACGGGCAACGGCACCAAGGTCCAGCTGTACACCTGCAACGGGACCGGTGCCCAGCAGTGGCAGGTCCGCGCGGACGGCTCGATCCTCAACCCGGCCTCCGGCCGCTGCCTGGACGACCTGGGCTTCTCCACGGAGAACGGCAACCAGCTCGGCATCTGGGACTGCAACGGCGCCGCCAACCAGGTCTGGCACGTCCCCGCCTGACGCGTGTCGTTCCCCCCGCCCCCGCGACCTCCCAGGAGCTTCCCCGTGCGCCGTACCGCCTCCGTGTTCGCCACCGCCCTGCTCGCCGCCGCTGCCGCGCTCACCGCGCCCTCCGCCCACGCGGCGGGGAGCACCGCCCCGCGGGCCACCCCGCCCGCACCGGTCGCGAACGCCGCGGCCGCGCAGAACTGTTCCATTACCGGCTTGGTCTACGGCGCCACCGGGACCTGTACCGGCCTCGACCCGAACCAGACCTGGAGCGTCGGCGGCTGGTGCCAGGCCTGGGAGAACGGCTTCCCGGTCACGAAGCCGCTCTTCGGCCCGACGGCCGTCGGTGACGGCACGGTCGGCGCGTCCTGCGTCATGGGCGGGACGGTGGCCTTCGTCCAGATCGTGTTCGGCCCCACGCCCCCGGCCGGGCCGACCGGCCGGATCACCGGGTACGCGGACAAGTGCGTGGACGTGCGCGGCGGCAGCAACGGCAACAGCACCCCGGTCCAGATCTGGGACTGCACCGGCGCCGCCGGCCAGCAGTGGAAGGTGGCGGCGGACGGGACGGTCCGTGCCCTCGGCAAGTGCCTGGACGTGCAGGGCGGCCGGACCGGCCAGGGCACCCTGGTGCAGATCTACGACTGCAACGGCACCGGTGCCCAGCAGTGGCAGGCCCGGCCCGACGGTTCCCTGCTCAACCCGCAGTCCGGCCGCTGCCTGGACGACCTGGGCTTCTCCACCACGAACGGCAACCAGCTCGGCATCTGGGACTGCAACGGCGCCGCCAACCAGGTCTGGCACCTGCCGGTCTGACGCGTTGTCACCCGCACTCACTGCTTCCTAGGAGTCCTCCCGTGCGTCGTACCGCCGCCCTTCTGGCCACCGCTCTGCTCGCGGGGGCCGCCGCGCTCACCGCGCCCGCCGCCCAGGCTGCCGGGGGCGCCGCCCCGCGGGCCACCCCGCCCGCACCGGTCGCGGACGCCGTGGCCGCCGAGAACTGCTCTCTCAGGTACTCGGGCTTCGGCGTCGTCGGGACCTGCACCGGCCTCGACCCCGAGCAGACCTGGACCGTCGCGGGCGTGTGCCAGGAGTACCCCAATGGTGTCCCCGTCCCCTCGGGGTACTCGAGTTCCTGGACCACCGGTGACGGCGTCGTCGGCGGGGTCTGCTTCGAGGGCGGGACCCTGGTCTGGTCCAGGATCACCTTCGGGCCCAAGCCGGTGGCCGGGCCGAGGGGCCCGATCACCGGGTACGGGAACAAGTGCGTCGACGTCCGCTACGGCAGCAACGCCAACGGCACCCCGGTGCAGATCTACGACTGCCTGGGCAATGCCGCCCAGACCTGGAAGGTCGCCGTGGACGGCACTGTCCGGGCCCTCGGCAAGTGCCTGGACGTGCAGGGCGGCGTGACCGACATCGGCACCCCGGTGCAGATCTACGACTGCAACGGCGGCGGCGCCCAGCAGTGGCGGGCCCGGCCCGACGGCTCGCTGTTCAACCCGATGTCCGGCCGCTGCCTGGACCTGTTCGCGTACAACACCGGCAATGCGAGCCCGATCGTGATCTGGGACTGCAACGGCGCCGCCAACCAGGTCTGGCACCTGCCGGCCTGATCGCTGTTCGGCACTGAACCGTCCCTCTCCTCCTCACCCCCCGGGAGCATCACCGTGCGCCGAGTCGCCGCCCTGTTCGCCACCGCCCTGCTCGCGGGCGCCGCCGCGCTCACCGCGCCCGTCGCCCACGCGGCGGGGAGCAGCGCTCCGCGGGCCACCCCGCCCGCGCCGGTCGCGGACGCCGTGGCCGCCGAGAACTGCTCGATCAGCTATGTGGCCTTCGGGGCCACCGGGACCTGTACCGGTCTCGACCCGAACCAGACCTGGAGCATCGGGGGCTGGTGCCAGGCCTGGGAGAACGGCTTCCCGGCCATGAAGCCGCTCTGGAGCCCCACGACCGCCGGTGACGGAACCCTGGGCGCGTCCTGCATCCAGGGCGGGATGCCGTACTCCGCCCAGGTCGTCCTCGGACCCAGGCCGCCGGCCGGTCCGACCGGCCGGATCACCGGGTACGGCGACAAGTGCGTCGACGTCCGGGGCCAGAACCAGGCCAACGGCACGCCGGTGCAGATCTGGGACTGCCTCGGCACCGCCGGCCAGCAGTGGCGGATCGGCGCCGATGGCACCGTCCGCGCGCTCGGCAAGTGCCTTGACGTCAAGGGCGGCAACACCGCCCTGGGCACCCCGGTGCAGATCTACGACTGCAACGGCACCGGCGCCCAGCAGTGGCAGGCGCGGGCGGACGGCTCGCTGTACAACCCGCAGTCCGGCCGCTGCCTGGACGACTACCAGTTCTCCACCAGCAACGGCAACCAGTTGCTCATCTGGGACTGCAACGGCTACGCCAACCAGGTCTGGCACCTGCCGGCCTGAGCCTCCCGGCCTCGCTCAGCCCCGGCCCAGCACGCCGTGGGCCAGGGCGGCGAGGCCGGCCGTGATCCGCTCGGGGGTGACGCCGGCCGCGCGCTGGTGGCGGAACAGCTCCGGGGCGAGCGGGGCGAGCAGCTGGTCGGCCAGGACCTCCGGGTCCGGCCGGCCGGCCTCGCGCACCAGGTGGGAGACGTGCAGCCGCCAGAACGCGTGGGCGCCGGTCCGGTAGCGGGCCTCGCCGGTCTCGGCACCGAGCACCAGGTGGACGTGGGTCTCCAGCAGTTCGACCATCGCGGCGTAGAAGGCGGCCAGCCGGTCGGCCGGGGCGGGGTCGCCCCCGGCGCCCGGGTCGCCGGGGCCGAGCGGGGGCGCGCCGCGCAGCAGCTTCTCCTGGAGGGCGCGCTCGTGCTCGTCGAGCAGGGCGCGGGCGATCGAGGCGCGGTCGGGGTAGCGGCGGTAGAGCGTGCCGCGGCCGATGCCGGCGGCCCGGGCGATGTCGTCCATGGTGACGGCGGCCGGGTCGCCGTCGGCGAAGAGCCGCTCGGCGGCGGCCAGCACCTTGGCCCGGTTGCGGGCGGCGTCGGCCCGCTCGCGCGGCGGCGGGCCGTCGGCCAGGGGGAGCTCGGTCGGCTCGGTCGGCTCGGTGGTCATGAGGAGCAACGGTAGAGCGAAGGTGCACCCAAGGGAAGTGGACACTCCGTCCGCTTCCCTTTATCGTTGGGTGCGCCGACAAGTGGACGCCGTGTCCGCTTGAGTCGGCGGTACCGTCCCGCCCAGACCGCCCCGGGGGTTCACCGTGTCCCACCTCCTGCACCTCGACAGCAGCGCGCGCACCGATTCCTTCACCCGCCGCCTCGGCGCCGCCTTCGCCGACGCCTGGCGCGCCGGCGGGGGCGAGGTCACCCACCGCGACCTCGCCGCCGACCCCGTCCCGCCGATCCGCGAGGGCTGGACCACCATCTGCGACACCCTCCAGCGCGAGGAGATCACCGACATCGCCCGCTACGCCGAGGCGGTCCGCACGGATCAGGAGCGCGAAGCCTGGGCGGTCGTCCGGCCGCTGCTGGACGAACTCGTCGCCGCCGACGCCGTCCTGGTCGGCGCGCCGATGTACAACTACGGCATCCCGTCCGCGCTCAAGGCCTGGATCGACCAGGTCACCTTCCCCCGGATGGTGCTCGCCCCGCGCAAGTTCGTGGTGGTCGCCGCCCGCGGCGGCGCCTACGGCCCGGGCACCCCGCGCGAGCCCTACGACCACAACGGCCGCTACCTGACCGACTTCTTCCGCGGCCACTACGCGGTCGAGGACACCGAGGTGATCGCCGCCGAGCTCGTCAACTCCCTGGTCGACCCGGCCCTCGCCGGGCGGGCCGCCCAGCACCGCGAATCGGTGGCCGACGCGCTGTACCGGGCCGGCGAGATCGGCACCAAGCTGGTCGGCTACCGCATCCCGAGGGAGGACTGAGCGCCGTGCCGTGGCTCTGGCTGCTGCTCGCGGGGGTGGTGGAGGTCGCCTGGGCGCAGTCGATCGAACCGACCCGCGGATTCACCCGCCTCCCGCAGAGCCTGCTGTGCCTCGTGCTGATGCTGGTCGCGGTGTTCCTGCTCTCCCGCGCGATGCGGGACCTCCCGGTCGGCACCGGCTACGCGGTCTTCACCGGCATCGGCACCGTCGGCACCGTCCTGACCGCCCTCGCCCTCCGCCACGAGGTCCCGTCCCCGACCACCTTCGCCGGCCTCGGCCTGATCACGGCCGGCCTGATCACGGTGCACCTGGGGGCGGGGGCGCAGTGACCGGGCCCACCTTGCGTCGGGGACGGGTGGTTCCGTCAGTCCGGCAGGAGGTGGAAGGCCGAGGTGTGGAGCGGGCGGACGACACTGAAGTGACGACGGTCCAGAGTGGCGATCTCTGTCAGGCCGAGCCTCTCGGCGACGGCGATCACCGAGGCATCCGTGGCGCCGAGCGGGAAGTCGGCGTAGATCTCGACGAGTTCGGCCATCCGGAGGAGATCACTGTCGACGGTCTCGACCTGTCGGAGCTCACCGGCTGCGACGGCACGGAGGAAGGCGGCCTCGGCCTTGCTGCCCATATCGCGTTCGACGAGGTAGCAGACCTCGGTGACCACGTACGGGGTGACCAGGAGGTCGCCGGAGTAGCTGTCGAAGAACCGTACACATCGGGCGTGGTTGGCGTCGGTGGCGGCCAGAGTGGCCACCAAGGGGCCGGTGTCGACCAGGATCACTCGTCGACTCCCCGCAGTTCGGAGCGGATGATGCGCTTCGCCTCCGAGCCCAGGTCGGGGTTGGCGCTCACTCCTATTCCCGTGAAGCTCAGCCGATGACGCGGTGGAGCCTCGTCCTCGCCCACCAGGCGGAGGGCGTGTCGGCGGACCTCCTCGGCCTGTTTCGGGTCCAGCCGGTCGATGAGGTCATGGAGCTCGGGGTAGTGGTCGTGGGCGACGCTCATGCCCTCACGATACTGCCGACCGTGCCGGGGGCGGGGCTCTTCAAGCCGTGAGGGCTCGGGGAGTGCGGGTGGGCGTGCGGATCGTGATGCCGGCCGCCGCGCGGGCCTCGTCGTAGCGGGTGAGGAGGAGGCGGGCGAGCTCCGGGGTGGGGGCGAGCACGTCGGCCAGCACGTCGGCGGCGGCCTCGGTGGCGGCCTGGGCGATGCGGTCGGGGAGCAGGCCGGGGGCGAGCAGGTAGGGGGAGACGGCGACCCGTTCGACGGCCGGGGCGCGGCGCAGGGCGGCGACGGCGTCCGGGACGCGGGGCCCGCCGGCGGAGGCGTAGGCGACCTCGACGGCGGCCCAGCCGCGGGTGCGGCGCCATTCGGCGGCGACCGCCCTGGTGACGGCGTCGGCGGCCGGGTCGGAGGAGCCGGCGGCGGCGAGCACGACGCCGGTGCGGGCGCGGGCGGCGGGGGAGGCGAGCTCCGGCGCGGCCTCGGCGAGCCGGCGGTCGAGGGCGGCGAGCAGCAGCGGTGACGGCCCGAGGACGTCCGCGAGCGGCAGGTCGGCGCCGACCGTGCGGAGGGCGGCGGGGATGTCGTGCTTGGCGTGGAAGGCCCGGTTGAGCAGCAGCGGGACGGCGATCGCGGCGCCGTCGAGCCGCTCCACCACCTGCGGGATGCGCGGTGCGCAGTGGTCCAGGTAGGCGGTGGCGACGTCCAGGTGGGGGCGCAGCCGGTGCAGCAGCGGGACCAGGGCGGCCACCGCGGCGGCGTGCCGGGGGTCGCGGCTGCCGTGGGCGATCAGGAGCAGGGCGGGGCCGCCCGCCGCCACCGGGGTGGCGGGGGCGGCGGACAGCCGTCGTTCGGTCATGCGGGGGGCCTCACTTGACGGCGGCCAGCAGGCCGCGGTTGCGCAGGACCCGGCGCTCGACCGGGGTGAAGACCAGCAGTTCGATGGCGATGCCGACGAACAGGATCAGGATGATGCCGAGCAGGACGCCCGCCATGTCGGAGAACTCGCGCTGGTTCTCCAGGAACCGGCCGAGGCCGAGGCCCAGGTCGGGGGAGGAGGCGACGAGTTCGGCGGCCATCAGCGAGCGCCAGGAGAAGGCCCAGCCCTGCTTGAGTCCGGCGAGGTAGCCGGGCAGCGCGGCCGGCAGCAGGATGTGCCGGGCCCCGGCCAGGCCGGTGGCGCCGATGGTGCGGCCGGCCCGCAGGAACAGCGGCGGCACCTGGTCGATGCCGGCGACCAGGCCGTTGGCGATCGAGGGGACGGCGCCGAGCAGGATGACGGCGTACATCATCGAGTCGTTGATGCCGAGCCAGATGACCGCGGCGGGAACCCAGGCGACCGAGGGCAGCGACTGGAGGCCGGAGAGCACCGGGCCGACCGCGGCGCGCACCGGCCTGACCCGGGAGACGAGCAGGCCGATCGGGGTGCCGATGAGCAGGGCGACCACGAAGCCGGACAGGCCGCGCCAGACGCTGGTCCAGATGATCGAGAACAGCGTGCCCTGGTACCAGAGGTCCTCGGCGGCGTGCCAGACGTCGAGCGGGCTGGGGAGCTTGTAGGCGGAGGTGACGTGCAGGCTGTAGGCGCCCTGCCAGAGGGCCAGCACCAGGAGGACGCCGAGCAGCGGCGGCAGGACCTTCTGCCGCAGCGTTTCGGCGGTGGAGTTGCGCTGGGTGACGACCGCGTCGAGCGCGTCCAGTCCGGCCTCGACGCCGGCGAAGTCGGCGACCGTACCGCCGTGGCCCGATCCGGCCTTGGTGGTGGTGTCAGTGCTGGCCATGGCGGCGGATCTCCCCACGCAGTTCTTCGGTGATCTCGATGGACAGGTCCGCCACGCCGGCGGACTCGATCCGGCGGGGCTGCGGGAGGTCGATCGTCCACTCGCGGGCGACCCGCCCGGGGCGGGAGGAGAGCAGCACCACGCGCTGGGCGAGCCGGACGGCCTCCCGCACGTTGTGGGTGACGAAGAGGACGGACAGCTTCTGCTCGGCCCAGATCCGGGTGATCTCGTTGTGCAGGACGTCGCGGGTGATGGCGTCGAGGGCGGCGAACGGCTCGTCCATCAGCAGCACCTGGCTGCCCTGGGCGAGGGCGCGGGCCATCGCGACGCGCTGGCGCATGCCGCCGGAGAGCTCGTGCACCCGCTTGCCGTAGGAGCCCTGGAGGCGGACGAGTTCGAGCAGGCGCTCGGCCTCGGGACGGCGGTCGGCGCGGGGCACGCCGGCGAGCTTGAGGGCGAGTTCGATGTTCTTGCCGGCGGTGAGCCAGGGGAAGAGCGCGTGCTCCTGGAACATCAGCGCGGGGCGTCCGCCGGGGACCTCGATGCTGCCCGCGGTGGGCTTGTCGAGGCCGGCGACCAGGTTGAGCAGGGTGGACTTGCCGCAGCCCGAGGCGCCGAGCAGCGTGACGAACTCGCCCGGGGCGACGTCGAGGGTGATGTCGTCCAGGACGTGGGTCTGCGCGCCGGGGCGGCCGAAGGTCTTGTGCACGTTCGAGATCCGGACGGCGGGGGCACCGTCGAGGGTGCCGACGCCGCCGGCGTCGTTCGAGGTGGTCAGTGCCGGGCTCATTCCGGGCACCTCCTGCGTGGTGTGGTCTGGCATCTGGCGACGAGGGAGCGGGGCCGGGGGCCGGGCCCCGCCCGACCGTGCTCGGGGCATCGAGCGGGGTTCCGTACGGACGGGCGGGGGCCGGACCTCGGGGTTCGGGCGCGGTACTGCGGTACGGCGGGCGCTACTTGGCGCCGAGGCCGGCGTCCGCGACGGGGCTCTGCCCCTTCTCCTTCAGCACCTTGTTGAGCAGGGAGAGGTCGTAGATGCCGTTCAGGTTCGGCTTCTTGAGCAGGCCCGCGGTGACCGCGTTGTCCGCCTCGGTCTGCAGGGTGGAGGCCAGCGGGTCGTCCAGGAAGTCGATGTCGGCCCAGGCCGGGTCGAGGATGGCCGGCTCCAGGGCGTTGCCGGCCTCCTTCTTGATCGCCTCGTTGGCGGTGGCCTTGGCCTTGTCCGGGTTGGCCTTGATGTAGGCGTTGGTGGTCACCGAGCCGCGCAGTACGGCCTCGACCACGTCGGGGTGCTCGGTGAGGAACTTCTGCGAGACGATGATGTTGGTGATCACGAACTTCTTGTCCGGCCAGATGTCCTTCTCGTTGAGGAGGACCTTCGCGCCGAGGGTGACCAGCTTGGAGGCGGTCGGCTCGGGCACCCAGGCGGCGTCGATGGAGCCCTGCTTGTAGGCGTCCGGGGTGACCTTGTTGTCGGAGCGGACCACGCTGACGTCGCCGGCGCCGGACTGGGCGTCGACCTTGAAGCCCTTGCCGGCCAGGTAGTTGAGCAGCGCCACGTCCTGGGTGTTGCCCAGCTGCGGGGTGGCGATCTTCTTGCCCTTGAGGTCGTCCAGCGAGGCGACCTTGTCCGGGTTGGCGACCAGCTTGACGCCGCCGGAGGCCGAACCGCCGATGATCTTCAGCGACTTGCCCTCGGACTTGGTGAAGCCGTTGATCGCCGGGGAGGGGCCGATCCAGCCGATGTCGATGGAGCCGGCGTTGAGCGCCTCGATCTCGGCCGGGCCGGCGTTGAAGACCTGGGTCTTGATCTGGGTGGCGCCCAGCTCCTTCTGGAATATGCCGTCCTGGAGGCCGACCAGCGGGGTGCCGTGGGTGAGGTTGGCGAAGTAGCCGATCCGCACGGTGTCCGCGGAGAGCTTGGCCGCGGCCCCGCTGGAGGCGGAATCGGCGGCGGGGGCGGCGGTGTTGGTCTTCTTGTCGTCGTTCTTGGAACCGTAGCTGCACGCGGAGAGCAGTGCGACGGCGGTGAGACCGGCCACGACGGTCACTGCGGAGCGTCTGATCCGGCCGGCGCGGGGGCGAACGGTCGGATGCGGGTCGTGGCCGTGCGACAGTGCCTGGTTCGGTGCCATGGTGAGTCCTGTTCGCGGACGGACCGTCAGGAAGCGGTCTCGGGGCGGAAGTTCGGTCAAGGTTGTGCTTGCGGCACCGTGCGGGGTGCCGGGCAAGCCGGGCCGGCCTGCGGTCGGGGCGGCGGCCCGGTGACAGGGCGCTTCTCAGCCCTGTCGGCCCGCACATCGCGTCAGGCCGCCCTGGCCGCTGCCGAGGACGCCGCTGCCGATGCGGCCGCCTTCCTTGTCCATGCCCGAGAACGCCTCGCTGGGCATCAGACCCAGTCCTCCTCGTCGGGTTCGCTGTCGTCGGTGCCGGCGCTGCCGGCGGTTGCGAAGGCCTCGCCCGCCATGCCGGCGGTGAGGGTGGTGCCGTCGGCCGGGTCGATCAGGAGGAACGAGCCGGTCCGGCGGTTGTCGGTGTAGTCGTCGAGGGCCAGTGGCTCGGCGGTGCGCAGCACCACGTGGCCGATGTCGTTGACGTTCAGGCCGTCGGCGCCGGAGCGCCGCTCGAGGGTGTCGATGTCGATCCGGTAGGTGATCTCCTTGACCAGTGCCCGGACGGTGCGGGTGGTGTGCTTGAGCAGCACCTTGTCGCCGGCGCGCAGCGGACGCTCGTTGAGGTGGCTGACGGTGGCCTCGATGTCCTTGGTGGGGACGGGGGCCGGGCCGGCCGCGATGAGGTCGCCGCGGGAGATGTCGATGTCGTGGGCCAGGCGCACGGTGACCGACTGGGGGGACCAGGCGATGTCGGTGGTGCGGCCGAGTACGTCGATGCCGGTGACGGTGGTGGTGTGGCCGGAGGGCAGCACGGTGACCGGGTCGCCGACCCGCAGCACGCCGGAGGCGAGCTGGCCCGCGTAGCCGCGGTAGTCGGGGTGTTCCTCGGTCTGCGGGCGGATCACGTACTGGACCGGGAAGCGGGTCGGTTCGGCGCTCGGGTCGCTGCCGACGGGGACCGTCTCCAGGTGTTCCAGCAGGGTCGGGCCGCCGTACCAGTCCATGTGCGCGGAGGGCTCGACCACGTTGTCGCCGGCGAGTGCGGAGATCGGGACGGCGAGCACGTCGCCGATGCCGAGGGAGGCGGCGTAGGCGGTGAACTCGGCGGCGATGGCGGCGAAGACCGGCTCCGCGTAGTCGACCAGGTCCATCTTGTTGACGGCGAGGACGACGTGCGGCACCCGCAGCAGGGCGGCGACGGCGGCGTGCCGGCGGGTCTGCTCGACGACGCCGTTGCGGGCGTCGACCAGGACGACGGCCAGTTCGGCGGTGGAGGCGCCGGTGACCATGTTGCGGGTGTACTGCACGTGCCCGGGGGTGTCGGCGAGGACGAACCGGCGCCGGGGGGTGGCGAAGTAGCGGTAGGCGACGTCGATGGTGATGCCCTGCTCGCGCTCGGCGCGCAGGCCGTCGGTGAGCAGCGCCAGGTCGGGTGCCTCCTGGCCGCGGCTGAGGGAGGCGCGTTCGACGGCCTCCAGCTGGTCGGCGAGCACGGACTTGGAGTCGTGCAGCAGTCGGCCGACCAGGGTGGACTTTCCGTCGTCGACGGAGCCGGCGGTGGCGAAGCGCAGCAGCGAGGTGGCGGTGCCGGTCGGGGTCGTGCCGGTCTGGGTGGTGCTCATTAGAAGTATCCCTCGCGCTTGCGGTCTTCCATCGCGGCCTCGGAGAGCTTGTCGTCGGCCCGGGTGGCGCCGCGCTCGGTGAGGCGGCTGGCGGCGATCTCGGCGATGACCTTGGCGATGGTGGTGGCGTCGGAGTCGACGGCGCCGGTGCAGGACATGTCGCCGACGGTGCGGTAGCGGATCAGCCGCCGCTCGACGGGCTCGTCGTCCCTGGGGCCGCCCCATTCGCCGGCGGTCAGCCACATGCCGCCGCGGGCGAAGACGTCGCGCTCGTGGGCGTAGTAGATCTCCGGGAGTTCGATGGACTCGCGCTCGATGTACTGCCAGACGTCCAGTTCGGTCCAGTTGGAGAGCGGGAAGACGCGCACGTGTTCGCCGACGGCGTGCCGGCCGTTGTAGAGCGACCACAGCTCGGGGCGCTGGCGGCGCGGGTCCCAGGCGCCGAACTCGTCGCGCAGGGAGAAGACGCGCTCCTTGGCGCGGGCCTTCTCCTCGTCGCGGCGGCCGCCGCCGAAGACGGCGTCGAAGCGGCCCTTCTCGATGGCGTCGAGCAGCGGGACGGTCTGCAGCGGGTTGCGGGTGCCGTCCGGACGCTCGCGCAGCCGGCCGTCGTCGATGAAGTCCTGTACCGAGGCGACGTGCAGGCGCAGGTTGTGCTCGGCGGCCACCCGGTCCCGGTAGTCGATGACCTCGGGGAAGTTGTGGCCGGTGTCGACGTGCAGCAGCGAGAACGGGATCGCGGCGGGCCGGAAGGCCTTGAGCGCCAGGTGCAGCATGACGATGGAGTCCTTGCCGCCGGAGAAGAGGATCACCGGGCGCTCGAACTCCCCCGCGACCTCGCGGAAGATGTGCACCGACTCGGCCTCCAGCGCGTCCAGGTGGGACAGCGCGAAGGGCGCCCCCGAATTGCGCTCGGGGTCCTCGGCGCGGAGCAGGCTGTCCGTCGCGGTGGTCATGCCAGGCCCCTCTCGGTCAGGAAGACGTGCAGTTCGGCGGCGGAGTCGGCCACCTCGCGGCCCTGGGTCTGCAGCCGCAGCTCCGGGTTCTCGGGGGCCTCGTACGGGTCGTCGACGCCGGTCAGGCCGGAGATCTCGCCGGCCGCCTGCTTCGCGTACAGCCCCTTGACGTCGCGCTCGGCGCAGAGCTCGACCGGGGTGGCGACGTGGATCTCCAGGAACGCGGTGCCGTTGGCGGTGTGCCGTTCGCGGACCGCCGCGCGGGAGTCCGCGAACGGGGCGATCACCGGGGCGAGCACCTTGACGCCGTTGGCGGCGAGCTTCTCGGCGACGAAGCCGATCCGGGTGACGTTGGTGTGGCGGTCCTCGCGGCTGAAGCCGAGTCCCTTGGAGAGGAACTCGCGGATCTCGTCGCCGTCCAGGACCTCGACCTTGTGGCCCTCGGCGCGCAGCCGCCCGGCCAGGGCGAAGGCCAGCGTGGTCTTGCCCGCGCTCGGGAGCCCGGTCAGCCACACAGTGGCGCCGCGCTCGCAGGGACCGGCCGCGGGGGCCGCCTCCGCGGCTCCGGCGGCGGCCGGGGTGTCGGCTGTGGTCACGGTGGAAGTCCTTAGAACGGGGGGTCGACGGTGATCGGTGGTGGTCCGCGGAGGTCCGCGGGGACGGGGTCTAGAGGTGGATGCCGCACTCGGTCTTGCCGGAGCCGGACCAGCGGCCCGACCTGGCGTCCTCGCCCTCGCCCGGCTTGCGGGTGCAGGAGAGCGGCGAGCAGCCGATCGAGGTGTAGCCCTCCCACAGCAGCGGGTTGAGCAGCACGCCGTTGGCGTTGACGTAGGCGTCCACGTCCTCCTGCGTCCAGCGGGCGATCGGGGCGATCTTGACCTTGCCACGCCTGGGGTCCCAGGAGACCACCGGGGTGTTCGCGCGGGTCGGCGACTCGTCGCGGCGCAGTCCGGTGGCCCAGGCGTCGTAGCCGCCGAGGCCGCGGTTGAGCGGCTCGACCTTCCGCAGCGCGCAGCACCGGTCCGGGTCGCGGTCGTGCAGCTCCTGCCCGTACGCGGCGTCCTGCTCGGCCACGGTCAGCGCCGGGGTGAGCGTGATGACGTTGACCGGCATGGTCGCGGCCACCGCGTCCCGGGTGCCGATGGTCTCCGGGAAGTGGTAGCCGGTGTCCAGGAACACCACGTCCACCCCGGGGAACACCGAGGAGGCCAGGTGGGCGACGACCGCGTCCTCCATCGAGGAGGTGACGCAGAAGCGCTTGCCGAAGGTGTCGGCGGCCCAGCGCAGGATCTCCTGCGGCTCGGCCTCCTCCAGCTCGCGGCCGGCCCTGGTGGCCAGCTCCTCGAAGTCAGTCGTCGTGCCGGTCACTCCGGTTACCCCCATTGCTCGGTGACAGCAGGCCGAGGAACTTCAACTGGAAGGCCCGGCGGCACCCGTGGCATTCCCAGGCGCCGTGCCCGGCCTCGGACGGACGCAGGTCCTCGTCCCCGCAGTAGGGGCAGAAGAAGGGGGCGGCGCGCTCACTCACGACAGCTGCTCCTCGCTGGCGCGGGCCGCCCACTGGGCGAAGCGCTCGCCCTCGGTGCGGTCCTCCTGGTACCGGGTCAGGACGCGCTCGACGTAGTCGGGCAGGCCGTCCTTGGTGACCTTGAGGCCGCGGACCTTGCGGCCGAAGCCGGCCTCCAGTCCGAGCGCGCCGCCCAGGTGCACCTGGTAGCCCTCGACCTGGTTGCCCTGCTCGTCCGTCACCAGCTGGCCCTTGAGACCGATGTCCGCGACCTGGATGCGGGCGCAGGCGTTCGGGCAGCCGTTGATGTTGATGGTCAGCGGCTCGGCGAACTCGGGCAGCCGCTGCTCCAGCTCGTCGATGAGCGTGCGGCCGCGCTCCTTGGTCTCGACGATGGCGAGCTTGCAGTACTCGATGCCGGTGCAGGCCATGGTGCCGCGGCGGAACGGCGAGGGGGTGACCCGCAGGTCCAGCGCCTCCAGGCCGGCCACCAGGGACTCGACCCGGTCCTCGGGGATGTCGAGCACGATCATCTTCTGCTCGGCGGTGGTGCGCAGCCGGTCGCTGCCGTGGGCCTCGGCGAGGTCGGCGATCTGCCCGAGCAGCTTGCCGTCGACCCGGCCGACCCGGGGCGCGAAGCCGACGTAGTAGCGGCCGTCCTTCTGCCGGTGCACGCCGACGTGGTCGCGCCAGCGGCCGCTGGGCTCCGCCGGGGCGGGGCCGTCGACCAGCTTGTACTTGAGGTACTCGTCCTCCAGCACCTGGCGGAACTTCTCGGTGCCCCAGTCGGCGACCAGGAACTTCAGCCGGGCGCGGTTGCGCAGCCGGCGGTAGCCGTAGTCGCGGAAGATGCCGATGACGCCGCCGTAGACGTCGGCGACCTCGTCGAGCGGGACCCAGGCGCCGAGCCGGACGCCGAGCTTGGGGTTGGTGGACAGGCCGCCGCCGACCCAGAGGTCGAAGCCGGGGCCGTGCTCGGGGTGGACCACGCCGACGAAGGCGATGTCGTTGATCTCGTGCGCGACGTCCAGGAGCGGCGAGCCGGAGACGGCGGACTTGAACTTGCGCGGCAGGTTCGAGAAGTCCTTGTTGCCGATGAAGCGGCGCTGGATCTCGTCGATGGCGGGAGTGCCGTCGATGATCTCGTCCTCGGCGATGCCGGCCACCGGGGAGCCGAGGATGACGCGCGGGGTGTCGCCGCAGGCCTCGGTGGTGGACAGGCCGACGGCCTCCAGCTTCTGCCAGATCGCCGGGACGTCCTCGATCCGGATCCAGTGGTACTGGACGTTCTGCCGGTCGGTCAGGTCGGCGGTGTTGCGGCCGTACTCCTCGGAGACCTCGGCGATCGCGCGCAGCTGGGCGACCGTCAGCCGGCCGCCGTCGATCCGGACCCGGAGCATGAAGTACTCGGCGTCGAGCTCGTGCGGGTCGAGGATCGCGGTCTTGCCGCCGTCGATGCCCTCCTTGCGCTGGGTGTACAGCCCCCACCAGCGCATCCGGCCGCGCAGGTCGGCCGGGTCGATCGAGTCGAAGCCCCGCTGGGCGTAGATCGTCTCAATACGTGTCCGCACATTGAGACCGTCGTCGTCCTTCTTGAACTGCTCGTTGGCGTTCAAGGGGGTGTAGTGGCCCATGCCCCACTGGCCCTCGCCGCGGTGACGGGTCACCTTGCGAACCGCGGCGGTGCGGCGCGCGGGGGCGCTCTCGGCCGTGGGTTCGGCGGTCTCGGGAGTGGTGGCCATGGTGAAGTCCTTCGGGGCAGGTGGCTCTGACGCCGGGTTGGTCGCGGGGCGTGCTCGAACCGGCGAAGCTGCTGTGACCTGCGGGTTTCTCAGGACCGGGAGAGCATTCGCGGCGGCCGGGCGGGCGCCTGCGCATCCGCTTCGACGGGGATGGCGGTGAGGTGGCGCCGGGTGCGGTGGGAGGCGGCGGGGTTGGGCTCAGGTCACCGGACAGATGGCGCTGGACACGCGAAGGAGATCGACGTGAAGTCGACCTACTAGGGTGGTTCCGGCGCTCGGCATGGCAAGAGATTCGCACGGAGCACGACTCGCGGTCCACTAACGTCCGTATTTTGGACCTCAGAGTTTCGGATCGCGAGATGCCGGAGCGTTCCCGCCGCTCCCGCCGACCGGGCCCCGGATCCTCTTCTTTTCCGCGCCCGCGCGGCACTCGCGTACCGCCCGCGCCTCACCCGCGTACCGCCCGCGCCTCACCCGCGCAGTGCCCGCGCGGCACTCGCGTACTGCCCGCGGGCCGCTCGCGCACCGTCCGCGGGCCGCCCGTGTCGCGCCCGTGCCCCGGGAGAGGGGCCGACCGGTCCGGGCCCGATAACGTTGGCCCTGTGCAAGCAGCAGGCGAAACGACCCGGTCGACCCCCGAGCGCCCCTCCCGTCGTCGGGGCAAGGGGTCCCGCCGGGCGGCCAAGCAGGCCACCTGGCGGACGACCGTCTGGGCGCTGGTCAAGGACACCACCAACACCTGCGTCGAGTACCGGGTCACCGGACTCGCCGCGGAGGCGGCCTTCTTCACGCTCCTCTCCATCCCACCGCTGCTGCTCTGCCTGGCCGGCACGCTCGGCTACCTCGACGACTTCCTCGGCGCGGGCACCATCGACAAGCTGAAGGCCGACATCGTCAAGGCGGCCGGCACGGTGCTCTCGGACTCCTCCATCACCCAGGTCGTCCAGCCGCTGCTGCGCCAGGTCTTCGACCAGACCAGGCCGGACCTCGTCTCGATCGGCTTCCTGCTGTCGCTCTGGTCCGGCTCCCGGGCGCTCTACATCTTCATCGACACCATCACCGTGATGTACGGGCTCGACGGCAAGCGCGGCATCGTCAAGACCCGGCTGATGTCGCTCGGCCTCTACCTCGGCGCGCTGGTGATCGGCTCACTGGTGCTGCCGCTGCTGATGGCCGGGCCGGGGCTGGTGACCAACGCCGTGCCGGAGAGCGGCGGACTGATCAACGCCGCCTACTGGCCGTTCGCGATCCTGCTGCTGATCGTCTCGCTGACGACGCTCTACCACCTGGCGGTGCCGGTCTCCACGCCCTGGCGCGAGGACATCCCGGGCGCGCTGGTCGCCCTGGTGGTACTGGTCTTCTGCAGCGTCGCGCTGCGCCTCTACCTGGTCAGCTCCATCGAGGGCCACTCGGTGTACGGCTCGCTGGCCGCGCCGGTGGCCGTCCTGCTGTGGATCTTCGTGGTCGCGCTCGCGGTGCTCATCGGCGCCGCCATGAACGCGGCCATAGACCGCCGCTGGCCCACCCTGGAGACCGCCGACGCCCGCGCCGAGAACGAGCGCGCGCACGAGGAGGCCGCGGCCGCCGTGGTCCGCGAGGTGGCCGCCCGGCGCGCCGTCGAACGGGCCCGCCGGGCCCGCGAGCTGGGCCTCGCCGAGGGCGGCGAGGAGGAGTACTGGGAGGAGGACGGCGAGGACGCCGACGTGCCCTCCGAGTACCCCGAGCGGTGGGCCGACGTGCTCGCGGCCGACAACCTCCGCGGCCGGATCACCGCGCGCGGCGGCGGCCCGCACCACCGGCCGGCCCCGCCGCCGCCGGACAGCGACCGGCCCACCGCGCCGCCGCCCGAGTACCCGCTGCCCAGCCGCCCGCCGAGCCCGCCGTGGGACCGGCGGTGAGCTCCGGGGCGCACGGAACCGCTGGTGGGGTACGGAACCGCAGGTGGGGCACGGAACCGCGGACGGGCACGGAACCGCTGGTGGGGCACGGAACTGCAGGTGAAAAACCGGTTGGCAGGGTGGACCGGGCCCGCTAGCGTGTGAGCGTCCGGTTCGGGCGGCGTCGCGCGCCGTCCGAGGAGAGAAAGCAGGAGGTGAGTCCCGTGGCCACGATTGCCATGACGGCTGCCCGGGGCAGCAACCGCATCCACCTCTCCCTGCCGGCCGCCGGCTGACGTAGCCCTTCGCGCACGCAGCCGCAGCAGCCCGGCGGGACCACTTTCCTCCCGAAGGGCCCACTGCGTTGTTCAACGCTGCCTCCGTTCCGTTCTCCTCTTCTTCCCCCCTCTCCGCCCTCTCCGCCCTCTCCGCCGCCGACGGTTTCGAGCCCGCCGCACCCGCCGGGTCGCTGGCCGCTTACGGCTGGACCAGCGCGCTCGACGAACTGTTCGCGCCGCTGGCCGAGGCCGGGCTGGTCCCGGCCCGGATCGTCCGGATCGACCGGGGCCGGTGCGACGCCGTCCTGGTCGACCCCGGCACGGGCGAGCTCCGCACCGTCCGGGCCGACACCCGGCAGGTCGGCGACGCCGACATGATCAACTGCCCGTGCACCGGGGACTGGGTCGCCGTCGACCTCTCGCCCGGTCTGCCCGTGCCCGCGGTCGCGGCCCTGCTGCCGCGCTCCACCGCGATCATCCGCAAGGTCGCCGGCAAGCGCTCCGACGGCCAGGTGCTCGCCGCCAACGTCGACACCGTGGTGATCGCCGCCTCGCTCGCCGCCGAGCCGGACCTCGGCCGGATCGAGCGCTTCCTCGCCCTCGCCTGGGAGTCCGGCGCCGAGCCGCTGGTCGTGCTCACCAAGGCCGACCTGGTCGACGACGCCGACTTCATCCGCGCCGACGTCGAGGCCGCCGCGCCCGGCGTCACCGTTCTGGTGGTCAGCGCCGAGACGGGCGAGGGGATCGACGTGCTGCGCGCCTGCACGCCCGGCACCACCGCGGTGCTCGGCCAGTCCGGCGTCGGCAAGTCCACCCTCACCAATGTGCTCGCCGGGGTCGATGTGATGACCGTCCAGGCCGCCCGCTCGGGCGACCAGAAGGGCCGGCACACCACGACCACCCGTGAGCTCGTCCTGCTGCCCGGCGGCGGGGTGCTGATCGACACCCCCGGCCTGCGTGAGGTCGGCCTCTACGGTGGCGAGGGCGTGGCGCTCGCGTTCGCCGACATCGAGGAGCTGGCCGAGGGCTGCCGCTTCCACGACTGCCGCCACACGAGCGAGCCCGGCTGCGCGGTGCGGGCCGCCCTGGAGGACGGCTCGCTGCCCGAGCGCCGGATGGACAGCTATCTCAAGCTCCAGCGGGAGAACGAGTGGATCGCCTCCCGCTCGGACGCCCGGCTCGCCTCGGAGCGGTTGAAGAAGTGGAAGACCATCACCAAGTCGATGCGCGCCTCGGGAGGTCCCGTGAAGCGGTGACCTCGGGCCGGTGCCGCTCCGCCCGGCCCGCCCGAGCCCCCTGTCCACCGGCCCGTCCGGCCCGCCGCCGCTACCGGGGGCGGGCCGGGCGCCGGGCGGCGGTGGCCGTCAGCGGAAGTCGGCGACCAGCCGGAACCGCTCCAGGATCACCCGGGTGTCGTCCGTGACGGTGAAATCCGGGTCGCCGAGCGCCGCGCGCAGCTCGTCGCTGTGCCAGAACCGCTCGTGCCCGGACCGCCACTCGGCGAGCGTCGTGTACCCCTCGCCCTCGTCGAGGGCGTGCTGCAGGTCGACCTCGTCGAGCCGGACGATCCGGACCTCGGCGACCTCGGTCACCGCGACGATCCGCCCGGCCGAGTCCACCACGGCGCCCCTGGTCCCGGCCAGCGGCAGCGGCTCGTCCTCGGCCTCGTACTCGGTGACCAGGCCGGTGGTGCTGGTCTTCGCCCCGGACAGCACGGCCTCGACCAGCCGGTCCCGCAACGGGCCGGGGAAGGCGAACTGCTCGACGCGCAGCGCGGTGACCCGGGGGTCGTCCGGACCGGAGTAGGGCTGCTCGGACACGGGATCTCCTGTCGGTCGGGGTGGGGGACCCGCGCAGGCTATCCGGCCGGGGCGGGCGCGGGCTCCTGGTTTTCCACCGGCCCGGCGTCCGGGCGCCGGGCCGACGCCCATGTCCGATTTCCGCCGGTCGAGGCCCCTCCGGTGCCGCAGACTGGACAGCGTGATCGACGACGACATCCGGTACCGCGCCGTGGACAGCCGGGACGCCCGCTTCGACGGTGTCTTCTTCACGGCCGTCACCTCGACCGGCATCTACTGCCGGCCGAGCTGCCCGGCCGTGACCCCGAAGCGCGTCAACTGCACCTTCTACCCCAGCGCCGCCGCCGCCCAGCACGCCGGCTTCCGGGCCTGCCGCCGCTGCCGCCCCGACTCCGTCCCCGGCTCGCCCGAGTGGAACCAGCGCGCCGACCTGGTCGGCCGGGCCATGCGGCTGATCGGCGACGGCGTGGTGGACCGCGAGGGCGTGGCCGGTCTGGCCGACCGCCTCGGTTACAGCTCCCGCCAGCTCCAGCGCCAGCTCACCGCCGAACTCGGCGCCGGCCCGATCGCGCTGGCCCGCGCCCGCCGAGCCCAGACCGCCCGGCTGCTGCTCCAGACCACCGGGCTGCCGGTCACCGAGATCGCGTTCGCGGCCGGCTTCGCCTCCGTCCGGCAGTTCAACGACACCGTGCGCGAGATCTACGACCGCACCCCGAGCGGGCTGCGCGCCGAGGTGGCGGCCGGCCGGCGCACCGCGACCCCGGCCGGGGGCCTCGCCCTGCGGCTCGCCTACCGGGGCGCCCTGGACAGCGACCACCTGATCGACTTCCTCGCCCTGCGGGCCGTGCCCGGGGTGGAGGAGGTCGTGCCCGGACCGGGCCCCGGCGTGCGGACCTACCGTCGCACCCTCGCGCTCCCGTACGGCACCGGCATCGCCGAGGTGGACGGCCTGGGCGCCGACCGGCCGGTTGCCCGGGGGTGGCTCGACTGCCGGCTGTTCCTCACCGACCTGCGCGACCTGCCGACCGCCGTCCAGCGCCTGCGGGTCCTGTTCGACCTGGACGCCGACCCGGTCGCGGTCGACGAGCAGCTCGGCGCCGACCCGCTGCTCGGTCCGCTGGTCCGGGCCCGCCCCGGGCTGCGCTCGCCGGGCCACGTCGACCCGCACGAACTGGCCGTGCGCGCCGTCCTCGGCCAGCAGGTCACCGTCGGCGCGGCCCGCACCCTGGCCGGCCGACTGGCCGAGAAGTACGGCACCGCGCTGCCCGAACCCAGCGGCGGACTGCGGTTGCTCTTCCCGACCGCCGCCGCGCTGGCCACCGCCGACCCGGAGGACTTCGCGATGCCGGCCGCCCGGCGCCGCGCGCTCACCGGCCTGTGCGCCGCCCTCGCCGAGGGCACCGTCCGGCTCGACGGCGGCGTCGACCGGGAGGAGGCGGCCGCTCAACTGCTCGCCCTGCCCGGCATCGGCCCGTGGACCGTCGGCTACCTGCGGATGCGCGCGCTCGCCGACCCCGACGTCTTCCTCCCGAGCGACATCGGCGTCAGGCACGGACTGCTCCGGCTCGGCGCCCCGGGGGACCCGAAGTCCGCCGCCCTCGCGTCCGGCGCCTGGGCCCCGTGGCGCTCCTACGCCGTGCACCGCCTCTGGGCGGCCCCGGCCGACGACCTCAGCACCCGAACGGAGAACACCCCCGCATGAGCACCACCGAGAAGACCACTCCGAAGACCACTCCGAAGACCACGATCCCGAGGACGACGGCTCCGAGGACGACGACCGGCAGGACGACGACCGGGAACGCCGCGGACGGGAACGCCGCGCCCGGGGGGACCTCCGGCGGGACCGGCACCACGGTCTTCACCTTCATGGAGAGCCCGTTCGGGCGGCTGATGCTCAGCGGCGTCCGGCCCGTGGACGGCGGTCCGGCCGCGCTGGCCACCGTCACGGCCCCCGGCCAGAAGTACGCGCTCGCCGAGCCCGCCGACGACTGGGAGCACGACCCGGAGGCGCTGGCCGAGCCGGTGGCCCAGCTGACCGCGTACTTCGCCGGGGAGCGCACCCGGTTCGACTTCCCGCTCGCCCCCGTGGGCACCGAGTTCCGGCGCCGGATCTGGGAGGCGCTGGACCGGATCCCGTACGGGGAGACCGTCACCTACGGCCGGCTCGCCGAACTGGCGGGCGAGTCCCCGCGGGCCGTCCGCGCGGTCGGCGGCGCGGTCGGTGCCAATCCGCTGCTCATCGTCCGCCCCTGCCACCGCGTCGTCGGGGCCAACGGCGCCCTCACCGGCTTCGCCGCCGGGACGGACCGCAAGCGCTGGCTGCTGGACCTGGAGAGCGGCGCCCTGTTCTGACGGCCGGGGAGGTACGGGGCGCCCGCCGGGCCCGGCCCGCCCGGAGGAGGACCGGCCCGGGCCACGCCGCAGGGCGGTCGGGACGGGACCGTCAGCCGGCGACCGAGGCCAGGTCCACCCGCCAGTCGTTGCTGCGCATCCAGCGGCCGGGCGGGAACTCGAAGTCGGTCTCGCCGACGAGCGTGAAGCCCGCCCGGCGGCAGACGGCGTTGGAGGCGGGGTGGTCCACCGAGGGGAAGGCGTGCAGGTGGCGGTGGCGCGCGGTGCGGGCCGCGGCGCCGACGGCGGCCCGCGCCGCGGCCGCGGCGATGCCCCGGCCCCGGTGGGGCGGGAGCACGTTCCAGCCCATCTCGTAGACGGTGCCGCCCTGCCACGCGCGCTCGGCGTAGCCGACGCTGCCGACGGCCACCCCCTCGGGCACCTCCTCGGTCTCCAGCACCACGCGGTACATGCAGCCGGTCCCGGAGGGCACGAAGTCGAGGTAGCGGCGGTGGCGGACGAGCATCCGCTCCTCGCTCTCCGGACCGCCGACGTGCCGGCGCATCTCCGGGGTGTTGATCAGCCGCAGCAGGGCGAGATCGGAGTCGGTCCAGGCTTCGAGCCGCAGCGCGGGGGTGTCCATGACCGGACGATAGTGGCGCCGGCCACCGGGGTGGTAGCCGTTTTCGCCGCTCAGGCCAGGGGGTCGGCGAGGGCGCGGGCGAGGTTCTCCAGGGCGGGCAGCGCGTGCATCACGGCGTCGCGGTCGGCGGCGGAGAGGGTGTCGAGAGCGTCCGCGATCCGGCGCTCGTGGGCGCGCTGCCAGTCGTCGAGCTGGCGGCGCCCGGCCGGGGTGAGCGCGATCCGGGCGGTGCGACGGTCCCCGGGGTCGGCCTGGCGGTCGACGAAGCCGGCCTCCAGCAGCTTGCCGACCAGCCCGCTCACGGTGTTCGGGGCGAGCCGCTGCCGGGCGGCCAGTTCGCCGACCCGCAGCGGTGCGGCGGCGAGCGTCTGGAGGAGTTCGACCTGCGCCATCGGCAGGGACTCCCACGGGTAGTCGGTCCGGATGCTGCTGCGCAGGGCGCGGCGGAGCCGGGTGACCGCGTCGGTGAGCCGGCGGGCGCGTTCGATCGTCGTCGGCTCCGCGTCCCGCGGCTCGAGGCCGTGCGGGCCTGTGGTGGATTCGGGAACGGACGGTGACGACGGCATGGCCGACAGCGTATCGCCTGGTACCGGTGCCCTTTGACGGCTGCGGACCGGTCGGGCGCGACCGGTCCCGCTCCGTGACGGACCGGTCGCACCCAGAACAGATCGTAGAGCGAACATATCTGCATCCGATATATTTCCTCGTATGAACGCCGCGTCAACGCTCACCGCCCGGCTGCTCGCCGAGCGCCCCAGGCCGCGCGGCATAGCCGACCGCCGGTACGCCCACTGGCTCGCCGTCGGGACCGTCTGCCTGGGGGCGTTCCTCGGCCAGCTGACGGCCAGCGTCACCGCGCTCGTCTACCCGGCACTCCAGCGCCGGTTCGACGCCGGGTTCGCGGCCGTCGAATGGGTCGCCCTCGCGTATCTGCTGGTCCTGGTCGCGCTGCTGGCGCCGGTCGGCCGGCTCTCCGACCTGGTCGGCCGCAAGACCGTGTACCTGGGCGGCTTCGCCGTCTTCGGCCTGGCCTCGCTGGGGGCGGGGTTCGCCGGCGGTCTCGGCACCCTGGTCGCCTGCCGGGCGGTCCAGGCCGTCGGCGGCGCGATGATGCAGGCCAACAGCGTCGCCCTGGTCGCCCGCGGCGTCCCCGGCCACGCGATGCGCCGGGCGCTCGGGGTGCAGGCCGCCGCGCAGGGCCTCGGCCTGGCGCTGGGTCCCAGCCTCGGCGGGCTGCTGGTGGCGCACGCCTCCTGGCGCTGGGTGTTCTGGATCAATGTGCCGGTCGCCCTGGTGGGCATCGTGGCCGGGTGGTTCCTGCTGCCCCGGACCAGGGTCGAGACCGCACCGGCACTCCCGCGTCCGCGTCCCGTCGCCGGGCCTGCCGTCGGGCCGGTCGGCGGAACCTTCCTCGGGCCCGGTGGCGGGTCCGAGCCGGACCGCGGGCGCTTCGACCTGGCCGGCCTGCTGCTGCTCGGCGGCTCCACCACCGCGCTGCTGCTCGCTCTCTCCGCCGCCTCCGGCCTGCCGCTGCCCGCCTGGGCGGTGGCCGCCCTGCTGGCCGCCGCCGTCCTGTGCGCGCTCGCCCTGGTCCACCAGGAGCGCCGGGCCGCCCGGCCGATCCTCGCGCCCGGTCTGGTCAACACCCCCGGTGTCCGCCCCGGCCTCGCGGTCGCGCTGATCGGCTACCTGCTGCTGTTCTGCCCGCTCGTCCTCGGCCCGGTGCTGCTCGCCGAGGCGGGGCTCCCGACCGCGCGCTCCGGCCTGGTGATCACCGTGCTCCCGGCCGCGTTCGCGGTGGCCGCGACGGTCGGCGGCGGGCTGCTGCCGCGCGGCTGGTCCGATGTCGCCCGCTGCCGCTTCGGCGCGGCCCTCGCCGGGGCCGGACTGCTCGGCTGCGCGCTGCTGCCCGCCCTGGCCGCGCCCGCGGTGTTGTTGGCGGGCCCGCTGCTGGTGCTCGGCGGCGGTCTCGGACTGCTGCTGCCGGCCAACAACGCGCTGGTGATGCGGGCGATCCCGGCGGAGTGCTCGGCGGTCGGCGGCGGCATGGTGAACATGGCCCGCAGCCTCGGCACGGCGCTCGGCACCGCGCTGCCGGTGCTCGGCGTCCATCTGGCCGGCCCGGCGCTGGGCGGCCGGTCGGTCCTGCTGGCGCTCGCCGTCGTCGCGGGACTCGCGGTCGTGCTCGCCCGGCCGGTGCGGCGGCGCTGAGCGGGAAGCGGGAAGCGGGAAGCGAGGAGCGGGTACGACACGGCAACGGCCGGGGCGGTGGACGGGAGTCCCGTCCACCGCCCCGGCCGTGCTGTGCCGTGGTGCAGGTCGTGCAGAGCACGCAGAGCGTGCAGGTCGTGCGGGTCGTTCGGTCGTGCAGGGTGGCTCAGGAGGCGGGCACGCCCGGGACGGCGCCGCGGTCCTTGAGCATGTCGGTGATCAGGCCGATCTCCGAGGTCTGGCCGATCACCATCGACTGCGCGAGCCGCTTCTCCGACTCGTTGCGCGCCATGTCGACGTAACCCTGGGCCATCTCCACCCCGCCCTTGTGGTGCTCCAGCATCAGCTGCAGGTAGAACACCTCGGCCTCCCGCCCGCTCAGCGAGCGGAGCTTGGCGAGCTGGGTGTTGGTGGCCATGCCGGGCATCAGCGAACCGTCGTGCGCCTGGTAGTCGGCGCCGTGCCCGTGCCCGCCCATCGCCATCCAGGCCATCGGCTTGGCCGGCGAGTGCTGGGTCAGCCCCCACTGGTCGAGCCAGCCCATCATCATGCCGCGCTGATTGGCCTGGGTGTTGATGATGTCGAAGGCCAGCGTGCGGGTGGGCTCGTCGGTGGTCCGGTCCCGGACGATGAACGACAGGTCCACCGCCTGCTGGTGGTGGGTCGCCATGTCCCGGGCAAACCCGGCCTCCGGGGAGTCGTCCGCCGGCACGCTCAACGAAGAGGTGCCGGAAGCCGACGTGCCGCCCGCGACCAGGGCGGGCACCCCGAGCGCGAGGGCGAGCGCGGCGGCCAGCGCGGCCGGCCACCAGATCCGCCGTCGCGAGGGCGCCGGAGCGGCGTCCGCGCCGTCGGCCGGGTGGCCGTCCGCCCCGGGGCCGTCCGCCCGGTGGCCGTCCGCCTCGGCGGCGGTCACATCTGCCCCATCGAGCAGGAGGCGCCCGGCTCCTGGGTCTGCTTGCCCTGGACGTACTTGGTGAAGAACTGGTTCACCCGGGGGTCGCTCGCGCTGTCCACGACGAGCTGGGTCGACCAGGCGTTCAGGGTGATGGTGCCCTTCTCGTCCGGGTAGGGGCTCATCAGCGAGTACGGGGTGGCCTTCACCTTGTCCGAGAGGGTCTTGATGTCCTCGGGGGTGGCCTTGCCGTTGTAGGTCACCCAGACCGCGCCGTGCTCCAGCGAGTGGACGGCGCGCTCGTTCTCGACCGGCTGGTCGTAGACGGTGCCCATGCAGTCCAGCCAGACCGCGTTGTGGTCACCGCCGACCGGCGGGGTCTGCGGGTAGGTGACCTTCTCCTTGACGTGGTTGCGGCTCAGGTCGCCGAAGGTCTGGACGCCGTCGATCGGGGCGGCGGCAGCGGCGGCCTTGGCCTTCTTGTCCTTGTTGGCGTCGACCACGATCCAGGTGCCGGTGGCTATCGCGGCGATCACCAGGACGCCCGCGACCGAGCCCGCGATGATCTTGTTGCGGCGGTCGCGGCGCTGCTCGGCGGCGCGCAGCTCGGCGATCCGGGCGCGGCGGTCGTTGCTCGCCTGCTTCCCGCTCGGCTTGTTGCCCTGGGCCTTGTTCGACTGCTTGGAGGCGGAACCCATGAGGTGTCCTTGTCCCCACCGCGCATCGGGCACGGCGGTCTGAAGAGGTGGTGGGAGGGGGCGGATCCGTCGGTCCCGCCCGCCCGGCGCCCGTTCGGGCGGCGGGGGAGGGCCGGGGCCGGCGGCGGGTTCCGCTCAGGACCGGTGTACTTGGAGTTCGTGCAGGTCGGGCACGGGGTGCGGCCCGACCAGCAGTCCGGCGGGCACCACCCGGGGCAGCACCTCGGCGGTCTCCGGCCGGGGTGCCGCGGCGGGTTGCGGGTGCGGCGGCGGATTGGGGAGCTGGGCGTCCTGGGCGCAGTACGGGTGGCTGGAGCAGCCGTTGTTGCGGTGCGGCGGGTCGCCGTCGACCGAGCACCAGGTCCAGTGCCGGTGGCTCTCCGCGCGGAGGCGGTCGCCGAGGGTCTGGGGCGTGGTGGCCGGACCGGTGGCGGCGGTGCCGAGGAGGTGCGGGGGTGCGTCGGCCCGGGGAACGGCGACGAGTCCGGTCGGCGGGCCCACCGGGGGGTCGGCCGGGACGGTCACCGGGAAGCCGGACCGTTCGGCCGTGGCCGCCTTGGCGTGTGCCGCGCACGGGAGCGCCGTCAGCAGCCCGGCCAGCAGCAGGATCCACAGCACGCCCACCGGGCGGACCGCGAGAGCGGCCCTCCCCGGCCGGGGTGTGCTGGGGGCCGACGCGGTCATGCGCACATTTAATCAGCCGAACGAGTGAAGCGAGCCCCCTCCCCGGTTCTCATTTTCGAGCGCGGAGCCGCCTGAATACCCCGGAAACGCCCTGGTCCGGGCGGTTCGGTCGACTGCGGGAGGAACAGAAGCGAAACGGGCGTCGAACCCGGTGATCGGTATCGGCCGATGTGTGCGTGGTTGTCGCCGAAACCCGGACAGCGTCGTTGCACTTGGGGACAATGACGTCGAGCCCGGCCCGCCCGGGGGCGGCGCATGAAGCAGCGAGCAACCAGCACCGAGCAGCAGCGATCAGGAGCCGCCAGATGACCGAACAGGGCGCACCCGCGCAGCAGCAGCTCCGGCCGGACGACGGCTGGTGGGACACGGTCTACGCGGGCCCGGCCGGCACCCTCCCCGACACCCCGCACGCCGGACCGGGGGAGGGCAGCGTCGACGACTGGTTTGAGACGGCGGCGGGACTCATCGGGCAGCAGCGCGAGGGCGACCCCGGGGAGGCCGGGGCGGTACCGGAGCCCGGGTCGTCGCGGGCCGACCAGGAGGTGCTGGAACGGGACAGCATCGACGACTGGTTCGACACCGCCGTCGGCGTGATCGCTCCGCAGCGCCCGGCGGACGAGCCTCCGGGCGCCGACGACACCCGCCGCTTCCCCGCCCCCGCCTGGGCGGAGGCGGGGCCGGCCACCCTGTCCGGGGTGCCCGGGGCCGAGGACACGGCCGTCGAACCGGCCCCGCGGGTGCCCGAGCCCCGGGCGGGGTCCGACGCCGTGGCAGCTCCGGCGCCGGCGCCGGAGCCGGAGCGGGAGCCGGTGCCGGCGCCGGCACCGGTGGAGTCGCTGGAGTCGCCGGCCGAGGTCGCCGCTCCGGCCGAGCCCGAAGCCGTTGCGCCGGAAGTCGTTGCGCCGGAAGCCGTCGAGCCCGAAGCCGTGGAGCTTGAAGCCGTCGAGCCCGAGGTCGTTGCGCCCGAAGCCGCCGCGTTCGAGGCCTCCGGGCGCGCGCCCGAAGCACCCGCGCCCGAAGCACCCGCACCCGCGTCCGCACCCGCACCCGCGTCCGCACCCGTGCCGCCCGCCCCGCGCCCGGACCCCCGCCCCGGCCGGGCCGCCTCCGCGCCCGCCGTGCCGCACGTCGGCGAACGCCCGCCCACCTACGGCCCCGAGCCGACCGCCGTCCCCGAGGCCGACCCCGGCGCGCTGGGCGGCATCGTCGCCGACACCGTGCTGGAGGGGGCCCAGTACGGCGCCACCACCCTGCGGGCGGCCTCCGTGCGCGGCGACTCCGCCCGCTACCGGGGCGAGCCCCGGCGGGACTCGCTGCTGGTCACCCGGTTCGGCGAGGGCGCGGACGGGCTGCTGCTCGCGGTGCTCGGCGGGTTCGACGACTCCGGCCCGGCCGCCGGAGCGGTCGCCACCGCGAGTGCCGAGGCCTGCCGTCAGCTCGCGGCCGCCGTCGGCCGCAGCCGCGAGGGCCTCGCCGCGGACCTGCGCGACGGCGCCCGCGACCGGCTCCGCTACGGCCTCCAGCGGCTCGCGCTCGGCGCCGTCGCCCCGCTCCGTGCCCTGACCCCGGCCGGCGCGGAGCACCGGGAGGACGGGGAGGACGGGCCGCCGTCCCCCGCCTCGCTGCACTGCCTGCTCACCTCGCTGGACCCGGAGGCCGGGTACCGGGCGGCGTTCGGGGTCGGCCCGGGCGGGCTGTACCTGCTGCGCTCCGGCCACTGGATCGACGCGTACGCGGCGCGGCTGCTGCACCACCCCGACGGCCAGCCGCCGGTGCCGGAGTCCCCGGTGCCGGGCCCGCGCCCGTTCCGCTTCCGGATGGTCCCGGCGACCCCGGGCGACATCCTGCTGCTCTGCACCCCGGGACTGTCCCGTCCGGTCGCGGACGAGCCCGCGGTCGCGCACTTCCTGGCCTCGCACTGGGCGCACCCGCACCCGCCGGGCACCGTGGACTTCCTCCGCCAGGTCCAGGTCCGGGCCAAGGGCTACACCGACGACCGGACCGCGGCCGCGATCTGGACCGAGTAGCCGGACCCGGTCCGCTCAGGCGGGTGCGGCGGCCAGCAGGGTGCCGCAGGCGGACCCGGCGAGGTGGAGCGCCCGGCTCCGGCGGGCACCGGTGAGGCCGAGGGCGATCGGGACGGCGAGGCCGTCCAGCAGGGCGCGGATCTGGACGGCGCGTTCGGTGGCGTCGCCGGGGCCGAAGCGGCCGGCGGCGGTGCCCTCCTCGATCAGGGCGACCAGGTCGGCCTGCCAGGGGCCCTCGATCTCCAGCTGCCCCTGCCGCAGCTCCTCGCTGGCGGGGGAACGGCCCCACACCTCGACCCAGAGGATCCAGCGCGGGTCCCCGGGGCCCTCCGGCAGGTAGAGCGCGGTGTACTCGTCCAGCCGCCCCCGGACGTCGCGGGCGGCGTCGGCGAGCATCTCCCGGCGGCGGGCGCCGAGCTGCTCCTCGCTCCAGCGGAGGGTCTCCAGCAGCAGCTGGTCCTTGCTGCCGAAGTAGTAGAGCAGGTGGCCCGCACTCATCTGGAGCTTCTTGCCGAGGCCGGCCATGGTGAGCTTGGCGAGCCCGTGCTCGGCGATCGCGGCGCGGGCGGTGGCGAAGACCTCCTCGCGCGGGCGGGCCGGTCGGCGCGGGCGGGCGTCGGCCATCGGTGCTGCTCCTCCGGGGTTCGGTAGGGCTTCACGATACCGACCGTGCCCGGCGGACCACGGAGCGGGAGGCGCGGGGCATGCGGACGAGGCGGTGCTCGATCCGGCGGGTGTCGGTGAGGTCGACGTCGCCGCAGGGGGAGCCGTGGACCCGCCGGCGCGCGTGGGCTTGCCACTCCGATCCCGTCACCGGCATCTCCCGCCGATTCGGACGGGGACACCGGACTCGGCGATCACGATGCCCGGATCGGCCGGCCAGGGACGGGCCGGTGATTGCCTTGTGGGCCGCGCTTCGTGTGGCCGGCCTCGTCGAGTGGTTACTGCGGCGGAACCGGCCGGGAGGCCGCGACGGCATCGGTGTACTGCTCGGTCGTCAGGTCCTCCCCGTGGACGCCGAGCTCGGCAAGGACGGATCGTACGACAATGAGAGCTGGTCCAAGGTCGGCCTCGGTGGCCGCGACGGTCTCCAGCTCGATGAAGGTGCCGTCGATCTCGGGGACGTGAACCAGGGTGGCGAGGAGCCGCCGGCCGTCGTGCTGGAAGTCGTAGTTGCGGCAGCGCTTCTCGAAGGCGATCCGGGGGACGAACCCGAGCGCGCGGACGATCTCGTGCGCGGCCTCGGCATCCTCGACGCGGGTCTCCGCCTCGGGCTTCGACCCGGATGCCTCATCGACACGGGCCCCCTTGTAGGTCAGGACGGTCCGGGTGTCCTGCGGGCTGTGAACGGTGCGGATCCGCAGTTCCCTGTCCGCCCCCATCAGTGAACCGTCGGGGGCGTCGTAGTAGGTGTCGCGGTACACCTCGGCGCGGCCGGCCCCGTACTGGTCCTCCAGCAGTCGCAGGAGTGTTTCCGGATCGCGGACCACGGCCTTGAGCTCTGCCTCGATCGCCACTGCTGCCCCTCTCAGATCACGCGCTCCGCGTCGTCCACCATGGCGTCGAACGTCCTCCGCCATCCCCGGTACAGCGGTCCGTAGGGGGTGGCCAGCACCTTATAGGTCGGCGACTCGTGGCCTTCCCGATCCGTGTCGAACGCGCTGACGTAGAGGGTCTTGTCGAGACGGATCACCCGCCATACGGGCAGGGTGCGGTAGCGGTACACCTCGACGCGGCCGAGCTCCGCGAGCTCACGCAGACGGGCCTCGGCGAGGCGTACACCGCTGGCCAGGGACTCGGGCGACTCGCCGATCTCAGCGGCCCGACGGGCCAGCGCGGGTGAGTCCGGGGCGAGGAGGAGGACCCGAAGGCGGGGTGGGTCGTCACCGTCACGGTCGAGGTGCGGGCGGAGCAGGGAGTCCCGGAGCGCGAGTAGTCCGAGACCCCGGACGGCGAGGATGTCGAGTTCCGATGCCGAGCGGGCCGCGCGCTGGATCTCAGCCGCTGCCGACGCCTGGTCGGAGTGGACGCGAACGATCTCCGGGAACGCCGCAAGGTCGAATGCCGCGCCGGGAGTTCGACTCTCCCGCTGCGGGGCGAGGCCGAGCATCCGTCGAGCGTCGGCCGGCATGTTCAGCCCGTCCGCGATTCGTTCGAAGACGTCGAGGCGGGTGACTTCCCGTCTCCTGTTCATGATCTCGTTGACCCGGCTCTGGGTCATGCCGACCTGCGCGGCAATTCGGGCCTGGCTGGCGCCGCTGTGGTGTTGGACCCATCGGAAGGTGGCAGCGATGTCGCGGCCGCTCAGGGCGCCGCGGATCTCCGAGTTCTGCCACGCGGAGTCAGGAAGTCGGATCGGTTCGAGCGCGGTCACCACAGCGGCATTCCAGTCTCCGTGAATCCATCTCAGCGTGAGATTACCGGCCGGGTATCGAGCCTGGCGCCCCATTGCCCGAATCTCGTCAGAGATGGCGCGGCTCGGATTCCGCCGCCTCGGCACCAAGGAGAGCGCATGGCCTTGACCGCAGATGAGGACTGGACCGTCAGCGTCGATGGGTGCTTGGAACCCACGGCCCTGCCACCAGCAGCGGCACTGACTGCCGTCTGGCAGGCAGTGAAGGACCTGGAGTTCGGGGACCAGCAGCGCGCCGCTGTTCGCATGCTCTTCGGCACCGGGGCCACCGAGACCGTCGAGGCCGCGCTGGACGGTGGCGCACTGGACTTCCCGGTCACCCTTCCGGCCGGCCGGATCGTCATCCGTGTCCGTCGCGGCGACGGTCGGACCGCCAGACAGAGGCACGCCGCGCGGTACCAGCCGGTGCAGGAACCGCCACGCGGACGGAACCCTGGGCTGTGGGTGGTGATGGACAGCGCGACGTGCGAGCCGGTTCGTGAGAAGGGGCACGTCCTGCGGTGGGGCATCGAGTCGAGCGCGTGGTCCTGGATCGGCAGAGAACTGGCCCGCAGCGACTACCAGGGGAAGGCCGGCCATGCTCGGCGCGCCCCTTGAGGAGGAACTCGGGGTCCTGCGCGCCCCGGTTGACGGTGGCCGCAGTGGTCCCGGTCGCAGTGATCGTGTGTGTGCTGCTGCTCGCCCGTATCGCGCTGATGCCCCGGCCGGCGCCCGGTGGGGCGCCGGCCGGGGAGTCAGGAGACCGTCGTTTCGTCCGTGCAGGTGACCTGCACAGGCGTCAGGCCTTCGGCTGCTGCTGAGTAATGCAATGAATACCGCCGCCGTTGGCGAAGATCTCGCGGGCGTCGACCAGTTCGACCGTGCGGCCCGGGTAGGCCTCGGCGAGGATGGCGGCGGCCTCCTGGTCGCGGGGGTCGTCGAAGGCGCACAGCACCACGGCGCCGTTGGCGACGTAGTGGTTGATGTAGGAGTAGTCGACCGGCTCGCCGTCCTCGTCCAGCAGGACGGTGGGGGCGGGGAGTTCGACGACCTCCAGCGGGCGGCCCTGGGCGTCGGTGGAGGCCCGGAGGATCGCCACCAGCTCCTGGCAGACCGCGTGGTCGGGGTGCGCCGGGTCGGGCTGGACGTGGGCGACGACGACGCCGGGGCGGACGAAGGAGGCGACGATGTCGATGTGGCCGCGGGTGCCGAACTCGTCGTAGTCGCGGGTGAGTCCGCGCGGCAGCCAGATCGCCTTGGTGGTGCCGAGGAAGGCGTGCAGCTCGGCCTCGACCTCCTCGCGGGTCCAGTCGGAGTTGCGGCCCTCGCCGAGCTGGACGGTGTCGGTGACGAGCACGGTGCCCTCGCCGTCGACGTGGATGCCGCCGCCCTCGTTGATCAGCCGGGAGGCGAAGCGGCGGACGCCGGTCAGCTCGGTGATGTGCTCGGCGATGTGCTGGTCCTTGTCCCAACGGGCCCAGCCCTGGGCGCCCCAGCCGTTGAAGATCCAGTCGGTGGCGGCCAGCCCGCCGTT
Source organism: Streptomyces sp. TLI_053 (assembly GCF_900105395.1). Classification (NCBI taxonomy): domain Bacteria; kingdom Bacillati; phylum Actinomycetota; class Actinomycetes; order Kitasatosporales; family Streptomycetaceae; genus Streptomyces; species Streptomyces sp. TLI_053. The sequence goes on from NZ_LT629775.1 coordinate 6,897,733, forward strand.
GCCGTCGATCAGGAAGGACGGGCCGATGTCGCGCATCCAGGCGTCGTCGAGCGGGCGCTCGACGATCTCGACCTGCTCGGAGACGTACTTGCGGGCCTCCTCGGTCTCACCGGTGTTGACCACCAGGGTGACCGGCTCGTACCGGACGATCGTGTTGGCGACCGCGGCCCAGGCCTCGCGGCCGGTGTGCAGGTTCTCCGGGGTGTCGAAGGTCGGGTTGCTGGTGGGGAAGGCCATCCAGGTCCGGTCGTGCGGGTGCCACTCGGCGGGCATCCGGTAGCCGAGCGAGGCGGGGGCGGGGGTGGTCATCGGGAGGTCCTTCGGTGGAACGGGTGGGTGACGGTGCGGAAGGTGCGGGTCAGAGGAAGTAGAGGCGGCTCAGCGAGACGCTGTCGGCCGGTTCGGAGCGCAGTGGGTCGCCGTCCAGCGAGACCAGGCCGGTCGGTGTGACCTCGACCTGCCCGGTGCGGGCGTTGCGCACCATGTCGCGCGGGCCGATGCCGCGGGTGTTGCGGACGCCGACGCGCCGGCGCCGGGTGGGCAGGCCGTCGGCGGCGCGGTCCAGGTAGGCGCCGTCGGCCGCCGCCCGGGCCACGAAGGCGACCGAGAGGTCGGCGGCGGTGGCGCCGTGGGCGCCGAACTGCGGTCCCAGCACGAGGGGTTCGCAGCGGTCGGTGGAGGCGTTGGGGTCGCCGACCACGCCGTAGGCGGGGAAGCCGGCCTTGAGGACCAGCTGCGGCTTGGCACCGAAGTGGTCGGGGCGCCAGAGCACGATGTCGGCGAGCTTGCCGGTCTCGATCGAGCCGATCTCGTGGGAGAGGCCGTGGGCGACGGCCGGATTGACGGTGAGCTTGGCGATGTAGCGCAGCACCCGCTGGTTGTCGTCCTCGGGCCCGTCGCCCTCCATCGGGCCGCGTTCGGCCTTCATCTTCCCGGCCAGGGCGAAGGTGCGGCGCACGGTCTCGCCGGCCCGGCCCATGCCCTGGGCGTCGGAGGAGGTGATGCCGATGACGCCCAGGTCGTGCAGCACGTCCTCGGCGCCCATGGTGCCGGCCCGGATCCGGTCGCGGGCCATCGCGGCGTCCCCGGGCAGGTCGGTCTTGAGGTCGTGGGCGGAGACGATCATGCCGAAGTGCTCGCCCAGGGCGTCCCGGCCGAAGGGCAGGGTGGGGTTGGTGGAGGAGCCGATGACGTTCGGCACGCCCGCCATCTTCAGCACGTTGGGCACGTGGCCGCCGCCGCAGCCCTCGATGTGGAAGGCGTGGATCGTCCGGCCGTCGAGCACCCGCAGGGTGTCCTCGACGGACAGGCACTCGTTGAGGCCGTCGGTGTGCAGGGCGACCTGGACGTCGTACTCCTCGGCCACCCGCAGTGCGGTGTCCAGGGCGCGGGTGTGCGCGCCCATGTCCTCGTGCACCTTGAAGCCGGACGCGCCGCCCTCGGCGAGGGCCTCGATCAGCGGGGCCTCGTCGGAGGAGGAGCCGCGGGCGAGGAAGCCGATGTTGACCGGCCAGGCGTCGAAGGCTTTGAAGGCGTGCCGCAGCGCCCAGGGCGAGTTGACGCCGACACCCCAGACCGGGCCGAACTCCTGGCCGATGACCGTGGTGACCCCGGAGGCGAGCGAGGCCTCCATGATCCGCGGCGAGAGCAGGTGGACGTGGGTGTCGACGGCGCCGGCGGTGGCGATCAGGCCCTCGCCGGAGACGATGGTGGTGCCGGTGCCGACCACGACGTCCACGCCGTCCAGGGTGTCGGGGTTGCCGGCCCGGCCGATCGCGGCGATCCGGCCCTCCCGGATGCCGATCGAGGTCTTGCGCACGCCCTGCACGGCGTCGATCACCAGCACGTTGCTGATCACCACGTCGCAGGTGTCGCGGACGGCGGCGGGCTTGAGGTGCAGGCCGTCGCGGGCGGTCTTGCCGAATCCGGCCAGGAACTCGTCGCCGGGCCGCTGGGAGTCCGACTCGACCCGGACGACCAGCCCGGAGTCGCCGAGCCTGACCCGGTCGCCGGCGCGCGGGCCGTGGACTGAGATGTAGTCGTGCGGGGTGATGGACGTCATGACTCCACCTCCGCGTCGTCGAAGCCGGTCAGGTAGCCGGTGGCGCGGGCCTTGGCGAGGGCGGACTCCTTGGCGCCGGGCGCGTCGAGCGGGCCGTCGACCAGGCCGGCGAAGCCGATCGCGACCCGGGCGCCGCCGATCGGGACCAGCCCGACCTCGACGGTGCTGCCCGGGTCGAAGCGCACCGAGGAGCCGGCCGGGACCGCGAGGTGGGTGCCGTAGGCGGCGGCCCGGTCGAAGGCCAGTCGGGGGTTGGCCTCGAAGAAGTGGAAGTGCGAGGTGACGGAGATCGGGACGCCGGAGGTGTTGTGGACGGGGAGGAGGACGGTCTCCTCGACCGGGTCGTAGCCGGCGCCGTCACCGGGAAGGGCGCTGCCGGGGGCGTCCTCGCCGAGCGAGCCGGCGCCGCGGAACGGGTCGTCGACCACGGCCAGGCGGGTGCCGTCGTCGAAGACCGCCTCGACCTGGACCACGGTGACCACGTCCGGCACGCCGGGCAGCACGTCGGCGGCGGTGAGCACGGAGCGGCCCGCCTCGACGGCCTCGGCGAGGCGCAGGCCGTCGCGGGCGGCCTCGCAGACGGCGTCGGCGATGAGCGCGGTCGCCTCGGGGATGTTGAGCCGCACGCCTCGGGCGCGGCGGGCGCGGGCCAGCTCGGCTGCTGTGAAGATCAGCAGCCGGTCCCGCTCGGTGGGGGTCAGTCGCACGGTTCCTCGCTCGCGGTCGCAGGAGAGGGTGAGGGCTTTTAGAACGGCGTTCAAACACCTCGGGCCATTGAACCCGGAGCCGTCCGCCCTGTCCAGCCTTGCCGCTCGCGCGCCGTTCGGCACACGGGACGCGTCCGGTCGCCCCGGGCCGGCGGCCCGCGCCGGTGTCCGGTCGCCGGTCCGCGCCGGTCCCGGAAGCCCGTCCGGGGCCCGGGGGCGGCCCGTACGCATCGCAAACCTGTCCGGCGGGGGCGGCTGGATCACGCGAACCGCCTCGTGCCCCTTTCACCCCAGGTGATCGCCCGCGCACTGTTCCAAATGCCGAAAGGTGGGCATGACGATGATTGGTCAGTACCAAAGGGGTCGACCGACCGGCGGGGGCCCGGATCGGCGGCCGGGAGCGAGGGTGGGGGCAGGGGTGATGGACGGTCAGTCGCGATTCCCGCGGCAGCGGACGAGTTCGGGGGGCGCCTTCCGGATCACCGGAACCGGCCAGGGCGGTCCGGCGGGCACGGCAGGTGGCGCGGGCACCGTGGGTGCGACAGACGTCGCCCGGCCGGGCGTACCGGCACCGGGGTGCGCGCTGAACCGCCGGCTCCACCTGGCACTGGAGGCCGCCGACCTGGTCGCGGTCGGCGCGGTCCGCCACCGGCTGCGCGCCGCGCTCGGCCACTGGGGCGTGCCCGAGCTGGCCGACACGGCCGAGCTGCTCACCTCCGAGCTGGTCACCAACGCGCTGCAGCACACCGGCCGGGGCGCGGTCTTCGACGCGGTGCTCACCGGTGACCAGCGGCTGCGGATCGAGGTCCAGGACGGCGAGGCCGGACTCCCCGGCCGCCGCCGCGACCCGGACGCGGAGTACGCCACCTCCGGCCGGGGGCTGATGCTGGTCGAGGCGCTCGCCGACTCCTGGGGCGTGCACCTGCGCGGCGACGGCAAGGTCACCTGGTTCGAACTGGCCACCGTCGAACTCTGACTTCCCGCCGCCGAACTCCGACTTCCCGGCCCACCGTTTGCCGTACGAGCACCGTTCGCGACCGAACGATGCCCGTAAGTGAAGGCGAGTGCCAAGATTTCCGGCCCGTTGCCATTGCCGCTCGGCCGAACATTGGCCAGGATGGTGGGAATGTGTGCCCACGAGCGAGAAGCGGCGGGAAACTCCTACCGTCTCGACCGATGACCGCCCGTCGGCGCGCGACCGTCGAGCACCACCCATCACACCGCCACGCGGCCCGTCCGGACGGTCGGCGCGGTCCGCCACGGCAGCGGCAGGAGCAGCATGCCCACAGAGCCCGAGTCACCGGGGCCGGCCCTCCCGTCCGGTCCGCCCACGACCGGCTCCGGTCGGGCCAGGCCCCCCGCGCAGGCGGCCCGGCGGCATGCGCTGCGCACCGCCCCCGGCCTCGCGGCCGGCCGGCTCGCGCCGATGCTCTCCGGCGGCCTGCCGCTCTCCCCGGGCGACTCCACGCCGGACTGGCTGGAACCGGCGATGGCGGCCAACGGCATCGGCTCCTTCGACTGGGACATCCGCCGCGACATCCTCGAGGGTGACCAGCGGGCCTGCACCATCGTCGGCCTGGACTCCGCCGAGAAGGGCCGCTTCGACCGCACCTCCGCCTCCTTCCTGGCCCTGCTCCACCCCGAGGACGCCCCCGTGGTGCGCCGCCGGGTCGAGCGCGCCGTCGCCGAGCTCGGCCAGTGCGGCGCCTACTACCGGACGGTCGGCCCGCACGGCACCACCCGCGCCGTCCGCTTCCGCGGCCGGGTCCTCGCCGACGCCTTCGGCCGGGCCTCCCGGATGGTCGGCTTCGTCTGGGACGCCACCGTCGAGCTGCACAAACGCGATCGCGCCGACCGGATGGCCCTGCTGCGCGAGGAGCGCTCCCGCTTCATCAAGGAGGCCGCCCGGGCCCTCTCGGAGGCGGTCACCGTGCGCGACGTGGCCCGGGTCTTCACCGAGCTGCCGCTGCCCGGCCTGCCGCCGGACGGCCTGGTCCTGGCCTCCTTCGAGGCCGGCCGGGTGCAGATCCTCGGCGCCTCCGGCTACCGGCCCGAGGAACTGGCCGGCTACGACCGCTCGGTGCTGCCGCCGAGCCACCCCGCCGCCGAGGCGCTCCGGGGCCGCGCCCCGGTGTTCTGCGCCAGCCGCGAGGAGTACCGCGAGCGCTACCCGGACGTCTGGGAGCAGGCCCGCCGCACCAGCCGCAGCTCCTGGGCGTTCCTGCCGCTGGTGGCCAGCGGCCGGGCGATCGGCGTCTGCGTGGTCAGCTTCGACGACGACCGCCAGCTGGACGCCGACGAGCGCACCCTGCTCTCCACCCTCGGCGGCCTGGTCGCCCAGTCCCTGGCCAGGGCCCGGCTGCACGACGCCGAGCACGAGCTCGCGGCCGGCCTGCAGCGGGTCATGCTGCCGCGCACCGTGCCCTCGGTACCCGGGGTCACCACCGCCGTCCGCTACCTGGCGGCCGGCTCCGGGCTCCAGATCGGCGGCGACTGGTACGACGTGGTGCCGCTGCCCGGCGGCCACGTCGGCCTGGTGATCGGCGACGTCCAGGGCCACGACGTGCACGCCGCCGGGATCATGGGCCAGCTGCGGATCGCCCTGCGCGCCTACGCCGCCGAGGGCCACCCGCCCGCCGCCGTGATGGCCCGGGCCTCCCGCTTCCTGGCCGACCTGGACACCGACCACTTCGCCACCTGTACCTACGCCGAGGTGAACGTCGACTACGGCGTCGTGTACGCGGTACGGGCCGGCCACCTCGACCCGGTGGTGCGGCGCGCCGACGGCACCGCGAGCACCGTCCCGGTGGCCGGCGGGCTGCCGCTCGGCATCGCGCCCGACGAGGAGTACCGGGTCACCCGGTTCAGCCTGGACCCGGGCGAGACGGTGCTGCTCTGTACCGACGGCCTGGTCGAGGCGCGCGACATGGACCTCGACGAGGGCGTCGCGCGACTCACCTCGGTGCTCGCCGAGCCGCTCGCGGACGCCTCCCGGACCGGCCGCGACCCGCTGGAGGAGCTGGCCGACCGGATCGCCTCGCAGGCCGCCGACTCCAGTGAGCGCGAGGACGACATAGCGCTGCTGCTGCTGCGCTGGGACGGCCCTGAGGGCGGCCTGGCCGCCCAGCAGCTGCGCCGCCGGATCGGGCAGGCCGATCTGGCGCGGATCGCGGAGGTCCGGGCGGAGCTGCGGGACGCGCTGCGCCGCTGGGGTGTCGCCGAGCTGATCGACACCGCGGAGCTGCTCTCCTCGGAGCTGGTCACTAACGCGATCCGGCACACCGACCGGGACGCGATGTTCACCGCCCGGCTCTACCGGGAGCCGGCCGCGGACGGCGGCCGGGCCCGGCTGCGGGTCGAGGTCGAGGACGAGTCGGACCTCTGGCCGACCCGCCGCACACCGGGGGAGCAGGCCTCCTCCGGGCGCGGGCTGATGCTGGTCGAGGCGCTGGCCGACGGCTGGGGCGTGGAGCCCCGGGGGTCGGGCAAGCGGATGTGGTTCGAGCTCACGGTGGCGACGGCGGAGTGACGGCGTCGCAGTGACGCCGGGGGAGTGACGGCGGGGGAGTGACGGTGGCCGAGCGGCCCCCGGGCAGTGGTGCCCGGGGGCCTGCGACGGCTCCGGCCCCGGCTCCGGCCTCACCCGAACTGCTGCTCCAGGTCCTTCAGCTTGCGCTCCAGCGAGTCCAGCCGGGGCAGCGCCACGGTGTCGTCGTCGGGCGTGAGGTCGATGGTGCGCCGTTCGGGCCGGGCCGGCAGGCCCGCCTGCGCCGCCGCGCCCTCCACGGCCTCGGCCCGTGCCGGCGGTTCGACCGCGGGCCGGTCGGGGCCGCCGGGGCCGCCCGCTATGGCGGACTCCGGGCCGGGCTCCAGCTGCCGGGACGCCGCCCCGGAGCCGCCGCCGCGCGGGCGCCAGACGCTGTGGGTGCGGTTGATGGCCCTGATCTCGGCCCGCTCCCGGCGCCCCGCGAGCTTGCGGCGCTCCTTCTCCCTGGCGTGCTCGCGCTTGTCCTCGCGGACCTCGTCGACCGCCTCCTCCAGGCTCCGCACGCCCTCCAGCAGCATCAGCGACCAGGCGGCGTAGGTCTCCCGCGGGGCCCGCAGCCAGCGGACGATCCGGATCTGCGGGAGCGGACGGGGGACCAGGCCCTGTTCGCGCAGCGCGGCCCGGCGGGTCTGTTTGAGGGCCCGGTCGAACAGCACGGCGGCCGAGAGGGACATCCCCGCGAAGAACTGCGGCGCGCCCGCGTGGCCGAAACCGCGTGGGGCGTGCACCCAGTTGAACCAGGCCGAGGCGCCGGCGAACAGCCAGACCAGCAGCCGGGAACCGAGTGCGGCGTCGCCGTGGCTGGCCTCGCGCACGGCGAGCACGGAGCAGAACATTGCCGCCCCGTCCAGGCCGAACGGCACCAGGTACTCCCAGCCGCCGGACAGGTTGAGGTTCTGCACCCCGAACCCGACCAGGCCGTGGAAGGAGAGTGCGGCGGCGACGGCCGCGCAGCAGAACAGCAGGGTGTACGAGGCCCCGCCGTACAGGGACTCCTTGCGGCGGCGCCGTTCCTCGGATCGCTCCCAGGAATCCGCGGTGCCGGTGCCGCCGGATCCCCGGCTCCGGGCCAGGGCCACCACGAGCGCGCTGACCAGCAGCGCGGCAACGCCGGTGACGGCCCAACCGAGCGGTATGTCGGACAATTTCATCGCCTGGACCAGCCTCGCTTTCCTGCGTCGCAATTCCTGCGCCGTGATGGCGGGGACCATCATGACGGATGCTCGGCCGGAGAATGGCTGATTCGCTGTCAATGCGCTGACGAGAGGGATTTCTGGCGAGGGATAAGTCGCATTGTCATATTGATATCAATGGGGAATTCCGGTGTTTCCCGAGGTCGGGGCCCGGCCGGGCCCCGCACCGCCGTTCACCTCCGTCAACCCCGTGTGACGCGGGGGCAGCCGGCGCACATCGCCTCGACCCGGGCGGTGTAGACGAGGCAGCAGCTGGCCCGGCACCGGTCGGAGCGATCGGTGCCGCCGGACGCGGGGTCGGTGAAGCCGGCGCCCGGCGTGAAGGGCGCGCACTCCGGCGCCGGGCGGGCGGCCCGCGGCTCCCTCGGCCCGGACGCCCCGGACACGCCGGGCGCGAACAGTGCGGCGAGCTCCGTCCGGGCGCGCTCCTCCTCGCCGAGCAGGCCCCCGGCGTACCAGAGGCCCTCGACCACGGCGTCGGTGGACATCGCCCACAGGGTGCGCGGGCCGCGTCGCACCTCGGGGCGGAACGCGTCCAGCACCGGGGTGAGGAAGTCCGCCAGCGCCGAGCGGAGCCCGGCGGCGAGGGCCGCCTCGTCGGTCACGGTGCGGGCGCCGGGCGGGAGCGGGGGCGACGGCGTTCCCGGGGGGACGGCCGCGCGCGGGGCCGCCGGGGGAACGGCCGGGGGGACGGCCGCGCCCGGTGCCGCCGGATCGTCCGGCAGGCAGAGGAAGGCGCCCGGGCGGACCGTCAGTTCACCGGTGCGGCGGCGGACCGCGATGTCGCCGGGCACGAGCAGCGGCACCCGGCGCTCCAGGAACCACGGCAGGGTGAACAGCAGCGCGACCGGCCAGACGAACCGGTGCAGCCCGATGCCCGCCGCCACGTCGGGGCGCAGCGGCTGCCCGTAGCGGGCCAGGGCCTGCCGGGCGTCGTACGAGATCAGCTCGCGCAGCGCGGCCGGCCGGGCCACCAGGTCGGCCCCCGCGAGCCAGCCCCGGCCGCTGCGGGGCGGGGCGCAGCGCACCCGGAGGGCGGGGAGCACCTCGCCGAGCCGGCGGTACGCGGCCGGCCCGGCGGCGGTGACGGTGCCGCGGATCCCGGTGGCAGTGGTGCTGCGGACGGCGGCGGTGGGGCCGCCGGTGCCGCGGGTGGTCGCCGGGCCGGTGGGGCCGGGGCGAGGTCCGGGGCCGGGTCGGCCGACGGCCGTCGCCACGGGGGTGGACCGGGTGCTGTGCGCGCTCATGGTGGGCCCCATCGGGTCGACCGGGCCACGCCGGACCGCCCGGTCCGTGCCCGGGCCGGGGCCCGTCCGCCGCCGGCGCGCCCGGTGTGGCGGGGCACGCCGTGGCGCCGTCGCGCCGTACGTCCGGACCCGGCCGGCCGGGGCTTGGCGGAGCCCGGGAACGGCAAGGCGAACCTGGCCGGGGCACTGCTCGACCCGGCCAGGTTAGGGTCACCTTAGCTGATCGGGCCCCCGGCCTGCCTCCCGATGCGTCCGTCCGGGGGAGCGCCCGGCGCGCGCCCCGCGCCGAGCTGGCGTGCGAGCCAGACCGGCACGCCCCCGAGCGCCTGCACCAGTCGGGTCGCCTCCGCCCGCAGGCGGGTGGCCTCCTCCGGTTCCGACACCTCGGCCAGCGCGGCCAGCGCCGGGGCCACCCCGACCGTGAAGCCCAGCTGCTCGCGCAGCCGCAGCGAGGCGTCGAAGCCCTCCCGGGCCCGCTCGTGGTCCCCGGCGGCCAGCGCCAGCGCGGCCAGGTGCCGCCAGGTCGACGAGCGCAGCAGTTCGTCGCCGCGCTCGCCCGCCCCCTCGTGGGCCCGGCGGTAGGCGATCCAGGCCGCCGTCGGGTCGCGGAGCAGGTTCTCCGCCACCAGCCCCCGGCGGAAGTCCAGCAGCGGCCGGCCCGGCGCGTCCGGCGGCAGCAGTGCCGAGGTGCGGCCGAGCGCGGCCTGCGCCTCGTCCAGACGGTCGCGCGCGCCCAGCACGCTGGCCACGTACGCCAGGAAGCCCCGGGCGCAGGCCGCCGCCGCGCGCTGCTCGGTGGTGGTCACGGTGGCCTCGGCGAGTCTCAGCGCCTGCTCCGCCTGGTTCCAGTGGGTGGCGGTGAACAGGCACTGCTCGATCAGGAGTTCGGCCCTGATCAGAGCCGCCGCCGGGTCGCGTTCGGCGGCCGGCCGCAGCAGGTCGGCGGCCTCCCGCCAGCACGCCCGGGACCGCAGCCGCCATACGGTGTCCCCCGGCTCCGGGGGCGCCGTCCGCCCCGGTGCGTCCTGACCGTTCGGGCCCCATCCGTGCTCCGACAACGCCACCTCCTTGTGTGCGCCATCCAGCAGGACGCGGGCCCTCCCCGTCCGTGGCACGACACACCACAGGCCCGCGTTGTGGCGGCAATTCAACACGGGGGCGAGCTTGTGCACCAGATCACGAGCGGAGGTTGTTGCGCGCGGCCGGCTTTTCGTCTAAACGATCAGCGGCCGGTCGGTCGGGGCCCGAACGAGGCCTCAGGACGTCCAGCCGGTCTCCATCAGGGCCTCGGCGGCGCCGTTCGCGGGCTGCGGCACACCCGCCAGATCCAGGCTGAACAGGGCCACCAGCAGCTGTTCGCCGCGCACCGTGGCCTGGTGCGAATAGCCCGCAAGAGTGAACATCGCGGCGGCCATCTCCTCCGCGTGCAGGGTCTGCAGCCACAGGCACTCGACCGACTTCACGTCCGCCGGCTCGGTCCAGGTGTCCACCTGCGCGACCATCCGGCTGCCCAGCAGCGTCACCCCGTCGCGTTCCTGGGCCTCCGTCAGCTCCAGGTCGTCGAAGCCCAGCCACTCCAGGTAGCGGGCGGCGGTGAACACCGCGTCCTGCGAGGTCCGCACCGGGTGCGGGCGGAACGGCGCCCGGCGCCTCCACTGCGCGGTCTGGCCGCCGGACCCGGTGGCCGGGGGCGCGGCGGCGGGCGGCGCGTCCAGGGAGTGCGCGGGCCGGGCCGGGTGCGGGTGGGAGGCCCGCGGCCCGGCGGTGGCGCCCAGCGGGCCGGCCGCCGCCCCGCCGCCCAGCCGGGTGGTCCGGTCCACCGGGAGCCGCACGGTGGCGCCGCAGTTGCAGGTGAACTCGGGCTGCGGCCACTGGTCGGAGCGCCCGCAGTGCGGGCAGCGCATGCTCAGCCAGGAGTCCTCCCAGGACCGGAACCGGACCTGGACCGGCACCCCGCCGCGCAGCAGCGGCACCTTCAGCGAGGCGCCGCACGGGCACGGCAGCGAGGGCGGCTCGTAGAGGTGCTCCCGCCGGCAGGCGGGGCAGCGGATCGCCCGGGCGCCACCCGCCGCCCCCGGGCCGCGCCCGGCCGGGTCGTGTCCGGTGAAGTCGTCGGGCAGTCCGGCCATCGCGGGGTACCGTCCGTTCGAATCGGGGGCGGAGTGACGTGTCCCATGCTCCCCGAAACCCGTGGGGTGCGGCGCGGAATGCGGCAATCCTCAGGGAGGAATCAGGGGTGCGCGCCCGAATCCTCGCCGGTGAGGAGGAGGGCGGTCCCCCTCGGGCGGGAGTCCCGTCCCGAGCGGCGGGGGCGGGGCCGGCGGCGGTCCGGTGGGTAACGGCGGTCCGGGTGTCGGGACGGGGGCTGTCCGGTGGGTGACAGCGGTCCGGGACGGGGCGGTCCGGTGCCGGGACGGCGGCTGTCCCGAGCAGCGGCGGCGGTCCGGTGCCGGGCGGGTGTCACCCCGCTCCCCAGCGGGCGAGGTCGGCGGGCGTGTCCAGGTCGTCGGGGGAGGCGATGTCGGCGCACTCGACCGGCACCAACTCCCCGGCGTGCGCCGCCAGCAGGGCCCGGGCCCCGGCGTCCCCCCGCGCGCCCGCGGCCGCCTCGGCGAGGTACCCGGCCCCGATCAGCACCGGGTGCCCGCGCCGCCCCCCGTACGTCGCCGCGGCCAGCCCGGCCCCGGCCCGGTGCGCGGCCAGCAGCCGGGCCACCGCGGCCGCTCCCACCCCCGGCGTGTCCACCAGCATCACCAGCACCGCCGAGGACCCGGCGGGCAGCGCGGCCAGACCGGCCCGCAGCGAGGAGCCCATGCCGCCCTCCCAGTCCGGATTGGCCACCAGCCGGCAGCCCGGCAGATGCGCGGTGGAACGCACCCGCTCCCGGTCCGCGCCCAGCACCACCGTCACCTCCCGGCAGCCGCCCGCGCGGGCCGCCGCCGCGGCGTGCTCCACCAGCGGCCGCCCCCGGTACGGCAGCAGTGCCTTCGGTCGTCCGCCCAACCGGCGTCCGCCGCCGGCCGCCAGCACCAGCGCGGTGACCGCGTCCCTCTGTTCCATGGGCCCAGCCTGCCCGGCCGGGCCGCCGGGGCACAGTCCGGCCGCCGGGTGTTGGACGATCGCACGAGCGCGGACGGCGGCGAGTGGCCGTGCCCCGGCGGTTCGGCCGCTGGTGCTCCTGCCGCAGGGCCCCTGTACTGGGCGGATGAGCAGCGCGTCGAGGAACAGTGCGTCGAGGAACAGCACGTCGGGCACCACCGTGCAGGGCACCACCGGGCCGGGCGCCACCGTGCAGGGCACCACCGCGTCGGGCACCACCGCGCCGGGGACGGTCGCCGTCGGGCCGGACCGCGTCGTCACGGGTCGACCCGGGGCGGCGCACCCCCTGGTGGACCGGTACGGGCGGGTGCACACCGATCTGCGGGTGTCGCTGACCGACCGGTGCAATCTGCGCTGCACCTACTGCATGCCCGCCGAGGGGCTGGACTGGCTGCCCCGGGCGGAGGTGCTGAGCGACGACGAGGTGGTCCGCCTGGTGCGGATCGCCGTCCGCCGGCTCGGCATCACGGCGGTGCGCCTCACCGGCGGCGAGCCGCTGCTGCGGCGCGGACTGCCCGCCCTGGTCGGGCGGATCGCCGCGCTCGGGGCGGAGGTGTCGCTGACCACCAACGGCATCGGTCTGGCCAGGACCGCCGAGGCGCTGCGCGCGGCCGGGCTGCACCGGGTCAACGTCAGCCTGGACACCCTGCGCCCCGAGCGGTACGCCGCGCTCACCCGCCGCGACCGGCTGGCCGACGTCCTGGCCGGGCTGGCCGCCGCCCACGCGGCCGGGCTGGCGCCGGTGAAGGTGAACGCGGTACCGGTACGCGGGGTCAACGACGACGAACTGGCCGAACTGCTCGGCTTCGCCGTCCGGCACGGCTACCGGATGCGCTTCATCGAGTCGATGCCGCTGGACGCGCAGGGCGCCTGGGACCGCGAGCGGATGGTCACCGCGGACGAGATCCTGGCCCGCCTCGGCGAGCGCTTCGAGCTGCACCCGGTCGGCCGGTCCGGCAACGCCCCGGCCGAGGAGTGGCGGATCGCCGGGACGGACGCGGTGGTCGGGGTGATCGCCTCCGTCACCCGCCCGTTCTGCGGCGGGTGCGACCGGGTGCGGCTCACCGCCGACGGGCAGTTGCGCAACTGCCTGTTCGCCACCGAGGAGTCGGACCTTCGCGCGCTGCTGCGCGAGGGCGCCGACGACGACCGGGTGGAGGCCGCCTGGCGGGCCACCATCGCCCGCAAGGGGCCCGGCCACGCCATCGGTGGCGCGGACTTCGTCCGGCCCGCCCGGCCGATGTCGGCCATCGGCGGCTGACCGGACGTCGGGGGAGGCTCCGGGGGCAGGCGTCAGGGACGGGCGCCGGAGCGCGGACCGGCGGACGGACGGACCGGCCTGGCGAAGTGCGCCCGGTAGGCGCGCGGGGTCATGCCGATCCGCTGGAGCAGGTGGCGGCGCAGCGAGTCGGGCGTGACGAAGCCGGTCCGGGCCGCCACCAGGTCCATCGCCAGATCGGTGGACTCCAGCAACTCCCGTGCTTGTTCCAGGCGTTGGGTGAGCAGCCACTGCAGCGGCGTGGTGCCCGCCTCGGCCTGGAAGCGCCGGTTGAGGGTGCGCACGCTCACCCCCGCGTGGGCGGCCAGCTCGGCCAGGGTGAGCGGTTCGGCCAGCCGGGCCAGCGCCCAGGCGCGGGTGGCGGCGAGCGAACTGCCGTCCGCGGCGGTCACCGGCGTCGGCAGGACCTGGCCCTGGCCGCCCTCGCGGACCGCCGAGACCGCCGCCAGCCGGGCCACCGCGTTGGCCACCGCCGCGCCGTGGTCGGTCCGCACCATGTGCAGACACAGGTCGATGCCGGCGGTCAGCCCGGCCGAGGTGAGCACCGGGCCGTCGTCGACGAACAGCGCCTCGGGGAGCACCCGGACCTCGGGGAAGCGGTGCGCCAGCGCGCCCGCCTGCACCCAGTAGGTGGTGGCGCTGTGCCCGTTCAGCACCCCGGCCTGGGCCAGTACGAAGGCGCCGGTGCAGATCGAGGCCATCCGCGCGCCCCGGTCCGCCGCCGCGCGCAGCGCCGCGAGGATCCGTTCGTCGGCGTCCGCGCGGGAGGCCGACCCGGTGACGAGCACGGTGTCGGCCCCGGCGAGCACGTCCAGGCCGTGCGGGACGATCACCTGGAGGCTGCTGGTGCTCGCCACCGGGCCCGGCTCGACCGTGCAGATCCGCACCTGGTAGGCCGGGCGGCCGTCCACCTCGGCGGAGCCGAAGACGATGTCGGGGATGGCGAGGTCGAAGGCGGTCACCGGCGGTACGGCGACGACCGCTATCCGGTGGACGGCGGGCACCCCGTCGGACCAGGGCACGGCTGAGGACATGGCCAGAACCTCCGGAACCTTGGCAGCCGGGGCCCTGCCGCGCGGCAGGGCCCCGACCGAGAGTTGATCACGGCGCCGGCACTCCGGCGCCACCCGCCCCAACGGCAGCCCAGGAGCCTCCCATGTCCTTCCACGTCGTCACCGGCGCCGGCCCGACCGGCACCGCGACCGCCCTGCTGCTCGCCGGCTCCGGCGAACGGGTCCGGCTGGTCACCCGTCGCGGCACCGGCCCCGAGCACCCGGGCATCGAGCGGATCGCCGCCGACGCCACCGACGCCGACGTCCTGACCGCGCTGGCCGACGGCGCGCTCTCGCTGGTCAACTGCGCCGCCCCGCCCTACCACCGCTGGCTCACGGAGTTCCCGCCGCTCGCCGCCGGGCTGCTGACCGCCGCCGAACGGACCGGCGCGGGCTACGTCATGCTCGGCAACGTGTACGGCTACGGGCCGGTCGACGGCCCGCTCACCGAGGACCTGCCCGCCGCACCGGCCAGCCGCAAGGGCGCGCTGCGGGCGGCCCTGTGGGCGGACGCGCTCGCCGCGCACCGGGCGGGCCGGGTGCGCGTCACCGAGGTCAGGGCCAGTGACTTCCTCGGCCGGGGAGCCACCTCGCTGTTCGGCTTCACGGTGGTACCGGCCGTGCTGGCGGGCGAGCCGGTCGGCTACCCGGCCGACCTGGACGCGCCGCACAGCTGGAGCCACCTCGGCGATGTGGCCGTCACCCTGGTCGCCGCCGCCCGCAGCGCTGCCTCCTGGGGCCGGGCCTGGCACGTGCCCAGCACCACCGAGGCGTCCGCCCGGGAGGTGGCCCGGCGGCTGGCGGCGGCCGCCGGGGCGCCGGAGCCCGTGCTCACCGCCGTGGCGCCGGCCGCACTGGCCGGGTCGGGGGACGAAGTCCTCGCCGAGGTGGCGGAGATGGCCTACCTGTACGACCGGCCGCTGCGGCTGGACTCGACCCGCACGGAGGAGGTGCTCGGGGTGACGGCGACGCCGTTCGAGGAGGTGCTCGAGGAGATCGTCGGCGGCGCGCGGCCGTAGTGCGGCGGTGACCGGGGTGGGGCGGAGCGGGGTGCGGCGGTGACCGGGGTGGGGCGGAGCGGGGTGCGGCGGTGACCGGGGTGGGGCGGAGCGGGGTGCGGCGGTGACCGGGGTGGGGCGGAGCAGGGCGGGACGGGTCCGGTGCGCGGTGCACGGCGTTCGCTGTCCGGTGTGAGCTTCGCCATGATCGAAATGCTCCGGGTTGTGGTGGCTTGACCGGGTGCGGGCGGGCTGGTCTGCTGGTGCGCCGTCAGTCGCCCACCCGTCCGGGGAGTCCACCGTGCCCACCCGTCGCCCCACCCTGTCGGCCGCCGCCGTGTTCCTGATATCCACCCTGGTGCTGAGCGGTTGCTCCGGCGCCGGGACGCGCAGCGAGGACGCCGCGCCCGCCGGGGCCGGCGCCGTCGGCCCCGGCACCAGTCCGCTGGACAATCCGGACGGCACCAAGCCCGGTCTGGCGCCGCTGACTTCGCCCGAGGAGCAGAAGGCGGGCCGGGAGCTGATCGCCAAGGTCGCCACCGCCGCGACCGGCACCAAGGACGGCTACGACCGCAACGAGTTCGGCCCCGCCTGGACCGACAACGTGGACGGCGTGCCCGGCGGCGGCAACAACTGCGACACCCGCAACGACCTGCTGGCCCGCGACGGTTCGGCGGTCGAGCACAAGGACGGCTCGAAGTGCGTGGTCACCGCGATGACCATCCTCGACCCGTACACCGGCAGGACCGTGCGCTGGAGCAAGCAGCAGGCGTCCAAGATCCAGATAGACCATGTGATGCCGCTGTCCTACGACTGGCAGATGGGCGCGCGCGGGTGGGACAAGGCCAAGCGGGTCCGGATCGCCAACGATCCGCTGAACCTCGTCCCCGCCGACGGTTCGCAGAACGCCTCCAAGGGCGACTCCGGCCCGTCCGCCTGGCTGCCCGCCGACCCGAAGATACGGTGCGCGTACGCGGTCCGCTTCGCGCAGGTGTCGCTGAAGTACCAGCTGCCGGTGACGGAGGCCGACAAGAAGGCGATGCTGCAGCAGTGCGGCGGCTGACACCCGGTCGAGGGGGAGGGGTGCCGTCGGGCGGTATGACGGTCGGGTGATATTCGTGTGCGGTGCATTCGACGATCACCCGACTCTCGCGACGCGCCCTGCCCGCCGTCGCCGCGGCCGCCCTGCTGGCCGCCTGCAGCAGCACGGGCGGCTCCACCGGCGCGGCCTCCACCGCTCCGACGGCCGCTCCTACGGCCGCTCCTACGACCGTGTCCGCGGACCCGACCGCCCCGGCGGCCGCCCCCACCCCGACGCCGACCCCGACCGTGAAGCCGACCGGCCAGGCGGACCCGGCACTAGGGTCCTTCTACGGCCAGCAGCTCGCCTGGGCGGCCTGCAAGGACGACCCGAGGACGACGAAGACCGACGAGTCGGCGGTCCAGTGCGCGACCCTCAAGGTTCCGTTGGACTACGCGAATCCGTCGTCGGGGGAGACGCTGGACATCGGCGTGGCCCGGATCACCGGCGCCAAGCCCGGGGAGCGGACCGGCTCGCTCCTGGTCAACCCGGGCGGGCCGGGCGGCAGCGGGGTGGCCATGGTCCAGGGCGGCCAGAAGGACTACGACGGCCCGCTGCGCGACCACTACGACATCGTCGGCTTCGACCCGCGCGGCTCCGGCCTCAGCGCCCCGGTCAACTGCCTGGACGACAAGACCCGTGACACCTGGCTCACCACGGACGCCCTCGGCCCCGAGCACGGCAAGGCCCTCGCCGACGCCTGCCAGGCCAAGTACGGCAAGCTGCTGGAGCACATCGGCACCCGCGACACCGTGCGGGACGTCGACGTGCTGCGCGCGGCGCTCGGCGACCAGAAGCTGACCTACATGGGCCTGTCGTACGGCACCTACCTCGGCAGCGTCTACGCGGAGGAGTTCCCGGACCGGGTGGGCCGGCTGGTGCTGGACGGCGCGGTCGACCCGGCCAAGCCCATCGCCCAGAACAACATCGAGCAGTACGCGGGCTTCGAGCGCTCGCTGCAGGCGTTCGCCGCCCACTGCGCGAAGCAGGCGCAGTGCCCCCTCGGCAAGGACCCGGACAAGGCGGCGGGCAAGCTCGCCGACTTCCTCGACGGGCTGAAGCAGAAGCCGCTCGCCGCCGGCGGCGGCCGGACGCTCACCTCCGCGGCCGCCTGGACCGGCGTGGTCGAGGGGCTCTACGGGGACGAGAGCGGCTGGGACTCCCTGGCCAACAGCATCGGTTGGGCCATGGTCCGGGGCAAGGGCGACAACCTGCTGGCCTACACCGACTCGTACAACAAGCGGGACAAGGACGGCCACTACAACGTCTCCGCCGACGCCTACACGGCGATCTACTGCGCCGACGGGGCCACCGGCGTCCTCACCGGGGCGGCGCTCGACGCCGCCTACGCCGAGATGGCCGCCAAGGCGCCGCTGATCAGCCGGCACGAGCCGGGAGCGGCGCTGTTCGACCCGGACTGCCGCAGCTGGCCGTTCCGTTCGGCGGAGAAGGCGCACCCGATCGCCTCGAAGGCGGCGACCCCGATCGTGGTGGTCGGCTCCACCGGTGACGCGGCCACGCCGTACGCCAACTCCGAGAAGCTCGCCGCCCAGCTCGGCAACGCCGTGCTGCTCACCCGCGAGGGGGAGGGCCACACCGGCTACGGCCGCAGCGCCTGCGTCCGGGACGCCGTGCACGCCTACCTCGTCGACGGCACCGTGCCGGCCGCCGGGACGCGCTGCGCGACCGACGCCGCGCGGTGAGCCGCCGCACGGTGGGCCGGCGTGACCGACACGGCCGGCGCGACCGGCGCGGCTGACGCGACGGAGGGACGACGGAGGGGCGGGGCGCCGTCAGCGGCGTGATGGCCGGGTGATATTCGTGTGCGGTGGACTCGATGACGACCCGGCTCTCGCGACGTGCCCTGCCCGCCGTCGCCGCGGTGGTGCTGCTGGCGGCCTGTACCGCCGGCGGTACCACCACCACCGGCGGCGCGGGCGCCCCCGCCCCGGCGGCCGCCGCGCCGGACGCGCAGTCGGCCCCGGACCCGGCGCTCCGGTCGTTCTACGGCCAGCGGCTCGCCTGGGCGGCCTGCAAGGACGCCCCGAGGACCGAGGGCGTCGACCCGGCGTCGGTACGGTGCGCGACCCTCGAAGTGCCGCTGGACTACGCCGACCCGGCCGGCGCCACCCTCGAGGTGGCGGTGGCCCGGGTCGGTGCCGCCAAGCCCGCGTTGCGGGCCGGGTCGCTCCTGGTCAACCCGGGCGGGCCGGGCAACAGCGGTGTCGACGCCGTCCTCGGCGGACAGCGCGACTACGACGGTCCGCTGCGCGACCACTACGACATCGTCGGCTTCGACCCCCGGGCCACCGGTCGCACCGCCCCGGTCAACTGCCTGGACGACGAGGTCCGGGACGGCTGGGTCACCACCGACACCCCCGGGCCCGAGCACGGCAAGCTGCTCGCCGACGCCTGCAAGGCCAAGTACGGCACGCTGCTGGAGCACGTCGGCACCCGCGACACCGCGCGCGACATGGACGTGCTGCGCGCCGCGCTCGGCGACCGGAAGCTCACCTACCTCGGCCTGTCCTACGGCACCTATCTGGGCAGCGTCTACGCCGAGGAGTTCCCCGACCGGGTCGGCCGCCTCGTCCTGGACGGTGCGATCGACCCGGCCAAGCCGATCGCCGAGACCAACATCGAGCAGTACGCGGGCTTCGACCGCTCGCTGCGCGCCTTCGCCGCCCACTGCGCCCGGCAGTCGTCGTGCCCGTTCGGGACGGACCAGGACAGGGCGGCCGTGCGGGCCGCCGACTTCCTCGACGGGCTGAAGCGGAAGCCGCTCACCACCACCGGCGGCCGCGTCCTCACCTCCTCCGCCGCCTGGGCGGCCGTGATGGACGTGCTCTACGGGGACGAGGGCGGCTGGGACGGCCTGGCCGAGGCCATCGGCCGGGCCATGGAGCAGGGCGACGGCGACTACCTGCTCGCCTACGCCGACTCGTACAACAAGCGCGGCGAGGACGGCCGTTACGGCGCCGCCACGGACGCCTACACCGCGATCTACTGCGCCGACGGGGCCACCGACGTCCCGACCGGGGACGCGCTGCGGGACGCCTACGCCCGGATGGTCGCCCGGGCCCCGCTCTTCAGCCGGCACG
This sequence comes from Streptomyces sp. TLI_053, assembly GCF_900105395.1. Lineage (NCBI taxonomy): Bacteria > Bacillati > Actinomycetota > Actinomycetes > Kitasatosporales > Streptomycetaceae > Streptomyces > Streptomyces sp. TLI_053. Next base: position 6,917,099 of record NZ_LT629775.1, read on the forward strand.
AGCCGGCGGCGGTGCTGTTCGACCCGGACTGCCGGAGCTGGCCGTTCCGTTCGGCGGAGAAGGCGCACCCGATCGCCTCGAAGGCCGCGACGCCGATCGTGGTGGTCGGCTCCACCGGTGACGCGGCGACCTCGTACGCCAACGCCCAGCAGCTGGTGGCCCAGTTGGGCAACGCGGTGCTGCTCACCCGCGAGGGCGAGGGCCACACCGGTTACGGGCACAGTGCCTGCGTCCGGGCGGCGGTGGGCGCCTACCTCGTCGACGGCACCCTGCCGGCCGCCGGGACGCGCTGCGCGAGCGACCGCGGGTAGCGCGGCGGCGGGGTAGCGCGACGGCGGGGCGTCCTCCCGGTGGACACCGGGAGGACGCCCCGCCGCCGGGAGCCGCCGCGTCAGGAACTCGGCGGCTGGGTCAGGTCGTAGAAGGTCGACCCGCCGACCGTGCGGGCGGTGTAGTGGCTCGCCACCCACTCCTCGATCTGGGCGGTCATGGACTCCGAGGACCCGCCGCCGGGGCCGGTCGTGGTGGTCGTGCCGTTCGCTCCGGCCGCCGCCTCGGCGGTTCCGCCGCCGGTGCGGCGCGACTCGCCGCCGATGAACCAGTGCACCTTGCCCTCCTTCACGTACTGCTGGAAGGCGCTCAGGCTGAGCGAGGGGTCGCTGCTGTTGAAGCCGCCCAGGGCCATCACCGGGACGTCGGAGGCGAGTTGGTAGCTGGCGGCGTTCTGCGAGCCGGAGGTCGCGCCGGCCCAGCGGTACCGGTCGGCGTCCTGCTTCAGCAGGGCGGCCGCCTCCTCGCTCACCCGGGCACCGTTCAGCAGCCCGTTCATCCCACCGGGGCCGCCCTGACCGCCCTGGCCACCCTGACCGCCCTGGCCACCCTGACCACCGGGGCCGCCGAAGACGGTGGAGGGATCCTGAGCGCTGCCGCCGTTGCCACCGCCGCCGTTGCCACCGCCACCGCCGCCGTTGCCGTTCGGCACCCGGCCGGTGCCCCGGCCGCCGTCCTGCTGCGGGAAGCCGGGCACGGCCTGACCACCGTCCTGACCACCGCCGGGCTGACCACCGTCCTGGCCGCCGCCGACCTGACCGCCGCCCTGCGGGGGTGCCACCATCCGGCCGTTGAGCCACAGCCCCGGAGCGCCGCCGCCCGCACCGCGCCCCCGCATGCCGCCGGGGCCGAAGCCGCCCGCCACCGAGGGCCCGGCCAGCACGATCGAGCCCTGGTGCGGGGTGCCGACCGTCTCCAGCGCGTACGCCGCCGGACCGCCCAGCGCCGCCGCCGCGCCCACCAGGCCCGCCACGGCGGTCACGCGTCCGGCGATCCGCCGCGCCCCGGCACGCCCGTCGGCCGCAGCACCGGCCGCAGCACCGGCCGCAGTGTCCGACGGAGCGTCCGACGGAGTTCCGGCCGGGGCGCCGGCCGCGAGCCGGGCCCCCAGCGGGCCGGCCACCAGCAGGGCCACCGCGGCGAGCAGCCCGCCGGCCAGCACCGTCGGCCGCAGCCAGGGCTGGAAGCCGGAGCTCCGTCCGAGCAGCACGTACGCCCACACCGCCGTCACGGCGAGCGTCGCCGCCAGCACCGCCGCGTACGGCAGCCGGTGCCGGGCCCGCCACAGCCCGTCCGCACCCATGCCGACCAGTGCGGCGACCGCCGGGGCCAGCGCCACCGTGTAGTACTGGTGGAAGATCCCGGACATGAAGCTGAAGGTCAGCGCGGTGCACAGGAGCCAGCCGCCCCAGACCAGGAAGGCCGCGCGCGCGGTGTCCGTCCGGGCGTGGCGACGGGTCGCCCACAGGCCGAGCACCAGCAGGATCAGCGCCGCGGGCAGCAGCCAGGCGATCTGCCCGCCGATGTCGCCGTCGAACAGCCGGGTGATGCCGGTCTCGCCCCAGCCACCGCCGCCACCGCCGCGCATCCCGCCGCCCGGCCCTCCGGCGGGCGCACCGCCGGGGGCGTTGCCGAAGACCGCCTCGGCCCCGGCCGGGAGCCGGCCGCGGCCGCCTCCGCCCACACTGCCGGTCTCGTCCCCGTTCAGCCGGCCCAGGCCGTTGTAGCCGAAGGTGAGGGACAGGAAGCTGTTGTCCTGCGAGCCGCCGATGTACGGGCGCGCCGACGCCGGGACCAGTTCGACGATCGCGACCCACCAGCCGCCGGCGACCACCATCGCGAGTCCGCCGGCCAACAGCTGCCGGACCCGCCGCCACAGCCCGGTCGGCGCCACCACCAGGTAGACCAGGACGAAGGCGGGCAGCACCAGGAACGCCTGCAGGGTCTTGGTGAGGAAGGCCAGACCGAGCATCACCCCGGTGAACACCAGCCACCGGGTGCCCGCCGCCTCGATCGCCCGCACCAGCCCGTAGGCGGCCAGGGTGAGCAGCAGGACCAGCAGCGCGTCCGGGTTGTTGAAGCGGAACATCAGCGCCGCGACCGGCGTCAGCGCGAAGGCGAGGCCGGCCAGCAGTCCGGCGAGCGGCGAGAAGCGCCGGCGCACCGTCGCGTACAGGGCGGCGACCGTGCCGACGGCCATCAGCGCCTGCGGGGCCAGGACCGACCAGGAGGAGAGCCCGAAGACCCGGGCCGAGAGGGCCATCGGCCACAGGGCCAGCGGGGGCTTGTCGACGGTGATGAAGTTACCGGCGTCCGAGGAGCCGTAGAAGAAGGCCTTCCAGCTCCGGCTGCCCGCCTGGGCGGCGGCGGAGTAGAAGGAGTTGGCCCAGCCGGAGGCGGACAGTCCCCAGAGGTAGAGGACGGCGGTGGCGGCCAGCAGGGCGAGCAGCGAGGGCCGGACCCAGCGCGGGTCCTCCGGGCGTCCCCGCCAGGCCCGGGCCGGCAGGGTGCGCAGCCGTCCGGCCCAGGAGGCCGGGCCCTTGGGGCCGGTGGGCGGCAGCGGGAGCTCGGGGAACAGCGGCGGGTGGGCGGTCCGCCCGGGTGCCGCCCCCTCCGGCGCGGAGGCGGGCGGCAGCAGCGGGGGCGGGAAGTCCCCGGCCTCCGGCCAGGGCTCGCCGGCCGGCGGGGTGAGGCTGGTCGTGGTCATGGGCGCTACGTTCGGGCGCCCGGCTGAGAGAACGGTGAGACGCGGGTATGAGCCGCCTGTGATCCTCGCCCGCCCTGGTCGGAGGGCCGCTCCGGGACGGCGCGGTTGCGCCGACCGGGTGCCGTTGCCCGGACCGGTGCGCCGCTACGCGGCCTGCGGCATCGTCAGGTGCTTGCCGAGCCACTCCAGCGCGGGCGGGATCTCCCGGGTCCAGGTGTGGAAGTTGTGGCCGCCGGTGTCGAGGGTGATGGTGGACAGCTTCGTCGGCGCCTTGAACGCGCCGACCATGGCCTGGGTGCCCTCGTAGTTGTTCTCGTCGTAGCTGGTGGCGAGCAGCAGCGCGACCGGCTCGGCGGGCTTGTTGCGCAGCCGCCAGACCAGGTCGTTCTCCTGCTTCAGCCGGTCGTCGCCCGCGAACAGGTCGCCGGTGGTCTCGTCGATCGGCGCGGTGTAGTAGCCGGAGAGCGAGATCGCGGACCGGTACGCGTCCGGCTTGCGCAGCGCGAACTTGAGGGCGCAGTAGCCGCCGGTCGAGTTGCCGATCACGGCGCGGTTGGCCGGGTCGGTGCCGATCCGGTAGCCGGCGGACAGCGCCTTGGGCAGGTCGCTGGTGAAGAAGGTCTCGACCTGAGGCCCGCCGGGGACGTCCATGCACTCGGTGTCGCGGTTGCCGACCAGGGTCGGGCGCATCAGCACCAGGACGGTCGGCGGCAGCTTCTTCTCCTCGATGGCGGTGAGGGCGGAGGCCGGGTACTGCATCAGCGTGATGAGCTTCTCCGCCGAGCCCGGGTACCCGGCCAGGACCAGCGCCATCGGGAACTTGCTCTGCGCGTACTCGGGCTGGAAGTACTGCGGCGGGAGGTAGACGAAGGCGTCGCTGCTGAGGCCGCTCTGCGGGCCGCGGACCGAGACCTCCTGGATCACCCCGGAGCGGTCGCGGGCCGAGCCCTGCGCCGAGTACATGTTCTTCTCCCCGGTGACGGAGAGGGAGGCGGCCGCGTTCGGCTGGTGGTCGACGACGGTGCCGGGCTTGCCGTTGGTGCCGAGCAGGTCGCTCCACGAGCTGTAGAAGCCGAAGTAGCCGTTGGCGATCAGCCCCATCGCGACGAGCACCGCGAGCTGGGTGGCGAGGAAGGCGCCGATCCGCCCCGTCCAGGCCTTCCAGCCGTGTCCGCCGAACTTCGGCCAGAGCCACATCGTGGCGGCGAAGACGCCGACCGCGAGCACGGTGGCGACGATCTGGAGCGGGAGTCCTGTGAGGCTGAGCACCCGTCGATCGTAGTTGACCCGTGCTGCCCCTCCGTGCGCTCCTTTATGCGCCCCATATACGCTTCGACGCGCCGCAAGTGCGCCCTGTTGACCGCCTCTTGTCGGGTCGGGATCATGTCGGCGGGGACGAGCAGACTGCACGGAGTGTGCATGAGAGAGCACCGAGAGAACATCCGGGGGAACGCCATGAGGTCCTTCATCAAGGTCGGCGCGGCGGTCGGCAGCGCGCTGCTGCTGGCTGCGTGCTCCGGGGGCAGCGACGGCGGATCGGGCGGCGGCAGCAGTTCGGCGGCGTCCAGCCCGTCGGACGGCTTCAGCGCGCTGCCCGCGCCGACGTACACGCCGACGCCGACGCCCACACCCACGCCCACGCCGTACGGGCCGGTCCTGGCGGGCTACGTCGACCCGGTCAGCACCGCGCTCGGCAAGATCAACCCCGCCGCGGACCTGACCGGCTTCATGGCCGCGCTCCAGGAGGCCGCCGGCGCCGCCAACTCCGCGAGCAGCGGTCTCGGGCTGAGCGACACCCCGGCGGGCGTCGGCACCACCAAGCGCCAACTGGTGACGGCGTTCTCGCAGCTCGCCACCGACCTGACCAAGATCCGCACCGACATCAAGGCGAAGACCTACTGCACCACCGGTTCCGCCTTCGCCCAGGTCGGCCTCTCGGAGGGCCTCAAGGCCGTCCCCGGCGCCCTCGCCGAGATGACCGCGGCCGGCTACACCACCAACTTCGCCGTCCCGCAGACCCCGCAGCCGCAGACCCGGACGCTCGACAACGGCTCCTTCGTCACCAAGGGGCGGCTGCGCGGCGAGGGCGAGCTGAACATCGACAACACCGAGGGCACCACCGACTCGGTCGTCTCGCTCTCCAAGACCGGCAAGGCCGTCCACTCGCTGTACGTAGGCAAGGGGAAGAAGGCCTCGATCAAGGGCATCGAGGACGGCACGTACGACGTGTTCTTCTCCGACGGCATCGACTGGGACCCGTCGCTGAAGATGTTCACGCAGGACTGCAGCTACACCAAGTTCGACGAGACGATGGCCTTCGAGACCGGCAAGACCTACTCGATCTGGTCGATCACGCTGACCGCGAAGGTCGGCGGCAACGCGAAGACCAGCGACGTGGACGAGCAGAACTTCCCGCAGCCGTAGCGCCGGCCGCCCGGGACCCGCGCGGACGTCGCCCGCGGGTCCCGGGCGGGCCCGACGGGTGACGTCCGCGCGGGTCGGTGCCCGCGCCGGGTGCCCGTCCGTCCCGGCGGACGCTGCCCGTCCGTCCCGGCCGCGGTGCCCCGGGGGCGGGGCGTCGGTCGCGGGTGGGCCCGGTTGCCGTCCGCTCCCGGTCAATTGTCAGTGGCCCGTGCCACACTCCCGCCATGGCCCCCGAACCGCTCGCCGCCCTCACCTTCGCCGCCTGGCGCAGACTCGACCTCGCCGCCGCCACCCGGATCGCCGCCCAGGCCGCCGACGGCGTGGGCGGGCGGCTCGAGCGGGTCGGGACGGTCGAGCACCTGGGGGCCCCGCTGCACCAGGTGCTGGTCGAGCGGGGCGGGCGGATGTACGCGCTGATACCGGGCGGCCGGGTCACCCTCGGCTTCGACGCGGCGTCCTGGCGGCCGTCCGCCGAACTCCTCGCGGGCTACCGGGAGGAGAGCGTCGACCGGGGCTTCGGCGACGCGGACGTGCACGCCCACCTCGCCCGGGTGCTCGGCCCGCGCCGGACGGTCACCGTGCCGACCCTGCTCATGGCCGTCGAGGACGAGCCGATCGAGGAGGCGCCCGCCGACATGCCGGCCCTCCTCGCCCGTGAGGGCCTCCGGCTGCCCACGCCCGACGAGTGGGAGCACGCCTGCGGCGCCGGCGCCCGCACCCTGTTCCGCTGGGGCGACGAGTGCCCGCTCGACCGCCTCCCGTACGGCGACGACACCGGTCCGCACGCCGGGCCGAACGCCTTCGGCCTGCTCATCGCGCACGACACCTACCGCTCCGAGATCACCGCCGAGCCCGGCCTGATCCACGGCGGTGACGGCGGCGAGTCCGTCTGCGGCGGTTACGGCACCTTCCTGTCCTGGCTTCCGCTCGCCACGGCCAACCGCCACCCCGACCTCGCGGCCTACATCTACGGCGAGGAGGGCGAGGACCTCGTCGACTGCCTCTCCACCCGCCCGGTCCTCGACCTGCGCTGACCCGGCCCGGCGGTGGTGAAGGGTCGGCCCTTGGGGGCCGTGGTCGGTGCCGTCAGAATTCGGTGGTGTCCAGGACGACGTCCAGCGGCTCCGGAAGCCGCACCTCCACCCCGAACGGGTGCGGCCCCTCGACGAGCGTGTACCCGAGTCGACCCGGTCGGGAGAACAGTGTGCACGCCCGCTCCTGACGGTCGACCAGGAGGTGGACCGGCGCGCCGTACTGCGAGTAGCGGCGCCGCTTCGCCGTCCGGGGCAGTGTGCCGTGCGGGGCACTCCTTCCTCGTGGGCCCGGAGCATCGCGCTGCCCGGTGCGCATTCGTCCAGGAGCCGCAGGTGGCCGGTTGATGGTGGCTCGGGTGGATTCGCGCGTGTGACTTCTGCCCGATCGGTTGACCGATTGAGGTGACCATGGCACTTTCGTGCGGCGCGGGCGTCCGCAACCGGTCGTACGCCCCGCATCCCCCACAAGGAGAGCCATGCTCAAGAGACTTGCCGCCGCGTCCGCCGCGAGCGCTGTCATCGCCGGGGTCCTCACCTCCGTGGCAGTCGCCCCCGCGCAGGCGGTACAGGCCGGTGACCTGGCGTCCACCATCGCGCTGAGCAACTGCTCGGCCTCGCTGGTGCGTTACCCCTCGTCGGTCGACACCGACCGGGCCCTGATGCTGACCAACGGCCACTGCCTGCCGACCATGCCCCCCGCCGGCCAGGTCATCCAGAACCAGACCGCCAGCCGCAGCGGCACGCTGCTCAACGCCTCCGGCGGTTCGCTCGGCACCGTGCAGGCCGACAAGGTGCTGTACGCGACGATGACCGGCACGGATGTCGCGCTGTACCAGCTCACCGACACCTTCGGGTCGATCACCTCGAAGTTCGGCGCCACCGCGCTGACCATCAACGACACCCACCCGGTCGACGGTTCGGCGATGTACATACCGTCGTCCTACTGGAAGCAGACCTGGAACTGCTCCGTCAACGGCTTCACCGACCTGCGCGAGGACGCCTGGAGCTGGCGCGACTCGATCCGCTACAGCTCCGGCTGCAACACCACGCACGGCACCTCGGGTTCGCCGATCGTCGACGCCGCCACCCGCAAGGTCGTCGGCATCAACAACACCGGCAACGACGACGGCCAGATGTGCACCCTCAACAACCCGTGCGAGGTCGCCGCCGACGGCACCACCACGGTGCACCAGGGCCAGAGCTACGGCCAGGAGACCTACTGGTTCACCACCTGCCTGGGCAGCGGCCGGGTCATCGACCTCAACGTCAGCGGCTGCCTGCTGACGAAGCCCGCGGGCAGCGGCTCCGTCTCGGTCGCCAACCCGGGCGACCAGTCGACGGCGGTGGGCGGCGCGGCGAACCTCAGGATCACGGCGAGCGGCGGCTCGACCCCCTACACCTACTCGGCGACGGGCCTGCCGGCCGGTCTGTCGATCAACGCCTCCACCGGTGTCATCAGCGGTACCGCGAGCACCGCGGGCACCTACAACGTCACCGTGACGGCGAAGGACTCGGCGGCCAAGTCCGGTAGCACCAGCTTCACCTGGGTGGTCTCCGGCGGCGGTGGCGGCACCTGCACCCCGGCGCAGCTGCTCGGCAACGCGGGCTTCGAGACGGGCACGGCCGCGCCGTGGACCGCCTCCAGCGGCGTCGTCGACAAGTCGGCCTCGCAGGCCCCGCACGGCGGCACCTGGAAGGCGTGGCTGAACGGCTACGGCTCCACCCACACCGACAGCCTCGCGCAGACGGTGACCGTGCCGACCGGCTGCAAGGCGACGCTGAGCTTCTACCTGCACATCGACACCGGTGAGTCCGGCACCACGGCGTACGACAAGCTGACGGTCCAGGCCAACGGCACCACGCTGAAGACCTACTCCAACGCGGACGCGGCCGCGGGCTACCAGCTCCGCAGCCTCGACCTCTCGGCCTACGCGGGCCAGTCGGTGACGGTCAAGTTCACCGGCACCGAGGACTCCTCGCTGCAGACCAGCTTCGTGATCGACGACACCTCGGTCGCCACCAGCTGACGTCCGGTCCGTTCGACGACGACGCGGCCCCTCGGAGCGCACTCCGAGGGGCCGCGTCACGGGCGGTGGCGGTCAGTTCATGTTGCTGTTCAGCATCGACATGTAGGTGGCGCCCTGGGCGAAGCTGCGCAGGTCGATGCCGCCGAGTCGGACCGAGGGCGTGGTGTTGTTGTTGCGGGCCCGGTACATGTAGCCGGAGCCGCGGCCCCAGTCGTTCTCCTCGGCGGCCTCCTGGGCGTTCAGCTGGGTGTTGCCGCCGAGGCCGTCGCGGACCCGCGTCTCGATGTTGCGGAAACGGCTGGCCTCGGACACGACGGCGATCGCGGCGACGAGGTCCTCGCGGAAGTTGTTGTAGGTGGTCCCGGTGGAGGCGTAGCCCCACAGCCGGTTCATCGCGCCGACCAGGTTGTTATGGCTGATCGACACCTGACGGGTGCTCTGCGAGGCCTCCAGGCTGTGGTTTCCGCCGTAGCGTCCGTTGAAGGGGAGTCGGATGGCGTTGCGGCCCAGCGCCTGGCCCAGGTCGTAGGGCGCGTCGGGCTCGTTGGCGAACTGGACGACCACGCCGGCGTTGCCGGTGGAGAAGCCGCGCAGGTAGAGGTTGTCGGCCGTGAGGTAGAGGGTGAGCGTCCGGGTGCCGTCGTTGGTCGTGAACTGGGCGTTGACGGCGATGACCTCGTTGGTGCGCGGGGTCTCCCAGACCGTGCCCTCGCCGCCGTTGCCGCTGATGATCGGGCCGATGTTGTGGATCGACCGGATCATCTGGGTGTACGAGGCGCGGCGGTTGTCCACGTTGCCGCTCCGCAGGTCCCAGTTGATGGTGTGGACGGGGACCTGGAGGATCGAGACCTGGCCGGCGCCGGGCTGCGGTGCGACGGCCTGGGCGGCGGGTGCCACGCCGGCGAGCAGGGGGAGGCAGAGGAGGGCGGCGGTGAGCGTCCTGCGCATGGGGAACTCCTTCGGGTGGTGAGGGCTTCGAGGGCGGAGAGGCCGGGGATCAGTTGACGGTGAAGGTCACTTCGGCGTTCTTGCCGCCGCCGCCGGAGGTGGTGCAGTTGTGGCCGGACGGGACCTCGCAGCTGTAGCTGTTGGAGCCGGCGAAGGGGTTGCTCCAGCGGAAGGTGACCTTGCCGCCGCCGGAGAGCAGGTACTCGGCACTGCCGGCGGTGCCGGTGGCGAACCCTTCGGACTCGCTCTGCCAGCGGGCCCGGTCGCCGTTGTTGATGGCCGACGGGGGCAGGCTGTTGCCGGTCCAGATGCCGCCGTCCAGGCCGGCGCCGATCCGGCCGAGCAGGGCGCCGGAGTAGTTGTTGACGTTGACCTTGACGCTGCGGACGGGGGTGACGGCAGCGGTCAGGTCGGAGTCGGAGGCGGTCTTCGCCGAGAAGGCGGAGGGGCCGCCGGTGAGGGTGAAGGCCACGTTGGCGTTGTTGCCGCTGCCGCCCGACCAGCTGCACTGGTAGCCCGCGGGGGCGTCGCAGCTGTAGGAGTTGCGGCCGGAGTAGGGGTTGTTCCAGCGGAGGGTCACCGTCTGGTTCCAGTCGCTCGCGAAGCGGTAGACGGTGTAGCCCTCGGTGCCGGTGGCGAAGCCGCAGGACTCGCTCTTCCAGGAGGCGGTGACGGTCTTGGCGATGGCGTCCTGCGGCAGGCCGTCGCGGGACCAGCAGCCGTGGGAGAGACCGGAGTCGGTGCGCTGCAGCTGCTGCTGGGTGCTGTTGCGGAAGGAGACGCCGGTGCTGCGGGCGGCCTCCTGGACGGTGACGGCGCCGGTGGCGGGGGCGGTCGTGACGGTGTCGGGCGAGGGGGCGGCCGTGAGGCTGCTGGGCGTGGGTGCGGCCTGGGCGGCCGGGGCGAGGGCGGCCGCGCCGCCGAGGAGGGTGGTGAGCAGGGCGGCCGAGGCGGCCCAGCGGGTGGAGCTGGCGAGCGTGGGCATGACAAGTAATCCCTTCGAGGATGGGGAGGAGGGGCCTGGAGGGGGAGGGGTGGCCGGGGGCGGCCGTCGGGTCAGCGGGCGTGGACTGCTGCGGTCACTCGACGTACCAGAGGTCGAAGCTGCTGCCGGTGTTGTTCGGGTTGCACTCGAAGCGGCTGTACAGGCCCAGTGCGACGCTGAGCGAACCGGCCTGGTTGCACTGGGCGTAGGTGCCGTAGTGGCCGCCGTAGACCCGGTAGTCGTTCGTCTGTGCGCTCGCGGCGCCGGTGGCGACCGCGAGGAGGGCGACGGTCGCGCCCAGGGTGGCGGCCAGTCTGCGGACCGGGATCGCGCGCATGCCGAAGGTCATGGTGTTCCTCTCGTCGGACGCTGTCCGGGGCCGTCGTCCTGGGCTCCCGGAGGCGTGCTGGTGGTGTGTGCTGTGCTGTGCCGGGAGCCTGTGCGCCTGGTCGGCGCCGAGACCGGGGTCGGGCCCGCATCCACCCAACCGGCGACGGATGGCACCCGTCGCCCCCTCACCCGGTCTCCCGGGCGGCTCTAGTCGAGCGGCTTGCGGGGGCACCAGGAGTCGCCCCAGGCGGTCGTCACGGAGCACTGGCGGCCGGAGTCGGCGCCGCCGTGGCCGTCGCGGCCGTCGAGGTCCAGGAGGTTGCCGAGACGGTCATCGAGACTGCCCGGCTTGTCGGCGTTCCCGGGCTTGGCGGCGTTCCCGGGCTTGGCGTCGTGGGCGCCGCCGGGTGTCGCGGTGACCGCCGGTCCGGGGCCGGAGTCGGCCGCGAGGGCGGCGGCCGCGCCGCCCCACCACGCGCCGGTCCCCAGCACGACCGCGACCAGTGTCCGCACCACGATTCCGCGCATGACTCAACTCCCGTGAAATTGACCTCGGTCCGATGCCGGCCGGTCCTCGCCGCCCTGCGGAGCACCTCGCGAGTCACGCTGCGGAGCACCGCCCCGGCCGTGGTCACAACCCTGCCAGTCGGCGGATGGTCCGTGCACCGTTCGCCAGGGATCATGAGCCTGCCAGGCACTTTTAGGAGGCATGCGATGGAAGCCGAGACCGAAGTGGCGGCCGACGCCGCGGCCACGATCCCCGGCGTCGACAGCGCGGCCGTCACGCTCTACCGCTGGACCGTCGTGCACGGGCGGCTCACCCCGGCCACCCTGGCGCAGGCGGCCGTCGAGACCGGCATCGGCGAGACGGACTGCCGGCGGGCCCTCGCGGCACTCACGGAGGCCTGCCTCCTCCAGGTCCTCCCGCCCGCGGCTCCCGGTGCCGCCCCCGTCGGCTGGCAGCCGGTGAGCCCCCAGGCCGCCACCGCGCAACTGCTGTCCGACCGCGACGCCGCCCTGCGGGCCGAGGAGGAGGCCCTGCGCGCCCAGCGCCGACGCATCCAGCAGGAGCGCGACGGCCTGGCGGCCCTGGTGCCCGTCTACCTCCAGGCGCGTCAGCACGCCTACCCGCAGGGCACCATCGACCACCTGCCGGACAAGTTCGCCGTCCGCGCGCTGCTCTGCGACGTCATCGACTCCTGCCGCAGCGAGGTCCTGGTGTCCAAGCACGGTGGCTCCTTCCCGCCGGCCGCGCTCCGGGAGGCCCTGCCCCGCGACCTGGCCGTGCTCGGCCGGGGCGTCCGGATGCGCAGCCTGTACCAGCACGCCACCCGCTTCGACCAGCCGACCAGGCTGCACGCGGAGCAGCTCATCGGCGCGGGCGCCGAGATCCGCACCCTGCCCGAGGTCCTGCCCCAGATGATCATCGTGGACGGGGCGCTGGCGCTGCTCCCGGCCCGGTCGGGCGGCGCGCTCGTGATCCGCGAACCCGACCTGCTGTCCTATCTGCTGGACGTCTTCGCACGCGACTGGGAGAACGCCACCCCCTTCGCGACCGGACCGCAGGCCGCGCACGACATCGCCGTGACCGTCAAGCAGAGCATCCTCGTCCTGCTCGCCAAGGGACTCAAGGACGAGTCGATCGCGCGCCGGCTCGGGATCTCGCTGCGGACCTGCCGTCGGCACGTCTCCGAGATCCTGGAGGGCCTCGGGGCGCACAGCAGGTTCCAGGCCGGTGTCTTCGCCGAGCGCCAGGGGCTCACCGCCCATCCGGCACCGGCGCCGGCACCGGCAGCGGCAGCGGCACCGGCGTCGACGCCCTCCCCGGCCGCGCCCGACTGCGCGCCCGGGGCCGCGCCCGCGCCCCCGCCCGAAGGCGCGCCCGGCTCCGGGGATCCCGCCGCCGACGCCCGCTGCCCCGCCTGCGGCGAGTCGCTCGCCCAGCAGCAGCGCCCGAACGGCAGGCCGCCCACCTACTGCTCCTCCCGCTGCCGCTCCCGCGCCTACCGCGCCCGGGGCAGGGACCGGTCACCCGGAAGCGTCACGAAACCGGCGGCCACCGTCACGTAACCCGGGGGATCCGGCTGCGGAGCGTCAGCGCCGACCGGTGCGAAGGTGGAGCGGGAAGTCGATCCCGCCGACTTCCCGCTCCGCCCGCCGTTACGGCCGGGGAGCGCTTAGGGCCGTGTCGAGGGCGGCGAGTACGGCGTTCGCGGCCGCGTCGGTGGCGGGGGACTCGTTGACGGCGACGGTGGCCCGCCGTCCGCCGGGTGCCATGGCCGTGACGATGTGATGGCCGGCCCTGGTGGAGCCGGTGTGGCCGGTCCGGACGCCGCCGCAGGAGAGGGGCTCGGTGATCAGGCCGAGCCCGTACCGGCCTTCGCTGCCGAGCCGTTCGGGGTCGCCGGGCACGGTGCTGAGCATCTCGGCGAGCTGTCCGGCGGGCAGGAGGCGGCCCCCGAGGAGTGCGCCCAGGAAGCGGTCGACGTCGGCGGGCGTCGAGATCAGCGCGCCGCCCGCGCCGCCCGCCGAGGTGTTCCAGCGGGTCCCGTCGACCCGGACGGGCCTGCCGTCCCGTTCGGCCGTGAAGTAGCTGTGCGAGTGGCGGCCGCGGATGTCCTCGGCGTCCCCGGGCCAGTAGGTGTCGTGCAGGTGGAGCGGGTCGATGATCCGCCGGGTGACCTCGTCCTCCGCACTCCGGCCGGTGACCTGCTCGACGACGAGCCCGGCGAGCACGTAGTCGGTGGTGGAGTAGTGCCAGCCGGGCTTCGGGTGCGGCAGGCCGAGGGCCGCCGCCACCAGCTCCTCCGGCTCGAAATGGTGGTGACGCAGCCAGTCGACGTCCGCGTCGGCGAGTGCGTCGGCGTGGTCCGGCAGTCCGCCGGTCTGCTGGAGGAGTTGGCGGAGGGTGATGCCGCGCCCGTCGTAGCCGCCGCCCCGGACCAGGTCGGGCAGGTGGTCCGCCACGGTGTCGTCCAGCGACAGCCTTCCCTCGGCGGCGAGTTGGAGGACGACGGTGGCGGTGAAGGTCTTGGTGACGCTGCCGATCCGGAGCCGGTCGGCGGCGCTCGCCGGCCGGCCGGTCCGTACGTCGGCCGTGCCGCTCGCTCCGGCCCACGTCCCGCAAGCGGGATCGACCACCTCGACGACGGCGCCCGCGAGCCGGTGTTCGCCGGTCAGACCGTCCAGCGCGCCCCGGAGCGCCCCGGGGCTCAGGCGTCCTGGGGCTCAGGCGTCCTGGGGCTCAGGCGTCCTGCGGTTGGCGGGCGGGCGGGACCGTCGAGTCGGTGGCCCAGGTGGTGAGGAGTTGCAGCGCGGCCTCGGTCGGCCCGCCCGGGACGGGGGTGAGGGTCACCAGGCGCTGGCGCTCCGGGCCGGAGAGGTCGAGGGTCTCGTAGGTGAAGGTGAGCGTCCCCACGGCCGGATGGCGGAAGCTCTTGGTGCCGTGGGTGCGGACCTCGACGTCCGCCCGGGACCAGAGCAGCCGGAAGGTGTCGCTCTCCGCACGCAACCGGTCGATCAGCCGGGCGAGTCGCCGGTCCTCGGGGTGGCGGCCGGCGGTGGCGCGGAGCTGGCCCACGGTGTCGGCGGCGAGCCGGTCCCACTCGACGTAGAACTCCCGCGCCTCGGGGGCGAGGAAGAGGAACACGGCCAGGTTCCAGCTGCCCGGCGCGGCGGACGCGCCGTGGACGAACAGCCGCTGGGCGACCGGGTTGAGCACGAGCACGTCCAGGCGGTCGCTCAGCACCATCGCCGGGACCCGTACGTGCTCCAGCAGCCGCACCAGTTCCGGGCGGGCCGCCACCGCCCGGTCCGGCGCGGGCCCGTCGGCGGGACGGTCCTTCCGGCCGGGCCGGGCGAGGCGGTGCAGGTGCTCGCGCTCCACCCGGTCCAGCCGGAGCGCCTCGGCGAGCGCGTCGAGGACCTCGTCGGACGGGTGCTTCGCCCGGCCCTGTTCCAGCCGCTGGTAGTACTCGACGCTGATCCCCGCCAGCTGCGCCAGCTCCTCGCGCCGCAGCCCCGGCACCCGGCGCCGTCCGCCGCCGCGCAGCCCGGCGCTCTGCGGGGTGACCAGGGCCCGGCGGGCCTGGAGGAACTCCCCGAAACCGTGGTGATCGTCCATGCGGGCCAGTATGACCGGCGCGGGCGGCCCGACCGGTGCTCAGGGTGGCCCTGGCAGTACCCGTAACAGCGGGGCCTGGGCGGTCGGGTCCGGCCCGGACAGGCTGGGACGTGTTCGAGGGAGCCGCCGGCTCCCGCACCGTCCCACCTGCTGAGGAACTCCCATGTGCCACCCCACCGACAGCCGCCCGCCCGCCGCCCCCGTCGTCACCGGGACCGTCGCGGACGAGGGCCGGCTGGAGATCACCGCGGCCGACGGCAACCGGTTCAACGCCTTCCGCGCCGCCCCCGGCGTCCCCAACGGCCGCAGCATCCTGCTCCTGCCGGACCGGCGCGGCCTGCACCCCTTCTACGAGGAGCTCGCCCGGCGCTTCGCCGAGGCCGGGTTCCACGTCATCGCGTTCGACCTCTACGGCCGCTCGGCCGGACTGTCCCGCCGGGACGCCGACTTCGACTGGGCCACCCACATGCCGCTGCTGGAGCCCGCCCACGTCGAGACCGACGCGGCCGCCGCCCTGGCGAAGCTGCGGGAGTGGAGCGGTGACCCGGTGTTCGGCGTCGGCTTCTGCCTCGGCGGCTCCTACTCCTGGCGCCTCGCCGCCGCCGGCCTCGGCCTGGCCGGCGCGGCCGGCTTCTACGGAGTCCCGCGCTTCTTCGGCGACCGGGCGGAGCAGCTGACGGCACCGCTGCTGATGCTGCTGGCGGGGGAGGACGTGGTGACGACGCACGAGGAGTTCGCGGAGTTCACCGGGCGCCTCGAGCGGGCCGGCAAGGAGTACGAGCTGAAGGTGTACGAGGGCGCCCCGCACTCCTTCTTCGACGACAGCGCCGAGGACTGGAGCGAGGCGTGCACCGACGCCTGGCACCGCCTGCTCGCCTTCACGGGGGTCCAGGCCGGCGCCCCGGCGGTGTGAGGACGGTACGCCCGCCGCTTTTCCGTCCCCGCCGAGGCCGACCTCGGCGGGGACGGGCGGGGTACGGCGCCGGGCACGCTCAGATCCCCGGGACCCCCGCTCGTCGTGCCAGCAGCTCGGAGCGGACGAGTTCGAGCAGGCGCCCCGACCAGTTGCGCCCGTGGCCCCCGTTGTCGCCCCAGAACGCGGAGTTCATGTCGTCGTAGATCACGGTGCCGTCGCCCGTCGTCAGGAGGATCTCGGCCAGATCGGGGTGCTGGTCGTACTTGGCGCGCAGCAGGAGTGCCATGACGGCGGTTCGAGCGTGTTCCCAGCCCTCGTGGCGGGGGGCCTCGGTCGCGAGCTTGCGTGCCGCGGTGGCGGTCCCCGCGGCGGCGACCGCCTGTCGGGTCTCCGGATCTGCGACCGACAGGGCCCAGTACGCGTGGGTGACGGAGGGATAGTCGGCGCCCGAGACGGTGATCGGGGCGGGGTAGTCGTGCCGCAGGCCGAGCTTTCCGGGGTCGTCCACCTGCCGGATCGTGAACGAGTGCGGGAGCACGACGGTCGGGGCCTGCGGTGTCGCCGGTCCGTCCGCCGGGACGCGGGTGGTCGGCCCGGCCGTCCAGCGCTTGTCGAAGTACGCGAGGGCGCTGTCGTAGTCCTCCTGCGAAACCGTTCCGTCGTACGACAGACAGGTCCGGTTGCCGGGCCCCGCCAGCAGGAGTCGCAGCGGCCGGTCCTTGATGTCCATGTCGCCCAGCGCGTAGCTCCGCCTGGTCTCCGGGACGGCCAGGAACGCGGCTCGGGCCGCGGCCCGGTTCTCCTCGGTCCGGTCGGCGAGGAAGACGTCGACGGCGGCCAGGCAGCGTCCGATGGAGTCGGGTCGTTCGTTCAGCCGGTCGATGGTGTCGCGGACTTCGGCGAGCAGGAGTGCGGGCGTGATCCAGCTTCGCGGCTCGCCGAACCTCCACTCCCCGAAGTCGTCGGCGGAGGCCTTGCCGCCCTCCGGAAGGCTGGTGGCCACCCAGCCGGTGCGCAGCTTCTCCTCGAACTCCTCGACCGTGACGAGCCCGCAGCAGTCGACGAGTCCGTCGGCGTAGATGAAGAGGTCGGTGAGGAAGTAATGGTCGCCGCTGCGGATGAAGGCGTGCCGCCAGGTGCCGGGTATGTGGAGCCCGTCCGCCGTGCGATACGTGATGCATTTGCCGGTCATCCTGGGATTGTGCCGCAGCACTCGCCGGGTCGAGGGCGGCGCTAGGACTCCCGTCGGGGCGGGTCAGGCGGTCCGGAGGCCGACCGCCAGGGTCAGTTCGAGGACCCGCTGCGGTGAGCCGAGGTCGGGGAACAGCTCCCGCAGCTGGGACATCCGGTACCGGACCGTCTGGGGGTGGACGAACAGGGCCGCCGCCACCTCGTCGCGCCGGCCCTGGTGCAGCAGCCAGGCCCGCAGGGTCTCCTCGAGGCGCCGCGCGGTCGCTGGGGGCAGGGTGTGCAGTGGTGCCAGGGCCCGGGCGCGGAGGTCCGCGAACGCCTCCGGGTCGGCGCTCAGCACCAGCTCGGGCAGGTGGTCCTCGGTGTCGCGGATGTCGGGGGAGAGGGAGCGTGCGCGTGCGGCCCGTGCGTACGAGGCGGACACCCGGGTCCAGGGCAGGGCCGGGCCGACCACGGCGGTGCGGTCGGTCAGCTGCCGCAGGAGGTGCGACCGGTCGGCATCGGGGACGAGCAGCACGCCGGAGGCGTCCGGCAGATCGTCGAGGACGAGGGTGTTCGGGTCGAGCGAGCGGTGGGCCGGCCGGGCCTGGTCGGCGGCCAGCAGGACCGCGGTCAGTGAACCGGGGGGCGGCCAGCCGGCCCGCTGGGCGGTGGCGAGGAGGACGTCCGGGTTCGCGTCGGCGAGGAGGTCGCGGGCCAGTTGTTCCAGGTGGCGCTCGCGCACCCGGCCCCGGGCGGCCAGTTCGTCGGCGTGGCCCGCGGCGCTCGCGGCGGAGAGTTCGTCGATGTAGGCGAACGTCAGCTCGGCGAACCTGGCGACCTCGGCGGCGGGCAGCCCGGCCGGGACGGCGCCCGCGGCCAGGCTGCGCCAGGCCACCCGGGCGCCGACCCGGTACGCGCTGAGCAGGGCGTCCATCGAACGGCCGTCGCGGACCTCGCCGCGGCCCAGTTCGTAGGCCGCGTCCCCGGCGTCGCCGCCCGTGGTGCTGCCGCTCGCCAGGTCGAGGTAGTGGCCGAGCGCGGTGCGGACGGCCCGACGGATGGTGACGCCCATGCGGCCCGAGAGGGCGTTGGCGTAGGGAGGGACCTCGTCGATGATCGCCTGGACGACCTCGTCGGCGGTGGTACCCAGCGCGGCCCGGAGCGCGGTGACCGTCGTCCCGTCCAGGGCCAGTTCGCTGGCGCTCCGAATGGCATGACCCATGGTGTTGTTCCCTGCGAACAATTCGGCTGACCGGATTCACGTCCTGCAGACAAGACTTTACCCCGAGGGGCGTATGAAGCTGGAGCCATGACGAGTACAGCCCTCCGCAGCAGGGCGTGGAAACTGCTGGAGACGGTCACGACGCCGCTGTTGCCGTCGGACTACCTCGACCTGGTCAGCCCGCTGCGGGCGGGCGCCGACCTGCGGGGGCGCATCGAGGCCGTGCACCCCGAGACGGCGGACGCCGCGACCGTCGTGATCAGGCCCGGCCGGGGCTGGCGCGGCCACACCGCCGGCCAGTACGTGCGGATCGGCGTCGACGTCGACGGGGTGCGCCTGTGGCGCACCTACTCCCTCACGTCGCCGACGCACCGCCGGGACGGCCGGATCACGATCACCGTGAAGGCGGTCCCGGGCGGAAAGGTCAGCAACCACCTGGTCCGCGGGGCGAAACCGGGCACGCTGGTCCAGCTCGACCAGGCCGGTGGTGACTTCGTGCTGCCTGCGGCCAGGCCCGCCAAGGTGCTCTACCTGACGGCCGGCAGCGGCATCACCCCCGTGATGGGCATGCTGCGCGACACCGGGCTCGACGACGTCGTGATGGTCCACTCCGCGCCGCGGCCGCACGACGTGATCTTCCGCGAAGACCTGCACGGCCTGGTCGCGGACGGGAAGCTGCGGCTCGTCGAGGTGCACACCGGCACCGACGGCAGGCTCGACCTCGCCCGTCTCGGTGAGCTCGTGCCCGACTGGGCCGAGCGCGAGACCTGGGCGTGCGGGCCGGCGGGCCTGCTCGACGCCGCCGAGGAGCACTGGGCCGGGCACGGTGTCCCGGAGCGCCTGCGCACCGAACGCTTCCGCCCGGCCGCCGCGGCGGCCGGGGAGGCCGGGGAGGGCACCGGCGGCGCGGTCACGTTCAGCACCACCGGCAGGACCGTCGACGCGGACGGCACCACGCCGTTGCTGGCTGTCGGCGAGGAGGCCGGGGTGCTGATGCCGTCCGGGTGCCGCATGGGCATCTGCTTCGGCTGCGTCACCCCGCTCAAGGCGGGCGCCGTCCGCGACCTGCGCACCGGCGAGATCACCGAGGCCGAGCCGGGCGTCCTCATCCAGACCTGTGTGTCCGCCGCGGCGGGCCCCTGCGACATCGAACGGTAGAGGCAACGTGACCGCCATCGACCCCACCGCCCACCTGACCGCGGAGCAGATCGAGGAGCTCGGCCGCGAGCTGGACGCGATCCGCGACGAGGTGATCGCCGACCGAGGCGAGAAGGACGCCGCCTACATCCGCAAGGTCATCTCGGCGCAGCGCAAGCTGGAGCTGGCCAGCAGGGGTGTGCTGCTGTTCTCGATCTTCCCGCCCGCCTGGCTGATCGGCACCGCCGGCCTGTCCGTGGCGAAGATCATGGACAACATGGAGATCGGGCACAACATCCTGCACGGCCAGTGGGACTGGATGCGGGACCCGAAGATCCACTCCACCGCCTGGGAGTGGGACCACGTCTCGCCGTCCGACCAGTGGAAGCACTCCCACAACGAGCTGCACCACACGTACACCAACGTGATCGGCAAGGACAACGACCTCGGCTACGGCATCATGCGCGTCGACGAGGACCAGCGGTGGCACCCGTTCCACCTCGGCCAGCCGCTGTGGAACTTCCTCAACGCCTGCTTCTTCGAGTACGGCATCGCCGCGTACGACCTGGAGCTCGGCAAGAACCTGCGCAAGCGCCGCCGCAACAACCCGGAGTTCCGCGCCCGGGTCAGGGCCGTGGGCCGCAAGATCCGCAAGCAGGTGCTCAAGGACTACGTGGTCCACCCGCTGCTGTCGGGCCCGTCGTTCCTCACCACCCTCGCCGCGACGTTCACCGCAAACCTGGTCCGCAACCTCTGGACCCACTCGGTGATCATGTGCGGGCACTTCCCCGAGGGCGTGCAGGTCTTCGAGCGCCGGTCGATCGAGGGCGAGACGCGCGGCCAGTGGTACCTGCGCCAGATGATGGGCTCGGCGAACATCAGCGGCAGCAAGGCCATGCACTTCATGACCGGCAACCTGTCGCACCAGATCGAGCACCACCTGTTCCCGGACCTGCCGAGCAACCGGTACGCGGAGGTCGCGGTGAAGGTGCGCGCGCTGTTCGAGAAGTACGAGCTGGTGTACGTCACCGGGCCGCTGCCCAAGCAGGTGTTCTCCGCCTGGCACAAGGTCTTCCGGCTCTCGCTGCCGAACCGGAAGCCCAAGGGGGGCAGGACGCCGGACCGCGAGCGGGAGCTCGTCGCGGCCTGACCCCGGGGGTCCGCATCCGTTCAGAGGGTGCGGACGGCGATGTCGCCGTGAGCGGTGGTGGCCGTGACGGCCAGGCCCGAGGCGGCCGGGCCCGTGGCGCCGGTCCTGGTCAGGCCGTCGTGGACGCGGCCCCGGCCGGTGGCGGCGGTCAGGGTGGCGGAGGTGCCGCGCGCGGCACCGACCGTGATGTCGCCGTGCCCGGTCCGCAGGTCGAGCGCGCCGCCGGTGGCCTCGGTGACGGTGAGGTCGCCCCTGCGGGTGCTGATCCGGGCCGGGCCGGTCAGGCGGCCGAGGCGGATGTCGCCGGACTGGACGGTGAGGTGGGCGCCGGCGGCCTCGTCGAGTTCGACGAGGCCGTGGGCACCCTCGAAGGTGACCTCGCCCAGGCGGCCGACGCCGCGCAGCTCGCCGAGCGCTGCCGTGACCTGGACCCGGGAGCCGGCCGGCAGCCGCACGGTCACCGCCACCTTCCCGGCGCTCCCCAGGGCCCGGCTCCTCGCCGGTTCGGCCGAGATGCGCAGCACCCCGTCGCCGCAGCTGACCCGCACCTGAGCGGCGGCCTTCACGTCGTGGCTCCTCGACGCGTCGGCGGGGAGGACCTCGACGGTGGTGTCGGCGCGTTCGGCGGCGACGAAGCGCACCGAGGCGGCGGGGACGTCGACGGCGGCGGTGAGCGGGGCGGGGGTGGCGAACTTCAGCATCGTGGTTCTCCTGTGGCTTGCGCGTGCTTGCCCGCGCCTGGCTGGTTGCCTGCTTGCTTCCGGCACCGGAGAGTCAGGAGGCGAGGCCCAGGCCCAGGGTCACCGCGACGGGGGCGAGGTAGAGGAGCGGGAACGCCACGGTCTTGAAGGAGCGGGCCCGCAGGCAGGTGATCACCGCGCCGAGGAAGTACAGGATCAGGCCGATCGCGGCGGCGACACCGAGGGCCGGGACGGCGAGGCCGACCAGCAGGCCGGCCGCCCCCGCGAGCTTCGCCAGCGCCAGCGGGCCCCACCACGAACGCGGCACCCCGTACTCGACGAGCGGCTGGGTGACGAACTCCGCCCGCCGGGCGAGCGAGACACCGGAGAAGCCGACCCAGAGAGCGCTGACAACGGCGAGGACGACGTGGGCGACGGACATGACGAATACCCCTGATTCGGATGGAGGGAGTGGCGGGAGACGGGCGGACCGACTCCCGCCCCGCCCCTGCCGCACTTGCTCGAACACTCCACTGACCCGCCACCCGCACCGGATGTGACAGCCCGGCGAAGAATTCTTTCGAGGCTCTTCCCCGGGCGTTGTCGCCCGGGCGCGCGGAGGAGGGGACTTTCGGCGTTTCGCCGCTGAACCGGTGCCCGCTGCGGGATCGTTGCCCACGAGGCGCGGCGAACGGCCCGTGCCGAGCGGGCCGACAACGGAGGACCGTCGATGGCTGAACGGCAGACGTGGACCACGGACGAGTTCGGGTCCTCGCACGAAGGGTCCATCGGCGTGCTCCTGCCCGACGGCACGGTCCCGCAGCCCGCGCACTTCCCCCTGTCGTCCGGAGGGGGCGGGCACACCACCTCGGAGTGGAGCGTCTACGACGGCCGCTTCAGCCTCACGCCCAGGGCACACGCCCTGCGTGCCGTGTGCTCGTGCGGCTGGACCGGGAACGAGCACCCGCTCGACTGGGAGCAGATCGGTGAGCAGAACCTCCGGGCCGCTGCCTGGGACCTCGCGGAGGAATGCGAGACGGAATGGTGGGACGGGCACACCGTCGCGGTCGAGAAGTCGGCCGTCGCCGTCCCGGAGGACATCACCGACCTGCTGCGCCTCGTCTCGGAGAAGATCGAGAAGCTGGCCCGGCAGTCGCCGCTGGCGGCCGTCCGGGCTGCCAGGCTGCTGGAGGTGACCGCCGTCCGGTCCGGGTACTGGCCGGCCCACGACGTGCGGGCCAAGGCGAGCTCCGATGAGGCCGCCGCCGCGTTCGGCCTGAACGAGGACGACACCCGGTACCTGCTCGCGCGATTGGGTGACTGGAACCCGTACAGCTGAGGTCCTGAAGGCAGGACCTCGGGACCGACGTCCTGGTGGACCTCTCGTGGTGCTGCGCCGTTCCGCCGACGGGTGGACCGAGGCCCTGGATTCCTGCGCAGGAAGTCGGATGCGCCGACTTCCTGCGCAGGGCGGCGCGGGCCCTGCCGAGTCGGCAGGGCCCGCGCTGTGGGGTGGGGCAGTGGATCGTTGCGGGCGCGGAGGTCAGTGGCGGCGGGTGAGGAAGAGGTCGTGGATGTGCTCGACCGGGACGCCGTCGCCGTGGGAGTCGAGGACGGCGGCGGTGTCGGCGAGGGCCTGGGCGCGGTGGTCGGAGGGGAGGGCGGCGTACATCGAGAGGGAGGAGAGGTAGGCGAGGTAGTCGGCCGTCCCGTAGTAAGCCTCCTCGCGGAAGCGCAGTGAGCGGAGGTCGGTGAACCGGTCGTCCGTCGCGCAGTCGACGGCCGGCCAGTGGCCGAGCATGTCGGGCCAGTGCCCAGGAGTGTCGCCGAAGGCCGAGGCGAGGACGGCGTGCGGGGTGTGGGTGAGGCCGTGGCGGCGGTCGACCTCGGTGAGGGCGGCGTGGAGGGCGGGGTCGCGGATGCCCAGGGGGTTCCAGAACAGGGCGATCGTGCCGCCGGGGGCGAGGGCCTCGTGGGCGAGGTTC
Source organism: Streptomyces sp. TLI_053 (assembly GCF_900105395.1). Lineage (NCBI taxonomy): Bacteria > Bacillati > Actinomycetota > Actinomycetes > Kitasatosporales > Streptomycetaceae > Streptomyces > Streptomyces sp. TLI_053. Next base: position 6,940,270 of record NZ_LT629775.1, read on the forward strand.
CAGCGGCGGGCCGGGTCGATCCAGTGCCAGGAGGTCGCGGCGAAGAGCAGCCCGAAGCGGGTGTCGGTGGGCTGCCGGTCCTCGAAGTTGCCCACCTCGATGCGGACGTGGGGGTGGGCCGCGGTGTTGCGGCGCAGGACCTCGGCCATGCGGGGGTCGGGTTCGACGCAGGTGAGCGGGCTGGTGAGGGCGGTGGCGAACGGGACGGTGGCCTTGCCCGTGCCTGCTCCGACCTCGAGGGCGGGGCGGTCGCCGAGGGCGGCGTAGTCCAGGACGGCGGAGACGAGGACAGCGGGGTAGCCGGGGCGGACCGCGTCGTATATCTCGGCCACGCCGCCGAAGAGTTGGCGGCGGGTCATGTCGATGGGGTCGGGGGAGGGCGTCACGGAGACCTTTCGGAGCGTCGACGGCCCGCCCGCCATGCCTGGCGGGCGGGCCGTAACGGCGGGGTCGACTGTGGTCAGAAGAGGTCGAAGTCGAACTCGCCCGAGGCAACCGCAGTGATGAACGCGGTATGGGCGTCGGAGGTGAAGAGGAGTTCTGGGCCCGAGGGGTCTTTCGAGTCCCGGACGACAACGAAATGACGGAGGTTGGTCGCGAGTTCGATGCAGTTCTCATTGCCGCCACTGAACGACGACTTCTGGAAGTCGGCCTCGAGACCTGTGGTGTTGGTGACCTGGGACATGTGTCTCCGCCTCTCACCGGTTGTGCGGCCCGGCGCGCCGTTCGAGGCGCGCCGGGCCGTGGGTTCAGTGGTGCTGTCAGAGCAGGTCGAAGTCGAACTCGCCGTTGACGACTGCCGAGATGAAGGCGGAGTGCGCGGTGGCGGTGAGTGTCAGGGCCGGGCCGGAAGGGTCCTTGGAGTCACGAACGTAGGAGACGATGCCGTCGGAGGATGCGAACTCGACGCAGTTGGTGGACTCGTTGCTCCTGGACGACTTGCGCCAAGTCACATTGAGTGCTGCCGCGTTCGGGATGAACGTCATGTGATGTTGTCTCTCTGTTCGGTGATGATGGCGAGCGAGTCGTCCAAGCCCAAGGCGTCGGCCCGGATGGCATCGAACTTCGCCGCGTACTGCTCCACATCGGCGGCATCCTCGACCCAGAAGTTGCTCAATGTGCCCTCGACGAGTGCCACGTCGAGATCCTGCCTTTGTGGAAAACCGAGGATGGTGAAGGCCCCGCCCATGCCGTGGTGAGCGGGAGCGCCGATCGGCATCACCTGAATGTTGATATTGGGCTGGCTCGCACGGTCCGCCAGCCGTGCGAGCTGCTCGGCCATGACCTTCGGTCCGCCGACGCCGGAGCGGATGGCGGCCTCGTGGATCACGGCCCACAGAGTCAGCGGTTCTGCTCGGGTCAGAGCGCTCTGGCGAGCCACGCGCACATCGACGAGTGCTTCGACATTGACGTCGGGACGCATGCTGAGCTTCTTGATGATCTCGCGCGCGTAGGCGGGCGTCTGGAGGAGGCCTGGAATGAAAGCGCCCTCGTAGGTCCGAACGGACGCTGCGCCGGCCTCGAGAGAAATCAGGTCGCCGAGAGCCTGGCCGATGTGTGCGCTGTAGCTCTGCCACCACATGCCGCGGTGTGCACCGTTCTTGGCCAAGTCGACGAGTGCGGAGACGAGGTCCGTGTCCTCGCACTTGTAGAGCGACAGGAGCTTCTTGACGTCGTCGACCTTGGTGGCGCCGCGGCCGTTCTCGATGCGGGAGAGCTTGGGCTGGCTCATGCTGGTCAGAGCGTCCGCGACCTCGTCGTGCGAGAGGCCGGCCTCTTCTCGTCTGCGGCGGAGTTCGGCGCCGAGCTGCCTCCGTCGAACTGTTGGACCTGCTGCTGCGGCCATCCCCGCCCTCTCTGAGCCTCGCTGGATCAGTGTGCCTCGGCGCCGTGCACCTGCGCCACTGGGTAACTGCCACTGTAGGGGCGCTAATTGGTGTTCGATTTGGATATATCCAAAATTCTGAGATGAGTTGCCAGGATGGCCATCAAGGCCCCATGCTGACTGTGACGAGCCGCACACTGTCGGCAAGCGCCGATCGCTGCTGTGCGCGTTGGCGCCATGGCTGCATGTTGATCAGATCCAGCTGATTGATCATCAGGCGCCGGATCGAATCCACTCCACCCCTACGGAGGTCTCCGTATGTCCACGCTCCCCCTGCCCCCCGACTGGTCGCTCGCCCGTGAGGAGTTGCGCGCGGTGCTCGTGCGCGCCGGGTGGTCCGACGGTGCCTTCCGCGACGCCGAGTTGGCGTTGTGCGAGCTGTTCGTCAACGCCTGGAAGCACGGAGGCTCGCTGGCCCCGCTGGTGGTCGTCGTCCTCCTGGAGGGGAAGCTCCGGGTGTCCGTCGCGGACGGGTGCCCGAACCTTCCCGAGCAGAGAACTGCGGACGGACCCTACGCGCTCTCCGGGCGCGGGCTGCACCTCGTCCGCTCGCTCACGGACCGCTTCGGCGCGGACCCGCGCAGGTCCGGCAAGTCGGTCTGGTTCGAGCTGGACGCCGCCGCGTGAGCGCCCCCGACAGCGCCCCGATCGGGCCCCACGACCCCCGCATCGGCACCTACAGCGAGGTCGAGGTGGAGGCGCTCCTCGCCGAACTCCACGAGCGCGGAAAGGCCCTCGGCATCGTCTGGCCCTCCGCCACCACCGAAGGCGTGGTCGACGGCCGGGTGCTGGTCCGGTTCGGCAACGCCCCGACCGCCACCCTCCTCAACCTCCTCGCCCTGCTCAAGGCCCGGCCGTGACCCCGACCCGGCTGCTGGTCGGGATCGCCCTCTCCTTCCTCGCCCTCCTTGCCCTGGCAACCGTCGTGCTCGGCGTCGTCCTCGTCCGCCGGATGCCCGGCCGGCCGGAGGACGACGGGCCGTCGGACTGAGGCAACCGGCAGCAGCGCCGGTGCTCGAGCGGCTCCGGCGCTGTGTGAGGATCGGCCCGCCGGAAAACCGGTGCCACAAGACCACCGAGTGATCGCGTTAGTAGGGCATGGAGCAAATACAGGGGGCGGAGGCACCGGCGGTCGAGTCGGGAGCGCCGCCCGACTTTCCGGCCTTCGTGGCATCGCGGGGGCGCCATCTGCTGCGGACGGCGTTCCTGCTCACCGGTGGTGACGCGCATCTCGCCGAGGACCTCGTGCAGGAGGCGCTCGGACGCGTCTTCGTGAAGTGGCGTCGGATCTCGCGCCTGGACAACCCGAGCGGCTACGCGCAGACCGTCCTCGTCAACACCTTCCTCTCGCACCGCCGTCGGCGCAGCAGCACCGAACGGGTCACCGACGTGCTGCCCGATGCCGCGGTCACCGACCCCGACCCCGCCCTGCGGCTCACCCTCCTCCGGGCGCTCGGCGAACTGCCGCCGCAGGACCGGGCGGTGCTGGTGCTGCGCTTCTGGGAGGACCGCAGCGTGGAGGAGACGGCGGCGGCGATGCGGCTGAGCAGTACGGCCGTCCGTTCGCGCAGCAGCCGGGCGCTGGCCCGGATGCGGCACACGTTGGGGTCGGCGTTCACGGACAAGGAGGTGCTGCGTCATGCCGGTTGAGGACGACTTCGCGGTCCGCATCGGGGCCGGGTTCGAGGAGCGGTTCGCCCGGGAGCTGCGCGGGGCGGCCGCTCTGGCGCCCGACGAGTCGTTGTTCGCCCTGGCCGCCGGGGCCGAGCGGTTGGGACGGCGCCGGCGCAACCGGCGGCGGGCCGCGGTCGCCGGTGGTGCGGCTCTCGCCGTGCTCGCCGTCGCCGGTGTGGGGGCGTTCGTCGGAGGACCGGGTCCGGGACTGTTCGGTCCGGCCGCGGAAGCGCCGATGACCGGCGACGACGTGGTGCGGCTGGTGGCCGGTCTGCTGCCGCCGGGCACCGTGACGGACACGACCGCGTCGGCCCCGGGTGACGCGACCGAGTCGAGCAACCACCCGTACATGACTGCGGGACTGTTCAACTACGACGACGGCCATGGGGTGAGCTCGATCCACTACTTCGTCGAACGCGGAGCGCAGACGCCCGAGCAGGCCGCCGTCTGCAACCCGCGGGTGGTGCCGGAGGATCCCTGCGACCGCACCGTCCGGCCGGACGGTGCGGTGCTGATGATCGACAAGACCAGGGACACCACATTCGAGGGGCAGCGGGCGTGGCGGGGTGTCTATGCGGCGCCGGACGGTACGAAGGTCACCCTGGTGGAGTTCAACGGAAGCCCGGTGAGCCCGACGAGGGAGCTGCCGCCGCTGGACGCGGAACGGCTCGCTGCAGTGGTGACCGCGCCGGAGTGGGGGCGGGTGGTCGCGGCGATGCCGGCGAACCCGAACGCGCCCAGGGCGTCCTCCGGACCGGCGTTCCCGCCGTCGACGGCCACTGCGCGCACGGCCCCGCCGTCGACGGCCGCCGCAGGCACCACCCCGCCCTCGACCGTCACCGCGACCACCGAGCCGTCCTTCCCCGCCATGTCCACCCCCGCGCCCGGGGAGTCGCTGCCGGAGCTGACCGCGGTGCTGGCCGGACTGCTGCCCACCGGCGCGAAGGAGGTGGGTCGGGACGCGGAGAACGGCGCCGTGGCGGTCGAGTACGAGGGTCGGACCAGCAGGCTGTCCGTCCATCTGGAGCCTGCCGGGCCGCGTGGAATCGAATTCAAGAAGGGGGCCGAGGAGGGAACGCCGACACCGCTGGAGGTCAGGCAGAAACTGCCCGACGGCACGTTCGTCGTGATGAACCAGTTCGGCAACGGCAAGAGTGCCGTCGACCCGCTCCTGCACTGGGTGGTGTGGGTGTACTACCCCGACGGGCGCAACGTCCTGATCAGTGAGGGCAACGGCGAGGACGAGCACACGTACCGGCCCGGTCAGCCGGCGCTCTCGGTCGAGCAGTTGAGGGCCATGGTCATGGCGCCCGACTGGCGGAAATGACCCTTCTCGGACCCCTCCCCTGAGCTGTCCTGCCGCTCCGCACGGGGGGAGCGGCAGGACAGCAGGGGGTCGAGCGGTGGAATCGGCCGGGGTGGCACGGGCGGCGTTCGGGGACGGGCGGTGTTTCGAAGGGGAGTTCGCCCGAGCCTGGGCGGGACCGACGACCTCGACGGCCCCGGACTGGACCTCTACGGACTGGCGATCCGCCTGTCCCTGGTCGCCGGACCGCTGCGCCTGCTCGACGGCGACTTCCCGCACCGCGCCGCGATGCGGGCGATCGCCGAGTACAACCTGAGCGAGGCGCTGGCCCTGGTGGAGTGAGAAAAGGGTTGGCGTCAGTCGGTTTCCTTGGGGTGGCCGGTGCCTGCGTAAGTGATCCAGGCGGTGAGAGTCGGCGTGTCGACCAGATACCAGATGCGCCCGCCGCTGGTGACCTCGTACTGCCAGCGTTCGAGCTCCCGTCCCTTGAAGTCGGCGGTCGCGAGTTTGCCCTTCAGCTGGTGCTGCCGGCTCGGGTTGTCGGTGGCTCGCGGCGTGGATCTGATGTGCTCGTAGGCGCGACGGAGACCGGTCGGTGCGTGGCGGGTGAGGAGGTCCCAGCCCTCGGCAGCTGCGGAGCTGGCGAACCGGAGGTCGTACTCGCCCTCGATCGGCGGAGGTGCGGCGCGGTCGCCGCGCTTCGGGCTCACCCGGGTTCTCCGGGGCGTGGCACGGGACCGAGGTCGCCCTCGGGCTCACGGGTCAGGAGGGCGTGCAGGGCGGGGTCGGCGTGGACCTCGGCGGTGTGGCGCCACTGGGTGAGCAGCAGGGCGATCGGGGCGAGGTTGTCGAGGGCGACTGCGCCGCGGGCGACGTCCACCAGCTCGTCGACGAGCAGGTCCACGTCCTCCTCGGGGAGGAATGTCACCCAGGGGAGGGCGTCAGGCAGGGCGGCCCGGAGGGCGGCGGTGTTGCCGGTCCGGACCAGTCCGCCGAGCAGGCGGGACGTGAAGTCGACGACGGTGGTGTCCTGTTCCAGTTGGTCGACCCGCATCAGGGCGAGGTCGCCGGCGTCGCGGCGGCGGAGCCGGAGCGCGCGGACGGCGTCGAGTCTGCTGGTCGTGGCAGCGGGCCGGTGGAGCAGCTCGCTGAAGGGGATCTCCTCGTAGGCTGCAGTCATGACATCCACAGTAGCTCGGATGTCAGTCCTGTGGGGTCGAATCAGGTCCCAATGCGGCGGATGCGCTGGTGCCACTCCTTGTCGAACACGACGTTGCCGGCCTCCTCCGCCCGGAGCCGGGTGTGGGCGAGCAGGTGGGTCGCGTCGCAGCGGAGTTCGGTGCGGGTGTGCACGGTGACGTCCCAGCCGAGGGCGGGGCGTTCGAGGCGCAGGGTGCGGTCGGTGCGGGCCTGGGCACTGAGGGGAGTGGCGGTCAGGACCCGGTAGGCGGTGACGGTGTGCTCGGCACGGACCAGGCCGTCGGAGTGGGTGCGGGTGCCGTCGGTGGCCGGGGAGAGTTCGGTGCGCCACTCGCGGCGGCCGATGTCGTGGACGGTGATGCGTTCGGGGCGGGCGGCGAGGGGTTCGGTGAGGTGCAGCGGGGGCGGCAGGGGGAGGGTGGGGGAGCGGAAGGGGGCCGCCTCCGGGGTGCCCGGGTCGTGGACCGGGAGAGTGAGGGCGGAGTGGGAGGGGTCGACGGCGAAGCCGTCGGGGTCGGCGCCGGGCCACAGCCAGGGCCAGTACGTGGACGAGAGGGCGAGCCGCAGCCGGTGGCCGGGCGGGACGGTGGCGCCGACCGGGGCGAGCGTGACCACCGGGTCGGGGCCGGCCGGCTCGGCCGGGAGGGTGAGGACGCCCCGGGTGAGCAGGGTCGAGGTGCCGTCCGGGGCGACGGCGCAGAGGCGGGCGGCGACCAGGGCGCCGCCGCTCGCCGGGTCCGGGCGCAGGGTCAGCGCCGGGGTGCCGTGCAGCTCCAGCGGTTCGGGCAGCGGCCGGGAGTCGAAGCAGACCGAGCGCCCGTCCTCCTCGCGCTGGTCCGGGGGCCGGTCGGCGGGGCGGCCGTGCGGGACGTAGGAACCGGCGTTGAGGCCGGTGTGCTGGGGCGAGCGGACGCGCACCCAGCGGTCCTCGGAGGCGGTGCCGGCGGTGCGCAGCGGGCCGTCGAGGCCGTACCGGACCTCGCGGACCCCGGGGGACGGCCAGGGGTCGTCGGCGGACCAGCGGGTGCCGAGCCAGCTGCGCAGGGCGGGGGTGGCGAGGGCGCCGGTGTCGACGTCGCGCAGCCAGTGGTCGTACCAGCGCAGGGCCTCGGGGAGGAGTTCGTCGGGGAGTCCGTGCGGCCAGGGGCCGAGGACGGCGCGGACGGGGACGGCGGTGGAGCCTCCGGCGCGTGCGAGTGCCAGCACCGCCGCGGCGGACGGATCGGTCCAGCCGGCGACGGCGAGGGTGGGGACGGCGGCGGCCGGGGCGGGGGCCGCCGGGGCGTCGAGCCAGTCGGCGAGCGGGGGTTCGAGGGCGTCGAGCCGGGCCAGCCAACGGGCCCGCCAGTCGTCGCCGACGTACAGCGGGTCCGGTGGGCGGGCGGCGTCGGCGAGGTGGGCGGTGGCGCGGGTGTGGCCGTCGGCGGCGAGGACGGCGCGGCCGAGGCGGTGCGGGCCGTCGGGGCAGGCGGTGACGACGGCGCGCACGGTGTCCGGGGCGCGGGCGCCGATCCGCAGTGCGAGGGCCCCCGCCGCGCCGGTGCCGAGCAGTCCGGTCCGTCCGTTGCACCAGGGCCGGCCGGCGAGCCAGTGGACCAGGGCGGCGCCGTCCTCGACGAGCAGGTCGGCGGAGGCGGAGCCGGGCGGCAGTCCGCCGGAGTTGCCGTGGCCGCGGGCGTCGATCCGGACGGCGGCGTGGCCGTGGCCGGCGAGCCAGGGGTGGCGGCGGGCGTCCTCGGTGGCGGTCCAGTCGGTGAGCCGGTCGGTGGAGTACTCCAGGACGACGGGGACGGGCTCGTCGGTCGCGGGGCGCCAGAGGCGGGCGTACAGCTCGGTGCCGTCGGGGAGGGGGACGCGCAGGTCCTCGCGGGTGGTGCGGTGCGGGTACGAGGGCATGGCCGCTCCCATCGGGTCCCGGTCGGTGCGGATCGGTGCGGATCATTCCGACACTAGGGGAGGAAGCGGTCGCCCGCCCGGTGAGGGGGCCGGGCCGGACGGGAGGCCGCGCGCCCGGCGGACGGGCCGGGCACGCGGCGGACGGGGCACCCCGGGGGTGGCGGGCCTCAGGCCTTGCTCAGCCACGCCGTGGCGTTGAGGGCGAGCGCGGCATTGGTGCCGGCCGGGTCGTCCCAGCCGTTGAACAGGTTGTTGCCGGACTGGCCGGTGCCGTCGTCGGCGGGGGAGCTGTCGCCCCAGGCGGCGACCCGGCCGCTGCCGTAGCCGCTGGTGACGAAGAAGGCGCCGGTGTTCCCGGACGAGCCGGTGCGGTAGACGATGCCCTTGACCTTGGGGTTGTCGGCCGGCTTGAGGGTGAAGGTGGTGCCGGAGCGCAGGATCGAGCCGGTGACGGTGCCGAAGGGACCGTGCAGCACCGGGTCGGCGGCGTCGTTGACGGCGCGCGGGTTGTCGGTGGAGATGTTCTTGACGTCGACCGAGAAGCCGAACGGGTCGTTGTTGTTCACACCGTTGTTGGTGAACAGGTCGTTGATGATCGCCGGGGAGTCCCAGCCGTCGTTGTTGCGGTCGCTCCGGTCGTGGTCGGAGACGAGGAACAGCCCGCCGCCGTTCTGCACGAAGCGGACGATCGCGGACTTCTCCGCCGCGGAGAAGCGGATGTTCGGCTCGGGGATCACGAAGGTGTCGAAGTTGGCGAGGTCGAGCGCGGCGCCGGTGCCGTAGCTGATGGTGGAGCCGGCCGGGAGGGTCTTCAGGCTGTACTGGCCGGTCTTCTGGAGGGCGACGCCCCAGGCGGAGAGGGCGCCGGTCCAGCTCTTCTCGGTGGTGGGGCTGGCGTTCTGGGTGCGCGGGTCGGGCTGGGCGGTGGAGATGATCCAGTCCGCGTTGCCGGCGGTCTCGCCCTTGCTGTTGTCGAACAGGACGCGGTGGGGGAGGGCCGAGGTCGCGGCGGCGGCCGGGGCGGGGGCGGTGAGCGCGAGCGGGCCGGTGGCGAGCAGGGCGGACGCGGCCAGCGCGAGCGTGCTTCGACGGAGCATCATGTGCCGTCCCTCCGGAGGGGGTTGGGGTGCGGGACGACCGAGTATCCGCGCGTAGAACGGCGTCTTCCGGGCGGGTCGGGTTACCGCCGCTTGTACGGTTCATGACCATCTCTGTCCGGGGGAGGGTTTCGTGGGCCCCCGGTTCGTCCGCCACCCGGTAACCAGGTCGTAATTGCGCATGACTTGCAACTAATTACGACCAGAAGGAAAGATGGCCCAGCTCCGGCGCCCCGGAGCCGCTACGGCCCCACGAAAGGACCCCCGATGACCGGCCCCCGCTGGCGCGACCGGCTCACCCGTGAGGAGTGGATCCGCCTGGCAGGTATGGGTGGTTTCATCCTCGCGCTGCACGTGATCGGCTGGTTCACCCTGCTCGCGGTCATCGCGCCCGAGCACTACGACGTCGGCGGCCAGGTCTTCGGCGCCGGCATGGGGCTCACCGCGTACACGCTCGGCATGCGGCACGCCTTCGACGCCGACCACATCGCCGCCATCGACAACACCACCCGCAAGCTGATGGGCCAGGGCAAGCGTCCGCTGTCGGTCGGCTTCTGGTTCTCGCTGGGCCACTCGTCCATCGTCTTCGGCCTCTGCGCCCTGCTCGCCCTCGGCATCCGCTCGCTGGCCGGCCAGGTCGAGGAGGACGGATCCACCCTGCACGAGACGACCGGCCTGATCGGCGTCACCGTCTCCGGCACCTTCCTGCTGGCGCTCGGCCTGATCAACCTGGGCGCGTTCAACGGCATCCTCAAGGTGTTCCGGCGGATGCGCGAGGGCGAGTTCGACGAGGCGGAGCTGGAGGCCCAGCTGGAGAAGCGCGGCTTCATGAACCGCATCCTCGGCCGGGTGACCAGGGCCGTCACCAAGCCCTGGCACATGTACCCGGTCGGGCTGCTGTTCGGCCTGGGCTTCGACACCGCCACCGAGGTGTCGCTGCTGGTGCTGGCCGGCGGCGCGGCGGCGTTCCAGCTGCCCTGGTACGCGCTGCTGGTGCTGCCGGTCCTGTTCGCCGCCGGGATGAGCCTGCTGGACACCATCGACGGCTCGTTCATGAACTTCGCCTACGAGTGGGCGTTCTCCAAGCCGGTCCGGAAGATCTACTACAACCTCACCGTCACCGGTCTCTCGGTGCTGGTCGCCCTGGTCATCGGCTCGATCGAGCTGATCGGGCTGCTCGGCGAGAAGCTGGACATCGGCAGCGGCCCGGTCGCCTGGATCGGCGAGCTGGACCTCAACCTGGTCGGCTACGCCATCGTCGGCCTGTTCGTGCTGACCTGGGTGGCGGCGATCGCCTACTGGAAGCTCGGCAACGTCGAGGAGAAGTGGTCCGCCGGACTCACCGCCGCGGCCGCCGACAAGGGAGAGTAGCCGACCGGCGACGGCGCGCAGCCACCGCCAGGGGCGCGCGACCGACAGCGGAACGGGAAGCGGCCGGGCCCCGGGGGAGAACCTCCGGGGCCCGGCCTTACCTGTCTTCCACTGGGAACAACGGTGGAGCACCGGTCAGCGGTTCCGTCGTAGCCGGAACTGCTGTCGGCCCGCGCGGCTCAGTACCGCGGGTCCACCCGGTAGATCGGGCGGTCCGGCACCCACCAGTGGCTGGAGCGCCAGATCCCGAAGGTGAACCGCACCCCGTGGCTGCCCCGCTTGTTGGCGGCCTTGAGGAACTGCTTGCCGATCTTCTTCATCAGGTAGGACAGCGCCCACAGCACGTAGCCGGCGGCCCGCGCGACGATGTGCGGGAGCTTGCGCAGGATCTTGCCGATGCCGTTGGCGATCAGACCCGAGACGTAGAGCAGGGTGCCGATGGTGTTGCCCTCGGCCCGGCTGAAGTAGGCGACCCACTTCTTGCGCCAGGACATGCCGGTCAGGTCGTCCATGGTGATCGGGTCGACCGGGTAGCCGTAGGCGTTCGGCGAGCCCTCCAGGACCGGGTCGGTCTGCAGGAACCGGCCGGTGGCCGGGTCGTACAGCCGGACGCCCATCAGGGTGAGGCCGGAGAGGCTGTCGCCCTCGCGCTGCGCCCCGCCGAGCCAGCCGTACTCGGTCGAGCCGGTGGCGTCGACGACGTTGCCGTACTCGTCGTAGTGGTAGACGGCGAGGTCCTGGGTGCCGTCGGGGGACATCTGGACCGAGACGTCGCCGTGCAGGTTGGTCAGCAGCAGGACCGCGCCGCCGTCGGTGCCGGTGGCGGCCGTGAGCTGGCCGGTCAGGTCCAGGACGTTGCGGGTGAGCTTGCCGGCCGCGTCCTTGGACCAGGACGGGCTGTCGGTGCCCGCTTCGAAGTGCTTGGTGTCCTGGGCGGTGACGGCCCAGGTGCCGTCGGTGCCCTTGGTCTCCGTGGTGCTCACCGCGAGGCGGCCGGAGGCGTCCAGGTCCCAGGTCTTGCGGGTGTCGCCGAGGGTCTCGGTGCGGACCAGGTCGTTGACGTAGTAGCCGAGCTGGGTGCCCTTCGGCAGGGCGGTGGTGCGGCCGTAGGCGTCGTACGTGTAGCCGGCGTCGGTGAGGCGGTCGGCGGTGTCGTAGCCGTGGTTCTCGGCCTTGGTGACGGCGTCCTGGGTGGCCGGGTCGCAGTCGTCGGTCACGCTGGTGCGGTTGGTCCGGTTGCTGCTCTGGTCGAACGCGTAGGTCCGGGTCGCGCAGGCCAGGCCGGTGCTGTCGGCGGCCTTGGTCAGGCGGCCGGTGGCGTCGTAGGTGTAGCCGCTGGTGGTGCTGTTGCCGTCGGACTGGGTGCGGCCGGCCTGCTGGCCGTGCACGGTGTAGTCGGCGTTGTCGGCCAGCAGGACGGTGCCCGCCTGGTTGCTGTAGGTCTTGCCGGTCTGGCTGCCCCGGCTGTCGTAGCTGTTGGTCAGGGTGTTGCCGCCGGGCATGGTCTGGGTGACCAGCCGGCCCTCGACGTCGTAGGAGGCGGTGAAGGTGCCCGCGACCGAGTCGGTCAGCGTGGTGGGCAGGCCGCGCGGGTCCTTGGCGGTGTCGTAGCCGTAGGTGACGCTGGACGGCACCGAGTCGGACTTCTTCACCACCCGGTCGAGCTTGTCGTACTCGGTGGTGGTGACGTTGCCGGCGCCGTCGTCGTAGGAGACCTGGCGGCCGAGCCTGTCGTAGCCCTGGGTGATGGTGGCCCTGCCGTTGTTGACGGTGGCGAGCTCACCGGTGGCCGGGTCGTAGCCGAGCACGGTGTCGGCGACGGCGGTGCCGGTGCCGCCGGTGACCGAGACCTTCACCGGACGGCCGGCGGCGTCGTAGTCGCGGGTGGTGGTGCGGGTGACGCCGTTGGCGGTCTCGGTCAGCACCGAGACGTTGCCCCAGCGGTCGTACTGGAAGGTCTTCGTCGGCAGCTGGGCCGGGTTGCTCCCGCCGCCGGTGACCTGGGCGGCCGGGGCGACCGAGCAGACCAGGTCGGCCCACTCCGGGTGGCCGGCGCAGGCGCCGGTGCCGGTCGGACCGTAGTACGAGGTGACCGTGGTGGCCGCGTCGGAGCCGGTGGAGTTCGGGCGGCTCTGCGAGGTCACCCGGCCGGCGGCGTCGTAGCCGGTGGCGGTGGTGATCCTCAGGCCGGCCGGGTCCTGGACCGACTGGGTGGGCAGGCCCTGGGCCCAGTCGTAGCCGGTGGCGGTCCGGCGGGTGTCGGCGTCGGCGGCGTAGCCGTCGATCCGGGCGCCGACCGTCACCGAGGTGGTCTTGTCGCTGACCGCGGCGGTCGCCGGGCGGCCCTCGTCGTAGCTGCTCACGGTGTGGGCGCGGGCCGGGACCTCGGCGCCGGTGGTGAGCGCCGGGGAGCTGCCGGAGGCGGCCAGGTCGTGCTCCAGGGTGACCAGCTGCAGCGGGTCGTACTGCTCGACCAGCCGCTTGCCGTCGGCCGAGTAGACCGACGTCGAGGAGAGCACCTGGGCGCGGTCGGCGGTGGAGCGGCCGGCGATGCCGAGGGCGCGCAGCTTGTTCAGGCCGTCACCGGTGGTGGCCAGGGCGAGGATGCGGTTCTCCGCGGAGAGGGCCCGCACCTGGCTGCCGAAGGCGTTGTACTCGGTGGTGGTGATGCCGCCGCCGGGGGTGGCGGTGTTGACCTCGCGGCCGGACGCGTTGGTGTAGGTCACCGAGGCCCGGTTGTACGCGGCGGTGCCGAGCGCCTTGCCGTCGTGGGTCGACGGGACGGCGTCGGGCGGCAGCACGGCGGTGGCGTCGGTCGGGGCGTCGGTCTGGCCCCAGGCCGCGACGTCGGACGGTGCCAGCGGGTAGGGCGCGTTGGCGCCGCTCAGCGGGACGTCGTAGACCACCGAGGTGGTCGCGGTGCCGTCGGTGACGTCCTTGCTGCCCTGCTTGAGGGTGGGCCGGGAGGCGGCGAGCAGCATGCCCTCGCCGGCGGTGGCCGCGTTGCCGGCCTTGCCGTACTCCAGGGTCCACGGCAGTTCGCCGGGCTCGGTCACGGTGGTGACCCGGCCGGCCGCGTCGTAGCCGTACGCGGTCTTCAGCGCCGGCGAGGTCCGCGGGTCCGACACCTCGCGCAGCCGGCCCTGCTCGTCGTACGCGTACTGCGAAACGACGACGGGGGTGGCGGCGGAGGCGCCGGGGTCGGTGGACCAGAGGCGGATCTGCTTCACCTGGCCGGTCACGTCGCCGAGGGCGGACGCGGTGGCGGTGGTGGCGTCGGCGTAGACGTACTCCAGCACCCGGCAGCCGGCCGTGGACGGCACGGCGGCGCAGTTGACGGAGGCGGTCGCCGAGGTGGGCGCGACCACATACTTCGGCCGGGCCAGGGTCTTCCCGCCGGAGACGACCTTCTCCGACACCACGGAGGTGGTGGAGTTGTCGCTGGGCAGCGAGGAGGCGGTGGCCTGCCAGGTGGTGGCGGCCGGGTCGACCTTGGCGAAGGCGACCGTGGTGCCCTCGGTGTCCTTCAGGGTGAAGGCCCCGGTGAAGCCGCCGGTCAGGGTGAGGTTCTCGGCGCCGGGCTCGGGCTTCCAGCCGCCCGCGCCGGTGGCCGTGAAGCCGGTCTCGGAGCCGTCGGCGGAGACCACCGAGAGGGAGGTCGCCGAGGTCTTCCGGACGTAGGACCAGTCGGCGTCGGTGATCTCGGCAGTGGTGCCGGAGCTCCACTGCGGGCCGAAGATCGCCGCCTGGCCCTCCTGCGCCGAGCCGTTGGTGGGCCGGCGGGAGGAGAAGGAGCGCTCGGCGTGCAGGCCGAAGGCCTCGGCGTCGGTGGCGGACAGGCCGAGGTCACCGGTGAGGGTGTTCACCTCGCCGGGGCCGACCTTGGTCTCCGGGGCGGTTCCGGCGTTGCGGTCCACCGTGACGGTGTTGGGCTCGGTGGCGTCGGTGGCGGTGCCGTCGGTGAAGACCGCGCGGACGTCGACCGGGCCGTTCTCGGTCAGGGTGTCGGTGATGTTCCAGGTCAGCGCGGCCGGCTTGCCACCGGGGGCGGCGAACGGCCAGGCGGTGACCGGCTGGCCGCCGGTGGTGGTGACGTTGGCGGTCGGAACGTCCTTCCAGGCGTCGGTCTCGCCGCGGCGGTACTGGTAGCGCACCCCGGTGTAGGTGCTGTTGCCCTCGGCCTGCAGCGAGGTGCGGCGGGCCGGGCGCTCGCCCGCGGCGGGGGCGACCAGGGCGGAGCCCTTGCCGGCGTAGAAGGTGTAGGTGCGGTCGGCGGAGACGTTGCCCGCGGCGTCCCGGGTGTGCGCGGTGACGGTGTGCGCGCCGGCCTTGAAGGTGAGCTTCGCGCCGACCGGGGCGCCGGTGGTGGCCGCGGTGACCCAGGCGCCGCCGTCCAGCTTGTACTGGACGTCCTTCACGTCGGCGGTCGGCGGGGTGAAGGTGAAGGTGCCGCTGTAGTCGCCGTTGGCGTCCGGGGTGCCCGCCCACTGTCCGGCCGGGAAGTCCCCGGAGGCGATCGCGGTGACGCCGGGCGCGGTGGTGTCCACGGTGAGGGTGCGGAACGCGGACCAGGCGCTGTTGGCGGTGCCGTCCCAGGAGCGGGAGCGCCACTTGTAGGCGCCGGCCGGCAGCGCGGTGCCCGGGGTCCAGGTGAAGGTGGAGCCGGAGGCCGCGTAGGCGGTGTGGCCGGACTGCAGCGCCGCGGTGCCGTTCGCGGCCCAGACCTCGAAGTCGAGCAGGACGTTGCCGCCGTCGGGGTCGGTCGCCTTGGCGGACAGGGTCGGCGTGGCGTCCCCGGTGAGCGCCCCGTTGGCCGGGGCGAGCAGGGTGGAGACGGCCGGCGGGGTGTTGTACGTCACCGACAGGTAGGGCGTGTTGGCGGACGCGTTGCCGGAGTTGAACTTCTTCCAGCCGTACGGGTCGCTCTCGTCGGTGGCGCGGATGCCCAGGGTGTTGTTGGCGTTGCCGTTGCCGGCCCAGGCCTGCACCAGCGAGGTGATGTCCTGGTTCACCCAGCCGTCGTTGCAGGAGCTGGAGTAGCCCTTGGTCGAGGTGGAGGTGGCCCACTTGCGGTTCCAGCCGGGCTGCGCGGTCCACCGGGTGGCGGTGGTGGCGCTGCCGGTGTCCCAGACGTCCCAGCCCTTGGCGGTGCAGGACCAGCTGTGGAAGTTCCAGAGGTTGAGCTTGCCGCTGGTGATCTGCTTCCCGCTGATCTTGGCCATCGGGAACTGCAGGAAGGAGCGGGCGATCTGGCCCGAGCCGTTGTTGCCCAGCTTGAGCTCGGTCTGCGAGGAGACGTCGGTGGCGTAGCCCTGCTGGACGAAGGTGTCGAAGCCGACGCCGATGTTGACCGCCGGGTCCACGGTGACCGGGTACTGGGTCGCCGGGTCGTTGAGGAAGGCCGCGTCCGGGGTGAGGGTGAGGTCGACGGCGTTGCCGTTCTGGGTGACCTTCAGACCGACCGGGGCGGTGCGGGTGTGGTCGCCGCTGCGCTCGTCGACCTTCGCGTCCCACATCACCGGGGCGGGCAGCTGGCCCTTCTCCTCGCCGGTCGCCGGGTCGAGGAAGGAGACCGAGTTGTCCGCGTTGTGGCGGGCCCGCAGGCCGGCCGCGTCCAGGGTCATGGTGACGGTGCCGTTGGCGCCGACCGCGCTGCGGTCCTTGAGTTCGAGGAACTGCTCGAAGCCGGTCCGGGTGGACTCGACGATCAGGTCGGTCGCGGTGAGCGCGTTCGGGTACCGGGCCTTGGTGCCGTCGACCACGGGGGCCGGGAGGGTGCCGCGCCAGGACAGCGACATGCTGGTGCCGTTGCCGTTGTCCAGCGAGACCAGGGGGACGGCGGGGGCCTGCTGATCGCCGGCCGGGGCGCCGGCGGCCTTGAACTTCGACGCGGCGGCGGGTGCGGTGGCGCCGGCCAGGGTGAGGCCGAGCGGGTGGCCCTTGGCCTTGACCGAACCGTCGGCCTGCTGGGCCAGGCTGACGTCGATCGGCCGGAGGGCGCCGTCCTTGTCCTTGAAGCGGACGGGGCCGGAGGCGACGTCCAGCGTGGTGGTGCCGTCCGGGTTGATCCAGGTGGTGGTGGACTCGCCGCGCTCGTCGGTCACCTCGATCCGGCGGTTCTCCAGCCGGGCCTTGAGGTGGGCGGTGGCGATGTCCTTGGCCTCGGCCGGGCCGAGGGCCTTGCCGGGCTTGGGCGCGGGGGCCTCGGGGGTGACCGCGACGGCCTGACCGGTCGTCATGACGACGGCGGCGGCCTGGGTGGCGAGGACCACGGCGAGGGCGACCGCGGTGTGGCGCAGGACGCCGTTGCGGCGGTGTGGTGCGGGGGCGGCTGGCACGGTGTTCCCGGCGCGGTGCCGGGGTGGTGTGCCGGTCGGCTGTGACATGGAGCTCCTCGACGGTCTGTGGTGAGGGGTTCGACGGCGACACGCGTCCGCGTTCGGGCACGGCCGAGCCGGCCCGGGGCGACCGGACCTGTGCGCGGGCATGCCGATGGGCATATGCATGTCAATAAGGGGCCGGTCAAGCCATAGGCATGAATCGGCCAAACCCGTGGGTGTGCGCAACCGTCCGAAATCAGGACGGAAGGCGGGAGCGAGCCCGGCGGAGGGCCCCGCGGCCTACGGTGGAGCCGCCACCGTGAAGCGGTGCGCGGGGCCCTCCGCCAGTGCGCGGCGGAGCAGGGCGTACGCCCTCAGCTCGGCCGCCTCCCGGTCGGGGGCGCGGACGTACAGCACGACGCCGACGCCCCCCGGGAAGGAGCGGGCGCGGACGTGCTCCAGGCCGTCGCCCGGAGTGGCGCGCGCCCACAGGGCGCCCTGGACGTCGGCGGGTCCGGTCTCGACGGCGGGCGCGGCCGAGACGTCCAGGAGAGTCAGTTGGACGGCGAACACCGAACGGTCAGTCCCAGCCGATGCCCGGGCCGTCGGCGCGGGAGGAGTCCCAGCCGATGCCTCCGGTCCCCCGGACGGCGGGGGCGTCCCAGCCGATCCCGGTCCCGTCGGCGTGGGCGGTCACAGGGGCGGCCGGGGCGGCCTGCGCGGAGGCGGCGGGGGCGGCGGCGGTGGCGAGGGTCAGTGCGAGGGCGGCGGCGGCGAGCAGCCGGACGGGCTTCGGCACGGCGGTTCCTGTTCTGCACGGTGGTTCAGGGCGTGGTGGCGGTGCGGGGCGGTTCAGGGCGGGACGGTGGTGCGTGGTGCCGGTGTGCGACGGTGCGTGGTGCCGGTGCGGGGCGGTGGTGCGTGGTGCCGGTGTGCGATGGTGCGTGGTGCCGGTGCGGGCGGTCCGGTGTCCGTCCGCAGACTGCATCCTTCCGTCACCCGGTCCGCGCCGGGAGGGAGTTCGCCGGGCAGCATCCGGCCAGGCAGCTTGCTGCAACCCCGGGACGCGGTTCGCGGGGTGGCGCCGGTCCGCCCGAACCCTTTGCGGAACAGACCGGACGGTCCGGTTCGGGTGACCGGATCAGGTCTTGTGGCGACGGGAGCACCGGAGGAAGGATCGGGGGTCGCCGGGGCGGACCGGAATTCCGTCGCGAGCCGCGATGGGACGCGATGAGACGTGATGTCGTGACGGTCAGGGGTCGTTGACGTGCTGGAACTGCTGGGCGTGGACACCACCGCGGAAGCCGTGTACCGCGAGATGCTCGCGGATCCGGAGGGCGGGGTGGCCGAACTCCGGGAACGGCTCGACCTGCCCGAGGCCGACGTCCGGGCCGCGCTCGACCGCCTCGCCGACCTGACCCTGCTGCGCGCCTCCCGGGAACGCCCCGGCGCGCTCTGGCCGGTCAGCCCGGAGCGCGGGCTCGAGCTGCTGCTGCGCCGCCAGGAGGAGGACCTCGCCCGCCGCCAGCAGGAGCTGGCCGTCTCCAAGGCCGCCGTGGCGCGCGCCGTCGCGGAGTACGCCACCCTCCGCTCGGCCACCCTGGTGGACGGCGGCGAGCGCCTGGTCGGCCTGGACGCGATCCAGGCCAAGCTGGAGACGCTGACCGCCCGGCTGGCGACCGAGTGCCTGGCGGTGATGCCCGGCGGCGCGCAGTCCGCCGCCAGCCTGGCCGCCTCCCGCCCGCTGGACGAGGACGCCCTGAGACGGGGCGTCAGCCTGCGCACCATCTACCAGGACAGCGTCCGCAACGACCCGGAGACCTTCGCCTACACCCAGTGGATGACCGGCCTGGGCGGCCGGGTGCGCACCGCCCCGGTGCTGCCGCCGCGGATGCTGGTCTTCGACGGGACCACCGCCGTGGTGCCGATCGACCCGGAGAACACCAGGGCCGGCGCCCTGTGCACCGAGGAGCCCGGGATCGTCGCCTCCCTGGTCGCGCTGTTCGAGCAGACCTGGGAGACCGCCGCCCCGCTCGGCGGGGACCCGCGCCCCGAGGACGCCGGCACCGGCCTCAGCCCCGGTGAGCGCGAACTGCTGCGGCTGCTCTCCACCGGGCTGACCGACGACGCGGCGGCCAAGCGGCTGGGCGTCTCGGTGCGGACGGTCCGGCGGCAGATGGCGGCGCTGATGGAGCGTCTGGAGGCGGCCAGCCGCTTCGAGGCGGGCCTGAAGGCGGCCCAGCGCGGCTGGTTGTAGCCGGGGTCACAGCTTCGGGGTAACGGACTGTCGCTGTGCTGGAGAAGTTCACCTCCAGGCTCTTGTCCGGTCATTTTCTACGCGCGTATCTTTGGGGCGCTGCGGGGGGCGGTTCCCGACTTCCGCGCGGATTTCTACGCGGGTAGCAGGACAGCGGGGCCGGGCACCGGCCGATGCGTCAGGTTCACCCGTCCGGCCGACCCGCACCGCCGACCCGTCCGTCGACCCGTCCGGCTGAACCGTCCGGCCGACCCGCCCCGCCGACCCACCCCCATGCACCACCCGAGCTAGGAGCCCCGTTCCGGTGACCATGCCCATCGCTCCCCGTCCGCGCTCGCGCCGCGCCCTGCTGCGCGCGGCCATCGTCCCGGCCGGTCTGGCCGCCTCCCTGGTGCTGGCCCCGCTGCCCGCCGCCGTGGCCGCGCCGTCCGCGGACGCGCTGATCTCCGAGGTCTACGGCGGTGGCGGCAACTCGGGCGCCACGCTGAAGAACGACTTCGTCGAGCTGGCCAACAAGGGCGGCGCCGCCTTCGGCCTGGACGGCTGGAGCGTCCAGTACATATCGGCCGCGCCCGGCCCGAACTCCCAGTGGGGCGTCACCCCGCTGACCGGTTCGATCGCCCCCGGCGGGCGCTACCTGGTCGGCGAGGGCGCCGGCGCCGCGGGCACCGTCGACCTGCCCACCCCGGACGCGGTGGGCTCGCTGGCGCTGTCCGGCACCAGCGGCACCGTCGCGCTGGTGCACGGCACCGACCCGCTGACCTGCAAGACCGCCGCCGACTGCGCCGCGGACCCGCGGGTGCGCGACATCGTCGGCTTCGGCACCGCCGTGGTCCACGAGGGCTCCGCCTCGGTGGCCGGCGCCTCCAACACCGCCTCGGTCGCCCGCAAGGCCGGTCTGCCGGACACCGACGACAACGCCGCCGACCTCGCGGCCGGCGCCCCGTCGCCGACCAACAGCAAGGGCGAGGTCGCCGAGGGCTCCACCCCGACCGGCCCGACCGAGCCGGGCACCGTCCGGATCCACGACGTCCAGGGCCGCACCCGGCTGTCCGACCGCACCGGCAAGACCGTCGCGGGCGTGCCCGGCATCGTCACCGGCGTGCGCGCGTACGGCTCCAAGGGCTTCTGGATCCAGGACCCGAACCCGGACGCCGACCCGGCCACCAGCGAGGGCGTCTTCGTCTACACCGGCTCCGCCAACCCGACCGTCAAGGTCGGCGACTCGGTCCTGGTCACCGGCAAGGTGACGGAGTACTACCCGAACTTCACCGGCGGCTCGCAGTCGCTCACCCAGCTGACCAACCCGGCCGTCACCGTGGTCTCCTCCGGCAACCCGCTGCCGGCCCCGGTGGTCGTCGACACCCGCAACATCCCCGGCACCTACACCCCGGCGGCCGGCCCGGACGGGACGATCAACGGCGTCACCCTGGACCCGGAGAAGTACACCCTCGACTTCTACGAGTCGCTGGAGGGCATGCTCGTCGAGGTCCGTGACGTCCGGGTGATCCAGGCCACCGACAAGTACAACGAGCTGTGGGTCGCCGCCGACAAGCAGGACCAGAAGAGCCAGCGCGGCGGCGTGCTCTACGAGTCCTACGCGGAGCCGAACGTCGGCCGGCTGATGGTGCAGCAGCAGGCGCTCGTCTCCCAGCAGGCCTTCCCGGTCGCCAACGTGGGCGACGTGCTGACCGGCGTCACCAACGGCCCGCTGGACTACAACCAGTTCGGCGGCTACACCCTGGTCGCGGGCACCCTCGGCGCGCTCCAGGACAACCACCTCCAGCGCGAGGTGACCGCCCCGACCGCCGACCGCGAACTCTCCATCGCCACCTACAACGTGGAGAACCTGGCGGCCACCAACCCCGACAGCAAGTTCGCCGAGCTGGCCGCCGGCGTCGTCACCCACCTGCGCTCGCCCGACATCGTCGCCCTGGAGGAGATCCAGGACAACAACGGTGCCAAGAGCGACGGCACGGTGGACGCGAGCGAGACCGTCGCCAAGTTCGTCGCCGCGATCAAGGCGGCCGGCGGCCCGGCGTACGACTGGCGCTCGGTGGACCCGGAGGACGGCAAGGACGGCGGCGAGCCCGGCGGCAACATCCGCCAGGTCTTCCTGTTCAACCCGCAGCGGGTCTCCTTCACGGACATCCCCGGTGGCGCCGCCACCGCGGCGGTCGACGTGGCCGGCACCGGCTCCGCCGCCTCGCTGACCGCCTCGCCCGGCCGGATCGCCCCCGCCGACGCGGCGTGGACCAACAGCCGCAAGCCGCTGATCGGCCAGTTCTCCTTCCGCGGCAAGAAGGTCTTCGTCATCGCCAACCACTTCAACAGCAAGGGCGGCGACCAGGGCATCGACAGCCGCTTCCAGGCGCCGACCCGCTCCTCGGAGACCCAGCGGGTCGCCCAGGCCACGGTGGAGCAGGCGTTCGTCGCCAAGCTGCTGGCCGCGGACAAGAACGCCAAGGTGGTCTCGGTCGGCGACTTCAACGACTACCAGTTCTCGCCCGCGCTGACCACGCTCACCAAGGACGGCGTGCTGCGCGACCTGGTGAACGAGCTGCCGGAGAAGGAGCAGTACTCCTACGTCTACCAGGGCAACTCGCAGGTGCTGGACCACATCCTGGTCAGCCCGGAGGTCGGGTACGCCAAGTACGACGTGGTGCACATCAACGCCGAGTTCGCCCAGCAGGCGAGCGACCACGACCCGCAGGTGGTCCGCATCAAGCCGTGAGGCCGGCGGAGCACGACCGAGGGGCGGTGACCGGGGACCGGTCACCGCCCCTCGGGGCTTGTGGGGGCGTGTCTTCCGGAAGCGTTACCCGAGGGCCTTGAGCACGGCGTCGGCCATGACCCGCTCACCGGTCGCGTTCGGGTGGAAGGGGACGGCGGGGGAGCCGGGCAGCGCGCCCTCCACCCAGCGGTCGGACGAGCAGACGTCGTGCCCGCGGGTGGGCGTGGCCGTGTCCACGTAGGTGGCGCCGGTGGCGCGGGCGGTGGACTGCAGCATGCTGTTCAGCCGGCCGAGCACCTCGTGCAGGTACGGGATGTCGCGCGGGGCGATCGGCTGGCGCAGGACGCAGGAGGCGCCGTCGGCGGGCAGCACCGACGGATACCCGACCAGCAGGATCCGGGCCTTCGGGGCCTTGGCACGCAGCCGCTTCACGGTGTCGGCGAGCCGCGGTCCGGTCCGGTCGATCCGGTCGGCGAGGTCGTCGTTGCCGTACTGCCAGGACCAGCTGGACCAGTCCCAGTACCCGTGGTGGTAGACGTCGGTGCACGGGGTGCCGAGCGGGTTGACCACGGCGCCCGCGATGCAGGTGGCGATCACGTCGGCGATCCCGAGGTCGCTGTCGCCCAGGTCGTTGCCGCCGATCCCCAGGGTGATCAGGTCGGTGTCGGCGGTCACCGCGTCGATCTGCGGGTCGTTGACCCGGATGAAGGCGTCGTACTGCGCCTCGGTGATCGACTTCACCTTGGCGGCGGCGCAGGTGACGTCGCGGTAGGCGGCGGCGTTCAGGGCGGCGGCGACCAGGTGGCCGTAGTTGCGGTCGGAACGCAGGCAGAGGCCGGCCGACTGGTTCGGAACCCCCGCGCCGGCCGCGTAGGAGTCGCCGAGCGCCACGTAGCGGTGGGGGGCGGGAGTGGCGGCCTGCGCGCTGGTGGCGGTCATCGCGAGTGCGGCGCCCAACGCGGCGGAAGCGAGCAGCAGGGAATTCCGGGCACGGCGGAGCACGGTTCCTCCTGGGGGAGAGAAACGGGTGGGTGGGGGTGGTGCGAGCCGGGCCACAGCTACTACTGACAGGTAAGTTACTGGCAGGTTTCGCGGTCGTCCATGCTGTGCGCATACATTTCCGAAAATCCGTCAGAGGTTTCGGAAGGCGCTCCGGCGGGAATTCCGAATTTCGCTCCGAGGAGTTTCGAAATGCATTCCGAGACGGGGCGGAGCGGAATTCGGGCGGTGCCCGCCAGGGGGCGGGGTGCCGCCGTGAGGGTGGCGTCGGGGCCTGCGCGGGGGCGGGGTGCCGCCGTGGAGGTGGAGGTGGCGGCGGGGTGGGGGCGGCGCGGTCCACGCGGTCCACGCGGTCAGTCGGCGGCGGCGACCCAGAAGAAGAAGACCGTCATCACGGCGAAGAGCACGCAGGCGTACCCCAGCAGCCCGACGCCGTCGGCGCTGGGGAGGCCGAGGACGACGACCTTGTCCGGGAACCGCGGGAGGTGGGCTACGTCGACCTCGTCGCCGGGTCGGAGTCCGGTCGGCCCGCGCAGCGCGATCGACGTGGTCGCCTCCACCGCCGGGCCGACCGCGACCTCGAACCGCAC
Source organism: Streptomyces sp. TLI_053 (assembly GCF_900105395.1). Lineage (NCBI taxonomy): Bacteria > Bacillati > Actinomycetota > Actinomycetes > Kitasatosporales > Streptomycetaceae > Streptomyces > Streptomyces sp. TLI_053. The sequence goes on from NZ_LT629775.1 coordinate 6,963,599, forward strand.
CCGGACGGTGTCCTCGTAGCCGCCCTCGTCGCCCACGGGCGTGCTCGTCACGGCGACCACGCGGGCCCGGTGGCGAGTGCCGAAGCGGTGGATGCGGAACGTCCGCGAGGCGCGTGATCCGGTCCAGTACGAGCTGCCGGCGAACACCGTCCCGATCAGCAGGGCGAGAAGGTTCACAGCCGTGCAGCCTACGCCCGAGGCCCGGTCCAAGCCCAGGGCTTTGCCGTCAACTCCCTTTTGTTGGAGTCTGGTTCATGTCGGCCGCGGTACCAGAGGCGGCCCTCGGCAGGCGGCCGGGTAGGCTGCGGCTGCCGTCCTGGTGTCACCCGGCCGGCGGGCTCCACCGTGATCGTCGGCCGCCGCGGCCTGCGGCCGCCGCGCGCACGGGCGCGGCGGCGGGCCCTGGGGAACGAGGAGGCCGGGGAACCATGAGCCGTCGCGAGCGCGACCGGATCGGCAAGCAGGGCGGAGCCGGCAAGCAGGGCGGGGCGGGGAAGCAGGGCGGACGCGGTCCGGCCGCCCCGGTGACCGTCACCGTCTGCCGGGGCTGCTGCTGCGGCACCCAGCAGAAGCACCCGGGCGTCGACCACGCCGGCCAGTACGAGCGGTTGCGCGCGGCGGTCGGCGACGCCGGCCGGGTCCGCGCCGTGAAGTGCCTGGACACCTGCGCGCACTCCAACGTCGTGGTGGTCGGCCCCTCCAGCGAGGGCCGCGCGGCCGGCGGCCGACCGGTCTGGCTGGGCTGGGTGCTGGCGGACGACATGATCGAGGAGATCGCCAGCTGGGTGCACTCCGGCGGCCCGGGTGTCGCCGAACCGCCGGGGCTGCTCGACCTCCAGCAGATCTCGGTCTCCCGCCGCGTCGGCGAGGGACTGCCGGGCTGACCCCGCCGACCCGGGCCCGTACGTGGAGCGGCTGGCCTAGCATGACCTAGGCTCCGCGCGCCGACAGGAGGAAGACGATGACCACGGTCTGCCGCATCTGTGCAGGCACCGGCCGCACCGCCGGCCTCAGCTGCCGGACCTGCCAGGGCACCGGCACCACCGAGGTCGGCGGTGGCGGCGGCAACTGCTTCCTCTGCGACGGCACCGGGGTGTACGTCCGCTACCGGGTCGACGCGGGCGGGGCCAAGCACGCGTACCGCGACGAGATCTGCCGCACCTGCGACGGCACCGGGAACCGGGCCGCTTCTCCCTGGGACGAGGCGTCCTGACGCCGCGGGGTGCCGGGGCCGGGCCGGAGCCGGTGCCGGTGCCAGGACCGTTGCCGTTGCCGGGGCGGCCCTTCCCCGGCTCCGGACGGTGACGGTTGGTCCGGGCGGGTGCGCCCGCTCACCGCATCAGCGTAGGAGGACGCCCCAGCGGTGACCGCGTTCGCACGGACTGTCGGACGCTACGAGCATGGCTTCCCTGAACCGACTGCTCGCCCGCATACGCCGAAGGGCCGGTGCCCTGGCGGTACCGGGCACCCTCGTCACGGCCCTCGTCCCCGTCCTCGCGCTCGGCCCGGGCGCGGTCAGTGCCGCGGCGGCCCCGCTGCCCGGCGGACTCGGGCCCTGCGTGCCCGGCAGCTGCCCCGTCACTTATCCCACCTCGATCAACAACGGACCGTTCGCCGGCCGGGACAACGGCATCAACGTCTTCGTCGGCGGTGACTTCCTGGTCCGCGGCCGCGCCGCCGAGGCCGAGGGCCGCGTCGTCGTCCTCAACGCCTACGACCAGGCGAAGGAGGCCGGTGTCAGCTCGATCTACAACGTCGGCATCGCCGGCGTCGGCTCCCGGGTCCCCCGCCGGACGGCGCCGACTTCCTCACCACCGGCGCCGGGGTCACCGTCGCGAGCGGCCAGTCCCTGGTGGCCGAGGGCGGCGTCGTCCGCCACGCCGGGCCCGTCAGCGGCACGGTGACCGGCACCTCGACCACCGACGCCAACGCCGTCCAGCCCTACACCGCTCTGCGCGCCCAGCTCTCCGCCGCCTCCGACTGCTACGCCCGGGTCGGCGGCCTGCCCCGCACCCCGACCGGCACGGCGGTCAACCAGGGCGGCCAGACCCTGTTCACCGGTGACGGCAGCTCGGCACTCCAGGTCTTCAACGCGGACTTCGACCTCACCGGACCGACCGGGGGTCAGCAGGGCATCGTCTTCGCCGGCATTCCGGCCGGGGCCACGATCCTGGTCAACGTCACCGGCGCCACCCGCGTCCTGAACACCTACAGCGGCGGCATCAACGACTCCGACGACCCGCTGAACGGCTACCGCGACCACCTGCTGTGGAACTTCCCCGATGCCACCTCGGTCACCCTGGGCGGCACCGGCCAGTTCCAGGGCAGCTTCCTGATCGGCGAACCGGCCTCGCAGACCACGGTCACCCTGGCCGGCGTCAACGGCCGCTTCTTCACCACCGGCTCCCTCACCCACACCAGCCTGGCCACCGGCGGAGGCGGCCAGGAGTTCCACTCCTACCCCTTCAACGGCGACCTGCCCTCGTGCGGCTCCACCCCGGTGACGGGTGAGGTGCGGGTGCTGAAGACGGATTCGGTGTCGGGCGCCGCGTTGGCGGGTGGGGTGTTCGAGCTGTGGGAGGAGACCAACGGTCTGCCGGGTCTGCAGTCCTCGGGCGTGAACCCGGACACCCAGGTGGGGGCGGCCTGCACCACGGGTGCGGACGGTCTGTGCCGTCGGACGGTGGAGGTGGGTACCTACTACTGGCGGGAGACCGCGGCCCCGGCGGGGTACCAGTTGCCGGTGAATCCGGTGTTCGGTCCGTTGGTGCTGACGCCGGAGAACGCCGCGGCGGGTGTGCAGACGACGGCCGCCGACGCCCCGCAGCCCCCGGTGACGGGTGAGGTGCGGGTGCTGAAGACGAACGCCGAGACGGGCGCTCCGCTCGCGGGCGGCGTGTTCGACCTGTGGCGCGAGACCAACGGCATTCCCGGCCTGCAGACCATCGGCATCAACCCGGACACCCAGGTGGGGGCGGTCTGCACCACGGGTGCGGACGGTCTGTGCCGTCGGACGGTGGAGGTGGGTACCTACTACTGGCGGGAGACCGCCGCCCCGGCCGGCTACGACCTGCCGGCCGAGCCGGTGTTCGGCCCGCTGGTGCTGACCCCGGCCAACGCCGCGGCCGGCGTCCAGGTGACCGCCAAGGACTGCCCGTCGCCGAAGCCCCCGGCCACCGGCGCGATCCACCTGACCAAGAAGGACGCCTGGTCGGGCAAGCCGCTCGACGGCGCGGTGTTCGAGCTGTGGCGGGAGGCCAACGGCATTCCCGGTCTGCAGACCATCGGCATCAACCCGGACATCCGGGCGGGTGACTGCACCACTGCGGCCGGCGGCGGCTGCGACTTCAAGCACCTGCCGACCGGTCAGTACTACCTGCGGGAGACCGCCGCGCCCGCCGGCTACCGACTGCCGCCGGACCCGGTCAGCGGACCCTACCGGGTGAACGCCGACGACTGCGTCACCGTCGCCCTCACCAACAAGAAGGACGACGACTGCTGATGACGGGCGTTCATCCGACCGGGTGAACCGGTGGCCGGGACCGTTCTGGGGTCACTCCCGCCCAGGACGGTCCCGGCCCCGGCCCGGCGGCGATCCCCGACCACGGCCCGGCGACCCGTCGCGGAGCGATTCGTCCGCGCACGGCTTTGCCGAGCCATGGTCGAACATTGGCGTTCGACTGACCGGTACGCCCGGGTGCGTTCACCGCCCGTCCGCGTCCGGTCAACACGTGACTGGGAGAGTCCCTGTCCATGGAAACTCCGAACATGGGCGTGCCGGCGAAGCTCGCCGAACGCATGAGCATGGCCGAGCAGCACGAGTACCTGCGGGCCCGTTTCTCCCGCCGCCGGATGCTGCGCGCCGGTGCCGTCTCGGTGGGCGCGCTCGCCGTGGGCGGCACTCTCGGCGGTACCGCCTCGGCCGCCCCCGTCGCGCCGCAGCTGCTGGCCGGCGGCGCCACCGCGGGCATCGACGGCTCGCTGGTCGCCCCGATCGGGCGTCACCTCGCCTTCGGGCCCGAGCCGGACACCCAGTTCCGGGTCTCCTGGCAGGTGCCGGCCCCGGTGAAGCGGCCGTTCCTGCGCTACGGCAAGAACCCGTGGGACCTCAGCCACAAGATCGAGGCGGAGGTGCGCAACCTGCACACCCCGGCCCTCACCCCCACCGGCAAGGCCGTGGACCAGTACTACCTGCACGTGGCGCTGGAGGACCTGCGCCCCGACACCACCTACTACTACGGTGTCGGCCACCAGGGCTTCGACCCGGCCTCGCAGCAGGCGATCTCCACCCTCGGCACCTTCCGCACCGCGCCCTCGCGCGACCACCGCTGGGGCAAGGTGTACGAGCCGTTCACCTTCACCGCCTTCGGCGACCAGGGCGTCAGCGACCACGCCAAGGGCAACGACCACATCATCCTGGCCCAGAACCCGGCCTTCCACCTGCACGCCGGCGACATCTGCTACGCCGACCCGGCGGGCTCCGGCCAGGACTCCGACAAGTCGGTGTTCGACGCCACCACCTGGGACGCCTTCCTGGTGCAGACCGAGACGGTCGCCTCGAAGGTGCCGTGGATGGTCTCCTACGGCAACCACGACATGGAGGCCTGGTACTCGCCGAACGGCTACGGCGGCGAGAACGCCCGCTTCTACCTGCCGGACAACGGCCCGGACAAGCGCAGCGTCCCCGGCGTCTACTCCTTCCGCTACAAGAACGTCGGCGTCGTCTCGCTGGACGCCAACGACATCTCCTACGAGATCCCGGCCAACCTGGGCGTCTCGGCGGGCAAGCAGACCCGCTGGCTGGAGCGCACCCTCAAGGACCTGCGCAACGACGAGACCGTCGACTTCGTTGTGGTCTTCTTCCACCACTGCGCCTTCTCGACCACCCACCAGCACGCCTCCGAGGGCGGCGTGCGCGAGGCCTGGGTGCCGCTGTTCGAGAAGTACCGGGTCGACCTGGTGATCAACGGTCACAACCACGTCTACGAGCGCACCGACGCGATCCTCGGCAACAAGGTCGCCAAGGCCGTGCCGAGCGGCGCCACCGTCGAGCCGGCCACGGACGGCGTGGTCTACGTGACGGCGGGAGCGGCCGGCCGCAGCCTGTACCGCTTCGACGCCCCGGACACCTACGAGGGCCACGAGAACCGCCTCGACTCGGTGGACACCTACTACTTCGCCAAGGGCGGCGGCAAGGTGACCGAGACGGTGGAGTGGTCGCGGGTCCGCTACACCGGCTACTCGTTCATCAAGGTGGACGTCAAGCCCGCCCACCTGGGCCAGAAGTCGGAGATGACCGTCACCGCTCTGGCGGAGGACGGCACCCGGGTCGACCACTACACCGTCCTGCGCACGGTCGGCGAGGGCTGGGACAGCGACCGCGACGACGACGGCGAGGGCGGCGGCTGGGGCTGGTAGTCCCGGTCCTGCTTCGTGCTGTTTCCTGACGTACGTCCTGACGTACCCACGGACCCCGGCGCTCGTTCAGCGCCGGGGTCCGTACATGATCACGGCGACCCCAGCCAGGCAGACCAGGGCCCCCAGCACGTCGTAGCGGGTCGGCCGGAAGCCGTCCACGACCACGCCCCACAGCAGCGAGCCGGCCACGAACACGCCGCCGTACGCGGCGAGCACCCGGCCGAAGGCGGCGTCCGGCTGGAGCGCCGCCACGAAGCCGTACCCGCCGAGCACGACCACCCCCACCCCGGCGAGCCACCACGGCCGCGCCTCGCGCACGCTCTGCCAGATCAGCCAGCAGCCGCCGATCTCGGCGAGCGCGGCGAGCACGAACAGGGCGACGGAACGCAGAACGGTCATAGCGGTCCAGCCTAGGCGGCCGGACCCGTGCGGCCGCCTTCGGGCCGGGGCGCATGTGTGAAGCCCCCTGCCCACCGTTCGGGAATCCCGAACGGTCGGCAGGGGGCTTCGCGCAGGAGCCGGGTCAGGACTCCCGGACGTCGTGCTCCCGGATGTCGCCGCGGACGTCGCCGCGGACGTCGCGCTCCCTGAGTTCGGCGATGACGCGCGCGACGGTGACGAAGTCGCTGTCCACGTGCAGCACCGGGTAGTTGTAGTGCGCCGCGACCGAGCACAGCAGCAGGTCCACCGTGCCTGCCGAGCGGTGCTGCCCCTTCTGGGTGAGCTTGTACTGGGCGTTGAGGGCCCAGTCCTCACCACCCTTCGGGATGCCGAGCGCGGGGCCGAAGAGGTCGTTGAGCTCCTCCTCCAGCTCGTCACGGTGCGCCGGACCGGTGGCCGAGTAGAGGATCTCCGACTTGGTCACCTTGGCGATCCTGATGAGCCCGGACTCCAGCGGCCCTCGCCAGCGGGCGAGCGCCACCGGATCGCGCATCAGGTGGACGAACCCCGAGGTGTCGATCAGGTAGCCGAGGTCGTTCATGTGTCATTCCTCCCCGCCCGTCTTCCGGGCCTGATGGATCCGCTCCGTCGGGTCGAACTCCCCCCGGGTCGCACGTGCGGACAGCTTCTCCAGTGCCTCGATCCGCTTCAGTCGGTTGACGTAGTCGGCGAGGGCGCCGTTGATGGTGTCCTTCTTGGTGCTGGTCCCCATGAGGCGCATGGCCTCGGCGAGGATCGCGTCGTCGACGTCGACGTTGGTCATACTCATTTTCGCGCCTCCGTTGATGATGTGGCAAATCTATCCACGTCATCCACATTAATCGCCCGGGCGTGAGATTGGCAAGTTGAAATGTCCATATTTGCGCCTACATGTCGATTGCTTAATGCAATGAGTTCGACCAAAGTGCGGCAGCCCCCGCGCGGGGGCGCGGGGGCTGCCGGGTGGAGGGCGGTCGGGGACGGGGTGGCCCGGTTCGGGCCCGGAATCGGAGTCGGGTTCGGGCCCGGGGCCGGGGCCGGGGCCGGGGCCGGGTTCAGACCTGGCGGTAGGTGGCGAGGAAGCGGCCGATGCGGTTGATGGCGGTCTCCAGGTCGTCGGCCCGGGGGAGGGTGACGAAGCGGAAGTGGTCCGGGCGGGGCCAGTTGAAGCCGGTGCCCTGGACGATGTGGATCTTCTCGCGGAGCAGCAGGTCCAGGACGAACCGCTCGTCGTCGACGATCCGGTGGACGGCCGGGTCGAGCCTCGCGAAGGCGTAGAGGGCACCCTTGGGCTTGACGCAGCTGACGCCGGGGATCTCGTTCAGGGCCCGGTGGGCGACGTCGCGCTGTTCGGCGAGCCGCCCGGTGGGCAGGACCAGGTCGTTGATCGACTGGTGGCCGCCGAGCGCGGCCTGGACCGCGTACTGGGCCGGCACGTTCGGGCACAGGCGCATGCCCGCGAGCATGGTCAGGCCCTCCAGGTAGTCGCTCGCGTGCTGCTTGGGGCCGCTGACGACCAGCCAGCCGCTGCGGAAGCCCGCCACCCGGTAGGACTTGGAGAGTCCGTTGAAGGTGAGGGTCAGCACGTCGTCGGCCAGGGCGGCCAGGCAGTGGTGCTCGACGCCGTCGTAGAGGATCTTGTCGTAGATCTCGTCGGCCAGCACCATCAGCTGGTGCCGGCGGGCGAGGTCGAGGATGCCCTCCAGCAGCTCCTTCGGGTAGACCGCGCCGGTGGGGTTGTTGGGGTTGATGACCACGATCGCCTTGGTCCGGGCGGTGATCTTGGCGGCGATGTCGTCGAGGTCGGGGAACCACTCCGCCTGCTCGTCGCAGAGGTAGTGCACCGCCTTGCCGCCGGCCAGCCGGACCGACGCCGTCCACAGCGGGAAGTCCGGCGCCGGGACGAGCACCTCGTCGCCGTCGTCCACCAGTGCGGTGACGGCCATCTGGATCAGCTCCGAGGCGCCGTTGCCGAGATAGACGTCGTTGACGGTCACCCCGTCGACCCCGCGCTGCTGGTAGTACTGCACCACGGCCCGGCGGGCCGGCAGGATGCCGCGCGAGTCGCTGTAGCCGTGCGCCCGCGGGAGGTTGCGGATGATGTCCTGGAGGATCTCCTCCGGCGCCTCGAAGCCGAACGTGGCCGGGTTGCCGGTGTTCAGCCGGAGCACGCTGTGCCCCGCCTCCTCCAGCGCGTTGGCCTGGTCGACCACCGGGCCGCGGATCTCGTAACACACGTCATTCAGCTTGCTGGACTGCCGAAACTCCATCTGCGGCCTCCCGACCGTCACCCCACGCCGACCCTGGTTGCTTTGTTCTACCAAGTAGGCACTTGGAAAGTCCAACCTTTTGGCTATGCTGATCCACATGTCACGCCGAAGCTACGACCAGTACTGCGCCGTCGCCCGCGCCCTGGACGCGGTGGGGGAGCGCTGGAGCCTCCTGATCGTCCGTGAACTCCTGGCCGGCCCGCGCCGCTACACCGACCTGCACGCCGACCTGCCCGGCGTCTCCACCGACATCCTCGCCGCGCGGCTCAAGCAGCTGGAGGGCGAGGGCGTCGTCGAGCGCCGCCGCCTGGAGCGGCCGGCCAACGCCACCGTCTACGAGCTGACCGGGCGCGGGGCCGCGCTGCGGCCGGTCGTCGAGGCGCTCGGCGGCTGGGGACTCGACGCGCTGGGCGAGCAGCGGCCGACCGACGCGGTGCGGACGCACTGGGTCACCGGCGGGGCGGTGACGGCGGGGGCGGGTCCGGCGGGAGTGAGTCCGGCGGGTGCGGGTCCGTCCGGGGCGGGTCCGGCGGGCGACGTGAACGCGGCGGGTGGCGCGGAGGTGGTCGCCGCGACGGTGGCCGGCTGAGCTCCGGCTCCGGTCCGGCTCGGGTCCGGCTTCGGTCCGGCGGTGCTCCGGTCGTGGTGGGGTCGCCCGTTGCGCCGGGTGGCCGGTCGCGGGGGCGCCCGTGTGGGAGGCGCCGCGCCCGCGACCGGCGGTGGGGAGCGGCCGCGGCGCCCGACACCCCCGAGGCCGGACGCCGCGGAGCGCACGGCCCGTGGTTCCCCCCCGGCCGTTCCTCCCGACGTCCCCCACTCTGCCCGCCACCGATCAACGCGCGATCGGCGTCCGCTTGCCGCGGACGTTGAGTCGCCGCCGATCCGCGCGGGTGGGTGCGGGACGCGACCCGGGTGGGTGGGGTACGCGGGTGCGCCCGGGGCCGCACGCGTACGATCGTCGGGCCATGGAGAACACGCAGAACACGCCCACCGCCTTTCGCAGTTACGTCGCCGTCGGGGACTCCTTCACCGAGGGCATGTGCGACGACCTGCTGCCCGACGGCCACTACCGGGGCTGGGCCGACCGCCTGGCCGCCCGGCTCGCGGCCGAACACCCGGTCGGAGGTCCGGGCGACGGCTTCCGGTACGCCAACCTCGCCGTCCGCGGCAAGCTCATCGGCCAGATCCACGACGAGCAGGTCGACCGGGCCGCCGGCCTGGGCGCCGAACTGGTCACCCTGGCCGGCGGGCTCAACGACGTGCTGCGCCCGCGCTGCGACATCGCCCGGGTCGAGGAACTCCTCGGCTCGGCCGCCACCCGGCTGCGCGCCACCGGCGCCACCGTGGTCATGTTCAGCAGCACCGACCCCACCCGCCGGATGGCCGGCTCGGCCCGGCTGCTCCCGGCGATCCTGCGGATGAAGGACTTCGTCCACGAGCTCGCCCAGGACCCGGGCATCGCGGTGGTCGACCTGTTCTCCGCGCCCTGCTTCGACGACCGCCGGCTCTGGGCCGAGGACCGGCTGCACCTCTCGCCCGAGGGCCACCGCCGGGTCGCCGAAGCGGTGCTGGAGTCGCTCGGCCGGCCCGCCGGCTTCGACTGGCGCGCCCCGCTCCCGGCCACCGCCCCGCCGACCCGCTCCGAGAAGCTGGCCGCCGACGCCCGTTGGGTCCGCACCCACCTCGGCCCCTGGATCGGCCGCCGGCTCACCGGCCGCTCCTCCGGCGACGGCCGCGCGCCGAAGCGCGCCGAGCTGGCACCCTACGAGGGCTGAGCCGCAGAGTCGGACGGCTCCTGCGAGGCGCGGCGCCGAGGCGACGACGGCCCGCGAGGACGCCGGTCCGACCTCGGGGGACCCCAGGGCCTCGACGAGCGGCTGTCTTCGACGAGCGGCTGTCTCGGTCTGCCTCTTCGGGCTTCGCGGTGCCCTCGCTCCGGGCCCGGCCGCGCACGTGACGCCGGCGGGCCGCTACTCGTCCCGCGCCGGAGGTCGGCCGTTCCGAGGGCGCGACAGAGGGCGGGTGCGGCCGCAGCGCGGCTGTCGGCCGTCGTGGTGGGTGGACTCCCGTGCGCCTGTCGGCCGGGTGCTTCGCCGGCTCGGGGCTCAGCCCCGGAACAGGTTGTGGCCGACGTCCGACGGCACCGCGTCCTGGTACGGGACGGCGTCCTGGCCGGGCACCTGCTCGCCCGGGACCGGCTCGGTGCTCTCCCGGTGCAGCAGGTACACGCCGTCCTCCGACCAGACCGTCCGGTACCCGTGCGCGAGCAGCAGCTCGATCCGCGCCGCCTGCTCCCGGTCGGTCCGGAACGGGAAGGACCGCTTGTCCGCGCGGATCAGCACGTACTCGCGTCCGCGCGGCTTCTCGTCCACCAGCACCACGTCCGCCCGAGCGGTCAGCCGGGGCGCCGCCTGGTTGTCCGCCTCCACGGACGCGCCGTCCGGGACCAGCGCCGCGCCGCGCAGCAGTGCCGCCTCGCTCGGCTTCGGCTGCCAGTAGGCCGGGACGAACAGGTTCGCCACTCCCAACGGCACCGCCGCCGCGACGGTCACGGCGGCCGCCGCCACCCCGAGCCGCCGGGTGAGCACCCGGCCGTGGCAGCGGCCCAGCACCTCCAGTGCGGCGACCAGCAGGATCGGCCACAGGAAGGCGTCGTAGTGCCGGGCGATCGACCAGTGGTTCGGGTTGCTGGACAGCACCCGCTCGGCCAGCAGCGGGACGGCCAGGAGCACCGTCGCCGAGCGGAGCGGGAGGGCGAACAGGGTGCCGAAGATCCAGAGCAGCAGCAGCGGCTTCAGCGGGGCGTCGAAGGAGGCCGAGAGCAGCCGGGCCGGGTCCGCCAGGACGTTGGCGACCGCCGAGCCGCCGTCCTCGCCGAGCGCCTGGTAGTTCCAGTAGTAACCGGGCACGCCACCCATGGCCGGTACCAGCTGGGCGATCGCGAGCGCCGAGGCGAGCGGGCCGCCGAGCAGCAGCCCCGCGCCCCAGCGCACGGCCGGACGGCGCCGGGCCGGATCCGGGTCCCGCCGGGCCCGCAGCAGCAGCACCAGGCCGTAGGCGCCCACGGCCAGACCCATGTCCTCCTTGGTGCAGCACAGCAGCAGGCCGGCCAGTGCCGAGGCCCAGTACTGCCGGGCCATGCCGCGCTCCAGCATCAGCAGCGTGAGCGGCACCGCGAACGCCACCTCGTGGAACCCGCCGCGCGAGGCGACCAGCAGCGGCCACCCCAGCCCGTACGCGAGCGCGGCCAGGTCGGCGGCGCGGCGGGCGGTGCGGGGGTCGGCGTCGGCGAAGCAGCGCCCGGCGATCCGGCGGATCAGCGGCACCCCGGCGGCGAAGCAGAGCGCCTGGCCGAGGAGCAGTGAGCGCGGGTCGTCCCACAGCCAGTAGAGCGGCGCCATCAGCGCGATCACGGGGGAGAAGTGGTCGCCGAGCAGCGAGAAGCCGGGCGGGAACTCGTGGTGGAAGCTCTTCAGCGTCGAGACCGGCAGGCCGAGGTGCGCGTAGCCGCGCACGCCCTGGTCGAAGATCCCGAGGTCGAAGCCGCCGAGCTGGGCGGTGGTCCACTGCTGGAGGCCGATCGCGAGGCAGACCGCGAAGCAGAGCAGGGTGAGGCCCAGGGTGCGGGCGCGCGGGGGGATCCGGAGCGCCGGTCCGGCGGTGTCGGCACTGCCGGAGGTGCTGGAGGTGCCGGTAGCGCTCACGCTGGCGGTGGTGTCGGTGGTGTCGGTGGCACCCTCGGTGTCCGGGTACGGCGTCACGTCGTGCCGGGACATGCCTTGGGTCCTCCGTTGGTGCTGTGGTGCTGTGGTGCCGTACTGCGGTACCGACGCCGTGGTGCCGGCGCCGGTTCCGTGGTGCTGGGGGTTCGGCCGACCAGACTAGCCGACGGCCGTTCGAAGCGGTCGGTACGCTCTACAGCGCACCGACCGTCGTCCTGGAGGAACAACAGCACCGTGAGCGTCCCGAGCATCAACCTCGTCTCCGACTGCGGTAGCTGCTTCGGGTTGTGCTGTGTGGCGCTGCCTTTCGCCGCCGGTACGGACTTCGCCACCGACAAGGCCGCCGGCACCCCCTGCCGCAACCTCCGGACCGACTTCGGCTGCGGGATCCACGAGCGGCTGCGCGAGACCGGCTTCCCCGGCTGCACGGTGTACGACTGCTTCGGGGCCGGACAGCAGGTCTCCCAGGTGGTCTTCGGCGGGCGCAGCTGGCGGGAGGCGCCGGAGACCGCCCGGACGATGTACGAGGTGTTCCCGGTGGTGCGGCAGCTGCACGAGCTGCTCCATTACCTCACCGAGGCGCTCACCTTCGCCCCGGCCCGCCCCGTCCACGGGGAGCTGCGCCGGGCCCTGGAGGAGACGGAGCGGCTGGTCGGCGGCACACCGCAGGAGATCCTCGCGGTCGACGTCCCCACCCACCGGCAGACGGTGGCCGAGCTGCTGCTCCGGGCCGGCGAGCTGGTCCGGGCCGCCGTCCCGCGCCGGCGCGAGCACCGGGGGGCGGACCTCTTCGGTGCCCGGTTGCGGGGTGCGGACCTGCGCGGCGCCAACCTCCGGGGCGCGATGCTGGTCGCGGCCGACCTCTCCGGGGCGGACCTCCGGCTCGCCGACCTGATCGGCGCGGACCTGAGGGACGCGAACCTGGCCGGTGCCGACCTGACCGAGGTGCTCTTCCTCACCCAGACCCAGCTGAACGCGGCCCGCGGCGACGCCGCCACCCGCCTTCCGGCCGCCCTGGACCGGCCCGCGCACTGGCCGGAGACCGCCGATGCCCCGGCCCCGGCCGGACGCGCGCCCCGCAAGCCGCAGGGCGGTAACGGCTCCGGCGGCCGCTCCGGCGGACGGCCGAAGGGCGGCGGGCAGGGCGGTAGTCGGACCGGCGGGCAGGGCGGCGGTCAGGGTGGCGGTCGTCAGGGGAGGCCGCGCCGCGGCTGAGCGGGACCGCCGCTCCGGCGCGAGGGTCAGCCGGCGAGCAGGCGGGAGCCGGTCGCGGGATGTCGGCGGAGCAGCGCGCACCCGGCCCCCGTGAGGAGCAGTAGGGCGACGGCGACGAGGGCGTACGCGGAGCCGGCCGGGTGGAGCGGCCAGGCCCAGGGCCGGGGGCTGCCGTCCGGGTGCCAGCCCGCCGCCGAGCAGAGCAGGGGGACGGCGGCGAGCGCGGCGGCGGCCGGGCGGTGGCCGATCAAGGGGTGGAACAGCAGCGCGAGGCCGAGGTAGCCGGCGATGTTGCGGGCGACGACCAGCGCGAGCGCCCCCTGTCCGGCGGCGTACGCGAGGCTGCCGCAGGTGGCCCCGGCGGCGGCCAGGGCGAGTGCGAGGCCGACGTCCAGTCCGCGCAGGGACCGCCCGGCGACGGTCTCGGTGCGCAGGTCGCCCCGGCCCAGCCCGTGCAGCAGGAACACCGCCGGGAGCAGCGTGATCACGTGCGCGAGCAGGAAGTGACCGGCCTGGCCGTGCAGCGCCGGCACCGGCAGTTCGCCGTCGCCGAGGAGCAGACCGGAGGCCACCGTCCCGGCGAGGACGGCCACGAGCAGCGGCACCGCGCGCGCCTTGCACCACCAGATCACCGCTCACCCCCGATCGCCGCGCCGGCGTGCGGGACCGGCGGGGGCAGGGTGCCGCAGTCGGCCAGGGCGTCCAGGGTGGCCCGGTACCAGGCGAGCTGGGTGGCCTCGGGCGTCTGGAGCAGTTGGGCCGCGCGGGCGCTGTCGGCCGGGGTGAAGCGGCCGGCGGCGGAGCCCTCTGTGATTCCGGTGGTTCCGGTCGTGGTGGCGGTGGTGGTGGCGGTGAGCCAGGCGGTGGCCGTGCCGGCGGCGGCCGCGGCGGGATAGGGGTCGCCGCGGCGGGCGCAGTCCGGGGTACGGGGGAGCAGTCCGCCGACCACGGCGGCGGTGACGTCCGGCGCCCGCGCGTCGGTCGGGACCCCGAGCCCGGCCTCACCGGGCCCGGGTCGGGCGGCCATGGTGAACACCGCCGGGACGGGGACGCCGTGGGCGGCCAGGGCCCCGGCCGTCCGCCGGACCTCCTCGCGGACCAGGACCGAGCGGGCGGCGCCGAGTTCGGGCCAGAGGCAGACGCGCGGCTGCCCGGAGTCGCAGCGCAGCGCGGCGGAGGACCGGGGGCGCACCGGTTCGGGGCCCAGGTCGCGGGCGGTCCAGCCGCCCAGTGCGACCCCGCCCGCCGTGACCGCGAGCGCGACGGCGAGGGCGAGCGGGCTCCCGCGCCGTCGGACGAGCAGGACGGCGGCCGCGCAGACCGCTCCGGAGAAGGCCAGCGAGGCCGCTACCGCCCGTCCGTCCAGCACCTGGTCCACCGCGCAGCAGTCGGACAGCCCGCCGCCGACCAGGTGCCGCGGCCAGTAGGTGTCGAACGCGACCGGGTAGGCGTTCAGGACGAAGCTGCTGATCAGTGCGAGCGGGACGGCGACCAACGGCGCGAGCACCCGGCCGACGACCGAGCCGACCAGGGTGTTGGCGAGCAGCAGGCCCGCCCAGACGGCGAGTACGCCCGGCTGGGGCACGCCGTCCGCGGCGCCGCCGGCCAGCGCCGCGGTGGTGAGCGCGGCGAGCATGCCGAGTCCGCCCATCAGCGCGACCGGCAGCAGCACCGGGGTGGTGATGGCGAGGGCGGAGCGCACCGGCGAGCGGCCGAACACACCGCCCCGGTGCAGCCGGCCGCCCTCCCAGGCGCCGGCGGCGGCGCAGGCCGCACAGGTGAACGGCAGTGCGAGGCTGGCGTGTCCGGCGGCGGCGAGCCCGTAGGCGGGGGTGACCCAGGCGGTCAGCTCGTCGCCGAGCGCGACCAGGACGAAGCCGAGCAGGAAGGGCAGCACCCGGGTGCCCGCCGAGACCCTGAGAACGGTGCGCAGCAGCATGTCAGGTCTCCCGCTCGATCAGGCGGGCGTACGCGGCCTCGGCGCTCGGCGCACCGGCGGCGGTTCCGCCTCCGGGGACCGGCACGGCCGCCGGAGGACGGCCGGAGCCGTCCGTCCTGCCTCCGGTCCCCGTCCCGTCGGCGGTCCTGTCCCCGGTCCCGGTCCTGCCCCCGCCCCCGGTCCCGTCGTCGGCCGCCAGCGCGTGGAAGTCCTCGGTGGCGCCCTGGAATCTGACCTGCCCCCGGTCCAGCACCACCACCTGCCGGTACGTGCCGGCGAGGTCCTCGGTCTGATGGGTGGAGACGATCACGTTCACCTCGTTCGTCAACTCCTCCACCAGGGCGCGGAACACCGCCCGCTGAGTGGGATCGAGGCCGGCGGTCGGCTCGTCCATCAGGATCAGTTCGCTGTGGTGGGCGAGGCAGCCGGCGATGCCCATCCGGCGCAACTGGCCGCCGGACAGCCGGTGTCCGTCCCGGTCGGCCAGCTCGCCGAGGCCGACCCGGGCGAGTGCGACCGCCGAGGCCTGCCAGGCGGCGGCCCTGGACATGCCCTTCAGCCAGCCGCAGTACGCCACCTGTTCGCGGACGCTGAGGCCAGGGACCGGGGTGATCTGCTGCGGCAGCCAGGCCACCGCCCGCCGGTAGGCGGCCCGGTCGCCCGCGCCGGCCGCCGGATCGACGCCGTGCCAGCTGACGGATCCCCGGCGGGGGCTCAACTGGGAGGCGGCGAGGGCCATGAGGGTGGATTTGCCCGCGCCGTTGGGGCCGAGCAGGACGGTGGCCGGATTGTCGATCCGCAGATCGAGGCCGGTGAAGAGGCGGGCCTTCCGGCCGTACTGGAATTCGATGCGCTGGAATTCAAGAGCCATGGCAGGGACGACGCATTTCGCTCGGGAAAGGGGTGTGCGGTGCCGGCGGGCGGGGGCGGCCGCCGGCGCCGCACGTCGAGGAGGTGGGCCGGTGAAGGAGGGCGGGAAAGGGCGGGACGAAAAGGGCAGGACGGAAAGGGCGGGGCGAACGGTGCGGCGGTGAGGGTGGGGCGGGCGGGCGCTCGGGGTGACGGCGCTCAGTACCGGGTGGTCACGGTGTCCACCCAGAGCCTGGAGCCGCTTCGCACGCCCTCCAGGACGAAGTAGTAGTCGCCGGCACTCTGGTCGCCCCAGGTGGAGGTGTCGCAGTGGTTGGAGCGGTGTCCGTAGGCCTTGTCGGGTCCGAAGACGTCCTTGTACAGCTGGAGGTCGGCGTCCTTGAAGTCGTTGTTCCCGGTCTGGCAGCCCTGGAAGGCGACGGAGGTGGCGACGTCGTCGCGGTCGCTGTCCGCCCACCGGCGGGATTCCGAGCCGGGGCCCCAGCTGCTGATGTAGGACGCCCAGGAGCCCTCGGCGAGGGCGGGGGTGGCGCCGGCGAAGCCGAGCAGCGCGGCGGTCACCAGCAGGCCGCGGAGCACGCGGCCGGAGTGGTTCTCTGCGTCCATGGTCCGTCCGATCATTCCGGTGGCGCCGCCGGTCGGGCGGTGCCATGCAGGCAGAAGGAAACGAGCGGTGGTTCGACCGGAACGGTCGCGGTCACCCGGTCGGCCGAGCCCCCGCGGAAATGACCTTAGCGTGCACGAACAGGTGGCCAGCACTATTTTTTCCGGCCATTCGGACGGGTCTGGCCGGAGGGCGGAACTCTGGCAAGCGGATGATCGAGAGTTGCCGGAATTTCCTGGACCGAACGCTTTTCCGGCGAGAATCGATCCACAGTGTTCGCGTTTCTTCTACTGCTGGACCGATTCCTTTTTCATGTGATTGTCGTCCCGGTGCTGCACTGGCCGGTTCCGGCCTACCGGCGGGCGCCCTCGGGCGGCTCCGGAAGCAGCCGCGCGCGCAGTCGGCCGATCAGCGCCTCGTCCACCCCGACCGTGCCGGTGGCATAACCGTGGACCGAGCCGTGAGCGGCGGTCAGGTCCGCGAGCACGAGCCGGATCACGTCCTCCGGCGCGCGACCGAAGCCCGGCCAGCGCAGCGTGCGCCCCGGGTTGGCGGCCCGCCAGTCGGCCACCAGGCGCGCGGTGGCGAGCTCGGTGAGCGCGAAGTCGGCGGCCACGTCGTCCTCGCCGACGCCGAGCAGCCTGAGTACCAGCGCGGCGATCAGTCCGGTGCGGTCCTTGCCCGAGGCGCAGTGGAACACGACCGGCCGGTCGGCGTCGGCGATCAGCTCCAGGACGGTGCGGATCTCCGCGACGCCGTCCTCGGTCACCTCGGCGAAACGATCCGCCAGATACCGCCAGGGGTCGACGTCGGGATCGATCTCGGCCTGGTCGTACGGCCGGTGCTCGATCGAGAGGTTGTGGTACGCGACGCCCGTCAGCTCAGGGATCCTGCCCTTGCGGGCGATCTCCCACGGGTAGCGCAGGTCGATCACGGTGCCGATGTCCAGCGCCCGGAACCGTTCGAGATCGGCGGGCGAGGTGAGCGTTCCGAGCGAGGCCGAGCGGTAGAGCCGCCCCCACCGGACCGTCCGCCCGTCGGCGGTCGGGTAGCCGCCCAGGTCGCGGAAGTTGTGCGGTCCCTCGAAGGCGATGTGGCGGGTCATGTCCGCACCCTATCGGGCGGGTTCGCTGCGGTGGGGAGCGGCCCGGTGCCGCTCGGGTGCCGCGACCAGCGCCTCCAGCAGGCCCGGGAAGCACTCCGCGAACTCCTCGCGCCGCAGCGCGTTCATCCGCGAAGTGCCCACGTAGTGCTGGCGGATCAGCCCGGCCTCGCGCAGGACGTGGAAGTGGTGGGTGGCCGTCGACTTGCTGACCGGCAGCTCGATCACCCCGCACGGCAGGTCCTCGCCGGCCGCGTGCAGGGCGCGGACGATCTGCCGCCGCACCGGGTCGACGAGGGCTTCCAGTACCTGCTGGAGCGTGATCGTCCGCAGGTCGGGGTGCGGGGGGACGCGGTCCCGCGCGGGGGTGGAGCCGGTGCGCGGTGCGGTTCGTGCCATGGGTGGTCGGCCTCCTGTCCTCGTGCCCGTCATGGTACGACACTGATCGAAGTACGACAGCAATCAAAGTTTGACAGGTGTCGCACTTTGGGTTTGAGTGTGGAACACGAGCTGACGAGGCGTCGGAAGCGAACCGCCCGGTGCGGAAGCGGACGCGACAGAGGGGGAGTCGAACATGGTCAGGACCGTGCTGTTCCACGAGCTGGGCGGGCCCGAGGTGCTGCGGCTGGAGGAGGCGCCGATCGCCGGGCCCGGCCCCGGCGAGCTGCTGGTCCGCATCGACGCGATCGGCCTCAACCGGGCCGAGGTGCTGTACCGCAGCGGCCAGTACATCGAGGACGTCCGGGAGTTCCCCGGCCGCCTCGGCAGCGAGGCGGCGGGCGTGGTCGAGGCGATCGGCCCGGCCGTCACGGGGTTCGCCGTCGGCGACGCGGTGAGCGTCGTCCCGGCCTTCTCGATGAACGACTACGCCGTCTACGCGGAGCGCGCCGTCGTCCCGGCGAACGCGGTGGTGCACCGGCCCGAAGGACTCGACGCGGTGCGCGGCGCGGCGGTCTGGATGCCCTATGTCACCGCGTACGGCGCCATGGTGGAGGCCGGCGGTCTGCGGGCCGGCGACACCGTGGTGATCACCGCGGCGTCCAGCAGCGTGGGTCTGGCGGCGATCCGGATCGCCGAGCGCGTCGGCGCCGTCCCGATCGCCACCACCCGCACCGCGGCCAAGCGGGAGGCCCTGCTGAAGGCCGGCGCCGCCGAGGTGGTCGTGACCGAGGAGGAGGATCTCGCCGCCCGCGTCCTGGAGCTGACCGGCGGCCGGGGCGCGGAGCTCGTCTTCGACGCCGTCGCCGGGCCCGGAGTCGTCGACCTCGCCCGCGCCCTCGCCCAGGGCGGCGCACTCGTTCTCTACGGCGCCCTCAGCGGCGAGGACACCCCCTTCCCGCCGATGCCGGTGATGAAGGGCAAGTCCATGCGCAGCTACACCCTGCACGAGATCACCACCGACCCCGAGGGCCTGCGCCGCGCCGAGGCCTTCGTCGCCTCCGGCCTGCGCACCGGCGCCTTCGAGCCCGCGGTGGACCGGGTCTTCCCCTTCGAGGAGATCGCCGACGCCCACCGGTACCTGGAGGGCGGCAGCCAGATCGGCAAGATCGTGGTGACCGTCGACCACTGACGCACCGGCCGGCAGTCCGGCGGCACCGCGGCGGTTCCCGCGGTTCCCGCCGTGGACGTGGGACCGTGCGGTCGCCGGATCGTCGACGCGCTGTACCGAGCGCTGGGAGTTCGCCCCTGCTCGAGCTCCTCCGAGGCTGTTCCTGTCGTCCGCTCCCGTCCACTCCCGTCGTCCGCTCCCGCTCGGGAGCGCGATCGACGATGATGGGAAGGAACTGACGGGCCGGGGGGACGTTCGTCCGGGGCGGCCCGTGCCGGACGAGCACGCGGAGGCCCGATGGAGCACGGTATCGACCGCAACCTCGCCACGTCCGCGGACCGGGCGGACTATCTGGTCGAGCTCTCCAACATCGTCCGCCGCACGGACTTCGGCGGGTCCGCGCCGCGTTCGCTGCACCGGCTGGGGCTGGTGGTGGAGGCGCTGGTGCGGATGACCGGGGACCGGCACGTGGCCGTGTACTGCGTCGCCGACCGCAGTCTGCTGGGCGGGCGCCGGGAGTTCACCGAGCCCGGGGACGCGCCGACGCTGGCCCGCTGGGTCGCCGAGGGGGTGGTCGAGGAGGTGCCGGACGCCGACGAGCGGGTGCTGGAGATCGCCGGTATGACCGGGATCCAGGTCGTCACCGGCGACTACTACGACGACCACCGGATCGAGCACCCGTGGATCCAGGGCAACACCTGGCAGTTCCTGCGGCCGGAGGCGGTCGGGCGGGGCGCGGTCCGGCTGGCGCCGCTGGACATGGGGTACCGGACCGGCGCGGAGATCTCCAAGAAGATGGAGCTGTCCGCGCTCAAGAAGCAGGGGCTGCTGACCGCCGGGCGCAAACCGCTGGTCGAGGTGGTCGGGCGGGCCTGGCGCTGTCCGGACACGCGGTGCGGCCTCTACAGCGTGCACCGGGGCGGGCGGGTGATGCTGCCGAGGATGCGCGGCGGCGTGCCCACCTGCGAACTGCACGGCACCCCGCTGCTGGACGACGGGGCCCGGCCCGGTGCCGCCCAGGTCAAGGTGGTGCTGGACGGGGAGTGCGTGGGCCGGTACACCCTCGACGAGGGGGCGCGGACCGAGGTCGGCCGCGCCCCCGGGACGCCGGACGGCATCCCCCTGGCCGGGCTGCTGCCCGCCGAGCGCGCCGCCGGGGTCAGCCGCCGTCACCTGCTGGTCGCGGTGCGCGGCGGCGCCGTGGTGGTGCGGGACACCAGCACCTACGGCAGCCGGATCCGGGTGGCCGGGCGGCGCGGGCACCTCGGCCCGTGGGAGCGGCTCCCGGCGGACGCCGACCGGCCGTTCCGGCCGGGCGACGAGGTCGAGCTCACCCCCGGCCTGGTGCTGACCCGCAGCGGGCGGCGCTTCCCGGCCGAACTGGCCGGCGCCTGGCGGGCGGAGGGAGCCCGTACGCCGCTCCCGCCGGGCGCGGCGGAGGCCACCCGCTCGGTCTGAGGCGGCTCCTCCCGGCCCCCCGGATCCCGGCTCCCCGGCTCCCCGGCTCCCCGGCCCCCCGGATCCCGGATCCCGGGCCCCGGAACCGGCGCCCCTCGCCCCCGCGGTCGGTCGGACGCGGGGGCCCGTCAGACGCTGCGGTCCGTCAGGACCTCGCGGACGACGTGACGGGCGTTGGCGGCCAGCGGGGGGTTGGTGGTGCGGTAGTAGGGCAGCTGGACGAGGGCGATGGACAGCGCCCAGGCGCGGCCGCGTTCCCAGGTGGCGTCGTCGAGCGCCAGGGCGGCGCGGAAGACCGGGCGGGCGGACGCCGGGAGCACGTTCCAGGCGGCGATCAGGTCGACGGTCGGGTCGCCCGCCCCGAGCAGGCCGAAGTCCAGCACGGCACCGAGGCGTTGGCCGGAGAGCAGAAGGTTCCCGGCGGTGAGGTCGCCGTGCACCCAGGTGGCCGGTCCGGTCGGCTCGGGCAGCCGCAGTGCCTTGTCCCAGAGGGCGGTGGCCGCCCCGGTGTCGATCACGCCGCGCAGCCGGCCGACCGCCGCACGGGTGGCGGCGTCGCGTCCGGCCAGCGGTCCGCCGCGGGACGCCGGCGGCGCGTCCGGTCCCGGTTCTGCGGCGTGCAGCGCGCCGAGGAACCCGGCCAGGTCCCGGGCGAGCTGTGCGGGGTCGGCGAGCACCCCGGGGGCCGGATTGACGCCGTCCAGCCAGCGCAGCACCGACCACTCCCACGGGTAGGCGGTGGTCGGCCGGCCCTGGGCGACCGGCACCGGCACGGGGACCGGCAGGTGCGGGGCGAGGCGGGGCAGCCAGTACTGCTCACGCGCGGTGTTCGCGGCGGCCCACGCGGCCCTGGGCAGCCGGACGGCGTGGTCGGCGCCGAGCCGGAACATCGCGTTGTCGGTGGCGGCGATGCCGACCGGGGTCAGCGGCAGGCCCGTCCACTGCGGGAACTGGGCCGCGATCAGCCGTCTCACCAAGCCGGTGTCGATGACGGGTTCTTCGTCGTGCAGACGGTCGTGCAGGAAGTCGTCGTCGTGCATGCGGTCGGGCGTCCGGGCGGCTGCGCACATGCCCGGCACTGTACGCCGGGACGGGCCCCGCGATCAGGCGGATTTCGAACACCAGGGTGAGAACATGAGGATTTCACAGGGGCGTTGGGTTTCGCGGGGGGCGCTCGGGGCCGCATCGGCGCTGCCGGTGGCCGCCGGGAGGCGCCGGTCGGGGACCGCCGGCGCGCCACGCCCGGGGTGGTGGGGGCGGGGCGGGCCGTCGGTGGCGGCTGTCAGAATGCCGGGGTACGGACAGCAACTCTGAAGAAGGTGACCGGCTTCGTGACCACGCCAGTCGAACAGGCGGCCCAGCAGGCCCAGCAGGCGATCGGGCGGAAGATCGCCGAGGAACTGGGCGTCCGCGAGGGGCAGGTGAAGGCGGCGGTCGAGCTGCTGGACGGCGGTGCGACGGTGCCGTTCGTGGCCCGCTACCGCAAGGAGGTCACCGGCTCGCTGGACGACGCTCAGCTGCGCACCCTCGAGGAGCGGCTGCGCTACCTGCGGGAGCTGGAGGAGCGCCGCGCCGCCGTCCTGGAGTCGGTCGATTCCCAGGGCAAGCTGGACGACGAGCTGCGGGCGCGGATCCTCGCCGCCGACTCCAAGGCGCGGCTGGAGGACATCTACCTGCCGTTCAAGCCGAAGCGGCGCACCAAGGCCCAGATCGCCCGCGAGGCCGGTCTCGAGCCGCTGGCGGACACCCTGCTCGCCGACCCGACGCAGGACCCGGCGGCGCTGGCCGCGCGGTTCCTCAACGAGTCGGTCGCGGACGGCGCCGCCGCGCTGGAGGGCGCCCGGGCGATCCTGGTCGAGCGGTTCGGCGAGGACGCCGACCTGGTCGGCTCGCTGCGCGAGCGGATGTGGACCAGGGGCCGCCTGGTCGCCACCGTCCGCGAGGGCAAGGAGCAGGAGGGCGCGAAGTTCGCCGACTACTTCGACTTCGCCGAGCCGTACACCAAGCTCCCCTCGCACCGGATCCTGGCGATGCTGCGCGGCGAGAAGGAGGAGGTGCTCGACCTCGACCTGTCCCCGTACGACGGCGACGAGGGCGGCGACCTGCCCGGCGCGAGCGACTACGAGCAGCGGATCGCCGCCCGCTTCGGCATCGCCGACCACGGCCGCCCGGCCGACAAGTGGCTCGGCGACACCGTCCGCTGGGCCTGGCGCACCCGGGTGCTGGTCCGGCTCGGCATCGACCTGCGCGGACGGCTGCGCGCCGAGGCCGAGGACGAGGCGGTCCGGGTGTTCGCCGCGAACCTGCGGGACCTGCTGCTGGCCGCCCCGGCCGGCACCCGCGCCACCATGGGCCTGGACCCGGGCTTCCGGACGGGCGTGAAGGTCGCCGTGGTGGACGCCACCGGCAAGGTGCTCGCGCACGACACGATCTACCCGCACCAGCCGGCGAACAAGTGGGACGCCGCGCTGGCGACGCTGGCCGCGCTGGCGAGGAAGCACGGTGTGGACCTGGTCGCGATCGGCAACGGCACCGCCTCGCGGGAGACCGACAAGCTCGCCGAGGACCTCCTCAAGCGGCACCCGGAGCTGGGCGTGACCAAGGCGATGGTCAGCGAGGCCGGTGCCTCGGTGTACTCGGCCTCCGCGTTCGCCTCGCAGGAGCTGCCGGACCTCGACGTGTCGATCCGCGGCGCGGTGTCGATCGCCCGTCGGCTCCAGGACCCGCTGGCCGAGCTGGTCAAGATCGACCCCAAGTCGATCGGTGTCGGCCAGTACCAGCACGACCTGAGCGAGGTGAAGCTCTCCCGCTCGCTGGACGCCGTGGTCGAGGACTGCGTCAACGCGGTCGGCGTGGACGTGAACACCGCCTCCGCGCCGCTGCTGACCAGGGTCTCCGGCATCACCGGCACGCTCGCGGACAACATCGTCGCGCACCGGGACGCCAACGGCCCGTTCCGTACCCGCAAGGAGCTCAAGAACGTCGCCCGGCTCGGCCCGAAGGCCTTCGAGCAGTGCGCGGGCTTCCTGCGGATCCCGGACGGCGACGACCCGCTGGACGCCTCCGGCGTGCACCCGGAGGCGTACCCGGTGGTGCGCCGGATCCTGGCCGCGACCGGTGGGGAGCTGCGCGAGCTGATCGGCAACGGCAGCCGGCTGCGCGCGCTGCGGCCGGGCGACTTCGCCGACGGCACCTTCGGCGTCCCGACCGTCACCGACATCCTGGGCGAGCTGGACAAGCCGGGGCGCGACCCGCGCCCGGCGTTCCGCACCGCCACCTTCAAGGAGGGCGTCGACAAGATCGGCGACCTGGAGGTCGGCATGGTGCTGGAGGGCGTGGTGACCAATGTGGCCGCGTTCGGCGCCTTCGTCGACGTGGGTGTGCACCAGGACGGCCTGGTGCACGTGTCGGCGCTGTCGAAGAACTTCGTCAAGGACCCGCGCGAGGTGGTCAAGCCCGGCGACATCGTGACCGTCCGGGTCACCACGGTCGACGTGCCGCGCAAGCGGATCGGGCTCACCCTGCGGCTGGACGACGAGGTCGGTCGTGGTGGCGGCGAGGGCGGCCGGGGCGAGGGCGGCCGCGGCGGCGACCGGCAGGCGCGCCCGCCGCGCCAGGAGCGGCGCGGCGGCCAGGGCGGTCAGGGCGGTCGCGGTCAGGGTGGCGGCGGCGGTCAGGAGCGCCGGGACCGGGGCGGTTCCGGCGGCCCGGGGGCGTTGGGCAACAGCGCCATGGCGGACGCGCTGCGCCGGGCCGGTCTGGCCGGCGGTGGCGGTTCGGACGACCGCCGCTCCGGGCGGCGCTGACACGAGCCGCGGTGGCCGGCGGACACGCGTCCACCGGCCACCGCGGCCGTACCGGGCTCAGACCAGCAGCTTGTCCTTGGCCTTCTGGTACTCCTCCTCGGAGATGGACCCGTCGGCCTTGAGCGCGGCGAGCTTCGCCAGGTCGTCGACGTGGCTGCGGCCCGTGCCCGCGTCCCCGGTGCCGCCCTCGCCGGGGGTGCCGGCCGCGTCCCGGATGTAGGCCTTGAACGCCGCGTCGGCCTTCTGGGCCTGGGCGACGTCGCGTTCGCCCATGCTCTTGCCGCGCACGATCACGTACACCAGCACGCCGATCAGCGGCAGCAGGATCACCAGGATCATCCAGCCCGCCTTGGCCCAGCCGCCCATGTCGTGGCTGCGGAAGATGTCCGTGATGATCTTGAACAGCAGGAAGAACCAGAGGATCCAGAGGAACAGCTCCAGCATCGTCCAGAAGATGTTGAGCAGCGGGTAGTTGTCCATGACGGCTCCCGTCGGTGCGGGCCCGAGGGGGACCCGAGTCCCTTCGAGTCTTATCACCGCCGATCGGGTGCCATGCTGCGGTGCTGAGCCATTCCGGTGATCCTGCGGAGGCGGAGGCGGAGGCGGGGCCCTGGGCCCGGGGCTTTGGGGCCCGGGCACGGCCCGACGGTCTCCGGGCGGGCTCAGCGCGGTCGCGACCGCAGCTCGACCGCCAGCGCGATCAGCTCGCCCCACCAGGCCTCGTGGCCGCCCAGCAGCAGCCGTCGGGCCTCGTCCGGCTCCACCGCCCGGACCTCGACGACCTGCTCGCCGTCGTCCGGGTTGGTCGGCACCGAGTCCACCGCCACGTCGGCCCAGCCCCAGAGCCACGCCTTCTCCGGGTGCGGCTGCCACGGCCGGTAGGGCACCGGGTCGTCGGTCACGCAGCGGTGCGCCCCCAGCCAGACCGGGGCGCCGAGCAACCGGGCGCCGGCCTCCTCGCGCAGCTCGCGGACCAGGCAGGAGTCCACGGACTCGTTGTGCTCGCGGGTGCCGCCGGGCAGGAACCAGTGGTTCCGGTCGTCACGGCAGAGCACCACCCTGTCGTCGTCGGTGAAGCCCACCAGGTGGATGTTGGTGACCAGCTCGTCCGGCGGCAGGACGGTGGAGAACTGCGCGTCGTAACGGCCCCAGGCCCAGTACTGCGGCGCGTGCAGGGCCGGGAAGAGCGCGGCCAGCTCGGTGGCCCGGGACGCGTCACCGGGCCGGGGCGGTCTGGGGATCGAGGGCGCCCCGGCCGGATCGCTCGTCCGGGCCGTCCCGCCCGCCCCGGCCGCGTCGGTGGCAGGGCCGGCACCAGTGGCACGGCCGGCATCGGTGGCATGGCTGGCATCGGTGGTATCGGTCATTCGGTGATCGTAGTCCCGGCCGGACGCAGCAGGGGGGTGGTCTGGTGAGCCAGGGTCAGCTCCGCGGCGTCGATCGCCCGGGGCCGGCGCGGGACCTTCGCCTCCAGCGGCTGCCGCACCCAACTGCCGAGCGAGATCTCGGCGGTGATGCCCGGACCGAAGCCGGCGATCAGCCCCTGGGTGCCGTCCTCGACCCCGCCCTCCTCGAACATCCGGGCCAGTGCGTCGAAGACCACGGCGCTGGCGATGTTGCCGCGCTCGGTGAGCGTGGCCCGGGAGAACCGGAACGCGGCGGGCTCCAGGTTGAGGAAGCGGCAGAGGTCGTCGAGGATCCGCGGACCGCCCGCGTGCACGATGTAGAAGCCGAGACCGGAGACGTCCCAGGCGTGGTCGGTGGCCAGGGCGCGCAGGGCGGGCGCGAGCATCTCCATGGTGCCGGGCACGCGCTTGTCGAGCTGGAAGTGGAATCCGGTGTCCTTGACCCCGTAGGAGATCCAGTGCTCGGTCTCCGGGACGAGGTGCGAGCCGTTGCGCTCCAGATGGACGCCGGTGCCGCCGTGGCCGCGCAGCACGACGGCGGCGATCGCGTCGCCGAACAGCCCGTTGGAGAGCAGCGAGCCGACGCCGAGGTCGGTGGGCTGGTAGCAGAGCGAGCAGAACTCGCAGGCGACGACGAGCACATTGGCGCCGGGGTAGGCGCGGCAGAAGTCGTGCGCCCGGTTGACGGCGGCGCCGCCGGCCGCGCAGCCGAGCTGGGCGATCGGCAGCTGGCGGGTGTCGGAGCGGAACCCCATGCTGTTGATCAGCCAGGCGGTCAGCGAGGGCATCATGAAGCCGGTGCAGGACACGTAGACGATGAGGTCGATGTCCTGGGCCGTGAGGTCGGCGTGACCGAGGGCGCGCTCGACCACCTCCGGGACGCGGCGTTTGGCCTCCCGCTCGTAGACGGCGTTGCGCGCGGTGAAGCCGGGGTGCCGGAGGGTCTCCTCGATGGGCTGGACCAGGTGCCTGGTCCGCACCCCGGTGTTCTCGATCAGCCGCAGGGCGAGCCCGAGCTGCGGGTGGTCGGCGTGCAGGGTGCGCGCCAGGTCGAGGGTCTCGTCGAGCGTGATGACGTGCTCGGGGACGGCGACGGCGGGGCGGCAGAGCGTAGGCATGGCGGGGTCTCCGATGGGCAGGTGGCCTGTGGGCGGGCCCCTGCGGGCAGATCGCCCGCACGCAGGGGGCCCGCGGCTGGGGCGGTCGTCACCAGGCGACGGGCAGGGTCCGCGGGTAGCGCCAGATCGAGCCGGTCCGCCAGTCCAGTGCCTCCGGCGGTACGGCGAGCCGGAGCCCCGGGAAGCGGTTCAGCAGGGTGCCGATGGCCACCTGGAGCTCCATCCGGGCCAGATGGGAGCCGAGGCAGTGGTGGGTGCCGTAGCCGAAGGTCATGTGGGTGGGGGCGCCCCGGTCGAGATCGAGCTCGTCGGGGCGCTCGTACACCGCCGGGTCGCGGTTGGCGGCCAGGTAGGAGACGTGCACCGGCTCACCGGCCCGGATCAGCACGCCGCCGAGCTCGACGTCCTCGGTGGCGACCCGGGCGATGCCCACGCCCTGGCGGAACGGGATGAAGCGGAGCAGCTCCTCCAGCGCGCGCGGCAGCATCTCGGGCTGGGCGCGCAGCTTGGCGAGCTGCTCGGGGTGGGTGAGCAGGGTGTAGGTGATGTTGGACAGCTCGTAGGTACTGGTGTCGTGGCCGGTCACCAGCAGGACCATGGCCATCACGGCGAGTTCGTCGTCGTCCAGCAGCTCGGCGCCGTCGCGGGCGGTGGCGAGGGCGCTGATGAGGTCCTCGCCGGGATCGCGCCGGCGGGCGGCGGTGAGCTCGGCGAAGTAGGCGCGCAGCGCGGTCTTGGCGTTGACCTGGCCGGCGCCGCTGTTCGGCCCCATCGCCATCATCGCCACGGCGTGGCCGCGGAGTTCGGTGCGGTCCTCGGCGGGGATGTCGAGCAGTTCGCAGATGGTGGTGAGCGGGAGCCGGGCGGAGAGGTGGGCGACGAGGTCGGCGGGCGCGCCGTGCTCGGTCATCTCGTCGAGGTAGCCGTCGACGACGCGCTGGGTGTGCGCGCGCATCCGCTCCACCTGGCGGTTGGTGAACCCCTGGGCGACGAGGCGGCGCAGCCGGTTGTGGGCCGGCGGGTCCATCAGGTTGATCGACTCGACCTGGGCGATCGGGGCGGGCGTCATCCGCGGCAGGTCCCGGCCGATGCCCGCGGCGCGGCTGAACCGGCGGTCGGTGGTGACCACTCGGACGTCCTCGTAGCGGGTGGCCAGCCAGGCCTCGCCCTCGCCGTGCGGCAGGCGGATCCTGGCGATCGGCTCCTCGGTGAGCAGCCGCTTGAGGAGCGGGTCGAACTCCAGGCCGTCGGTGTGGTTGAAGGGGCAGTCCCACACGGGTGCGGAGGAGGGAGTCACGGGCTCATCCAGGGGCCGGGTTCTGCCGCCCGACCGGGATCGTTCGGGCGCGGACGTGCTGATGTTCCCCCATCCGGCGGCGAAAAAGGCGTCATGGGCGATCTTTCCCTCGATCGAGGGAGATAGAGGATTGTCATGCGATATGGGCGAGTTGGGGAGAGACGCGGCGGTACCGGGGCAGCGCGATCCGCCGGGACGGAGCGGACGGAGGAGCCCGGCGCCGGTGGTGTCAGCCCGCCCGGCGGGGGCCCACGCCGTGCAGCACGGTGTCGACGATCAGGGCGGCCAGGGTGTCCGGGTCGGCGTCGACGGGCCCGGCGCCGCCCTCGCCGTGCAGTGCCTCGCCGATGAGGGCGTAGTAGACCCGGCGCACCCACTCCAGGTCGGCGTCGGCGGCGATCACCCCCTGTTCCCGGATCCGGCCGAGCAGTTCGACGCAGCGGCGCGCGATCGCCTCGTGGATCCGGGCGGCCGGCTCGCTCCCGGCGGCCGCCGGCCCCAGGGCGAAGCCCCAGGACGCCTTCACCCGCAGCACGTTGGCCGTCGCCCGGTGCAGCGCGACCAGCGGCGGCGCGGTCTCCGGGTGCCCGTCCTCGATCGCCTCGGCGAGCTTGGCCGCGGCCTCGGTGGCGAGCGCGTCCAGCAGCGCCTGCCGGTTGGCGAAGCGGCGG
Source organism: Streptomyces sp. TLI_053 (assembly GCF_900105395.1). Lineage (NCBI taxonomy): Bacteria > Bacillati > Actinomycetota > Actinomycetes > Kitasatosporales > Streptomycetaceae > Streptomyces > Streptomyces sp. TLI_053. The sequence goes on from NZ_LT629775.1 coordinate 6,992,464, forward strand.
TGCACGGTGGTGCGGGTGACCCCGGCCGCCTCCGCGATCTGCTCCATGGTCGCGCCCGGGTGCTCGGCCAGGACGCGTTCGGCCGCCGCGAGGATCGCGCGGACGCTGCGTTCGGCGTCGGCGCGCAGCGGGCGCCCGGGCGTGCGGTTCATCTGTGTGCCTCCAGCTCTGCCGTACCCGGGAACGGTACAGCGGGGGATCGGCTCGCCCACTAACTGAAACAGAAGTGTCGCAGCTCTAGGATTATCAGATACTCTCGTGTTGCAGATCGAGTCATAGGTCGAGTCACAGATCGAAGGACAAGGGAGCACCACCGTGCGCACTGCCACCACTGCTCTGATCACCGGCGCGTCCTCCGGCCTCGGTGCCGAGTTCGCCGCCCAGCTCGCCGCGCGCGGTCACGACCTCGTCCTGGTCGCCCGCTCCGCCGACCGCCTGCACGACCTCGCCGAGCGCCTGGGCAAGGCCCACGGCATCACCGCCCACGTCCTGGTCCAGGACCTCGCCGCCCCCGACGCCGCCCGCCGCGTCGGCGCCGGACTCGCGGACCGGGGCATCGCCGTCGACATCCTGGTCAACAACGCCGGCTTCGGCACCTGCGGCCCGTTCGAGACCGTCGACGGGCAGCGCGACCACGACCAGCTGATGGTCAACGTGGTCGCCCTCGTCGACCTCACCCACGAACTCCTCCCCGGCATGCTCGCGCGCGGCGGGGGTTCGGTGATCAACGTGTCCTCCACGGCGAGCTTCCAGCCCACCCCGTACCTCGCCGTCTACGGCGCCTCGAAGACCTTCGTGCTCAACTTCAGCCTCGCGCTGCGGCAGGAGTACCGGAAGCGCGGCATCCGCGTCCTGGCCTTCTGCCCCGGGCCGGTGGAGACCGAGTTCTTCAACGTCATCGGCACCCGGAAGGCCGCTGTCACGGGCAGCTTCGCGACGGTCGGCCCGGTCGTCCGGGCTGCGCTGCGGGCCCTCGACGCCGACCGCGCCTACGTGGTGCCGGGCCTCGCCAACCAGCTCAGCGCCCACCTCACCCCGCGCCGCCCGCGCACCCTGGTCGCCGCGCTGGCCGAACGCCTCTCGCGCGGCGTCCGCGACGCGATGGCGGGCGGCGGGACGGGCGGCGAGGCGGGCGCCCGCGAGCCGAGCGGCGAGCGGGTGGCCTGAACGGGACACAGGGACCGCTCGTGTTCCGTGGCCGGGACAGGAGACCTGCGGCGCGACCGCGAGGAATCAGGAACCGGAGCCCCGCCGGGGCTCCGGCCGTCACTTGCTGGGGAGGTGCTCCCGGCTCCAGGTCACTCGTTCACTGCCGCGCAGGCGGCGCGGTAGAACCCGGCGACAGCGGTGGCGTGTTCGCGGCAATCGGCGAGGGTCGCGGCATGGTTCGCCAGATAGTTCGCCCGGTGGTAGGCCCGAGCGGTGACAGGGTGCCGTTCGATCTCCACCACCGCCGACCAGTGCGCCACGAACGAGCGGAGCGGCTGAACGCTCGCGGCCTCGATGGCCTCGGCCATCGCCTTGGTCTGTCCGTCGAGCATTTCGGGGAGGCGGTCGGCGGCGACCACGGCCAGGGCGGCTCTGAGCGCTGCCGGGTTCTGCTCGGGCCGAGGGATCAGTTCGACTCCGTCGTGCACGGGCCGGCTCATGGCGGCCCTCCTCTCCTCCAGGGTGAGCCTACTCGGTGCCGACCGCTGGAGCGATGAACGGTTCTCCTGAGGGTCGGGCGATGCGGGCGGCGACACGGGGGTAATTCGCTTGACCGCGATCGTCGGGGCGGATGCACTGTGGCCGGGGCGCCACGTGTGGTGGTGCGAACGATCCGGGGAGGCTGCAGTACCGATGGAGATCCGTGCCACGAGCGAGCAGGACCGCGAGAGGTTCGTCGCCACCATGCACTCGGCCTTCGGGCTGTTCCCCGGAACCACCACCGAGGACGGCGGCGGGGCCTGGTGGTCGGCCTTCGAACTGGACCGGGGGCTGTTCGCGGTGGCGGAGGACGGTCCGCCGGTCGGCACCGCCGCCGCCTACTCCTTCGAACTCACCCTGCCCGGGGGCGGCATCGTCCCGGTCTCCGGAGTCACCGCCGTCGGGGTCGCGCCCACGCACCGGCGGCAGGGCGCGCTCACCGGGATGATGCGGCGTCAGCTCGCCGACATCCGCGAGCGCGGCGAGTTCCTCTCGGTGCTGCTGGCCTCGGAGGCCGTGATCTACCGCCGTTTCGGCTACGGACCGGCGACCTGGACCAACCGGCTGACCGTGCCGCGCAAGCGGGCCGAGCTGATCACCCCGAGGGCGGGCGGCGAGGACACCGGTTCCGTCGAGCTGCTGCGGAGCGACGACTGCCAGGAGATCCTGGAGGAGGTCTACGACCGCTACCGCCGGGCCCAGCCCGGGGCGCTCTCGCGGCCGCACCGCTGGTGGGCCCTGCGGGCCGGTCAGCCCCCGATCTCCCCGGCGCCGCGCTACGTCGTGCTGCACCGGGACGCCGCCGGCGTCCCGGACGGCTACGCGAGTTACGCGCTCGGCGACTTCGACCGCGTGAACAAGACGAGCGTCCTGACCGTGGACGAGGTCATCGCCCTCGACGACACCGTGTTCACGGCGTTGGCCCGCACCGTGCTCGGCCACGACCTGATCGGTCAGGTCGTGTTCAAGCACGTCCCGTCCTGGCACCCGCTGCGCTGGCAGCTGGAGGACATTCGCAGCGGCGAGACCAGCGCCGAGGAGGACTGGCTCTGGGTCCGGCTGCTGGACGTGCCGCGCGCCCTGGCCGCGCGCGGCTGGTTCGCGGACGGGGAGCTGGTGCTCGACGTCGAGGACGCGTTCCTCGGTGAGCACCACCGCTGGCTGCTCACCGTCCGGGACGGCAAGGCGGAGTGCGCGGAGACCGACCGGGAGCCGGACCTGAGCCTGGACGTGTCCGACCTGGGCTCGATCTACCTCGGTGGCACCACCCCGAGCACACTGGTCCGCGCGGGCCGGATCGAGGCCCACCGGCCGGGCGCGGCCGCCGAGGCCGACAGCCTCTTCGGCACGGAGCGGCCGCCGCACTGCCTGCACTGGTTCTGACCGGGGAACCGGGGATCGCCGACAGCCCGCCGCCCGTGGGCGGCGGGCCGGGTCACGGGCGATCCGTCTCGGCCCGCACCCACTCCAGGTACGCGGCGCTGCCCGCCACCATCGGCACGGCCACCACCTCCGGGGTGTCGTAGTCGTGCCGCGCACCGATGAACTCCGTCAGCTCGTCGAGCAGTTCGGCGCGGGTCTTGAAGTCGGTCCGCCACTCCGCCGCGTCCTGGACCTCGCCGTCCCACCAGTACACGGACCGGATCCGGTACACCTGCGCGCAGGCGGCCAGCCGCGCCCGCACGACCTCCGCCGCCAGGGCGCGGGCCTTATCCTCGTCGTCGTGGGTCGTGGTCACCACGAGAAACCCACCGCTGTTCGTCGCCATGACCGGAGAGCCTAACCACGGGCGGAACGCCGCGAATCCCCGCACACGCGACCCGCGCCCGATAGGCTCGTCGCCCGGTACATCCCTTCTTCACGACGCGACGACGGAGTGAACGCGATGCCTCTTGAGGGCGAGTACGGGCTGAGTCCGGCACAGTGGATCCGCGAGCAGGTCGAGCTGTACGAGAGTTCGGGTGGCACCGAGGGGACGACGCTGAGGGACACCGGTCTGCCGGTCGTCGTCATCACGATGCGCGGCGCGAAGAGCGGCAAGGTGCGCAAGGTCCCGGTGATGCGGGTGGAGCACGAGGGACGGTACGCGGCCGTGGCCTCGAAGGGCGGCTTCCCGGAGCACCCGGTCTGGTACCTCAACCTGACGACCGACCCGCACGTGGAGCTCCAGGACGGTCCGGTGCGACAGGAGATGACGGCCCGCGAGGTGACCGGGTCCGAACGCGCCGAGTGGTGGGAGCGCGCGGTCGCCGCCTTCCCGACGTACGCCGAGTACCAGGAGAAGACCGACCGCCTGATCCCCGTCTTCGTCCTGGAGCCCGGGCACCGGTAGGACCGGGCGCCGGGTTCACCTCGGGCGGCGCGCTTCGGGGAACCTCCGCAGCTCACGGGTCGCGATCGCGGAGGCGATCGGGTGCAGGCGGTCGGGTGGGTCCGCTCCCGCCGATCCGAGCGACAGGGTCCGCGTACGGCGGTAACCTACTCACTCACCCAGCGGGGGATGTGCCCGAGCCGTCCTGAAGTCGCCATTTCTGACACGCACCTGACGATATGTCAGTCAGGTGCGTTCGAGGGAGTACCTATGTCCCGGAGCCGCAAGCTCCACCGTCTCAGCAACCCCGATGCCAACGAGCGCCGCGCCCAGCGGATGCTGTTCCGGCACCTCCGCGACGACACCAACGCGAACCGCGGCCGGATGGCGCGGCGGGTGCGCGAGCTCCAGCTCCTGCTGGAGATGGACCCGATCGAGTTCGAGAAGCTGATAGCCCGGCTGATGGAGTCGATGGGCATGAAGGTCGAGCTGACCGCCCGGTCGAAGGACGGCGGGGTGGACGTGCGCGGCATCGACAGCGACCCGTTCCGGGGCGGGAACGTGATCGTGCAGGTCAAGCGCTACCGGGACACGGTGACCCCGTCGGTCGTGCGGGACCTCTTCGGCACGCTCCAGCACGACCGGGCGGCCACCAAGGCCGTGCTCGTCACCACCAGCAAGTTCGGGCCGAGCTCGCACCAGTTCGTCTCCGGCAAGCCGATCACGCTGATCAACGGCTCCGAGCTGGTCGGTCTGCTCAAGCACCACGGCTTCCACGAGATGTTCGCGCCCGCCTGCGCGAGCGCGGTGGACGAGCCGGCCGGCGGGTCGGACGACAGCGCGCCCGCGATCGAGGTGGCCGCCGAGCCCGCACGGCTGCTGCTGCACTGGACGGGGGAGGAGGAGTACGACATCGCCGCCCTGGTCTGCCAGGGCAACCGCGCGCTCTCCGACGACCACCTCGTCTTCTACAACAACGCCTCCACGCCGGACGGTTCGGTCCGGCTCGTGACCGGCTACGACGACGCCAACGCGTGCCTGATGGTCGACTTCGACGCGCTGCCCACCGAGGCGGACCGGCTCGTCGTCATCGCCGCGGCCGACACCGAGAACCACCCGGAGGCCACCATGGCCGGGTTCGCCGGGCCGGCGCTGATCCTGGAGGCGGGCGCCGACCAGGACGCGGCCGTCGTCCACCTCGCGGACGGGGCGGAGACCAACATCGCGATGCGCCTGGGCCGCTTCGACCGCGACGAGGCGGGGGACTGGGACTTCACCCCCGCCCTCGCGGGCTACCCGGGCGGGCTGCGGCAGGCGGTCGTGGCGTACGGCCTGGAGGTCACGGACGAGGAGGCGGTGGCCGCGGGGCAGTGACCGCGACCGGCCGCCGCGCAGGAAGTCGACCGCGCCGACTTCCTGCGTGGCGGGCCTCGGAACGATGGTGCGCTGCCCGGCCGTTGATACGGGCATGACGGTGGTGTCGGTGGTGGTCATGGCGGCGGCGGCCCTGGTGGCCGGGCTGGTCGCCCTGGCGGCGGTGGTGAGCAACCGCCGCGACGGCGGACCGGAGGCCGGATCGGGATCCGGCGGCTTCGGCATGTCGGTGTTCGAGGAGCTGCACGCCCTGTTCCACGCGGGCAAGCGCGTCCAGATCGAGCAGCGCCAGGCGCGGCTCGTCCTGCGCGACGACGACCACGCGACCGCCCCGCCCGGCCACGGCATCGACCTGGACGCGGGCACCGCGATGGTGATCCGCAAGCGGCGGGAGCCGGAGGGCCGCGAGAGCCCGTCCTGAGCACGACCGGCGGCACCCTCTCATTATCGTCACTCTGACACTAATAGCGTATGCTCGGCTCGGCGCCGGACGGCCGAACGTGTCGTGTCCCGTGCGCCGCCTGCAAGCGAACGGGGGCACGGGCATGGATTGGTACGACGTGGAGCGCTGGCGCCTGGAGAGCGAGATCGACCGGCTGAGCGACCTCGTGGGAATCCCGGAGGACCTCAGGCCGCGCTGCGAATTCCGCGACGACGGTGCGCGGTTCATCGATTTCCGTTACAACGGCAGGCTGAGGTGCCTCTCCTTCTCCGAGCGGGGCGTCACCGTCGAGCGGAGCACCCGTGACGTCTCAGAGCTGATGTACTGGGTGATCTCCGACGCGCTCTGCCGGTCCGGCGGTACGTGGGCGCAGCGGGCCTCCGCGCTGCACGCCCTCGACCCGGCATGGGCCGAGCGCTGGTGCGCGGAGCTGGCCGGAACGATCGGCCCGGAGCGGCGGCACGAGGTCCCGACGCTTCCGCCGGAGGAGCCTTTCGTGCTCCGGTCGCCCCGGTTCCGATCGCCGCGCCCGAGGAGACCGGCTCCGGCGGCCGTCCGGCCGGCCACCAGGCGGCCTGCCGGCGCCGGCCCCCGCCCGGCCCCGCTGTCGGCCGCGTTCGTGAGCCCGCCTCGGTCGGCCGATTCGTGCGACCTGTGCCGGAAGCAGCGGCGCACGCCGAAGGGGTTCCCACGTTTCAGGCTGCTCGACCGGTAGCGCCGGGACGGGATGTTCGGGGTCGGCGGGCAGGAACGATCGGAGCGACATGAACGAGCATCGGCGCCGCCGACGGCAGCGGGATCTGGAGAACGAGATCGACCGGCTGTGGCGCCTTCTGGGCCTCCCGGGGGAACACAAGCCGTCTTTCGACTTCGCGTCCGGCAACACCATCGGGATCCGGGCCGACGGGACGATGGGCTACTTCTCCTTCGAGAGGGGGGAGAAGCTTTCCGAGCGGTTCACCGACGATGCCTCGGAGCTGTTGTACTGGGTCGTCCGTGACGGGCTTCCCGCGCACGAATGGCTGTGGGAGCGGCAGGCTGCCGCGTTGTACGCCCTCGATCCGGCGTGGGCCGAGCGCTGGTGCACCGAGCTGGCGGATCGAGTGGGCCCGGAGTGGCACCACGAAATCCCGGTTCTGCCGCCGGAGCGGCCGTTCGTCCTCAGGAGGCCCGGCTCGCGACCACGGAGGCCGCGGCGTCGGAAGCCGGCCCCGGCGGGCTCGGCGCGGCCCGGTGATCCGTGCGAGTGGTGCCGGCCGCGACCGGTTGAGGAACTGCTCGCCCCGCCCCGTTTCAGGCTCCCCGGCCGGTAGCCCCGGGTGGTCACCAGGCCGCCTCGCGGTAGTCCTTGAGGAAGACCCCGGAGACCGGGGAGCCCGCCTCGCCGCGGACCACGGGGTCGTAGACGCGGGCGGCGCCGTCGACGATGTCGAGCGGGGTGCGGAAGCCGGTGGCGGCGATCCGGGCCTTCCGGGGGGCCGGGTTCTCGTCGGTGATCCAGCCGGTGTCGACGGCGCACATGTGCACGCCCCGGGTGGCGAGTTCCTCCGCGCTGGTGCGGGTGAGCATGTTGAGCGCGGCCTTGGCCATGTTGGTGTGCGGGTGGCCGGGGGTCTTGTTGCGGACGGCGAACCGGCCCTCCACGGCCGTCACGTTGACGATGTAGCGGCGGGGGTGCGGGGAGGCGAGCAGCAGCGGCAGCAGCCGGTCGCAGAGCAGGGCCGGGGCGAGCGCGTTGACGAGCTGGACCTCCAGGACCTCGGTGGGATCGAGCGAACCGAGGCGGGCGGACCAGGAGTTGGTGTCGGCGAGGTCCGGCAGCAGGCCGGCCTCGTCGGTCCCGAGCGGGACCGGAAGCGGTGACGCAAGCAGTGGCGGGAGCGGCGACGGCGCCGGGGCGGCCGTCGACCGGAAGCCGGGCGCATGCGTGACGTTCGCGGCGTCGCCCGCGGGCAGGGCGGACCGCTCGCCGGCGGCCAGCAGGGCGTAGGACTCGGGCGGGCGGCGCAAGGTCTGCGCGGCGTTGTTGACCAGGATGTCCAACGACCGCCCGTCGGTGCGCAGTTGCTCGGTGAGGCCGAGCACCTGGCGCGGGTCGCGCAGGTCGATGCCGATGACGGTGAGGCGGTCCCACCAGGCGGCGCTGCCCTCGGCGGCCCGGAAGCGGCGCACGGTGTCGTGCGGGAAACGGCTGGTGACGAGCAGCTCGGCGCCGTCGCGCAGCATCATCAGGGCCAGCTGGAACCCGATCTTCACCCGGCCGCCGGTGAGCAGCGCGCGGCGGCCCCGGAGGTCGGTGGAGAGGGCGCGGCGGGAGGTGTTGTCGGCCGCGCAGGGGCGGCAGAGCATGTGGTAGAACGCGTCCACCTCGCGGTACCGCCGCTTGCAGACGTAGCAGCGGCGGCTGCCGCGGAGTTCGCCGACGGGGGCCGAGTCCGCCCGGGCGGGCAGCGGGGCGTCCTCCCGGCGGTCGCGGGCGCCGGTGGCGGTGGCGGCGAGCAGCGCGGCGTCGGCGGCCAGGACCTGGGCGCGCTCCTCCTGGCGGCGCTGCTTGCGGCTCGCGCGGTGGAAGGAGCTGAGCTGCCGCTCGGCGTGCAGCCGGGTGACGTCGCCGGTGGGCAGTGCGCGCAGGCGGGCGAGGGTGCGGCCGAACGCGGCCAGTTCCTCGGGAGTGACCTCCCCGGTCGTGCTGCCCGTGTCGTCCCGGACCGTCATGTCCGCCCCCTCGTGCGCCTGTTCACCTGCGTCGGAGCGGCCGGCGGGCGGCTCCGGTGATGGGGGGACTGTAGTGGACCGCCCGCGAACGCGCGCTCGAATAACGCCGCGCCGGCGGCCCGTGGGGGTGGGGCCGCCGGCGCGGGGCGGGTGGGGCGGTCGGGCGGGGCCGGTCAGCCCGTGTACTGGGCGAAGATCTTCGCGAACTCGTACGGCTGCTGCGGGATGTTGGTGCACTTGAAGAGGCCGCCGGTGCAGGCGTTGGCGTCCCGGGTGGCGTCCCAGAAGGCCAGTTCGCCCAGGTGGTGCTGGCGGGCGAAGGCGACCAGCTGCTGGGCGTCGGCCTGGTTGTAGATCTGGTGGTCGTCGTTCTCGCCGATCATCGGGGTGACGCCGACGGCCGACCACAGCTGGGCGTCGCTCTTGGCCGGGTACAGGGCCTTGAGCTGACCGTACAGGGACTGCGCCGCCTGGACGGCGGCGTCGCCGTAGTCCGCGCCGGAGCGGTAGTAGTCCATCGCCATGATGTTGACGAGGTCGACGTTCACCCCCGCGTCGCGGGCCGAGCGGACGATGGCGACGCCCTCGGTGGTGAGGCCCTCCGGGAGCACGGGCAGGGTGAAGGAGACCTTCAGCCCCGGGTTGGCCTTCTGCAGCTTGGCGAGCGCGGCGGAGCGGCGGTCGTTGGCGGCGGTGTCGGCGATCGCGGCGCCCTCGATGTCGAAGTCCACGTAGCGCAGGTTGAAGGCCTTCACCACCGCGTCGTACTCGGCGAACAGCGAGTCGACGGTGGTGCAGGCGGCGGCGAGTTCGGTGCCGCTGGCGCCGCCGAAGGAGAGCTTGACGTCGCCGCCGGCCGCGCGCAGCGCGTCGATCTGGTCCTTGGCCCAGCCGGTGCGCGGGTCGTAGGCGTTGAACCAGCTGGCCTTGCAGCCGACGGCGGTGACGAAGCCCATGGTGAAGGCCTTGAGGTTGCCGGACTTGGCCATCGCGGGCAGCGAGGGGGTCGGCCAGGCGCCCATGTCGATGTACGGCGCGACCGGGAGGGCCACGTCGGGCGCGGGGGTGGTGGGCGGCGTGGTCGTGGGCGGGGTGGTGGTCGGGGGCGTCGTGGTCGGCGGGGTGGTGGGCGGCGGGGTGGTCGGGTTGCCACCGGGGCCGGACAGCGTGACGTCGTCGGCGAGGTAGGCGCCCTGGCCGTACCAGCCGTGCAGGTAGACGTTGACGCTGGTGGTGGCCGCGCCGGTGGTGAAGGTGGCGCTCAGCTGCTGCCAGCCGCTGCCGCCGGGCGTCCAGACGGCCGGGTCGGTGACCCCGCTGCCGGTCGCGCCGAGGTAGACGTACTGGCCCTTGACCCAGGCGCTCAGCGTGTAGGTGGTGTTGGGCTTCACGGCGACGCTCTGGCCGCACTGGGCGGTGTCGGAGCTGCCGACCGCGCCGCTCAGGGCGTACGAGCCGCCGTGCGCGCCGGAGTTGACCACGCTGCCGGTGGTGCCGGAGCAGCTCCACGGGCCGAGCGAGCCGCTCTCGAAGCCGGGGTTGGCGAGCAGGTTGCCGTCGGCGGCGCCGGCGTTCCCGGCGACCGCGGCCAGGCCGGCGCCGGCGAGGACGACGGCGGTGGCGAGGCCGAGGAGCTTGGTGCGGACGGCCGGGCGGCGGTGCCGGGCAGGGGTGTCGTGGGGCGCGCGTGGCATGGGGGTGCCTCTCGGGAACGAGGTCTGCCACCGGCCTCGCGCGGTGGGGAGGAGGGCGCGGGGGCGGGTGACGGCGGAGGGTGGTCCGGGTGGGGGAGGTGCGCGGTGCTGAGGACCAAGCTGGACTAGACCACCTGCGCACGTCAAGAACCTTCGGGGCATCAAAGGAGGCTCCCAGTCGGCCTTACGCGGACGTTAAGGTTCCGGCGGGAGGACGCGGGCAGGCGTCGCGCCGGGTGGTGGACGGCCGGGCGAGCGGGCCCGCCCAACCCCTAGGGTGCCGCCATGATCGAAGACATGGCGGGGCGGAACCTGCGGTGCCTCTTCCTCGGCGACTCCTTCACCCAGGGTGTCGGCGACCCGGAGTTCCGGGGCTGGGTGGGCCGCGTGGCGGCGGACTGCTGGGCGGGTCCCGGGGCCGGAGCGGCCGAGGTGACGGTGTTCAACCTGGGAGTCCGGCGGAACACGTCGGCCGACGTGCGGGCGCGTTGCTGGGGCGAGACGGACGTCCGGGTGCTGCCGGGCGCGGACAACCGGCTGGTGCTGTCGGTGGGCAGCAACGACGCGGTGGAGGAGGCCGGTCGGCCGCGGGTCGAGCCGGACGCGTGCCTGGCGAACGTGGCCGCGCTGCTGGACGGCGCCCGGGGCCGGGGGCTCGTGCCGTTCGTGGTGGGTCCGCCGCCGGTGGTCGACGCGGGGGCGCCGCACCTGGGGCGGCTGCTGTCGCTGGCGGAGGGCATCGCCGGGGTCTGCGCCGCGCGAGGGGTGCCGTTCGTCGATGTGACGGCCGCCCTGGCGGCGGACCGGACGTGGGTCGCGGAGGCCCTGGCCGCGGACGGCGCGCACCCGGGGGCGGGCGGCTACCGGCGGCTCGCGGACCTGGTGCTGGGCGGCGGGTTCCGGGAGTGGTCGGCGGAGCGCGGGCGCGGCCCGGGTCTCCCGGGCCGGGCTTGACCTCGAGCGCACTCCAAGGGGCAGGCTGGGGCCCGTTGATCCGACCGCACGTCGGCGCCACGGGGCCGGCACCAGTGAGGAGTACGTCATGCGCAACGCCACGCTCGGCAGCGAGGGCCCCGAGGTCGGGGTCGTCGGCCTCGGCTGCATGGGGATGACCTGGGCCTACGACGTCCACAACCGGGACGACGAGACCTCGGTCCGGGTGATCCGGCAGGCGCTCGACCTCGGGGTCACGCTGATCGACACCTCCGACATCTACGGCCCCTACAGCAACGAGGAGGTGGTCGGCGCCGCGCTGGCCGGTCCGTACCGGGAGCGGGCGGTGCTCGCCACCAAGGTCGGCCTGGTGCCGGGCACCGGTGGGGAGCGGGTGCTGCGCAACGGGCGGCCCGAGCACATCCGGCGGGCGATCGACGACAGCCTGCACCGCCTCGGCACCGACCACGTCGACCTGTACCAGCTGCACCGGGTCGACCCGGAGGTGCCGATCGAGGAGTCCTGGGGCGCGCTCGCCGAGGTGGTGGCGGCCGGCAAGGCGCGCCGGATCGGGCTGTCCGAGGTGGGCGTCGAGGAGATCGAGCGCGCCCGGGCCGTCCACCCGGTGGCCTCGGTGCAGAACGAACTGTCGCTGTGGACCAGGGACTCGCTGGCCGAGGTGCTGCCGTACACCGAGCAGCACGGGATCGCGTTCCTGCCGTTCTCGCCGCTCGGCCGGGGCTTCCTGACCGGCGGCATCGCCTCCTTCGACGAATTGCCGGCCGACGACTTCCGCCGCGGCCTGCCGCGCTTCCAGCAGGACGCGCTGAAGGCGAACCTGGCACTGGTGGAGCGGGTGCGGGAGGTCGCGGCGAGGGTCGGCGCGACGCCCGCGCAGGTGGCGCTCGCCTGGCTGGTCGCGCAGGGGCGGTACGTGCTGCCGATCCCGGGCACCAAGACGCCCGAGTACCTGGTGCAGAACGCGGCGGCGGCCGAGCTGGTGCTGTCGCCGGCTGACCTCGCCGAGCTGGACGCGCTGCCGGCGCCGTCGGGCGAGCGGTACTGAGCGGGGCGCTGCCGGACGGACCGCTACCGGACGGACCGCTACCGGGCGGGACGCCACCGGGCGGGACGGCACTCCTGGACCCAGATCTGCTTGCGTCCGGTCTCGCCCGGTGCCCGCACCGGCGCATCGACCGTCCGGTCGAGGCAGAAGCCGAGCCGTCGGGCGACCGCGGCGCTGGCGGTGTTCGCCGGGTCGCAGTGGATCTCGACCCGGTGGATTCCGGGCAGGGCGAACGCCGCGGCGGTGAGCGCCCGGGCGGCGGCGGTGGCGATGCCCCGGCCGACGTGGTCGGTGCCGACCCAGTAGCCGATCTCCAGCGCGCCCGGTCCGATCCGGCGGTGCAGGCCGAACGAGCCGATCACCCGGCCGGGTTCGGCGTCCAGGCCGACCAGGTAGATGAAGTCGGTGCCGGCCTCCCAGGCGGCCATGCCGGCCTCGGTCAGCTCGGCGGTGCGGGCGGCGGTGGGGGGCTCGGCGGCCCACTCCAGCCAGGGGCGCAGGTGGTCCAGGTCGGCCCGGACGGCGGCGTTGAGGGCGAGGCTCTGGGCGGGGGAGCGGCGGCGCAGCGTGATTCCCCCGGCCGGCCGCAGCAGTTCGGGCGGCCGGCCGGGGGTGGGCGCGGGCGCGCCGGGTGCGGGCACGGAGGAGGGAGCGGACGACGGAGGGGGATCGGACGCGGCACCGCACGGCGGTGGCATGACGTGATTCATGACAGCGATTATGTCGACGTCCTGTATCCGTCACCACCGCCCGTCGCCGCTTACCCGGGCGGTCCGGGGGCGCGTCAGAGGCGGATCAGCACCTCGTCGAGCTCCTTGCGCCGCAGGTCCGGTACGCGCGCCCCCTCGGCGGGGTACCCCACCGGGATGACGTACGCGGCCCGTTCCTCCTGCGGCCGTTCGCACACCTCGTTGAGGAACTTCATCGGGCTCGGCGTGTGGGTGAGCGTGGCCAGCCCCGCCTGGTGCAGCGTGGCCAGCAGCAGGCCGACCGCGATGCCCACCGACTCCTTGGTGTAGTACGGGCGCGGCGAGTGCGGGCCCTTGTGCACCTCGAAGACCACGATCACGGCCGGGGCGTCCTCCAGGAAGGGCTTCTCCCAGTCGGTGCCGATCGGCGCGAGCGCGGCCAGCCACTCCTCGGAGGCCCGGTGCGCGTAGAACTCGCGCTCCTCGGCCTCGGCGGCCTCCCGCAGCCGGCGCTTGCGGTCCGGATCGGTGATCACCACGAACCGCCAGGGCTGGACGTGCGCGCCGCTCGGCGCTGTGTTGGCGGTGCGGATCGCCCACTCCAGCACGCCGTCCGGGAGCGGCCGGGTCGAGTAGTCGCGGACGGTTCGGCGCTGGTCCATCACGTCGTGGAAGGACTTGCTGCGGGCCTCGGCCTCGTGGGCGGGCACGGTCATGGGGGTGAGCGGGACGGTCGGGTAGGACGCGCCTGCCACCGCGCTGTCGAGCGCTGTGCTGTCAACCATGGGCGACAGCACAGCACATGACGGCGGGCCGGGGAAGAGGTCTGGACCTCCTCCCCGGCCCGCGGTGCGCAGGGCGCCCGGTGCTACAGCTCGGCGACCCGCCCGCCGCCGACCTCGATCCGCCGGTTCACCGCGACGGTGTCCAGCATCCGCCGGTCGTGCGTGACCAGCAGCAGCGTGCCGGTGTACGAGGCGAGTGCCGACTCCAGCTGCTCGATGGCCGCCAGGTCCAGGTGGTTGGTGGGCTCGTCCAGCACCAGCAGGTTCACCCCGCGCGCCTGGAGCAGCGCGAGCGCCGCCCGGGTCCGCTCGCCGGGGGAGAGCGTGTCCGCGGGGCGCAGCACGTGCACCGCCTTCAGCCCGAACTTCGCCAGCAGGGTGCGGACCTCGTCCGGTGCGAGCTCGGGGACGGCGGCCGCGAACGCCTCCAGCAGCGGTTCGCCGCCGAGGAACAGCCCGCGTGCCTGGTCCACCTCGCCGACGACCACGCCGGAGCCCAGCGCCGCGCTGCCGGAGTCGAGTTCGAGCCGGCCCAGTAGGGCGGCCAGCAGCGTGGACTTGCCCGCGCCGTTGGCACCGGTGATGGCGACCCGGTCCGCCCAGTCGATCTGCAGGTCCACCGGGCCCAGCACGAAGTCGCCGCGCCGGGCGGTGGCCCCGCGCAGGGTGGCGACGACCGAGCCGGAGCGCGGCGCGGCGGCGATCTCCATCCGCAGCTCCCACTCCTTGCGGGGCTCGTCGACCACGTCCAGCCGCTCGATCATCCGCTGGGTCTGCCGGGCCTTGGCGGCCTGCTTCTCGGTGGACTCGGTGCGCATCGCGCGCCCGATCTTGTCGTTGTCGCTGGACTTGCGGCGGGCGTTGCGGACGCCGTTCTCCATCCAGCCGCGCTGCATCCGGGCCCGGGCCTCCAGGCCCGCCTTGGTGTCGGCGTACTCCTCGTACTCCTCGCGGGCGTGCCGGCGGGCCGTGGCGCGTTCCTCCAGGTACGCCTCGTAGCCGCCGCCGTAGAGGTTGACCTGCTGCTGGTGGAGGTCCAGCTCCAGCACCTTGGTCACCGTGCGGGCCAGGAACTCGCGGTCGTGACTGATCACCACGGTGCCCGCGCGCAGACCCTTGACGAACGACTCCAGCCGCTCCAGACCGTCCAGGTCGAGGTCGTTGGTGGGCTCGTCGAGCAGGAACACGTCGTAGCGGGAGAGCAGCAGCGAGGCCAGGCCGGCCCGGGCCGCCTGGCCGCCCGAGAGGGCGGTCATCGGCAGGTCCAGCGAGATCTTGAGGCCGAGCGAGTCGGCGACCTCCTCCGCGCGGTCCTCCAGGTCGGCGCCGCCCAGCTCCAGCCAGCGGTCCAGGTTCTCCGCGTAGGCGTCGTCGGCACCGGGCGCGCCGTCGACCAGGCCCTGGGTGGCCTCGTCCAGGGCGGCCTGCGCGGCGGACACACCGGTGCGGCGGGCCAGGAAGTCGCGGACCGACTCGTCGGCGCGGCGCTCCGGCTCCTGCGGGAGGTGGCCGACGTTGGCGGAGGCGGGGCTGAGCCGCCGGGTACCGCCCTCCGGGGTGTCCAGGCCGGCCAGCAGGCGCAGCAGGGTCGACTTGCCGGCCCCGTTCACGCCGACCAGGCCGATCACGTCGCCGGGGGCGACGACCAGGTCCAGGCCGGAGAAGAGGGTGCGCTCGCCGTGGCCGGCGGCGAGGTCCTTGACGACGAGTGTGGCGCTCATGATGTCGTCGATTCTAGGCGGGCCGGGGCGTGCGCCGGGGCGCGGGCGGGAAGCGGGCCGGCGCGCGGGGGAGGACCGACCCGGACGCGGCCGGGGAGCCTGCCGGGACGCGGAAGCGGCGGCCGCCCGGGCGGGTGCGGGCGGGAACGCCGCCGGGGGCGGCGGCACGCGGGGTGCCACCGCCCCCGGCGGGGGAGTTCAGCGGGTGACCGGGGTCACTTGCTCTTCTTGGAGAAGTACTCCAGCGCGTGCTGGGCGACGTCGTCCAGGTACGGGCCGGCCTCCCAGGTGTTGTCGGAGCCGCCGATGGAGGTGTCCGACACCAGCACCTGCTTGCCGTCCTTGGTGGTGAACCAGCCGCCGCCGCTGTCGCCGCCGCTGCCGTTGCAGCCGGTCATCAGCATGGTCGGGCGGGACGGGTCCATCGAGCGGCGGGCCGGCCTGCCGGCCTCGCAGTGCTCCAGCTCCATGCCGTCGAACGGCTTGGCGGCCGGGTAGCCGTAGGTGCTGACCGAGGCGATCTGCTCACGCGGGGCGTTGAACCAGACCGGTACCGAGCCGCCGACGACCTCCTCCAGGGACTTGGCGCTGCCGTCCGGGTTGGCGACCCTGAGGATGCCGAAGTCGTACTGGCTCCACGGGCCGCCGTTCTCCGGGTCGGCCTCGGCCGTCCACTGCGGGGCGACCATGCCCGCGACGGCGCCCCACTCGCCGTACGGCTCGGCGTCGGCGAGGGTGCCCTGCTTGCCGGCGCTCACCGCGCCGCTGCTGTTGAAGGCCGGGGCGAAGGTGATGTTGGTGTGGTACTTGCCGCCCTTGCCGCCGTGCAGGCAGTGGCTGGCGGTCCAGACGAGGTTGCTCTTCCCCGGGTTGGCGGGGTCGGAGACGACCGTGCCGGAGCAGACGTAGTCCTGCTTGCCGTCCTGGAAGAACAGCTTGCCGTTGACGTGGGCCGGCTTGGCGAACGGGTGCGGGAGGGGCTTCATCTCGACCAGCTTCGGCTGCGGGTCGTTCTGGCTGCCGCCGCCGTTGCCACCGGTGCCGCCACCGGTGCCGCCGCTGCCGCCCGGCTGGGCGGGGGCGGCGCTGGTGGGCTGGGCCGCCGTCGGCTGCGCGGTGGGCTGCGCCGGCGGCTGGGTGGTCGGCTGGGCCGGCGCCGCACCGGTCGGCTGGGCCGTGGGCTGCGCGGTCGGCTGGCTCCCCGGGCCCGGCTTGTAGGGCTTGGCCTTGAGGATCTTCTGCAGGTCCCAGAAGCCCTTCACCGCCGGGGAGACGACGTTCTGCTGGGCCCACTTGTCCCAGTCGTCGAAGTTCCACTTCTTCAGCTCGTCGGCCGTCGGCAGCTTGATCGGCGGCAGACCGCCCGGCTTGTCGGTGGCGCCCGCGGTGGCCGCGGCGGTCGTCCCACCGGGAGCGGCGGCGGTCTGGCCGCCGGCCGGGTCGCTGTTGTCCGGACCGCACGCGGTCGCGACGACCATCGTCAGAGCGACGACGGAGGCGCCCAGCGCGGCACGCGTCGCCCGGGATATCGATGACATGATGTTCGGTTCCCCCTGTGAATGCACACCACGGATGTGAGTACCCGCCACGGATCCAGCGGCGGACGGGCCGCGGGTGTGGCGGGTGTGGCAGGGGAGGAGTCTGCCATGCGCGGCGGACGGCATCCGGCCGTCGGCCGTTCCGGAGCGGCGCCGTCACCGGATCGGCACGCGATCGGCACCGGAATAACCGGTTGCACACCACCGGAGGCCTCCGTAGCGTGATCCCTGCCACCCGCCAGAACAGGAGAAGGCCGTTGCTCTACTGAGGTCCCGAGACACCGCCCCCGCCGCGCCGCAGCGACTTCGCTGCCCTTCCGCAGCCCCAGTGCTGCCCGCGCGGTCCGTGAGTGTGCGAGTGCCCGACCTCAGTGGTGAGCCGGCCCGGCGTCCCCCGTCGCTCTGACGACCCGAGCCCCGTCCCGGCCCCACCCCGGTCCCGCGCACACCCGCGGTGTCTCCCCGTGTCGTCCCACGATCACGTCCGGTGACCGGCCGCGTCCGGCAGACCCTCGGGAGGCCTCCATGGCACAACCCACCACCTCGCTCCTCTGCACCGACCTCTCCTTCGACTGGCCGGACGGCAGGCCCGTCCTCGACGGCTTCCACCTCGCCGTCGGCCCCGGCCGCACCGGACTGATCGGGCTCAACGGCGCGGGCAAGTCCACCCTGCTCCGGCTGCTCGCGGGCGAACTCACGCCCACCTCCGGCACCGTGAAGGTGGGCGGCGAGATCGGCTACCTCCCGCAGGGGCTCACCCTGGACACCGGCCTGCGGGTCGACGAGGCGCTCGGCGTCCGGGCCGCGCGCGAGGCCCTGCACGCCGTCGAGGCCGGATCCACCGACCAGCGCCACTTCGACGCGATCGGCGACGACTGGGACGTCGAGGAGCGCGCCCGCGCCCTGCTCGACCGGCTCGGCCTGCGCCGGCTCGGCCTCGACCGCACCACCGGCGAACTCTCCGGCGGCGAGGCCGTGCTGCTGCGGCTGGCCGCCCTGCTGCTGCGCCGCCCCGACGTGCTGCTGCTCGACGAGCCGACCAACAACCTCGACCGGGCGGCCCGTGAGCGGCTCTACGACACGGTGGCCGGCTGGGGCGGGGTGATGGTGATCGTCAGCCACGACCGTGAGCTGCTCCAGCACGTCGACCAGATCGCCGAACTGAGGGACGGTCAGGTCATCTGGTACGGGGGCAACTTCGCCGAGTACGAGCGCACCGTCGCCGCCCAGCAGGAGACCGCCGAGCGGCTGCTGCGCCACGCCGAGGCCGATGTCCAGCGCCAGAAGCGGGACTTGGTCGACGCCAGGACGAGGCTGGAGCGCAGCGCCAGCTACGGGAAGAAGCGCTCGGTCACCCGCAACGATCCGCACATCTTCGCCGGCAAGCTCAAACGCCAGGGCCAGGAGACCGCCGGCCGCCTCCAGGGCATGCACACCGAGCGGCTGGAGGAGGCCAGGCGCAAGCTCTCCGCGGCCGAGGAGGCCGTGCGGGACGATGCCGAGATCCGGATCGACCTGCCCCGTACCGCCGTTCCGGCCGGGCGCACCGTGCTCACCCTGGAGCGGGTGCGGCTGCCGAACGGCATCACCGCGGAGCTGGACCTCCGCGGGCCCGAGCGGATCGCCCTGGTCGGCCGCAACGGCGCGGGCAAGACCACGCTGCTGCGCACCGTCGCGGGCGAGCTCGCCCCGCTCTCCGGCACGATCACCGCCCCGGTGTCGCTCCGGCACCTGCCGCAGCGGCTGGACCTGCTGGACGAGAAGCTGACCGTGGTGGGCAACGTCAAGCTGTTCGCTCCGAACGCGGGGGACAACGCGATCCGGGCCCGGCTGGCCCGGTTCCTGTTCCGCGGCGGGCGGGCGGACCAGCCGGCCGGCACGCTCTCCGGCGGCGAGCGGTTCCGGGCCACCCTGGCCGCGCTGCTGCTGGCCGACCCGCCGCCGCAGCTGCTGCTGCTCGACGAGCCGACCAACAACCTCGACCTGGCCAGTGTGCGCCAGCTCACCCAGGCGCTCGCCGCCTACCGGGGTGCGCTGATCGTCGCCAGCCACGACCTGCCGTTCCTGCGCGGCCTCGGCATCACCCGCTGGCTGGAGCTGGACGGCGAGCTGAGGACGGTGGATCCGATGTGACGGTCAGCGGGGGGCGGCTGCGGCTCCGGCCCCGGCGGTTGCCGAGGCTCCGGTGGCGTCCGTGGCGTCCGTGGCGTCCGTGGCGTCCGTGGCGTCCGTAATGTCCGTGGTGTCCGTGGCGTCAGCGGTGTCCGTGGTGTCCGTCGCTCCGGTGCGCCCGGCGGAGAGGAGCCTGCGGGCCTCGGTCAGTGCCGAGTCGCGGCCCTGGCTCAGCTCCTCCGGGGTGAACACCGGGGTGCGGACGTTCGGCGGGACACCCGGTCCGTCGAAGGTGCTGCCGGAGCGGGTGAGGAACTTCTCGTTCGGCAGGACGGCCACGAGGTCGGCCGAGAGCGGCTTGAACATGACGTCGGAGAAGACGCCCTGGGTGTTCTCGCCGATCCGGACGGGTGCCGGCCGTCGCTCCGCCATCGCCTGGGTGAAGGTCTCGCCCGCGCTGACGGTCGAGCCGGCGGTCAGCAGGGCGACCGGTCCGGTGTACCGGGTGGAGCCGGCGGCGGGGCGGACCACGCTCGGCTGGGGCCGGGTGAACCTGCTCGGGTCGGCCGGGTCGTTGCGGGCCACCTTGCGGTAGGCCAGGAACGGCCGGTCGGTGAGCCGGGAGGCGATCCGCAGACCCAGCTGGTCCGAACCGCCGCCGTTCAGCCGGAGGTCGACCACCACGCCGTTCAGTCGCTCGGGGTGCGCCAGCAAGAGGTCCAGCGCCTTGTCCAGCTCGGCGGCGTGGTCCTGGTACGGGCCGTCGTCGACGTAGCCGTCGAAGGCGCTGACCCGCAGGTAGCCGATGCCGCCCGGGAGTTCGCCGACCCCGAGCAGGCCCCGGCCGAAGGTCTGCTCGGGGGCGAGGAGCTGGGCGGCCACCGCCCGGGCCGCCTGCTCCCGGACGTCGTCGGTGGGCTCCGCGGTGCCCGGGCGCAGCCCGCCGAAGACACCGTCGTACCCGCCGCCGGGGCGCTTGCGGCCCAGCGCGGTGTGCGCGTCGCCGAGCGGTTCCAGCAGGCCCACGATGATCTTCTGCAGGTCGTCGGTGCTGGTCCGCGAGGTGATGCCGGCCCGTGCCCGCGCGCCCTGCGCACGCCAGTCGACGCCCTTGGCGGCGAAGAAGGGGTAGTTCTCCTCGAAGGTCGCCCAGAACCGGTCGAAGGTCGCGAGCGCGTCCTGCGGGGCGGGCTGCCGGCACTGGGCCGGGAGCCCGGGCAACCGGGTGAAGTCCTTGGTGGAGGCGGCGCCGTCCTCCGAGTACACGGCCCGGTCGCGTCCCCGGGGCGTGAGCGAGGACGACGCGTACGCCTTGCCGGACTGGCCATACCGGACGGTGCCGTCACGTCCGGGCGCGCCGATCTGCGTGCCGGAGTAGAAGCCCGGGGTGCAGCTGATCCGGGTCACGTCGTAGGTGGTGAAGGTCGTTCCGCGGATCTCGACGATCATGCCGTAGCCGTCCGTCCGCCAGACGCCCTCCAGCCGGTCGACCCCCGGCCGCCTCGCGTCGCCGTCCCCGTCCGGCGCGGCGCCGACGGCACCCGCCGCGCCGACGGCACCCGCCGCGCCGACGGTCCCCGCCGTGACCGCGAGCGCGACCGCGGCGACCCCCGCCGCCCTGACCGCCCCCGCTGCCCCGGTCGCCCTGGTCGTCCGGCCCGCAGGCCTCCGCCGTCCGATACCCATGTCGTCCCCTGCCGTTCTCCGGTCCGGGCGTCCCCCCGCGGAGCCTCTCCGCCGTCCAGGGCCGACGGTACGGGCCCGACCGGTCCCGGCACGTCAACCTGCGGATCCGTCCCCACCTGTACCCCGGAGGTACGCCTCGGCGCACCCGGCTCCGACCTGCGGACCAGAGGCTCCCCGAGTGCTCTCGGGGTTGTCGGCTCAGTGTCCAACTCCTGTGGGCTCCAGTACCATCGGCGCCATGCCAGCACTCAGCATCGAGTACACGGAGCACGAACTCGCCGCCATCCGCGAGGCCGCCGCCGCCGACGGGAAGAGTGTCAAGGCGTACGTGCACGACTTGAGCGTGCGGGAGCAGCAGCGCCGGGTGTTCGTCTCCCACGCGGTGGCGTTCTGGAACGAGCACCGCGAGGAGTTCGACCGGGCCTTCCCGGAGGACGCGCCCGCCGCCTGAGCGGTGCCGTCACGGGAGGGGTGGCGCGATGTTGCTTCCGCGCGTCGATCTGCGCTGGCTGCTCGACATCCAGGAGCTGGCCTCGCCCGAGGACCTCAGCGTGCGCGACTACTCGGCACTCCAGGCGGCGGTCGCACGGCACCGGGTGAACACCGCTCAGCTCGGCCACGAGGCCGATCCGGCCTGGTGCGCCGCCACCCTGATGCACACCATCGTGCTGCTGCGCCCGCTGCCGCTGCGCAACAACCTCTTCGCCTGCATGGCGACGGCCGCGTACATGCACGCGGCGGGCGAGGGCGTCGATCCGCCGTACGGGGCGCTGGTCGAGCTGGCCCGGGACATCGTGGAGGGACGGGCGGACGTGTTCGCGGCGGCCGACCGGATCCGGTCCTGGCGGATCTGAGGCCCGATGCCGGGTCCGGCGCCGGACCGGGGTCGACACCGGCTCCGGAGCCGGCGTCCGCCCCGGAGTCGACGTCCGCCCCGGAGTCGACACCCGCCCCAGGGCCGACGCCCCGTCAGGCCCCGGTCGGGGTGGTGCCGTCGCGCCCCAGCCTGGTGCGGACCAGGGTGCCCAGCCGGTCCAGGCCGACCACGACGGCGGCCAGCGCCACGAACTCGACCGTCAGCAGGGCGATCTGCCCCCAGACGTAGCCGTACCCCTTCGTGGTCGGGTCGAAGAAGAAGTACGGGTACGGCAGCGGGTAGTTGGAGAACAGCGCGTTGCGGACGAGCACGAGCGCCGCGTAGCCGAGCGGGAAGGTCAGCCAGAGCGGGATGTCCCGCCAGGAGGAGGCGTTGCGGGGCCGGAACACCAGCCAGTCGACGATCACCAGTACCGGGGTGACGTAGTGCACGAAGAACGACGACCAGTGCTGGAGCTTGTCCGGCCCGTCGAACAGGCCGGGCAACGGGTTGGCGCCGTGCTCGAGCAGGATGTGCGAGACCAGTCCGGTGATCAGGATGTACAGGGTGGCGGCGCCGCGCAGCCGGGGCGCGGGCGCGTCGGTGGTCCCGCGCTTCAGCATCCAGTACACGGCGCCGATGAAGTAGCCGAGCACGATCACGTTGCTCTGGACGGTGAAGTACACCAGCGGCGCGGTCTGGAGGCTCAGGCCGAGGGCCGTCGAGAGCACGATGCCGGCGCGCCACCAGAGCGCCGGGCTGGTCCGGACTGACATGCGGCCACCAGTTCTTTTCGGGCGATACAGGAGGTATCGGACGTCGAAGGGGAAGATCGCACTCTACCTGTGGGTCCGGGGGAGCGGAAAAACGTTCCTCCACCTACCGGATTCCCTGTGGATGCCCCTGGGATATTCGGCCGACACCTCGGCGGGCGGCTCCGGACGCCGGGCTCAGCCCGGCAGGACGAAGCCCGACTCGTAGGCCGCGATGACCGCCTGGGTGCGGTCCCGCGCGCCGAGCTTGGCGAGTACGCCGGCCACGTGCGTCTTGATCGTCTCCTGGCTGAGCACGAGCTTCGCGGCGATCTCCCCGTTGCTCAGGCCCGCCGCCATCAGTCGCAGCACCTGGCCCTCACGCTCGGTCAGCCGCTCGATCGGCGTTCGCCGCTCGATCGGCGTGCGACCCCGGCCCGGGGCCGCAGCCCGGCCGGGCGCCGGACGGGCGTCCCGCGCGGACGGCGCCCCGTACCGGAGGGCGAGATCGCGGACGGCGGCCGGGAACAGCAGCGAGTCGCCGCGCGCGATCAGCCGCACCGCCTGCACCATCTCCTCCGCCCGGGCCCGCTTCAGCAGGAAGCCGGCCGCCCCCGCCCGCAGCGCGTCGTACACGTGGTCGTCGTGCTCGAAGGTGGTGACCACCAGGATCCGGGGCGGCTCGGCCATCCCGCCGATCAGCTGCTCGGTGGCCCGGATGCCGTCGATCCCGGGCATCCGGACGTCCATCAGCACCACGTCCGGACGCTGTTCGCGCACCAGCGGCACCACCTCGGCGCCGTCGGCGGCCTCGCCGACCACGGTGAGGTCCGGTTCGGCGTCGATGACCACCCGCAGGCCCGTCCGCACCAGCCGCTCGTCGTCGGCGATCACCACCCGCACCGGGCCGGCGGCCCCCGCCGCCCCGCGGTCGACCCCTGCCGTGCTCCTCGGACCGTTCACCCTTGCTCTCCTCCCGTACCCACCGGCAGCCGGACGGCCAGCCGCCACATCGTTCCGTCGTCCGTCGGCCCGGCCGCGCAGTCGCCGTTCAGGGCCGCCGCGCGTTCGCCGATCCCGCGCAGCCCGCGTCCGCCGCCGGGCCGGCCGGGCCGGAGCCGGTCGAGCGGATTGGTCAGCTCGATCCCCACCCATTCCTCGGCCAGCGAGACCCGCAGCCGGGCGGGTGCGGGCCCGGCGTGCCGCAGCACGTTGGTGAGGCCCTCCTGGACGATCCGGTACGCCTCGCGGGAGAACCCGGGCGGCAGCCGGTCCAGGCCCGGCGCCAGCTCGGCGTCCACCTGCACTCCCGTCCTGGCGAGTTGCCGCAACAGGTCGTCCAACCCGGCCAGGGTCGGTCCGGCCGTGCCGGCCTCGGCCCGCTCCTCCTCGCGGAGCAGCCCCAGTACCGCGTCCAGTTCGGCGACGGCGCCGCGTGCGGTCTCCTCGATGGCGGCCAGCGCCTCCGCCGCGAACTCCGGGTCGGTGCGCAGCACCCGGGCGGCGGCGGAGGCCTGGATGCCGACGGCACTCAGCGCGTGGCCGACCGAGTCGTGCAGTTCGCGGGCCAGCCGGTTGCGCTGGGCGAGCACGGTGGCGCGCCGCTCGGCGGCGGCCAGGCGCTCGTCCGGGGTCGGGCCGAGCAGTACGGGCGCCCAGCGGGCCAGCAGGCCGCCGAGGCCGGCGCTGGTGCCGACGATCAGCGCGAGCAGGGCCAGGCCCAGCACCGGGCCGGGCAGTGGTCCCGGTACGCCGCTGTCCTCCCAGAACCGCGTCAACTCCTCGAAGCCGACCGGGCGGAGGATCAGCATCAGCGCGAACGGCGTGCCGGTCAGCGTCATTCCGCTGACGATGCCGCCGAACGCGAGGTGCAGCACGAACCAGCCGGCCGACCGCCGCCGGGCCGCCCAGGACCGGGCCGGACCGGTCACCACCTCGCCCGCCCGGGCGGGCGCGCAGAGCGCGAGTGCGGCCGCCCCCTCCAGGGCCCGTACGGTCGGCACCAGCGCGGTGGCGGCGGCCATCGGGAGCGAGGTGGCGAGGGCGGCGAAGTAGAGCAGGACCTGGAGCAGCGGCCCCTTGCGTGGGTCGAGCGAGCCCAGCAGGACGGTGGACAGCAGCCAGTACGGCATCAGCAGCGCACCGCCGAGCACCAGGTGCACCCACCGCAGCCGGGCCTGCCGGCCGAACAGGGCGCGCAGCGTGCGGCGGACGGGGCCCGCGGCCCGGTCGGTCTCCGTGCCCGTGTCCGTGCCCGTGCTGCCGGTGCCGGTGCCGGTGCCGGTGCCGGTGCTGTGCTCCGTGCCCGTGCTCGCGTCCGCCTGCCGGTCGGCCCCCGCCCCCGTGATCATTGCGCAGACTCTACGTCAGCCGTCCGGATCCGGCGCGGGACCGACGTAGCCCGCGCGGTGTCCGGGACGGCCCGCGCGGTGTCCGGGACGGCCCGTGCGATGGTGGGGGCGGCGCCGGCCGCGGACCGCTCGGCCAGGGCGATCGCGCCCACCGCCAGGACCAGCAGCCCGGTCACCACCTGGGCGGACTTCACCAGGGTCAGCAGGCCCGGCACCGCCCGCCGGGGATCGGGCGCCGCCGTGAACGTCCCGAACGCCACCAACTGCCAGGATCCCCAGCCGAACAGCGACCCGGCCGCCGTCCACAGCACGGCCAGCGGTCCGCGCAGCCGCCACCCCGGACGGCCCCGGAACACCAGCAGCAGCAGTGCCGCGCCGGCGGCCACCGCCATCAGGGCCGTCACCCCGTCCATCACCGCCACGCCCCGGCCGCGGTACTCCTGCCACTCCAGCGGCAGCCCGGTCGTCCCCCCGCAGGCCCAGTACACCCGGGCCGCCGCGACCCCGGCGGCGAGCGGGGCGGCGACGCAGGCGAAGGCCCGTTGGGTGGTGAGGGTAGGGGAGCGGGGGAGGTCGCCGATCCGGTCGTGGCGCAGCAGTCCGGCCCAGCGTTCCCGCGCGTACAGCAGGAAGCCGGTGATCAGCGCCAGCCCCTGGACGGCGAACCCGCCGTACACCACCGGGAACACCCAGCCGCTCGGCCCGTCGTCGGTGCCGGGCGGCGCCTGGTCCGGGCCGAGCAGCAGGGTGGCGAGCAGGAACAGCGGCAGGGCGACCAGGAGGGTCCCGAGCAGTCCGGTCGCGACCCACATCGGGAAGGCCACCAACCCGGCGGGAGCCCGGCGCCCCCAGGGCCGGACGAAGGAGAGGGCGAGCAGGACGGCGACGGTGTCCATGCCGAAGGTCAGCAGGTTGACGAGCCACAGGTCGTCCATGGCGTCGCCGTCGCCGGCCCCGACCGGGTGGCCGGTGAGCCAGAGCAGCTTGAGGCCCAGATAGGGCACGGTCGCCGCGACGGCCACCGCGGACGCCACGGCCCTGGCCCGGCCGACCGGTGCGTCGGGGCGGTGTGCCGGGGCCGGTACGCCGTCCGGGGCCGGAGCGGGTGGCACGTCGGGTGTCGGGGTCGGGGCCGGTGCGCGGGTCGGGAGCATCGAGGTCATGTGTCCCACGGTCGCGCGGGTCGGGCGGCCCGCGCGTCCTCCGGAGACGGGATCCGCCTCCCCCGCCGGGGGGATCCGGGCGGACCGCCGCCGTCCCGGCGGGCGAGGGCCGGAGGTCTTGTTACCGGCGGGTCGCTTGCCTATCATCGCGAGTGTTACAGCTTTACTGTCAGACTTCGTCGATCCTCGGAGGGGCCGTGGCGCCCGTGGGTGGCAGCGGTGTGCACGGCGGCGGCGCGGGCGGGCCGCTGGCCGGGGTCCGGGTGGTCGAACTCGCCGGGATCGGCCCCGGACCGTTCGCCGCGATGCTGCTGGGCGACCTCGGCGCGGACGTGGTCCGGGTGGACCGCCCCGAGCCGTCGCCGCTCGGCATCGAGCCGGCGTACGACATCGCCAATCGCAACAAGCGTTCGGTGGTCGTCGACCTCAAGGCCCCCGAGGGGCCGGGGCAGGTGCTCGACCTGGTGGCCCGGGCCGATCTGCTGATCGAGGGGTACCGGCCGGGGGTCGCCGAGCGCCTCGGGGTCGGGCCGGAAGCCTGCCTGGCCCGCAACCCGGCGCTGGTCTACGGGCGGATGACCGGCTGGGGGCAGCACGGGCCGCTGGCCGCCAGGGCCGGGCACGACATCGGGTACACGGCGGTGGCCGGCGTGCTCGGTCTGGTCGCCCCGACGGCGGCAGTCCCCGCGGACGGCTCCGCGGCAGTCCCCGCGGCAGTCCCTGCGGACGGCTCCGCGGCCGATCCCGACGGGCCGCCCGCCCTCCCCGCCAACCTGCTCGGCGACTACGCCGGCGGCTCGCTCTACCTGGTCGTCGGTCTGCTCGCGGCCCTCCACCACGCCCGCGCAACCGGCGCCGGTCAGGTGGTGGACGCGGCGATCGTCGACGGCGCCGCCCACCTCACCGCCGTCCTCCAGGGACTGCTGGCCGGCGGCAGCTGGCAGGACCGGCGCGGCGTCAACCTCCTCGACGGCGGCGCGCCGTTCTACGCCGTCTACCCGGCCGCCGACGGCGGCCACCTCGCGGTCGGCGCGCTGGAGCCGCAGTTCTACGCCGAGTTCGCCCGGCTGCTGGAGCTCGGCCCGGACGCGCCCGGACAGTGGGACACCGCCCGCTGGCCCGAGCTGCGGGCCCGGATCGCGACGCGCTTCGCCGGCCGTACCCGCGCCGAATGGGAGCTCGTCTTCGCCGGGTCGGACGCCTGCGTGGAGCCCGTACTGACGATGCGTCAATCCCATGCGCACGAGCACCTGGTGAGCCGGGGGACGTACGTCGAGGTGGCCGGCGTCGTCCAGCCGGCCCCCGCACCGAGGTTCTCCGCCACCCCCGGCGCGCTGCGCCGCCCGCCGGCCCGGCCGGGAGCCGACACCGCCGAGGTCGCCCGCGACTGGGGCGCGCCCTCGCTCGCGGCCGGGGCGGCCGGGCCCGTCGAGCCTGCCGAGCCGGCCGGCCCCGCCGCCCCCGCCCGCACCCCCGCGCCGCCGACCGCCTGAACCCGACACCCTCCCAAGGAGTTTGCCGTGCAACGCGACCTCTTCACCGACGAGCACGAGGACTTCCGCGGCACCGTCCGGGCGTTCCTCGCCAAGGAGGTGCTGCCGCACTACGACCGCTGGGAGAAGGCCGGCATCGTGGACCGCGAAGCCTGGCTGGCGGCCGGTCGGCAGGGGCTGCTCGGCCTCGCCGTCGCCGAGGAGCACGGCGGCGGCGGGAACGCCGACTTCCGCTACGCCGCCGTACTGGCCGAGGAGTTCGCCCGGGCCGGGGCGTCCGGACTGGCGATCGGGCTGCACAACGACATCATCGGCCCGTACCTCACCTCGCTCGCCACCGAGGAGCAGCAGCGCCGCTGGCTGCCGGGATTCTGCTCCGGCGAACTCGTCACGGCCATCGCGATGACCGAGCCCGGGACCGGCTCCGACCTCCAGGGCATCCGCACCCGGGCCGAGGACCGGGGGGACCACTTCCTCCTCAACGGCGCCAAGACCTTCATCTCCAACGGGATCCTCGCGGACCTGGTGATCGTGGTCGCCCGCACCACCCCCGAGGGCGGCGCCCACGGCCTCAGCCTGCTGGTCGTCGAGCGGGGCATGCCCGGCTTCGAACGCGGCCGCAACCTCGACAAGATCGGCCAGAAGGCGCAGGACACCGCCGAGTTGTTCTTCGAGGACGTCCGCGTACCGAAGGAGAACCTGCTCGGCGAGCTCGACCAGGGCTTCCTGTACCTGATGCGCAACCTCGCGCAGGAACGGCTCACCATCGCCGCCGCCGCGATCGCCGGGGCGGAGTACCTGGTCGAGATCACCACCGAGTACGTCAAGGGGCGCGAGGCGTTCGGCCGGCCGCTGGCGAAGCTCCAGCACGTCCGCTTCGAGATCGCCGAACTCGCCACCGAGTGCGCCGTCACCCGCGCCTTCGTGGACCGCTGCATCACCGAGCACAACCGTTACGCGCTCACCCCGGCGGACGCCTCGATGGCCAAGTGGTGGGCCACCGAACTGCAGAAGCGCACCGCCGACCGCTGCCTCCAACTCCACGGCGGCTACGGTTACATGACCGAGTACCCGGTGGCCAGGGCGTTCACCGACGGTCGCATCCAGACCATCTACGGCGGCACCACCGAGATCATGAAGGAGATCGTGGGCCGCTCCCTCCTCGGCTGAACCCCGCACGGCCCGGCCCCGGCCCCGGCCCCGGCCGCCACGCCGACGCACCCAGCACCCGGCAACCCGTACGCAGAGCACCCCGTACCCCGAGCACCCCGCACCCCGCACCCCGCCCCGAAAGGCTGCCCACCGTGACCACCGAAGCGTACGTCTACGACGCGATCCGCACCCCGCGCGGCCGGGGCAAGGCCACCGGCTCGCTGCACGGCACCAAGCCGATCGACCTGGTCGTCGGCCTGATCCACGAGATCCGCCGCCGCTTCCCCGGGCTGGACCCGGCGGCGATCGACGACATCGTGCTCGGGGTGGTCAGCCCCGTCGGCGACCAGGGCTCCGACATCGCCCGGATCGCCGCCGTCGCGGCCGGACTGCCCGACACGGTGGCCGGCGTCCAGGAGAACCGCTTCTGCGCCTCCGGTCTGGAAGCCGTCAACATGGCCGCCGCCAAGGTCCGTTCCGGCTGGGAGGACCTGATCCTGGCCGGCGGCGTCGAGTCGATGTCCCGGGTGAAGATGGCCTCCGACGGCGGCGCCTGGTTCGCCGACCCGATGACCGCCTACGAGACCAACTTCGCCCCCCAGGGCATCGGCGCCGACCTGATCGCCACCATCGAGGGCTTCTCCCGCACCGACGTCGACGCCTTCGCCGCCGAGTCCCAGGCCCGCGCGGCCAAGGCCCAGGCCGACGGGCTGTTCGACCGCTCGGTGGTCCCGGTCCGCGACCGCAACGGCCTGGTCGTCCTGGAACGGGACGAGTTCATCCGCCCCGGCACCACCGTCGAGACCCTGGCCGGGCTCAAGCCCTCGTTCGCCGCGATCGGCGAGGCCGGCGGGTTCGACGCCGTCGCCCTGCAGAAGTACCACTGGGTGGAGGCCATCGACCACGTCCACCACGCCGGCAACTCCTCCGGCATCGTGGACGGCGCCGCCCTGGTCGCCATCGGCAGCCGCGAGATCGGCGAGCGCTACGGACTGCGGCCGCGCGCCCGGATCGTCTCCGCCGCCGTCTCCGGCTCCGAGCCGACCATCATGCTCACCGGCCCCGCCCCCGCCACCCGCAAGGCGCTCGCCAAGGCCGGACTGACCGCCGCCGACATCGACCTGGTCGAGATCAACGAGGCGTTCGCCGCCGTCGCGCTGCGCTTCGTCCGGGAGATGGGCTTCTCCCCGGACCAGGTGAACGTCAACGGCGGCGCGATCGCCCTCGGCCACCCGCTGGGCGCCACCGGGGCGATGCTCATCGGCACCCTGATCGACGAACTGGAGCGGCGCGACCTCCGCTACGGCCTGGCCACCCTCTGCGTGGGCGGCGGCATGGGCATCGCCACCGTCGTCGAGCGCGTCTGACCCGCGCCCCCGAGACCTCCTCCCCTTCCGGCCCCATCAGGAGACCAGAACCCCATGAGCGACACCGGCGACACCACCACCATCCGCTGGGAGCAGGACGAGGACGGCGTGGTCACCCTCGTCCTCGACGACCCCGACCAGTCCGTCAACACCATGAACGAGGCGTTCACCGCCGACTTCGAGACCGTCGTCGCCCGGCTGGCCGGCCTCGGCGCCGCCGGCGGGCTGCGCGGCGTGGTGATCACCTCCGCCAAGAAGACCTTCTTCGCCGGCGGCGACCTGAGGATGCTCTCCGCCGCCCGCCCGGAGGACGCCGCCGCCGTCTTCGAGAAGTCGATGCGGATCAAGCGCGCCCTGCGCACCCTGGAGACGCTCGGCCTGCCGGTCGTCGCCGCGATCAACGGCAGTGCGCTCGGCGGCGGCCTGGAACTCGCCCTCGCCTGCCACCACCGGATCGCGCTCGACACCCCGGCCAGCCGGATCGGCCTGCCCGAGGTCACCCTCGGTCTGCTGCCCGGCGGCGGCGGCATCGTCCGCACGGTGCGGCTGTTCGGCATCACCGACGCCCTGCTCAAGTTCCTGCTGCAGGGCCGCCAGTACCGGCCGGCGCAGGCCCTCCAGCACGGTCTGGTGCACGAACTCGTCTCCACCCCGGAGGAGCTGGCCGAGCGGGCGCGGGCCTGGATCGAGGCGAACCCGGCTCCCGTCCAACCCTGGGACGTCAAGGGCTACAAGATCCCCGGCGGCACCCCGAGCACCCCGGCCTTCGCCGCCAACCTGCCCGCCTTCCCCGCCAACCTGCGCAAGCAGCTGGCCGGCGCCCCCTACCCGGCGCCGCGCAACGTGCTCGCGGCGGCCGTGGAGAGCGCCCAGGTGGACGTCGACACGGCGATGGCGATCGAGGCCCGCTACTTCACCGAGCTGGCCTGCGGGCAGACCAGCAAGAACATGATCCAGGCGCTCTTCTTCGACCTCCAGGCGGTCAACTCCGGTGCCGGGCGTCCGGCTTCGGTGGAGAAGCGGACGGTCCGCCGGGTCGCCGTGCTCGGTGCCGGGATGATGGGCGCCGGTATCGCGTACACCTGTGCCGAGGCCGGCATCGAGGTGCTGCTCAAGGACGTCACGGTCGAGGCCGCCGAGCGCGGGAAGGCCTACTCCGAGGGCCTGCTGGCGAAGGCGGTGGCCCGCGGCCGGCGCACCGGGGCTCAGCGCGACGAGGTGCTCGCGCGGATCACCCCCACCGCCGACGCCGCCGATCTGGCCGGCTGCGACGCGGTGATCGAGGCGGTCTTCGAGAACCCGGAGCTCAAGCACAAGGTGTTCCAGGAGGTCGAGGGCGTCGTCGCACCCGACGCGCTGCTCTGCTCCAACACCTCCACCCTGCCGATCGGCCTGCTCGCCGAGGGTGTGCAGCGCACCGCCGACTTCATCGGGCTGCACTTCTTCTCGCCGGTCGACAGGATGCGGCTGGTGGAGATCGTCCGCGGCCCGCAGACCGGGGACGAGGCGCTGGCCCGCGCCTTCGACCTGGTCCGGCAGATCGGCCGGACCCCGATCGTGGTGAACGACTCGCGCGGCTTCTTCACCTCGCGGGTGATCGGCCAGTTCATCAACGAGGGCGTGGCCATGATCGGCGAGGGGGTCGAGCCGGCCAGTGTGGAGCAGGCCGCCGCCCAGGCCGGCTACCCGGCCAAGGTGCTCTCGCTGCTCGACGAGCTGACCCTCACCCTGCCGCGCCGGATCCGCGACGAGTACCGGCGCGCCGTCGAGGCGGCCGGCGGCGAGTGGACCGCCCACCCGGCGGACGCGGTGGTGGACCGGATGGTCGACGAGTTCGGCCGCCCCGGCCGCAGCGGCGGCGCCGGTTTCTACGACTACGACGAGAGCGGCGCCCGGGGCCGGCTCTGGCCCGGCCTGCGCGAGCACTTCACCCGCGCGGACGTGGACGTCCCGTTCGAGGACCTCAAGGAGCGGATGCTCTTCAGCGAGGCCCTGGACTCCGTCCGCTGCCTGGAGGAGGGCGTGCTCACCTCCGTGGCGGACGCCAACGTCGGTTCCATTCTCGGCATCGGCTTCCCGGCCTGGACCGGCGGTGTGCTCCAGTACATCAACGGCTACCCGGGCGGCCCGGCCGGTTTCGCGGAGCGCGCCCGCGAACTCGCCGCCGCGTACGGGGAGCGGTTCGCGCCGCCCGCGCTGCTGGAGCGGATCGCCGCCGAGGGGCGTACCTTCACCGACTGACCAGGCCCGTCGTCACCCGGGCGGGGCGGCCCGCCGCTCCTCGGCGGCCGCCTCGCCCAGTTCCTCCCGCAGCGACTTCTGGAACGCCGTCACCAGCGCCTGCGCCACCATCGGCTGGATGTGGTCGGTGAGCGCCTTCATCCGCTCCACGTCGTCGGGCTCCGGTTCGCTCTCCCGGTACGGCCGCCAGACCGTCTCCCGGAACAGCCGGTGCAGCTCCCGCGCGGTGGCCCGGCTGTGCTCCACCACGACGGCGCGTGCCGCGAGCAGCGTCTCCAGCGGGATCGGCACGTCCAGGATCCGCACCCCGAGCGGCAGCAGTCCCTGGTCCACCCGGAACACCTCCGGGTCCGCGGTGCGCTCCAGCGCGCCCATCGCGGCCAGCCGGTCCAGCTGCTCCTCCGAGAGCCGCCGCCCGGCCCGCCGCTCGACCTCCTCGCGCCCCGCCTGCTCCGGCGTCTCCGGCGTCCAGGAGGCCACCAGCGCCCGGTGGATCGCCAGGTCCAGCGGGGTGGGGTCCTGCGGCAGCCGGGCCAGGTACCGCTCGATCGCGGCCAGGGTCAGCCCCTGCCGCTGCAACTCCTCGATCAGCCCCAGCCGGTCCAGGTGCTCGGCCCCGTACCACCCCACCCGCCGGGCCCCGAGCACCGGCGGCGGCAGCAGCCCCTTCGTCCCGTAGAACCGCACCGTCCGCACCGTGACCCCGGCCCGCGCCGCCAACTCGTCCACCGTCAGCCGCACCTCCACCCCCGCCTCCCGTCTCGTAGCACCATCACTGTGACACCACAAGTGTGACACCACTGTCCCACCCGGTCCACGCCCACGGACGCGACCGGGCCCGCGCTCCGACGGCGGAGCGCGGGCCCGGGGGGCGTCCTGCACCGGGGGCGGGGCTGCCCGGCCTCAGGCGGCGAGGTCGGGGTGGTGGCGGCGGGTGACTTCGGGGTGGGCGCGGGTGTAGCCCTTCCACTCGTTGAAGCCGAAGTCGGCGTAGAGGGGGTTGGCCGGGTCCTGGGTGGCGCCGGGGGCGTGGTGGGCGAGCGGGAAGTCCAGCGGCTCGATGTGGGCGTCGAGGCGCGGGTTGTAGAAGAACGGGACGGAGTAGCGCTCGCGGGCGCCGGGCGGGCTGACCACGCGGTGGCTGGTGGCCTTCAGGTAGCCGTCGGTGGCGACCTCCAGCAGTTCGCCGAGGTTGACCACGAACGCGCCCGGCATCGGCGGGACGTCCAGGAAGGAGCCGTCGGCGCGCTGCACCTGGAGGCCGGCCACGGTGTCCTGGAGTAGCAGGGTGATGAAGCCGTAGTCCTTGTGGGCGCCGACGCCCTGGCCGGCGCCGTCCGGGGCGGTTCCCGGGTAGCGGACCAGCTTGAGCCGCA
Source organism: Streptomyces sp. TLI_053 (assembly GCF_900105395.1). Classification (NCBI taxonomy): domain Bacteria; kingdom Bacillati; phylum Actinomycetota; class Actinomycetes; order Kitasatosporales; family Streptomycetaceae; genus Streptomyces; species Streptomyces sp. TLI_053. Next base: position 7,025,970 of record NZ_LT629775.1, read on the forward strand.
GGTGCGGGTGGCCGGCGAAGGCGTAGTCGTAGAAGTCCGGCCGGGCGCCGATCGCGGTGAGGAGTTCGTGCAGCAGCGTGCGGGCGACGGTGCCGAGCCGGTCGATCCAGGTCAGGGCGGCGTCGCGGAGTTCCGGCAGGGCGGTGGGCCACTGGTTGGGGCCCTCCAGCCACCAGTAGGCGGGTTCGCCCGGGGCGGGGACGTGCGGGGGCAGTTCGGCACCGATGTCCAGCTGGTCGCGCCAGTCCTGGCTGCCGCCGGTGCGCTCGTCGCCGGTGCGGGTGTAGCCGCGGTAGTGCGGCGAGTTGAGGTTGGCGACGGCGAGGCGGTCGGCCTCGGGGAGGGTGAAGAAGGCCCGCATGGCGTCGGTGAGGGCGTCCGTCTCGGCCGGGGTGACCCCGTGGCCGACGAGCTGGAAGAAGCCGACGCCGGTGGCGGCGGCCCGGAGCGCGTCGTGCAGCCGGGTGCGGTCCGCCGGGCTGCCGTGGGCGAGCGAGAGGTCGATCACCGGGAGGGCGTCCTCAGTGGTCGGGAGGGTGGCCGAGGGGGTGGTGGTGGGGTGCTGCTGCGACATGGATGACATCCGCTGGGTCTCGTCCCGGCCGGCTCCGGTGGTGACCGGGAACGCCGGGGACGCGCCTGGTGCGGCGGGTGTGCCCGGGGCCGGGGAGGGGGACGCGGCCGGTCGGGGCCGCGCTGAGGGTGGGGTGCGAGGTTCAGCTGGAGCGTCGACAGGACATGCTGGTCACGCGGAGCAGGTCCACGTGGCGACGGCGAACGAGTATGAGCACGTCACCAGCCTAGATCAACCGTTCGGGTGATGGGCGCCGGGGCCGGGCTCATGGCATGGGCATGCCGAGATAGTGCTCCCGTCGTGCCGTTCCGGCAAGGGGCCGGGCGGCGGGATTCCTTGCGGCGCTTGACCTCAAGCGAGCTTCAACTTCCATGATTGTCCACATGAACAACGCACTCATGAACGCCGGTTCCGTCGAGGCCGAGCTCGCCGCCATCCAGCAGGTTGTCGCCACCGTCCAGCACGCGCAGGTCAACGAACTCCCGGAGGTGTTCATCGACCTCTTCCGGGAGGACGCGATCTGGACCACCGGGCACGGCAAGGTCCTCCTCGGACGGGACGCGATCGCCGAGTTCACCCGCGCGGTGCTCCCCGGCAGCTTCTCCGGCACCGGCAACACCGCCACCTACGAGGTGTCGCACGTGTTCTTCGTCCGCCCCGACGTCGCCGCCGTCAAGGTCCGCCAGCGGTACCTCGACGCCGCCGGTGAGCAGGTCGGCGACGAGGGCAGCCCGCTGTACGTGATGGCCAAGGAGGACGGCCGCTGGCTGCTGACGGCCAATCAGAACACCCCGGTGGTCGGTGAATGAGCCGCACCGGCTAGCGGTGGCGGAGGTAGGCCGCGGCGGTCGCGCGGAGCCGGTCGTGCAGACCGCCGTACGCCCGGGTGCGGCCCAGCAGCGACTTGGGCAGCTTGGCGGCCATGGTGTAGTTGGTGTCGCACACATTGGCCGCCGGTGCCAGGCCGGCCTGGCTGACCAGCTGGTAGGCGTCCAGGGTGTCCAGGCCGAGCAACTCCGCGGTCCAGCCGACCAGATCGTGCTGGCTGATCCGGAAGGCGTCCTCCAGCGGCCGGGCCGAACCGGTGGAGATCAGGTGCCGGTCGTCCTCCAGCCGCGGCCAGGCGGGCCCGCCGCCCTTGACGAGGTCGACCACGACCGTGGTGCGCATCGCCGTCTCGACCGCCGTGCCGCACACCTCGCCCTCGCCCTGGCGGGCGTGGCCGTCACCGACGGCGAGCAGGCCGCCGGGCACGTTGACCCGGAAGTAGGCGGTGGCGCCGGTCCGCATCTCGGGGGTGTCGAGGTTGCCGCCGTGCGCGCCGGGCGTGATCGACATCAGGGTCTCGCCGCCGGCCGGGGCGACGCCGACCGTGCCGTGCATCGGGTCGAGCGGCAGATCGACGGCGAAGTCGCCGACCCGGGCCCGGAACCGGCAGGTCCCGGCCGCCCGGTCCAGCTCGTACACCCACACCCGCTCCTCCAGCGGGGCGTGCAGCATCGCGGTGCTGTGGGTCGCGGTGAGCGCGCCGAAGTGCGGGAAGGTGCTGGAGATCCCCCAGTCCCGGGCCGGGGCGATCTCCACGAAGTGCACCGCGAGGGTGTCGCCGGGTTCGGCGCCGGCCACCGCGATCGGTCCGGTCACCGGGTTGAGGTAGGGGAACTCGCACACCTCGCTGGGCAGGTCGCCGGTGCCGCGGACCCGGCCGCCGAAGCAGTCCTCCGTGGTCAGCTCGACGATCGTGCCCGGCCGGACCGTCACCAGCGGGGCGCGTCCGCCGAAGGTGTAGGCGTACTCGTCGGGGGTCGGGGAGAGCGTGACGACGTCGGGCAGGCTCACTGGTTCTCCTTGCTGAGGGGCGGGGCGGGGGAGGACGGGGCCGTGGAGGGCGAGTCGGGGGAGGACGGGTCGGCGGCCGACGGCCGGTCGGTGCCGACCGCCGCCAGGCTCGGCCGGCGGCCGGAGAGCATCAGCCCGGCCAGGACCAGCCCGCCGATCGCCAGCCAGACGAAGCCGAGCCGCTGCGCGGCGATGTCCGCGTTCACCACCACGTACGCCAGGACGGCGAATCCGGCGGCCGGGGCGACCAGATGGCGCCACCAGTCCCGGCTGCGCCGCCGCACCAGGTAGTGCACCACCACGGACACGTGCAGGACCAGGAAGGTGGTCAGCGCGCCGAAGTTCACCAGGGTGGACAGCAGGGTGATGCCGTCCTCGCGGGAGGCCGTCCAGAGGCCGAGCACGAGCGAGACGCCCGCCGTCAGCAGGGTGGCGTTCACCGGGACGCGGCGGTCCGGGTGGATCCTGGCCAGGAAGGCGGGCAACTGCCGGTCCCGGGCCATCGCGTACAGCAGTCGGGAGGTGGCGGCCTGGGCCACCAGGGAGTTGGCGAAGCCCCAGGCGACGGCGGTGGCGGCGGCCGTCACGGTGGCGAGCCAGCCGCCGGCGGCGACCCGGGCGGCGTCGTAGAAGGCGGTGCCGTCCGGATCGCCCTCGGTGATCAGCGCGTTCGGGTCCGGGACGAGCAGGGAGGCGATCCAGGTCTGGGCGATGAACAGCGAGCCGGCGAGCAGCAGGGCGGCGATCATCGAGCGGCCGACGGCCCGGGCGGAGTCCCGGTTCTCCTCGGAGAGGGTGGAGATCCCGTCGAAGCCGAGGAAGCTCAGCACCGCCACCGAGACCGCTCCGAACACCAGGCTCCAGGAGAACGTCTGGGAGTTGTAGACGGGCGTGAAGTCGAAACCGCGCCCCTTGCCGGCGGCCAGCGCCGCCAGGCCGAAGCCGACGAAGACCAGCAGTACCAGCAGCTCGCCCACCAGCATGACCTTGTTGACCTTCGAGGTCATCTCGACGCCCAGGTAGTTGACGGCGGTGTTGAGCAGCACGAAGCCGACCAGCCACAGCCAGACCGGTACGGCCGGTACCAGGGAGTTCATCGCCACACCGGCGATCAGGTACAGCAGGCCGGGCACGAGCACGTAGTCCAGCAGGATCATCCAGCCGGCCAGGAAGCCGACCGGCGCCGCGATGCCGCGCCCGGCGTAGGTGTACACCGAGCCGGCCATCGGGAAGGCCCGCGACATCTGGGCGTAGGAGAGGGCGGTGAACATCATCGCCACCATCCCGAGCCCGTACGCCAGGGCGACCATGCCGCCCGAGCCCTGGAAGACGCTGCCGAAGATGCCGAAGGGGGCGATCGGCACCATGAAGACCAGGCCGTAGACCAGCAGGTCGGTGAAGCGCAGGGAGCGGCGCAGCTCCTGGCGGTAGCCGTAGCCCTCGATGCCGGCGGGCTCGGAGGGAACGGGGGAAGCGGCGGCGCCGGCGGGGTCGGCCGGTGCGCCGCCGGGGCCGGAGGGCGGGGCGGGTGCTTCGGACATGGGGGGCTCGCTTCCGTGACGACCCGGGGTGGTGGTGGGAGACACTAGAGCCAGTTATTTCCAAATGGAAGGGTTTTGGCGGGAGGGCGCCGGGCGGTCCCGCCGCTCACGGCAGGACGGTGAACCCCAGGCCCTCCGCCCGTGCCAGGTGCACCCCCTCCCTGGCCGGTCCCAGCGGGGCCCGGGCCCACGCCCGCCGCGCCGCCGGGCCCTCGCCGTGCAACAGGCGCGCCGCCGCCCGCGCGAGCCCCCCGTCCGCGACCAGCTCCCCGCGCGCCGCCAGTGCCGCCACCAGGTGCAGCCCGTCGTAGAGGCCCACCGCGTACGCGTCCAGCACCGGCGCGTACGGGCCGAACACCGCCCGGTGCCGTTCGGCCAGCCGCACCCGGCGGTCCTCCCCGAGGCTCGCGAACGACGGCATCGCGGCGTACAGCGTGCCGGTGGTGTCCCCGCCGGACGCGAGCAGGCTGTTCTCCTCCAGCGCGCCGGACAGCCGCACCAGCCGCCGGTCCAGGCCGGTGCGGCGCAGCGCCCGGTTGAACCGGACCAGGTCGGCGCCGATCAGGCTCAGCAGCAGCGCGTCGGCCCGCCGTGTCCGCAGCGCGTCGAGCAGCGGTTCCAGCCCCCGGTCGGTGGTCCCGAACGGCAGATGCCGGTCGAGCACCACCCGCCCCCCGGCCCGGACCACCGCCGACCCGGCCGCCCGGTGCACGGCGCGGGGCCAGATGTAGTCGTTGCCGACCAGCGCCCATCGGCGCAGCCGGTGCAGCCCGGTGAGCCGTTCGACCACCCCGGCGAGTTGGCGGGCCGGCTCCGCCCCGGTGCAGACGACGCCCGGCAGCCGCGTCCCGCCCTCGTGCGGCGGGGTGAACACGTACGCCGACCGCCCGGTGGTCACCGCCTCGACGGCCCGGTGCACATCGCTGGAGTGGCAGCCCGCCACGGTGTCCACCGCCCCGGCGTCCAGCAGCAGCGCCACCTCCCGGGCCACCGCGTCCGGCGGGCCGCCGCCGTCCACCAGCACCAGTTCCAGCGGCCGGCCGCGCACGCCACCGCCGGTGTTCACCTCGTGCGCGGCCAGCAGCGCGCCGTCCAGCGCCGAGGGACCGGTCAGGCCGAGCGGGCCGGACTGCGGCACGACCAGGCCCACCCTCAGCGCCGGTGCCTCGCGGGGGAGGTACAGCGCGTCGAGTGGCTCCAGCAGCTTCACATCGGCGCCCATGGCTTGCGAGTATCGTCATGGCAGCCGGTCCGGCCAAGCGGGCGCGGGAAGGCCGGGCGGGACGACGGGACCGGCCGCGGGACGAACGACGGGGAGAGCGAGACGGCCATGACACCACCAGCCACCTCCGACACTCCGGCCGTCGACACCCCGGCCGTCGGTACTCCGGCCGTCGACACCCCGGCCGTCGGTACTTCGGCCGTCGGCACCGCGGCCCCCGCTGCCTCGGCCTCCGCCGCCGACGAGCCGCTGCTGATCGAACTCCTCACCCTCGCCCAGCGCCGGCTGGCCCGCGACCTGGCCGCCCGCCTGGAGGCCGAGGACTGCACCCTGGACCAGTGGCGGGTCATGCGGTGCCTCACCGACGACGCCGGCCGCTCGATGGGCGACCTCGCCCAGGCGCTGCTCATCCCGCAGGCCAGCCTCAGCCGCATCGTCGACGCCCTCACCGAGGCCGGCCTCGCCTACCGCCGCCAGGACGAGCAGGACCGCCGCCGGATCACCGCCCATCTCTCCCGGCGCGGCCTGATCCGGCTCGAACGCCTGGACGCCCTCGCCGCCGCCCACGACGCCGCCGTCCGCACCGCCTGCGGCACCCCCGACCCGGGCCCGCTGCTGCGCCACCTCACCGGGGCCTGACCGGGGCCCGACCGGACCGGGGGCGAGGGGTGGCCCCGGGATCGCGTTTGACGAACCGGCAGCCCGGACTGCATCGTGCGGGGTCGAATCAGCGTTCCGTTCCCGGGAGAATCGTTCATGCCTGCCAACCGTTCCGTCGTCGCGGCCCTCGCCGCTCTGGGCCTGGCCCTCACCGCGACGGCCTGCGACGACAAGGGCACCACCGCAGCCGCTGCTGCGTCGAGCCAGGCCTCGCCCAGCCCGACCGAACGCGTCGCCTCGATGACCGGGAAGCGACTGCTCGACAAGGGGCGCGAGGCGTACGGACACGTGTCCTCGGTGCGGATGACGGGATTCGTCGTCGACGACGAGGACGGCGGCCGGAGGACCGACATCCAGCTTTCCGCCGACCGGAAGGGCCAGTGTGCGGTCAAGGTCGGCGTCGGGGGCAAGGGAGAGTTCGAACTCGTGCGCACCGCCGAGCGGACGCTTCTGGTCCGGCCGACAGCCGCGACGCTCACCGCGATGCGGGGCGCGGAGGTCGCCGAGCGCTACCGGGACCGCTGGTTCAAGGTCCCCCCGGGGTCGGAGTACTCCTCCATGGCCGAGCTCTGCGACCTGACCGGGCTGACGGCCTTCGGCGACCCGAACAGTGCGTGGACCGGCCTGGCCGGCGACCCCGGCACGGTCGGCGACCGGGCGAGCATGGGCGTCATGCTGAGCTCCAAGGAGGAGGGCCCCTACACCGCCCACCTCGCGGCGGAGGGCGCCATGGTGCCGCTGCGGCTGGAGGACGGGTGGGGCGAGTCCGCGGGGAAGCGGATGACCCTCGACTTCACCGACTACGACGTGCCGGTCGTCCTGCCCTCCCTGTCCGCCGGGTCGGTCGTCGACGGCGACCTCCCGAAGGCCGCCGCCTGACGGACCCGGCTCGCCGACGCGTCAGGGCGTGTCGTCCGTCCGGGGCCCCTTCCCGTCCGCCGCCGCGTGCGGGAAGGGGCAGCCGCCACCGGAGGGGGCGGCGTCCTCGAAGGTGCCCAGCTCGCTGATCCGGTAGCCGTACGGGTAGCCGGGATAGCTCCGCACCTGCCACCCGTCCCGGCCCAGGTGCGGTCGGCGGCGCGGCGGGAGGAGGCGGACGAAGCGGCCCCGCAGCCGCATCCCCGTGCGCACGGCGCGCCGCAGCGGCGCCGAGGGGGCCGGGTAGCCGAAGGCCTCGCGCAGCGGGTCGTCGAGCAGGCAGAGCGAGGAGAGCCGCATCGAGGACCGCAGCGGTGCCGGGTACCAGGAGGCCATCAGGCCGAGCGTCGAGTCGGAGACGGCCCGGCCGCCCTCGTCGAAGGCGAAGTGCTCGCGCTCGTAGCCGTCGAGCAGCCGCTCGAACTCCTCGAAGGTCGCCGGGAGGCCGGTCAGGCCCATGTGGCGGCCCAGCTCCCGGTAGTAGTTGACGCTCGCCCGGATCTCGTGCGGGGAGAGCCGCCGCCAGCCGTAGTCGTCCATCCAGCGCTTGGGCGTCACCACGAACGTGGACAGCACGTAGTGGTAGTCGGCGTCGGAGATGTCGTACCGGCGGTGCATCCCGTTCATCCGGCGGATCGCCTCGCGGCCCTGCGAGGAGTCGAATCCGTGCTCGAGCACCGCCTCCAGGATCAGCACCGTGTCGTCGTAGCGCTTCTGCGTGCGCCGGGTGAACTCGCCGGTGGTGGCCAGCAGTCCGCCGATGCTGGGCACCGCGTAGGTGCGGTACAGCGCGAAGCTGAGCGACTGGTTGTAGTCCCACGGGAACTCGTACCAGCTGCTGATCCGGTAGATCTCGGTGAACTCGGTCTCCGGGTCCATGCGCTGAATCTTCTTCAGCCAGTCGTATCGCTGCACGGGCCCCGACCCTAGAGTCCTGGTCAGGGCCGGGTCAACGGCACCCCGCCGGGCGTTCCGGGGCCGGTCCGCCGGGGCCGGTCCGCCGGGAGCCCGAAAAGATCTTCCAGGATTTCCGGTCGGCGGTGTCGAGACCGCGCGGCCGGCTCCGACCTCTCGGTGCAGGCCCACCACGAACGAGGAGTACGACCGTGAAGTACATGCTGCTGATGCAGTTCAGCAAGAAGGACGTCGACTTCCCGAAGGTCGAGGACTGGCCGCTGGAGGACGTCCGGGTGCACGTCCAGTACATGCGGGACCTGAACGCCGAGCTGGCCGGCACCGGCGAACTCGTCGACGCCCAGGGCCTGGACGTGCCGGAGACCGCCCGGATCGTCCGCGCGCAGGGCGGCGGCCTGCCGGTGGTGACCGACGGGCCGTTCGCGGAGAGCAAGGAGTGGGTGGCCGGCTGGTGGATCGTGGACTGCGGCAGCCGGGAGCGGGCGGTCGAGGTCGCGGCCAAGGTCTCGGCCGCCCCGGGGCCGGAGGGGAAGCCGCTCGGCATGCCGGTCGAAGTGCGCCGGATCATGTCGGAGCCGCCGGTGGAGGTGTGAGCGCCGACATGTGAGCGCCGACATGCGAGCGCCGACGCGTGAGCGCCGGTCCGGCCGGGCCCGCCACCCCCGTGGGCGGGCCCGGCCGGACCGCGCGGCGCCGTCCGGCCCACGCCGCCCCGGCTCTCAGGGCCGTCCCGCTGCCCCGTCCGCCGCCGTCCGGGCGGCCCGCTCGACCCGGGCCCGGTGGGCGGCCCACCAGCCCTCGTCGCCCGGGGCCGTGTTCTCGCCGTCCCGGCGCTGCCCGGTCGCGCCGTCGACGAGCTCCCGCACGATGTCGGCGTGGCCGGCGTGCCGCTGGGTCTCGGCGGTCATGTGGACGAGGCCGTGGTGCAGCGTCACCGCGTTGCGGTCGCCCCACGGCACCCGGCCGACGGCGTCGAGCGGCAGCGAGGCGATGGTCGCGTCCGCGTGCGCGCAGGCCGCGCGGTACCGGTCGACGATCAGCTCCCGGCTCTCCTCGGGGGTCGCCCAGAGGTCGGCGTTCGGTTCGGCGTCCCCGGTGATCCACGGCCGGGGCGCCTCGAAGGGCCGCCCGAAGGTCTCCCCGAAGTAGAGGGCCTCCGCCGCCGTCGCGTGCTTGACCAGTCCCAGCAGATTGGTCCCGGTCGGTGTCAGCGGTCGGCGGACGTCGTACTCGGACAGCCCTTCGAGCTTCCACAGCAGGGCGTCCCTGGCGTCCTGGAGGTAGGTCCGCAGGTCCTGCTTGAACGCCTCCGGTCCGGAGCCGGTCCCGGGACGGCCGGTGCCGGTCCTGGTGTCGGTCTCGGTCCTGCTGTCGGTGTCGGTCTCGATCTCGGCGTCGCTCTCGGTCATGGCGGCCAGTCTTCCGCCGCCGCCCGGACCGGTCACCGGATTTTCCGGCGGCGGGCCCTGGCCGCCCTCACTGCGCTCCGACGGGCAGCAGGCCGCGCTCGCCGAAGACCTTCTTGGCGACGAACGTGGCGTTCAGCGCCTTCGGGAAGCCGCAGTAGGCGGCGGAGTGCAGCAGGACCTCGGTGATCTCGGCGGCCGTGAGGCCGACGTTGAGGGCGGCGTTGAGGTGGACCTCCAGCTGCGGTTCGCAGCCGCCCAGCGCGGTGAGCATGCCCAGGGTCACCAACTGCCGGTCCCGGGGCTGCAGCCCGGGGCGGCTGTAGATCTCGCCGAAGCCCCAGGCGACGATCTGGTGGGCGAGTTCGGGGTGCACGTCGGCGAGCGAGTCGACCACCCGCTGCCCGGCCTCGCCGTCGACGGCGGTGAGAACGGCGAGTCCCCGGTCGAACCGCTCCTCCCGGGTGGTGCCTGCGCTGTCGGTGCTGCCGGTGGTGCCGTTGTCGCTGCTGCCGGTGGTGTCGGTGCTCATGGGGTCTCCGTTCCCTGGTGGTCCTCGGTGTGCGGTGCTGCCGACCGTACGACTTGGAGTGCACTCAAGGTCAACCATCGGCGCCACCGCGGCGGGCCGGCCGGTTCCGCCGATCCGAGCAGGGCGAATGCCGATGGTTATCATGCGGACGGGGGAGTCGTTCCGGTGTGGGGGGAGTCGGTACGTGGGCCAGGACGGGTGGTCCGGCGCGCTGGGGTTCGAGGTGCTCGGGCCGGTGCGCGCGCTGCGGGACGGCGCGGAACTGCCGCTCGGTTCGCCGCAGCAGCAGGGTCTGCTGCTGTCCCTGCTGTTCCGGTCGGGCCGGCAGGTGTCGGGCGGCCAGTTGATCGACGACCTGTGGGGCGACGGGCCGCCGGCCAGCGCCCACGGCGTCGTCCGGACGTATGTGCACCGGCTGCGCCGGGTGCTCGGGCCGGACGTGCTGACCTCGCTCGGCGGCGGCTACCTGCTCGTGGCCGACCACGGCGGTCTCGACACCGCCCGGTGCGAGGCGCTGGTGGCCCGGGCCCGGATGCTGCGCGCCGACGGGCGGCCCGCCGAGGCCGCCACCGCGCTGCGGGCGGCGCTGGCGCTCTGGCGGGGCGAACCGATGTCGGGGGTGCCCGGGCCCTATGTGCAGCGCCGGCGCCGGGAATGGGAGGAGCGGCGGCTCGCCGTCCTGGAAGCACGCCTGGAGGCCGAGGCGGAGGCCGGGGCCGCGAGCGGGACGGTGGGTGGCCGGTGGACCGGGGCGGTCGCCGAACTGACGGCCCTGGTCGAGGAACACCCGCTGCGCGAGCGCCTCTCCGAGCTGCTGATGCTCGCGCTGTACCGCTCCGGACGGCAGGCGGACGCGCTGGAGGCCTACCGCGCGGCGGACCGCCGGCTGCGCACCGAGCTGGGCGTCGGGCCCGGCCCGGGCCTGCGCGAGCTGCACGGGCGGATCCTCGCGGCGGACCGGACGCTCACGGTGCGCGCCCCCCGGGAGGTCGCCGCCACGGGAGCCGCCGGGGAGGCCGCCGTCCGGGGTGCCGCGCCGACGCCCTCGGGGGAGGCCGCCGGGCCGTCCGGGGCGGACCCGGCCGCCCTGCTCGTCCCGGATCAACTCCCCGCCGCTGTGGCCGATTTCACCGGCCGGGCAGCGGAGGCCGAAGCACTGCGGACCGCCCTGCGGGAGCCGGGCCGGGTGCCCGTGGCGGTGGTCGCGGGCATGGGCGGGGTCGGCAAGACCGCGCTCGCCGTCCAGGTCGCGCACGACCTCGCCGGGGAGTTCCCGGACGGCCGGCTCCACCTCGACCTGCACGGCGCCGACGGCCGGCCGACCCGGCCCGAGGAGGCGTTGGCGGTCTTCCTGCGCTCGTTCGGTGCGGTCGGCGGGGCGATTCCGACGGGCCTGGCCGAACGCGCCGCCCGCTACCGCTCGTTGCTGTCCGGGCGGCGGGTCCTGGTGCTGCTCGACAACGCGCGCGACGCGGAGCAGGTCCGGCCGCTGCTGCCCGGCAGCCCCGGCTGCGCCGTCCTGGTCACCGGCCGGACCCGGATCGGGGCGCTGCCCAACGCCCGCTTCACCGAACTGGCGGTCCTGTCCGCCGACGAGGCCGTCACCCTGCTGGCCCGGACGGTCGGCGAGGAGCGGGTCGCGGCCGAACCCGGGGCGTCCCGCGAACTCGTCCGGCTCTGCGGGCAGTTGCCACTGGCGGTGCGGATCCTCGCGGCCCGCCTGGCCTGCCGTCCGGGCTGGAGCGTTGCCCGGCTGGTGGAGCAACTCGGCGGCGACCGCTACCGCTTGGACGCGCTGCGGGCCGGGGACCTCGCCGTGGAGTCCTCGTTCCGGTTCGGCTTCGACCAGCTCGACGCCGAACAGGCCCGCGCATTCCGGCTGTTGGCGGTTCCGGAGGTGCCGGACCTGTCGGCCGGGGAGGTGGCCGCGGTGCTGGACCGGCCGGCGGCCGTCGCCGAGGAGCTCGCCGAGTCCCTGGTGGACTGTTCGATGCTGGAGGCCGCGGCGAACCCGGACCGCTACCGCTACCACGATCTGCTGCGGGCGTTCGCCCAGCGGCTCGGTCACGGGGACGACACCGGAGAGCGGGGGCCGGCGCAGGCGGAGGCGGAGGCGGAGCGGGTGGGTGTGCTGACCCGGCTGGTGGACCACCACCACGCGAGGGTGACGGCCGGTCCCGGCGCCGCACCGGACCCGTCCCGCGGCGGAGGCCGTCCGGCCGTCGGCGGGAACCACGCGGCCGGCGGGGAGTACGCCGTCGGCGGGGACTACGCGGCCGTCGGCGCGCTGGTGAGCCAGTGCGCGAAGCTGCCGCACCCGGCCGGCTGCGCCGCGCCCCCGCTCGACCGCCTCGCCGAACTCCTCCTGGGCGTCTGCCTGTCGGCGGATTCCGGCCGCGCCACCCGGCCGCTCGGCCACGCCGCCAACGCGCTGCTGAGCGCGGCCCTGGAGCAGGCCGACCGTACCGCCGAGGCCCGGACCAGGCTGGTGCTCGGCCGGCTGCTGACCGAGGTCGGCTCCGCCTCCTCGGCGCTGTCCGAACTGCTCCGGGCCCGCGACCTGTGCATCGTGCACGGGCTGCCGGAGCCGTTGCTCGCCCTCGCGCACGGCTCGCTCGCGGCCTGCTTCGTCCACCTCGGCCGCGCGGAAGAAGCGGTGGCTGGCTTCTCGGCGGCGGTCGCGGTCCGGGAGCGGTCCGGGGACCGGCGGGCGCTGGCCGCCGAACTGCTCGACCTGGCCGGGGCGTTCGCCGGGCAGGGGCGCCACGACGCGGCGGGCCGGGTGATCGACCAATCGTTGCTGGTCAGTCATGAACTGGCCGACCACGTGTTGGAGGCCCGGGCCCGGGAGGCACTCGGATCGATCGAGCACGACCTCGGCCGCTACGACGGGGCGGTCTCCCACCGGCGGGCCGCGCTCGCGCTGACCGACCCGGCCGACCACCGGCGCACCGGCCGGATCCTGTTGCGGCTGGTCGAGTCGCTGCGCGCGGCCGGGCGCGGCCCGGAGGCGGTCGGGGCGGCGGAACGCGCGGTCGAGGCGCTGACCCTCGACGGCGACCACCGGGGCCGGGGCCTGGCCCTGGCCGCACTGGGCGACGCGCTGACCGACGCTCCGGGGGCGGCCGGTGGTCCGGGGGCCGACGCGTCGCCGGGGGCCGGCGGTCCGGTGCCGGCCGATGTCCGGGCGCGGGCGTGCTGGGCCGAGGCGCACGACATCCTGGCCCCGATCGGCGCGCCGGAGGCCGAACGCCTGGTGCCCCTGCTCGGCCAGGACCACCCGACCGGGCCGCCCCGGCGGCGCTGGCCGTCCTGGCTCCCGGCCTGAGCCGTCGTCGGGCCGGGGCAGGGGACCGGGAGGACAGGGAGCCGGGAGGGCGAGGGCTCCACGGCAGGCGGGCAGGCGGGCAGGCGGGCAGGCGAGCCGGGCGCCCCGGGAGGGCCGGGGCGCCCGGCGCCGTCGGGGGCGGTCAGGCCGCGGTGACCGTCCAGACCTGGTCGGTGGAACCCGCGCAGGTACGGAGCGTGGCGGGCATGTTCGGGCCGGCTGCGGACAGGCAGCGCAGCGCGTCCCCCCGGACACCCAGCAGATAGCCGCCGGCCACCGGGACGAACGTCCAGGCCTGGTCCGTCCGGTCGGGCACCGACTGCGACAGCCTGGTCCGGGAGCGGCTCTCCTCCAGGTCGAGGACCTTGGTGAACCGGCTGGCGCCGTTGAAGAGGGAGTACCCGCCCCCGGCCCGGGCGGCCAACTGCCACACGCCGCCGGGACCGCCGTCGTCCGGAGCCACCACCACCGGGTTGCCGTCCTGGTCCAGGGACGCCTGGTCGTAGAGCACGGCCCCGGCGTTGGACACCCGGGCGCGTGCGGGCAGCGGGCCGGGCTGCTGGGTTGGCGGCTTGATCGGCGGATCGGTCCGGACGGTCCCCGGCGGCGGCGGGGGCGGGCCCGCGGTGTACGGCGGGGGCGTGTACGCCGGTGACGGCGTGTACACCGGGGCGGGCGTCAACGAGGACGTCGCGTACACCGGGGGGACGGTCCGGCGCGGCACGGCGGTGTAGGCCGGGTCGCCCGGCGGCGGGGCGGCCGTGTAGACGGGGTCGGACGGTGTCGACGGCCGCTCGGGCGGGTTCGTGGCGCCGCCGCCGGATGTGCCCGGTCCGCCCGTCGGGCCCGGGGCCCCGGGCCCGACGGGGCCGCCGGATGCTCCGGGAGCCGTCGCGCCGGAGGCGTTCGGCGCGGCGTCCCGGTTCGCGGCACCGCCCGTCGGCCCGGTGACCGGGCCCCCGGCGCCGCCGACCGCTCCGGCACCGACACCGGCCTCGGGCAGCGGCGCACCCGGTGTGCCGGGCGGGAGGGAGGCGGCGGGCGAGGGGGCGGCGGGGGAGGGCGAGGCCGTGCCCGGGTCGGCCGACGTCGGGGCCGAGGCCGACAGCGGGTCCACCCGGACGGGGTCGCCCGTCGGTCCCGCGGCGGCCGCCCCCGCCACGACGTCGGCCCGCCTCCCGTCCTGGTGCAGAAGGACGGCCGTGCCGGCGGTGACGGCGCAGCACAGTACGGCCGCGCCCGCCACGAGCAGGGTCCGGCGGCGGCTGCCGAAGAGCGTCGACCGCCACCCGGTCGCGCGCTCGGGCGGGGCGACGGTCTCGACCAGGAGCAGCTCGCGCGCCGCGGTCCCGAGCGGACGGGACCCGGTTCCGGCCAGGAGCGATCCGGTGCCGATCGACCCGGCCGGATCGAACACCACCCGGCCGAGGGTCGTCGTCCCGGTCCCCCGGCCGGTGCCCGCTCCGGTCCTTCTTCCCGTCCCCGTTCCTGTCCCCGGGCCCGTCCTCGTCCCCGGGCCCGTTGCGGTGCCCGTCCCCGTACCCGTACCCGTGCCGGTGCCGGTGCCGGTGCCCGTGGACCGGAGTACCGCCGCCGCTCCGGTCGACCGGACCGAGGCCGCTCCGGCCGCCGCGCCGCCCAGCGTTCCGGTGGGCGGCGGACCCGCGACCGGTTCCCCGGCCAGTGCCGCCCGGACGGCCGAGGCCATCGCGGCGGCGTCCGGCCAGCGCAGGGCGGGATCCTTCGCCATCGCCCCCTCGACCACGGCCCGGACCGGGGCCGGGATCCCCGCCGGCAACGGCGGCACCGGGTCGGTCAGATGCTTGAGGATCAGTTCGAGAGCGGTCCCGCCCTCGAACGGCAGCCGCCCGGTGAGGCACTCGTAGAGCACGACCCCGAGCGCGTACAGGTCCGCCGAGGCGGTGACCGTGCCGGTGGAGGCCTGTTCCGGGGCCTGGTAGGCGGCGGTGCCGAGCACCATCCCGGGCACGGTGAGCCGGGCGTCGCAGCCGGGGCGGGCGATACCGAAGTCGGTGATGACCACATGGCCGTCCCGGACCATCAGGTTGGCCGGTTTGACGTCCCGGTGGACGATGCCGGCCTCGTGCGCGGCCTGCAGCGCGGCCAGCACCTCCAGTGCCAGGCCCAGGGTCTCCAGGACGGTCAGCGGGCCGCGCCGCTCCAGCACCGTGCTCAGCGGCTCGCCGGTGATCAGTTCCATGACCAGGTAGGCGACCGGGCGGGTCGGGGGAGGCGTCGGCGCACCCCAGGACGGCACGTCCTCGGCCGTCCGGCCGGGGCCGAAGTCGTACACGCCGACGATGCCGGGGTGCCGCAGCCGGGCCATCACCCGGGCCTCGTCGTGGAACCGCTCCGCGAAGCCCGGTTCGTCCAGCAGTGCGGGCTTCAGGATCTTGACAGCCACCCGGCGGTCGAGCACCTGGTCCTCGGCGAGCCAGACATCGCCCATCGAGCCGCCGCCGAGCCATTCGCCCAGTCGGTAGCGGTCACCGAGTGTGGTGCCACGCATGATTCTCCTCGACCTCGTTCCGTCGTCGCGTCCGCCGCCAGGGGGCCCGGGTCGGGCCTCGGTCGCGCCGACCGACCCTGTCAGGCGGGAATAAACGCGGACTTGGCGTGCGCACTGAAACTGCCCTTTCGGGTACCCCGGCGGTCCGTCGGCATCTCGGGGGCGGACGGTGGTCACCCCGCGCGAGCTTCTGTCGACATGTCGTCAGGATGACGCCCCGGGCGGGCTCGAGGGCCGCCGGTGGGCGGAAAATCCGAGGCGGGCGGGTGCGGTTCCGATTAGGGTCACGGACGACCGGTCAGGTGGACCTCGGGGGGTTTCGGTGCGGCGCAACGGACAGGTACTCGTCTTCGACGCGGACGACACGCTGTGGGAGAACAACGTGCTGTTCGAGCGCGTCATCCACGACTACCTGGACTGGCTCCGGCACCCCACGCTCGACCGGGCCCGGCTGCGGGCCGTGCTCGACGACGTCCAGCGCGCCAACGCCGTCACCCACGGGTACGGCAGCCGGATGCTGCTGCGCAGTCTCGGCGACTGCGTGGAGAAGCTGCGCGGCAGGCCCGCCACCGGCCAGGAGCTGGCCGAGATCGAGGAACTGGCCGCCGTCCTGGCCGACCACCGGGTGGAGCTCGTCCCGGACGTCGCCGAGACCCTCGCCGTCCTGGGCGGCCGGCACACCCTGCTCATGCTGACCAAGGGCGACCCGGAGGAGCAGCGGCGCAAGATCGACGCCTCCCGGCTGGCGCACCACTTCCGGGCGATCGAGATCGTCCAGGAGAAGGACACCGCGAGCTACCGCGGCTTCGTGGCGGCGCACGGCCTCACCCCCGCCGACAGCTGGATGATCGGCAACTCGCCGAAGTCGGACATCCTGCCGGCGCGGGCCGCGGGCATGAACGCCGTCTTCATCCCCAACGACCACACCTGGGTGCTCGAACACAGCGAGCTGGACCCGGCCGACGAGGCGGTGCTGCACCTGCGCGCCTTCCGCGAGCTGCTCGACCACTTCTGAGTTCCCGGGACCGTTCCCGACCGAGTCCGACACCCTGACCGAGTCCGACACCGGAGGAAGCACCCGATGAACCCCACCCCCGCCCCGACCGGACGCCCCGCCGAACGGGCGCTCACCGCACCCACGGTGTCCTGCGTCTTCGTCTGCCACGACGGCGACGGCCGCATCCTGCTGGCCCGGCGCAGCGCCGGGGCCAGGGACGAGCCGGGCACCTGGGACACCGGGGCGGGGGCCCTGGAGCACGGCGAGTCCTTCGAATCGGCCGTACGGCGCGAGGTCCTGGAGGAGTACGGCACCGAGGCCCTGACGGTCGAGACCCTGGGGGTGCGCAACATCCTGCGCGGCGACCCGGTCTCGCACTGGGTGGCGGTGCTGTTCGCCGTCGAGGTGGACCCCGCGCGGGTCGTCATCGGCGAGCCGCACAAGTTCGACGCTCTCGGCTGGTTCGCCCCGGACGGGCTGCCCGAGCCCCGGCACTCCCAACTCGGCGAGACCCTCGCCCACTTCGCCGCCGCTACCCGCTGACCGCCACCCGCTGACGGACGCCCGCTGGCCGGGGCCGGCTGGCCGGGTGTCTCAGTTGTCGACGAAGGTGAGGCCGGCCGCGTCGTAGCGGGTGTCCGCGACCTGCCCGGCCGGTGCGGCGGCCTCGACGGCGGCGAGGTCCGCGGGGGAGAGCTCGATGTCCAGGGCCGCGAGGTTCTCCTCCAGGTGGCGCTGCCGCCGGGTGCCGGGATCGGCACCACGTCCGAGCCCCGGTGCTGCACCCGGGCCAGCGCGAGCTGACCGGTGGTGACGCCCTTCGCCGCGGCCGGCTCGTCCAGCTTCGCGACGATCGCCAGGTTCCGTTCGAGGTTGCCGTCGGCGAAGCGCGGCTGACTGCGACGGACGTCCGTCTCGGCCAGCCCCTCCACCGAGTTGTACCGGCCGGTCAGGAAGCCGCGCCCGAGCGGGGAGAACGGGACCGGGCCGGTGCCGAGTTCGCGGCAGAGCGGGGCGACCTCCGCCTCCGGGTCGCGGGTCCACAACGACCACTCGCTCTGCAGCGCGGCGACCGGGTGCACCGCGTGCGCCCGCCGGACGGTGGCCGCGGCCGCCTACGAGAGCCCGAGGTGGCGCACCTTCCCGGCCCGCACCAGCTCGGCCATGGCGCCGACGGTCTCCTCGATCGGCACCCGCGGATCGACCCGGTGCTGGTAGTAGAGGTCGATGTGGTCGACCCCGAGCCGGCGCAGCGAGGCCTCGCAGGCCTGCCGCACGTAGGCGGCGTCGCCGCGGATCAGGGTGGGCTCGCCCAGGCGGTTGGCGAAGCCGAACTTCGTGGCGATCACCACCCCGTCGCGGCGCCCGGCGACGGCCCGGCCGATCAGCTCCTCGTTGTGCCCGGATCCGTAGAAGTCGGCGGTGTCCAGCAGGGTCACCCCGAGGTCGAGGGCGCGGTGCAGCGTCGCGATCGACTGCGCGTCGTCCGAGGTGCCGTAGCCGTGGCTCATGCCCATGCATCCCAGGCCCTGCGCGGAGACCGTCAGGCTGCCCAGGTGCCGGGCGGGGATCTCGGTCGTGCTGCTGCCTCCTGAGCTCGGAACCATCTGTCCCGGACGCCAGGTGTTCGAGTGCGCTCGAAGTCGATCGGGAGCGGAAGCGGGCCCCGGCCGCCCCCGGTCCGAGGAACGGTCGGGGCCTTCCGTGCCCGGTCGGCGGACGGCGCCGGCACCGCTCCCGGGGGCCGCGCAGGGAAGGCGGTGACGGAGGGTGACGGTCGGGGTGGGGGATTCGGACTTGAATCTTTGCGAACAGATGTTCGATCCTGGGGGTGTGCCCGTTATCGAATCCGTTTTCGAATCCACCGTCGAGCGACAGCCCGCGCTCCGGCCGGTGGCGTCGCCCGCCGCCCCCGGCCGGGGGCTGCTGCCGGTGGTCCCCGCCCTGCGCGGGGTGCTGCCGGAGGGCGGGCTGAGGCGGGGGACCGCAGTGTCGGTGGCCGGCGGGGACGCCGGGCTGCTGCTGGCGCTGGCCGCCGGGGTGCGGGAGACCGACGGCGGATGGGCGGCGGCGGTCGGGCTGCCCGACCTCGGACTGGCCGCGGCCGCCGGGTACGGGCTGGATCTGCGGCGGCTGCTGGTGGCCGACGATCCGGGCCCGCACTGGGCCGAGGTGGTGTCGGTGCTGGCCGGGGCCGTCGAGCTGATCATGCTGCGCCCGGACGGCCCGGTCCCGCCGAACCTGGCCGCCCGACTGGCCGCCGTCCTGCGGCGCAGCGGCTGCGTGCTGCTGGTGGCCGGTCCGTGGCCGGGGGCCGGACTGCGGCTGGGGGTGCGGTCCGGGCGCTGGTTCGGGCTGGGGGACGGGCACGGGCAGCTCACCGGACGCCAGGTGGAGGTGGTGGCCGAGGGACGCGGCTCGGCGGTGCGCGGGCGGGCGGCCAGGCTCTGGCTGCCGGACGCGCACGGTGCGGTGCGGACCGTGGAGGAGACGGTCGGCACCGGGACGGCGGACGTGGTGGGGGAGGACGCGGTGGCGGGGCCCGGTACGGGTCTCGACCGCATGGCGGTGGTGTGAGATGAGTGGTGCGAGTTGACCGGCGGAGAGGTTGCCGGCTCCACCGGGGCGAGTGGCGCGGTCACCCCCCGGGTGCTGGTGGTGTGGTGTCCGGACTGGCCGGTGGTGGCCGTCGAACGTCCGGAGGAGGACCGGGACGCCCCGGTGGCGGTGGTCGAGGGCGGCCGGGTGCTGGCCTGTTCGGCGACGGCCCGGGCGGCCGGGGTGCGGCAGGGGCAGCGGCTCAAGCTGGCCCAGCGGCTCTGTCCGGCGCTGGAGCTGCGGGACCGGGACCCGGAGGCGGAGGCCCGGCGGTTCGAACCGGTGGCCGCCGCGGTGGAGGCGTTCACCCCCCGGGTGGAGGTGCTGCGCCCGGGGCTGTGCGCGATCCCGGTGAAGGGGCCGGCCCGCTACTTCGGCGGGGAGGAGGCCCTGGCGGCGAAGGTCCGGGCGGCGGTCACGGCTGCCCTGGCGGTGTCGGCGGAGGTGGTGGCGGTCGCGGAGGCCGTCGCGGCGGCGGTGGCCGGGCCCCAGCGGCAGCCGGCGGACGCGGAGGCGGGCACGGAGAGGGAGCGCGGCGACGGGCACGGCGACGGCGACGGCCTGGCCGAGGTCGTCCCCCTGCGTCCGGCCGCTCCCGGGCACCCCGCCGATGCCGAGCGGGCCGGGGCCGCCCGGCGGCGGACGGCCGGGACGGAGGAGCTGTTCTCCGCCGCGCCGCCCGCCCGGGACGGCGCTCGGGGCGGTTTCGCGCGCCCGCCCGCCTGTCCGTCGGCGCCCCCGTCGGAACCGGTCCCCGGGCCGGGGGCCGGAACGCCTGCGGCTCCCGCGCTGGTGCAGCCGCTCGGCCTGGTCGGGGTGGCCGACGGCCTGTTCGCCGCCGTGCTCGCCGCCCGGGCCGGGGTGCTGGTCCCCGCCGGGCGGACGGCGGAGTTCCTCGCGCCCTACCCGGTGGCCGCGCTCGGTGACGCCGGGCTGGCCGAACTGCTGGACCGGCTGGGCCTGCCCACGGTCGGGGCGTTCGCCGCGCTGCCCGCCGAGTCGGTGGCCGACCGCTTCGGCCCGACCGGTGCCACGGCGCACCGGCTGGCCCGGGGGCTGCAGCCGCGCCCGCTGGTGCCGCGCGCCGAGGGGCCGGACCTCTCCGTCGAGCAGCGCTTCGATCCGCCGGAGCCGCTCGCCGAGCCGCTGGTGTTCGTCGCCCGGACCCTGGCCGAGCGGCTGCACCAGCGGCTCGCCGGGGCGGGGCTGACCTGTCAGCGGGTCGCCGTCGAGGTGGTGTGTGCGGACGGCCGGACGGTCGCCCGGCTCTGGCGGCACGAGGGCCGGCTCTCGGCGACGGCGCTCGCCGAACGGGTCCGCTGGCAGCTCCAGGCCTGGCAGAGCGCGGGCACGTTCGACCGCATCGGGGAGAGCCGCGCCGGTGGGAGCCGGGCCGGGGAGAGCCGTCCCGGTGACGACGGCCCCGGAACGGGCCCCGAGGTGGGCGGCTTCACCGCGCTGCGCCTCGTCCCCGACGACCTCACCCCCGACCAGGGCCGCCAACTCGCCCTCTGGGGGCAGGCGGTGGCCGACGACCGGGTGGAGCGCGCGGTGGCCCGGGTGCAGGCGGTGCTCGGGCATGCCGGGCTGCGCCGGATCGAGCCGGCCGGCGGACGGGGGCCGGAGGACCAGGTGGTCCGGGTGCCGTGGGGCGAGCCGTACGACCCGGCGGCGCCCGCCGACGCGCCGTGGCCGGGCCGGGTCGGCGGGCTGCGGGACGTCTGGCCCTCCGTCGTGCACCGGGTCCCGGTGCCGGTGACGGTCCTGGACGCGGACGGGCGGGCGGTGACGGTGGACGGCCGGGCGGGGGTGTCGGCCCGGCCGGCCGTCGTGGCGGTGCGCGGGCGGGAACTGCCGGTGGAGGGCTGGACCGGACCCTGGCCGGCGGTCGAGTACTGGTGGGACCAGGCCCGGGCCCGCCGCCGGGCCCGGTTCCAGGTGACGGTGGCGGACGGGCGGGCGCTGCTGCTCACGGTGGAGGGGGGTGCCTGGTTCGTGGAGGCCGGGTACGACTGACGGCCCGGACGGCCCGGACGACACGGATGGCCCGGAGGACATGGACGACGCGGACGACACGGGCCGTCCGAGCGGGGGGACCGGAGAACGAACGAGAGATCGAAGGCACCACCCCGATGGGATTCACCAGCCATCCCTCCGTCCCCTGGAGCGAGCTGCACCGGCGCATGGCCGCCCGCGCCGGCGGCGATGTGGTGCCGCTGCGCCCGGGCCCGGCCGCGGAGGCCGCCGGCCCCGCGGCTCCCACGCGCCCCGCCGGGCCGGCCGCCCCCGCCGGGCCCCCCTGGGCCGAGCTGCACGTCCACTCCGCCTTCAGCTTCCTGGACGGCGCCAGCGACCCCGAGGCGCTGGTCGCCGAGGCCGCCCGGCTGGAGGTCGAGGCACTCGCGCTCACCGACCACGACGGCCTCTACGGCGTGGTCAGGTTCGCCGAGGCGGCCCGGGGCACGGGCGTGGCGACCGTCTTCGGCGCGGAACTGACGATCCGTCAGGAAGCGGGTGGCGGCGTCGAGCACCTGCTCGTGCTGGCCCGCGACCCGGAGGGCTACCGGCGTCTCTCCGCCGTCATCGGCGCGGCCCAACTCGCGGGCGGGGCCAAGGGGAAACCGGTCTACGACTTCGCCGCCCTGGCCGAGGCGCACGGCGGCCACTGGGCGGTGCTCACCGGATGCCGCCTCGGCCGCGTCCCGGCCGTCCTGGCCGCCACCGGCGCGGCCGGCCCCGGCGCCCTCGTCGTCCCCGACCCCGAACTCGAACTCCGCTCCCTCGTCGAGGCGTTCGGCCACGACAACGTCCACGTCGAACTGATCGACCAGTGGCTGCCCGGCGACGACCTGCGCAACGACGCCCTCGCCGCGCTCGCCGCCCGGCTGGGCCTGGCGACCGTCGCCTCCACCAACGCCCACCACGCGAGCCCCGCCCAGGGCCGCCTCGCCCAGGGTCTGGCCGCCCTGCACGACCGCCGCACTCTCGCCGGGGCGGCGGGCTGGACGCGGGCCGCCGGCACCGCCCACCTGCGCTCCGGCCGCGAGATGGCGGCCCGGCTGGCCCGCTTCCCCGGCGTCCGGGAGGCGACCGTGGACCTCGCCCGCGCCTGTTCCTTCGACTTCGCGACCATGGACCCGGAGCTGCCCGGCTACCCCGTGCCGCCCGGCCGCACCGAGATCGGCCATCTCCGCGCGCTGGTCGCCGAGGGAGGCCCGGCCCGGTTCGGACCGGCGAACGGTCCGGCCCGCCGCCAGCTCGCCCGCGAGCTGGACGTCATCGAGGACCTCGACCTGGCCGGCTACTTCCTGATCGTCCACGACATCGTCGACTTCTGCCGCCGCGAGGACATCTGGTGCCAGGGGCGCGGCTCGGCGGCGAACTCGGCGGTCTGCTTCGCGCTGGGGATCACCGCCGTCGACCCGGTGCACTACAAGCTGCTCTTCGAACGCTTTCTCTCCACCGCCCGGGACGGGCCGCCGGACATCGACCTGGACATCGAGAACCGCCGCCGCGAGGAGGTCATCCAGTACGTCTACCGCCGGTACGGGCGGGAGCACGCCGCCCAGGTGGCCAATGTGATCACCTACCGGCCCCGGCTGGCGCTGCGCGACGCCGCCCGGGTGCTCGGTTACCCGCAGGGCCAGGTCGACGCGTTCAGCCGGCAGGCGGACTTCCGCTCGCCGCCCGGCGAGGACGCCGTCGTTCCCGCCGACGTGCTCTCGCTCGCCGGCCAACTCCACGGACTGCCACGTCACCTGGGCATCCACTCGGGCGGCATGGTGCTCACCCGGGAGCCGATCGCCGAGATCTGCCCGACCGAGTGGGCCCGGATGCCGGGGCGCTCCGTGCTGCAGTGGGACAAGGAGTCGGTGGCCGGGGCCGGCCTGGTCAAGATCGACCTGCTCGGCCTCGGCATGCTCGCCGCGCTGCACGACACCTGCGACCTGGTCGCCCGCCACCACGGCCGGCACTACGACCTGGCGACCATCCCGGACGACGACAAGGGCGTGTACGCGATGCTGCGGCGCGCCGACACGGTCGGGGTCTTCCAGGTCGAGTCGCGTGCCCAGATGGCCACCCTGCCCCGCCTCAAGCCGGACCACTTCTACGACCTGGTGGTGGAGGTGGCGCTGATCCGGCCCGGCCCGATCCAGGGCGGCTCCGTCCACCCGTACCTGCGCCGCCGCGCCGGGGTGGAGCCGGCCGGCTGCCCGCACCCGCTGATGGAGAACGCGCTCGGCAAGACCCTCGGGGTGCCGCTGTTCCAGGAGCAGATGATGCAACTCGCCATCGACTGCGCCGGGTTCACCCCCGCCGAGGCGGACCGGCTGCGCCAGGCGATGGGCGCCAAGCGCTCCCACGAACGGGTCGCCCGGCTGCGCGAACGGCTGCTGGACGGCATGGCCGCGCGCGGCATCCCGCAGGAGGTGGCGGAGGACGTCTATGTGAAGATCGAGGCCTTCTCCAACTACGGCTTCCCGGAGAGCCACGCGATCAGCTTCGCCTACCTGGTGTACGCCAGCGCCTGGCTCAAGTACCACTATCCGGCGGCCTTCACCTGCGCCCTGCTGGCCAACCAGCCGATGGGTTTCTACTCGCCGCTCAGCCTGATCTCGGACGCCCGGCGGCACGGTGTGCGGGTGCGCGGGGTGGACGTCAACGCCAGCGGGCCCGCGCCCACCCTGGAGCCCTACCGGGGGCCGACGCCCGCGCCGCCGCTGACCGCGGGCCTGCCGCAGCCCGCGATCCGGCTCGGGCTGGACACCGTGCGCGGCATCGGCACCGCGCAGGCCGAGGCGATCGCGGCCGGGCGTCCGTACGCGGACCTGGAGGACTTCGCCCGCCGGACCGGC
Organism: Streptomyces sp. TLI_053; assembly: GCF_900105395.1. Classification (NCBI taxonomy): domain Bacteria; kingdom Bacillati; phylum Actinomycetota; class Actinomycetes; order Kitasatosporales; family Streptomycetaceae; genus Streptomyces; species Streptomyces sp. TLI_053. The sequence continues at coordinate 7,049,886 of NZ_LT629775.1, forward strand.
CTGCCGGCGCCGGGACTGGAGGCGCTGGCCGCGGCGGGCGCGTTCGGCTGCTTCGGGCTCGGACGGCGGCAGGCGCTCTGGGCGGCGGGCGCGTTCGCGGGCGTCTCGGCGGACCTCATCCCGGGCACGACGCCCGGCACCGAGGCGCCGGACCTGCCCGCGATGACCCCGATCGAGGAGACCATCGCCGACCTCTGGGCCACCGGGACCTCCGCGAGCAGCCATCCGCTCCAGCATCTGCGTGCCCACCTGGACCGCGGCGGCGCGCTACCGGCGGAGCGGCTCCCGGACGTGCCGGACGGGACGGCGGTGGTGGTCGGCGGCCTGGTCACCCACCGGCAGCGGCCGCCGACGGCGGGCGGGGTGCTCTTCATCAGCCTGGAGGACGAGACCGGGCTGATCAATGTGATCTGCAGCCGACCGGTCTGGGAGTCCCAGCGCCGCACCGCCCTCGACCGGGCCGGACTGCTGGTCCACGGGCACGTCGAACGGGACCGGGGCGCCACCAACCTGGTCGCCACCCGGCTCGCCCCGCTGCGGATCGGGCTGTGAGGGCGCCGGATCGGTTCGTGCCATGATCGTCCCCATGGAATCGACGTCGTCGCCGACCCCACCCCCGATCACCGTCGTTCCCCGGGCCTCCGTCCGGGTGGGGCTGCTGCTCCTGGTGGGCGTGCTCGCGACGGCCGGATGCGGCAGCACCCCGGCGACCGGGGCGGGCGGGGGAGCGCCGGGCCCGGCGCGCAGCATCGGCGACGCGCCCCCCGCGGTGACGCCGGTCCCCGTGGTCACGCAGCCCCTCACGGCCGCGCCGACTCCCGCACCCGCCGCGAGTGCCGGGTCCACCCCGGGGTCCGTCCGGGCGGTGCCGCTGCCGGGTTCCGCGCCGAGTGCCACTCCGGCCCCGCCGCCCGTCTGCTCCTCCGAAGGCGTCGCCCTGACCGTCGGTGAGGCCGATGCCGCGATGGGCCTGCGGGTGCTGCCGGTCCGGTTGACCAACTGCGGCACCCGCCCCTACAGCCTCAACGGCCACCCGGGCGTCCGGGTCCTGGACGCCGAACGCGCCCCGCTCGCCGTCACCGTCAAGCGCGGCTCGGCCGGCATCGCCACCCTGGCGGACTTCGACGCGGCTCCGAAGCCGCTGACCCTGCAGCCGCGCGAGTACGCCGAGTTCCAGCTGGTCTGGCGCAACACCGTGGCCATGGGCGACAAGGCCCCCGACAACGGCCGTTACCTGGAGGTCGCCCCGCTCCCCGGCCGCCCCCGGCTGACCGTCCCGGCCGAGCTCGACCTCGGCACCACCGGCCGGCTCGGCGTCGCCCCGTGGTCCGCGCCCGCGCGGTAGCGCCCAACGCCCCCGCCCGTCCGGCCGGGCCCCAACACCCCCGCCCGCCGGGCGAGACGACGGCACCGGGACAATGACCCCATGTCCGAACAGTACCTCTCGGCGTTCGCGGTCGACGGCGACGCCCTGTTGCGCACGGTCGGCTCCGGCGACGAGGCCCTCGTCCGCTCCGCGCTGGACCGGATCGCCCCGCTGACGGCGGCCGGGCGGCTGCTCCGGGCCACCGATCCCGCCGAGGTGGAGCCCGCCCTGCGGGAGATCGTCGGCGGCCGGCTCCACCCGGCACGCACCGGCGGCTACGGCTGGCTGCTGGAACTCCTGCTGCCCGGGGCCGGGGACCGCCTCGGCGGGGCGACCCTGCCGGGGCGCGGCTGGCACGAACTCACCGGCACCTTCCGGGCCTGGGGGCTGCCGGCCCTCGCCGCGTTGTGGGCGCGCCCCTGGCCGTGGCCGCGCGCCGAGGTGTCCGACGGGGATCCGTGGCCCTTCCCCTGCCTCGCGGCCGGTCCCGAACTCGACCGCGTCCACGGCGAACTGGCCGGATTCGACACCGAACGGATCCACGAGGAGCCGGAACTCCTGCCGGGCGGTGACGAGGACGCGGCCGAGGAGGTCGAGTGGCTGGTCGGCGAACTGCTGCCGGACTGGACGGCGGGTGCCCGGGAGCGGGGGAGCGGGCTGCTGATCCTGCGCGACGGCGGCAAGTGACCGCGCGCGGTTGACCGGCGCGGCGCAGTCGTGGGGGTGCCTGCGCCGCGCCGGGGTTCACGGAGGTCCGTCGGCCGGATCCGACCGGCGGGAGGACCGGCCGGTCAGAAGGCGGGCCGGTCGCCGAGTTCGACGATCCTCAGGTCGCGCACCCGTACGGTGAACCAGACCTCCTGGCTGCCGCCCCCGACCCAGAACTCGGTGAGCCGGACGGAGGCGAAGCCGTACTCCTCCTTGACCTGCTGGACGGACCAGTCCAGCGGGACGTTCTGGGCGCGGAACACCGGATCGGCGTCGTTCTCCTGCGCCCAGGTGTCGAGCCGACGGTCGAGGGCCGGGGTGAGGAAGCGCTTGCGCACCTCGGCCGGCCGCTCGCCACTGGTGCCCAGCACCGCCCGCCGGTACTCCTCGAAGAAGACGACCACCTGGTGCGCGGACGGCGTCCCCGCTCGGACCTGGGCCGACACGACCGCGGCGGCAGGCCCAGGGGGCAGCGCGAACGCGGCCGGGGCGGAGGCGGCCAGGAGGCCGCCGACGGCGAGCAGGGCGACGCAGCCGGCCAGGGTGGTGCGGCTCGGGTTCATTCGCTTCATGGCGGGATTCCATCATTCGCCGACGAACTCCGTATATCGCCGGAACGTGTGGTTTACCCGTCAGGCGGGGTTATTTGACGATTGATCCGCTAAAGCGAGAATCCGCTCGGCCGCCCCTTTCCGGGCGGTCCGGCGAAGGCCTGGGCGATCGGCAGCCAGGCCGTCGCCACCGCGCCGACGGCGGTCAGCGCGAGGTCGTCCCGGTGCCGGCGCTGGGTGACCAGCAGGCAGAAGTCCAGGGCCGGGCCGGCCACCCGGTCCGCCGCCCCCTCCGGCCCCCAGGTCCACAACCCGCCTTCCGGCGCCGTCAGTTCGACCCGCACCGGGGCCTCCGGAGCGGCCAGTCCGTGCACCGTGAACGCGAATCCCAGGGTTCGTACGCCCAGGTGCGCGACGTGCCGCAGCCGGGCGCTCGGCTCCCGGACGGCACCGAGCGCGTCCGCGACGTCCTGTCCGTGCGCCCAGGTCTCCATCAGCCGGGCGGTGGCCATCGACGGGGCCTTCATCGGCGGCCCCAGCCACGGCAGCGCGGTCCCGGCCGGCACCGCCGCGAGGGCCGTCGCGAGCCGCTCCCGGCCTGCCCGCCAGCGGGTCAGCAGCGCGGCCGGCTCCTCGGCGGCCCCGCGCGCGGCGCCGTCCTCGACCGGGTCCGCTCCGGCCGCGAGCAACTCGCCGAAGATCCGGCCGGAGTCCGCGACGAAGGCCCCGGGGTCGCGCGCGGCCAGCTCGGACCAGTCGTCCGTCCAGGCCAGGTGGGCGATCTGATGGGCCACCGTCCAGCCCGCCGCGGGCGTGTCCAGCGCCCAGCCGTCCGGCTCCAGGCCGGCGACGAGCCCGTCCAGCACCTCGCTCTCGGCCCGCAGGTCGGCCAGCAGTCCGGTCAGCACGGACGACTTCCCGGGAACGTTCGGGTCCGTCATGGATCTCCCTCTCGCAAGCTCGGAAACCTGGAACACACCGCGGCGCGCCACCCTTGGTGACCCGCCGGTAACCTCGCGCCCGCACCCTACGCCGCCCGGCGGTCCCGCACCCGGAACTCCACCGAACCCGCGCTCCGCACCCCTCCCCGCGGGCGGGAACCCGTGTGACAATCGCGCGGTGACTGCCGCCCCGACCACCCCGGGCCCGCCGACGGGCGGTGCGCCCGCGCGGCCGGACCTCGCCGCCCGGGCTGCCGAACTGGTCCGGGACGCCGTGCTCGGCGACCTCGCCCGCCGGGTGGTCGCCGACTGCGGCGCCGACGTCGGTCTCGTCGGCGTACCGGACCGGGAACCGGCCGGACCGGGCACCGAGGGGATGGTGCTGCGGCACTGGGCCGGCACCCGGGCGGACCTGCTGCACGACCTCGCCGTACCGGCCGGGACCGGCCTCGGCGGCCGGGCACTGGCCGAGCGGGCGCCCAGCTGGGTGCCCGACTACCGCGCCGCCACCACCATCTCGCACCACTACGACGCCGCCGTGACCGCCGAGGACCTCTACGCGATGCTCACCGTGCCGCTGCTCCACCGGGGCGCGGTGCACGGCGTCGTGTACGCCTCGCTGCGCGCGGTGGTGCCGTTCGGGGACGTCCGGATCGGTGCGGTGACCAGGCTCGCCGAGGCCGCCACCCTGGCCCTGGCCGGGGCCGCGGCCTGGTGCGGGGAAGGGGGCGCGGACCCTTCCCCGCGGAGGGCCGGGCCGCCGCCCGCGCCCGCGGCCCTCACCCGGCGCGAGCACGAGGTGCTCCGCTGGGCGGCGACCGGCCGGACCAACCCGGAGATCGCCGCCCAGCTCGGCCTCACCTGCAACACGGTGACCGGCTACCTGAAGAGCGCGATGCACAAGCTCGGCGTCCGCAACCGCACCGAACTCGCGCTCACCGCCCGTGAGTCCGGGCTGCTGGACTGAACACCTGGCCTGAGAAGCTCAGTTGACGCGGCGCTCGCGCCCCGCCCAGTACGGTTCGCGGAGCCGGAACTTCTGCAGCTTCCCGGTGGTCGTCCGCGGCAGCGACTCCCGGAACTCCACCGAGGTGGGGGACTTGTACCCGGCCAGCCGCTGCTTGCAGTGCGCGATGAGGTCCGCCTCGCCGGCCTCGCTGCCCGGCTTCAGCACCACCAGGGCCTTGACCGTCTCGCCCCATTTGGCGTCCGGCACACCGATCACCGCGGCCTCGGCCACCGCCGGGTGGTCGTAGAGGCAGTCCTCCACCTCGATCGAGGAGACGTTCTCGCCGCCGCTGATGATGACGTCCTTCTTCCGGTCCGAGATGGTCAGATAGCCGTCGGTCAGGGTGCCGCCGTCGCCGGTGTGGAACCAGCCGTCCCGGACCGCTTCGGCGGTGGCCTCCGGCTGCTGCCAGTAGCCCTCCAGGACGACGTTGGAGCGGACCAGCACCTCGCCCTGCTCGTCCACCCGCACCTGGTTGCCGAGGGCGGGGGCGCCGGCCTGCACCAGCTTCTCGGCCCGTCGCTCGGCGGGCAGTTCGTCCCACTCGGCGCGGGTGCGGTTGACCGTCACCACCGGCGAGGTCTCGGTCAGGCCGTAGATCTGCATGAACTCCCAGCCGAGTTCGGACTCCATCCGCTGCACCACCGAGGTGGGCGGCGGTGCGCCGGCCACCACCATCCGCACCCGGTCCCGGCCGGGGACCGGCCCCTCCCACTCGGCCGCCGCGTCGAGCACCATCTGCACCACGGCCGGCGCGCCGCACAGGAAGGTCACGCCGTGCCGCTCGACCCGGCGCAGGATCTCCGCACCGTCGACCTTCCGCAGCACCACGTGCCGCGCGCCGAGCCCGGTGAGCGAGAACGGGAAGCCCCAGCCGTTGGCGTGGAACATCGGCAGGGTGTGCAGGTAGACGTCCCGGTCGCTCGCGCCGAAGTGCAGGGCCATCAGGTTCGCGTTCAGCCAGAGGTTGCGGTGGGTGAGCTGAACACCCTTGGGGCGCGCGGTGGTTCCGCTGGTGTAGTTGACGGTGGCGGTGTCGTTCTCGTCGATCGGGTACCGGCGGGGCGCGTGCTCGAAGTCGTACAGCAGCCGGTCGCTGTCCGCGCCGATCACGAACTTGTGCTTGGCGACCACCCCGGCCAGCGGTTCGGCCAGCTCCGGGTCGACCAGCAGCACCGAGGCGCCGCTCTGCTCGACGATGTACGACACCTCCTCCGCCCGGAGGCGGAAGTTCACCGGCACCAGCACCCGGCCGTGCCCGCTGACCCCGAACATCGAGGTCATCAGGCGCGCCGAGTTGTGCGACACGACCGCCACCCGCTCACCGGGGCCGACCCCGAGCCGGTCCAGCCCGGCGGCCTGCGCCCGGGCCAGCTCGGCCACCCGTCGATAGGTCAGATCGCCCCAGGACTCAGCGGGTTGCGCCGGTTCGTCGACGATGCCGACCCGGTCGCCGTAGACCAGCTCGGCCCGGTCGAGGAAGTCCATCACGGAGAGTGGAATCTGCATGCGCCCACTGTCCTCCGCCCACCGCCCCCTGCACACCCCCGATCGGGGGTGTCACCCGGAAGTGGTCCGGAACGCCCCGGTGGCCGTCCCGGCGGCCGCCTCGGCGCCGGCGATCGCCGCGGCGAGCCGGTCCCGGGTCTCGGCCTGGGCGGCGATCCGGCGTTCCAGCACCGCCAGACGGTCCCGGGCGATCCGCAGCGCGCCGGCCGACGGCGGCCCGAACGCCTCCTGGTCCAGGCAGCCGAGGAACGGCCGGACGTCCTCCAGGGTGAACCCGGCCTCAAGCAGGGAGCGGATGTTGCGCACCCTGGTCACCGCCGACTCCTCGTAGACCCGGTAGCCGTTGGCGGCCCGCCCGGAGCCGATGAGTCCGGCCTGCTCGTAGTGCCGCAGCGCCCGGGCGGTGGTCCCCGTCGCCCGTGCCAGCTCGCCGATCCGCACCCGCGCGGCCCCCGTCCTTCTCCCGGCCGGTCGGACCGCTGCACCGGTCGTCCGGGGCCGCTCGTCCGACCGGGGCGCTCATCCGACCACGGCGCCCCCGTCCACCGGCAAGACTACTCCGGTGACGAAGGAGGCCTGCGGCGCGGCGAGTTGTGTGACGGCCCAGGCCACCTCGGCGGCCTCCCCGATCCGGCCCAGCGGGGTGTGCGCGATCTGCCAGGCGCGCAGTGCCGCCTGCCGCTCGGGGCCGATCCCGGCGTGGTCGGCGATCGGCGTCCCGATCGCGCCGGGCGCCACCGCCACCACCCGGATGCCGCGCGGGGCGAGTTCCACGGCCCAGCTGCGGGTCAGGGTGTCCACGGCCGCCTTGCTCGCGGCGTAGACGGAGTTGCTCGGCCAGCCGCGCAGGCCGACGGCGGTGCTGACGTTGACGACCACGCCCCGGCTGTCGGTGAGCGCGGGCAGCGCGGCCTGGGTCAGCAGGACGGGCGCCGTCAGATTGGTGGCCAGCAGCGCGCCGATGCCCTCCGGGGTGTAGCCGCCGAGTGTCGCGTGCGGGGCGATGCCCGCGTTGTTGACCAGGACGTCCAGTCGGCCGAACCGCTCCAGTGCGGCCCGGACGACGGTCTCCGGGCCGTCCGGCGCCGTGATGTCGGCGACCAGCGGCACGATCCGCCCCGGTGCCCGCTCCGCCGTTCCCGCCAGCGGTTCGGCCCGCCGTCCGACCGCCACCACCCGTGCCCGCGGGTCCTGCTCGGCGAAGGCCAGTGCCGTCGCCCGCCCGATCCCGGTCCCCGCGCCGGTGACCACCACCACCCGTCCGTGCTCCGCCACAGTCCCGCCCGTTCCCGTCGTTCCGTTCATGCCCGCAAGCCTGCGACCCTGACGCCGGTGGCAAGGTCAAGCGCCGTTCCGTGAACGGCGGGGGCCGGGTGGTGGGCGCGAGCCGGAGCCGGGGCTTCCTCTTGCTGAGCCGGCGGCGAACAGGCGGCGAACAGAGGTCGCGGGGGAGGCGCGGCCCCCGTTCCGCTGTTAGGAAGGGCGGCAGGACCGCAAGGACCTCAAGGACATCCGCACGGGGAGAGACACCGATGACCGACCACCTTTCCGACAGCTCCCACAGCTCCCACAGCTCCACCGGCTCCGACGGCCTCTACGAGGCGATCGGGGGTCTCGACGCCCTCCGGAGACTGAGCGAGGCCTTCTACCGGGGCGTGCTCGCCGACCCGCTGCTCGCGCCGGTCTTCGCCGACTTCACGCCCACTCACATCGAGCACGTCGCTGTCTGGCTGGCCGAGATCTTCGGCGGTCCGGAGCGCTTCACCACGGACCTCGGCGGCCACCAGTCCCTGCTCCGCGCCCACCTCGGGCTCGCCATCACCGAGGAGCAGCGCATCCGGTGGATGGAGCTGATGGCGGAGGCCGTGCACAAGGAACTCCCCGAGGGTGAACTGCTGCGCCGGCGTGTCCTGGAGTACTTCGACTGGGGGACCCGGATCGCCAAGGACGTCTCGGCCTCGCCGGCCGGCACCGACCTCGGGGACCCGGGCCCCACCCCGCGCTGGGGCTGGGAGGGCCTCAAGTAGGGCCACCGGGGGCAGGCCCCGGAACGCCCCTCGGAACGGCCGCCGGGCACCTCCGGCGGCCGCGGAATCCGTTTGGACGAGCGAGGCCTGACGGGCCACAGTGGGCGCATGGCTTCTCTCGTGCAACACGTCACGTTCGACTGCGCAGACCCCCACGCCCTCGCCCTGTTCTGGGCGGAGGTGGTGGACGGCGCCCTGGGCGAGGGCGACGTCCCCGGCGACCCGGAGATCGAGGTCAACTCGGAGGGCGTCTCGCTGCTCTTCATCCGGGTCGAGGAGGGCAAGGAGGTCAAGAACCGGCTCCACCTCGACCTGACGCCCAAGGACCGCACCCGGGACGAGGAGGTCGAGCGCCTGATCGCCCTCGGCGCGAAGCAGTTCGAGGACCACCGCCGGCCCGACGGCGCGGGCTGGGTGACCCTCACCGACATCGAAGGCAACGAGTTCTGCGTGGTGCGCAGCGCCGCCGAGCGGGCCGCCACCGCCTGAGCGGCCGCACAACCCCTAGTCGACGGCCGCCCGCCAGGTCCACGAGGTCCGGCGCGGGCGGCCGTCGAGTTCGCCTCGGCCGGTGCACCAGAGCAGCACGTCCGCCGGCTGCCCGGCGGGCGCGTCGGGGAAGAGCCGGGCGAGCACCGCCTCCGCGAGCCGCTCCGGGGGCCGCCAGCCCAGGCCCAGCCCGAGGGTGATGTCGTGGGTGTGCAGCAGGGTCTCGGCGACGCCCATCGCGGCGAACCCGGTCGGGTCGCACGGCCCGTAGTGCCAGGCCCGCAGCTCCGGCGGTGCCGCGTCGAGGGCGGTGGCCAGCAGGTGCGCGGCGGCCGTGACCACCGTGAGCACCTCGGCCGGTCCGGCGTCCGGGTGCACGGTGAGGTCGAGCGGCAGATAGCGGTCGGTGGGCCGGGCGGCGAGCTGTCCGGCGTAGGCGAGCAGGTCGTGGGCGATGTGGGCGGCGGTGTCCCGGCAGCTCCACTCCAGGGGCCCGGCGGGCGCGTCCCAGTCCGGGCCGCCCGCTTCGGCGGCGGGTCCCAGTACGGCCGTCGCCTCGCCGAGCGCGGCCCGGACGTCGGCGCCGTTCATCCGGTGGTCGGTCATCGCCACACCGTCTCATGCCCGCTCCGGCGGACGTGCGCCGGAGCTGCCCGGACCGCCGGGACCACCTGGCCGCCCGGACCACCTGGCCGCCCGGACCGCCCGGGCGCCCGCTCCGGGCGCTCGGGCCACGCCGGGCGTCAGCCGATCTGGATCGAACGCTTCGCCAGGCCCATCCAGAAGCCGTCGATCACGGTGCGCTGGCGGCCCAGTTCGGCCTCGGCGGCACCGAGGGTGACGAACAGCGGGGCGAAGTGCTCCGTCCGGGGGTGGGCGAGCCGGCCGGCCGGCGCCTTCTCCTCGAAGTCGAGCAGCGCGTCGAGGTCCTGGGCCTCGAGCGCCCGCCGGCCCCAGTCGTCGAACTCGGCCATCACCGAGGTGATCCGGCCGTCGTTGCTGAGCGCCCGCAGGTTGTGGGTGAAGAAGCCGCTGCCGACGATCAGCACGCCCTCGTCGCGCAGCGGGGCGAGCCGGCGCCCGATCTCCAGCAGTCGCTGCGGGTCGAGGGTCGGCATGGAGACCTGGAGGACGGGGATGTCCGCCTCCGGGAACATCTCCACCAGCGGGACGTAGGCGCCGTGGTCGAGGCCCCGGTCGGGGATGTCCTGCACGGGTGTGCCGGGGGCGCGCAGCAGCTTGCGCACGCGCTCGGCGAGCTCCGGTGCGCCGGGGGCGGCGTACCGGACGCGGTAGTAGTGCTCGGGGAAGCCCCAGAAGTCGTACACGAGGGGAACGGTGGTGACGGCGCCGAGTGCGAGCGGGGCCTCCTCCCAGTGCGCGGACACCATCAGGATCGCCCTGGGCCGGGGCAGGTCGGCGGACCAGGCGGCCAGCTGACCGGGCCAGACCGGGTCGTCGGCGAGCGGCGGTGCGCCGTGCGACAGGTAGAGGGCGGGCATGCGGCCGGTTGCGGCGGTACTCATGGCGGTTCTTCTCCTCCGGCCCTCGGGGTGCTCGGGGTGCTCGGGGTGGTCCGTGGAAGGGCGGTCCGGGAAAGTAGTTCAAATTTGAACTCTCCCAGGATTCGACCGTACACCTTCGTTCGAATTTGAACAATAGGAGTACGATCACCTCATGCCCTCCACCTCGTCCGCACCTTCGGCGCCCCCCTCCGCCGCCTCCCCGTACGAGCCCCGGTGGCTCGACGAGGAGGAGATGGCTGCCTGGCGGAGCTTCGTCACCGCGAGCAACCTCCTCAACCGCCGCCTGGAACGCCAGCTCAAGGAGGATTCCGGTCTCTCCCACACCCAGTACGAGATCCTCGTCCATCTCTCCGCCGCCCCGGCCGGCTCGCTGCGCATGACCGAACTGGCGGACAAGCTCGTCACCTCCAAGAGCGGCCTGACCTACCAGGTCACCCAGCTGGAGAAGGCGGGGCTGGTCGGCCGGCGCTCCTGCCCGAGCGATGTGCGCGGCGTCTTCGCCGAACTCACCGACCAGGGCCGGGAGATGTTGCGGGAGGCCGCGCCCGGCCATGTCGCGCTGGTCCGCGAACTGCTGATCGACGTGCTCAGCCGGGAGCAGCTCGCCGTGCTCGCCGACGGCCTCGGCCAGGTCAGCGCCCGCCTCCGCCTCGACGACGCCCTCTGAGTCGGGCGACACCCTCCGGACCGTCCGCGAGCGGTCCGCCCTTCGAGCCGCCGGGTCCCGAGGACACCCCCGTCGTCCTCGGTACCCGGCTTCCGCCCCTGCCCGCGCCCGTCCGGTGCTCGACCGCCGTCCGGGGCTCACTCGTCGTCCGGCCCTCACTCGTCGTCCGGCCCTCGACCGCCGTCCGGTCCTCGGTCCCCGGCCGGGGCCGCCTCCGTCGCGCGGGCGAGCAGCAGCTCCCGCTCGCGCTCGTTGCGGGTGAGCCCCGCCGCCCGTTCGAACTCCGCCCGCGCCTCCGCGCCCCGCCCCAGCCGGGCCAGCAGATCCCCCCGGACGCTGGGCAGCAGGTGGTACCCGCGCAGCGCCGGTTCCTCGGCGAGTGCGTCCACCACGTCGAGCGCGACCGCCGGGCCCTCGGCCATCGACAGCGCCACGGCCCGGTTGAGCTCGACCACCGGGGACGGCGTCAGCGCCATCAGCCGCTCGTAGAGGGCGGCGATGGTCCGCCAGTCGGTGTCCTCGTAGCGCACCGCACGCGCGTGGCAGGCCGCGATCGCCGCCTGGACCGAGTACGGACCGGTGCCCGCCCGCAACAGGGCGGTGAGCCCGCGCCGGATCAGCAGCCGGTCCCAGCGGGCCCGGTTCTGGTCGGCGAGCAGCACGGGCCGGCCGTCCGGGCCGGTGCGGGCCGCCGTCCGGGAGGCCTGGAGTTCCAGCAGTGCCGTCAGCCCGTGCGCCTCGGGCTCCCCGGGCATCAGCGCGGCCAGCACCCGGGCGAGGCGCAGCGCGTCCTCGCAGAGCCCCGGCCGCAGCAGGTCGTCCCCGGCGGTGGCCGAGTACCCCTCGTTGAAGATCAGATAGATGACCTCCAGGACGGAGGAGAGCCGGGCCGCCCGCTCCGCCCCGTACGGGACCTCGAACGGTATCCGGGCCTGCGCCAGCGTCCGTTTCGCGCGGACGATCCGCTGCGCGACCGTCGGCTCCGAGGAGAGCACGGCCCGGGCGATCTCCGCCGTGGTGAGCCCACCGAGCAGCCGCAGCGTCAGCGCGATCCGGGCCTCGGCGGACAGCACCGGATGGCAGACGGTGAAGATCAGCCGCAGCAGGTCGTCGTCGATGTCGTCCGGCCCGGCCGGCTCCGGCGGCGGGACGTCCTCCAGCGCCCGCCCGACCTCGGCGAGCTTGCGGGCGTACGTCTCCCGGCGGCGGACCAGGTCGACCGCGCGGTGCTTGGCGGTGGCCATGAGCCAGGCGCCCGGACGGTCCGGAACGCCCGAGCCGGGCCACTGCTCCAGGGCGGCGACCAGCGCGTCCTGTGCCAGCTCCTCGGCGATGCCGACATCGCGCACGATCCGGGTGACCCCCGCGATGATCCGGGCGGACTCGATCCTGAACACCGCTTCGACCGTCCTGGCCGTGTCGGTCCTGGCCGTGTCGGTCCCGGCCGTGTCCGCCCCGGCCGTGTCCGTCCCGGCGGCTTCCGTCGCACCCGCGTCGCGCTCCGTCACGATCACCCATCAGAGCAGCCGCCGACCGGGCGGGCAAACCGCCCGCCCGGTCCGCATCCGCCCGCCCGGCCCCGCCCGGCCCCGCCCGACCCGTCACGCCTCCGGCGGGGTGGCGGCCTCGTCGATCTGCCGCAGCTCGGCGCCGACCGTCCAGCTCCCGGGGTGGACCTCCAGGAAGCGCCGGGTCCACTCGACGGCCTCGGCCATGTCCTTGCACTGGAGGATCGCGTAGCCGCCCACGACCTCCTTGGTCTCGGTGAACGGTCCGTCGGTGGCGGTCACCTTGCCCCCCTCCCAGAGCAGCCGGGTGCCCTCCTTGGTGGGCAGCAGTCCGGCGGTGTCCAGCATCACCCCGGCCTTGGTGATCTCCGCGAAGAGTGCTCCCATGCGCTCCTCGAACGCGGGGTCCATGTCGAAGTTCTGGGACTGCTGCTCGTCGATGCGGATCAGGCTCATGAAGCGCGGCACGGTACTCACTCCTCGTCGGTGCGGGCGGGGCTTCTCCCCGCCGCTCACCCCTGCGTCGAACGGAGGGCGTCCGTTTCGACAGCCGGTCGGGAAATTCTTCCGACGGATTCCGGACCCGGCCACCGGAGCGCCCGGCGCCGCAGCCGGGAGAGACGCCGCGCGGGGGTGTCGGACCCGGCCGGGTCTCCGCTACGGTGACGGCGGATACACCGATGTATCCGATACGCCGATGTATCGAGGTGGGGCTGTGGCCGGAACGGAGACGGCACCGGGGCCCGGCGGCGTCCGGGTGACGGCGCGCAGGGCGCGGACGAGGGCACGGCTGCTGGAGGCCGCGTTCGGCGTGTTCGCGGCCAAGGGGTTCGGCCGGGTGTCCATCGAGGAGGTCTGCGAGGCCGCGGGGTACAGCCGGGGGGCGTTCTACTCGAACTTCGACACCCTGGAGGAGCTGTTCTTCGTCCTGTACGAGGAGCGGGCCGAGCTGATCGCCGCCCAGGTCACCGGGGCGCTCGCGGCGCGGGCGGGGGACACCGACGTGGCCTCGCTGGTCGAGCGGGTGACCGGGGTGCTGCTGCTGGAGCGCGACTGGCTGCTGATCAAGACGGACTTCCTCGTCGCGGCCGCCAGGGACCCCCGTACCGCGCGGACGCTGCTGGAGCACCGCCGGCGGTTGCGGGAGTTGATCGCCGAACGGCTGGCCGAGGTGGCCGCCGAGCGCCCGCTGCCCGAGGTGCTGGGGGGCGCCGAGGGCGCGGCCCACGCGGTGATCGCCGCCTACGACGGTGTCACCACCCAGCTCCTGCTGGACCGCGACGTCGAGCACGCCCGGGCCTGGCTCCGGCAGCTGCTGCTCGCCCTGCTGTCCGCCGACGGACCCGGCTGACGGGCGTCCCCGGCCCCCGCTCGCCCTTGTCTTCCCTGTGTCCCCGGCCGGACCATCAGGCCCGGCCGGTCGCCCGAAGGATGGAGTGCTGTCATGGACGCCGATGTCATCGTGGTCGGAGCCGGACTCGCCGGCCTCGTCGCGGCGCGCGAGCTCACCGCTCGGGGCCGACGGGTCGCGCTGCTGGACCAGGAGAGCGCCGCCAACCTCGGCGGCCAGGCCCACTGGTCCTTCGGCGGGCTCTTCCTGGTGGACTCCCCCGAACAGCGGCGGCTCGGCGTCAAGGACTCCGTCGAGCTGGCGTGGAACGACTGGAGCGGCAGCGCCCGCTTCGACCGCCTCGAGGACGAGGACTCCTGGGCGGTGCGCTGGGCCCGCGCCTACGTGGACTTCGCCGCCGGCGAGAAGCGCGCCTGGATCACCGAGCGCGGGATCAAGCTGACACCGCTGGTGGGCTGGGCCGAGCGCGGCGACCTGCGCGCGGACGGCCACGGCAACTCCGTGCCCCGCTTCCACGTCCCCTGGGGCACCGGCACCGGGGTGGTGGGCCCGTTCGTGCAGGACGCCCGGCAGGCCGCCGCTGCGGGCCTGCTCACCTTCCACCACCGGCACCGGGTCGACGAGTTGGTGGTCCGGGACGGGGCGGTGACGGGCGTGCGGGGCACCCTGCTGGCGCCGGACCCCGCCCCGCGCGGCGCCGCCTCCAACCGGGAGCCGGCCGGGGAGTTCGAGCTCACCGCCCAGGCCGTGATCGTCACCACCGGCGGCATCGGCGGCGACCACGAACTCGTGCGCCGCCACTGGCCGGAGCGCATGGGCACACCCCCGAAGAACATGATCACGGGTGTCCCCGCCCACGTGGACGGGCGGATGCTCGACATCAGCGCGGCCGCGGGGGTGCGGCTGGTCAACCGCGACCGCATGTGGCACTACACCGAGGGGATCCGGAACTGGGACCCGGTCTGGCCCGGACACGCGATCCGCATCCTCCCCGGCCCGTCGCCGCTGTGGTTCGACGCCCTCGGACGGCGTCTGCCGGAGCCCTGCCTGCCCGGCTACGACACCCTGGGCACCCTCAGGCACCTCCGCACCACCGAGGACATCGCCCAGTACGACCACTCGTGGTTCGTCCTCACCCAGCGGATGATCGAGAAGGAGTTCGCGCTGTCGGGTTCGGAGCAGAACCCCGACCTCACCAGCGGTGACCGCAAGGCCGTGCTGCGCGAGCGCCTCCTCGGCAGCGGCGCCCCCCGGCCGGTGGAGGCGTTCAAGCGGAACGGCGCGGACTTCGTGGTCGCCGCCACCCTGGAGGAACTGGTGGCGAAGATGAACGGCCTGACCGAGGAGCCGCTGCTCGACCCGGTCGTGCTGCGGGCCCAGATCGAGGCCCGGGACCTCCAGATCGCCAACCCCTTCAGCAAGGACGCGCAGATCCAGGGCATCCGCAACTCCCGCCGCTACCTGGGCGACCGGCTCAGCCGCACCGCCGCCCCGCACCGCGTCCTCGACCCGGCGGCGGGCCCGCTGATCGGGGTCAAGCTGCACGTCCTGACCCGGAAGTCCCTCGGCGGCATCCAGACCGACCTCGACTCCCGGGCGCTCGGGCTCGACGGGCGTCCGCTCGACGGCCTGTACGCGGCGGGGGAGGTCGCCGGCTTCGGCGGCGGGGGCGTGCACGGCTACAACGCCCTGGAGGGGACTTTCCTCGGCGGCTGCCTGTTCTCCGGCCGCGCGGCGGGCCGGGCGGCGGCGGAGGCGGTGTCCTGAGGGTGCCGGCGTCGGCCCGACGGTCGGTCCCCCCGGCCGTCGGGCCGACGCCGGCGCCCCGGGCGGTCAGAACATCCGGGCCTGCGTCACCCGGTTCAGGTGGATCAGGACGTCGTAGGCCCGGCCGATCGCCAACTCCGGCCGGGGGTCGGTGCGGTAGACCGATCCGGCCTCGTAGGTGGGGCGGGTGACGTCCAGCCAGTCGCGGGCCGCCCGGGGCACGGTGCGCAGATCGACGTAGTAGTCCCGGAACCGGACCCGGTCGAGGGTGTGCTCGTTCATCTCCGGCGTGGCCGGGGGAACGGTGACGGCCTTCCAGGCGTCGGTCAGGATCCCGTCGTTGGTGAGGAAGGATCCGCTGTCGAAGGTGAAGCCGACGGCCACGTAGTCGCGGCCGTAGACCTCCCGGAGGTGGGACCCCTGCGGCTCGGGACAGAGGAAGGTGTCGGTGGCCAGGTAGCCGGTGTGCCCGTTGTGCGCCGACAGCAGCACCTTGCCGCCGGTGCGGCGCTCCCACCAGGCGGTGTTGTCCGCCATCACCCGGTCGCGCAACTGCTCGGCGGCCGATACGGAGGCCGGGTCGGCGAGGTCCAGGGCGACGAAGGCGAAGGTGTCGGCGATGTTCCTGGCGTGCTGCACGGCCCACGCGTGGGCGTCGTCGCCGGCGCCGCTCGCGGTGACCAGGTCGAGGGCCTGCTGCGCCCTGGCGGCGTTCTCCCGGCGCTCGGCGAGCGGCTTCTTCAGGTACGCCATGGCGTCGTCGAACGGTCGCAGCCCGGCGTAGAACCCGTCGAGCCGCGGGAGCGCCTCCGGCCGGGTCTCCCGCAGGTAGGAGACGACCCGTTCGAAGATCCGGTCGCCGAGCCTCGGGGCACCGATGTCGTCGCCCACGAAGTGGACCGGGTTCTCCGGGTGGCTCCGGTTGTGGGAACGCATCCAGGCGATCAGGTCGGCGAACTCCTCCCGGTCCCACGGGCTGCCGCCCAGGGCGTCCTTCACCAACTGCCGCGCGTCGCCCGGACCGCCCTGGACGTACTCGTCGATCTGCAGGCCACTGCTCCAACTGGTCTCCAGGGCGAAGGCGGTGAAGCCCTTCTCCTCGACCAGGTAGCGGAACAGCCGCTGCTTCATCGCGAAGAGCTCGTGCGAACCGTGGGTGGCCTCGCCGAGGCCGACCACCCGGGCATCGCCGATCATCGCGCCCAGCGCCCGCAGGTCGGCGGTGCGGCCGCCCGGTTCGGTCGTCCGCAGCGGCTGGGCGACGCCCTCCAGCGCGCGCACCACGGCGGAGCGCTCCGCCGCCGCCGGGGCCGCGGCCGCGGCCCCGGCCGAGGTGGGGGCCATCGGCGCGGCCACCGCCGCCACCGGGACCAGTACCGCCGCGGCGGCCAGTACCGCCGTCGCCGCCAGCAGTCCGCGCCGCCCGATCCGCTTGTCGCCTGCCATCGTTGTGATCACTTCTCAACTCGACGGAACGCCGAGGACCTCGGCGTTCGATGAGTTGATCTTCGCCGCGGAGGAGCCCGCCGCGCGCTGGGGAGGACCGCCGTCCTTGCTGGGGGGAGCCCCCCGGTCGGATTCGGTGGCGGACCCCCGACCGGTGGCGGCCCCTCCGTCCGTTACGGGGCGCGCGCGGTGGCCGACGGCGCCGTCCACGGGCGGCCGGGCCGCACGTCCGCGTCCTTCTCCGGGCGAGGCTCGGCCGCCGGCGGTCCGGCCTCGGCCCGCCCCACCCCGAGCGCGCGGGCCAGGTCGAACGCCGCCACCGGGTCGTCCTGGAGGACGATCGGCGGACGTGTCGCGGGGGCGAATCATGGCTGGTGGGACGGTGTGCGTGCAGAGCGATATCGGCTCGCCGAATGCGGCGTTCCGTGGGAGCATCCGCTGTTATGGGGACGAATCTGCACGGCGCGCACGTCACACTCCGTCCGGCCTCCGCCGAGGACATCCCGGCCCTGGTCGCCATCCGCCGCACCCCCGAGGTCTACGCCCGCTGGCGCGGTGGTGACGACCTCACCGACGCCGTCACCACGGACCTCGCCGAGCCCGGCACCGAGACCTTCGTGATCGAGGTCGGGGGCCGGGTCGTCGGCGCGGTCCAGTGGTACGCCGAGAACGACGACGAGTACCGCCACGCCGGGATGGACATCTATCTCGACCCGGCCCACCACGGGCGCGGCCACGGCACCGACGCCGTTCGCACGCTGGCCCGCCACCTCGTCGACGAGCACCACTACCACCGGCTGATCATCGACCCGGCGGCGGACAACACGGCGGCGATCCGCTGTTACGAGAAGGTCGGCTTCCGCCCCGTGGGGGTGATGCGGCAGTACGAGCGCGGCTCGGACGGCACCTGGCACGACAACCTGCTGATGGACCTGCTGGCCGCCGAACTGGTCTGAACCGAGGCTTCGCGCTCCGGTGGGGCCGTGGTCCGGCGGGTGAGTGGTCCGCCGGGGCCGCTTTCCGACTGGGTGAGTGGTCCGCCGGGGCCGCTTTCCGACCGGGTGAGCGGTCCGGCCGGGTCAGTGGTCCGCGCGCAGCGGCTCGCCGGTGCGGTGGAGGTGGGCGAAGATCTCCCGGTAGGAGCGGAGCAGCCCGGTCTCGTAGTACGGGATGCCCTTCTCGGCGCAGAACTGCCGGGTGATCCGGGCCGCCCGGGGGAGTGCGGGGGTCGGCATGCTGGGGAAGAGGTGGTGCTCGATCTGGTAGTTGAGGCCGCCCATCAGGGTGTCGAGCACCGGGTTGCCGCGGACGTTGCGCGAGGTCAGCACCTGGCGGCGGAGGAAGTCCAGCCGCATCTCCGGGGTCACCATCAGTATGCCCTTGTGGTTGGGCGCGAAGACGCAGCCCAGGAGGATGCCCAGCAGCGCCTGGTGGACCACCAGGAAGGCGATCGCCTTTCCGGCCGGGAGGGCGACGAGGACGGCCCCGAGGTAGGCCGCGAAGTGGAGGACCAGGAGGGAGCCCTCCAGCCGGGGGCGCTTCATGTCGGGGCTGCGCAGTGCGCGGAAGCTGTTCCAGCTGAGGTTGAGGCCCTCCAGGCACAGCAGCGGGAGGAAGAGGTAGGCCAGTCGGCGGCCGATGAACCGGGCGACCCCGCGTGACTCCCTGGCCTGCTGCTGGGACCACACCACGATGTCGGGGGAGACGTCCGGATCCCGGCCCTCGTGGTTGGGGTTGGCGTGGTGGCGGGTGTGCTTGCTCATCCACCAGCCGTAGCTCATACCCATCAGCAGGTTGGCGACGATCCTCCCGCCGGTCTCGCTCGCCCGCCGTCCACCGAAGACCTGACGGTGCGCCAGATCATGTGCTATCAGGCCGAGTTGCGTGAAGACCACGGACAGGCCGGCGGCCAGGGCGAGTTGCAGCCAGGTGTCGCCCAGGGCGAAGAGGGCGTACCAGCCGGCCGCGAATGCCGCGAGGGTGAGGCCGATGCGCGCGGTGTAGTAGCCGGGGCGCCGGTCGAGCAGGCCCTCCTCGGTGATCCGGCGGGCCAGCTGGGCGAAGTCGCTGCCCTCCCGCTCCCGTCCGGCCGGAGTGGCGGTGGTGGCCGTGGCGACCGGTGCGGGTGGGGCAAGCGTCGTGGGCTCTGGGCTCATGGCAGGAAGTCTGGTGGCCGGCCCGGGTACGGAGAACCGGACAAGCCCCCTTCTCGACAGGGGGGTTGACCCCCGGTTCGGGGGTGGGAATGCCCCCGCCCGGTGGTGGTCGGGGTTGACGGTCGCCATCGGGTTCCACCACCCTTTCACTAATTGAGTAGTGAAAGGGTGGTTTACTCATGCGGATGCTCCATGCCCTCCGGCGGCCCCGGCCGCTGTCCTGGGGGCTGGCCGGGCTGTTCGCCGCGCTCTACGCCTGCGTCGCCGTCAACCGGCACCGGCGGATGCTGACCCAGGCCTACGACCTGGGCATCTTCGAGCAGGCGGTGCGTGCCTACGCCCACGGCGAGGCGCCGGTGGTACTGCTCAAGGGCCCCGGCTACCAGCTGCTCGGCGACCACTTCCACCCGCTGCTCGCCACCCTCGCCCCGCTGTACCGGCTGTTCCCGGGCGCGGTCACGCTGCTGCTGGCGCAGGCGGTGCTGATGGCGCTGGCCGTCGTGCCGCTCGCCAGGTGGGCCTTCGAGGTGGGGGGCCCGAGGCTGGCCGTCCTGGTCGGCGGCCTGACCGGGGTTTCCTGGGGGATCGTCGAGGCGGCGGCCGACGACTTCCACGAGATCGCGTTCGCGGTGCCGCTGCTCGCCTTCGCCGCCACCGCGCTCGGCCGGGGCCGCCCGGTCGCCGGGGTGCTGTGGGCCCTGCCACTGGTCCTGGTCAAGGAGGATCTCGGGCTCACCGCGGCGGTGGTGGGCGCACTGGTCTTCGTCCGGGCGGGGAAGGGCAGTGGGACCAGGGCGCTGGGCTTCGGGGCGGCGCTCTTCGGGCTCGCGGCGACCGCGCTGACCGTGCTGGTCGTGCTGCCCTCGTTCAACCCGGACGGCGGCTTCGACTACTGGGGGCAGATGGGCACGCGGGAGGCGGCGGGCGCGCCGTGGGAGCTCGCGGGCCGGCTGGTCTGGCCGCCGCTGAAATGGCTGCTGCTTGCACTGGCCGCGGCCACGGCCGGCTTCCTGGGGCTGCGGTCGCCGCTGGTCCTGCTCTGCGTGCCCACCCTCGGCTGGCGGCTGGCTACGGACAACTCGCACTACTGGGGTGTGAGTTACCACTACAGTGCGGTGCTGATGCCGCTGCTGCTGGCGGCCCTGGTGGACGCCGTGCGGCGGACCGGAGCCTTCGACGGGCCGGGTCGGGTACTCGTGAGGAGCCGGGCGGCCGGACCGGGACCGGCCCTGGTGGCCGTCCGCCGGGCCCGCCGCGCCCTTGCGGTGGCCGGACTGGTGGCCCTGGTGACGCTGCCGGTCTACCCGCTGCACGAACTCGTCGCCCCCGGGGCCTGGGGGACTTCGCCCCGACTGGAGCGGGCCCGGGCGATGCTCGCCCGGATTCCCGACGGTGCGACCGTCGCCGCCTCCAACCGCCTCGCCGCGCAACTGGCCGGGCGGACCACGGTCGGCCTGGCCTGCCGCGAGCCTTCGCCGCCGGTCGAGTCTCCGGTGGCCGGGTCCCCGTCGAACGGGTCTCCGGCGGCCGGGTCCCCGTCGAACGGGTCTCCGGCGGTCGGTTCTCCGCCCGTCGGTGCGGTGCCGGCCGGTGCAGTACGGGGCGGCCCGGACTGGGTGGTCGTCGACCTGGCCGACCCGAGTGTGCAGGCGCCCTGCGCGATCGCCGACACCCTCCGGATGCTCGACCGCTACGAGCGGCTCGGCTACCGCCGGGTCGTGGACGACGGTGACCTGCGGCTGCTCGGCCGCCCGTAGGGCCTTTCGACCGTTCCCCGGGCGGGGTCGGACTTGACCGCGGCGCAGTGGTCCGCCACCATTCCACCAATAAACTAGTGAAAGGGTGATGCGGGTGTGATCGAGTACCGCATCGAGCGGCGCAGCGGAGTGTCCACCTACCAGCAGATCGTGCAGCAGACCAAGCAGGCGCTGCGACTCGGTGTGCTGCAGCCCGGGGACAAGCTGCCGACCGCGCGGGAGGTGGTCGAACAGACCGCGATCAACCCGAACACCGTGCTGAAGGCCTATCGCGAACTCGAACGCGAGGGGCTGGTCGAGCCCAGGCCGGGTCTCGGCACCTTCGTCCGGCGTTCGCTCGCCCGGCCGGAGGCGGCCGCCGACGGACCGCTGCGCGCGGGGCTGGTGGGGTGGGTCGACGAGGCCCGCACGGCCGGACTCGACCGCGAGGACATCTCCGCGCTGATGGCGTCGGTACTGGACCAGCGCTTCGAGACCGGCGTCACCGGCGGGAGCGGCATCGCCGGGGGCAGTGGCGGCAAGGGGAGTTCCGGCAGTGCCGAAAGCACCGGGCCGGCGGATCCGACCGCGTAGAACAGAGAGGGTGGGGGCCGCATGACAGACGCGACAGCGGCGACGCAGGCGATATCCGGGCCAGGGGACGGGCGGCCGGGCGGAACGCCGTCCGGCGGAGCGCCGTCCGAGGGCACACCGGCCATCGAGGCCGTGGGACTCGGCAAACGCTACCGGGGCGACCGGTGGGCGCTGCGGGACTGCGGGTTCACCGTCCCGGCCGGCCGGATCTGCGGTGTGGTCGGCGCCAACGGCGCGGGCAAGAGCACCCTGCTCACCCTGGCCGCGCGCCTGATCGAGCCCACCGAGGGCGAGTTGCGGGTGTTCGGCGAGGCGTCGAGCACCCGGGAGACCCGGGCCAGGGTTGCCTGCGTCACCCAGGAGAAGCCGCTCTACCCCTCCTTCACGGTGGCCGGGACGCTGCGCATGGGGCGCGAGCTCAACCCGGGCTGGGACGAGGAGGTGGCCCAGCGGGTCATCGGGATGGGGGAGTTGAGGCTCGACGCCCGCGTCGGCTCGCTCTCCGGGGGTCAGCGGACCAGGGTCGCGCTCGCGCTCGCGCTCGGCAAGCGCGCCGACCTGCTCCTGCTCGACGAGCCGATGTCCGACCTCGACCCGCTCGCCCGCCACGAGCTGATGGGCGTCCTGATGGCCGAGGCCGCCGAACGCGGCACCACGATCCTGGTCTCCTCGCACATCCTGCCCGAACTCGACGGCGTCATGGACCACTTGCTGCTGGTGCAGGCGGGGCGGATCCGGCTGTCCGGCGACCCGGAGGAGATCCTCGACAGCCACCGGCTGCTCACCGGCATCGCCGAAGGTGCGGAACTGCCCGCCGGGACCACCGTGGAGCGCCGGGTCCGGGGCCGCCAGGTCACCGCCCTGCTGCACAGCGGCGAGCCGGTCGACGGACCGTGGGAGTCGGTCCGGCCGAGTCTGGAGGAGCTGCTGCTGGCCTACCTCCGCACCCCACTGCCCCCGCCCGCCGCCGACGCCGATCGCGAGGCCGCCGCATGAGCACCAGCACTTTGTCCGGGCACGCGACACCTCCCCGCCCGGCCGCCGCCCCGTCGGCCGCGAACGGCGGCTCCGCCCCGGCCCGCAGGCGCGGACCGAGCGGGGTGCTGTGGCTGGTCCTGCACCAGAACCGGGCCGCGATCCGGTCGGTGGCGATCCTGCTCGTCCTCGTCTCCGCCGTCCTGATCGCCATGCACGTCCTGATCCAGGACCGGATCGGGGTCATGCAGCAGACCTCCTGCGTCACCCCGTCCTCCTGGGACCGGATCGAGTGCCGGATCCAGTTCGGCCGGGTCGAGCTGCTGACCCGGATGTTCACCGACGTCCTCCAGCCCGCCGTCACCGCCGTACCCGTTCTGGTCGGCATGTTCCTGGGCGGGCCGCTGCTCGCCCAGGAGTACGAACGCGGCACCGTCCGGCTGGCCCTGACGCAGTCGGTCAGCCCGCGCCGCTGGCTGCTGACCCGGCTCGCCGTCCCCGGTGCGACCGTCCTGGTGGCGACCGCCGTGCTGGCCGCGCTGACCAGCTGGGTGTGGTGGTCGGACATCTACCACGGCCCGGTGGCCTTCGACCCTCCCTTCCAGGGCTTCACCTACCCGGTGCTGGGGGTCGCCCCGGTCGCCTGGTCGGTGTTCGGCCTGGTCCTCGGTGTGCTGGTGGGGCAACTGCTGCGGCGCACCGTCGCCGCGGTGCTGGTCAGTGGGGTGGTGGTGGCACTCGCGCAGGCCGTGACGGTCGCCTGGCGGCCGTTCTTCTGGCCGCTGGTCGAGGAGGAGCAGCCCTACAACAACACGTTGGGCGGCTTCGTCCAGCCCGGCGGCTCCTGGCTGGTGGAGCGCGGCGTGGTGCTGGCGGACGGCACCCGGCTGATGAACGAGAAGTGCTACGAGTCCGCCGAGGTCTGCCAGGAGGCACCGACCTCCTGGGGCCAGTACCACCCGGTCTCCCACTTCGTGCCGATCCAGTTGGTCGAAGCCGGTCTGCTGCTGGTGCTCACCGCCCTGGTGGTGACCGTCGTGCTCCGCCGGCTCACCCGCGCCGGGGTCTGAACGGTCCGGTCCGGCGCCGTCCGATTACGGTCTTCTGCCCGCGCGCCCGGCCCAGCAGACTGGGACGGCGTCACGGCCGCTTGCGGTCTCCCCCGTCCCAGAAGGAGAACTGCGCAGCATGAGCGGAACGACAGCAGGCACCGGTGCGGACGAAGCGGCCGGTGCAACCAGTGCGGACGAGGCGACCGGAACGGCCGGTGCGGCTGGTGCGGCTGGTGCGACCGTGCGGATCGCCGTCATCGGCGGCGGCCCCGCCGGCCTCACCCTCGCCCGGATCCTCCAGGTCCACGGCATCACCGCCACCGTCTACGAGCGCGAGCCCGACCGGGACGTCCGCGGCCAGGGCGGGACGCTCGACCTGCACGGCGACACCGGCCGGCGCGCCGTCCAGGAGGCGCGCCTGACCGAGGAGTTCTGGGCGAAGGCCAGGCCCGAGGGAGCGGAGTTCCGCATCGTCGACAAGCACGGTGCCGCCCCGAGCGGGTTCGGCGCCGGGCCCGCTCCCGACGCCGCCGGCGCGTCGGGCCCTCCCGGCGCCGTGGACGGGTCCGGTGCGCCCGGCGGGGCCGACGCGGGGGCGAGCCCCGAGATAGACCGGGGCGATCTGCGCGGACTGCTGCTGGACTCGCTCGCTCCCGGCACCGTCCGCTGGGGTCACCGTCTCGACCGGGCCGAGCCGCTCGGCGACGGCCGGCACCGCCTGCATTTCGACAACGGCGCCGTCGAGCTCTGCGACCTGTTGATCGGCGCCGAGGGCGCGCACTCCCGGGTCCGCCCGCAACTCACCCCGGTGGAGCCGCACTACACCGGCGTCAGCCTGGTGGAGCTGGGCATCCCCGACGCGGACCGGACCGCACCCGGGGCCGCCGCCGCGGTGGGCAACGGCACCCTGTTCGCCTTCCACGACAACAAGGGCCTGGTCCTCCAGCGCAACGGTGACGGCCGGATCCGCGTCTACGCCTTCTTCCGCAGCCCCGAGGACTGGCTGCGGGTGGCCGGCCTCTCCGCCCACGACCCGGCGGGCACCCGGGCCGCCGTCTCCCGCCACTTCGCCGACTGGGCGCCGGAGTTCCGGGACGCCCTGGCCGCCTGCGACGACAGCGTGCGGACCCAGCCGCTGGAGATGCTGCCGGTCGGCCTGCGCTGGTCGCGCCGGCCGGGCGTCACCCTGGTCGGGGACGCGGCGCACCTGATGTCCCCGTTCGCCGGGCAGGGCGTCAACCTCGCGATGTGGGACGCCGCCGAACTCGCGCTGGCGGTGGCCCCCGTGCTGGCGCCGCCGGCCCGCTGGGAGCCCTCGACCGCAGCGGACCTCGAAGCCGCCGTCGAGGGCTACGAGAAGGCGATGTTCGAACGGGGCGCGTTCTGGGCCGGCATCTCCGCGTTCAATCACGACCGGGTGCTTGCCCCGGACGGCCACGAGAACCTGCACCTCATGGCCGGGCCGCCCGGTGCTCCGGACGATGACGGTGCTCCGGGTGGTGACGCCGCTCCGGGTGGTGCTCCGGCCGAGGCGTAGAGCCCGGGGCCGGAGCCGGGCGGGGCCGGGTGCCCGGGCGGTCTCGCCCGGGCTCGTGCTTCCTGCCCGTGGTCCTGCCCGCGCCCCGGCTCAGGGCCCGGTGCAGCCGCAGGACCGCCGGACCACCATCCGGGCCGGGAACATCCGGGCCCCGGCGGTGGGCGTCGGCTCCCCGTCGGCGCGCACACCGAGCACCAGGTCGACGGCGGCGCGCGCCATCTCCTCCTGCGCGGTGGCCACGCTGGTCAGCGGCGGGCCGGCGATCACGGCCTCCGCGATGTCGTCGAATCCGGCCACCGCGAGGTCCTCCGGGACCCGCAGGCCGAGGTCGTCGGCGGCCCGCAACAGGCCGATCGCCTGGTCGTCGGTCGCGCAGAACACGGCCGTCGGCCGGTCGGCGCGCGCCAGCAGGACGAGCGCCTCCCGGTGCGCGCGGACGCGGTCGAAGGGCGCGACGACCAGTCGCCCCTCGGTGGCGAGTCCGGCCTCGGTGAGCGCGGCGGCCCAGCCGGCGGTGCGGACGGTGACCGGGTCGCTCGGGCTGAGCGCGAAGGTGCCGCCGAAGCAGTGCACGGTGGCGTGGCCGTGTCCGAGCAGATGGCCGACGACCTCCCGCGCCCCGCCCTCGTCGTCCGCGACGACCGCGATCCCGTGCTCGGTCTCGGCGCGGTGGTGCAGCAGCACGACCGGCGTTCCGTCCGGGGCGTCCGCCCGGGCGACGCCGGGGGCGGACGGGTCCTGGGTGACCAGGATCAGGCCGTCCACCTGCATGCCCAGGAAGGCGCGGATGTAGTGGGCCTCGCGCTCGTCGGCGTAGTCGGAGTTGCCGATCAGCACCAGCTTTCCGCGCTCGGCGGCGGCCCGCTCCACGGTGTGCGCGAGTTCGGCGAAGAAGGGCTGCCGGGCGTCCGGGACGACCATGCCGATCAGGTCGGTCCGCCGCCGCGCCATGGCCTGCGCGACGCGGTTCGGCCGGTACCCCAGCTCCTCGACGGCGGCGAGCACCCGGGCCCGGGTCGCGGCTGCCACCGGCCGGGGTCCGTTGTTGATCACATAACTCACGACCGCCGTCGACGTCCCCGCCGTCCTCGCCACGTCGTCCCGCGTCACCCTTGCCATGCCCGCGAGCCTACACACCGGTACCGACGGGCCCGGCCGTCGTTCCACCGGCCGGACGCCGCGTCGAACACCGTGCGGGGCACCGTCAGTACATCTGGTCGGCGGTGACGTCCGCGGAGCGGCGCAGGGCCCGCTCGGCCGGTTCGCCGCGCAGGGCGAGCAGGGTGAGCGTCAGCGCGTCCACCACCGTCAGATGGGCGATCCGGCTGGCGGTGGTCTCCAGTCCGAAGACCAGGTCCTGGCCGCCGGCGACCAGGGTGTGGGTGGCGGCCTCGCCGAGCGGGGAGCGGGCGTAGCTGGTGACGGCCACCACCGCGGCGCCGTTGTCGCGGGCGTGGCGGGCGGCGTCGACCACGGTGCGGGTCGCCCCGGTGTGGCTGACCGCCAGGCAGGCGGAGGCGGACGTCAGCTGTGCGGCGGCCAGTTGCGCCGTGCTCGGGTCGGCGGGGGCGTCGGTGCGCAGGCCCAGGGCGCGCAGCCGGTAGGCGGCGTCCAGCACGACCGCGCCGGAGAGCCCCTCGCCGAGGAGGAGGACGTGGTCGGCGGCGTCCAGCGCCCCGGCCGCCGCTCGCAGTCCGTCGACGGCGAGCGTGGTGGTGATCCCGTCGAGCGCCTCCCGGGCGGCGCGGACGGTGTCGGAGAGGGCGCGGGCGGCCGGGTCCCGGGTGTCGGACGCGTCCGGGGCCGGGGCCGGGGCCTGGCGGACGGCCGCGATCTTCAGCTCCTGGTAGCCGCGGAATCCGAGCCGCTGGCAGGCGCGGACCACCGAGGACGGCGCCGTCCCGGCGAGTTCGGCGACATCGCTCACGCTGAGGCCGACCAGATCGGCGCCCCGGGCGAGGACCACCCGGGCGACCCGCTCCTCGCTGCCGCGCAGCTCGCCGAGCCGGGCCCGGACGTGGGCGGCCAGCTGGGACTCCAGCGGAGAAAATTCGGAATGCTCTTCCATGGATCCAGTGTAACGTGGAACGGGATTCCGGGGGTCGGTGCTCCACCGGCCCGCCGATCCGTCGTTGTGCTGTTCCGCTGTGCCGCTGTTCTGCCGTGCCCCTGTGCCCCTGTGCCGCTGTTCGTTCTGCTGTTCCGTCGTTCTGCTGTTCCGTCCTCCGGAAGGGAGCTCCGCCATGGCCGCCGCCGCCGTTCCCGCGGCCGTTCTGACCGCCGCCGTCCTGCACGCGGTGTGGAACGGGCTGGCGCACCGGATCCCGGACAAGCTGGTCGGCTTCACCCTGATCAACCTCGCGTACACCGCGTGCGCGGTGGTCCTGGTGCTGCTGAACCCGTTCCCGGCTGCGGCCGCCTGGCCGTACCTGCTGGCCTCCGTGGCGATGCAGGTGGCGTCCCAGCTGCTGCTCCTGCGCGCCTACCAGCTGGGGGACTTCGGGCAGATGTACCCGATCGCGCGCGGTTCGGCGCCCCTGCTGGTGGCCGTGCTGTCGGTGGCGCTCCTCGGCGAGTCGCCCGGGGCCGGGGAACTGCTCGGGGTGGCCGTCATCTCCTGCGGCCTGGTCGGGCTGGCCTTCGCCAAGGGGATCCCGGGCCGGGCCCAGCTGCCCGCGCTCGCGGCGGCGCTCGGCACCGGGGTGATGATCGCTGCCTACACCGTGTCCGACGGCGGCGGCGTCCGGCACGCGGGGACGGTCGGCGGCTACGTCGCCTGGCTGTTCCTGCTCCAGGGGCCGGTCCTGGCACTGATCGCCCTGGCGCGGCGCGGGCCGCGGTTGCTGGCCGGGGCGGGCCCGGCGGTGCCGTTCGGGCTGCTCGGCGGTGTGCTCTCGCTGACCGCCTACGGGCTGGTGGTGTGGGCGCAGTCCCGGGGGGACCTCGCCACCGTCGCGGCGCTGCGCGAAACGAGCATCGTGATCGCCGCGCTGATCGCCGCCGTGGTCTTCCGGGAGCGTCTCGGGCGGCTGCGGATGGCGGCGAGCGCGGCCGTGCTGGCCGGGATAGCCGTCCTGGAACTGGCCCGCCCCTGAGGCCGGTTCCAGGACGTCGGGGGCGCGCCCCCGGGGGTTCAGGGGACGATGACGGTCAGCGAGGTGTCCGTCGTCGTGAAGCCCAGGTCCGTGTAGAGCTGCCGGGCGCGGTTGCCCTCGGTCACGGCCAGTCCGATCTCCTCGCCGCCGGCGGCGGCGACCGCGGCGACGACCCGGCGCAGCAGGTCGCGGCCGAGCCCGGGGTAGCCGTGCGCCGGGTCGCGGAACACATGGGCGATCCAGGGCAGGCCGTCCCGATCGGTGAGGACGGCGCCCGCCACCACCCGGTCGGTGCCGTCCACGACCAGGGAGCTGGAGGGCAGCACGGGGCCTATGACCTGCCCGGAGAGCAGCTCGGCGAGGCGCTGCACCGCGACCCGCTCGTCCTGGCCCTCGTCCGTGCGGTGATCGGGGTGACCGGGGCCGAAGGCCGCCCGGGAGGCGGACACGAGCGCCTCGGGCCCGCGGTCGCAGGGAACAGCGCGGAGCCCGTTCCGGAGCGGGGTGTCCGCCCAGCCCGCCCAGCCTCCGGGCGGGGGAGCGTCGGTGAGGTTCCGGAGCATCGTGTGGCCGTGGCGCAGCACGGCGGCCCCCCGGCGCACCAGCTCCTCCCCGAGCCGGACCGGGCCGGACACCACCCAGCCCGCCAGTTCCGTCTGCACGAAGGCCACCAGGGCGGCCGGATCGGCCCCCGGATCGACCGCCTCCAGCCGGTCCGCCCAGGGGCGGCCCTCCCGTTCGCCCCGCTCGAACCGCACCACGGCGACCCCGTCGGCCCCGTACCCGTACTGCCAGTCGCTCCCCGTCTGCGCCACGCCGTTCCGTCCGATCCTCGCGCGTCGGCCCACCCCTCGGTACGCCCTGTCGTCCGCCATGCTCGGTGAACGATCCGTCGGGATCAACCGACTTCGGGTCAACCGGCCGAACCCGGTGGTGGATCGGGCCGGTCGGCGTGGTGGACCGGACCCCCGGCTGCGCGGTCGCCTGCAGCGTCGGTGGCGGGACCGTCGGTGGCGGGACCGTCGGTGGCGGGGCTGTCGGTGGTGGGGCCTATCGTCTCCCGCCATGAGCGTCCCCGAGGTCGTCCCGATCCTCCACGAGCCCGGCTACCGCACCGACACCATCG
Organism: Streptomyces sp. TLI_053; assembly: GCF_900105395.1. Classification (NCBI taxonomy): domain Bacteria; kingdom Bacillati; phylum Actinomycetota; class Actinomycetes; order Kitasatosporales; family Streptomycetaceae; genus Streptomyces; species Streptomyces sp. TLI_053. The sequence goes on from NZ_LT629775.1 coordinate 7,079,022, forward strand.
GCCGCTGCGGGGGCGGCCAGTTCTTCGCCTCCGTCTGCTACGCCAGTCCCGAGGGGCCCTCCGGTCCCGACGGCGGGGCGTGGTACGCGGTGCTGCACCGGTTCGACGAGAGCGGGAGACACCTCGGCTCGCGGATCGAGACCGTACCGGAGGAGTCCGGGAGCGCGGCGCCGAAGGCGGTCGAGGACCTGCTGCGGGAGTGGCTGGACGCGCTGCCGGAGCGGGAGTTCGCGGACATCGCCGTCGCGCCCTTCACGGTGCTGGTCGACGGCTGCCGCTTCGGCCTGGTCGTCGAGCGGCACCACGAGGACGCGACGGAGGACGACTGGGCCGAGTTCTACCCCGACCGTCTCGGCTTCCACGCCCCCTGGGACGGCGAGTACGACACCTGAGCCCGCCGCCCCGGCCCGGTCCGGCCGGCTCAGTCCGCGATCACCGCCGCGCGGACGCAGAGCACGTCCGGCAGGTGGGTGAGCACCGGTGACCAGTGGGCGCCCTCGTCGGCGCTGGCGTGGACCTCGCCGGTCCGGGTGCCGAAGTAGATGCCGGCCGGTGCGAGGTCGTCGGTGCGCAGCGCGTCCCGCAGCACGACGCCGTAGTGGTCCTCGCCGGGCAAACCCTCGGCGAGCGCCTGCCAGCTGTCGCCGGCGTCGTCGGTGCGGAACACCCGGCAGCGGCGGCCCGGCGGAATCCGGTCGTCGGCGCCGCCGAGCGGGAACACGTACGCGGTGTCGGCACGGTGCGGGTGGGCGGCGATCGCGAAGCCGAAGTCGGCGGGCAGGCCGTCGGCGATCGAACGCCAGCTCGCGCCGCCGTCGTCGCTGCGGTAGACGCCGCCGTGGTTCTGGAGGTAGAGCCGGTCTGGGTTCACGGCGTCCCGGGCGATCTTGTGCACGCACTGGCCGAACTCGGGGTACTGGTTCTCCTCCGGCAGGAACTCGGCCTGCAGACCGGTGTTGGAGGGCTCCCAGCTGCCGCCGCCGTCCTTGCTGCGGTAGACGCCGCCGCTGGAGACGGCGACCAGCAGCCGCTCCGGGTCGCGCGGGTCGCAGAGCACGGTGTGCAGGCCCTGGCCCCCGTAGCCGGCTCCCCACTCGGTGCGCTGCGGGTGGTCCCACAGCGACTCGATCAGGGTGAAGGTCTCGCCGCCGTCCGTGGAGCGGAACAGCGCGGCGGGTTCGGTGCCCGCGTAGACCACGCCCGGGGCCTCGGGCCCGGCCGGCTGGAGCTGCCAGACCCGGGTCAGCGAGGCACCCGTGTGCTCGGGGAAGCGGATGGCCGGGGTGGACGGCTCGAACCAGCTCTCGCCGAGGTCGTCCGAGCGCCACACCGACGGGCCCCAGTGGCTGCTGTCGGCGCCCACCAGCAGCCTGGTCCGGTCCCCGCGGCGGTCGACGGCGACGGAGTAGATCGCGTTCATCCGGAAATGCGGCCCGCTGAACTCCCAGTGCACCCGGTCACGACTGCGCCCGAGGAAGAGACCCTTCTCGGTCCCGACGGCCAACAGCACCTCGGTCATTGCGACACACCACCCGGTCGGCGAAACGGCCCCCGCGGACACCCCTCCCGGGCCAGTGTCCCGCCGTCGGGGGCCCGCCACATCTCGCCGCGCCGGGGCGGACCGCGGCCCGGGCACCGCCCCGCCCCCGGTCGACCCGCGCGATGCCGTCCCCCGGCGCACTCCGGCGGCACGGTGGCCCGACGGCGCGGCGCCCGGGCACCGCGCCGTCGGCCTCGTCGGCCGCGCCGTCAGCCCCGGCAGCCCTCGAGCAGCCGCAGCCAGACCTCGCTGATCGTCGGATAGGCGGGCACCGCGTGCCACAGCCGGTCGATGGGCACCTCGCCGACCACCGCGATCGTCGCCGAGTGCAGCAGTTCGGAGACGCCGGGGCCGACGAAGGTCGCGCCGACCAGCACCTCCCGGTCCAGGTCGAACACGACCCGGGCCCGGCCCCGGTAGTCGTCGCCGTAGAGCGAGGCCCCGGCGACCGCGCCGAGGTCGTGGTCGATCGCCTTGACCCGCAGCCCGGCCCGTTCGGCGGCGTCCAGGGTCAGGCCGACGGCGGCGACCTCCGGCTGGGTGAAGACCACCTGGGGCGCTCCGGCGCTGTCCGCGGACGCGGCGTGCGCGCCCCAGCGCTTGGTGTCCAACGGGCGCGCCTGGGCGCGGGCGACGATCGCCGCGCCGGTGATCCGCGCCTGGTACTTGCCCTGGTGGGTGAGCAGTGCCCGGTGGTTGACGTCCCCGGCGGCGTACAGCCAGGTGCCGTCGACGCCGAGCACCGTGCAGCTGTCGTCCACGTCGAGCCAGTCGCCGGGGTGCAGGCCGACCTGCTCCAGACCGACGTCCGCCGTGCGCGGAGCCCGCCCGGTGGCGTAGAGCACCTCGTCCACGGTCAGCCGCCCGCCGTCGCCCAGGGTGAGCGTGACCTCGGACGGTCCCTCCGCGGCGCCCGCCCCGTCCACCGGCCGCCGCTCCAGCGCGGTCACCTCCGTCCCGAACCGGAGGTCCACCCCGAGGTCCCGCAGACCGTCCGCGACCAGCTCACCGGCGAACGGCTCGGTCCGGGGCAGCAGCGCGGAGCCGCGGACCAGCAGTACCACCTCCGAGCCGAGCGCCCGCCAGGCGGTGGCGAGTTCCACGCCGACCACCCCGCCGCCCACCACGGCCAGCCGCCGGGGGACGGCGGGCGCCCCGGTCGCCTCGCGGTTGGTCCACGGCCGGGCGTCGGCCAGTCCGGTCACGTCGCGCGGCAGCACGGGGCGGCTCCCGGTGCAGATCGCGACGGCGTGCCGGGCCACCAGCAGCCGCTCGCCGCCGTCCTCCGACTCGACCGTCACCTGCCGGTCGCCGGCCAGCCGGCCGTGGCCCCGGGCCAGCTCGATACCGGTGTCGCGGAGCCACCGCACCTGGCCGTCGTCCTGCCAGTGCGAGGCGAACGAGTCGCGCCGGGCGAGCACCGCGGCCGCGTCCAGCGCACCGTCGCCGACCGCCTCCCGGGAACCGGCCACCGCGCGGGCGTCGCCGAGCGCGGCCACCGGGCGCAGCAGTGCCTTGCTCGGCATGCAGGCCCAGTACGAGCACTCGCCGCCGACCAGTTCGCTCTCCACGATCACCGTGCGCAGCCCGGCGGCGGCCGTCCGGTCGGCGACGTTCTCGCCGGTGGGGCCCGCGCCGATCACGATGACGTCGAACTCCTCGGGGGCGGGGGACTGGGGGGAGGTCATGCGTGCTCCTCGCTGTTCTGGACCGGTGCTGTCGAGCGGTGATGCTGTTGCACTGTGGTGCCGTGGTGCCGTGCCCATCCTGCGCCGACCCGGCCGCCCCGCGCAGCCGAACACGCGGGCGAGGCGCCGGTCCGGACAACCCCTTCACACGCCGGTGGCCGCCGCGTGCACATGCCGGTGGCCGCCGTGCCGCACCGAGGTGCGGAGCGGCGGCCACCGGGTGCCGGTGCGCGGACTACCCGAGCTCCGCCAATTCGGCGAGCGCCGCCGCCGTTTCGGCCGGCCGGGAGAACATCGGCCAGTGCCCGGTCAGCACCTCGCGCAGCTCCCACTCGGGCCCGCCGAGCGCGGCGAAGTACGGGTGCCCGGCGGCGATCAGCTCCCGGACCTGTGCCAGCGGCATCGAGCAGGAGACCAGGCCCTTCGGCAGCTTGTCCGCCCCGCCGGTCAGCCGCAGCGGCTCGTGCAGCGTCCCGACCGGCTGGGCCGTCGCCCGCTCGCGGAACCGTGCCAGCCCGGCCTCGTCGATCCCCTCCACGGAGGCGCCGTCGGAGGCCAGCAGCTCCCAGGTCGGCAGTGGCAGCCATCGGCCGTCCACCAGTGTGGCCTCCAGCGCGGCGCGGTAGTCCGGTTCCCAGAGGTCCGCGAGCGCGACCCCGTCCGCGATCGGGCCGGAGTCGACGTAGACCACCCGGCGGATCCGCTCCGGCACGCGGTCGGCCGCGCCGGACACGGCGACGGTGCCGCCGCTGTGCGCCACCAGGACCACGTCCCTGAGGTCCTCGCGGACCAACAGCTCGGTGAGGTCGGCGACCTGGGCCTCCGTACCGGTGTCCGGCCCTGCCTCGCCGGCCCGTTCGGCGAGCCCGGGCAGGGTCACCGCGTGCACGGTGTGGCCGGCGGCGCGCAGGGGTTCGGCCACCGCGTCCCAGGCCCAGCCGCCGAGCCAGAAACCGGGGACGAGTACGAAGGTGCTCATGATGGGACGGTCCTCTCGTGGAATGCCTGTGGTGGGCCCGGGCCCGGTGCTGACCGCCGGCCGGGCCGCCCGCCGTCACACCGACCCTAGAATGGCAACCGGACAGAACTCGACCGGATTTGCGACCGGTTCGGCCGTCCGCCCGCCCGTGTCCCCGCCGGCCGCGTGGCCCTCGGCCGACCCCCGACCGGTCGACCCCCGACCACCGTCGACCCCCGGCCGCTCACCGGCCGACCGTCGGCCCGGCCGGTCGGCAGAACAGGAGCGGAGCACCGTGGAACACCCGGTCAGCCGTATCCTCGCCCTCCTCGAACTGCTCCAGGCCCGCCCCGGGCTCACCGGTGCCGAACTCGCCGAGCGGCTGGAGGTCGACGCCCGCACCGTGCGCCGCTACGCGTCCCGGCTCGCCGAACTCGGCATCCCCGTCCGGGCCGAGCGCGGCCGCTACGGCGGGTACCGGCTGCTGCCCGGCTACCGGCTGCCACCGCTGATGCTCACCGGGGACGAGGCCGCCTCGGTGGTGCTCGGGCTGCTGGCCGGCCGCCGGTCCGGGCTGTCGGTGGGGGAGCAGGCCGGGGAGTCGGCGCTCGCCAAGATCCAGCGGGTGCTGCCGCCCGCGCTGCGGGACCAGGTCGCGGCCGTAGAGCAGACACTCGGACTGACCGCCGCGCCCGCCTCCGGCCCCAGCCCGGCCGCCTCGGCGTTGTTCACGCTCGCCGAGGCCGCGCGTCGGAGCCGCCGGGTCCGGCTCGACTACCGGGACCGCACCGGTGCGCCGAGCGAGCGCGAGTTCGATCCGTACGGGCTGGTCTTCCACTCCGGCCGCTGGTACACCACGGGGCTGGACCACCTCAGCGGCGAGCAGCGCACCTTCCGGCTGGACCGGATCCGCTCCGTGCGGCCGGGCACGGCCGGCTTCGAACCGCCCGCGGACGTCGACCCGGTGCGGCGGGTCCTGGAATCGCTCGCCTCGGTGCCGTGGCAGCACGAGATCGAGGTCGTCCTGACCATCGGCCTGGACGAGGCCCGCCACCGCGTCCCGCCCACCGTCGGCACGGTCACCGCGACCGAGGACGGCAGGGTGCTGCTCCGCGCCCGCGCGGAGCGCCTCGACGGCATGGCCGTCCTGCTCGCCGGCCTCGGTCGGCCCTTCATCGTCCGCCGCCCCGCCGCCCTGCGCGACGAGGTCCGCGCGCTGGCCGCCCGCCTCGCCGGCTGGGCGGAGCAGGGACCGGCCGAAGGCGCACCGGCCGAGGGCTGAGCAGCCCCGAACGCGCACCGGTCCGCCCGTGGATCGGTCCGCCCGCGTACCGGTCCGGCCGCGTACCGGTACGCCGAAAGACGCGACGGCGGACCCCGGGGCGGACCAGCCACCCCGGAGCCCGCCGCAGGGGCGACCGGCCGTCAGGCCTTCGGCGCGCCGTTCTGCTCCGACGCCACCTGCCGCTTGACCTCGTCCATGTCCAGCTTCCTGGCCTGACCGATCAGATCCTCGAACACCGGCTCGGGCAGCGCCCCGGCCTGGGAGAAGACGAGCACGCCCTCCCGGATGATCGCCAGCGTGGGGATCGACTGGATCCCGAACGCAGCGGCGAGTTCCTGCTGCGCCTCGGTGTCGACCTTGGCGAACACGAGGTCCTGGTGACGCTCGGCGGCCTTCTCGAAGACCGGCGCGAACTGCCGGCAGGGGCCGCACCAGGCCGCCCAGAAGTCGATCAGGACGAAATCCTTGCCGCCCTCACCAGGGACGATCTCGTCGAAGTTCTCCTTGGTCAGCTCGACCGTGCTGCTCATCTCGCGATTCCTGCCCTTCCGGTGGTGGCGGTCAAGGCCATCTGCCCCCCACAACGGCTGCTGTCCGCGCGCTATTCCGCGGACCCTACCGCGCGATCCGTCGAGCAGAATCCGGCCCCCGTCCGTACCGGAGGGTGTCAGGCACCGAGGTGCCCACCCACCGACCGGGGAGCGGTCACCATGCGCAGCACCCGCCGTACCCGTCCCGAAGGCCCGACCGGTTCCGTTCGCGGGACCGGGCGCCTCGCCGTGCTCGCCGCCGCCGGGCTGGCCGCCGCCGCCCTCGTCGCGGGCTGCGGCTCGTCCGCCTCCTCCGGCGGCTCGCCGCCGACCAACCCGCCCGCCTCCTCCTCGGCACCCTCCGTGCCGGGCACGTCCGCCGCCACCCTGCGGACCACCACCGACGGCCGGCTCGGCACCGTCGTCACCGACAGCGCGGGTTTCACCCTCTACCGTTTCGACAAGGACAGCGCCACACCGCCGACCGCGACCTGCAACGGCGACTGCGCCACCCTCTGGCCCCCGGCCCCCGCCGACGGCACCGCGGTCACCACCGGCGGCATCGACGCGAAACTCGTCGGCACCGTCACCCGGGCCGACGGCAGCAAGCAGCTCACCCTCGCCGGCCGGCCGCTCTACCGCTACGCCCCCGACCGGAACCCCGGCGACACCAAGGGCCAGGGCGTCCAGGGCGTCTGGTTCGCGGTGACCCCCGCCGGCGACCGGGCCGCCGCCACCTCGGGCGGCTCCGGTTACTGAGCCCGACGGGCCGCCGCCCGTACTCGACCCGGAGGCACGGGTGCGCAAGGATGTGATGGTGACCGAGGAGCCTCCCGGTGGCGGCCGCCCGGCCGCGCGGAGCGCGCCGGCACCGGACGAGGAGCTGATGCGCGCCCTCTACCGCGAGCACGCCGGGCCCCTGCTGGGTTTCGTGCTCCACCTCGTCGCCGGGGACCGCCAACGCGCCGAGGACGTCGTGCAGGAGACCCTGCTGCGGGCCTGGCGCAACCTCCACCGGCTCGACCCGGCTGCCGCGTCGCTGCGCCCCTGGCTGGCCACCGTCGCCCGCCGGATCGTCATCGACGGACACCGCGCCGCGCTCGCCCGGCCGCGCGAAGTGGACCCGGCACCGCTGGAGTTGCTGCCCGCCGCGGACGAACTCGACCGCGCACTGCGGATGATGACGGTGGCCGACGCCCTCGGCGACCTCTCGCCCGCGCACCGGGAGGTCGTCGTGGAAACCTACTTCAAGGGCCTGACCGCCGGCGAGGCCGCCGCCGAACTCGGCATCCCCGCAGGCACCGTGCGCTCGCGGCTGTACTACGCGCTGCGGGCGCTCAGGCTCGCCCTGGAGGAACGGGGCGTGACACCGTGACACCGCACGAGCCCGGCCCCGACCCGTCCGTGCACCTCGACGTCGCCGGCTACGTCCTCGGCGTACTGGACCCGGTCGAACGTGCCGCCTTCGACGCCCATCTGGCCGCCGGCTGCCCCCGGTGCGCCCGGGAACTGGCCGAACTGACCCCCGTCGGAACCCTGCTGGCCGAGTACGCGGCCGACGGGGACCCGGCCGACCCCCTGCCGAGTCCGGACCCGGCGCTGCTCGACCGGCTGGTCGCCGAGGCCGGGGCGGTCCGCCGCCGGGGCCGGGTCCGGCGGCTGGCGCTGGTCGTCGCGGCCGCCGCCGTGGCACTGGCCGGACCGGCCGTGACCGCCGCCGTCATCACCGCCGACTCCCCGCCCGCGGTGGTCGCCACGGCCGCGGCCCACCGCTTCACCGGGACGGACCCCGTGACCGGGGCCCGGGCCGTCGTCGGCGTCGACGCCGCGCCCTGGGGCAGCCGGGTCACCCTCGAACTCTCCGGCGTCCCGGGCCCGCTCACCTGCGACCTGGTCGCCGTCTCCCACGCGGGCGACCGGCAGACAGTGACCACCTGGAGCGTCCCCGCCACCGGCTACACCACCGCCGCTCTCCACACCACCGGCGGCACCGCCCTCCCGCCCACCACCATCGACCACTTCGAGATCCGCACCCTCGACACCGACACCCTCCTCCTCACCGTCCCCACCCACACCCCCTGACTGACCCCCACCACCCCCGCAGCGCCGATTCCACCGCCCCCGCCCGACGTGACCAGGGGCACGGAAAGTCGACAAGGCCGACTCCCTGCGCGGGCCGGCTCTCCCTGGCCGCCTCCGGCCCGCAGGGAGCCGACGAGCCCGACCGACTTCCCAGCCCCGCCGCTCTGCCCGGCGTGACTCGGTGCGACGGTTGGCGCGGCGCGCGGGAAGTCGATCGAGTCGACTTCCCGCACTGCTCACGGCTCCCGCTGGGTGTCTCGGCCCGCCTGTTGTGGGAAGTCGACGCTGCCGACTTCCTGTGCCCCTCGCAGCCCCCACTTACTGATCGTTTCAGAATGGCCGTCGGGCGGTCATTCGTCTTGGAGCCGCTGGAGAATCTGGGTGAAGTCGCCGTCGGCGAGCAAGCCGGCCAGTACCTGCGTCATGTTGTCGATGCCGGGATCCCGGACGATGAGGCCGTCGGAGCACCAGAAGTAGCGGCCAGCCAGTGCCTCGCCAGTTCGGGACCACCTCTCCATGAGGCGTTCGACCTCTGCAACGGTGAACACGGTCGCGCTCCAGCGTGAGCCGTCCGCTGTGAGCCGGACCTCGACGTCGATGTTGCAGACGCTGTCCAGAGGCTCGCCCGCGCTGGGCAGGAACGACGCCTCGAAGTGATCCGTTCGGACGCGGTACCAGGGGCCGTCCCAGCCCTGGTCAGCGGTTTCGGTCCTGGTGTGGGTCATACAGGGGAGCATCTTCGGCCTGCCCGAAGTGCTCAACTGGATTCTCCGGCAAGCTTCAGCGTCGTGATCGCGAACCTTGTCCCCGACGAGCTCTGGGATCGAACAGCCCCACTGATGCCGGCGCGGCCCGTGCGGCGGCATCGCCACCCCGGGCGGCTTCCAGTGCCGGACCGTGTCGCGCTCGCTGGCGTCGTCTACGTCCTGCGCAACGGCGTGGCTTGGCGAGACGTACCGGCTTCGGTGGTGGGTTGCTCCGGGGTGACGGCCTGGCGACGGCTGCGAGACTGGACCGAGGCGGGTCTTCGGCCCCGCCTGCAGGCCGCGTTGTTGACCGAATTGCGCCGAGCAGACCTGTTGGACCTGGACGACTGCGGGGTGGACGGCTCGCACGTCCGGGCCCTCAAAGGGGGGATCACGTCGGCCCCTCGCCCGTCGATCGTGGCCGGCCCGGCTCCAAGCACCACCTGATCGTCGATCGCCACGGCACCCCGCTGGCCGTCACACTCACCGGCGGCAACCGGCACGACGTCACCCAACTCCTACCGCTGCTGGACGCGGTCCCACCGATCCGGGGCCTGCGAGAGCGGCCCCGCCACCGGCCCCGGCGCCTGTACGCCGACCGGGGCTACGACTTCGACAAGTACCGCCGCCAGCTGTGGAAGCGCGGCATCAAGCCGATGATCGCCCGACGCGGCATCGCCCACGGCTCCGGACTCGGCAAAGTGCGCTGGGTCGTAGAGCGCGCGTTCGCCTGGCTCCACCAGTTCAAGCGCCTCCGCATCCGCTACGAGCGACGCGCCGACCTCCACCAGGGACTCCTCGAACTCGCCTGCTCAATCGTCTGCCTGCGGCGGCTCTCGCGATCATTCTGAAACGATCAGTTAGTGCGTTGGCCTGGTTGTTGCGTGCGGGGGCGAATTCGCTGGCTTCGGTGCCATGCTGGGTTTGCTTCCCACCCCAGGGCTTTGGCCCGCCGCTGCCGGAGTTCGATTGCCTCGACTTCCGGCTTCTTTCCCTGGGCGGTGCGTGCTGCCGCCGCCCTGCTCGGCGTCGGGCGGGGCGGTCGTTGGCAGGGCGCGCAGGAAGTCGGCGGTGTCGACTTCCTACGCGCGCCCGATGCTTCCCGTCGGCCTCAGCGCTTCGGCCCGCTGCCCGTGAGAAGTCGACGAGGCTGCCTTCTCGGCCCACTCTTCGTCGGCGGGGCCTGAGTTCGCCGCCTTGTCCGGCGTGCGCCGAGGTCGTGGTCGGTGGGCGCAGGAAGTCGGTCGGGCCGACTTCCTGCGCTCGTTCTCCGCCGACGGTGTGTTTCGCTGCTCTGCTGACGTGGCTCGGGGTGATGGTTGGCGGCGCGCGCGAAGTCAACGGGGCCGACTTCTTGCGCTGCTCGCGGTTCCCGCTGAGCGCGCTTTGGCCGGCTCGTCGTGGGAAGCCGACTGGGCCGACTTCCCGCTCGGCCTCCCGATCGGCCCCGCGTGATTCCGCGCTCTGCTGGCGTGAGTCGAGGTGGTGGCTGACGTGGCGCAGGAAGTCAACGGGGCCGACTTCCTGTGCCGCTCTCGGCTCCCGCTCGGCGCTTCGGCCTGCTCGTTGTGGGCAGTCGATTCTTCCCGGCTTCCTGCGCATCCCGGCCCTTGACCCAGGGCTCCGGTTTCGGCGTAGGAAGTCGACGATGACGACTTCCTACGCCCGCTTTCGCCGGTGGCATGCGGCTTCGTTCGGCGTGACTCGAGGTGGTGGTTGGTACGGCGCGGGAAGTCGAGCGTGTCGACTTCCTACGCCCGTTGCTCTGCCCGGCGCGGCTCGGGATGGTGGTTGGTGGGACGCGCGGGAAGTCGACCCGGCCGACTCCCAGCGGGCGTGGTTCCGCCGTCCGGGGCGGAGTGGGAAGCGGAGTGGGAAGTCGATCCGGCCGACTTCCCACTCCGCGGGCTAACGGGTTGCCCAGGTGGCGAGGTGGGTGAGGGCGCGGGCGCAGCGGCGGGCGAAGAGGTGTTGGGCGAGGGGGAGGAGGGGGCCGGCGAGGCGGGCGTACCAGCGCTGGGGGCGGCTGAAGGCGTTCACGGTGAACCAGACCGCCCCGTCCGGTGCCAGTTCCACCACGAAGGTCTCCTCGCCCACCGCGAGGTGCCCCCGGCGGGTGCCGTACGTGAAGCCGTAGCGGTCGGGTTCGCCCTCGGCGGTGCTCCAGACGACCCGGCACGGGGCGCCGGCCCGCAGCGGGCCGATGCCGATGGCGCACTGGACCGCGACCCCGCGCGCGGCCCGCCCGGCGTCGGCGGTGATCCGGACACCGGCGGCCCGGTGCATCCGCCAGCCCAGCACGGCCGTCCCGGCGGCGTCGAGGGCGGCGCGGCCGTGGCCGATCAGGGCGCGGTGGCGGAGGTGGTTGTAGCCGGCCGGGAGCGGGGTGTCGAGGCGGGTGCTGGCGCCGACCTCGGGGTAGTTGAGGTCGCTGAGCGGTGCGTGGGCGTTCATCGAAGGGTCTCCTGCGGGATCGGCGGCATTGGCGGCATCGGCGGCGCCAGCGGCATCGGCGGGACCGGCCGGACCGGCGGCATCGGGGCGAGGGCGAGGCGCCGCCAGGCGAGCAGCGAGCAGAGGGCGAAGCCGAGGGCGTTGCCGACGCCGTGGGTGGCTGCCATCCAGCCGAGGGTGGGACGGGGGATGCCGGAGGCCTCGCCGAGGGCCCACCAGAGGGCGAGCAGCATGGTGACGGCGAGGACGGTCGCCGAGACACCGAGCAGGACGGGCGTGCCGGTGCACCGGGGGACGCGGCCCCGGTCCCCGGCTCGGGGTCGCAGGTCGCGCCAGGTGAGCAGGCCGACCAGCCACATGCCCGCGGTGAGGACGGCGGCGCCGACGAGCTCGGCCCAGTCCCCGACGAAGTAGCCGCCGAGCACCAGCAGGGTCCCGGTCGGGACGCTGAGCGCGGCCCACCGGGCGGCGGGGTGGTCGGGGACGGCGCGGCAGACGAGTCCGGCGACGAGGGCGGCGGTGAACCCGGCGTAGTGGAAGTGCGGGACGGTCAGGGCCAGGATGTCGAGGTCGAAGCCGAACAGCCGGTACCCGGCGCGCTCCGCGACCAGGGCCAGTCCGGCGACCGAGGGCATGGCCAGCGCGGTGAGCACGGCGATCTCGGGCGGGGCGAGGGAGCGGGTGCGGGCCAGCCGGATCGGGGCGTGGGCGGCGACGGCGAGGGTGCCGAGGGCGTAGCAGGCGGCGGTGCCGGTGGCGAGCGGGCCCCGTGGCAGCCACAGTGACAGGGCACCGGGGACGGCGGCCAGCGGCCAGAGGCGGCGCAGCCGGACGAGTCCCGGTTCGTCGACGAGTGCGAGGCCGAGCGGGACGACCGCGCCCATGCCGAGCAGGACCAGCAGGTCGACCAGTTCGGCGGTTCCTCTGCCCATGGTGACCCGGACCTCCTTGAACGCGTTCAAACTTCCCTTGCGCGCCGACTCTACGCGGGGGATTGAACGCGTTCAAGTTTCAGCCCGCAGGTAGTCGCCGCCACCTGCCCTGGTGTTCACGAGGGGCACGGAGCACCCTGGAGGAGTAGGCGGGGGACCGGACGAGGAGCGACCGCCGGAGGTGATCCGCCATGCAGACTCTTGTCGGTTGGCACATCGAGATGGAGTTCCACGAGCAGGGGCCGCGGACGGCCGCCGCCGCCCTGCTGCGACTGGGCGACGGATCGGAGCTGCGCGCGCACGGCTACACCAGCCGCCACCCGTCGGACCCGGAACAGCTCAGGGTCGGCGAGGAGATCGCCGCCGCACGGGCGCTCAACGACCTCGCCTCGCAGTTGCTCACCAAGGCCCACGGCGAGATCCAGCAGGTCAGCCCGATCCCGACCCACCCGCTGTCGTGACGCCGTCGGAAGGTGCCGCGGGCCCGGCCGCCCACCGGTCGCGCATCCCGCTGATCTGCCCGAGGTGCGGGAAGGAGCAGCGGGTGGTGCCCGGCGGGCCGGGCCGCGCGGTCAAGGTGGTGCACGCCGGGACCGGCCAGGAGGCGTGCGAGCCGGGAGACCTCGCCCGCGCCCCGGAGAACGGCACCGCCTGAACGGAGAGCGGCGCACCCCGGAGAGCGGCGCGCCCCGGAGAACGGCACGGCCCGAGCGGCGACCGGCACCGCCCGGGTGGCGAACGGCACCGCCCGGGCGGGCAGGTCAGTTCGGGCAGTACGTCGTCGGCGCCTGCCACTCGGGCCCGATCAACCGCTGCTCCAGCTCGTTGAGCGTGATCCGGATCCCGATCGTGCCGGACAGCCCGAGCCGCATCCGGCTGCGGGCCAGGGCCACGAAGGCCGACAGGCCGTACTTGTTGATCAGCGACGCCCGGTAGCGGGCGGTGGCGTCCTCGTCGCAGACCGCCGCGCGGGCCGGGAGCTGGGCGCCGGTCGGGCGGCCGTGCGAGTCGCAGGGGCCGACCAGCACCTTGGGGTGGCGGCGGATCCGTTCGGCCTCGCCGGAGTGGGCGGGGGTCCAGATGCCGAGCGCCGTGCCGTCGGCCACGACCCAGCTCTGCGAGTGGACCTGGCGGCCGTCCTCGCCGTAGGAGGTGAGCAGGAGGTATCTGCTGTCGGCGAGCTGGTCGGTACGGTCGTGCACGGTGTCCTCCCTCTCCGGTCCGGCGGGCGGTCGCGGTCGTGGCGACCGGTGCTCCCGTGGCGCTCCACGGGGGCGTGCTGCTCGCAGGCGGTGCGGTGCTCCGCGGTGGGCCCGGCGGTCCGGCCGCCCGCGTACGACCCACGGGACAGCTTGGCACGGGTCCGGTCAAGGACCCCGGCCGGTCGGGCCACTCCATTGTCGTCCAGGGCGGCCGCCCTTTCGAGGGCTCGGGGTCGCCCGAAAGCGGTGCACGGGTGCGCTGCCGCGGGCGCGCGCCGGGCGCGCGCCGCCACGGAACCGCCGGTCCCGCGGCCGCTCCCGCAGCCGGGGACCGGAAGCGGTGCCGCTCGCTGACGACGACGAATCCCACCCGGACGGCCCAGACCCAGACCCAGGCACAGGCCCGCGTACAGACGCAGGGCACAGGGCACAGGGCACAGGGCACAGGGCGCAGGGCGCAGGGCGCAGGGCACGCCCCCGGAATCGGCGAGCGGCCCGCCCGGCGTCCTGAAGACACCGGACGGGCCGCTTCGCACCGTCGCGTTACTCCGCGAGGGTCAGTGCACCAGCACCGGCACCTCGTTGGCGTCCGCCGCACCCGCGCCCGAACCCTGGCCGGCGCCGCCGGCCTCGGGGCGACCGGCGTTCACCAGGACGAAGGCCAGCACGGCCGCGAGGGCCAGGATCCCGAAGGACCACCAGATCGCGGTCGAGAAGCCGTGCACCATGCCCCCGAACTGCACCGCCTTCGCGGCGGCCGGGCTGGTGGCCTCGCCCGCGTGGGCCGCCAGCCAGGTGGTGGTGGCGCTGGCCGCGATGGTGTTCAGCAGCGCGGTGCCGATGGCGCCGCCGACCTGCTGCGAGGTGTTGACCATGGCGGAGGCCACGCCCGCGTCGCGCGGCTGGACGCCGTGCGTGGCGAGGCTCATCGCCGGCATGAACGCGGTGCCCATGCCGAGGCCCATCAGGACCAGACCGGGCAGGATCAGCGCCGGGTAGGAGGTGTCCAGGTCGATCTGGGTCAGGATCAGCATGCCGACCGAGGCCAGCAGGAAGCCGGGCGCCATCAGGTACCGCGCCGGGACGCGGGTCATCAGGCGGGCGCCGATCTGGGTGGAGCCGGTGATCATGCCCGCCACCATCGGCAGGAAGGCCACGCCGGTCAGCACCGGGCTGTAGTCGAGCACGATCTGCAGGTAGTAGGTCAGGAAGAGGAAGAGACCGAACATGCCGATCACGGCCAGGCCCAGCGACAGGTAGACCCCGCCGCGGTTGCGGTCCAGCACGACGCGCAGCGGCAGCAGCGGCGCCTTGACCTTGCTCTCGACCAGGACGAACGCGGCCAGCAGCACGGCGGCGCCGACGAACAGGCCGATCGTCACGCCCGAGCTCCAGCCGTCCGACTCGGCGCGGGTGAAGCCGTAGACCAGCGCGACCAGACCGGTGGTGACCAGCAGCACGCCGGGCACGTCGAGCTTGTTGCGGTTGCGGCCCTCGGCGGGCTCGCGGATCACCATGACGGCGCCGACGGCGGCGACCACGGCGAACGGGATGTTGACGAAGAAGGTCCAGCGCCAGTTCATGTACTCGGTGAGCAGGCCGCCGAGGATCAGACCGATCGCGCCACCGCCACCGGCGATCGCGCCGTAGATGCCGAACGCCTTGGCGCGCTCCTTGGCCTCGGTGAACATGACCGCCAGCAGCGAGAGCGCGGCCGGGGCGAGCAGGGCGCCGAAGACACCCTGGAGGGCGCGGGCGCCGAGCAGCATCGCGGTGTTGGCGGCGGCGCCACCGAGCGCGGAGGCCAGCGCGAAGCCGGTCAGACCGACGATGAAGGTGCGCTTGCGCCCCCACAGGTCGGCCACGCGGCCGCCGAACAGCAGCAGCCCGCCGAAGGCCAGCGCGTACGCGGTGATCACCCACTGGCGGTTGCCGTCGGTGATGCCGAGGTCCTTCTGGGCGGACGGCAGCGCGATGTTCACGATGGTGGCGTCCAGGACGACCATCAGCTGCGCGAGGCCGATGAATATCAGGGCCTTCCAGCGCCTCGGATCAGGCTGAAGGGCGGGCAGGGAGTCGGTTTTTGACATGGCGGTACTCACTTCACGGTGCGAGGTGTGCGGAAGACGTGCGGTGCGGTGCAAGGGACAACGGGTTAAGGGGAGGAGAACAGCGGCGGACGTTCCGGACCGGTGGTCGCGTCAGTGGTCGCCGTGGAAGTCCTCGAAGGTCGCGGCCCGGCCGGGCAGTGTCGAGCGGGCGGGCGCCCGCATGCCGTCCAGGAACAGTTGCAGGTGCCGGTGGACGAATCCCTCCAGGATGTGGCACGACGTGCCCGGCAGCGGGCGGGTCAGCTGGCTGAGCGCGATGAACAGGTCACCGTGGGCGACGTCCGGACGGATCTCGCCCGCCGCCTTCGCCCGGTCCAGCAGATCGCCGACGACCAGCATCAGGCGCTCGCGTGCCTCCGCCAGGTCCGGATCGTTCAGGTCGACCTGGTTGGTGAGCATCGGGCAGAGCGCGCCGACCTTCTCGTCGACCGTCTCGTGGGCGAACCGCTCCAGGGCGTCGAACGGGCCGGCGGCCTCGGCGGCGGCCCGCTCGGCGATCGCCACGATGCGGTTCTTGACGAGCAGTGCCACCTCGCGGATCAGTGCCGCCCTGGTGGGGAAGTTCCGGTAGAGCGTAGCGTTTCCGACGCCTGCCCGCTTCGCAATTTCGTCCAGCGGCGCCTCGGCGCCGTGCTGGACGAACGCGTCCCGGGCCGCCAGCACGATCCGCTCACGGTTGCGGCTGGCGTCCGCACGCAGTCGGGGCGTGCGGGCCGGTTCCGTGGTCGGGGTCGGCCGGACGGCGGCGGTGCTCACGGCTCTGCTCCTCCCGAAGCATACAAGTTCCGGGGAGAAACTCCCCGCTTAGTCCTTCGAAGGGCTAAACGGGGAATCGCTCCCCGGAAATTTCACGCTTCCGTGTGACCTGGGTCACATTACGGTCCATGCTCGACTCATTCCGTCACGGTGATCGCCTTCCGCATCCTCGCCCCACGTACCGACGCACCGATGCACCGACGGCCCGGTGGCCGAATGGCCCGACGTCTCGACGTCTCGATGGCCCGACGGTCCGACGGTCGCAGGGTCACCCCACCGCGACCCGCGACCCGGCGCCCGGCTCGGTGCGGGCGGGCCGGTGCAGCGGGATCTCGAAGTGGACGGTGGCCACGCCGGGGCCGTGCTCACCGGTCGGCCGGGCGTCGTGGACCTCCTCGGCGAGGCTGCGCCAGAACGCCTCGGCGCCCGGGATCGCCGTGTTGGTGTGCAGGTAGAGCCGCCGGTAGCCGCCCTCCGCGGCGGCGAACGCGACGGCGCGCCGGACGAGTTCGCGGGCCAGGCCGTGCCGCCGGTGCTCCGCCCGGACGTACACCCGGACCAGCTGGGCGGTGGTCCCCGACGGGTAGCGCTCGGCGACCACGCGCGGGTGCGGCGGATGGGCCGGCCCGGTGGAGTGCAGTGCGGTGGTGGCGACCACCTCCTCGCCGTGGACGGCGACGAGCAGGGCGTGCCGGGGGTGATCCAGGTAGTGCCCCTGGAGGTCGACCACGTCGGCGTGCCAGTCGGGCACGTAGCCGTAGCCGAACTCGCGGTAGAAGGTGTCGAGGATCAGCCGGCGTGCCCCGGGGACGTCCTGTGGCAGGGCATGGCGGATCGCATAAGGAAATTGACGCTGCATCAGATTCTCCGACCGGAGGTTGGGCGGGAGGGTGATGGTCAGCGTACATGAAAACCACTTTCATCTGACACGTTGACGGCCGTGCGGTCCGGCGTGTTGAAAATGAAAACGAATCCCGTTACCGTCCTGCCTGTCCGCCGATCGTGGAGTCCGTCGAAGGGGAGAACCGTGGCGCATCTGCTGGTGATCGAGAGCTGGGTCGGCTCCATGAGCAGGTTGCTGCCGAGGGCGCTGGGGGAGGGCGGCCACCGCTTCACCTTCCTCACCCGCGACCTGCACCACTACCTGCGCGCCGCCCCCGTCGACGGCCCGCACCCGCTGCTCGCGGCGGAGAACATCCTCACCGTCGACACCAATGACGCCGCGGTGCTGCTCCCGTTCGCCGAACGGCTGCACGGACTGCTCGGCTTCGACGGGGTGCTCTCCTCCTGCGACTACTACCTCCCCCAGGTCGCCCGGGTGGCCCACCGGCTCGGGCTGCCCGGGGCCGCGCCCGAGGCGGTCACGGCCGCCTGCCGCAAGGACCTCACCCGCCGGAAGCTCGCCGAGGCGGGCGTCCCCGGGCCCGCGTACGCGCTCTGTGCCGACCGCGAGCAGGCCCGGGCCGCCGCCCGGGCGATCGGCTACCCGCTGGTGGTCAAGCCGGTCGACCTGTGCGCCGGGATGTTCGTCCGGGAGGTCGTCGACGAGACCGAGCTCCTGGTCGCGATCCGGGCCCTGGACGGCTTCCCGGTCAACGCGCGCGGCCAGCGCCGGGAGCCGGCCGTGCTGCTGGAGGAGCTGCTCACCGGGCCCGAGGTCAGCGTCGAGACGGTCTCGGCGGGCGGTGTCGCGCACGTCGTCGGGATCACCGACAAGAGCGTCGGCGGGGCGCCGGCGTTCGTCGAGACCGGGCACATGTTCCCGGCCGCCCTCGAACCGGCCGAGGCCGGGGCCGCCGCCGACACGGCGCTCGCCGCGCTGGCCGCGCTCGGGCTCGACCAGGTCGTCGCGCACACCGAGATCAAGCTGACCCCTACCGGGCCCCGCGTGGTCGAGGTCAATCCGCGTCCGGCCGGGAACCGGATCACCGAGCTGGTCCGGCGGGTCACCGGGGTCGACCTGGCGGCCGCCGCCGTCGACGTGGCCCTCGGCCGCCGGCCGGACCTCGCCGTCCACCCGACCGGGGTGACCAGCGCGGCGATCGCCTTCCTCGTCCCCGAGGGCGGGCAGGCCGGGTTGCTGGACGGCTTCGACGGCGAGGAGGCGGTGCGGCGCGATCCGGCGGTGGTGGAGCTCGCGCTCGCCGGGGCGGGCCGCGAGGTCCGGCCGGCGACCAGCAACAACGAGTACCTCGGGCACGTCATGACCGCCGACAGCGTGGGCGCCGGCGCGCGCGGCGCCGCCGAGCGGCTGCTGGCCGGGCTCACCCCGCGCCTCACGGCGGCCGCCGGTGCCGAGGCGGCCGTCGAGCACGCCTTCGGCGACGCCGCCGGGACGGTGTCCTCCGCGCCCGCATCCGCCGGGGTGCCCGCATGAGTACCCCCGCCGCCACCACCTGTCCTGCGGGCACCGCCAGTACCAGTACGGCCACCACCGCCACCACCGGTGTCGGTCTTCCCCCGAGCACCGGCACCCCCGTGCTCGACCTGATCACCGGGCGGGCCCGTACGGGGGCGTACGGGCCCGACCCGGCCTCCCTGCGGATCGCGCTCGCCTTCACCACCGCCCAGGCCGTCCGGCACGCCGGCCGCGCCCGCGGCTACCGCAACGAGGTGCTCAGCCTGCGGCTCGGCGCCGCCGTCGGATCCTGCGCCGTCGAACCGGGCGAACTCCCCGCCGACACCCTCACCGGCTGCGTGGGCGCCACCGTCGACGAGCTGCTCGACCACCCCAGCTCCGCCGTCCGGGTCGCCGCACTGGACGCCTACCTCGGCCACTGCCGCCCGCACGGACCGGCCGAGGGCGCCCGCCCGGTCCCGTTGCCCGCGGGCTCCTCGCTGGCGAAGTCCCGAGCCCGGGCCGCCGCCGTGGCGGGGCTGCTGCCACTCGCCGACGTCCGTCGGGTGCTGGTCGTCGGTGTCGTCAACTCGCTCCTGGAGCAGCTCCGTTCGCGCGGGATCGAGTACGTCCCGTGCGACCTCAAGGGTGGTACCACCGAGTGGGACGAGCCGGTGCGGGCCGACGCCCTCGCCCACCTCGACGACTGCGACGCCGTGCTCGCCTCCGGCATGACCCTGGGCAACGGCTCGCTCGATCCGCTGCTCGTACACGCCCGCGCCACCGGCAAGCCGCTGGTGCTGTTCGCCCAGACCGGCAGCGCGGTGCTGCCCCGACTGCTGGGGGACGGGGTGAGCGCCGTCAGTGCCGAGCCCTACCCCTTCTTCTGGCTCGACGGCGGTTCCTCCGTGCTCCACCTCTACGGCGGCCGGGCGGGCCGAGGGGGTGCGGCGCGGTGACGGCCCTGCTCGACTCCGGTGCGGCGCTGGGCAATCCGGCCCTGTTGCCGCTTCTCGGCGGCACCCCGCTGGCCCGGATCACCACCCCGCTGCCGCACCCGCACCCCGGTTTCTGGGCCAAGCTGGAGGGGCTGGGCGCGGGCGGCATGAAGGCCCGGTCGGCCGTCGCGATGCTGCGCGGCGCCCACGCGCGCGGTGAACTCCGCCCCGGTGCCACGGTGGTGGAGTCCACCTCGGGCACCATGGGGGTCGGCCTGGCGTTCGCCGGGCAGGCCCTCGGCCACCCGGTCGTCCTGGTCGGCGACAGCGAACTCGAACCGTCCATGAGGCAGTTGCTCCGTGCGTACGGTGCCCGGCTGGAGCTGGTCGAGCAGCCGGCCCGGCACGGAGGCTGGCAGGCGGCCCGGCTCGCCCGGCTGCGCGCGGTGCTCGACCGGGTGCCCGACGCCTACTGGCCCGACCAGTACAACAACCCCGACAACGCGGCCGGTTACCGGGCGATGGCCCAGGAGATCACGGCCGAGCTCGACCACCTCGACGTGCTGGTGTGCAGTGTCGGCACCGGCGGGCACAGTGCGGGGCTGGCGGAGGCCCTGCGCCGCCGCTGGCCCCGGCTGCGGATCATCGGGGTCGACTCGGTCGGCTCCACCATCTTCGGCCAGCCCGCCCGGCCCCGGTTGATGCGCGGCCTCGGCAGTTCGATCCACCCCCGGAACGTCGCCCACCAGGCCTTCGACGAGGTGCACTGGGTCGGCCCGGCGGAAGCGGTGGACACCTGTCGGCGGCTGGCCCGGGGCGCCTTCGTCAGCGGGGGCTGGTCCACCGGCGCGGTCGCCCTGGTCGCGGCCTGGGCCGCCCGGGTCCATCCGGGCGCCGCCGTCGCCACCGTCTTCCCCGACGGCCCGCACCGCTACCTCGGCACGGTGTACGACGACGCGTTCTGCCGGCGGCACGGACTGGACGCCGAGCGGGCCGCGCCGCGCCCGATCGAGATCCCGCACCCGGCGGCCGTCGAGGTCAGCGGCTGGGCCCGCTGCAACGTCGGCATGACGGCGGCCGCCGCAGCCCCCGCGCCCGCTGCCGCACCGACACCCGCGCCCGCACCGACACCCGGACCCGCGCCCGCGCCCGTCACCGCACCGACACCCGCACCCGCCGTCGTCACCCTCCCGGCCGCCGCCGGACCCGCCCGCACCGAGGAGGAGCGATGAGGCTCGACATCCACACCGTACGGCTCCGCCTGGCCACGCCGTTGCGGATCTCCCGCTCGGTGACCACCGAGCGGGACGCCGTCCGGGTGGCCCTCGGGCACGGTGGGCTGACCGGCCACGGCGAGGTGGTCAGCAGCATCCACCTCGCCCTGCCCACCCACCGGATCCACCACGAACTCGCGCTCCTGCGCCCGGTGCTGGAGCGGAGTCAGGAGCCCGAGCAGGCGCTCGCCGACCTCCGCGCCGGTGCCGCCCCGTTCGCCCCGCTGCCGGCCGGGGTGCTGGCGGCCGTCGAGGCCGCCCTGCTGGACCTGGTCGGCAAGCGGGCCGGCGAACCCGTCCACCGCCTCCTCGGCCGGGCCGAACCGGTCGCCGCCGTCACCGCCCGCACCATCGGCATCGAGCCGCCCGCCCGGGCCGCCGTCCAGGCCGCCCGGCTCGCGGACGCGGGCTTCACGGTGCTCAAGATCAAGGTCGGCGGTGCCGACCCCGGCCTCGATCTGGTCCGGGTCCAGGCCGTGCACGAGGCCGCCCCGGAGGCCCGGCTGCTGCTCGACCCCAACGGCGCCTGGACCCCGGACGAGGCCGTCCGGCTGCTGCCCGCCTTCGCCGCCATCGGGGTAGAGGCCGTCGAGCAGCCGATCGCGCCGGGCGACCCCGACGCGCTCGCCGCCGTCGCCGAGCGCTCACCGGTCCCGGTGATCGCCGACGAGGACGCCGTCGACTACGAGGACGCGTGCCGGCTCGCCGGGCGGGTCCACGGTGTCAACCTCAAGCTCGCCAAGTGCGGAGGCGTCCACCAGGTGCTGCGCATCGCCGAGGCCCTGCGCGGCAGCGGCACCGAACTGATGCTCGGCTGCCTGGTGGCGAGTTCGCTGGGCATCGCGCCCGCCGTCCACCTCGCCGACCGGGCCCGCTGGCTCGACCTCGACGGCCATCTGCTGCTCGCCCACGACCCCTGGCAGGGCATCGGCGGCGCCGACGGCACCGTCCGTACCCCGGACCGGGCCGGTCTCGGTGTGCTGCCCGCTCCCGAACTGCCGCCCTCCGCGCCCGAAGGCCCCGCCGTACCCGGGGCCGCGGTGCCGGCAGCCGCGGTCCCCGCAACTGCAGCCGCAGCCGCGACCGCAGCCCCCGTCCCCGAGACCCCGGCCCCCGCCTCCGACGGCCGCGCCGGACGGCTCGCCGGGGCCCGACCGCCGGCCGGCCGGTGAGAATACTGCGCGCCGTACGGTCCTTCCCGCTCCCCGTGCGGCTGCTGCTGGTCAACCAGCTCGGCGTGAACACCGGCTTCTACCTGCTGATCCCGTACCTGGCCGGGCACCTGGGGCACGACCTGGGCCTGTCCGCGCTCGCCGTCGGCACCGTGCTCGGGCTGCGCAACCTCAGCCAGCAGGGCCTGTTCATCCTCGGCGGATCGGCCGCCGACCGGCTCGGCGCCCGCCGCGTCATCATCGCCGGGTGCGCGCTGCGCAGCGTCGGCTTCGGCCTGTTCGCGCTCGGCGACACCCTCGGTGTGCTGCTCGCCGCCTCCGCGCTCAGCGGTCTGGCCGGCGCGCTGTTCAACCCGGCCGTGCGCACCTACGTGGCCCGCGACGCGGCGGACCGCAAGGCCGAGGCGTTCGCGCTGTTCTCGGTGTTCGCCACCACCGGCGCGCTCGCCGGACCGTTGATCGGCACCGTCCTGCTGCTGGTGGACTTCCGGGCCGCCGCGCTCACCGCGGCGGGCGTCTTCGCGGTCCTCACCGTCGCCCAGGCCTTCGCCCTGCCCGAGCGCGCCGCCGAGCCGGCCCCGCGCGGGGTGCTCGCCGACTGGCGCGAAGTGGCCTCGGACCGGCGCTTCCTGGCCTTCTCCCTGGGCATGGTCGGCCTGTTCGGCATGGAGAGCCAGCTCTACCTGCTGCTGCCCGACGCCGCCCGGCGCGCCACCGGCTGGGAGGGGGCCGTCAGCCTGGTCTTCCTGACCGCCACCCTCGCCAACCTGACCCTGCAACTGCGCATCACCACCCGGCTGCAGCGGCACGGCCCGCCCTCCCGCTGGATCCCGCTCGGCCTCGCCGTCGCCGCGACCGGCTTCCTGCTGCCGCTCGCCGCACCCGGCCTGCCCGGCGTCCTCGGTGGTGTCCTGCTGCTCCAGCTCGGGCTGATGACCGCGCAGCCCTTCGTCCTCGCCCTGATCCCGGCGTTCGGGCGCGACGGCCTCACCGGCACCTACTACGGCCTGTACTACGTGGTCTCCGGCTTCGCCGCCGCACTCGGCAACACCCTGGTCGGCCGGGCCATGGACAGCACCGCCACCGCTCCCTGGCTGCTCTGCGCCGGTCTTGGCCTCGCCTCCGCCACCGCGCTCGCCCGGCTGCACCGCACCGGACGGCTCCCCACCCCCGCCCGCCCCCTCCCCAGCGAGGCCCGATGAACCCCCGCCCGACCCCGCCGCTCCCCGCCGGGACCGACCGGAACCTGCTCACCGACCGCCCGGAACTCTACGAACTCCGCTTCCCGGACCCGGAGTCCACCGCCGCCCGGTGGGCCGAGGCGATGCTGCGCGCCCACGGCGCCGGTCCGGAGGTGCTCGATCTCGGCTGCGGCACCGGACGCGACGCGGGGTGGCTGCACCGCGTCGCCGGGCGCACCGTCACCGGCCTGGACAGCTCCGCGGCGATGATCGCCCATGCCCGCTCCCGTCATCCCGGACCGGTCTACCACGTCGGCGACATGCGGGACTTCGCGCTGCCGGGGCGGTTCGACGCGGTGCTCTGCCTGGACAGCGCACTGCTCTACTGCCACACCAACGAGGACCTCGACGCCCTCTTCGGCCGGCTCCGCCACCACCTGCGCCCCGGTGGCCTGCTGGTCGCCGAGATGCGCAACGGCGCCTTCTTCCTCGGGCGCACCGAACTCCTCGACGCGCCGAGGCTGGACAGCGTCACCCACGACGGGGTCACCCTCACCTCGCGCACCGTGCTGTGGATCGACCACGCGGCCCAGCTCCTGCGCCGCACCCGGAGCTGGGTCGGGGACGACGGCGCGCCGCCGGTCGAGCAGCACTCCGCCTGGCGGCTGCTCTTCCCGCAGGAACTGCGCCACCTGCTCGCCCACCACGGCTTCACCGTCCTCGCGTTGCACGACCGGCCCGGCCCGCGCACCGAACCGCCGTGGACGGACGGCGGACCGCCCGCCCCCGCTCCCGACAGCGCCCCCACCCCCGACAGCGCCCCCACTCCCGGCACCGCCGACACTCCCGGCACCGCCGACGGCGACCGGATGCACCTGGTCGCCCGGTTCGAACCCCCGGCCAGAAAGGGAAGTTGACCCCCGATGCCCCGCCCACTCGCCCGCCGTACCCTGCTCACCGCCGCCTCCGCCTCCGGTGCGGCGCTCGCCCTGGCCGCCTGCTCCGCCCCGGGCGGCACGGCCGCCGCCGACCGCGCGCCGGCCGCCGCCATACCCAGACCCGGCGGCCGGTTGCGCGCCCTGTTCGCCGGCGGAGGCGCCGACGAGACCCTCGACCCGCACCGGGTCAACCTGTTCGCCGACGCGGCCCGGGCCAAGGCGCTCCACGACAAGCTCGCCGACTTCGGCCCCGACCTCGCCGCCGTCCCCCGGCTCGCCGCCGGCTGGGAGCCGGGCCCGGGCCTCGACGTCTGGACCGTCCGGCTGCGTGAGGCGTCCTTCCACGACGGCCGCCCGGTCACCGCCGCCGACGTCCTGTACAGCTACCGCCGAATAGCCGACCCCAAGCGGGCGTTCCGGGCCCGGGCCTCGCTCGAACCGATCGACCTCGCCGCGAGCCGGGCCGCCGACCCGCGCACCGTGGAGTTCCGGCTGAACCGGCCGTGCGCCGAATTCCCCAATGTCCTGGCCGCGTTCGGCGCCTACATCGTCCCGGAGGGCGCCGAGGACTTCCGGGCACCGGTGGGCTCCGGGCCGTTCTCCTTCGTCTCCTTCGAGCCCGGCCGGTCCCTGCTGCTCCGGCGCTTCGACGGGCACTGGGACGGTGCGCCGCACGTCGACGAGCTGGAGATCCTCGCCGCGGCCGAGGAGTCCGCCCGCGCCAACGCGCTGCTGGCCGGACAGGCCGAGTACGCCCACGAGTTGGCGCCGGTCACCGCCCGCGCCCAGGCCTCCGGCGGGCGGATCGGCATCGTCCGGCTGCGCAACAGTGCCATGCAGGGCTTCGTCATGAAGACCGACCGGCCGCCCTTCGACGACCCCCGGGTCCGGCAGGCGTTCTTCCACCTGGTCGACCGGCAGGAGCTGGTCGACGGCGCGCTCTCCGGTGCCGGGGAGATCGGCAACGATCTGTTCGGCAAGGGCAGTCAGTACTACCCGGCCGGCCTTCCGCAGCGCACCCGGGACCTCGACCGGGCCCGCGCGCTGCTGCGCGAGGCCGGTGCCGAGGGGCTGCGGGTCACCCTCGACACCTCACCGGTCGCGGCCGGACTGGTCGAGGCGGCGGGCATCCTCAAGGACCAGGCCGCGCGGGCCGGAATCACGATCGAGGTGCGGGTGGGCAGCAAGGACACCTACTGGAAGGACATCCTGGACGGCGGAGTGCTCGCCTCCTTCCGCTCCGGCGCGATGCCGATCGAGTCCCACATCTCGCAGCGGCTGCTCTCCAGCTCCACCACCAACGCCACCCACTGGCGCCGCCCCGACTTCGACGACCTCTACACCCAGGCGCAGTCCACGGCCGACCCGGCGGCCCGCACCGCCCTCTACGAGCGGATGCAGCGCCGGCTGTTCGACGAGGGCGGACTGCTGGTGTGGGGCTTCGCCGACTGGATCGTCGGCCACTCCCCGCGGCTGCGCGGCGTGGCCGCGGACGCCCCGGCCAACACCCTCGACTGGGCCAGGTTCGACAAGGTCTGGCTGGCGTGACGGCGACGCCGCGCGGCTGGGTGCGGCGCCGGTTGCTGCTCGGCGCCGGGCAGATCGCGGCCGTCCCGATCCTGGTCTTCGCCCTCACCGAGGCGCTCCCCGGCGACGCCGCCGTGGTCGCCGCCGGGGACGACCCCGACCCGGCGCGGATCGCCGCGCTGCGGGCCGCGCTGCGGCTGGACCGCCCGGCGGTGGAGCGCTTCGCCGACTGGGCGGGCGAGTTGACGCACGGCGATCTGGGCCGCTCCCTGGTCGGCGGCCGCCCGGTCGCCGACCAGCTCACCGCTGCCCTCGCCCCGACCCTGCTGCTGGCCGGGCTCACCCTGGCCCTGCTCGTCCCGGCGGCGGTCGGCCTCGGGCTGCTCGCCGCCCGGCGGGAGGGCGGTCCGCTGGACCGCGCCGTCAGCACGGTCACCCTCGGGGTGTACGCGGTACCGGAGTTCGCCCTCGGCGTGCTGCTGACGGCGGTGTTCGCGCTGCGGCTGGGCTGGCTCCCGCCGACCGCCGTCGGCGGGATCGGAGGCCGGCCCGCCGTTCTGGTCCTGCCGGTCGTCGTGCTGCTGGCCCGCCCGGTCTGCTCGACCGCGCGGCTGGTCCGGGCCGGACTGCTCGACGCCATGGCGGCCCCGTACGCCGTGCACGCGCTGCGCTGCGGCGTCCCGGTGAACCGGGTCCGGCTCGGCCACGCGCTGCCCAACGCCCTCGCCCCGGTGGTCCAGCACCTCGCCCGGACCGCCGAGTGGCTGCTCTGCGGGGTGATCGTGGCGGAGGCCCTGTTCGTGGTCCCCGGGCTCGGCACCGTGCTGCTGGACGCCGTCGCTGCCCGCGACGTGCCGGTGGTCCAGGGCCTGGCGGTGCTGTTCGGCGCCGTGACCGTGCTGCTGAACCTCGCCGCCGACCTCGCCGCCCGCCGCCTCGCCCCCCGAACGGAAGTCGCCGTATGACCGCCCCGCCCCGTGCCGCCCCGCCCCGTGCCGCCCCGCCCCGTGCTGTTCCGCCCCGTGCTGTTCCGTCCGCCGTCGACCGCCGCGCCGGCCGTCCTCGCGAGAGCCGTCCTGACGTCGGCCACCGGCCCGAGGGCGGCCGGCCCGCCGGTCACCCCACCGCCCGCCGCTGCGACTGCGGCGTCTGCCGGGCCCTGGCCCGGCGCTGCCGGTGGCTGGTCCACCGGGTCGGCGGCTCCGTCGCCGGGCGCCGCCGGGCCAGGGCCTCGGTGGCACCGTGAGGCGCTACGCGCTCGGGCTCGCGCTGGTCGCGGTGCCGCTGCTGCTGGCCCTCGGCGGGCCGCTGCTGGCGGGCGGGCCGGAGCCGCGCGGGGTGTCCTTCACGACCGGCGGCGGCCACTGGCTGGGCACCGACTTCGCGGGTCGCGACGTCCTGCGCCAAGTCCTGCTCGGGGGGCGCCCGGTGGTGCTGGTGGCGGTCACCGCGACCGTCCTCGGGTACGCGCTGGCGCTGCCGCTCGCGCTGGCCGCCGCGCTGGCCGGGCGGTCCTGGGTCGAGGAGCTGCTGCTGCGTCCCCTGGACGTGCTGCTCGCCGTACCGACCCTGCTCCTGGTCCTGCTGGTGGCCACCGCCGCGGAGCCGGGACCGGCCGGGCTGGCCGTCCTGGTCGGGGTGACGGCGGTGCCGGACATCGCCCGGGTCGCGCACGCGGCGGCCGTGGCGGCGGCCTCCCGCCCGGTGGTCGAGGCGCTGCGGCTGCACGGCGAGTCCTGGTGGCGGATCGCCTTCGGGCAGGTCGCCAGGACGATCCGGCGCACCCTGGCCGCCGACGCGGGCACCCGGCTGGTGGGCGCCCTGTATCTGGTGGCGACGGCGGCCTTCCTCGGCGTCGGGGTGGGGCCCGACACCGCCGACTGGGCGGTGATGGTGGACCGCAACCGGGCGGGGCTGTTCCTGCAGCCCTGGGCGGTGGTGGTCCCGGCGCTGCTGGTGGCCGGCCTGTCGACCGGCACCAATCTGCTGTTCGACGCGGCCCTGGCCCCGTCGGGCCGACGCGCTCGGGGAGCGGACCGGCGCACTCCGGGAGCCGTGACGGGAGCCGCGACGTGAGCCGCGACGCGAGCGGGCCCGTGCTGGCCGCCGTGGAGGGCCTGCGGGTGCGGGTCGGCGCCCGGGTCCTGGTGGACGGAGTGTCCCTGCGGGTGCGCGCGGGCCGGGTGACGGCCCTGGTGGGACCGTCCGGCAGCGGCAAGACGACGACCGCGCTCGCCCTGCTGGGCGCCCGTCCCGACGGTGCCCGGGTGTCCGGCACGATCTCCGTCGCCGGGGCGGGCGGCGTCCCGGTCGGCCATGTGCCGCAGCACCCCGCTACGGTGCTCAACCCGGCCCGTCGGGTGGGCGTCCTGCTGCGCGACCTCGCCAGGGTGCACGGCGGCGGCCCGGAGGCCGTTCGCCGCGCCCTCCGCGATGCCGAACTGTCGGAGGTGGAGAGCCTGTTGCGCCGCTACCCGCACCAGCTCTCCGGCGGCCAGCAGCAACGCCTGGTGCTCGCACAGGCGTTGCTCACCGGAGCGCGGGTGATCGTCGCCGACGAACCCACCACCGGCCAGGACCCGGCCACCGCGCACCGGCTGGCCGCCCTGTTCGGCCGGCTCGCCGCGCGCGGCACCGGGCTGCTGCTGCTCACCCACGACCTCGCCCTGGTCCGGGCGTCGGCCGACGAGGTGGTGCTGCTGGCCGACGGTCGCGCGGTGCGGACGGGCCCACCCGACGAGGTCCTGCCCGCGCCTGCCCGACCGGAGCCGTCTGCCCGACCGGAGCCGCTCGTCCGCGCGGAGCCGCCGCTCGCCCACCCGGTGCCGGCTGCCCGCCGGGAGCTGTCGCCGGTCCGGCTCGAGGCGAGGGGCCTCACCGCCCGCCACCCGGGCGGCGCCGTGGTGCTGCGCGAGGTCGGGCTGAGCCTGCGGGCGGGGGAGTGCCTCGCCCTCACCGGTCCCACGGGCAGCGGCAAGACCACCCTGGGCCGCTGCCTGGCGGGGCTGCACCCGCGCCACGAGGGCACCGTCCTGCTGGACGGCGAGCCGCTGCCGAGCAGCGTCCGGCGGCGCGGACCGCGACGGCTGGCGGCCGTGCAGTACGTCTTCCAGGACGCCCGGTCGGCCTTCGCGGACCACCGCCCGGTGCTGGACCAGGTCGCCCGGGCGGCGGTCCGGCTGCGCGGCCGCACCCCGGCGGCCGCCGCGGCGGAGTCCGCCGACCTGCTCGCCGACCTCGGCCTCGACCCGGCGAAGGCCGCCCGGCCGCCCGGCGGGCTCTCCGGCGGCGAGCTCCAGCGGGCGGCGCTGGCAAGGTCGTTGATCGTCGGCCCGGCGGTCCTGGTGTGCGACGAGATCACCGCGGGACTGGACGCGGACACCCGGGCCTCGATCCTGGCGCACCTCGCCGACCGCCGGGACCGGGCGGGCCTGGCGCTGCTGTTCGTCTCCCACGATCCGGCGGCCGTCGCAGCCCTGGCCGACCGGGTGGTCACGCTGGCCGACGGCCGGCTGCACCCCGCCTCGGCGGCTCACCCGTTCGGGCGACAGGACGCCGCCCCGCCCGGGTAGCACCGCCGGTCGTCCTCCGGACCGGCACGGGCCCGCCGCCGCCGCGCCGCGGTGGCCGCCCGGCGGGGACGCCCCGGTCGTCGCGCGGTGCGGCCGGGGGCGCACCCAGGCCGGGCGCGCGCTCCCGCTCCCGGCCCTCCCGCCACCCTCACCAACGCCCCACCGGGCCCACACCCGCCCCCCGCGCGCTGATGCGGCACGAATTGTCGGACACGTCCTAGGCTGAACCCGCCCGGACGGCCGGACGGCCGTGGGAGTCGGGAGGGGCCCGGCGGCCGGGATCTCGGAGGTGGTGCGCGATGGGCAGCGATGCGACGACGGCCGAGGTGCGCTGCGTGGCGGCCGTCCCGTGCTGGGTGAGCCTGATGGCCCGCGACCTCGACACCGTCCGGGCCTTCTACGGGCCCTTGCTGGGCTGGGAGTTCGAGCCGGGACCGGACCGCTTCGGCCCGTACGAGCACGCGGTGGTCGGCGGCGAGGCGGTGGCCGGGGTCGGGGTGGCGGGCGGCGGGTGGGACATGCCGGTCGCCTGGACCAGTTACTTCGGTACCGAGAGCGCCGACGCGGCCGCCGACGCGGTGCGCGAGCGCGGGGCGACCCTCGCGGTCGGTCCGCTGTCCTTCGACGGCGACCGGCTGGCGTTGGCGGCCGACCCGGCGGGTGCGGTGTTCGGGATCTGGGAGGGCCCGCCCGGCCGGGCGCGGCGGCTGGACCTGCTGGGCGCGCCGGTCTGGATCGAGCTGCGCACCCCGGACCCGTTCGCGGCGGCGCTGTTCTACGGCGAGGTGTTCCGCTGGGACGGCCGCGACCCGGAGCGGTTCGAGGTCCGCTGGGAGCACGACCGGGTGGTGCTGCGGGCGGAGGGACACAGTGTCGCCGCGCTGGCCCGGGAGCAGGCGGGCGGGCCGACGGGGCTGACCCCGCACTGGGAGGTCTCCTTCTCCGTGCCTGACACCGACGAGGCGCTGGTCCGGGCGGAGCGGCTCGGCGGCAGCGTGCTCGGCCCGGCCTTCGACTCGCCGTACGGGCGGGTGGCCCGGCTGCGGGACCCGGAGGGCGGCCGCTTCGCGGTGATCAGCGCCAAGCCCTGAACCGCGCCTCCGCCTCCCCGCGCCGCCTCCCCGCGCTCGACCGCGCCTCCGCTCTCGCCCGAACCCTCGCCCGGACCCGCCCCGTCCTACGGCCCGGCCCCGGCGATCTCCGCCCGCTCGGCCCGCAGCCGTTCGCCGAGCGCGGCCCGCTCGGCGGCCGGCAGGGCCTTGCGGGCAGCGGTGAAGAGCTGTTTCTCCTCGGTCGCCAGGTGCCGCCGCAGCACCTCGGTGAGCCCGCTCAGCAGGATGCCCAGCGCCGGGTCGCCGGAGGGCAGGGCCTGGAGGTCGGCGAGGTACTGGCCGATCGCGAGGTGGTCGTGGATGCACCGGAACACCACCGCGCCACCGTCCGGCACATCGTGCTGGACGAGCGGGAAGAGGTGTTCCTCCTCGGCCGCGCAGTGGCTGAGCAGCAGGTCGGTGAGCTGGTCCAGCAATGCTCCCGGCGCCCGGTCCTCGGCCAGGCCGGCCTCGATCCGTACGAGCAGATCCTCCACCGCGCGGTGCTCCGCGGTGAACTCACCCAGGATGTCCGGCCTGCGGCTCATGGCGCGCCCGCCTCTTCTCCGTCGACGTCCGGTGCGCCCCCCGACATCTCCAGTATCCGGCGTGGCCCGGGCGAGCGGGGTGTCCACCGGACCTGGCGGCGGACGGCGCCCGGTCCGCCGCGGGTTCGACGGGCGCCGTGCCGCCGTGCGTTCAGGGGCGGTCCCGCCGCCCGGCGAGGGCCAGCAGCCGGGTCTGCGGCCCGGCGTCCGGGGCCACCGGGAGCGGCGGGTCGAACAGTCCGCTGCCGGAGAGGTCCCCGTAGCCGGCGAACTCGGCGAGCGCGAAGTCGACCAGGTCCTCCGGGAGCCGGGTGTCCCGGCCGATGCCCTCGGCGAGGTCCCAGCTGTGGACGACGGCGTCG
This sequence comes from Streptomyces sp. TLI_053, assembly GCF_900105395.1. Classification (NCBI taxonomy): domain Bacteria; kingdom Bacillati; phylum Actinomycetota; class Actinomycetes; order Kitasatosporales; family Streptomycetaceae; genus Streptomyces; species Streptomyces sp. TLI_053. The sequence goes on from NZ_LT629775.1 coordinate 7,110,247, forward strand.
GTGGTGAGCTGGTCCAGGTAGTACTGGCCGGGGACGTCGCCGAAGGAGAGGTGCACGGTGAGCTCGGTGGCGCCGGGGACGGCGAAGGCCTCGCGGGCGGCTTCGGCGGCGGCCGTCCAGGCGGCGACCGGGTCGTCACCGAGGACGTCGCCGTCGAAGCGGCCGCCGACCTCGGAGATCGTCGCGCCCATCAGCAGCTCGGGCACCCAGAGCTGCTCGCCGGTGAGGTGGTTGACCAGATCGCGGACACTCCAGTCGGTGCAGGGGGTGGGCGCGTCCCACTGGCCGGGGGTGACCAGCCGGATCCGTTCGGTGAAGGCTGCGAGGGCCTCGGCGTGCGGGGTGCCCCGGTCGGCCGGCCGTCGGTGTTCCTTGCGATGTGCCATGTCCTGAGCGTGCCCCGCCACGCGCGTCCGTACGCCGGTCTACACCACTTGTGACCCGGTCACGCCAATATCTTCGGTTCGTTCGGTTGTTCAAATTCAAACTTCCAGGTACGGTCGACACACCCCAGCTGGTTCGAATTTGAACAAACAGATTCGGCCGGTATCGACGAACCCCCCTTTCTGATGGAGACGCGCATGCCGAGCAGCAGCCCGAGCACGACCGCCGCCACCACCCCCCTTGCCGCAGCCGGGTCGGACCCCGGCTCGGCGATCACCTCCCCGCACGCCTACGACGTCGGCCTCCTGCTGCTGCGGGTGGCACTCGGCCTGACCATGGCCGCGCACGGCAGCCAGAAGCTGTTCGGCTGGTTCGGCGGCGGCGGCATCGACGGCACCGGAAAGTTCTTCGAGGCGAAGGGCTACCCGGCGGCGAAGTTCATGGCCGTCGTGGCCGGCCTCACCGAGGCCGGCGGCGGACTGGCGCTGGCCGTCGGCCTGCTGACCCCGCTGGCCGCCGCCGCGATCCTCGGCACCATGCTCAACGCCCTGGCCGTCACCTGGAGCAGCACCTTCTTCGCCGCCAAGGGCGGCAGCGAGTACGAACTCCTGCTGATCGCGGCCGCGGCGGCGCTCGCCCTGACCGGGCCCGGCCGCTACGCCGCGGACCGCTACCTGCCGGTGGTGCGCGCGCACCGGCTGAGCTACGGCGCGGCCGCCGTGGTGCTCGCCCTGGTCACCGCGGGCGCCGTGCTCCTGGCCCGCAACTGACCCGGGGCGCAACCGGCTCGGGGCGCAACTGACCCTGGGTACAACTGCTCCGGAGCACACGGCCGTTGAGGTCGTGATCCCCCGCGAAGGCCGCCGGTCCACCGACCGGCGGCCTTCGCCGTTCCGTGGTCGAGCGGTGAATTTCCCGTGCGGGCGGGGCAGTTGCCGGAGATTCTCCGTCCCGAGGCTTCCCCGGCCTTGTGATGTATGCCATTGTACATGTCACACTCCCCAACGGTGTTCGGCGCCACCGCCCCAACGGTGCGCCACAACGGCCCTCATCACCCCCACTGGTCGCACCCCCAGGCGACCGACGAAGGCCCGGAGGCCCCCACGTGAGAACCGCACGCCCTTTAACGCAAATGCCGCACGTAGCAAAGCTCCTGACGCTGATCCTGGCGCTGTTCGTGACGGTCGGCCTGTTCGCCCCGCGCGCCCAGGCGGCCACCGACCGGACCCGTCCGGACTTCGGCGGCGGCTCTCCCGCCGCCACCTCGGCCGGCCCGGCCGGGCTCGCCCCGAGGCCCGCCGTCGGTGACACCCCCGACACGGGCGGCAAGAACCGGCCGGTCCCGGCCCGGGACCGCGCCCCGTTCTCGACCGCCTCGCCGGACCGCTCCGACAGCCCGTCGGCGGCCCACCGGCAGGCGGAGATCGTCAAGACCTTCGGCGCGGCCGCTCCCAAGGCCCTCGCCGAACAGCCCTGCAACATCCCGGACTTCACCGGTCGCACCGGCAGCGCCCTGGTCCAGGCGGTCAAGGCCGCCGACCTCGGCTGCATCAACAGCCTGTTCAACCTGGTCGGCACCGACGCGCGCGGCGCCTTCCGCGAGGCCCAGATGGTCTCGGTGGCCGACGCCCTGCGCGCCAACGCCGCCGCCTACCCGGGCGACAACTCCACCTCCACCGGCCAGTTGGTGCTCTTCCTGCGGGCCGGGTACTTCGTGCAGTGGTACCACGCCTCCGACGTCGGCACCTACGGCACCGCCCTGCAGACCTCGATCCGCGGCGCGCTGGACGCCTTCTTCAACAGCGCGCACTCCCGCGACGTCACCTCCGCCAACGCCGGCACCCTCGGCGAGGCGATCACCCTGATCGACAGCGCGCAGGAGAACGTCCGCTACCTCCCCGTGGTGAAGCGGCTGCTGGGCGCCTACGACGCCGCCACCCACAACCCGGCCAACATGGGCAACGCGCTGAACAGCGTGTTCACCGTGCTGTGGCGCGGCCACCAGACCACCGGTTTCGTCGACGCGGTGGCGGCCGACCCGAGCGTGCTCGACGCGCTGTACTCCTTCGCGGCCGCCAACAGTGGTCTGCTCGGCGGCGACTACACCTTCCTGGTCTACAACGCCACCCGCGAGCTGGGCCGGTTCGTCCAGTACCCGGTGCTCCAGGCCAAGGTGCGCCCGCTGCTGAAGGGGCTGGCCGACCGCTCCTCGCCCAGCGGCACCACCGCCTACCAGTGGGCCGCCGTCGCCGAGATGACCGACGCCTACGACAACGGCAACTGCTCGTACTACGGCACCTGCGACTCCGCGGCCCGACTCAAGTCGGCCGTCCTGAAGGTGAGTTACACCTGCAGCTCGAGCATCCGGATCCTGGCCCAGGCGCTGGACCCGACTCAGCTGGCGACCGCCTGCACCAGTCTGACCGGCCAGGACGCGTACTTCCACGGCGTGGTCAAGGACAACGGTCCGGTCGCGGACGACCGGAACACCACCATCGAGGTCGTGGTCTTCCACAGCTCCTTCGACTACGGGGTGTTCGCCGCCTCCATCTACGGCATCAACACCGACAACGGCGGCATGTACCTGGAGGGCAAGCCGAACGAGGTCGGCAACCAGCCGCGCTTCCTGGCCTACGAGGCCGAGTGGGCGCGCCCGGACTTCCAGGTCTGGAACCTCAACCACGAGTACACCCACTACCTCGACGGCCGGTACGACATGTACGGCGACTTCGACGCCGGCGTGACGACCCCGACCATCTGGTGGATCGAGGGCTTCGCGGAGTACATCTCCTACTCGTACCGCAAGGTGAACTACGACGCGGCGATCTCCGCCGCCGGCCTGCACACCTACAAGCTCTCCACGCTGTTCGACACCACCTACGAGAACACCGACACGGAGCGCACCTACCGCTGGGGCTACCTCGCGGTGCGCTACATGCTGGAGCAGCACCGGGCCGACGTGGACACCGTGCTCGGCAAGTACCGCGCCGGTGACTGGAACGGCGCCCGCACCGTGCTCAAGACCACCATCGGTACCCGCTACGACGCCGACTTCGACGCCTGGCTGACCCGCTGCGCGGCCGGTGCCTGCTCCGGCAGCACCAACCCGCCCGGCAACCAGCCGCCCACCGCGGCCTTCACCACCGCGATCGGCGAGCTGGCGGTCACCTTCGTCAACCGCTCCACCGACCCGGACGGCAAGATCGCCGCCTACGCCTGGGACTTCGGCGACGGCACCAGCGCCACCACCGCCAATCCGACCAAGTGGTACACCAAGGCCGGTACCTACACCGTCACCCTCACCGTGACCGACGACAAGGGCGCCACCGCGAGCGCCCGGCAGAACGTCACCGTGGCGGGCCTGCCGGAGTGCTCCGGCGCCGACCCGCGCCAGCTGGACAAGAACTGCCGCCGCAGCAACCTCTCGGCGGGCACCGGCAACTACGCCCACTTCTACCTGTACCTCCCGGCCGGGGTGAAGCAGCTCAAGCTCACCAGTACGGGCGGCACTGGCAACGCCGACCTCTACTACAACGCCACCAGCTGGGCGTACACCAACTCGTACACCGCCAAGTCCACCAACGCGAGCAACAACACCGAGACCCTGACCATCGCCAACCCGCCGGCCGGCTACGTCTACGTGAGCCTCTACGGCCAGCAGGCCTTCTCCGGCGCGAACATCAAGGCCGAGTACTGAGGCCGGAGTTCTGATCCCGGATGCATCCGGCAGTACCCGGAGGCCCCCGGCGGCGCGCGAACGGCGCGCCGCCGGGGGCCTCCCCGCGTCCCGCCCCGGAGCGGACGCACCGGTATTGCACCGACCGGTCCAAAAAGGTTAACGTGCTGCCATGGCGAGACCGCGCACCTTCGACGAGGGCCGCGCGCTCGACGCGGCGATGCACGCGTTCTGGGCGAACGGCTACGAGGCCACCTCCACGCAGGACCTCTGCGAGGCGACCGGTCTCGGGCGGAGCAGCATCTACAACACGTTCAGCAGCAAGCACGACCTGTTCAAGCGGTCGCTGGCCCGCTACATCGAGGTGATGACCGTCCCGCAGATCGAGCTGCTGGAGGATCCGGGGCTGCCGCCGCTGGAGCGGATCCGGGTCCTGCTCGCGCGGATCGTGGAGGGGGAGTTCGAGCACCGTCCGGAGGGTCGCAGCATCGGCTGTCTGACCGTGAACACCGTGGTGGAGCTGGCCGGACGCGACCCGGAGGCGGACGCGATGCTGGTCCGCGACCAGGAGGTGCGGCTCGCCGCGCTGCGGGCCGCGATCGCCGCCGGGCAACTGGCGGGCGGGATCGCCGGCCGGCGGGCGCCGGAGGAGCTGGCCCGCTTCGTCAACGCGGTGATCGGCGGGATGCGGGTCGCCGCCAAGGGCGGGGCCGACCGGGCCGCCGTCGAGGCCGTGGCCGCCACCGCCCTGGACGCCCTCACCCCCTGACCCGCCCTGCGCGACCCGAGTGACCCGCGCGGTCTGAGCGACCCGCCCCGGGAGCGCGTTCGCGTGCCCCGGCGTGCCCACGTCCGCCCTCATTCTGTACCGATCCATCCAAAATCAACGGGGGAGCCCTTCCCATGCCACGTGCCGTGTACGTCCTCGCTCTCGGCGTCTTCGCGATGGTGACCAGCGAGTTCGCCGTCGCCGGGTTGATGCCCCAGCTGGCGGAGGGCCTCGACGCCACCGTCCCGCAGATCGGCTACCTGATCACCGCCTTCTCGGTGGCGATGTCCTTCGGCGGCCCGTTCCTGGCCGTCGCCCTCCTCCGGATGCGCCAGAAGGCGGCGCTGATGCTCCTGTTCGCGATCTTCCTGGTCGGAAACCTGCTCGCCGCGACCGCCTCCGGCTATCCGGTGATGCTGGTGGCCCGGGTGGTCTCCGGCGTCGCGGCGCAGGCCTTCTTCGGCATCTCGATCTCGCTCTGCGCCCAGCTGGCCCGTCCGGAGATCCGCGGCCGGGCGATCGCCGTCCTGATGAACGGCCTCATGCTCGGCACGCTGCTCGGCCTGCCGCTCGCCACCGTGATCGGCGAGCACCTCGGCTGGCGCGCGGCGTTCTGGGCGGTGGCCGTCCTCACCGCGGCGGTGGCGCTGTGCACCCTCGCCGGGGTCCCGGACGCCGACCACGCCGAGGGCACCGGCTCGCTCCGGGACGAGCTGGGCGCGCTGCGCGACCGGCGGCTGTGGCTGGCCTTCGTCACCAGCACCCTGATCATCGGCGCGACCTTCACGCTGTTCAGCTACGTCAATCCGATCCTGACCGGGCTCACCGGCTTCTCGGCCGGGTCCGTCCCGCTGCTGCTCGTCGCCTACGGCGCGGCGACCGTGCTCGGCAACACGGTGGTCGGCCGGCTCGCCGACCAGTACGCGCTGCCGGTGCTGGCGACCGGGCTGGCGCTGAACACCCTGTTCCTGGCGGGTCTCGCGCTGCTCGCCCAGTTCCGGGTGCCCGCCGTCGCCCTGCTGCTGGGTGTCGGTCTGGTCGGGGTCACCATGAACCCCGCGATGGCCTCCAGGGTCCAGCGGATCGGCGGTTCCCGCCCGCTGGTGAACACCGTCCACAACTCCTTCATCACGCTGGGCGTCATCCTCAGCTCGCTGCTCGGCGGCCTCGCCATCGACGCGCTCGGTCTGCGTGCCGTGCTGTGGCTCGGCACCGCGATGGCCGCCGCGGGACTGCTGACGCTGCTCCCGGACGCCCTGCGCGCGCGTCGCAGTGCGGTCCCGGAACAGGGGTCGGGCGCTGGGGGGAATATCCGCCGCGGGCCGGATGCTAAGGTGGTTGAAACTTTGACGATCGGATCCTGAACCGGTTTCCCGGGCGGGATCAGCCAGGAGTGTGGTGAGCACCATGCAGTTCGGAATCTTCACCGTCGGCGATGTCACCCCCGATCCGACCACCGGCCGCACCCCGACCGAGCACGAGCGGATCAAGGCGACCGTGGCCATCGCGCGCAAGGCGGAGGAGGTCGGCCTGGACGTCTTCGCGACCGGTGAGCACCACAACCCGCCGTTCGTGCCGTCCTCCCCGACCACGCTGCTCGGCTACATCGCCGCGCAGACCGAGCGCATCATCCTCTCCACCTCGACCACGCTGATCACCACCAACGACCCGGTGAAGATCGCCGAGGACTACGCGGTGCTCCAGCACCTCTCCGACGGCCGGGTGGACCTCATGATGGGCCGCGGCAACACCGGCCCGGTGTACCCGTGGTTCGGCAAGGACATCCGCCAGGGCATCCCGCTCGCGATAGAGAACTACGCACTGCTGCACCAGCTGTGGCGCGAGGACGTGGTCGACTGGTCGGGCCGCTTCCGCACCCCGCTGCAGTCCTTCACCGCGACCCCGCGTCCGCTGGACGGCGTCCCGCCGTTCGTCTGGCACGGCTCGATCCGCAGCCCGGAGATCGCCGAGCAGGCCGCCTACTACGGCGACGGCTTCTTCGCGAACAACATCTTCTGGCCCAAGGAGCACTTCCAGAAGCTGGTGAACCTCTACCGGGAGCGCTACGCCCACTACGGGCACGGCACGCCCGAGCAGGCGATCGTCGGCCTGGGCGGCCAGGTGTTCATGCGCAAGAACTCGCAGGACGCGGTGCGGGAGTTCCGTCCGTACTTCGACAACGCGCCGGTGTACGGCCACGGCCCGTCGCTCGAGGAGTTCACCGCCGAGACCCCGCTCACCGTCGGCAGCCCGCAGGAGGTGATCGAGAAGACCCTGGCCTTCCGCGACACCTTCGGCGACTACCAGCGCCAGCTGTTCCTGATGGACCACGCCGGCCTGCCGCTGAAGACCGTGCTGGAGCAGCTGGACCTGCTCGGCGAGGAGGTCGTGCCGGTGCTGCGCGAGGAGTTCGCCAAGGGCCGCCCGGCCGGTGTCCCCGACGCGCCGACCCACGCCACCAGGCTGGCGGCCGAGCGCGCCCGTCACCGGCAGGGTTCCGACACCGCCGAGCAGACCGAGCAGGCCGAGCAGACCGTGGAGGTGGCCAAGTGACCGCGTACCGACTGGTGGTGATCAGTGCCGGACTGAGCAAGCCGTCCTCGACCAGGCTGCTCGCCGACCGGCTCGCCGATGCAACGGTCCGTCAGCTCGCTTCCGAGGGGCGGGAGATGGGCGTCCAGGTGGTCGAACTGCGGGACCTCGCCACCGACATCGCGCACAACTTCGTCACCGGCTTCCCCGGCCCCGCGCTGCGCGAGGCGATCGACGCGGTCGGCGGTGCGGACGCGCTGATCGCGGTGACGCCGATCTTCGCCGCCTCCTACAGCGGGCTGTTCAAGTCGTTCTTCGACGTGCTCGACCCGGACACCCTCACCGGCAAGCCGGTGCTGATCGCCGCCACCGGCGGCACCGCCCGGCATTCGCTCGCACTGGAGCACGCCGTCCGCCCGCTGTTCTCCTACCTGCGTTCGGTGGTCGTGCCGACCTCGGTGTACGCCGCCACCGACGACTGGGGCACCACGGGGGACCGCCTCACCGACGGCCTCCCGGGCCGGATCGACCGCGCTGCCGGAGAACTCGCCGGACTGCTCGCGGGCCGTGCCCCGAGCGGTCCGACCGGGGGCGGCGCGGCGCAGCAGGAGGCCGTGGTGCCGTTCGAGCAGCAACTGGCGGCACTGCGGGTCTGAGGGTGACGGGGGAGGGGCGGGAGAGGCGGGTCCGGAGGTTCCGGACCCGCCTCTTCGCGTGCCCTCACCCCACGCGTGCGTCGTACGAGGCGCGGGCCGTCGCGATCTCGCGCTGGTGCGTCTCGGTCCAGGTGACCAGGGAGCGGACGGTCTCGTGCAGCGTCCGCCCGAGCGGCGTCAGCGCGTAGTCGACCCGCGGCGGCACCACGGGGTGCACGGTCCGCTCGACCAGGCCGTCCCGCTCCAGCTGCCGCAGGGTGACGGTCAGCATCCGCTGGCTGACCCCGTCGATCTCCCGCCGCAGCTCGGTGAAGCGCAGCGAGCCCCGGTCGAGCAGCGCGATCACCAGCAGCGACCACTTGTCGGCGATCCGGTCGAGGATCTGCCGCACCTCGCAGTCCTCCCGGGTGTCCCACTGGAGCACGTCGTAGTCGTCCTCGGTAACCGCGCAGTGCGTCGGTGACTTCAAAGTGCCTTCTTCCATGCCCCCTGATGCTGCCTCAGGATGGCGGTGGTTACAAGAGGGAACCGACCGGACGAACGGGAACCGCCTCGTCCGGCCTCCCCACCCCCCCGCGCGCTCCCAGGAGACCACTGTGTCCACGTCCTCAGCCGTGCCCGAAACCGGCCGCCCGGCCGCCGCCCCGGCCGGCTCGCCACCGTCCGACCCGGCCGACCCGTCCGCCCCGTCCGCCCGCTTCACCGGCCGGGAGGCGGCCGTCCTCCTCGTCCTCTGCGGCGCGATCTTCCTGGAGGGCATCGACGTCGCCATGCTCAATGTGGCGCTCCCGTCGATCCGCGCGGACCTCGGGATGGACACCGGCTCGCTGAGCTGGGTGCTGAGCGCCTACGTGCTCGGCTACGGCGGCTTCATGCTGCTCGGCGGCCGCACCGCCGACCTGCTGGGCCGGCGCCGGATGTTCCTCCTCTGGCTCACCGTCTTCGTGCTCTGCTCCGGTCTCGGCGGTCTGGCCGGCGCCCCCTGGGTCCTGATCCTGGCCCGCTTCGCCACCGGCCTCTCGGCGGCCTTCATGACTCCCGCGGGACTGGCCGTCATCACCTCCGCCTTCGCCGAGGGCCCCCGCCGCAACCGCGCGCTGCTGGTCTACGCGGGCACCGCCGCGGCCGGTTTCTCCCTCGGCCTGGTGGCCGGCGGACTGCTCACCGCCGTCGGCTGGCGCTGGGTCTTCTTCGCCCCGGTGCTGCTCGCGGGCGGCCTGCTGCTCGCCGCCGTGCCGCTGCTCCCGCGCGACCGGCCGCCCGTCCGCCGCCCCGGCGAGCGCTTCGACCTGGGCGGCGCCGTCACCGTCACCGGCGCCATGCTGCTGCTCGTCCAGGCCGTGGTGCGGCTCGGCGAACCCGGCGCCACCGCCGGCCCGACCCTCGCCCTGTTCGCCGGCGGCACGGCCCTGCTGGCCGCCTTCGTGGCGATCGAACGGCGCTCGGCCGCCCCGCTGCTCCGCCTCGGCCTGCTCCGCTCCGGCCCGCTGCTGCGCGCGAACATCGGCGCGCTGCTGTTCGCGGCCTCCTTCTTCGGTTTCCAGTTCGTCGTCACCCTCTACCTCCAGGACCTGCGCGGCTGGTCCCCGCTGCAGACCGGCCTCGCCCTGCTCGCGGTCGGCGTGGACGCGGTGCTGGCGCCGACCCTCACGCCCCGGCTGGTGGAGCGCTTCGGCAACGTCCGGGTGATCCTCGGCGGCTTCTGCCTGGCGGTGGTCTCCTACGCGCTGTTCCTGCCGGTCGGGCCGGACTGGACGTATCCGATGATGTTCCCGACCATGCTCCTCACCGGACTGGCCTTCGCCCTCGCCTACGGGCCGCTGACCATCGCCGCCACCGACGGCGTCGCCGAGGAGGAGCAGGGGCTGGCCGGCGGGCTGCTCAACACCGCCTTCCAGTTCGGCGCGGCGCTCGGCCTCTCGGCGGTCACCACCGTGAGCCTCACCGTCGGCGGCCCGGACGGCCTGCGGGCCGCGCTGGTGGTGCCGGTCGCGGCGGTCGCCCTCGGCGCCCTGGTCACCGCCCTCGGCCTGCGCCGCGCCCGCGGCTGACCGACGCCCGCTGTCCCCCTGCCCCGCCCCCGCCCCGCCCCACCCGGTGAGGGCGGGGGCGGGCTCAGGCGGTCGTCAGGGGGACGGCGGCCTCGGGGGTGAGGAGGCGGGCGGTGAGGGACTCCTGGAGGTAGAGGGCGATGGTGTCGGCGGTGTGGGAGAGGTAGCCGACCGAGACGTCCTGGCCCAGGACGAGGGTGAAGTCGCCGCCGCGGGTGGAGAGGAGCAGGGCGCCCTCGATGGCGGGGGCCCAGATCAGTTCGCCGTCGAGGAGGCGGGCGATGTGGCTGGCGACGGGGTATCCGTGGTCCGAGGTCTCGTTGACGGCCGTGTACGCGTCGGCGCCGAGGAGCAGGGCGTAGGGGCCGCCCACTCCGGCGAGGCGGAGGGTGGTGAGGGCGCGACTCACGGCTTCCGGGTATTCGCGGACGTCGGCGGGGAGCGGGATGGCCGGGTTGGTGGCGGCGGCACGGATGCCCTCGATGCCGGCGGCCGGATAGCCGTCGAAGAGGGCGCGGTCCTCGGTGAGGGCGAGGGTGCGGGCCGCCGCCTGTACGGGCGCCCAGTCGGAGTCACCGGAGCCGCGTTCGACGTCGTCGACGGCGGCGCGGTCGACCGAGAAGGGGACCCTGAGTTCGATCAGGGGGCGGACCTCGCGGGCGTGGGCCTGCACTCCGGGGGTGGGCGGCTCGATGGTGGTGAGGTGCCCGGTGCCGACCGCCGCGAGGGTGGGGCCGTCCGGGCCGGCCAGGTCGACGACCCGGCGGCCGGCGAGGTGGAGTTTGAAGGTCCGCCTGGCCTCCTCCTCGATCTCCTCCCAGGCCGCGGCGGAAACGGGGGCGAGTTGACGGTGCAGGTTGTTCATGACGCGGGGCTGCCTTTCAGGCTGCCGATGGCGAGGGAGCCGTCGGCGAGGAGAGCGGCGGTGGGGAGCACGGCGGCCGGGAGCGGGGCGGCGAGCGCGACGGGGGCGGCCGGCGCCGGTGGCGGGTCGGCGAGGAAGTCGGCGGTGGGGACGTGGAACAGCGTGCCGGTGACCGCGGTGGAGAAGTCGAGCAGGCGGTCGTGGGCGGCCGGACCCCGACCCGTGAACATGTTGCGGATCATCTCCTCGGGCACCCCGGGGTCGCGCGCGTAGCCGATGAAGTAGGTGCCGGCCTCGCCGCGCCCCGCCGGACCGCCGTCCAGCCTGCCGAAGGGCATGTTGAACCGCAGGATCTGCCGCTCCTCGCCGTCCGGACCGGTGACGGAGGTGAGCGCGACGTGGGAGTCGGCGGGCTTGGCGGCGTCGTCGAACTCGATGTCGTCGGCCTTGCTGCGGCCGACCGCGCGTTCCTGCTGGTCGACGGTCAGGTGTTCCCAGGCGGCGAGGTCGTGCAGGTACTTCTGCACGATGACGTAGCTGCCGCCGGCGAAGTCCCGGTCCTCCTCGCCGATCAATACGGCCTCGGCGGCCTCCCGGCCCTCCGGGTTCTCGGTGCCGTCCACGAAGCCCAGCAGGTCCCGCGCGTCGTAGTAGGAGAAGCCGTTGGTCGCGTCGACGACGGTGGCGGCGCCGGAGAGCCGTCGGGTGATCCGGCCGGCGAGCTCCCAGCAGACGTCCATCCGGCCGGCCCGGATGTGCAGGAGCAGGTCGCCGGGGGTGGCCGGGGCGCGGTGGCGGGGGCCGGCCACCTCGGGGAAGGGGTGCAGGGCGGCCGGCCTGGGGCCGTCGAAGAGCCGGTCCCAGGCGTCGGAGCCGATGCCGGTGACGCAGGTGAGGCCGACGTCGGGGGCGCGGAAGGCGATGGCGTGGCGGAGGCCCGCGAGGTCGGGCAGCAGGGCGCGGACGGCGTTCTCGCCGCCGGGCTCGACCGTCAGGACCAGGAAGATCGCGGCGGTGGTGAGCGGCGTGAGGACCGGCTGCGGGGCCGGTGGGTCGGCGGGCTGGGGGTGGGGGGACTCTGGCGGCATGGGCGGACTCCGGTCTCCGGGGCCTGATCATCCGTACGATTACACCCCGGAGCGGACATTTCGGCGCGGGCTGCGGGCCGGTCGGCCGTACGTGCTCGCCCTCACGGACCCGGACACACGGAGGGCCGGTGCGACTCGCACCGGCCCGGGGTTCGGCCTAGCCGAACAGGACGCACCAGATCGCCACGAGATCCACGCAGGGCTCCTCGCCGGACCGATTGTCGGCGAACGGGCGGCTGGTGCGAAGGGACGAACGGCAGGGCTCGTCGATGTGTTCGAACACGGGTGGTCGTTCTCCTGCATCTGCTTGAATGATTGGCAATCTGCCGTGCCATTCCTAGCATTCGAGAGCCTGCTCGACAAGTCGGACCTGTCGGCGCCCCGCCTGTGATGATAATAGGCTCGGAGAAAGAGTATTCTCTTGTGGGGTGCGCCGAGGAGTCGGTCGGCTTCTATTCGTTGTCCGTGGATCCGAGTCGAGCGAGTGCTGCCCGGGCCAGTGCCGCTTCCTCTGCCGCCTCGGCCCGCTCCGCCAGGGCTACGGCCTCGGTCAAAAGGGCGACCGCCCGCTGTGGCGCGCCGAGCAGGGCCTCGCACTGGCCGAGGCCCCGGAGGGCGGCTACTTCTTCGCGCGCGGCGCCGACCGATCGGGCCAACTCCATTGCAAGGGAGAGCTGGTCGCGGGCCTCGTCGAGCTCTCCGGCCGCGCGCAGGGCGTCGCCGAGTCCGGCGAGCGCAATGGACTCGTGCCGGATGCTTCCGGTCCTGCGGAAGGTGGCCAGCGCCGAACGGTACAGCGACAGCACGCGCTCCAGCTGTTCCGGGACTGGGAGCGATGCGGCGAGGTTTATCCGTACGACGGCCAGCTCGAAGTGCGGCATCGAGCCGTTCTCCAGGCTCAGTACCTGTTCGAAGGAGGCGCGGGCGGCGGCGTGGTCTCGAATTCCCAGATGCAGGTCGCCCAGATTGTTGAGAATTCTGAGCTCCAAAGTCCGATTGCCCATTCTGCGGGCCAGTGGAAGTGCCGTCTCATAGGCGACCAGGGCCTTTTTTGGATTTCCCAGAGAATTCTCCAGGATGCCGACGTTCGCCAGGCATCGGGCAGTGTTCCAGAGGTCGCCTGTTTCTCGTCGGATGCGCAGGGCCTCCTCCTGGTGGGCGAGGGCCTCGCTCAAGGAGCTCCGGTACCAGTGCAGTGCCCCCAACAGGCTCAAAGCCTCCGCCGTGGCGTCGTCGTCGCGCTCGGCGCGGGCGAGCGTCAGGCCCCGCTGGAGCGCCTCCTGAGCGGCCGGGTAGCGGGAGGCGTTGGCGAAGGTGGCCCCCAGGTTGATCAGAGCACGGGCCTCGCGGCGGTCGTTCGATGCCGAACGCCAGTACGCGGCAGCGGCCTGATGCAGCTCGTGGGCCTCGCTCCAGAAGGCCTGGGCGTCCAGATGGCCGGCCAGGACGTGCGCGAGCCACGCGGTGGCCTCGGGGTGACCGGCCGTGCGGGCGTGAGCGGCCAGTGCGGTCAGGCCGGCCTGTTCAGTGTCGAGCCATTTGCGTGCGGCATCATTCGAATCCAAGTCAAGGTCGTACAACAACGTTTCCATTCCCGGCAACTGACGGAACGTCGGCAACGGTAGCCGCGATCGGCGTGGATACAGCAGCCGATCCGCCTGGTCGGCTGCTCGGAGCGTGAACCCGAGCAGCCGCCGAAGCGCGATCCCCGCCTCCTCCTCGCCCCCCTCGTCGCGAATCAGTGCGTGCGCGTACTCCTTGAGGAGGTCGTGGAGCTGATAGCGCTCCGGAGTGTTCTCCTGCACCAGGTGGCAGTGCAGCAGCGCCTCCAGCAGGTGGTCCGTCTCGTCGACCGTGCGGCCGAGCAGGGCCGCCGCCGCGTGCAGGCCGATGTCGGGCCCCGGGTGGACGCCGAGCAGCCGGAAGGCCTCCTGCTGCTCGATGGGCAGAGACCGGTACGACATCTCGAAGGCGCGGGCGACGCTCTCCGTGTCGTGCCGGATCTCGGCGAGCCGGCCGGTCTTGCGGGACAGTCGCTGGGCGAGGTGTGCGAGGGTCCAGGACGGCCGCGCCTTGAACCGGCTGGCGGCGATCTCGATGGCCAGCGGGAGCAGCCCGCACCGGTCGACGATCTCGACGATCCGGGCGCGGTCGTCGGCGCGCTCCCGTCCCACCACCGAGGTGAACAGGGCGACCGCGTCGTCCACCGGCAGGATGTCCAGGAACACCGGTCTGGAGCCGGGCAGTTCGGCGAGTCGGCGGCGGCTGGTGACGAAGACCAGTGAGGTCGGCGCGGTGGGCAGCAGCGGTCGGACCTGTGCCGCGGTCGCCGCGTCGTCGAGGACGACCACTGCGCGCCGGGTGGCGAGCACTTCGGCGCACAGGGCGAACAGTTCCTCGCTGTCGATCGGGACGGTGGTGGCGGGCACGCCGAGCCGGCGCAGCAGCGCGGTGGCCACGGTCTGGGGTGCGAGCGGGCGTCGGTCCACTGCGTGGGCGCCCAGGTTGAGGTGGGCGTAGCCGTCGGGGAAGCGCCCCCGCATGAGGTGCGCGGCATGCAGGGCGAGAGTGGTCTTGCCGACCCCGGCCATACCGAGGATCGCCGAGACGGTCACCACGCCGCCCTGCTCCGCGGCTTCCTCGGTGCCGCCGAGGAGGCGGCGCAGGTCGTCCCGGCGTCCGATCATGCGCCGGCCCGCCGGAGCGGACGACGGTGCGCCGCCGCGCGGGTCCTCCGGAAGCGGGGCGGCGGTCGCCCGTGGGCCGGCCGTTGGCCGTACGGCCGTTGTCCGTACGGTGGGCGCGGCCAGGGGGGCGCCGGTGAGCATGCGCTCGTGCAGGCGGGTGAGGGCCGCGCCCGGGCCGGTGCCGAGGTCCGCGTGCAGGCGGCGGACGACGGCGGGGTAGACGGCCAGTGCCTCCGCCTGCCGCCCGGCGCCGTGCAGCGCGACCAGGAGGTGCGCGGCGACCCGTTCGTCGGTGGGGCGGTCCTCGCGGAGGGCGGTGAGTTCGGGGACGACCTCCCCGAAGCGGCCGAGCCGGAGGTCGATCTCGATCCGCAGCAGCGTGGTGGCCAGGCGCTGGTCGGCCATGGTGGCGCGGGTGGACTGGGCCCAGCCGCCGGGCAGTCCGGCGAGCGGTTCACCTCGCCAGATTTCTTCGGCGCGGCCCAGGACGGTCCTGGCCTGGATGTCGTCGCCGTTGTCGGCGAGTCGGCGGGCGTTTCGGGACAGGTCGACAAAGCGATGCCAGTCGATCAAATGCGTGTCGGCACGCAGCGCGTATGTGTGCGATCGGCTCTCGATGGTGGGGATGTCGCGGGGCGAGCCGGGGTCCTCGGCGGCAACGGCCAATCTCAACTGACGCCGAATGCGGGAGACATGGCTGTAGATGCTGGCGACCGCGCTGGGCGGCGGTTCCTCGTCCCACAGGCGGCCTGCCAGCAGGTCGTGGCTGAGCGGCCGCCCGACGTCCAGGGCCAGGGCGGCCAGCAGTCGGCGACCCTTGTCCGAGCGAATTGCCGACAACTCGCCGTTCACCGAAAGTTCAACCGAACCCAGAAGATGGAACTCCATTCGACGCCCCCCGCCGGTCGGCTTCCAGCGTGCCGTGTCGGAGAGGATCCCACGTGCGCTGGTGCTGAGCCAGACCGCATCGGCCTGTCGGGGCGGGCGTTATTGACAATTCGACCGACTGGGCGTCAGGTGATATGCGGGAGTCGGCGATTGTTCGGTCACACGGGTCACATCGGTCGTTCACGTCACTTCGGTCCGTCGTTCTACCGGTAGGGGGAGCCAGTGGAGCCAAAGGGGTTCGGAGCAGCCGGGGTCCGAGGTCGGCCGCGCGTCGGGAGCCGCCGATGAGCTCGGCGGACGGAGCACGTGAACAGCGCTTCGAGACGCGGAACTCCCTGTCCGGCGGGAGGATCGAGGGTTCCGTGATCCAGGCGGGGGAGATCCGCCATCTGACGGTCTACGGCGGCCCCGCCGAAGCGTCCGCTGCCCCGGTACTGCCGGTTCCGAGGCAACTGCCGCCGACGCCAAGGCGGTTGATCGGACGCGACGCCGACTTCGCTGCCCTGGACAGTGAGTTGGGCGATTCCCCGGGTGCCGTCGATGTCACGGTGGTCGTCACGGGCCCCGCCGGGGTGGGCAAGACCGCGCTCGCCGCCCAGTGGCTGCGCCGGCTGGCCGGCCGCTTCCCGGACGGTCAGCTCTACGCGGACCTGCGCGGCCACGCCCCGGGCGGGCCCGCCGATCCCGCCGAGGCCCTGGGCGGTTTCCTGCGGGCCTTCGGCATCGCCCCCGTGCCCAGCAGCCTCGCCGAGGGTGCGGCGCTCTGGCGCTCCCTCGCCGCCGAGCGCCGGATCACCGTTCTGCTCGACAACGCCTCCACCGCTGCTCAGGTCCGGCCGCTGCTGCCCGGTTCGGAGCACGCCGTGGTGGTGGTGACCAGCCGCCGCCGGCTCACCGGGCTGGGCATAGACGGTGCCGTGTTCCGACCGGTCGGCCTGCTCTCGGACGACGCGTCCGTGCAACTGCTGGCCCAGCGGGTCGGCGCGGAGCGGGTGGCCCGCGAACGGACCGCCGCCGTCCAGGTGGTGGAGCGTTGCGGCCGGCTCCCGCTCGCCGTCTGTCTGGCGGCGGCCCGGATCGCCGCCCGTCCGGTGCAGCCGCTCGCCGCCACCGCCGAAGCCCTCGGGCAGGAGTCCCAGGGGCTCGCCGCGCTCGACGTCGAAGGGGAAGCCGTGCAGCACGCGTTGGACGCCTCCTTCGAGGTCCTGGGGACGGACACCGTCCGGCTGTACGGGTTGCTCGGTCTGCTGCCGTTCCCCGTCTTCACCCTGGACGTCGCCTGCGCGGTCGGCGGCCTGGCCCCGGACGAGGCCGACCGGCTGCTCGACGGGCTGATCGACGTCCACCTGCTGGAGGAGGTGGAGGGCGGCTTCCGCTTCCACGACCTGGTCAAGCTGCATGCCCGGGCGCGGGCCGAGGCGGTGCGGGACCTGCCCGAGGGCCGGTCCGCCGTCGACCGCGTGCTCGACTGGTACCTCGCCCGCACCACCGCGGCCGAGGCGCTGCTGAGCCCGAGCCACCGCACCCTGCGTCGCGACTACGCCGTCGAACCGGGCCCCCGGGCACGGGAGTTCGCGGACGAGGCGGCCGCCGTCGGCTGGCTCGACACCGAGACGGGGCGACTCGCCGACACCGTCCGCTGGGCCGCCGCGATCGGCCGGGCGGCCGCCGCCTGGCAACTGGTCGACGCCATGTGGCCGTTGTTCCTGCGGCTGCGCCCGGCCCGGCTCTGGGTCGAGGCGCACCGGATCGGGCGGGAGGCCGCCCGGGCCGCCGGCGACCGCGAGGGCGAGCTGCGGATGCTCACCTCCGGCGGCAACGGTCTGCGAAACGCGGCCGAGGGGGAGGAGGCTTCGGAGTGGTTCACCGCGGCGCTGCGGCTGGCCCGTGAGGTCGGCGAACCACTGGTCGAGGCGGACGCGCTCTACGGCCTGAGCCAGACCCACCGGACGGCGGGCCGGCTCACCGAGGCGGCCGACTGCCTTCGCGAGGTGGCCGCGCTGAGGGAGGCCCGGGGCTACGCCCGCGGTACGGCACTGGCCCGGTTGGCGCTCGGCGAGGTGCTGCTCGCGGCCGGCCGCCCGGCCGAGACCCTGCCCGTCGTCCTGGACGCCCACCGGGCCCTGGTCGCCGTCCCCGACCCCTACGAGGCCGCGCGGGCGCTCGCCTTCCTCGGCCAGGCCCACGTCGCACTCGGCGCCTACGACCGGGCCCGGCACTGCTACGCGGAGGCGCTCGCCGAGTTCCGCGAGGGCCGGGCCCGCCACTGGGAGGCCCGGGTGCTCGAACTCTTCGGCGACCTGGCCCGGGCGCGCGGAGACCTGGTCGAGGCGGCCGCCCGCTACGGCGAGTCCCTGGCCCGCTACCAGCACCTGGCCGCTCCCGACGCGGCTCGTCTCGAGACCGCGCTCGCCGTCCTGGCGGCGCCGCCCGGTCCGCCACCCCCACCTGCTGCGGACTGAGCGCGGGTACGCCCCCGACGCGTCGCTGCCCCCGCCGCCCCCGCCGCGTCACCAGGGCACCGCGTCACCGCGACCCGGCACCGGCGCGCCGCCCCGGCCGCTCGGCCGGCCCGCCGGCCCGCCTGCCGGAACCCGCTCCGGCAGGCGGGCCGGCCGAGCGGCCGCGGGACTTCAGGCGCCGCGCCGGGCCGCCCGGCGGGTGACCGGTGCTGCCAGCGCGACGAGCTCGGCGAGCCTGCCGCCGGCGGCGAGCCACGCGTGGGCGAGCGAGCCGAGGACGAGCCCCGGGACGGGCGAGGAGGTGCGGAGCACCAGACCGCCGCCGCTCCGGGCGAGGACGAACAGCGTGCCGTCCGCGTCGTCGGCCGTGGCGACCGCACAGCCGGGGAGCGCCCCGAGGACGGCGGAGAGCCGCTCCCGGGCCCGGGCCCGGCCGGTGCGGCCGAGGTGCAGCACATCGGCGTGGTGACGCCAGTGCGTGGCACCCGGTGCGGTGAGGTCGAGCGCCAGGTGCTCGTCGACGAAGGGACGGGGCACCACGGGCCCGGCGGTGCGGTCGACGGTGAGCAGCAGCCCGCACCGGACCCCGGCCGAGGAGCGGATCCGGGCCTCGACGCTGCGGCCGGGCTCCCCGGTCGACGGCGTAGGGCCGTCGACCGGGGCGAGCAGCACGGTGCGGAACGCGGTGCGCGGCGTGGTGCGGAACGCGGTGCGCGGCACGGTGCGCGGAGGGGTCACCGCCCGGCCCTCCCCGCCCGGCCGGTCGTGCCGGCCGACGGCCACAGCGGTGCCGGCAGCGGCAGGACCGGCGGCTCCGGCACGTGGGCGGGTTCGCCGAGGCCGAGGACGCGGTAGAGCAGTCGCCGCATCCGGCGGTCGAACCGGCCCGGTTCGGAGCTGATCCGGGCGGCGATCGCCGCGTAGTCGGACCGCCGGTACTGCCGGGCGGCGTAGTCGAGCTGGGAGGTCAGGGGATGGGCTGGGCTGAGCGCGGGCGCGGTCCGCGCGAGCAGGGCGCCGGGCGAGCGCGGGTTGACGTCACGGTGCGGGTATTCGGCGAGCAGGATCGGGGCGCCGGTCATGGTGCCGTAGAGCGTGACGGAGCCGTGGTCGCCGATGACGAAATCGGCGGCGACCAGCAGCGGGCGCCAGTCCTCCTCGGGCCCGAGTACGGCGACCGCCCCGCGGGCGGTGGCCGTCGCCCAGGACCGGACGGCCCACGGACCGTGGGCGGCGGCCACATTGGGGTGCACCAGCAGCGCGGTGCGGTAGCCGCGCCTGGGCAGTTCGCCGGCCAGTCGCGGCAGGACGGCGTCGAGCCGGGTGAACAGCGAGCCGCTGCCCCAGGTGGAGCAGACCAGCACCAGGCGTTCGCCCGGCCGCAGCCCGAGCGCGGCCCGGTAGCGTTCGCGGGCGGGGAGGGCGGCGGCGATCCGGTCGTAGCAGCCGTCCCCCACCACCTCGGTGATCGGCAGTGCCTCGGGGCAGCCGCGGCCCACCTCGGCGCGCTCCTCCTCGTGTGCGAGGGCGAAGGCGGAGGGCATCACCCGGCCGTTCAGGACGATGTACTCGGGCCCCAGGCCGGACACGGTCCGCCCGCTGCCGGCCCCGCTCCCGCTCCCGGCCCCGCTCCCGGCCCCGCTCCCGTTACCGGCCCCGCTCCCGGGACCGGCCGGCGACAGCTTGATGTGCCCGGCACCGTGCGGCAGCCGGACCAGCGGCCCGCGCAACCGCTCCAGCCCCTGCGAACCGGCCGCGAGCACCAGGTCGAACTCCCGGCGGACGGCCTCCTCCCAGGGCAGCACCGTGCCGCCGAGCCTGCGGACGTGGGCGGCCGCTCCCGCGTTGAACGCGTGCGGTGCCACCGTGAACTGGACGTGCACCCGAAGATCGGCGCCGAGCAGCGGATAGATGTCGTGCAGGCGCTGGCCGTAGACCGTCGAGTGGACGACCACCAGCACCTCCTTGCAGCCGGTCAGTGTGGCCCAGCGGCGACCGCTCCCGGTCTCACCGTGGCCGGCCCTCGCGCTCCCGCCCTCCTCGCGGGCGATCTCTCCGCGACCGCCCGCCTCGTGCGCGACGTTCCCGTGCGCGACGTTCCCGCGGTCGACTTCCCCGTGTTCCCCGTGTTCCCCGTGCACCAAGGTCATGTCGTTCCCCCTCCTTGATCCCGGACCGGGGCCCCGGGTCCCGGCGGCCCCGACGGGGGTGTGCCCGGGCGTTCTGGCGGATTCCATGACGGTCCCTGGCCGGGGCTTGCGCAAAGCTTGCGGCGGCCTTGCCCCCGGTCCGGCGGGCCCGGCAGCAGGGAAGGGTACTGAGTTCCTTTACCAGGGGTACTGAGTGCCGTATCCTCTTCGGAGAGCCTCTGACGCTGTTGACGGAGAGCCGACAGGGCAGGCCGGTCCGGGTGGTGCGACACCGCTCGCGGGGCGCGGCCGGGCCGGACTTGGCACTCAGTACCCTCGGCGGGCTGCGAGGCCGTGGACCAGTGCATCCGACCAGTGCACCCGTACCAGGAGAACCGCTCATGAGCTTGAGGATCGTTGTCTGTGTGAAGTACGTGCCGGACGCGACGGGTGACCGTCGTTTCGCGGACGACCACACCACCGACCGGGAGGGCGTGGACGGCCTTCTGTCGGAGCTGGACGAGTACGGGGTGGAGCAGGCGCTGCGGATCGCGGAGGCGAACGAGGGTGCCGAGGTGACGGTGCTGACGGTGGGTCCGGACGACGCGAAGGACGCGCTGCGCAAGGCGTTGTCGATGGGTGCGGACCGGGCCGTGCACGTGAACGACGAGGACATCCACGGTTCCGATGCGATCGGGACGTCGGCGGTGCTGGCGAAGGCGCTGGAGCGGGCCGGGTTCGACCTGGTGATCGGTGGTATGGCGTCGACGGACGGCACGATGGGTGTGCTGCCGGCGCTGCTGGCGGAGCGGCTGGGTGTGCCGCAGCTGACGCTGCTGTCGGAGGTGTCGGTCGAGGGCGGTGTGGTGAAGGGCCGTCGGGACGGTGACTCGGCGACGGAGCTGGTGGAGGCGGCGCTGCCGGCGGTGGTGTCGGTGACGGACCAGTCGGGCGAGGCGCGTTACCCGTCGTTCAAGGGGATCATGGCGGCGAAGAAGAAGCCGGTGGAGTCCCTGGACCTGGACGATCTGGGGATCGGGGCCGGTGAGGTCGGTCTGGCGGGTTCGTGGACGGCGGTGGAGTCGGTGACGGCGCGTCCGGCGCGTACCGCGGGCACGGTCGTCAAGGACGAGGGCGAGGGCGGCAAGGCGCTCGCGGGTTTCCTCGCCGACCAGAAGTTCATCTAGTCCCACCCGTTCGCGCATCCCTGCTGCCCCACCCCACAACACGGAGACATCGAGTTATGGCTGAGATCCTCGTCCTGGTCGACCACGCCGACGGCGTGGTCCGCAAGCCGGCCCTGGAGCTGCTGACCCTGGCCCGCCGCATCGGCGAGCCGTCCGCGGTCGTCCTCGGCGCCGGTGACAAGGCGGCCGAGCTGGCCGCCAAGGCCGCCGAGTACGGCGCCGCCAAGGTGTACGTGGCCGACGGTGCCGAGTTCGCCGACCAGCTGGTCGTCCCGAAGGTGGACGCGCTGGCCCAGATCGCCAAGGCCGCCGACGCGGCCGCGGTGCTGGTCACCTCCTCCGGCGAGGGCAAGGAGGTCGCCGCCCGCGTCGCCCTCCGCCTGGGGTCCGGCGTCATCACCGACGCCGTCGACCTGCGCGCCGGCGACAGCGGCCCGGTCGCCACCCAGTCCGTCTTCGCGGCCTCGTACACCGTCGACTCCCGCGTCAGCAACGGCGTGCCGGTCATCGCGGTCAAGCCGAACGCCGTCGCCCCGGAGGCCGCTCCGGCCGCGGGCACGGTGGAGGACGTCACCGTCGCGTTCACCGGCAACGCCGCCAAGGTCGTCTCGCGCACCCCGCGCGTCTCCTCCGGGCGCCCGGAGCTGACCGAGGCCGCGATCGTGGTCTCCGGCGGCCGCGGCGTCGGTGCCGCCGAGGGCTTCGGCGTGGTCGAGGAGCTCGCCGACGTGCTCGGCGCGGCCGTCGGTGCCTCGCGCGCTGCCGTCGACGCCGGCTGGTACCCGCACAGCAGCCAGGTCGGCCAGACCGGCAAGCAGGTCTCCCCGCAGCTGTACATCGCCAACGGGATCTCCGGCGCGATCCAGCACCGGGCCGGCATGCAGACCTCGAAGACCATCGTGGCCGTCAACAAGGACCCCGAGGCCCCGATCTTCGAGCTCGCCGACTACGGCGTGGTCGGCGACCTGTTCGAGGTCCTGCCGCAGCTCACCGGCGAGGTGAAGGCCCGCAAGGCCTGACCCCGAACGAGTTCCGGCCGCACACCGGCCTGATGCCCGAACGGGCGTGGCACCGAGTACCCCGGGGTACTCGGTGCCACGCCCGTTCGCCGTTCCATGCTTGCTGTTCCGCGCAGGCCGCGGCCCCACGCGAGAGCCGCGGCCCCGCGAGAGCCGCGGCCCCGCGAGAGCCGCGGCGCTGTCACTCCGCGAAGGCCGCCAGGTGCTGGGTGAACCCGCCCTGGTTCGGCGGCAGCGGACGGGGTTCGAGGGCCGGCACCCGCTCCGGCTCCTCCGGCGACAGCACCGTCAGCTCCGGCTGCTCCACCCCTTCGGCGGCCCCGCTGAGCCGGACCCTGGTGCCCACCGGCACGGTGGATCGCAGGCCGCTGACGATGCACCAGACGTCGAAGCCCTCGGACATCCGGATCAGCGACTTCTGCCGCGCCAGCGGCGTACGGGCCTGCTCGACGGCGCACCGCCGCACCACCCCGGTGCCCTCGCTGCGCTCCAGCCGCAGCTCGGTGGAGCCGCAGGTGGGGCAGAGCAGGCGCTGGAAGGTCGGGTTGTGGCACCAGTCGCAGCGCTGGAAGTACAGCGGGGCGTGCTCGGTGTCGGCCTCGATGGCTGGGTGGACCACGGTGTCATCTCCCTGCGGTTGTACGGGTCCGGTGCTACGGCTACCGCCAGAAAGAGGATAGGGAACTCAGTGCCGCTCTGTGAAGGCACTGAGTTCCCTTTTCCTTGTGCGCGTGCATAATGAAGGGTACTGAGTACCGTCGCGAACATCGTGAAACAGGAGTGCCGCTCATGAGCCAGGACTTCGATCTCTTCCGGATCTCCGAGGAGCACGTGATGCTCCGTGAGGCGGTGCGTTCGCTGGCCGAGGCGAAGATCGCTCCGTTCGCGGCGGAGGTGGACGAGGCGGGGCGGTTCCCGCAGGAGGCGCTGGACGCGTTGCAGGGCAACGATCTGCACGCGGTGCACGTGCCGGAGGAGTTCGGGGGTTCCGGGGCGGACGCGCTGGCGACGGTGATCGTGATCGAGGAGGTGGCGCGGGTGTGCGCCTCGTCGTCGTTGATCCCGGCGGTGAACAAGCTGGGTTCGCTGCCGGTGCAGCTGTCGGGTTCGGAGGAGCTGAAGGCCAGGTACCTGGGGGCGCTGGCCCGGGGTGAGGGCATGTTCTCGTACTGCCTGTCGGAGCCGGACGCCGGGTCCGACGCGGCGGGGATGAAGACCCGGGCCGTGCGGGACGGTGATTTCTGGGTGCTGAACGGTGTGAAGCGCTGGATCACCAATGCGGGGGTGTCGGAGTTCTACACGGTGATGGCGGTGACGGACCCGGAGCTGCGGTCCAGGGGGATCTCGGCGTTCGTGGTGGAGAAGGGCGACGAGGGGGTGTCGTTCGGTGCTCCCGAGCGGAAGCTGGGCATCAAGGGCTCGCCGACGCGTGAGGTGTACTTCGACAACGTGCGGATCCCGGCGGACCGGATGATCGGTGCGGAGGGTACGGGGTTCGCGACGGCGATGCGGACGCTGGACCACACGCGGGTGACGATCGCGGCGCAGGCGCTGGGGATCGCGCAGGGCGCGCTGGACTACGCGAAGGGGTATGTGCGGGAGCGCAGGCAGTTCGGGAAGCCGATCGGTGATTTCCAGGGTGTGCAGTTCATGCTGGCGGACATGGCGATGAAGCTGGAGGCGGCGCGTCAGTTGACGTACGCGGCGGCGGCGCGGTCGCAGCGGGAGGACGGGGACCTGACGTTCTTCGGGGCGGCGGCGAAGTGCTTCGCGTCGGACGCGGCGATGGAGATCACGACGGACGCGGTGCAGTTGCTGGGCGGTTACGGGTACACGCGGGACTACCCGTTGGAGCGGATGATGCGGGACGCGAAGATCACGCAGATCTACGAGGGCACCAACCAGATCCAGCGCATCGTGATGGCCCGCAACCTGCCGTAGCACCACCCCTCCCGACCGGTCCGGGAACCGGTCGGGGAACCGGTCTGAGGACCCTTCGGGGCCCGTCCTCGGGCACCCGGACCGCAGCCGTGCACGGGCCGGTCCGGGTGTTCGAGGCCGATGCTATGTTCCGGGAATGAGCGAGAAGGAAGAGCAGGACCAACCGATGAACGACGGGCAACCGAAGCCCGCGATGCGTGAGGCGCTGGTTGCCGCCGCCTTCGAGCTCTTCCTGGAGCGCGGCTTCGAGCAGACCACGATCGACGACATCGTCTCGCTCGCCGGCGTCGGCCGGCGGTCCTTCTTCCGCTACTTCCCGGCCAAGGAGGACGTGGTCTTCCCCGACCACGAGCGCGGCCTTGCCGAGATGACGGAGTTCCTGGAGTCCGGCAGCGGCGAGGAGGACCCGGTCCGGCACGCCTGCGACGCGGCCCGGCTGGTCCTGCGGATGTACGCCGAGCAGCCGTCGTTCTCCGTCCAGCGCTACCGCCTGACCCGCAAGGTGCCGGGCCTGCGCACCTACGAACTGTCCGTCGTCTGGCGCTACGAGCACACCCTCGCGCACTATCTGCGCGGCCGGTTCGCCGGGCGTCCGGAGGGCCCGCTGCGGGCCGACGTGGTCGCCGCCGCCGTGGTCTCCGCGCACAACCACGCCCTGCGCACCTGGCTCCGCTCCGGCGGCGAGAGCGACTGGGTGACCGAGGTGGACCGGGCGATGGCCTTCGTCACCGACACCTGGGGCGAGCGCCCCGCCGGCGGCGCCCCGGCGGCGGACGGCGACGGCCCGGGGGAGCAGGACGACGTCGTGGTGCTGGTCGCCAGCCGCCGGGCGCCGCTCTGGCGGATGGTCCAGGGCATCGAGAGCGCCCTCGGCGACCCCCGGCGGGTCCCCCAGGAGTGACCCGTCCCCCGTCGGCCCCGCCTCTCTCACCCTGATGGCGCAGGCCCGGCGGGACGCGCCGGGCCCCGACCCGCGGCTGCCGTGCGCGAGCCCGGGCGGCGGGCGAGACTCGGTCGCAGGACGTGGCCGGAGCCGGACCGGCGCGGGGAACGCGACGGAGGCGGACGATGCCCGAGCCGAGCGACGGCCCGAGCGGGAGCGAGGACCCGACGGCGGGATCCGGCCCGACGTCGGGCACCGGCCCGGCGTCCCCTCCCGTCCACCCGGCGCCCGCGCGACCGTCCCCCACCCTGCACGGTGTGCTGCGCACCAAGGGCTATCTCGGCCTCCTCGTGATCTCGGCCCTGGTCGGCGTCCCGGTCTCGCTGGCCGCCTTCTGGTTCGTCGGCCTCGAGCACCAGCTCCAGCACTGGGTCTGGGAGAGCCTGCCCGACGCCCTCGGCCTCGACCGGGCCCCGTGGTGGTGGCCGCTGCCCGCGCTGCTGCTGGCCGGACTGCTGCTCGCACCGATCGTCACCCGGGTGCCCGGGCGCGGCGGCCACGTCCCGGTGGACGGTCTGGGCGGGCCGCCCGCCCCGCCGAGCGCCGTGCCCGGCGTCGTGCTGGCCGCCCTCGCCTGTCTGCCGCTCGGCGCCGTGCTCGGTCCGGAGGCGCCGCTGATGGCGATGGGCGCCGGGCTGGCGCTGCTCGCCGTCCGGCCGTCCCGCCGCGCGGCCCGGCCGCAGCTGGTGCCGGTCCTGGGCGCGGCCGGTTCGGCGGCGGCGATCTCCACCATCTTCGGCAGCCCTCTGGTGGCCGCCGTGATGATGATCGAGGCGGCCGGCCTGGGCGGGCCGCAGCTCCTGCTGCTGATCATGCCCTGCCTGCTGGCGAGCGGGGTCGGCGCGCTGGTGTTCACCGGCTTCGGCCACTGGACCGGGCTCTCGGTCGGCGCGCTGTCGCTGCCCTCGGAACCGCCCGCCGCGGTCCCCGACCCGGGCGACTTCCTGTGGGGTCTGCCGGTGGCGGTCGCGGTCACCGTGGTCTGCGTGGCCGGGCAGTTTCTCGGCCACCGGGTCAAGGCGTTCACCGTCGGCGACCCCGGGCGGGCGGTTCCGCCGCCGACGGTCCGGCAGACGGCTCTGCGCACGGTGCTGTGCGCGGTCGCGGTCGGCGGCTGCATCGCCGCGTACGCGCTGCTGACGGACCGCTCGCCGGAGGAGGCGGCGCTCTCCGGCCAGGCCACCCTGGGGGCCCTGGCCGCGAATCCGGCGGCCTGGTCGGTGTTCGCGCTGCTGATGCTGACGCTCTGCAAGACGGTCGCCTGGGGCATCGCCCTTGGCAGCCTGCGCGGTGGCCCGATCTTCCCGGCGGTGCTGATCGGCGCGGCCCTGGGGGTGGCCTGCGGCCCGCTGCCGGGCCTCGGCATCGAGTCGGGGCTGGCCGTCGGCCTGGCCGCCGCGGCCACCTCGGTCACCCGGTTGCCGGTGACCAGCACGGTACTGGCGGCCGAGCTGCTCGGGCCGGACGCACCCGACTCGCTCCCCCTGCTGCTGGTGACGGCCGTGACCTCCTTCGTGGTCGGCGAACTGCTGCGCGGTCGGATCGAGCGGCGCACGGCCCCGGCGGATGCGCGGGCCGGCTGAGGGACCGGCCACCGCTCCACCGGCCGATGGCTGGGGGACCGGTGGCGCCCGCGTCAATACCGATCCCTCTTCTCCACTCCTTCGAATTAATCCGGGATTCGCGGCCGCCGCCCCGGGCAATCCCGCTCCCATGACCACCTCCTCACCCCATCGCCGCAGCCGCCGCTCCACCGACCGCCGCGCCACCGACCACCGCGCTGCCGGCCGCCGGTCCACCGAGGGCCGCCCCCGCCGCCCGCTCCCCACGCCTCCGCCGAACCAGCCCGGCGCGCCCGGCAGGTCCGGGCCGGGCGGATCAGGTCCGATCGCGCCCGGGTCCGCACCGGCGCCGGGTGCCCCGCAGGCCGCCGCCTGCTGCGCCGTCTCCACCACCGAGCGCCGCTCGCTCGGCGGGACGGTCATCCGCACCCACCGCCACCACCCCCGCTGCCCGGTCTGGGCCGCCCGCTGAGAACCCCGCCGCCGCCCGCCGAAAACCCCGTGCCCGCGGTCGCCGCCCGGTGGTAGAACGGGTCGGACGCCGAGGGGGACGCACATGTCGGAAGCCGACGAGCCGATACACGAGCACCTGGTGGACGAGGCCGCGCTGCGCCCGGGCGGGCGGGTGCTCGACCTCGGCTGCGGCACCGGTCCCACCCTGGCCGTCTTCTCCCGCCGCCACCCCGATGCCCGGCTGCTCGGCCTCGACCACTCGGCCGACAGCGTCGCCGCCGCCCGCCGCCTGCTGGCGGACCACCCCGGAGGCGTCGGGATCGGGACCGCGGACCTGGCCCGGCCGCTCCCGCTGCCCGACCACGACGTCGACGCCGCGGTCTCCTACAATGTGCTCGAATGCCTGCCGGACCCGGCCGCGCTGCTCGCCGAGACCGCCCGGGTGCTGCGGCCCGGCGGCCGGGCGGTCCTGGCCCACGTCGACTTCGACTCACTGGTGATCGCCGGCGCCGACCGCGACCTCGACCGGCGGATCTGCCACGCCTTCACCGACGACCAGCAGCCCTGGATGGACCACGCGGACGGGCGGATCGGCCGCAAGCTCCCGGGCCTGGTCCGGAACTCCCCACTGCGGCTCGGACGGGTCCACCCGGTCGTCACCGGTTCCACCGAGCTGACCGGCCACGCCGCCCGCCGGATCGAGGGCATCCGCCACGCCCTGGCCACCGCCGCCGAGGAGGGACGCGGCCCGCTCTCCCCGGCGGAGATCGAGGCCTGGCACACCGCCGTCCGCCTCGCCGCCGCCCACGGACGCTTCTTCCTCGCCGAGACCGCCGTCGCCGTCACCGCCCACGCGGACTGACCGGCGATCGCCCGGTGCGCCGTTCGCCGGGGCGGTCCGGCCCGAGGCCGGGGCCGCTCCTGTCACGCCACGGCGCGGCGTAGCGTGACAGGAGCGGTGCGGAAAACGAAAAAGACCCCAGACGAATCTGGGGTCTTTCCGTGGTGTCCGAGGGGGGACTTGAACCCCCACGCCCGATAAAGGGCACTAGCACCTCAAGCTAGCGCGTCTGCCATTCCGCCACCCGGACGGGGTGTTGTCCTCGCGGCTTCCTTCTGTTCGTCGGCCGCGCTGACAGATGTAACTGTAGCAGTGATCGGCTGTCGGTCCCAAAACGGCCCGGGGCGGGGGAGTGGGGGTTGCGGCGGTGTGTCGGCGTGTTTCCTGGGGGTGGATCCGGGTCCGGGGCTGGGAGAGGATGGGTGGACGTGCTCGCGCGACCCGGGTGCAGGTCCTGGGGCGGCGCCGGGGTGCCGGTGCGGGCCAGAGACGAGGAGTGACCGTGAGCGAGCGGAGCGAGTCGAAGGTGACGGGGGAGTCCGAGGTCGCCGACATCTGCCGCGACCTGATCCGGATCGACACCAGCAACTACGGTGACGGTTCCGGTCCGGGCGAGCGGAAGGCGGCCGAGTACGTGGCCGAGCAGCTCGCGGAGTTCGGCCTCGAACCGCAGATCATCGAGTCCGCCAAGGGGCGGGCCTCCACCGTCGTCCGGATCGAGGGCGAGGACCGGTCGCGCCCGGGCCTGCTGATCCACGGGCACACCGACGTCGTGCCGGCCAACGCCGCGGACTGGACGTACGACCCGTTCTCCGGCGAGATCGCGGACGGCTGCGTCTGGGGGCGCGGCGCGGTCGACATGAAGGACATGGACGCGATGACCCTGGCCGTGGTGCGCGACCGGCTGCGCACCGGCCGCAAGCCCCCGCGCGACCTGGTGCTGGCCTTCCTCGCCGACGAGGAGGCGGGCGGCACCTACGGCGCCCGGTACCTGGTGGACAAGCACCCGGGGCTCTTCGAGGGCGTGACCGAGGCGATCGGCGAGGTCGGCGGCTTCTCCTTCACGGTCAACGACCGGAACAGGCTCTACCTGATCGAGACGGCCGAGAAGGGCATGCACTGGATGCGGCTCACGGTCGAGGGCCGGGCCGGGCACGGGTCCATGGAGAACAACGACAACGCCATCACCGAGCTGTGCGAGGCGGTCGCCCGCCTCGGGCGGCACGAGTTCCCGCTGCGCATCACCAAGACCGTCCGGGCCTTCCTGGACGAGCTGTCGGACGCGCTCGGCGTCGAGCTCGACCCGGAGAACATGGACGAGACGCTCCGGGTGCTCGGCGGCATCGCCAAGATGATCGGCACCACGCTGCGCAACACCGCCCAGCCGACCATGCTCGGCGCCGGGTACAAGGTGAACGTGATCCCCGGCCAGGCCACCGCGCACGTGGACGGCCGCTTCCTGCCCGGCTACGAGGAGGAGTTCCTGGCCGAGCTGGACAGCGTGCTCGGCCCGCGGGTGAAGCGGGAGAGCCTGCACTCGGACAAGGCGATCGAGACGAGCTTCGACGGGGCTCTGGTGGAGGCGATGCAGACCGCGCTGCGTGCCGAGGACCCGATCGCCCGCGCGGTGCCGTACTGCCTGTCCGGCGGGACGGACGCCAAGTCCTTCCAGGACCTCGGGATCCGCTGCTTCGGCTTCGCCCCGCTCCAGCTGCCGCCGGAGCTCGACTTCGCCGGGATGTTCCACGGGGTGGACGAGCGGGTGCCGGTGGACGGCCTGAAGTTCGGCGTGCGGGTGCTGGACCGGTTCCTCGACGCCTGCTGAGCGGCCCGCCGACCGGGGCGGGAGCCGCACGGGAGCCGCACGGCGGTCCACCGTGCGGCTCCCGCGTTTCCCGACGGACGCGGATCCGGGAAGTTCGATGACATGTTCGTCGTATCACCGGTCCGGGTGAATGCAACGTCTGTTCCGTACCCCGTTTGCCGCAATCTCGTTCCTCACTGTGACGGCCCGGAGCCGATATCCGGGTGTTCATACAGGAGGAATGATGAAGGTCAAGAAGATCGCCGCCGTGACCGCCGCCACCGGCGGCCTGGTGCTCGCCGTTGCCGGTGTCGCCTCCGCCCACGGCGGGGCCGGTGCCGAGGGTGTGGCCGCCGGTTCCCCGGGCGTCGTGGCCGGCAACCAGATCCAGATCCCGGTGCACATCCCGGTCAACCTGTGCGGCAACACCATCAGTGTGATCGGCGTGCTGAATCCGGCGTTCGGCAACCACTGCGCGAACGTCTGATCCTCGATCGGTCGTTGAGTCGGGCCCCCGGGCGGCGGACGCGCCGCGCCGGGGGCGCCTGCGTTTCCGGGGCCGCCCCCGGCGCGACCCATGACATCCCTCGAAAGAGTGAATGGGGGCCGCACGGCTCAACCTCCTTGTGGGTTGCTTCGTTTTCTCCCATGCAGCCGAGGACCTCTCCGCCCAATCGGAAATTCCGACTTTCGGAAGGTCGTCACGTCGTCTCGAAATGTCAGGGGAAAATATGAGGAACGCAGCCAAGAAGGGGCTCCTCACGGCCGTGGCCACCGGCAGTGTGCTGGCCTCGACAGCCGGCTATGCCAGCGCGACCGCCGGGGCGGAGGGCGCGGCAGTGGGTTCGCCGGGTGTCGCCTCCGGCAACTCGGTGCAGGTGCCGGTGGAAGTGCCGATCAACGCCTGCGGCAACACGGTCGACGTGGTCGGCGCGCTGAACCCGGCGTACGGCAACAACTGCGCCAACGCCTCCGGGCACCACGGCGGTGCGCACACGGGCGGCGGCAAGTCGGCCCCGGGCGCGAGCGCCTCCGGTGCGGCCACCGGCTCACCCGGTGTCGCCGCGGGGAACAGCGTCCAGGCGCCGGTGCACATCCCCGTCAACGCCTGCGGGAACTCGGTCGACGTGGTCGGCGCCGCCAACCCGGCGTTCGGCAACGACTGCGCCGCCACGGCCGCGCCCGCGCACACCGCTCCGCCCGTCACGCCCGACGAGGACTGCCCGGAGGAGCACGGCCCGCACAACCCGCCGCCGCCCGCGACCGCCCACCCCTCCACCCCGCCGGTCACCCAGACCCCGAGCACCGGCACGCCCAGGAACGGCGGCCCGTCCGAGGGCACGCCGTCCGGCAGCGGGGCGACGGGTTCCGCGAGCGCGGCGGCCGCCGCTCCGGGCAGTGCCGCCGCTACGCAGCAGGGCGGCTCGGCGGGCCAGGCCCGCCCGGCGGCCGCGCGCACCGGGAGCCCGTCCGCGGCGCCGACCGCCGCCGCGGGCAGCCAGCTGGCCTCCACCGGCGCCGGTGACACCGAACTGCTCGGCGCGGCCGGTCTGGCCCTGCTGATCGGCGGCGGTGTCCTCTACCGCCGCTCCCGCGCCGGCGCTCGCTGAGCACTCCCGGCGCCGGATCTCCCGGCACACCGGCCCCGGGCCCCACGGCCCGGGGCCGGTGGCGTGCTCACAGCAGGTCCGGAGGTCCGGAGGCGGGCCAACGGGCGGGACGCGGCACCCGGCGACGTCCCGGCTCCCGTTCGGCCGCCGTCACCGCCTCCGGAGGGTCCGGCCCCGGACCTTCACCGGCCCCGGACCGTCACCGGCCCCGGACCGTCACCAGCTCCGGACCTGCCGGATGATCCGCCGGCGCAGCAGCACCGTCCGGCTGCCGTCCGGGAACAGTCGGAGTCTGTCGAGCTCCCAGTGCCCGTACTCGGCATGATCGGTGAGGAGTTGGCGTGCCGCGTTGCGGGACGTCCCGCGCGGCATGCGCAGCGACTGGTACTCGTACTCCGGCTGCCGGACCAGCTTCGGTGGGGTCAAAATGCTCCTCCTGTGGGACGCCTCCGAGCAAGCCTACGGCCTGCTTCCGACAGCGGGCCCGGGTATTTTCGGCCGCCCCGGCCCGCACCTGGCTGACTGGACATCAGTTCCGTTGCTCCTGTGGTCGGCATACCCCGGGTGCGCCGGGTGAAGCGACCCCGGGACGGGCCCGAGTGTGCGCCCGGCGTGCGCCGTCGAGCGCCTGCCGGCGGGGGACAGATGCATGCGGAACGGACATCAGGGGGGAAGTTGCGGTGAAATCGCGGGTGTAGGTGACAACCGCTGTGCGTACCGGCACCGGGGGGAGATAGCGTCTGCACCATGTCTGATGCCGCGCAGCCCACCATTGCCGAGGTACGCGCCGCCGCCGAGGCGGTCAAGGCCGCCATCGACCGTCATCTGGAAGCGGTGTCAAGCCCCAGCGCAGCGGACGATTCCGCTGTGTCCACCGCCTACGAGCAGCTCGCGACGGCGGCCATCGCGTACGACCAACTCCTGTACGAGGTCTACGACGAGGTGACCCCCTTCGAGGTCCCCGGCGACGAGGGCCCGGGCGGGTACCACGGACCCGAACAGCCCGAGGCGATCAGCGTGCTGATCCGCCGCGACTACCACATCGTCGACCCGAAGCGGCTGCGTGCCCAGGCCGAGCGGCTGGACGACTCGCTGACCCCGGAGGGGGCCGCGGGCGACGGGGTGAACGCCGCGATCGGCGTGCTGTTCGGCGAGTTCGAGCCGGACGAGATCGCCGCCCGCAGCGAGGAGTTCGGACTGGAGGAGGGCGACTCCACGCTCTGGGTGGCGGCGGCCGAGCCGAGCGAGCCGGGCGAGTGGCTGCCGGAGCCGTTCGAGCACGCGGACCCGCAGCTGCTGATCTGCCGCTTCGACGTCAGCGAGGTCTACGACGACGAGGACCTCGACGACTGACAGCCGTCCCGTGTCCGCCCCGCGCGCCCGGCGCGCGCGGGGCGGGGCCGCTCAGCCGGTGGCGGCGCCGAGCTGGGCGAGGAGGGTCGTGTTGTCCTCGATGTGCCAGTCCTCGGTGATCCGCCGCGCGCCGACGTGCTGGATGTCGATCGCGGTGAACTCCACGGCCTGCCCGCGGCCGGCCCGCCCCTGGAACACCCCGGTGAAGTGCCCTCGGAACACCAGCCGGGCGGTGAGCTTGTCCCCCGTGACCAGGAGGTCGGCCAGCTCGCAGCGCAGGTCGGGCACGGCCGCCCGGAAGGCGCGCGCGGCGACGGCCGGGCCGGTGGGCCCCTGCGGCCGCCCGGCCGGGAGGGTGTTGTCCCGGAAGTCCCGGTCGACGGCGGCGTCCAGGTAGCGCTGCTCCCCGGTGTTCCAGAAGGTGTAGAGCTGCTGGGCCAGCCGGACCTCCTGCGCGGCCCGGCGGGTCCCCAGCGAGCCGTCCACGGTGAGAGCCAGGGGCCGGACGAGGTCGGGCGAGCGGTCCACCAGCCGCCGGGCCCGGTCCGCTGCTGCGGCGGAACCCCGGTCGGCGGAGTCGCGGGCGGCGGCGGCGGTCGCACCGCCGAGGACGGCGCCGGCGGCGAGCAGGGCGGCCAGGGAGCCGGCGAGGGTGGCGGAGGCGGGGCGGAAGCGGCGCTTCGGACGCATGATTTCGGACGTTCCTCTCGGGGCGCGGCCGGCGCGCAGGTGCGCGCCGGGGGACGTCCTCACCCTCCGTCGGCCCGGTGCCATGCGTCCAAGGCTTGCTTTCTACCGGAACAATGAATCCTGTTCATGTCGCGAGGGTCGGGAGGGTGCGCCCCGGGCCGGTGGCGCGCGCGAAGGCCGGAGGGCCCCGGGCACGTCCGAGGACGTACCCGGGGCCCTCCGTGCGGACCGGACGCCGTCCGGGCCCGTCAGTACTCCTGCGCGGCGTTCTCGGCGAGGATCGCGCGCAGTCGCGTGGTGCGCGGCGCGGCCGGTCGCTCGGCGACGGCCTGGGGGAGCGCCGGTCCGGCGGCGTGGACCACCGAGAGGTGCCGCTCGCCCCGGCCGAACGCGGTGTACACCCACTGCCGGCTGAGCGCCGGAGCCGCGTCGTCCGGTACCACCACCACCGCGCCCGGCCAGTGCCGGCCGACCGCCTGGTGGACGGTCAGCGCCCAGCCGTGCCGCAGCTTTTGGGCCTCGGCGGGCGGGACGGTGCGGCGGGTGCCGTCCGGGTACTCCAGGTGCAGGCCGGCGGCGTCGCCGTCGACCACCCGGGCCGGCCGGGTGTGGCCGGGCGCGGGGGAGTCGGCGACCCGGTCGCCCGGGTCGAAGCCGGCGAACCGGCCCGGGCCCGGGTTGAGCCGGGCCTTGGCGGCCGCGTTCAGTGCGCGGGTGCCGGCCCCGCCGCCGTGGCCGGGGGTGAGCAGGACGACCTGCTCGGAGGGGATGCCGAGGGCGCGCGGGATGGAGTCGGTGAGCAGCTGGACGGCGCGGTGGACGGCCTCCCCGCTGTCCTTGGCGGTCAGGATGACCACCTCCTTGTCCGGTGCGTCGACCGGCTGGAGCTCGCCGATGCCGACGCCGGAGACCAGCTCGCCGATCGGGCCGAAGTCCGGGGTGCGGGAGGCGACGGCCGGGCAGACCTTGGCGGTGAGCAGGTCGGCGAAGAACCGGCCCGGACCGGCGGACCACAGCTGGCCCGGGTCGCCACTGAGCACCAGCCGGGTGCCGTCGGCCAGCGACTCCAGCAGGGTGGCGGCCAGCTCGACGTCCAGCAGCGGCGCGTCCAGCACGACCAGCAGGTCGAGCGCGAGCGTGCCGTCGGGGGAGCGGCCGGGGCCGGCGGCGCCGGCGAGCAGCTCGGCCAGGGTCGCGACGGGGGCGGGGGCCGGGACGTCGGCGAGCGGGGCGAGGGCGGCGAAGGCGGTCCGGCCGTGGTCGGTCCAGGTGGCGGCCCAGGCGCGCAGCCCGAGGCCGGTGGCCGTGGCCAGCAGGGCGGCCGGCTCGGCGCGGGCGGCCTCGCCGCCGGTGTGCAGGACGAGCGCGTTCGCGGCGGCGGCCCGGACCAGGGCGGCCGCGGAGGAGGACGGGGCGGCCTCGGCGGCGGCCTCCCAGGCGGCCGGACCGGGCGCGGCGGGTGCCTGAGGGGCGGCTTCGGTGCCGTCCTCCGCGTCCGAGCCGTCCGCGTCGTCGTCCGAGTCCTCGTCGGCAGTCTCGGGGACGCTGTCGGCCGCGGCTTCCTCGGCGGACTCCTCCTGGTCCTCGCCGGGCACGAAGGTGGACATCAGCCGGACCAGGCCGTCCGCCAGGCTCTCCTCCGCCAGCGCGAGGCGCTCCAGGGCGAGCAGGGTCCGGGTCGGCGGCTCGTCCTCGTCGTCGCCGCCCGCCGCGTGCGCCTCGGCGCCGGTGAGTTCCTCCTGGAAGGGCATCGCCCGGCCGTCGAGCACCGCGGCCTGGACGGCGGCGGCGGAGTCCGGCACCCCGAGGCGCTCCAGCCCGGCGGTCACCTCGCCGATCTCCAGGGCGGAGTGGCCGCGCAGCGCCGCCTGCTCCAGCAGCCAGCCGACCAGTGCCTGCGCGCGCCGCGGGTCGCCCGGGCCGGCCGCCGGGCCGAGCAGGCCGCGGGCGAAGCCGTCCGCGTGCTCCGGGCGGACGCCGGGCAGCGAGAGCACGGCCCACGGGTCCTCGCGGAGCTGCTCGGCCGCGCCGTCGCCGAACACCGACACGGCGGCGCCGGCCAGCCCGGCCGGGGCGCCGCCCGCGCCGAGCACCTCGGCGGTCGCGCGGAGCGCCTGCGCCCGCTGCTCGTCGGTCACCACCCGGTCGGTGCCGCCGCGGTCGGCGGGTGAAGCGGGAGCCGTCCCGTCGGCCGGCGCGGGGGCGCCCGGGGCGGCGGGGGACGCCGAGGGCGCGGCGGAACCCGGGCCGGAGCGGCCCACCGAGCGGACCCGCTCGGCGAGCGCCGCGACGACGGCCGCCCGGTCCGCGGCGCCGCCGGAGGGCCCGGCCGCGTCGGGTGCCCCCGCACGTGCCGCCTCCCCGTCCGCGTCCGAGCCCGAGCCCGAGTCACTGTCGGAGCCCGCGTCCGCGCCCGGGTCCGCCTCCGAGTCCGTGGCCACCGCGTCGGCGCCCGCCGCCGGCTCCGCCGCGTCCCGCTCCGCCGACGCCTGCGCGGGCACGGCGCCGCCCGTGTCCGGGCCCGTCGAGGACTCCTCCGGGGCACCGTTCTCCGCGTCAGTCATCGTCCGCTCCACAAAAGCTCAACTCCACTGCTGGGCACCGGCCACCCCGGGCTGCGGGCGGTCGGCTGTTCGGGCCGGTCCGGGGCCGCGCGGGGCGGTCGGGTCGGCGGTCGGTCGGTTCGGGCAGGCTCGGGTGCGGGGTGGGGCGACCGCTACAGCTCGCTCCACCCCTGGTCGGGGTAGCGGTGGACCGGCGCCGAGATGTCGTCGAGCGCACCGCGGATCTCCTCCGGAAGCGTAAGCGCCTCCACCGACAGCGCCGCCTGCAGCTGCCCCACGGTGCGGGCCCCGACCAGCGCGCTCGCCACCCCGGGGCGGTCCCGGACCCAGGCGAGCGCGACCGCCAGCGGGCTGCTGGCGAGGCCGTCGGCGGCGGTCGCGACGGCGTCCACGATCCGGCGCGGACGCTCCCCGAGGTAGGGCTGGACGAACCCCGACAGGTACGGCGAGGCGCCGCGCGAGTCCTGCGGGAGGCCGTGCCGGTACTTGCCGGTCAGCACACCGCGCCCGAGCGGGGAGGCGGCGAGCAGCCCGACCCCGGTGTCCCGGGCGGCGGGCAGGGCCTCCCGCTCGATGCCGCGCTGGAGCAGCGAGTACTCCAGCTGCGCCCCGGCCAGCGGGACCCGCCCGTGGTGGGCGTTCTGCCAGGTGGCGGCCTTGGCCAGCTGCCAGCCGCTGAAGTCGCAGACCCCGACGTAACGCGCCCGGCCGGAGGAGACGGCGATGTCGAGCGCGCTGAGGGTCTCCTCGACGGGGGTGGCCGGGTCGAAGGCGTGCACCTGCCACAGGTCGACGTAGTCGGTGCCGAGCCGGCGCAGCGAGGCGTCGAGCGCGGCGAGCAGGTGCCCGCGCGAGCCGTCGAAGCGGCGGGCGGCCGGGACGCTTCCGGCCTTGGTGGCGATGACCAGCTCGGAGCGGGGGACGAGACTGTCGGTGAGCCGGGAGAGCAGGTACTCGGCGTCGCCGTCGGCGTAGACGTCGGCGGTGTCGACGAGGTTTCCGCCCGCGTCGACGAACTCCTTGAGCTGTTCCGCGGCCTCCTGCTCGTCGGTGGCGCGGCCCCAGGTCATGGTGCCGAGGCCGAGCCGGGAGACCTGCAGCCCGGTGCGGCCGAGGTGACGCTTTTCCATCGGACGTGCCCTCTTACTGGCCGTAGGTGCGGTGGCGGCGCGGCGCCACCGGCCGGCAGCGCGGCCGGGACGACGGGGACGAACACGCAGGTGGGGCGAGGCGCCCCCACGTCGGCTGAGCGTAGCGGCCGGTGCCCGGGCAGGTGCGCAGACCCGCAGGACCGCCCCCGCCCCCGCGGCGGGACGGAGCCGCCCCCGCGGCCGGTCGCGCCCGGCCCCCGCCACGCGGCCGGAATGTGACCCGGACCACTCCTACCGGCCAGTAGCATGTCCGCCGGACGCGCCGCTACCCTCACGACACAACCGACTGGAAGGCAGTGCCCATGCGACTCGGCATCAACCTCGGCTACTGGGGACTCGGCATGGACGCCGACAACATCGCCGTCGCCCAGGAGGCCGACCGGCTCGGCTACTCGGTCTGCTGGGCGGCCGAGGCCTACGGTTCGGACGCGGCCACCGTGCTGTCCTTCGTCGCCGCCCGGACCGAGCGGATCGACGTGGGCTCGGCGATCTTCCAGATCCCGGCCCGCACCCCGGCGATGACCGCGATGACCGCCGCGACCCTGGACACCCTCTCGGGCGGCCGTTTCCGGCTCGGCCTCGGCGTCTCCGGCCCCCAGGTCTCCGAGGGCTGGTACGGCGTGAAGTTCGACAAGCCGCTGGCCCGCACCCGCGAGTACGTGGAGATCATCCGCAAGGCGATGTCCCGCGAGCGGCTGGTCCACGAGGGCGAGCACTGGACGCTGCCGCTGCCCGGCGGCCCCGGCAAGCCGATCAAGCTCACCGTGCACCCGGTGCGCGAGCACATCCCGCTGTACATCGCCGCGATCGGCCCGAAGAACCTGGAGCAGACCGGCGAGATCGCCGACGGCTGGCTCGGCATCTTCTTCGACCCGCAGCACGCCGCGCTCTCCCTCGACCCGCTGAAGGCCGGCCGGGTCCGGGCCGGTGCCGAGACCGGCCGGGAGTTCGAGGGATTCGACGTCTGCCCGACCGTCGCCATCGCGGTCGGCGAGGACATCAAGGCGGGCGTCGACTCGCAGCGCTCGTACACCGCGCTCTACATCGGCGGCATGGGCAGCAAGGAGAAGAACTTCTACAACCAGCTCGCCCGGCGGATGGGCTACGAGCAGGCCGCCGACGAGGTCCAGGAGCGCTACCTGGCCAGGGACTACGCGGGCGCGGCCGCCGCCGTCCCGCACGAGCTCATCGACGCCACCTCGCTGATCGGCGACACCGCCCGGATCGCCGACCGGATGCAGGCGTACGCCGACGCGGGCGTCACCACGCTCACCCTGGCCCCGGCCGGCTTCACCCTGGACGAGCGGATCACCGCGCTGCGCACCGGCGTCGCGGCGCTGGAGCGGGCCGGCCTGGCCTGATCACCGGGCCCGGTGGCACCGTCCCGAGGGCGGCGGTGCCACCCGGGCGCGCCGGGGCCGGGCCTACAGCCAGCCGGAGCGCTTGAACACCCGGTGCAGCAGCACGCAGACCACCACCATCAGCGACACCGCCGCCGGGTAGCCCCAGGCCTGGTGCAGTTCCGGCATGTGCTCGAAGTTCATCCCGTACACGCCCGCGATCATCGTCGGCACGGCGGCCAGCGCCGCCCAGGCCGAGATCTTCCGCATGTCGTTGTTCTGCTGCACGCTGACCTGCGCCAGGTTGGCGGCGAGGATGTCCGAGAGCAGCCGGTCCATCCCCTCCACCTGGTCGTTGGCCCGGGCCAGGTGGTCCGAGACGTCCCGCAGATAGGGCCGCGCCTCGGCACGGACGAACGGCACCCCGCCGCGGTCCAGCCGTATCATCGGCTCGACCAGCGGGCCGGTGGCCCGGCGGACGGTGACCAGCTGCCGCTTGTAGCCGTAGATCCGGCTCGCGACGTCCCGGCCCACCCGGCCGGGGGCGAAGACATCGGCCTCCAGTTCGTCGAGGTCCGCCTGCAGCCCGACCACCACGTCCACGTAGCCGTCCACCACCGCGTCGCAGACGGAGTGCAGCACGGCACTCGGGCCGTACTTGAGCACCTCCGGCTGCTCCTCCAGCTCGGCCCGCAGATCGCCGAGTGGGCTGTCGGCGCCGTGCCGGACGGTCATCACGAAGTCCTCGCCGACGAAGAGCATCACCTCGCCGCTGGTCACCGCGTGGCCGCCGGGGTGGTAACCGAGGGTCTTGAGCGCGACGAACAGCGAGTCCTGGTAGGCCTCCACCTTGGGCCGCTGGTGGGCGCCGACCGCGTCCTCGACGGCCAGCGGGTGCAGGCCGAACTCCTCCGAGACCTGGTCGAGTTCCTCGGCGGTCGGCTCGAACAGGCCTATCCAGACGAAGCCGCCGCGCCCCGCCTTCCGGGCGGCGGCGAGGGAGCCGGCCGGACCGGAGGGCGTCGCGACCGGGCGGCCGTCCCGGTAGATGGCGCAGTGGACGATCATGCGCGCCATTCTCGCCCCTGGCGCCCTTCCGAAACATCCGCCGCGACGACGGTTCGCCCCGGCACCGTTCTCCCGTGCTCCCCGCGTTCCCCGCGTCCTGTGCGCCCCACCCGTACTGCCCCGGCGTCCCGCCCCGGCCGCCCGTCCGGCCCGCCCCCGCCCCGGTGCCCGCCGCGACGTCCCGCCCCCGCCCCGCCGTGACGGCCCGCTCCGCCCCCGCCACGGCGCCCCGACCAAGATCCGGAAGCCCTCCCGCCCCGGTCCGGGAGGCCGTAGGGTGGGCCCATGCCCACCCTGCTGCTCGTCCGCCACGGCCGCTCCACCGCGAACACCGCCGGAATCCTGGCCGGTTGGACGCCGGGCGTGGAGCTCGACGACACCGGGCGCGCCCAGGCCGCCGCCCTCGCCGACCGGCTCGCCCCGGTCCCGCTGGTCCAGGCGGTCAGCAGCCCGCTGGAGCGCTGCCGGCAGACCCTGGAGCCGCTGCTCGCCGCCCGCCCCGGGCTGGCCGGTCCCGAGCACGGCGGCACCGCGCCGGGCGAGCCCGCGCTGGACGAGCGCCTCGGCGAGTGCCACTACGGGGAGTGGACCGGCCGCCCGCTGGCCGAACTCGCCAAGGAACCGCTCTGGCGCACCGTCCAGGACCACGCGGCCGCCGCGGCCTTCCCGGGCGGCGAGTCGCTGCGCGAGCTGAGCCACCGAACCGTCGACGCGGTCCGCGAGTGGAACGAGAAGATCGCCGCCGAGCACGGCGAGGACGCGGTCTGGATCGCCTGCTCGCACGGAGACGTGATCAAGGCCGTGGTGGCCGACGCGCTGGGCCTGCACCTCGACCACTTCCAGCGGATCAACGTCGATCCCTGCTCGGTCACCGCGATCCGCTACACCGCGCGCCGCCCGTTCGTGCTGCGGATGGGCGACACCGGCGACCTCGCCTCCCTCGCGCCCCGGCCCGCCGCCCACCCCGGGCAGGCCGGCCAGGCCGGTCCGAGCGGGGACGCCGTGGTCGGCGGGTCCACCGGCGCGGCCTGATCGGGCCGGACCCGCGCAACGGCCCCCGGCGGCCGGCCCCGGGGCTCGGCTCCCCGGCCCGGCCCGGGAGGTCGTAGGGTGACCAGTGGGCCCCGGTGCACCCCGCCGCGCACCCCGGGACCACCGAGCCCGACCCCGAACCCCGTGACGTCCCCGACGTCCACGACGATCGATACGATCCGGAGCGAGAGCGTGCCCCGTCAGGTCTACTTCTACGACCAGCCCGAACGGTTCGTGGCCGGCACCGTCGGCCAGCCCGGCGCCCGGGCGTTCTACCTCCAGGCCAGCGCCCGGGGGCGGATCACCAGCGTGCTGCTGGAGAAGACCCAGGTCGCCGCGCTCGCCGAGCGGATCGAGGAGGTCCTCGACGAGGCCCTGCGCCGCAGCGGCGGCGACGCCGCGATCCCGGCCGGTGCCCCGCAGGAGCTGCTGGACACCGCACCGCTGGACCTGCCGCTGGAGCAGGAGTTCCGGGTCGGCACGATGGCGCTGGCGTGGGACACCGTGGACAGCTGCCTGGTCGTCGAGGCACAGGCGCTGATCGAGGAGGAGGAGGGCGAGGAGGAGGGCGCCGCCGTCTTCGAGGACGACGAGAACGGCCCCGACATGCTCCGGGTGCGGCTGTCCGGCGCGATGGCCCGGGTGTTCGCCAGGCGCGCGCTGGACCTCGTCGCGGCCGGCCGCAAGCCCTGCCCGTTCTGCAACCTGCCGCTCGACCCGGAGGGCCACCTGTGCCCGCGCGCGAACGGGTACCGGCGCTGAACACCTCGTCCGCCCCGGCCGGCGGGATCGAGCCGCCGCGCGCCGACCCCGCCGGGGCCGCCGCCCTCGCCGCCGACCCGCCGACCGCGCTGCGGCTGCTGCGGGAGGGCGCGCTGACCGTGCACGGCCGGCTCACCGACGCCTCCAACGCGGCCCTCTACTGCACCGTCGGCATCGACGGCACCGAAGGCCTCGCCGCCCAGGCCGTCTACAAGCCGGTGGCCGGCGAGCGCCCGCTCTGGGACTTCCCGGACGGCACCCTGGCCGGCCGCGAGGTCGCCGCCTACGAGCTGTCCGCCGCCACCGGCTGGGGGCTGGTCCCGCCCACCGTGCTGCGGGACGGCCCGCACGGCCCCGGCATGGTGCAGCTGTGGGTCGAGCCCGACCCGGACGCGGACCCGCTGCTCGCGCTCCAGGACCCGGACGGCCCCGAGGACGGCTGGCTGCCGATCGTCCGGGCCGAGGTCGGCGACGGGCGCACCGCGCTGCTGGTCCACCCCGACGACGAGCGGCTGCGCCGGCTCGCCGTACTGGACGCCGTCCTCAACAACGCCGACCGCAAGGGCGGCCACCTGATCCCGGCCGCGGACGGCCGGATCTACGGCATCGACCACGGCGTCACCTTCCACAGCGAGGGCAAGCTGCGCACCCTGCTCTGGGGCTGGGCCGGGAGCCCGCTGCCCGAGGAGGCGGCGGCGGTGCTGGCCGGCCTGGCCGGGCAGCTGGACGGCGCGCTGGGGGAGCGGCTGGCCCCGCACCTGACGGCGGCCGAACTGGACGCCACCCGGGCCCGGGTGGCGGCGCTGCTCGCCGCCGGTACCCATCCGCTGCCCTCCGAGGACTGGCCGTCCATCCCCTGGCCGCCGATCTGACGGTCCGGCGGGGCTTCCCGCGATCCGCCGGTCCGGTGCGGCTTCCCGCGATCGGACGGTCCCGCGGGGCCTCCCGCCTTCGAAGCCGGGGCCGTCCGGCCCGCCGGACCACCCGTCCGGAAGTCCTTCCACCGGACAGTGGTCTGGACCGGTGCCAGGTCCCGGCCGCACACTGCGACGATGGACGAGCGACGGACCACCCCCCACCTGGACCTGCCGCTGCACCGCCTCCAGGTCCCGCTGCCGCATCTGCTCCCGTTCGCGATCGGCAGTTTCGACACCATCGGCCCGCTGTCCCGGGCCGGCTTCCCCCACCGGCACTCCTTCTTCGAGATCGTCTACGTCACCGGCGGCCGCGGCGCCCACGTCCTGGACCTGGTCCAGCGACCGCTGCAGCCGCCGCAGTTGTGCGTGATCGCGCCCGGCCAGGTGCACCACTGGGTGGACGCGGACGACCTCACCGGCCAGGTCGTGCTGTTCAACGAGGACTTCCTCCTGACCAATCCGCAGGACCTCGCCGCGCTGCGCGTCCTGGCCGGTCGCCCGGCGGTGCGGCTGGGCGAGCAGGCCGGGCCGATCGCCGCGCTGCTGGCGGACATGGAGGCCGAGTACCGGGCGCGGCCGGCGGGCTATCCGGGCGTGCTGCGGGCCAGTCTGCACATCCTGGTGGTCCGCGCCCTGCGGGCCTGCGCGCCGGTCGGCCCGGGGGCGCTGCCGGGCCGCACCGGCGACCTCGCCGCCGCGTTCACCCGGCTGATCGCCGACCCGGGCGGAGTGCAACGCTCGGTCGCCTCCTGCGCCCAGGAGCTGGGGGTCTCCCCGGGGCACCTCCAGGCGACGGTCAAGCAGGCGACCGGCCGGACGCCGGGGCGGCTGATCCGCCAGCAGCAGACGCTGGAGGCCAAGCGGTTGCTGGCCTGCACCGAACTGACGGTGCGTCAGGTGTCCCGGGAGGCCGGGTTCGGGGACCCGGCGTACTTCTGCCGGTTCTTCCGCCGGGAGACCGGGATGACGCCCGGGGAGTTCCGGGCCAAGGTCGGAGGAAATCACCACGATCCCCGGATCACGTCCATCGCGGCAGGTCCGGACGGCCCGTAGGTTGACTGTCGGCCACCGGCGGACCGCCCGGCGCGAGCGGGCGGCCCGCCGGCCCGGTCCTTGTCATGCCCCCACCATGGCAAGGGCCGTCATTCCCATCGACACCGGCAGATCCCCCACACCCACAGCGAAGGAGTCGGCGCATGCCCGCGTCCGAAGAGCCCGTCACCGGGACGGACGGTCCCACCGACCGCCGGATAAGCCGCAAGACCGTCCTCCGGGCAGCCGCCGTTCTCGGCACCGCCCCCCTGCTGGTCGGCGGCGGCGTCGCCCTGGCCCGCGACCGGGTCGGCACCGGCGAGATGCCGGACTTCACGCCCGAGTGCCACGACGGCGACGCCCCGACCATCGAGCAGACCGAGGGGCCGTACTTCAAGCCCAACTCGCCGCTGCGCACCTCGCTCATCACCGACA
This sequence comes from Streptomyces sp. TLI_053, assembly GCF_900105395.1. Taxonomy (NCBI): domain Bacteria; kingdom Bacillati; phylum Actinomycetota; class Actinomycetes; order Kitasatosporales; family Streptomycetaceae; genus Streptomyces; species Streptomyces sp. TLI_053. Next base: position 7,154,138 of record NZ_LT629775.1, read on the forward strand.
GCACCCCGGGCACCAGGCTCACCGTCAGCGGCTACGTCTTCGGCCGCGCCTGCCTGCCCCTGTCCGGCGTCCTGCTGGACTTCTGGCAGGCCGACGTGAACGGTGCCTACGACAACGTCGGGTTCACCTTCCGCGGCCACCAGTTCACCAACGCCCAGGGTGCGTTCAGCCTCACCACGATCGTGCCGGGCCTCTACCCGGGTCGCACCCGGCACATCCACGTCAAGCTCCAGGCGCCCGGCCGGCCGGTGCTCACCACCCAGCTGTACTTCCCGAACGAGCCGCGCAACAGCACCGACACCATCTACGACGCGCGGCTGCTGATGAACGTCCGCCAGGTCGGCTCGGCGAAGGAGGGCACGTACGACTTCGTGCTCAACGTGCCGCAGACCCCGACCCCGACCGCCACCCCCACCACGCCGACCAAGCCGCCCACCACACCCCCCACCACGCCGCCGACCACGGCGCCGGGCGGGACCTGGACCGCGGGCACCTTCTACAACGCGGGCGACCGCGTCACCTACGGCGGCGTCTCCTACCGGTGCCTCCAGGGGCACACCGCCATCGCGGGGTGGGAGCCGCCGAACGTGCCGGCCCTCTGGCAGCGGTTGTAGCGGCTCCGGCCGTCTGCCCGCAGGGTCGCGGGCGCCCGGTCGGCGGCAGGGCCGACCGGGCGCCCGTCCGCCCGGACCGCCCCGTGTGGCCGTGCACGGGGCGGTTCCGGCCTGCCGCCGTTCCGCTTCCGGTCCGCCTTCGCGCCGCTTTCGCCCCGGCGCTCCGGCGAAGGTTTCCGGACACGATCGGTCAGGAAGCGCCCGGGCCGCGAAAGCAGACGAATCCAGTCGATCTTGCCGACTGGTTAGGCTTTCAAATGTTCTCAAGGTTAAAGTCGATCCCATGCATGCCTGGCCCGCCTCCGAGGTTCCCGCCCTGCCTGGTCAGGGGCTCCCCCTTCGAATCCACGACACCGCGACGGGAGGCATCCGGGAGGTCGTGCCGCAGGACGGCACCGCCCGGATCTACGTCTGCGGCATCACGCCCTACGACGCGACCCACATGGGCCACGCCGCCACCTACAACGCCTTCGACCTGGTGCAGCGGGTGTGGAAGGACGCCGGACACGACGTCCTCTACGTGCAGAACGTCACCGACGTCGACGACCCCCTGCTCCAGCGCGCGGTCGAGACCGGACAGGACTGGGTGGCCCTCGCCGAGCGCGAGACCGCGCTGTTCCGCGAGGACATGACCGCGCTGCGGCTGCTCCCGCCGGCCCACTACATCGGCGCCGTCGAGTCCATCCCGTGGATCGTCCCGCTGGTCCAGAAGCTGCTCGCGAGCGGTGCCGCCTACGAGCTGGACGGCGACATCTACTTCTCGGTCGAGGCCGACCCGACCTTCGGCGAGGTCTCCGGCCTCACCCGCGAGGCCATGCTCCCGGTCTTCGCCGAGCGCGGCGGCGACCCGGACCGCCCCGGCAAGCGCCACCCGCTGGACGCCCTGCTCTGGCTGGCCGCCCGTCCCGGCGAGCCCGCCTGGGACACCGAGCTCGGCCACGGCCGCCCCGGCTGGCACATCGAGTGCGTCGCGATCGCCCTGCAGTTCCTCGGCATGTCCTTCGACATCCAGGGCGGCGGCAGCGACCTGTCCTTCCCGCACCACGAGATGGGCGCCGCGCACGCCCAGGTGGCCACCGGCGCCCACCCGTACGCCCAGGCGTACGTGCACGCCGGCATGGTCGGCCTGGACGGCCACAAGATGTCCAAGTCCCGCGGCAACCTGGTCTTCGTCTCGGCCCTGCGCCGCGAGGGCGTCGACCCGGCGGCGATCCGGCTGGCCCTGCTCTCGCACCACTACCGCGAGGACTGGGAGTGGACCAAGGGCACCCTGGACGAGGCCGTCGAGCGGCTCGCCCGCTGGCGCGCCGCGGTCTCCCGCCCGGACGGCCCGGCCGCCGAGCAGCTGCTCGCCGAGGTCCGCGCCGCGCTCGCGAACGACCTGGACGCCCCGGCCGCGCTGGCCGCGGTGGACCGCTGGGCCGCCGCGCAGGAGCGCGACGGCGGCACCGTGATCGGCGCCCCCGGTCTGGTCACCCGCACCGTGGACGCGCTGCTCGGCGTCGCGCTCTAGGGCGTCGCGCCCCAGGGAGTCCGCGCGGAGTCCCGTCAACGCCGTGGGGGCGTCGAGGCCAGTGGCCTCGACGCCCCCACGGCGTCGGTACGGCGGTTCCGGTCCGACCGGACGCGCTCAGTCCTCCTCGGCGCCGTCCTGGCTCTCCCGGGCCGTCGGAGGCTCCGGCTCGGCCGGCCGCTCCGCGGTGGCGTGCCCGGAGACCGGCTTCTCGCCGGTCGGCCCGACGTTCTCCCGGCGCCGCAGGTACCGCTCGAACTCCCGGGCGATCGCGTCGCCCGAGGCCTCCGGCAGCTCCGCGGTGTCCTGCGCCTCCTCCAGCTGCTGGACGTACTCCGCGACCTCGCTGTCCTCGGCGGCCAGCTGGTCCACGCCCAGCTGCCACGCCCGGGCGTCCTCGCCGAGCTCGCCCGGCGGGATGCGCAGGTCCAGCAGGTCCTCCAGCTTGTTGACCAGCGCCAGGGTGGCCTTGGGGTTCGGCGGCTGGGCGACGTAGTGCGGCACCGCCGCCCACAGCGTCACGGCCGGCACCCCGGCGTGCGTGCACGCCTCCTGGAGCACCCCGACGATCCCGGTCGGTCCCTCGTAGCGGCTCTCCTCCAGCTCCAGCCGGCGGGCAAGCTCCGGGTCCGAGGTGACACCGCTGACCGGCACCGGGCGGCTGTGCGGGGTGTCGCCGAGCAGTGCGCCCAGGATCACCACCAGCTCGACGCCCAGCTCGTGCGCGAAGCCGAGCAGCTCGTTGCAGAACGAGCGCCAGCGCATGCTCGGCTCGATGCCGCGGACCAGCACCACGTCCCGGGTGGTCGGCTCGGTGACCCGGATCACCGAGAGCCGGGTGGTGGGCCAGGTGATCCGGCGCACCCCGCCGTCCAGCCATACGGTGGGCCGGTTGACCTGGAAGTCGTAGTACTCCTCCGCGTCGAGCGCGGCGAACACCTTGCCGCCCCAGGTCTCGTCCAGGTGCGCCAGCGCGGCCGAGGCGGCGTCACCCGCGTCGTTCCACCCCTCGAAGGCGCACACCATCACCGGGTCGATCAACTCGGGAACTTCCTCCAGCTCGATCACCCAGCGTCTCCCTCCGGTCGGCGTCCACCGCGCCACCCGGCCGGGAATGCCCGGGTGCCGGCGGCCGGAAGCCGACGGTCGAACCTCTCGTCACCCATGGAACGCCGCGCTCCATGGTCCCTACCTGCCCAGCCTACGGGCTTTGAAGCGCCGTTCCGCCGGGCCACCGGGACAGTCTGGGCGAGGGGACGGCCGCGATCCAGCGGTTATCCGGGCGGGCCCCGGGGGACCGCCCCGGGCCCGGCCGCGCCCGCGCGGCGGGACGGCGCGATGATGGGTGATGGGGCCGGGTGCACAGGGTGTGAGGAGCCGGCGGATGAGCGGACGGCGGTGGACGGCGGTCGGGGCGACCGCCGTGGTGGCGGCGGGAGCCACGGCCGGGCTGGCGGTGGCGCTGCTGGCCGCGGGCCGGCGACTGCCGGTGGAACACGTCAGCGAGGGCGGACTCGAACTGGACCGGCCGCCCGACGAGGTCTGGGACGTCCTGACCGCCGTCGACCTCTTCCCGGCCTGGCGCCCGGGGCTGGCGCACGTCGAACGGCTGCCCGCCACCGCCGCCGGGCACCCCCGGTGGCGCGAGTACGGCAAGCACGGCCACACCACCTACGAGGTCGTGGAGAGCGCCGCCCCGCACCGCCTGGTGACCGGCATCGCGGACCCGGACCTGCCCTACGGCGGCACCTGGACGTACGTGCTGACACCGGCGGGCCGGGGCTGCACGCTCACCGTCACCGAGCACGGCGAGGTCTACCAGCCGCTGTACCGGGCCGTCTCGCACTACCTGACCGGCGAGGACGCCACCGTCCACCGCTACCTGAGCGCGCTCGCCCACCGGCTGGCCGCGCCCTGAGAACCGGCCCTCATCGCACCCAGTCGCGCCGGTAGTCGGCCCAGTTCTGCTCGGTGGCGGCGAAGTCCACGTACAGGCCGACGCCGAAGTTCGGCCGGTGCAGGTCCTGCCGGCCCAGGCCCAGCCGGATGCCCCGGATCCCGGCGGTGACCGTCTCGGCACGCCCCCAGTGGCCCCATTCGTCCTCCCAGTAGAACGGCAGGCCCATCAGCAGGTCGACCTCCGCCGGGGTGGCCTCCAGGGCGAGCTCGGTCTGGTAGGCGTTGTAGGCGCCGTAGAACCCCTCGGTCGGCATGCTGGAGTCGTAGGTCATCACCGCGATCTGGTCCACCCGGCGGGCGGTGGCGGTGAAGTACGCCTGGTCCCACCACTTGCCGTGGTCCGTGAGCGCGATGGCGACGTCGTGCTGGTAGGGCAGCGGGTCGATCTGCGGGGCGGCGACGGACAGTTTCGCGCCGCGCCCGGCGGTGACCGGGCGGACCTGGTCGAGCAGGGCGAGCCAGCCGTCGGAGCCCGGCCGGATCGGCTCCATGTCGAAGTGCACGCCGTCGAAGCCGAGGTCCAGGACCTGGCGGGCGGAGGCGGTGACCCGGTCGCGGGTGGCGGCGTCCTCCAGGTCCAGGCCGTCCTTCTCCGGCTTCACCTCGTCGCCGAGCCAGCTCTGCACCCGGACCCCGGGCAGCGCCCGGTGCGCGGCCCCGGTGAACCAGGCCGCCCGGGGGTGCACGGCGGGCGGCAGCGAGCCGTCGTGCTCCAGCGGGCCGGTGTGCACGTAGAGGTCCCGCACGCCGGTGCCGGCCAGCCGTTCGGCGAGGGCCGCGACGTCCGCGTCACCCTTCCGGCCGTCCACCCAGGCGTGGCCGAGCCAGAGTGCGTCACGGCCGCGGCTGCGCGCCTCGGGGGAGGGGTCGCCGACGTACTGCAGGCGCAGCGCGAGCGCCGCCGAACCGACCGGGACCAGCACCACGGCCAGCGCCGTCAGCGCCACCACCAGGCTCTTGCGCCACCGCGACCAGCCGCGCCAGCGGGACCGGAGCGCCCGGGCCCGGGCGGCGGCGGCGCCCCCGGCCCGCCGTACGCCGTCCCGAACCAGTGTCCGCATCGTGGTCATCCGGTCGTTCCCCCCTGTTCGGCCGAGCGTTCAGGATACGGAATAGGTGGTCTCCTCCCGGCGGGGTCCGGATACCCTGGCCACGTGCGTCCCCGACTCAGCGGGTTCGCAAAGCCGACAGCCGTCGCACCCAGGGAGAAGCCCCATGGCCATTGCCGCCAGCCCGTCCGTCACCCCGCAGAGCCGCGCGAACGCGCTGCGTGAGGCACTGGCCACCCGGGTGGTGGTCGCCGACGGAGCGATGGGCACCATGCTCCAGGCACAGGACCCGACGCTGGAGGACTTCCAGAACCTGGAGGGCTGCAACGAGGTCCTCAACCTGACCAGGCCCGACATCGTCCGCTCCGTCCACGACGCCTACTTCGCGGTGGGCGTGGACTGTGTGGAGACCAACACCTTCGGCGCCAACTTCTCCGCGCTCGGCGAGTACGACATCCCCGACCGGATCTTCGAGCTCTCCGAGGCCGGTGCCCGACTGGCCCGCGAGGCCGCCGACGCGCACGCGGCCGAGGACGGCCGGACCCGCTGGGTGCTCGGCTCGATCGGCCCCGGCACCAAGCTGCCGACCCTGGGCCACGCGCCGTACGAGGTCCTGCGCGAGGGCTTCCGGGAGAACGCGGCCGGTCTGATCGCCGGCGGCGCGGACGCCCTGCTGGTGGAGACCAGCCAGGACCTGCTGCAGACCAAGGCCGCGATCCTGGGCTCCAAGCAGGCCCTGGCCGACGCGGGCCTGGACCTGCCGGTGCTGGTCCAGGTGACGGTGGAGACCACCGGCACCATGCTGCTCGGCTCGGAGATCGGCGCCGCGCTGACCGCGCTGGAGCCGCTCGGCGTCGACTACATCGGCCTGAACTGCGCCACCGGCCCGGCCGAGATGAGCGAGCACCTGCGCTACCTGGCGAAGAACGCCCGGATCGGCCTGTCCTGCATGCCCAACGCGGGCCTGCCGGTGCTGGGCAAGGACGGCGCGCACTACCCGCTGAGCCCGTCCGAGCTGGCCGACGCGCACGACGTGTTCACCCGCGACTACGGGCTCTCGCTGGTCGGCGGCTGCTGCGGCACCACCCCCGAGCACCTGCGCCAGGTGGTCGAGCGGGTGCAGGGCCGCCCGGTCGCGCCGCGCGAGCCGCGCCCCGAGCCGTCCGCGTCCTCGCTGTACCAGTCGGTGCCGTTCCGCCAGGACACCTCCTACCTGGCGATCGGCGAGCGCACCAACGCCAACGGCTCGAAGAAGTTCCGCGAGTCGATGCTGGCCGGCGACTGGCAGGCCTGCGTGGAGATCGCCCGCGACCAGATCCGGGACGGCTCCCACCTGCTGGACCTCTGTGTGGACTACGTCGGCCGCGACGGCGTCGCCGACATGAAGGAGATCGCCGGCCGGCTGGCCACCGCCTCCACCCTGCCGATCGTGCTGGACTCCACCGAGCCGGAGGTGCTGCGGGCCGGCCTGGAGTCGCTCGGCGGGCGCGCCGTGCTGAACTCGGTGAACTACGAGGACGGCGACGGCCCGGACACCCGTTTCGGCCGGATCGCCTCGCTGGCCCGCGAGCACGGCGCCGGGCTGATCGCGCTGACCATCGACGAGGACGGCCAGGCCCGCACCGCGGCCAAGAAGGTCGAGATCGCCGAGCGGCTGATCGCCCAGCTGACCGGCGAGTACGGCGTCGACGAGGGCTCGATCCTGGTCGACTGCCTGGCCTTCACCCTGGGCACCGGGCAGGAGGAGTCGCGCCGGGACGGCATCGAGACCATCGAGGCGATCCGCGAGCTCAAGCGCCGCCACCCGGACGTGCAGACCACCCTCGGTCTGTCCAACATCTCCTTCGGCCTCAGCCCGGCCGCCCGGATGGTGATCAACTCGGTCTTCCTGAACGAGTGCGTCGACGCGGGCCTGGACTCGGCGATCGTGCACGCCTCCAAGATCCTGCCGATGGCGCGGATCCCCGAGGACCAGCGCGAGGTCGCGCTCGACCTGGTGTACGACCGCCGCAGCGAGGGCTACGACCCGCTGCAGAAGCTGCTGCAGCTGTTCGAGGGCGTCTCCTCGTCCTCGGTCCGGGCGTCCAAGGCGGAGGAGCTGGCCGCGCTGCCGCTGGAGGAGCGGCTCCAGCGCCGGATCATCGACGGCGAGCGCAACGGCCTGGAGGCCGACCTCGACGAGGCGCTGACGGAGCGCCCGGCCCTGGAGATCGTCAACAGCACGCTGCTGGCCGGCATGAAGGTGGTCGGCGAGCTGTTCGGCTCCGGCCAGATGCAGCTGCCGTTCGTGCTCCAGTCGGCCGAGGTCATGAAGACCGCGGTGGCCCACCTGGAGCCGCACATGGAGAAGTCCGACGACGAGGGCAAGGGCACCATCGTGCTGGCCACCGTCAAGGGCGACGTCCACGACATCGGCAAGAACCTGGTCGACATCATCCTGTCCAACAACGGCTACACCGTGGTCAACCTGGGCATCAAGCAGCCGGTCTCGGCGATCCTGGACGCCGCCCAGGAGCACCGGGCGGACGTCATCGGGATGTCCGGCCTGCTGGTCAAGTCCACCGTGATCATGAAGGAGAACCTGGAGGAGCTGAACCAGCGCAAGCTGGCGGCCGACTACCCGGTGATCCTCGGCGGCGCCGCGCTGACCCGTGCCTACGTCGAGCAGGACCTGCACGAGATCTACGAGGGCGAGGTCCGCTACGCCCGGGACGCCTTCGAGGGCCTGCGGCTGATGGACGCGCTGATCGCGGTCAAGCGCGGTGTGCCCGGCGCCACCCTGCCGGAGCTCAAGCAGCGCCGGCACGCCCGGGTCGAGGTCGAGGAGCCGGAGGAGGTCAACCTCGGCCAGATCCGTTCCGACGTCGCGGTCGACAACCGGGTGCCCGAGCCGCCGTTCTGGGGCGACCGGATCGTCAAGGGCGTGCCGTTCGCCGACTACTCCTCCTGGCTGGACGAGGACGCGCTGTTCAAGGGGCAGTGGGGCCTCAAGGCCGCCCGGAACGGCGACGGCCCCTCGTACGAGGAGCTGGTGGAGACCGAGGGCCGGCCGCGGCTGCGGATGTGGCTGGACCGGCTGCAGACCGAGGGCTGGCTGGAGGCGGCGGTCGTCTACGGCTTCTACCCGGCGAACTCCAAGGGCGACGACCTGATCGTCTTCCACGAGGACGGCAGCGAGCGGACCAGGTTCACCTTCCCGCGCCAGCGGCGCGGGCGCCGGCTCTGCCTGGCCGACTTCTTCCGCCCGGAGGAGTCCGGGGTCCGCGACGTGCTGGGCCTCCAGGTGGTCACCATGGGCAACCGGATCTCCGAGGCCGCCAACGAGCTGTTCGCCGACAACTCCTACCGGGACTACCTGGAGCTGCACGGACTGTCCGTCCAGCTGGCCGAGGCGCTGGCCGAGTTCTGGCACGCGCGGGTCCGCTACGAGCTGGGCTTCGGCGACGAGGACCCGCAGGACGTCAAGGACATGTTCGCGCTCAAGTACCGCGGCGCCCGGTTCTCGCTCGGCTACGGGGCCTGCCCGGAGCTGGAGGACCGCGCCAAGATCGCCGAGCTGCTGAAGCCCGAGCGGATCGGCGTGGTGCTCTCCGAGGAGTTCCAGCTGCACCCCGAGCAGTCCACCGACGCGATCGTGATCCACCACCCGGAGGCCAAGTACTTCAACGCCCGGTAACGCCCACGCTGCGCAGCGTTCGCTTCATTCGGGGTCCCCGGGCGTATCCTTGATGATCCTGAACGGGCCGGTCCGCTCAAAAGCGGGCCGGCCCGTGCCATCCCCGGGTCCGATCCGGGCACGGACGGAAGGATCCCGCCAATGACCACCATCTCCACCGCCACCCCGACCCTCGGCCGCGGCGACGACCGGGGCCTGCAGGCGGTGCTGCTGGACATGGACGGGACGCTGGTCGACACCGAGGACTTCTGGTGGCAGGCGGAGGCCTCGCTCTTCGCCGAGCTGGGCCACGAGCTGACCGCCGAGGACCGCGCCCACGTGGTCGGCGGCCCGATGACCCGGGTCATCGACCACCTGCTGGCCAGTACCGGGGTGGACCTCTCGCCGGCCGAGCTGACCGTGCTGATCAACAGGCGCTTCGTCGACCTGCTGGACGGCGGCGTGCCGCTGATGCCGGGCGCCGAGCGGCTGCTCAACACGCTGGCCGCGCACGGGGTCCCGGCCGCCCTGGTGTCCGCCTCGCACCGGCACATCATCGACATCGTGCTCCGCTCGCTCGGCGCCGAGCACTTCGCCTTCTCGGTCGCCGGCGACGAGGTGGCCCGCACCAAGCCGCACCCGGACCCGTACCTGGAGGCGGCCCGCCGGCTCGGCGCCGACCCGGCCCGCTGCGTGGTGGTGGAGGACGCGCCGACCGGCGTGCGGGCCGCCGAGGCGGCCGGCTGCCCGGTGATCGCCGTCCCCTCGGTGGCGCCGATCGAGCCCGCTCCGGGGCGCCTGGTGCTGTCCTCGCTGGAGCAGGTCGACCTGGAACTGCTGCGCTCGCTGGTCGCCTCGCGAGTGTGATTGTCGTCTCATTGCGGACCGTCGGTACCGACCGGTAAGCGGACGGACCGGGCCGGGCCGGGGGACTCCCCGGGGAGAAAACGGGCATTGCCTGACAACTCGTAGGAGAGGCCAGTCCAGCGCACCCGCCCGTGTCCCAACTGTCACCTGTGCGGGTATCGGGGGTGTCTGTTCGATATGGCACGCTACTCCAGTTCGTTCCACCCCCGAGCCCAGGCACCGCCGCTGACGGGCACCCCCGTCGTGCCCGCGGTCGCAGCCCCGCACCCAGAAGGACGCGACCCGTGAAGACTTCCGCTGAACGACTGGCCGTGCTCGGCTGCGCCGGAATCGTGGCCGTTACGGTGGCCGGCTGCGGCTCGGTGACCGACGCCGTCAAGGGCGACGGCGACAAGGCGATCACCCTGGGCACCACCGCGACGACCAACGCCCTGGACCCGGCCGTCGCCTACGACGCCGGCTCCTGGCTGCTGCTGCGCAACACCTTCCAGTCGCTGCTCAGCTACCCGGCCGCGTCCAGCGCCCCCACCCCGGACGCCGCCCAGTCCTGCGAGTTCACCGCCGGCGACGCCACCCAGTACCACTGCACGCTCCGGAGCGGGCTGAAGTTCTCCAACGGCCACGCGCTGACCTCCGCCGACGTCGTCTTCTCGATCCAGCGGACCCTGAAGATCAACGACGCCAACGGCCCGGCCGGCCTGCTGTCGTCGATCAAGACGGTCGAGGCGGTCAACGACACCGAGGTGCTCTTCCACCTCGCCCAGCCCGACGCCACCCTCCCGGCCAAGCTGGCCGGCCCGGCCGGCGCCATCGTCGACCAGGAGGTCTTCCCGGCGGACAAGGCGCTGGCGAACGACAAGCTGGTCGGCTCCGGCCCGTACAAGATCGACTCCATCGAGGCGACCCCGAAGAGCGGCCCGGCCAAGGTCGTGCTCCTGCCCAACGACAAGTACACCGGCGACGCCAAGCTCCGGAACAAGAAGTTCGTGCTGCGCTACTTCGACAAGCCGGCCGACCTCAAGACCGCGATCGACAACGGCGAGGTCGACCTGGCCGACAACAGCCTCGAGCCGAACACCGCCGCGCAGATCCTCTCCGACCAGCAGGGCGGCAAGACCGACCTGCGCGTCGTCGAGGGCGACAGCAACGACACCCGCTACCTGGTGTTCAACACCAAGGACGCCACCGCCGGCAACGTCGCCGTCCGCCAGGCCGCCGCCCAGCTGGTCGACCGCAAGGCCCTGGCCCGCGACGTCTTCGCGCGCACCGTCCAGCCGCTGTACTCCATGGTCCCGGCGGGCGTCACCGGCCACAACACGGCCTTCTTCGACCGCTACGGCGACCAGGACCCGGCCAAGGCCAAGGCGATCCTCGCCGCCGCCAAGGTCGCCACCCCGGTCAAGCTCAACCTCACCTGGTCGCGCTCGCGCGCCGAGGCCGTCGAGGCCGAGACCCTGAAGAAGCAGCTGGAGGCCGGCGGCCTGTTCCAGGTCACCGTCCAGCAGGAGCCCGACTGGGACGCCTTCAAGAAGGGCTGGAACGAGAGCAAGTACCAGATGTACCTGATCGGCTGGTTCGCGGACTACCCGGACCCGGACAACTACGTCGCGCCGCTGATCGTCGAGGGTGGCGCCTACCACCACGGCTGGGACGACCAGCGGATCAGCCAGAAGCTGGTGCCCGACACCCTCAAGCAGACCGACCGGGCCACCGCCAGCAGCCTCTACGCCCAGATCCAGGGCATCGTGGCCGAGAACGCCCCGCTGATCCCGCTGTTCCAGAACAAGGCGTTCTACACCTCCCGCTCCAACATCACCGGCGTGGAGTCGACCGTCGACACCACCGGCTTCTTCCGCTTCTGGGAGATCGGCCGGGTCGGCAAGGGCAAGTGACCCGCGGGGCCGGCGCCCCGAACACGACGGAGCGGCCCGCCCGCCCCCACCCCGGACCGGGGTGGGGGCGGGCGGGCCGCTCCGTCGTCCGCTACAGCGCGCCGGGCCGCACCAGGCCGCTCTCGTACGCGTACACCGCCGCCTGCACCCGGTCCCGCAGCTGCAGCTTCGTCAGCACATGGCCGACATGCGTCTTCACCGTCGTCTCGCTGACGAACAGCTCCGCCGCGATCTCCGCGTTCGACAGCCCGCGCGCCACCAGCTTCAGCACCTCCAGCTCCCGCTCGGTCAGCGCGTTCAGCGCCTGCGGCGGCGCCTCCTCGCCCGACGGCAGCTTCGTGGCGTACATGTCCAGCAGCCGCCGGGTGATCGACGGCGCCAGCATCGCCGCGCCGTCCGCCACCACCCGGATCGCCTGCACCAGCTCCTCCGCCGGCACGTCCTTCAGCAGGAAGCCGCTCGCGCCCGCGCGCAGCGCCTCGACCACGTACTCGTCCAGGTCGAACGTGGTCAGCACCAGCACCTTGGCCGGGCCGTCCCGCCCCGGACCGGCGATCCGGCGGGTCGCCTCCACCCCGTCCATCCGCGGCATCCGGATGTCCATCAGCACCACATCGGGCTGCAGCGCCCGCACCTGGTCCAGCGCCTGCTGGCCGTCGCCGGCCTCACCGACCACCACCAGGTCGGACTCGGCCTCCAGGATCATCCGGAAACCGGTGCGCAGCAGCGGCTGGTCGTCGACCAGCAGCACTCGGATCGTCACCTAGGACTCCTTGCTCGTCGGATCCCCCGCGGGATCGTCCTCGTCGGGCGTACGCGCCAGCGGCAGCGGGTACGGCGGCGGCGTGCCGCCGAACTCCGGACAGCTGGCTTGGTGATCGCACCAGTCGCAGAGCCGGTTGCGGGTCGCCGGGAAGTCGCCGGTCGCCACCGCCAGGCCGATCCGCTCCCACAGCGCCAGCAGCTTGCGCTCCACCGCCAGCAGGTCCGCCTCGTCCGGGTCGTAGCTGACCACGTCCCCGCCGCCGCCCAGATAGACCAGCTGCAGTCGCCGGGGGAGCACGCCCTTCCAGCGCCAGACCACCAGCGCGTAGAACTTCATCTGGAACATCGCCTTGCCCTCGAAATCCCTCGAGGGGGCCCGGCCGGTCTTGTAGTCCACCAGACGGACCTCGCCGGTCGGCGCGACATCGACCCGGTCGATGTAGCCGCGCAGCAGCAGCCCCGACTCCAGGGCCGTCTCCACGTAGAGCTCCCGCTCCACCGGATGCAGCCGGGTCGGGTCCTCCAGCCGGAACCACTGGGCGACCAGCTTCTCCGCGTCCCCCAGCCAGCGCGTCAGCGCGGCGCCGTCCGGGTCCTCCGGGAACAGCCCGGCCAGCTCCGGCCGCTCGCCGAGCAGCCGCTCCCACTGCGGGCGCAGCAGCCCGAGCGCCCGCTCCGGCGTACGGTCCGCCGCCGGGGAGTCGAACAGCCGCTCCAGCACCGCGTGCACCAGCGTGCCCCGGGTCGCCGCCGGACTCGGCGGCTCCGGCAGCCGGTCGATCACCCGCAGCCGGTACAACAGCGGGCAGGTCAGGAAGTCGCCCGCGCGCGACGGGGAGAGCCCGGTCGGGGCCGCCGCCGCCCGCACCGGGGCCACGACGGCGCTGCTGGTCTCGGTCTGCTGCATACCCCAGACCCTATTGCCCTGCGCTGTCATCCCGCTGCCACGGTGCTGCCGCAAGCCGCCCGCGGGTGGGTATGAAGGCAGTGGGAAGGCGAGGGGCGCGCGCCGGACGACCGCCCCGATCACGTAGCGTGGGCGCACCGGCGCGCGGCGCGCGCCGGTGGCAGACGGACGAAGGGAACACGGTGAGCGACTCCAGTGGCCGGCGGACCTCCGACCAGCCACCGCACGACAGCGGCACCCGGCCCGGGACCCCGCCGCCCGAGGACCCGGAGCCCCGCGGCGGCATCCTGATGGGCCGCCCCTTCGGCGTGCCGATCTACGTCACCCCGTCCTGGTTCGTCATCGCCGCCCTCATCACCTGGGTCTTCGGCGGCCAGCTCGACCGGGTCCTGCCCGAGCTCGGCGCAGCCCGCTACCTGCTCGCCTTCTTCTTCGCCGTCGCCTTCTACGGCTCGGTACTGATCCACGAACTCGCCCACACCCTGGTCGCGCTGCGCTACGAGCTCGGCGTGCGGCGGATCCAGCTGCAGTTCTTCGGCGGTGTCTCCGAGATCGAGAACGAGGCCGAACGCCCCTGGCGCGAGTTCTGGCTGGCCTTCGTCGGCCCGCTGCTCTCGCTGGTCCTCGGCGGCGTGTTCTACCTCGCCCTCCAGGCCGTCGAGCTGTCCACCGTCCCCGGCGTCCTGCTCACCGGCCTGATGGTCTCCAACCTCGTCGTCGCCGCCTTCAACCTGCTGCCCGGTCTGCCGCTCGACGGCGGCCGGATGCTGCGCGCCGTGGTCTGGGCGGTCACCGGCCGGCCGATGACCGGCACCGTCGCCGCCGCCTGGGCCGGCCGGGCGCTCGCCGTCGCCGTCCTGATCGGCCTGCCGCTGGTCAGCTCCGCCCGCGAACTCGACCGCAGCCGCACCGACACCCTGGTCGACGCCGTCCTCGCCGCCGTGCTCGCCGCCATCATCTGGAACGGCGCCACCAACGCCCTGCGCAACGCCCGGCTCAAGGAGGTCCTGCCCGGCCTGCGGCTGCGCGACCTGGCCCGCCGGGCCGTCGAGGTCACCGCCGACACCCCGCTCGGCGAGGCCATGCGGCGCGCCCACGAGGCCGAGGCCGGCGCCGTCGTCGTGGTCGACGGGCGCGGCGAGCCGATCGCCCTGGTCCGCGAGTCCGCCGTGCGCGCCGTCCCCGAGCACCGCCGCCCCTGGGTCGCCGTCGGCCCGCTCGCCCGCGACCTCGAACCCGGGCTGCGGCTCCCCGCCGACCTCGCCGGCGAGGACCTGCTGCGGGCCGTCCGGGCCACCCCCGCCGGGGAGTACCTGGTGGTCGAGGCGGACGGACGGGTGTTCGGCGTCGCCACGCTCACCGACATCGAACAGCGGCTGACGGCGGCCGTCAGCGGCCGCTGAGACGGCCGTCCGGCGGGGCGGGGGCGACCCTCCGGCACCCCGGGAGCGACGCTCCGGCACCGCCGGAACGATCACCTGGTCGGGCGGACGGCGCGCTTCCCTTAGGATTGTCCGCATGTCCGAACCGACCGGTGCCACCCGCCGACGCGGGCCCTTCCAGGTCGGGGACCAGGTCCAGCTGACCGACCCCAAGGGCCGCCACTACACGTTCACGCTCCAGGCCGGGAACCAGTTCCACACCCACAAGGGTGCGTTCCCCCACGACGAGCTGATCGGCGCCCCCGAGGGCACGGTCGTGCGCACCACGGGGAACGTCCCGTACCTCGCGCTGCGCCCCCTGCTCCCCGACTACGTCCTGTCCATGCCGCGCGGCGCCGCCGTGATCTACCCCAAGGACGCGGGGCAGATCCTGGCGATGGCCGACATCTTCCCGGGCGCCCGCGTGGTCGAGGCCGGCGTCGGCTCCGGCGCGCTGTCCACGTACCTGCTGCGCGCGGTCGGCGACACCGGCCTGCTCGCCTCGTACGAGCGCCGCCAGGACTTCGCCGACATCGCGCAGTCCAACGTCGAGCGCTACTTCGGCGGCCCGCACCCGGCGTGGAAGCTCACCGTCGGCGACCTCCAGGACAACCTGGTCGAGAACGACGTCGACCGCGTCATCCTGGACATGCTCGCCCCCTGGGAGTGCCTGGACGTCGCCTCCAAGGCGCTCGTCCCCGGCGGCCTGATCTGCTGCTACGTCGCCACCACCACGCAGATGTCCAGGACCGTCGAGGCGCTGCGCGAGCACGGCACCTACACCGAGCCGCAGGCCTGGGAGACCATGGTCCGCACCTGGCACCTGGAGGGCCTGGCCGTCCGCCCGGACCACCGGATGATCGGCCACACCGGCTTCCTGCTCACCGCCCGGCGCCTCGCCGACGGCGTCGAGCCGCCGCTGCGCCGCCGCCGTCCGGCCAAGGGCGCCTACGGCGAGGAGTACGACAACGGGGCCCCCGAGCCCACCCTGCAGGAGCGCGCGGCCGCCCGGGCCGCCGCCCGCGCCGAGAGCGCCGACCAGGTCGACCTCGGCTGAGACACCGTCCGGAGGGGTGGTACGGCGATGCCGTACCACCCCTCCCGCGTTCCCGCACACCCGTGACACCTCGCGGCCGCCCCGGTGTGGGACGATGCTCGCTCACACAGACCACTGGAGGGGACGCCTGGTGGAGACCGCGGTCGGGACGACGGCTGGACAGCGGACCGCGACGGGCCGCACCGGCCCCGGTCGGGGGCGCACCACCCCCTGGCACTGGGGCGTCACGGTGGGCGGCTGCGCCGCCGTGGTGGCGGCCGCGCTCGCCGCCGGTCCCGCGGGCGGCACCACCGGGCCCGCCCGGCCCACCCCCAGGGCCCTGCCCGCGGCCGCCGCGCCCGATCCGGCCCGGGCCGAACTCCCGCTCGACTGCGGGCCGTTCCCGGTGACCATAGCCGTCAGCTTCGCCGCCGACCTCGGCGACGGCCGGCCCGGCACCGTCGCCGCCGCCCACTGCGCGGCCGGGAACGGCACCCCGCCCGACGGCGTCTTCCTGCTCGGCCCCGGCCCCGGCGGCCGTCCCGCCGTCCTCGCCACCCTGCTCTCGGAGCGCGAGAACCTGATCGTCAGCCGGCTCGCGCTGCGTTCGGACGGCGCCATCACCGGCCACGCGCAGGGGTATTCGAGCGACGAGGTGCCGCGCTTCGCCCCCGACATCTCGCTCGACCTCACCTGGACGCACAAGGGCGGCGCCTGGGACCGTTCCCAGACCGCCGCCCCACTGGCCCTCACCTAAGGCGTGTCTTCAAACCCGCGCCTGCGGGGCGACGCCGGGGCACGCACCTCGCCGGCTTCTCGTCGGTCGCCGATGCTCCGCATGGACTCTCTCCTCGGCGCCGCCGATGCACGCACCCCAACGCCGCGCCGCCCGCCCTTCGGGCGGACGGCGGGGGTTTGAAGACACGCCCTATGGCGCGTACCGGCCTACTCGGCGTCGGGTCCGAAGACCTCGACCCGGTCGTTGACCCGGCGCACGTGGATGCAGTCGCCGGGGCAGTCCTTCACCGAGTCCACCACGTCCTGAAGCAGCGTCAGCGGCACCGGCACGCTCTCGCCCGGCTGCTGGCGCAGTTCGTCGTCCTCGCCCTTCACATAGGCGAGGCCGTCGATGTCCAGCTCGAAGACCTCAGGGGCGTACTGCGCGCAGATGCCGTCGCCGGTGCACAGGTCCTGGTCGATCCAGACCTCCAGCGGCTCGGCCGCCTCCGTCGTCCCGTTCACCGACATGTTTCGTCCGCCGTTTCTGTCCCGGGACGCCCCGTCCTGGGGCATTCCCGCCATTCGTACAACGATCGGACCTGGGGCGTCGGTCGCGATCGGATATCGACTCGATCGACGATACATCTGGTCCGCTTTGGCCGGTGCGCGGTGGGTATCCCCCTAGCAGAGGGGAAGCACGCGAGGGCGAAGATCGGACACGCCCGTTCCATCTTTCTTGATCTAGGGGTTTACGGACCCCTGGTCCCAGGTAGGGTCTGGAAGCGTCCAGCTCCCCGGAGGAGGTGAGGACCGTGGCAGCCCACGATGACGACTACAACCGCAGCACCGGCAGGCCCGCTCGTGGTTCCGACGAGGCCGCTCAGGTCTCGTACCTTGAGCAGGAAATCGCCGGACTGCGCCGCAAGCTCGCCGACTCGCCGCGCAATTCGAGAATCCTCGAAGAGCGGATCGTCGAGCTCCAGACCAACCTGGCCGGCGTGACCGCCCAGAACGAACGGCTCGCCTCCACCCTGCGCGAGGCCCGCGACCAGATCGTGGCCCTCAAGGAGGAAGTGGACCGGCTGGCACAGCCCCCGGCCGGATTCGGCGTGTTCCTCAGCTCCAACGAGGACGGCACCGCCGACATCTTCACCGGCGGCCGCAAGCTCCGCGTGAACGTCAGCCCCAACGTCGCCCTCGACGAACTGCGGCGCGGCCAGGAAGTCATGCTCAACGAGGCCCTCAACATCGTGGACGCGATGGCCTTCGAGAGCATCGGCGACCTCGTCACCCTCAAGGAGGTCCTCGAGGACGGCGAGCGGGCCCTGGTCGTCGGCCACACCGACGAGGAGCGGGTGGTGCGGCTGGCCGAACCGCTGCGCGAGACCACCCTCCGGGCGGGGGACGCCCTCCTGCTGGAACCGCGTTCCGGCTACGTCTACGAGGTCGTGCCCAAGGCCGAGGTCGAGGAGCTCGTCCTCGAAGAGGTCCCGGACATCGACTACCGCCAGATCGGCGGCCTCGCCAACCAGATCGAGCAGATCCGCGACGCGGTCGAGCTGCCCTACCTGCACGCCGACCTCTTCAAGGAGTACGAGCTGCGCCCGCCCAAGGGCGTCCTGCTCTACGGCCCGCCCGGCTGCGGCAAGACGCTGATCGCCAAGGCGGTGGCGAACTCGCTGGCCAAGAAGGTCGCCGAGGTCACCGGCCGGCCCCAGGGGAAGAGCTACTTCCTCAACATCAAGGGCCCCGAGCTGCTCAACAAGTACGTCGGCGAGACCGAGCGGCAGATCCGCCTGGTCTTCCAGCGGGCCCGCGAGAAGGCGAGCGAGGGCACGCCCGTCATCGTCTTCTTCGACGAGATGGAGTCGCTGTTCCGCACCCGCGGCTCCGGCGTCAGCTCGGACGTGGAGAACACCATCGTCCCCCAGCTGCTCGCCGAGATCGACGGCGTGGAGGGCCTGGAGAACGTCATCGTCATCGGCGCCTCGAACCGCGAGGACATGATCGACCCGGCGATCCTGCGGCCCGGCCGCCTGGACGTCAAGATCAAGATCGAGCGCCCGGACGCCGAGGCGGCCAAGGACATCTTCTCCAAGTACCTCAAGGGCTCGCTGCCCTTCCACCCGGACGACGTCAAGGAGCACGACGGCTCGCTCGAGGCCACCGTCGCCGCGATGATCCAGTCCGTGGTGGAGCGGATGTACTCCGAGACGGAGGAGAACCGCTTCCTGGAGGTCACCTACGCCAACGGTGACAAGGAGGTCCTGTACTTCAAGGACTTCAACTCCGGCGCGATGATCCAGAACATCGTCGACCGGGCCAAGAAGATGGCCATCAAGGACTACCTCGACCACGGCCAGCGCGGTCTGCGGGTCTCCCACCTGCTCAACGCCTGCGTGGACGAGTTCAAGGAGAACGAGGACCTGCCCAACACCACCAACCCGGACGACTGGGCCCGGATCTCCGGCAAGAAGGGCGAGCGGATCGTCTTCATCCGCACCCTGGTCACCGGCAAGCAGGGCGCCGAGTCCGGCCGCTCCATCGACACTGTCGCCAACACCGGGCAGTACCTGTAACCGCTCCGCTCCGGACCTCCGGAACGCACGCACCCCGTCCGGCTGTGGCGCCTCGCGGCCCCGCAGCCGGACGGCGCGTCTCGGGGCCCGCCGGTCGGTACGGCGTTCTAGGCTCGACCCACCGTTCGCGGGCAGACGGCCCGGCGTCGGTGTTGATCAGCGGTACGTCAGCGTGTGCCGTCCGTCGGGGGCGGCGCACCGGGGCAAGGAGGGCCGCATGACCGTACGGCGCGTGATGGGCATCGAGACCGAGTACGGGATCTCCGTGCCCGGACACCCCAACGCCAACGCCATGCTCACCTCGTCCCAGATCGTCAACGCGTACGCGGCGGCGATGCACCGGGCCCGGCGGGCCCGCTGGGACTTCGAGGAGGAGAATCCGCTGCGCGACGCCCGGGGCTTCGACCTCGCGCGGGACGTCGCCGACGCCAGCCAGCTGACGGACGAGGACATCGGCCTCGCCAACGTCATCCTCACCAACGGCGCGCGGTTCTACGTGGACCACGCGCACCCCGAGTACAGCTCGCCCGAGGTGACCAACCCGCGCGACGCCGTGCTCTGGGACAAGGCCGGCGAACGGATCATGGCGGCGGCCGCGCAGCGCGCCCTGGAACTGCCCAACGGGCAGACCATCCACCTGTACAAGAACAACACCGACAACAAGGGCGCCTCCTACGGCACCCACGAGAACTACCTGATGAAGCGGGCGACCCCGTTCGCCGACATCGTCCGCCACCTCACCCCGTTCTTCGTGTCCCGCCAGGTGGTCACCGGCGCCGGCCGGATCGGGATCGGGCAGGACGGCTCCGCGCACGGTTTCCAGATCAGCCAGCGCGCCGACTTCTTCGAGGTCGAGGTCGGACTGGAGACCACCCTCAAGCGCCCGATCATCAACACCCGCGACGAACCGCACGCCGACGCCGAGAAATACCGCCGGCTGCACGTGATCATCGGGGACGCCAACCTCTCCGAGATCTCCACCTACCTCAAGCTCGGCACCACCTCGCTGGTGCTGGCCATGATCGAGGACGCCTTCATCACCTCGGACCTGGCCGTCGACCAGCCGGTGCGCACCCTGCACCGGATCTCCCACGACCCCTCGCTGAAGCACCTGGTCACGCTGCGCAGCGGGCGCCGGCTCACCGCCGTCCAGCTCCAGCTGGAGTACTTCGAGCTGGCCCGCAAGTACGTCGAGGACCGCTTCGGCACCGACGCCGACGAGCAGACCGTGGACGTGCTGGCCCGCTGGGAGGACGTGCTGGGCCGGCTGGAGCGGGACCCGATGTCGCTCTCCCGGCAGCTGGACTGGATCGCCAAGCGGGAGCTCCTGGAGGGCTACCGCAACCGGGACGGGCTGGAGTGGGACAACTCGCGGCTCGCCCTGGTCGACCTCCAGTACAGCGACGTGCGGCCCGAGAAGGGCCTCTACAACCGCCTGGTGGCCCGCGGCCGGTTCGACCGGCTGGTGACCGAGGAAGAGGTCGTCAGGGCCGTCACCAAGCCGCCGGAGGACACCCGGGCGTACTTCCGGGGCCGCTGCCTCGAGCAGTACGCGGAGCACGTCGCGGCGGCCTCCTGGGACTCGGTGATCTTCGACCTGCCGGGCCGGGACTCGCTGCAGCGGGTCCCCACCCTGGAGCCGCTGCGCGGCACCCGCAACCACGTCAAGGCACTGCTGGACCGCTGCCGCACGGCGGAGGACCTGCTGCGGGTGCTCTCCGGCGGGTAACTTTTCGATCACCACGGGTGAAGCCCGGGCAAATGGGAATCATCCGGGGGGACGGCGGGTGTTGGACAGGAAGCGCCACCGGCAAACCGGAAGCGGATTGTCGCAGCTTGTGTATAGGGTCGATGCAGCAAGCAGCGACCAAACCGTGCCAGATGATCGAGCGGGGTGAGGTAAATGGCGAGCAAGGACACCGGCGGCGGCCAGCAGCGGGCGAACCGCTCCTCCGAGGAGGTCGAGGAGCAGGCCGCGGAAGCGCAGAATTCCGACGAGCTCAAGGAACGCCAGGAAAAGCTGAGCGACGACGTCGACGCGGTTCTGGACGAAATCGACGAGGTCCTGGAATCGAACGCCGAGGATTTCGTGCGGCAGTTCGTGCAAAAGGGCGGACAGTAACCGGACCGGAAACCGGCCGGGCGCCCGGTGGGCATTCCGGGAATTCACGGTCGCGGCCGATGACGGCGGACGGGCGGCGCGAGCCGCCCGTCCGCCCGGTCCCGGCGCACGGGTCCGCTGGACAGTGATCGCCCGGCCGATAGGGTCGGGCAGTGCGCGCTTCAAGCTACCTGGAAGGAATCGTGTGGAAGCCAACACTCGTGGCACCGGGCGTCTACCGGCTGCCTTCCTCACCCCGGGGTCCTCGTCGTTCCTCGACTTCCTGGAGGCCTACCGGCCCGAGCTGATCCCCGGACGGCAGCGGCTTCCCGAGGGCGTCGTCGAGGCCCCGCACGGGACGACCATCGTCGCCGCGGTCTTCGACAAGGGCGTGGTCCTGGCCGGTGACCGCCGCGCGACGATGGGCAACGTGATCGCCCAGCGCGACATGGAGAAGGTCTTCCCCGCCGACGAGTACAGCGCGGTCGGCGTCGCCGGCACCGCCGGCCTCGCGATCGAGATGGTCCGGATGTTCCAGCTGGAGCTGGAGCACTACGAGAAGATCGAGGGCACCGTCCTCTCCCTGGAGGGCAAGGCCAACCGCCTGACCACCATGATCCGGGGCAACCTGGGCATGGCGATGCAGGGCCTCGCGGTCGTCCCGATGTTCGCCGGCTACGACCTCGACCACGGCCGCGGCCGGATCTTCACCTACGACGTCACCGGCGGCCGCTCCGAGGAGCGCGGCTTCGCCGCCACCGGCTCCGGCTCGGTCTTCGCCCGCGGCTCGATGAAGAAGCTCCACCGCGCCGACCTGACGGCCCAGCAGGCGTCCACCATGGTCGTGCAGGCCCTCTACGACGCGGCGGACGACGACTCCGCGACCGGTGGCCCCGACCTCGCCCGCAAGATCTTCCCGATCGTCTCGCTGATCACCGAGGACGGCTTCCGCCGGCTCACCGAGGCCGAGGTGACCGAGATCGCCGTCTCCATCACCGACCAGCGCCTGACCCAGCCCAACGGGCCCCAGGCCCCGCTGCTCTAGCCGTCAACCGAGAAGGAAGGGACGACCGCCGGTGTCGACACCGTTCTACGTCTCCCCCCAGCAGGCCATGGCGGACCGCGCGGAGTACGCCCGCAAGGGCATCGCGCGTGGCCGCAGCGTGGTCGTGCTCACCTACGCCGACGGCATCGTCTTCGTCGCCGAGAACACCTCCCGGGCGCTCCACAAGGTGTCCGAGATCTACGACCAGATCGCGTTCGCGGCGGTCGGCCGCTACAACGAGTTCGAGAACCTGCGCATCGGCGGCGTGCGCTACGCCGACCTGCGCGGCTACACCTACGACCGGGCCGACGTCACCGCCCGGGGCCTGGCCAACGTCTACGCCCAGACGCTCGGCACGATCTTCTCCTCGGTCGGCGAGAAGCCCTACGAGGTCGAGCTGATCGTGGCCGAGGTCGGCCGCAGCACCGAGGACGACCAGATCTACCGGCTGACCCCGGACGGCTCGGTCGTCGACGAGAAGAACTACGTGGTGGTCGGCGGGAACGCCGACTCGATCGGCAACTACCTCGGCCAGCGCCACCGGGCCGGCTTCTCGCTCACCGAGGCCATCAAGGTCGCCGTGGACTCGCTCGCCCGCGACCCCAACGGCGGCAGCCCGCGCACCCTCACCCCCGACCAGCTGGAGGTGGCGGTCCTCGACCGCGAGCGCTTCCAGCAGCGCAAGTTCAAGCGGATCCTGGGCGGTCAGCTCGCCCGGCTGCTCGACGGCGACCAGTCCGCCGAGACGGACGACGAGGAGAAGCCGGCGGCCACCCCGCCGGGCGACTCCGACCAGTAGTGCCTGCGGGGTCCCCGCGGCGGCCGGCGACGTCCGCCGCGGGGACCCCGGTGCCCCTGCGGCGGCCCCGACGGCGCCGCGGAGGCGGTTTCGGACAGCTCCCATCAGAGAATGGATGGCCCATGGACCGCCGAATTTTCGGGCTGGAGAACGAGTACGGCGTCACCTGTACGTTCCGCGGGCAGCGCAGGCTGTCCCCGGACGAGGTGGCCCGGTACCTCTTCCGCCGCGTAGTCTCCTGGGGCCGCAGCAGCAATGTGTTCCTGCGCAACGGTGCCCGCCTCTACCTCGACGTGGGCTCCCACCCCGAGTACGCCACCCCCGAGTGCGACGACGTCACCGAGCTCGTGACGCACGACAAGGCGGGCGAGCGCATCCTCGAGGGCCTCCTGGTGGACGCCGAGCGGCGGCTGCACGAGGAGGGCATCGCCGGGGACGTCTACCTGTTCAAGAACAACACCGACTCGGCCGGCAACTCCTACGGGTGCCACGAGAACTACCTGGTGGCCCGGCACGGCGAGTTCTCCCGGCTGGCGGACGTGCTGATCCCGTTCCTGGTGACCAGGCAGCTCATCTGCGGCGCCGGCAAGGTGCTGCAGACCCCGCGCGGCGCGGTCTACTGCGTCAGCCAGCGGGCCGAGCACATCTGGGAGGGCGTCAGCTCCGCGACCACCCGCTCCCGCCCGATCATCAACACCCGCGACGAGCCGCACGCCGACGCCGAGCGCTACCGCCGGCTGCACGTCATCGTCGGCGACTCCAACATGTCGGAGACCACCACCCTGCTCAAGGTGGGCTCCACCGACCTGGTGCTCCGGCTCATCGAGGCCGGCGTGGTCATGCGCGACCTCACCCTGGAGAACCCGATCCGGGCGATCCGCGAGGTCAGCCACGACCTCACCGGCACCCACCAGGTCCGGCTCGCCAACGGCCGGGAGGCCAGCGCCCTGGACATCCAGGAGGAGTACTACACCAAGGCGCTGGAGTTCGCCGACCGCAAGGGCATCAACACCGGCACCATTGCCCGGGTCCTCGACCTGTGGGGCCGCACCCTGGAGGCGGTCCGTAGCGAACGGCTCGACGGGGTCGCCGACGAGATCGACTGGATCATGAAGTACAAGCTCATCGAGCGCTACCGCGAGAAGCACCAGATGAGCATGAGCAACCCCCGGATCGCCCAGATCGACCTGGCCTACCACGACATCCACCGTCGCCGCGGCCTGTTCTACCTGCTCCAGGCCAAGAACCAGGCGCAGCGGGTGACCACCGACCTCAAGACCTTCGAGGCCAAGTCGATCCCGCCGCAGACCACCCGGGCCCGGCTGCGCGGCGACTTCATCCGCCGGGCGCAGGAGCAGCGCCGCGACTTCACCGTCGACTGGGTGCACCTCAAGCTGAACGACCAGGCCCAGCGAACGGTGCTGTGCAAGGACCCGTTCCGTTCCGTCGACGAGCGGGTGGAGAAGCTCATCGCCGGCATGTGACGGCGGGAGGGCCGGTCGGTGGCCGGCGCGGTGCCGGTGTCCGGCCTGCGCCGCCGTCGTGCGGGAGCGGGGGAGCGGTGCCCCCGCCGATGTGATCTTCGCGGTGTCCGGTCCCGGTGGTGCCTCCCGGGACCGGACACCGTCTGCGCATACGCTGTCCGTCGAGTCCGGAGCCGGTTCCGGAGAGCCGACTTTGACCGACAGTGAGGAAAGCCGTGCGCCGCACCGCCGGGTTGCTTGTCACCCTGCCCCTGTTGCTGGCGGTGGCCTGCAGCAGTTCCACCAAGCCCGCCAGCCAGGTCACGCCCAGCGCGTCGCCCAGCGCGGCGCCCACCGTGCCCGCCCCGGTGAACGAGGCCTCGCCGATGCCGACCCTGTCCGGCGGGGGCTTCGGGAGCAAGGCCACCATCACCATCCCCGAGGGCCAGCAGCCCAGCGGGCAGTTCGTGGTGAACACCGTCAGCGAGGGCGACCGCTCCACCGTCAACAAGGGCGACTGGGTGACGGTCAACTACACCGCGAAGGACTGGACCACCGGCAAGGACCTGCCCAGTTCCTACGACTCCGGCGGCAAGCCGCAGCTCTACCAGGCGGGCAGCGGCCAGCTGGTGCCGGCCTTCGACCAGAGCGTGATCGGCAAGAAGGTCGGCAGCCGGCTGCTGGTCGTCGCACCGCCCGCCGCCGCGTTCGGGAGCCAGGGCAGCACCCAGCTCGGCGTCGCGGGGGGCGACACCGTGGTCTTCGTGCTGGACATCATGGAGAGCCTGCCGCCGGACGCCACGCTGTCCGGCACCATGACGCCGCCGCCGGCCAACCTGCCGCAGGTCAAGGACAACGGCAAGGCCGCGGTGACCATCACCGTGCCGGCCGGGCAGGAGCCGCCGACCGAGCTCCAGCAGGCCGTGCTGATCAAGGGCGAGGGCAAGCAGGTCAAGTCCGGGCAGACCCTGGTCGTGCAGTACACCGGGGTGCTGTGGGCCAACGGCCAGCAGTTCGACTCCTCCTGGAGCCACGGCGGGGCGCAGGCCCTGCAGATCGGCACCGGCAGCGTCATCGAGGGCTGGGACAAGGGGCTGGTCGGGCAGACCGTCGGCAGCCGGGTCGAACTCGTGGTGCCGCCGGCCCTCGGGTACAAGGACCAGGCGCAGGGCGCCGTGCCGCCGAACTCCACCCTGGTCTTCGTGATCGACATCCTGGAAGCGGTCTAGCGTCCGTCAGGTTCGGGAGCCTCTCGGCGGACGCTTCCCGGACCTTCTGCCGGACGTTCCGCCGGACGTTCCGCCGGACCTTCTGCCGGACCGCGCCGACGCGGGGAACACGGAGATCCTTCCCCCGGGCTGGTTCCGGCCCGGGGGGATTCCGTACGCTTGGGCGGGCGCTCGCACACGGAAGCGCCCGCCCTCATCCTGACCTGTCATACTGCCCTCGCACTGTGGTAGGCGCCGCCGGCGTCCGGGGTCCGGGCGGGCAGTGCGACAGCACCCCGGCGCCACCACGCCGGCCGTAGACCTCGAATACCTCGTGGCGAGATGGATGGGGAGTCATGTCTGAGAAAGAGTCGAGCCCGGGCGGGTCCGGCACCGCGCACGGTAACTCCGTCGGAGACCCGGCCGACTCGCGGCCCGGCGGCCCGCTCCCGGGCGACGGCGAGTCGATCATCGTCCCCCCGGCGATCCTGCGGCAGCAGGCCGGCTGGGGCGGCACCGACGAGGCGCCGCGGACGGCAGGGACGAAGACCGACGACGTCCCGCAGATCTTCGCGTCCACCGTCCGCCGCCAGGACGGCTCCGAGGCCGGGTACGACGAGAACCCCGGCAACGTCGGCCGGCTCGGTGTGATCCTCGGCACCGTCCTGGGCGTCCTGCTCATCGGCAGCGCCGTCACCCTGTACCTGGTGAACAAGGACGGCTCCTCCGACGACAGCGCCGCCGCCAAGCCGGACACCGCCAAGTCCGCCCCGGCCACGCCGAGCGCCGAGCCCGTCCCGCCGATCAAGGACAGCGCCAAGGTGCTGCCGACCGTCACCGGCGAGTTCGGCAAGAAGGCCACCATCGAGGTGCCGCCCGCCGACCAGGCCGACGGCAGCTTCGTGGTGAAGGTCCTCTCCGAGGGCAGCGGCCCCAAGGTCGAGAAGAACTCCTGGACCTCGGTCGACTACACCGGCAAGGACTGGAACACCGGCAAGGACATCCCGTCCTCGTACGACGACAAGGGCAAGCCGCAGATCTTCCAGGCCGGCACCGACGCCCTCATCCCGGCGCTCGACCAGGCCGTCGTCGGCAAGAAGGCCGGCTCCCGGCTGCTCGTCGTCGCCCCGCCGGCCGCCGCCTTCGGCGCCCAGGGCAACCCCAGCATGTCGATCGGGGCGAAGGACAACCTGGTCTTCGTCATCGACATCCGCAACAGCAACGCCCCCGACGCCGTGGTCAGCGGCACCGTGACCCCGCCGCCCGCGGACTTCCCGCAGGTCAAGGACAACGGCAAGAAGCCCGCCGACATCACCCCGGTGCCCGGCGCCGCCGACCCGACCGAGCTCAAGAGCCACGTCCTGATCAAGGGCGAGGGCCGCAAGGTCGAGAAGGGCGAGAAGATCCTCGTCCAGTACACCGGCGCGCTGTTCAAGGACGGCAAGGTCTTCGACTCCTCGCTCAGCAAGGGCCAGGCGTTCTCCTTCCCGCTCGGCGGCGGCCAGGTCATCGCCGGCTGGGACCAGGGCCTGGAGGGCCAGACCATCGGCAGCCGGGTCGAGCTGGTCATCCCGGCCTCCCTCGGCTACAAGGACCAGGCCCAGGGCGACATCCCGGCCAACTCCACGCTGGTCTTCGTCGTCGACATCCTCGACGCCGGTCAGGGCTGATCCACTTTCGGGTGACAATGGTGTGCGTGTGACCTCCGGGTCCGGCCGCGTGGCCGGACCCGGACGGCGGCGGGCGCCCGTACCGTGGTCCGGGAACGGACCGGGTGCGGGCGCCCGCCGCTTGGTCATGGACCGAACCAACCGTGAGAAGAGGCACAGTGAGCAAGCCTGAGATCGACTTCCCGGTCGGCGACGCGCCGACCGAGCTCCAGATCCGCGACATCACCGTCGGCACCGGCGAGGAGGCCAAGCCGGGCCAGACCGTCGAGGTCCACTACGTCGGCGTGACCTTCGCGACCGGCGAGGAGTTCGACGCCAGCTGGAACCGCGGCTCGACCTTCAAGTTCCCGCTCGGTGGCGGCCGCGTCATCAAGGGCTGGGACCAGGGCGTCGCCGGCATGAAGGTCGGCGGCCGCCGCGAGCTGGTCATCCCGCCGCACCTGGCCTACGGCAACCAGTCGCCGAGCCCGCTCATCCCGGCCGGCTCGACCCTGATCTTCGTGGTCGACCTGATCGGCGTCTGAGCACACCCCGCAGAAGCGCGGACCACCAGGGCCGCACCCCGTCCGCGGGGTGCGGCCCCACGCGTTCCCGGACTCGGCTTTTGCACCGCGTACCGCTACCGGTACGGTCGGTCCCGCCGGGTCCACGACGCCCGGCGGGCACACCCCGCGCGCGGCGCGGCACACCGGAAGGGTCAGCGATGGCGATCGCCAAGGCAGAGCGGCTGATGAATCTCGCCCTGTGCCTGATGAACACCAGACGTCCGCTCTCCAAGAAGGAGCTGCGGGAATCCATCGAGGCCTACCGCGAAGCCTGGCAGCACAGCAGCGAGGAAGCCTTCAACCGGATGTTCGAGCGGGACAAGGACGACCTGCGCGAACTCGGACTGGTCATCGACGTCGACGAGAACGCCCTCGACGGCGAACTCGGCTACCTCGCCCGCGCCGACCGCAACCGCCTGCCGGAGATCGCCCTCGACGCCGAGGAAGCCGCCGCGCTCACCCTGGCCGCCCGCGTCTGGCAGCAGGCCAAGATGTCCGGCGCCGCCAGCGGCGCCCTCCAGAAGCTGCGCGCCGCCGGCGTCCCGTTCACCGAGACCGAGGGCCGACCCGCCCTCGAACCGCGCATCCCCGCCCGCGAAGCCGCGTTCGAACCGCTGCTCACCGCCGCCCGCGACCGCCGCCCGGTCACCTTCGACTACCGCAAGGCCGGTGCCGCCGCCGCCCAGCAGCGCAGCGTCGAGCCCTGGGCCCTGGAATGCTGGCGCGGCCACTGGTACCTGGCCGGCTGGGACCGCGACCGCGAGGACGCCCGGGTGTTCCGGCTCGGCCGGATCACCGGCAAGGTCCGCGCCCGGTCCGGCGCCTTCCTCGGCACCGTGCCCGAGCACGTCGACGTCCGCGCCACCGTCGCCAAGTTCGCCGGCGAGGGCGCCACCGCCACCGCCGTCGTCCGGGTCCGCCGCGGCGCCGGCTTCCCGCTGCGCACCAAGGCGCTCGGCACCCGCCGGATCGACGACACCTGGGACGAGCTCGACATCCCCTTCGGCAACGGGCTCGGCGCCGACCTCGCCGAGTTCGGGCCCGACGTGCTCGTCGTCGGCCCCGAGGAACTGCGGGCGGACGTCGTCGACCGGCTGCGCGCGGTGGCCGGCGCGGGGGCGGCCGGCACCGCCGGAGTGGACAGCACCGAGACCGAGGACGTGCGGGCATGAGCAACGCGATCGACCAGACCCGGCGGATGCTCTCGCTGGTCACCTACCTGCGCGAGCGCCCCGGCGCCGAGGTGGCCGAGGTCGCCCGCGCCTTCGGCATCAGCGAGCGCGAACTCATCGCCGACCTCAACGTGCTCCCGATGTGCGGCACCAGCTTCCGCGGCGGCGACCTGCTCGACATCGACACCGACGGCGAGCGGATCTGGTGGCACAACGTCGACGACGTCGCGCAGCCGCTGCGCCTCGCCGCCGACGAGGCGA
This sequence comes from Streptomyces sp. TLI_053, assembly GCF_900105395.1. NCBI lineage: Bacteria > Bacillati > Actinomycetota > Actinomycetes > Kitasatosporales > Streptomycetaceae > Streptomyces > Streptomyces sp. TLI_053. The sequence continues at coordinate 7,183,379 of NZ_LT629775.1, forward strand.
CCGCCCTGCTGGTCGCCGCCCGCGCCGTCGCCGGTCTGCCCGGCCTGCGGGCCGGCGACCGCGAGGCCCTCACCCGGGCCGTCGCCAAGATCGAGAACGCGGCGGGGGAGAGCGCCGAGGGCAGCGCCCGGGTCGGCGTCACCTTCGAGGCCGAGAGCCACGTCTTCGCCGACATCGACCGCGCCCTCAGCGAGGGCCGCCGGCTCTGGCTGCGCTACTACTCGCACGGGCGCGGCGGCATGACCGAGCGCGAGGTCGACCCGATCCGGCTGCTCACCGAGGGCCACACCTACCTCGAGGCCTGGTGCCGGACCTCCGAGGACCACCGGATGTTCCGGCTCGACCGGGTCGCCGAGATCAAGGTCCTCGACGTCCCCGCCGACCCGCCCAAGCGCGAGCCGCGCGACCTCTCCGGCGGACTGGTCAACCCCTCCGCCGACGACCCCGAGGTCGTCGTCGAGGTCTCCTCCGGCGGGCGCTGGGTCGCCGAGTACTACACCCACGACCACGCCGAGGAACTGCCCGACGGCGGACTGCGGATCACCCTGCGCAGCGCCGACCCCTCGCAGCTGCGGCCGCTGGCCCTGCGGCTGGGCCGGGACGGGCGGATCGTCTCCCCGCCCGCGCTCGTCGAGCAGGCCCGGGCCGCGGCACTGGAGGCGCTCGCCCACTACGGTGACGGGCTGGTCTGAGCCGTGGAGCCCGGTACCAGATTCAAGGTGTACTGCTCCGAGTGCCGGGAGAAGGTCGAGGTGCCGGCCGAGGGGTTCCGGCTGACCTTCGGCCGCACGGCGGACCGGACGCACTACAGCTTCTCCTGCCCGCTGTGCGGGGCGGCGGTGCGCAAGCCGGCCGGGGAGAAGATCGTCGCGGCGCTGACCGAGGCCGGGGTGCGGACCATGCGGCTGGTGCCGGCCGAGCAGTGAGCCGGGGCGGGGGCCGTGCAGCAGCGCACATCGCCGGCCCCGGCCCCCGGCCCGGCGGCGGGTCCGCGGTGCGGGGCACCCGGCGGCGCGGTCCGGGCGGCGCGTTCCCGGGCGCGGGCGGGCCGATAGGGTGGGGCCATGTCCTGGATGCCCGTCGCCGCAGTCCTCCTCGTCACCGCCGGCCTGCTGGTGCTCGGTGTCCTCGCGGTCCGGCTCTGGCTGGACGTGCGGGCGCTGGCCGAGGGAGTGGACACGGCCTCCCGGGCGCTGGCCGAGGCGGCCGAGGACCTCGCGGCCTCGGCGGCGGCCCGCCCCTGAGCCCGGGGAGTCCGGTCCGGCGGACGCGGGGGGCTGCTGCTCGGCGGTAGGGGCGCGTTACGCTCTCAGATGGCTCCTGAAGACGGACGGGGGGCCGCTGTCCTGTTCGGGCGGCCGTCGTCACGGTGTCATCCGCAGCGGTTACCATCCCCGCAGCGAGCGGCCCGGTCGGTGCCGCCGAGACTGAAGGTGGTCGAGCATGCGGGTCTCGTTCACCGCGATCCTGGTGGTCGCGGTCATTGCCATTGTGCTCTTCGGCGCCAAGCGGCTGCCGGACCTGGCACGCTCGCTCGGCCAGTCGGCCCGGATCCTCAAGAGCGAGGCCAAGGCGATGCGCACCGACGGCTCCGCCGACACCCCGGCCGCGCCCGCCCCGGCGGCGGCCGAGGGTGTCGCCGCGAAGACCATCCAGTCCGCCCCGGGCGCGTCCGCAGGCGCCCGCCCGGTGAGCGAGCCGTCCGCCGGGCAGTCCGCCGGCCAGTCCGCGAGTCACTCCGCCCCGGAGGGCGGGACGCGCTGAACGCGCGCCGCACGCCACCACTGGAGGCCCGCCGACCGGCGGGCCCCGACGCACGAGTTGAGGACCGGGGTTGAGCAAGCTCACAAAGGCGCCGAAGACGGCCAAGGATCCCGAGGGGCGGATGGCCCTCGCCGACCACCTGCGGGAACTGCGCAACCGCGTGGTCAAATCGGTCCTGGCGATCGTGCTGTTCACGATCATCGCGCTGATCTTCCACAAGCAGATCGAGACGTTCCTGCTCAAGCCGCTGCCGCAGTGCAACCCGGACACGATCGCGTCCACCAAGGGCCGCTGCGCCCAGGTCTCGACCATCGGTCTGACCGCGGGCTTCAACTGGATGCTCAAGGTCGCGCTGACCGCGGCCGTGGTCGCGACCGTGCCGGTCTGGCTGTACCAGCTGTGGGCCTTCGTGGCGCCCGGTCTGCACAAGCACGAGCGCAAGTACACCGTCATCTTCCTGGCCTGCGGCGCGCCGCTGTTCCTGGCCGGTGTGGCGCTGGCGATCATGCTGCTGCCGCTGACCGTCGAGGTCCTGATCTCGTTCACCCCGAACGAGACCACGCCGATCCTGCCGCCCGCGGACTACTTCGACATCGCCACCCGCCTGGTGCTGGTGTTCGGTCTGGCCTTCGAGTTCCCGCTGCTGCTGGTCATGCTGAACCTGGTCGGCGTCGTCACCGGGAAGCGGCTGCTCGGCTGGTGGCGCGGCATGGTGATGGGCATCACCGTGTTCGCGGCCTTCGCGACGCCGAGTGCCGACCCGCTGAGCATGCTGGCGCTGGCGGCGCCGATCTGGGGCCTGTACTTCGTCGCGGTCGGTGTGGCGATGCTGAACGACCGCCGTCGGGCCCGGCGCAACCCGGACCTCGCGCTGGACGACGAGGAGGCCTCGCACGTGGACCTCTCGGTGGCACCGGTCGCCGGGGCCGAGGCGATCGAGGCCTCCGCCACGCCGAGCGCCTCCGGTCATGTGCCGGCCGCGCGGCAGGAGCAGATGGACGACATCACCTGATCCGTCGCGGGTGATCCCGCCGAGCCCCGGCCCACCGTTCCGCGGTGGGCCGGGGCTTTTTGGTGCGACTCGCCCGATCTTGCCCGGACAGTCTTGGCAGGTTCGATGGCATGTGACATATTACTGGCGTGTCCTACTCACAGAGACTCCCGGATGTCGTGGTGGTCGGAGCCGGCGTCGTCGGCGCCGCCTGCGCGTACTACGCCGCGCGGGCCGGACTCGCCGTCGACGTCGTCGACCGCGGCCCGGTCGCCGGCGGCACCACCGGCGCCGGCGAGGGCAACCTGCTCGTCTCCGACAAGGAGCCCGGTCCCGAGCTCGACCTCGCCCTGTACTCGGGCGGGCTCTGGCGCGAACTCGCCGCCGAGTTCGGTGCCGCCGTCGAGTACGAGGACAAGGGCGGCCTGGTGGTCGCCGGTACGCCCGAACGGCAGGAGGCGCTGCGCGCGTTCGCGGCCGGGCAGGCCGGCTCCGGCGTCCTCGCCGAGGAGGTCCCCGGCGAGCGGCTCCGCGAGCTGGAGCCGCACCTCGCCCCCGGGCTGGCCGGAGGATTCCACTACCCCCAGGACGCCCAGGTCCAGCCCGCGCTGGCCGCCGCGCAGCTGCTGCGTGCGGCTCGGCGCGCGGGTGCCCGGCTGTACACCGGCGAGGCCGTCCGGGCGGTGCGGATCGGCGCCGACGGTGCCGTCCGCGGGGTCGAGACCGAGCGGCGGCGGCTGGACGCGGCCGCGGTGGTCAACGCCGCCGGCACCTGGGGCGGGGAGCTGGCCGCGTTGGCCGGCGTCGGGCTGCCGGTGCTGCCGCGGCGCGGGTTCGTCCTGGTGACCGAGCCGCTGCCGCGGATCGTCCGGCACAAGGTGTACGCCGCCGACTACGTGGCCGACGTCGCCAGCGGCTCGGCCGCCCTGCAGACCTCGGCCGTGGTCGAGGGGACGCCGGGCGGGCCGGTGCTGATCGGCGCCAGCCGCGAGCGGGTCGGCTTCGACCGCACCCTCTCGGTCGAGGTGCTGCACCGGCTGGCGGCCCAGGCGGCCGCGCTGTTCCCGGTGCTGGCCGGGGTGAACGTGATGCGCGCCTACCGGGGCTTCCGTCCGTACCTTCCGGACCACCTGCCCGCGATCGGCGCCGACCCCCGGGTGCCCGGCCTGTACCACGCCTGCGGCCACGAGGGCGCCGGCATCGGGCTGGCCCCGGGCACCGGGGCGCTGATCGCCCAGCAGCTCACCGGCAAGGACCCGGAACGCGACCTCGCGCCCTTCCGGCCCGACCGCTTCCCGGCGGCGGACGCCGCCGCCTGAGGGGTCCCGCGCACTTTGCAAAGTGCGCGAGGACTTTGCAAAGTGCACTTTGCAAAGTGCGCGGACACCCGCGGGGCGGCGCCGCAGGTACCCGGTGTGCCGGCCGGGTACGCGGCGCCGCGGGTGCCCGGACCCGCTTCCCCCCGGGGCCGCCCGCCTCCCGGTACCCCCCTCGCCAATCCCACGACCGGCTCGTGAGCTGAACGGAGAACCCCCACCCATGCGCCGTACCCGCACCCCCGCGGAGCTGGTCCGGGCCGAGCCCGGGCCCGCCCACACCATCGACTTCGACGGTCGGCCCGTGCCCGCGCTGCCCGGGCAGACGATCGCCGCCGCCCTCTGGGCCGACGGCGTGCTGGCCTGGCGCACCACCCGGGTCGGCGGGAAGCCGCGCGGGGCGTTCTGCGGCATCGGCGCCTGCTTCGACTGCCTGGCCACCGTCGACGGGCGGCCCAACCAGCGCACCTGCCTGCTGCCGGCCGAGCCCGGCACCACCGTCACCACCCAGGAGGGCCACGGCCGTGCCGACCTCGAAGTCTGAGCCCGCGCAGTCCCCGGGGCCCCACCGCCCCGGCGGCCCGTGCCACGATCTCGCGGTGATCGGCGCCGGCCCCGGCGGCCTCGCCGCCGCCGTGACCGCCGCCGACCTCGGCCTGCGCTGCGTCCTGGTCGACGCCGGCCGGAGCACCGGCGGGCAGTTCTACCGCCACCCCGCGCCCGGCCTCGGCGCCGCCCGCCCCGACCGGCTGCACCACGGCTGGTCCGTCTACACCGGCCTCTCCGACCGGCTCGCCGCCCATCGCGCGGCCGGCCGGGTCGAACTGCTCACCGGCCACCAGGTCTGGGCGCTGGAGCGGGCCGGGGACGGCGACTGGCGGCTGCACGCCACCACCGGCCCGGACGCCGACGACCGGACCACCGTCCGCGCCGCCGCCGTCCTGCTCGCCACCGGCGCGTACGAGCGGCAGCTGCCCTTCCCCGGCTGGACCCTGCCCGGGGTGGTCACCGCGGGCGGCGCGCAGGCCATGCTCAAGGCCGGTCTGGTGCTGCCCGGCCGACGGATCGTGGTGGCGGGCAGCGGCCCGCTGCTGCTCGCGGCGGCCTCCTCCCTGGTCACGGCCGGCGCCGAGGTGCCGGCCGTGGTGGAGGCCACCGCGTACCTCGGGTACGCCCGGCGCCCCGGCGTGCTGGCCGCTGTCCCGGCCAAGCTGGTCGAGGGCGCCGGGCACGGTTCGGCGCTGCTGCGCCACGGCGTCCGGCTGCGGCCGCGCAGCGCGGTGGTCGAGGCGCACGGCACCGACCGGGTCACCGCCGTGACGGTGGCCCGGCTGGACGCCCAGTGGCGTCCGGTGCCCGGTACCGAGCGGCGGATCGCCTGCGACGCGCTCGCCGTCGGCCACGGTCTGGTGCCGCAGATCGAGCTGGCCACCGAGCTGGGCGCGGCCACCAGGACCACTCCCGACGGAACGGCCGCGCTCGAGGTCGACGCCCGTCTGCGGACCACCGTGCCCGGGCTCTGGGCGGCCGGCGAGGCCTGCGGTGTCGGCGGCGCCGACCTCGCGATCGCCGAGGGCGAGCTGGCGGCGCACGCGGTCGCGGACCGGCCGGTCCGGGCCGCGCTGCTGCGCCGCCGCTCCCGGCTGCGGGCCTTCGCCGAGCTGATGGCCGCCGCGCACCGGCCCGGCCCGGGCTGGACCGACTGGCTGCGGGAGGACACCGATGTCTGCCGCTGCGAGGAGGTCCCGGCCGGGCGGATCAAGGAGGCGGTGGACGAGCTGGGCGCGGGCGACGCGCGCACCGTCAAGCTGCTGACCAGGGCCGGGATGGGCTGGTGCCAGGGCCGGATGTGCGGTCCGGCGGTGGCCTGCCTGGCGGGCGGCGCCGACCGGGCCGAGGTCCGGCCGGACAGCCGGCCGTTCTCCTGCCCCGTTCCGCTCGGGCAACTCGCGGCCGAGCGGGGCGATCCGGACGGCCCGGACCACCGGGCCGACGAGGGGCACGAGGACCACCAGGGCCATCGGGACCACCAGGACGACCGGCAGGACCGGTAGCACCGGCCGGATTCGGACCGACCGGCCGCTCCCCGTCGGCCGGTCGGTCCGAATCCGACCGAAAACGCCCGGTGGTGGCTCTTGTCTCCACCGCGCGCCTTCTAATAAAATGTCACACCTCACCAAGGAGTCATCCGTGTCCCAGATCTCGCACGACACCACCCGGCCCTGGCGCGGCATCATGGTCGCCACCACGCTCCCGCTGCGCCCGGACCTCTCCGTCGACTACGACGCGTACGCCGACCACGTCCGCTGGCTGATCGAGTCGGGTTGCGACGGTGTCGTCCCCAACGGCTCGCTCGGCGAGTACCAGACCCTGACCGCCGAGGAGCGCGCCAAGGTCGTCGAGGTCGCGGTCGAGGCCGCCGGTGACGGCTCCCGCGTGATGCCCGGCGTCGCCGCCTACGGCAGCGCCGAGTCCCGCCGCTGGGCCGAGCAGGCCGCCGAGGCCGGCGCCGGCTCCGTGCTGCTGCTGCCGCCGAACGCCTACCGGGCCGACCACGACGCCGTCCGCGGGCACTACGCCGAGGTCGCCAAGGCCGGCGTGCCGATCGTCGCCTACAACAACCCGATCGACACCAAGGTCGACCTGGTTCCGGCGCTGCTCGCCGAGCTGCACGCCGAGGGCTCGATCGTCGCGGTCAAGGAGTTCAGCGGCGACGTCCGCCGGGCCTACGAGATCGCGGAGCTGGCCCCGGGCCTGGACCTGCTGATCGGCGCCGACGACGTGCTGCTGGAGCTGGCCCTGGCCGGCGCCGTCGGCTGGATCGCCGGTTACCCGAACGCGCTGCCGGAGGCGAGCGCCGCGCTGTACAAGGCCGCGATCGCCCACGACCTGGGCACCGCGCTGCCGCTGTACAAGTCGCTGCACTCGCTGCTGCGCTGGGACTCCAAGACCGAGTTCGTCCAGGCGATCAAGCTCTCCATGGACATCGCCGGCCGCCCCGGCGGTCCGACCCGCGCGCCGCGCCTGCCGCTGACGCCGGAGATCGAGGCGGCCGTCCGCGCGGCCACCGAGAAGGCGCTGGCCGAGGGCCTCGCCTGACCCGGACCGGATTTCCGGTTCCGAGTGTCCGGGACGGCCGGCTGCGGGGGCAGCCGGCCTCCGGGCCACCTTCCGGCCCCGCCGGTCCACCCCCGTCCGGACCGTCCCGGCCTCGACGAATGCCAGCCATCTCCCCACCCACGGAGCGTCAGCAGATGCGCAGCCGTCACGTCTTCCACGCCGTCGACTCGCACACCGAGGGCATGCCCACCCGGGTCGTCACCGGTGGCTTCGGTGTCATTCCCGGTGCCACCATGGCCGAGCGCCGGACGTACTTCCAGGAGCACCTGGACCACTTCCGGACCCTGCTGATGTACGAGCCCCGCGGCCACGCCGCGATGAGCGGCGCCGTCCTGCAGCCGCCGACCCGGCCGGACGCCGACTTCGGCGTGCTCTACATCGAGGTCTCCGGCCTGCTGCCGATGTGCGGCCACGGCACCATCGGCGTGGCCACCGTGCTGGTCGAGACCGGCATGGTGCCGGTCGTCGAACCGGTCACCACCGTCCGGCTGGACACCCCGGCGGGCCTGGTGATCGCCGATGTCGCGGTCGAGAACGGTGCCGCCACGGCGGTCACCATCCGCAACGTGCCGTCCTACTCGGAGGCGCTGGACCGCAAGATCGAGGTCCCGGGCCACGGCACGGTGACCTACGACCTGGCGTACGGCGGCAACTTCTACGCGATCCTGCCGCTCGCGGAGTTCGGCCTGCCGTTCGAGCGGGAGCGCAAGCAGGAGATCCTGGACGCCGGCCTCGCCCTCATGGACGCCATCAACGCGGGCCCGGACCGGCCGGTGCACCCGGAGAACCCGTCCATCCACAGCTGCCACCACGTGCAGCTGCTGGCCCCCGGCTCGACCGCCGAGCACTCGCGGCACGCGATGGCCATCCACCCCGGCTGGTTCGACCGCTCGCCCTGCGGCACCGGCACCTCGGCCCGGATGGCCCAGCTGCACGCGCGCGGCGAGCTGCCGCTGGACCGCGACTTCCGCAACGACTCCTTCATCGGGACCACCTTCACCGGGCGGCTGGTGGAGGAGACCGAGGTGGGCGGGCGCCCGGCCGTCGTGCCGACCGTCACCGGGCGGGCCTGGATCACCGGCACCGCCCAGTACTTCCTCGACCCCAGCGACCCGTTCCCGGCCGGCTTCCTGCTCTGACCGGGGCCACGGCCTCCCGCTCCGCCCCGGCCCCGCTCCGCCCCGCTTCCCGCTCCGCCCCGGCCCCGCGCCGGCCGGCCCCCCCGTCCCGGGGCCGGCCACCCACCGCGGGGCCGGGCCTCCGACCCGCTCCGAAAACCCGTCGAACCCCCGAAGGGCTGCCTGCAGTGACGATCCGTTCGTACAACCCCGCCGACCCCGCGGACCTCGTCGCCGAGGCGCCCGCCCCCGGTGCCGAGGCCGTCCTGGCCACCGTCGCCCGCGCCCGCGCCGCCCAGCCCGGCTGGCTCGCCGCCGGCGCCGGCGGCCGCTCGGCCGCGCTCACCCGGATCGCCGCCGTCGTCGAGGCGCACGCCGAGGAGCTGGCCGAGCTGGTCGTCCGCGAGGTCGGCAAGCCGGTCGCCGAGGCGCGCGGCGAGGTCGCCCGCACCGTCGCGATCTGGCGCTACTACGCGCAGGCGCCGTTCGCGGCCTCCGGCGAGGTGCACGAGACCGCCGGCGGGCCCGGCCTGCTGCTCACCCGCCGCCGCCCGTACGGGGTCGCCGGCCTGGTCACGCCGTGGAACTTCCCGCTGGCGATCCCCACCTGGAAGGCCGCCCCGGCGCTGGCCGTCGGCAACACCGTGGTGCTCAAGCCCTCCTCGGAGGCGATCGGCTGCGCCCGCCGGCTGGCCGAGCTGGTCGCCGAGGCCGGGCTGCCGGCCGATGTCTTCACCGTGCTGCCCGGCGGCGGCGCCGAGGGCGGCACCCTGGTCGGCGCGGCCGACGTGGTCTCCTTCACCGGCTCCACCGGCGTCGGCCGCCAGGTCGTCCGCACCGCCACGGACCGCGGCATCCCGGTCCAGGCCGAGCTCGGCGGGCTGAACACCGCGATCGTCCTGCCCGACGCCGACATCGACCAGGCCGCCGCCCACCTCGCCAACGCGATCGCCGGCTACGCGGGGCAGAAGTGCACCGCCACCAGCCGGGTGGTCGCGGTCGGTGGGGCCTACGAGCCGCTGCGCGCCGCCCTGGTCAAGGCGCTCGGCCAGGTCGACGGCACCTCCTGCGGGCCGGTCATCAACGAGGCCACCCGGGACGAGATCACCGCGGCCGTCGACTCCGCCCGGGAGGCCGGTGCCGAGGTGCTGACCGGCGGCGGCGCGCCCGCCCGGGACGGCTGGTACCTGGAGCCGACCCTGGTCGCCGGGGTCCCGGACGAGCACCCGCTGAGCCGGGAGGAGTTCTTCGGCCCGATCGCCGTGCTGCACGCGGCGGCCGACCTGGACGAGGCGATCGCGCTCGCCAACAACACCCCGTACACGCTGTCCGCCTCGGTGCACACCCGCGACCTGGACGCGGCGCTCGCCACCGCCGACCGGCTGAACGCCGGCATGATCCGGGTCAACGCGCCGTCCAGCGGTGTCGACTTCCACCTGCCGTTCGGCGGCGCCAAGGGCGCCAGCCACGGTGCCCGCGAGCAGGGGCAGGCCGCGCTGGACTTCTACACCCAGAGCCGCACCGTCACCCTGCTGCCGGGCGGAGGCGCCTGATGACCTCGGACCTCCCCGGCCGGGAGGCGCCCGCGGCGGTGCACGTCGACACGGTCGACTACCACACGGCCGGCGAGCCGTTCCGGATCGTCGTCGGCGGCACACCCGTCGTCCCCGGCGACAGCGTCGCCGAGCGGCGGGCGATCGCGATCGGTGCCGGCGGCACCGCCACCGCGCCCCGGCCCGGCCCGCTGGACGACGTCCGGCAGCTGCTCACCCGTGAGCCGCGCGGCCACGCCGGGATGTACGGCGGCTTCCTGGTGCCGCCCGACGACGATGGGGCCGACCTCGGCGTGCTGTTCTGGCACAAGGACGGCTACTCGACCGCCTGCGGCCACGGCACCATCGCGCTCGGCGCCTGGGCGGTCGACTCCGGCCTGGTCGCCGCGCCCGACTACGGCGTCGCCCGGGTCCGGATCGACGTGCCGTCCGGCCGGGTCACCGCGCTGGTCAACCGGTCCGCCGGGCGGACCACCGGGGTGACCTTCCGCAACGTGCCCTCCTGGGTGAGCGAGCTGAAGCTCCCGGTGGAGACCTCGCGCGGCACCGTCGAGGTGGCCGTGGCCCACTCCGGCGCCTGCTACGTCTCCGTCCCGGCCGCGGCCCTCGGCCTCTCGGTGACCCTCGACCGGCTGCCCGAGCTCACCGCCGCCGGCCGGGAGATCCGGGCCGCGCTGGCCGACTCCCCGGCCGTGCGGCACCCGGTGGACCCGCGGCTGTCCGGCGTCTACGGCGTCATCCTGTTCGACGAGCTCCCGTCGGTGGACGGCGCGCTGAACCAGCGCAACGTCACCGTCTTCGCGGACGGCCAGATCGACCGCTCGCCGTGCGGCTCCGGCAGCTCGGCCCGGCTGGCGGTGCTGGCCGCCGAGGGGCGGCTCGCCCCGGGCGCGGAGCTGCGGCACGAGTCGATCGTCGGCACGGTCTTCGGCGGGCGGGTCCTGCCCGGCGGCGACCCGTGGGGCGACGGCGTGGTCACCGAGGTGACCGGCACCGCGCACCGGACCGGCGAGCACCGCTTCGTGCTCGACCCGCAGGACACGCTCGGCGCGGGGTTCCTGCTGTGAGCGGCGACCTGCGGACCGCCCCCGTACCGCCCGGCGTGGCGGCCGAGCCGCTCCGGCCCGCCGCGCCGGGCTCCGTCGCCGCCGTCCCGGCCGTCCCGGGCTCCGTCGCCGTCGTCCCGGCCGCCCCGGCCGGTGGGCCGATCGCCGCGCCGATCGCCGCGCCGACCGCCGGGCCGGTGGTGCTGCCGACCGGCGCGGTCGCACTGACGCCGGAGGAGGCGGCACGGGCGATCGAGGGGGTGCTGCTCGAAGGACTCGACCCGGAGAGCGCCCCCGCCCGCTCGGCGGTCCCGGTACCGGCCGGCGAACTGCTGATGATGCCGGCCGCCTCCGCGGCCTACGTCGGGGTGAAGATCGCCGGTGTCGCGCCCGCCAATCCCGCCGCCGGGCTGCCCCGGATCACCGGTGGCTACCTGCTGCTGGACGGTCCGACCCTGCAGCCGGTCGCCCTGCTCGACGGCATCGCGCTGACCTCGCTGCGCACCCCCGCGGTCACGGCCGTCGCGCTGGACCGGCTGGCGGTGCCGGAGGCGGAGCACCTGGTGCTGTTCGGCTCGGGTCCGCAGGCCTACGGGCACCTGGACGCCCTGCTCGCCGTCCGCCGGCTGACCCGGGTGACCGTGGTCGCCCGCAGCGCGGAGCCGGCCGGGGCGCTGGTCCGGTACGCCCGGGGGCTCGGCCTGGAGGCCGCCGCCGGGACCTCGGCCGCGGTGGCGGAGGCGGACCTGGTGGTCTGCTGCACCACCGCCCGCACGCCGCTGTTCGACGGCGCGCTGGTGCCGGACCACGCGGCGGTGGCCGCGGTCGGCTCGCACGAGGTGGACGCCCGCGAGGTGGACGAGGTACTGGTCGGCCGGTCCGCCCTGTACGTGGAGGCCCGGGCCGCCGCGCTGCGGGAGGCCGGTGACCTGCTGATGGCGGGTGTGACCGGTGCCGACCCGCTGTGGAACCTGGCCGAGCTGGTACGGGGCGAGGCCCCGGTTCCGGCCGACCGGCCGAGGTTCTTCAAGAGCGTCGGCATGGCCTGGCAGGACCTCGCGGTCGCGGCCGAGGTGCACCGGTGCGGGACGGGCGGATAGGGCTTCCGGTCGGCACCGGTCTGCTGTGGGGCCCGGCCGATCGGGTACCGGCGCTCGGCGCTGTGCCGGTGTCCGTCCCCGAGTCGGTTGCCCCGGACGGGGATCGGTCGTTGTTGTGCCGGCCGGAGTCGCGGTCGGCGTGGTGGGAAGGGATCCCCCGCCACGCCGACCGCTTTTTCGCGTTCCGGTCAGGCGGTGGCGGCTGCGGCGGCGTTGGTGCCGGCTGCGGCGGCAGTGGCGGTCGCGGGCGACGGCTGCGGCCGGTAGGTGTCGATCAGCCGGGCGAGGTGACGGCCGGTGAGGTGCAGCGGCTCCTCGCTGCGGGCGACCTGGGCGGCGAGTTCGGCGCCCTCCAGGGTGTTGATGACGGTGGCGGCCAGCTCGCGGGCGTCGGTGAGGCCGATGCCGCTGCCGTGCAGCTTCTCCTCGACGACGGCGCGCCAGTGCGCGAACGCCGCGGTGACGGCCTCCTCGATCACCGGCGCCCGGCCGACCGTCTCCAGCGCGGTGGTGGTGATCGGGCAGCCGTCCTGCCAGTCGGACGCGCGCAGGGCCTCGGCGAGCAGCCGGGTGCAGGCGGTGACCGCCTCGGCGGGGTCGGTGGCGCTGTCCAGCCCCTGGCGCAGCAGCTCCGCGAACTCCTGGTCGCCGTGGCGGATCGCCTCGGCGGCCAGTTCCTGCTTGCCGCCCGGGAAGAAGTGGTAGACGGAGCCGAGGGTGGCCTCCGCCTCGCGGGAGATCTGCTTGATGCCGGTGCCCTCGTACCCCTGGCGCTGGAGCAGCCGGGAGGTGGCCCGGACGATCCGCTCGCGGGTGCCGGTGGTCGTCGTCTTCACGGGGGGAGTCTAGCCGATCAAATGGATAGAGCGTTCGTTCCAGAGCTGTGTTAGCGTCAGCTCCTGGATAGAGCGTTCGTTCTACTCCTCGTTCCGGTCATCGTTCCGGTCGTCCTCGGAGGGGATCCCCATGTCTGTCGCGCACCAGGAGAACAAGCAGCAGGGCCACGAGCAGCAGGGTCACGAGCGGCAGGAGGGCGGCAGGCCCTCCGTCACCCTGATCGGCCTCGGCCCGATGGGCCTGGCGATGGCCGGCGCCTACCTGGACGCCGGGTACGCCGTGACGCTGTGGAACCGGAGCCCCGGCCGGGCCGGGGAGCTGGTCGCCCGGGGCGCCGTGCTAGCGCCGGACGCGGCCGCGGCGGTCGCCGCCAACGACCTGGTCGTGCTGAGCCTGACCGACTACGACGCGGTGTTCGCCGTGCTGGCCGCCGCCGCGGCGGAGCTGTCCGGGAAGGTCGTGGTCAACCTCAGTTCGGACACCCCCGACCGGGCCCGGGAGGCCGCCCGCTGGCTGGCCGAACGGGGCGCCGGGCACCTCACCGGTGGTGTGCAGGTCCCGCCGTCGGGCATCGGGCGGCCGGAGTCGTCCACCTACTACAGCGGCCCGGCCGAGCTGTTCCGGCGGCACCGCGCCGCCCTGGAGGTGCTCACCGGCGCCGACTACCGCGGTGACGACCCGGGGCTGGCGCAGCTCTACTACCAGATCCAGATGGACCTGTTCTGGACCTCGCTGGCCGCCTATCTGCACGCCACCGCCGTCGCGGAGGCCAACGGCATCCCGGCGGACGAGTTCCTGCCCTACGCCACCTCGACGGCCGCCTCGCTGCCGGGCTTCCTCGCCTTCTACGCGCCCCGGATCGCCGCGGGGAACCACGCGGGCGACGTCGACCGGCTGACCATGGGCGTCGCGAGCATCGAGCACGTCCTGCACACCGTCGAGGCCTCCGGCGTGGACGGGGCGCTGCCGAGGCTGCTCGCCGACACCTTCCGGAAGGCGGTCGGGGCCGGGCGCGGAGGGTCCAGCGTGACCAGCCTGGTGCCGTTGTTCAAGGGGGAGTGAGGGGGCGGAATCGAGGAGTCGGGCCGCCGGCCGTTGTCAGCGGGCGGCGGCCCTGTCACGATGGTGTCCGACCATGGATGCCGTGCGCTGACCGGTCGTTCGAAATCACGGAATGTTGCACACTCAACGTAACGTGACATTGTACGCTGGTGTTCTGCACTCACCGGAGGAACACCATGGCCGACCTCAAACCCCGCACCCTGATCTCCGTCCAGGAGCGGCTGCGCGACCAGGTCGCCCACGCCCTGCGGGCCGCGCTGATCTCCGGCGAGCTGCGCCCCGGGGTGGTCTACTCCGCGCCCGCCCTGGCCGCCGACTTCGGCGTCTCCGCCACCCCGGTCCGCGAGGCCATGCTGGACCTCGCCCGCGAGGGCTTGGTCGAGGCCGTCCGCAACAAGGGCTTCCGGGTCACCGAGCTCACCGAGCGGGACCTCGACGACTTCACCGAGATCCGCGCCCTGATCGAGGTCCCGACCGTCGGCCGGGTCGCCCGCACCGCCACCCCCGAGCAGCTGGAGGCGCTGCGCCCGCAGGCCGAGGCGATCGTCGTCGCGGCCGGCAAGCAGGACCTCATCGGCTACCTGGAGGCGGACCGTCAGTTCCACCTCGACCTGCTCGGCCTGGCCGGCAACTCCCGACTGGTCGAGGTCGTCGGCGACCTGCGCAAGCGCTCCCGCCTCTACGGCCTCAACCGGCTGGCCGAGCGCGGCGAGCTGGTCTCCTCGGCGGAGGAGCACCTGGAGCTGCTGGACCTGATGATCGCCGGCGACGCCCCGGCCGCCGAGTCCTGCATGACCCGTCACCTCAGCCACGTCCGCTCGCTGTGGGCGGAGGGCCAGGAGGAGGCGGCCGAGGAGGAGTCTCGCACCGGCCTGCGGCTGCGCGCCCGATAGGGGTGAGCCACCCGTTCGGGTGAGGGTTCCGGGTGTTTCCGGGGCGCTCGGGCCGCCTTCGGGAGGATGACCAGTGTGCCTCCCTCACCGTTCGACATGGCCGATGTCCTCTTCGACCGCTTCCCCCGCCACCGCGTCGAGATCCTCGGTGGCCTCGTCTCGGTCGAACCGCTGCCGGACGGTGGGCACGCGGAGATCCTGACCGATGTGATGGCGGCCCTGTTCCGGGCCGGACTGGACGAACCGGGCAGGGCCGAGGTCTTCCGGCAGCTGGCGATCCGGTTGCCGACCGGGCCCTTCGACTACGCGATGCCGGACGTGTCGGTCGTCGAGCCGGAATCGGACGACCGGATGCTCGACTTCAACTGCTACGACTGCTACGACCCGGCGTGCTTCCGTCTGGTCGTGGAGGTCGGGTCGTCCGTGCTGGGGGACGAACTCACCCGGAAGCCGGCCGCGTACGCCGCCGCCGGTGTGCCGGTCTACGTGGTCGTGGACCGGGCCGGTGAGCAGGTCGTGGTGTTCACCGAGCCGCGCGGGGCCGAGTACCGGGTGCGGGAAGTGCGCCGTCCCGGCGAGGAGTTCACCCTGCCGCCGTCGATCGGGGCTTCGGTGACGTTCGCGGTGGCGGACCTGGTCGAGGTCAGGCGCTGACCGCCGGCACCGTCAGCCTGCCGTCCTGGACCTCGGCCACCTGGTCGACCGCCGTCAGGTGGCTGCGGTCGTGGGTGACCAGGACGGTGGCGGTGGCGCGGCGGTGGGTGAGGGAGGTCAGCAGGTCGAGCACGGCGGCGCCGCGTTCGTGGTCGAGGGCGCTGGTGGGCTCGTCCACCAGCAGCACGGTGGGGTCGTTCATCAGCGCGCGGGCGATGTTGACCCGCTGGCGCTGACCGCCGGAGAGCTGGTGCGGGCGGCGGCCGGCCAGGTCGCGCAGGCCGACGGCGGCCAGCAGCTCCAGGGCGCGGGGGAGTGCGGCCCGTGCGGAGCGGCCGTCGAGGTGGGCCATCACCTGGAGCTGTTCGGCGGCGGTCAGCGAGGGCAGCAGGTTGGGCTGCTGGAAGACGATGCCGATCCGGTGCCGCCGCAGTGCGGTCAGCCCGGCCCGGTCCAGTCCGGCGGTGTCGGTGCCGTCCACCACCACCCGTCCGGAGTCCGGGGCGATCAGGGTCGCGGCCACCGCCAGCAGGCTGGACTTGCCCGAGCCGGACGGGCCGACCACGGCGGTGAGGGTGCCCTTCGGCACGGTCAGCGACACCTCGTCGAGGGCGGTCAGCCGGCCGTCGCCGTCCGGGTAGGTGAGGGTGACGCGGTCGAGGTGCAGGGTCATCGGGCACTCCCCAGGGCGGTCAGCGGGTCGACGGAGGTGATGCGGCGGACGGACAGGGCCGCGCCGACCGCGCCGAGCGCGATCATGACGGCGGCGGGCAGCAGCACCGTCGGGGCGTCCAGCACGAACGGGACGGCGGAGCCGAGCAGCGCGCCGACGCCGACCGCGACGGCCGTGCCGACCGCGGTGCCCAGGAGCAGCAGCAGGACGGCCTGGCCGAGGGCGTCGCGCAACAGGTAGCGGGTGGAGGCGCCGAGGGCCTTGAGGACGGCGATGTCGCCGCTGCGCTGGATCGTCCAGACCGTGAAGAAGGCGCCGATCACCAGCGCCGAGATGGCGAACAGGAAGCCGCGCATCAGCTGCAGCGAGCCGTTCTCCGAGGTGTAGGAGCCGATCGCGGCGAGCGCGCCGTCGCGGTCGCGGGTCTCGGTGCCGAGGGCGGTGTCGGCGGCGGCCAGGTCGGCGCCCTTCGTGGTGGTCAGCGCGACCACGGTGGCGTGCCCGGCGCCGCCGGGGGCGGCCCGCTGCCAGTCGGCCAGGGTCGTCCAGACCACCGGCGTGTGGCTGTAGGAGGCGTCCCCGGCGACGGCCGCGACGGTCAGCGGCAGGCCCGCGACGGTGAAGGCGTCGCCGGGGCGCAGCCCGCCGAGGTCCTCGGCGGCGGTCCGCGACAGCACGGCCCGGCCCGGGGCGAGGGAGTCGCCCCGCGGGGCCAGTGCGGAGCCGTCGGGGAGGCCGAAGACGGAGAGGGCGGCGGTGCGCGGCCCGGCCGCGGCCTTGGTGGTGGCGATGCCGAGCGGCTGCGCGTCGGTCACGCCGGGGGTGCGGGCCCACCCCTGCCACTGCTCGGGGGTGACCTGGGAGTCGGTGAACGACAGCTTCCGGCCGTCGGCGGGCCGGCCGAAGGCCAGGTGGTCGGCGGGCAGGCCGGTGACGGCCGAGGTGTTCTGCCGGCCGAGCCCGGCGGTCAGCCCCGACAGCAGGCCGACCAGCACGGTGATCAGCACGACGACGGTTCCCATCAGGGCGAACCGCCCCTTGGCGAACCCCAGATCCCTCCAGGCGACGAACACCGCGAGCCCTTTCGTCCGATCCGCTGCGACACTGACGAGAGTGGCCGGACGCGGGCCCGCCGGGCATCGCACCGGGGATTGGATCCTCGGCTTCGAAGGGCGGAAACGGAGTTCAACCTTTCGATTGATGCCGGTCGGCGGCACGGCCCCTAGGCTGGACGGATGGCGACCGATCGACCCCGAACCACCCCCGTCGCCCGCGTGCTCCGGGTCTGTCTGCACCTGCTGGTGGCGGGCCTGCTCGCGCTCGCCGTGGTCCGGGCCGTGGCCGGGCACGACGGCGATCCGGCGGCGGTCACCGCCGCGGCCGGCGCGACGGCCGCCGTCTACGCGGCCGGTCCGCTGATCGGCGCCGTCGGCCGCTCCCGGCGGGCCGCCGCGCTCTGGCTGGCGCTGCTCGGGGTCACCTGGGCGGGTGTGCTGGTCGCCACCCCGGACGGGGTCTGGCTGGCGTTCCCGCTGTACTTCCTGGAACTGCACCTGCTCGGCCGGCGGTCCGGGGTGGCCGCGGTCGGGCTCACCGCCGTCGCGGCGATCGTCGCCTACTCGGCCCATCAGCACACCGTCGGCGTCGCGCCGGCGATCGGTCCGCTGCTGGGGGCCGCCTTCGCCGTCGCGACCGTGTTCGGCTACCAGGCCCTCTACCGGGAGAGCGAGGAGCGCCGGCGGCTCATCGACGAGCTGACGGCCGCCCGCGCCGACCTCGCGACCGCCCACCACGCGGCCGGGGTGCTCGCCGAGCGGGAGCGGCTGGCCCGGGAGATCCACGACACCCTGGCGCAGGGCCTCACCAGCATCCAGCTGCTGCTGCGGGCCGCGCAGCGTGCGCTGCCGGAGCGGACGGAGACCGCCGGCGAGTACGTGGAGCAGGCCCGGCAGGCCGCGCAGGACAACCTCGACGAGGCCCGCCGTTTCGTGCGTGCGCTCACTCCGCCGGCGCTGGAGGGCGACACCCTGCCGGTGGCGCTGGAGCGGCTGTGCGCGACCACGTCGGTGCGCGGCGGCCTGCCGGTGCGGCTGCAGGTGTCCGGGGAGCGGGTCCCGCTGCCGGTGCCGCACGAGGTGGCGCTGCTGCGGATCGCGCAGTCCGCGCTCGGCAACACGGTGCGGCACGCCGGAGCGGGCCACGCCGAGGTGACCCTCAGCTTCATGCCGGGCGAGGTGGCGCTGGACGTGGTGGACGACGGTGCGGGGTTCGACCCGGAGGCCGTGCGGACGCGGGCCGCCGGCGGCGGGGACGGCGGTTACGGGCTGCCGTCGATGCGGGCCCGGGCGCGGGCGCTGGGCGGGACCTTCGCGGTGGAGTCCGCGCCGGGGGAGGGCACCGTGCTCGCGGTGCTGCTGCCGGTGCCCGGGGAGGAGTCGTCGTGACGGGGTCCGTGATCCGGCTGCTGCTGGCCGACGACCACCCGGTGGTCCGGGCCGGGCTGCGCGCCGTGCTGGAGAGCGAGCCGGACTTCGCGATCGTCGCGGAGGCCGCCACGGCCGAGCGCGCGGTGGAGCTGGCGGCCGAGGTGGCGGTGGACGTGGTGCTGATGGACCTGCAGTTCGGGCCGGGGGCGGCGATGAACGGGGCGCAGGCCACGGCGGCGATCACGGCCCGGGGCGCGGGGGCGCCGAGGGTCCTGGTGGTGACCACCTACGACACGGACGCGGACACGCTGCCGGCGCTGGAGGCCGGGGCCACCGGGTACCTGCTGAAGGACGCGCCGCCGGAGGAGCTGGCCCGGGCGGTGCGGTCGGCGGCGGCGGGCCGGCCGGCGCTGGCGCCCACGGTGGCGGACCGGCTGCTGGAGCGGATGCGGACGCCGGCGGCGGCGCTGAGCGCGCGGGAGACCGAGGTGCTGGGGCTGGTCGCGGACGGGCTGACCAACCAGGCGATCGGCGGGCGGCTGCACCTCAGCCTCGCCACGGTGAAGTCGCATCTGGTGCACATCTACACCAAGTTGGGTGTGGAGTCGCGGACGGCGGCGGTGCGGGAGGCGCGGGCGCGGGGGCTGATCCGGCGCGGAGGGTGAGCGAGGAGAGGCGGCACGCGGCGGGCGTAGGGTGGTCGGCGACCCCGTGTGCCGTGTGATCGGAGGATCCCCGGATGGCCGTCCGACTCGACGAACTCGCCGTGCCCGTGCTCGGCGCACCGATGGCCGGCGGGGCGACCACGCCGGAGCTGGTGGCCGCGGTGAACGCGGCCGGCGGGCTGGGCTTCCTGGCCGCCGGCTACCGGAGCGCCGCCGCCACGGCCGAACAGATCGGGCTGACCCGGAAGGTGACGGACCGTCCGTTCGGGGTGAACCTCTTCGTGCCGGCCCCGCCCGGTGACCCGGCCGCGGTGGCCGCCTACCGGGAGCGGCTGCGGCCCGAGGCGGAGCGGCACGGGGTCGTGCTGCCGGAGGCGATCGGGCCGGACCGGGACGACTGGGACGCCAAGGTCGCCGTGCTGCTCGCCGACCCGGTCGCGGTGGTCTCGTACACCTTCGGGCTGCCCGCCGCCGAGGAGGCGCGGGCGCTGCGGGCGGCGGGGGTGTTCCAGGTGGGCACGGTGACCACGCCGGAGGAGGCCCGGCGGGCCGAGGCGGCCGGGATGGACGCGTTGTGCGTGCAGGGCCCGGAGGCGGGCGGCCACCGGGCCACCCACGCGGTCGCGGACCGGCCGGGGGACGTCCCGCTGCTGGAACTGCTGGCCGGGGTGCGCTCGGTGACGGGGCTGCCGCTGGTCGCGGCGGGCGGGCTGTCCGACGGGGCGTCGGTGGCGGCCGCGCTGCGGGCCGGGGCGGTGGCGGTCCAGCTGGGGACGGCGCTGCTGCGGGCGGACGAGGCGGGCACGTCGGCGGCGCACCGGGCGGCGCTGACGGAGTTCGAGGCGACGGCGGTGACCCGGGCGTTCACCGGGCGCCCGGCGCGGGGGCTGCGGAACGCGTTCATCGACCGGTACGGGCCGTACGCGCCCGCCGCCTATCCGGAGGTGCACCACCTGACCCAGCCGCTGCGCGCGGCGGCGGCCGGGCGCGGTGACACCGGGGCGATGCACCTGTGGGCCGGGACGGGCCACCGGGCGGCGCGCGGCGGCCCGGCGGCGGGGATCGTGGCCCGCCTGTGGGAGGAGGCCCGGGCCGCCGGGCGGTGAGCCCGGCGGCCCTGCGGCCGTTCCCGGGGGCCTTGCTCCCGGACCCCTGCCGGGGCGGGGGCCGGGAGCGAGGCCCCCGAACGGTGCCGGCCCCACCGCCGCGGGGCCGGCACCGTCGGCTCAGCCGAGCAGTCCGGCCATCCAGGACTCGACGGCCGGGACGCTGCGCGGCAGCGCGCCGGACATCAGCCGGGCGCCGTCGGCGGTGATGACGAGGTCGTCCTCGATCCGGATGCCGAGGCCGCGCAGCTCGGCGGGAAGGGTCTCGTCGTCGGGCTGGAGGTAGAGGCCGGGCTCCACGGTGAGCACGTGGCCCTCCTCGAGGACGCCGTCCAGGTAGGTCTCGGCGCGGGCCCGGGCGCAGTCGTGCACGTCGAGGCCGAGCATGTGGCCGGTGCCGCAGAGGGTGTAGCGGCGGTAGAGGCCGCTGTCCTCGGCGAGCGCCTCCTCGGCGGAGACGGGCAGGACGCCCCAGTCGGCGAGGCCCTCGGCGATGACCCGGGCGGCCGCGGCGTGGAAGTCGCGGAAGCGGGCACCTGGGCGCAGCGTGTCGATGCCGGCCTGCTGGGCGGCGAGCACCAGCTCGTAGGCCTGGCGCTGGACGGGCGTGAAGGTGCCGCTCAGCGGGAGGGTGCGGGTGATGTCGGCGGTGTAGAGGGTGTCGGTCTCGACGCCGGCGTCCAGCAGCAGCAGGGCGTTCGGGTCGAGCGCGCCGTCGTTGCGGATCCAGTGCAGGACGCAGGCGTGGGCGCCGGCGGCGGCGATGGTCTCGTAGCCGACGCCGTTGCCCTCGGCGCGGGCGCGGAGGTTGAACACGCCCTCGATCCAGCGCTCGCCGCGGTGGTGGCGCAGGGCGGCGGGCAGGGCGCGGACGACGTCCTCGAAGCCGAGCACGGTGTGGTCGACGGAGAGCTGGAGCTGCTCCACCTCCCAGATGTCCTTGACCAGCCGCAGCTCGGACAGCACGGCGGCGAACAGGCCGTCGGCGTCGGCGAGTTCGGCGGGGCCGGGGCGGCCGGTGGCGGTGTCGACCTCGGGGTCGACGCCGGCCAGCACCCGGGTGGCGGGCCGCGGTCCGGCGAGCAGCTTGTCCAGCTCGTCGAGGTGCTCGACGCGCACGCCGGTGAGCCGGGCGGCCTCGTCGAGGTCGGGTCGGCGGCCGACCCAGAACTCGCCGTAGCGGCGGTCGCGGAAGAACTCGGCGCCGCGCACCGGGTCGCCGCCGCGGGGGGAGCGGGGGCGCAGGTAGAGGACGGGCTCGTGGCCGTCGGGGCCGGTCGGTTCCAGGACGAGCACGTGGCCGACCTGGTCCTCGCCGGTGAGGCCGGTGAGCCAGGCGTAGGCGCTGTGCGGGCGGAAGCGGTGGTCGACGTCGTTGCTGCGGACCTTGAGCCGGCCGGCCGGGACGATCAGGCGCTCGCCGGGGAAGGCCGCGGAGAGCCGGGTGCGCCGGCCGGGGGTGACGGCGTAGCCGGGGACGCGGTTCTCGGCCGGGAGCGGGGTGGGGGCCCAGGAGGTGCCCATGAAGGCGTTGAGCGCCGCCGACACCGGGAGGTCGTGGCTGCCGGTGTTGAGGCCGGTCTGACGGAGGGTCACCGGGTACTCCTAAACGCGTGGTGCGGAGTCGGGGGGAGGAGGGGGTTGCACGGACACAGCTCGGTAACGGGTGGCGTCACCTCTTGTGCAGTGCAATTTCACATTACTATGTTACGGGTCACACCGCGGAGCGGCTAGACCCCCTGAGGTCGCCCTCCCGGCCGGGCCCCGGATCCACCCCCGGGGTTGGACGACGGGCCTTCTCGGCGGGCCCCCCACTGCGGAGTCAGATATGAACAGGCGTACCCAGACCGCCCTCGCGGCGGCCATCGCGGCGGCACTCACCCTCGGGCTCGGCGCCTGCGGAAGCAAGGACAAGGGCGACGACGGCTCCGGCGACACCGCTGCCGCCAGTTCCACCAAGGGGCCCGGTGCCGACAGCGGCACGATCGTGGGCGGCACCCCGGTCAAGGGCGGCACCCTGACGGTGCTGACCAACCAGGACTTCGCCCACCTCGACCCGGCCCGCAACTGGACCCTGCCGCAGATGGACTTCGGCACCCGGCTGATCTACCGCACCCTGGTCACCTTCAAGGCCGAGCCCGGTGACGCCGGCAACCAGATCGTCCCCGACCTGGCCACCGACACCGGCCGTCCGTCCGACGGCGGCAAGACCTGGTCCTTCACCCTGCGCGAGGGGCTGAAGTACGAGGACGGCTCGCCGATCAAGTCGTCCGACATCAAGTACAACGTCGAGCGCTCGTTCTCCCCGGACCTCACCGGCGGCCCCGACTACGCGGCCCAGTACCTGGCCGGCGGCGAGAACTACAAGGGCCCGCTGACCGGCGAGCACCTGGCGAGCATCGAGACGCCGGACGACCGGACCATCGTCTTCCGGCTCAAGCGCCCGGTCGCCGAGTTCGCCTACACCGCGACCCTGCCCACCTTCGCGCCGGTGCCGCCGGCCCAGGAGAAGGGCACCCAGTACGACATGCGGCCGTTCTCCTCCGGCCCGTACAAGATCGAGAGCTACGACCGCGGCAAGCAGCTGGTGCTGGTCCGCAACACCAACTGGGACCCGTCCTCGGACCCGATCCGCAAGGCCTACCCGGACAAGATCGTCGTCACCCAGGGCCTCAAGGGCGGCCAGGTCGACGACCGCATCATCGCCAGCGACGGCGCCGACGCCTCCGCGATCGAGATGCCCTGGATGCGCCCCGAGTCCGTCGCGAAGGTGCTGCCCAAGGCCGACGTCAAGGCCCGGATGGTGGCCGAGCGCACCGGCTGCACCGACAGCCTCTACCTGAACACCTCCAAGGCGCCGTTCGACGACCCGAAGGTCCGCGAGGCCGTCATGTGGGCGGTCGACCGCGAGGCCCAGGTCACCGCCTTCGGCGGCCCCGCGATCGCCGACGTCGCCACCTCCTTCCTGCCGCCGTCGCTGACCGGCGGCGTCAAGGCCGACCCGCTGAAGATCCCGGCCGCCGGCGACCCGGCGAAGGCCAAGGACCTGCTCAAGGCGGCCGGCAAGACCGACCTCAAGGTCTCGCTCACCGTCTCGCTCGGCGACAAGACCCGCGGCGAGGCCATCCAGCAGTCGCTGTCCAAGGCCGGCATCACGGTCACCGTCAACACCGTCGACCCCTCGGCGTTCACCGACACCCTCGGCGACGCCAAGGCCGCGCCCGAGCTGACCATCAACGGCTGGTGCCCGGACTACCCGTCCGGCGCCACCTTCCTGCCCTTCCTGTTCGACGGCCGCACCATCAAGGACAAGGGCAACCAGGGCAACTACAGCCAGTTCCGCGACCAGGCCACCATGGACGAGATGGACCGCATCGCGGCCCTCCCGGACGTGAACGAGGCCAACGAGGCCTGGAAGAAGCTGGACGAGGCGCTGCTGCAGAAGGCCCCGGCCGTCCCGCTCATGTGGCAGCGCCGCGCGCTGCTGGTCGGCACCAACGTGGCCGGTGCCTTCGGCGCCCCGGGTTACGCCGGCATGATCGACATGGCCACGATCGGCCTCAAGGACCCCGCCAAGAGCCAGGGCTGAGGAACCGTCGGTCATGAGCACCACTACGACTGAGCCCGCCGCCGCGCCCGTCGCGGCGGCGGGCCCCGCGAAAGCCTCCGGGCGCGGGCCCTGGCGGCTGGTCTGGGACCAGCTGTGGGCCAAGGGCTCCGCCCGCTTCGGCCTGGTCATGGTCGTCCTCCTCGTCCTGATGGCCGTGCTGGCCGGGCCGCTGAGCGCGCTCGGCGGCTGGAACGCCGAGGAGTTCGACAAGCGCTCCGTCGACGCCTACCTGGGCGGCCTGCCCAAGGGCGACTTCGGCGGCGTCGGCGCCCGGCACTGGTTCGGCGTCGAGCCGGCCACCGGCCGCGACCTGTTCGCCCGGGTCCTGCACGGCGGCCAGGTGTCGCTGCTGATCGCGTTCGTCGCCACCGCCGTCGTCGTGATCGCCGGCACCCTGGCCGGCATCGCGGCCGGCTACTTCGGCGGCCGCGTCGACAGCCTGCTGTCCCGGCTGATGGACCTCACGATGTCGTTCCCATCGCTGATCTTCATGATCGCGATGATGTCGGTGGCCAAGGACGTCAACCGGATCCTGCTGATGACCGTGGTCATCGGCCTGTTCGGCTGGCCCGGCGTGGCCCGCGTCGTCCGCGGCCAGACCCTCTCGCTCAAGCACCGCGAGTACGTCGAGGCGGCCAAGGTCGGCGGCGCCCGGTCCTGGCGCATCCTCACCCGGGAGATCCTGCCCAACGTCTCCGGGCCGATCATCGCGTACACCACGCTGCTGATCCCCGGCATGATCGCCACCGAGGCCGCGCTCTCCTACCTCGGCGTGGGCGTCCGGCCGCCGACCCCCTCCTGGGGGCAGATGATCGCCGAGTCGATCGTCTTCTACGAGACCGACCCGACGTACTTCCTCATCCCGACGGTCTTCCTGTTCGTCGCCGTCCTCGCCTTCACCCTGCTCGGCGACGCGCTGCGCGACATCCTCGACCCGAAGGGAGGACGGTCGTGATCCTCTACCTCGGGCGCCGGCTGCTCGGCGTCGCCGGCATCCTGCTGGCCATCTGCGCCATCACCTTCACCATCTTCTACCTGCTGCCCAACGACCCGGCCGCGGCCGCCTGCGGCAAGACCTGCAGCCCCGAGCGGCTGATCGAGGTCAAGGCCGCGATGGGCCTCGACAAGCCCGTCTGGGAGCAGTTCTTCGTCTACCTGCTGGGCATCGTGGCCGGCCGCGACTACGGCAGCGGAGCCAGCGCCACCCACTGCGGCTTCCCCTGCCTCGGCTACTCCTACGAGTACTCGCTGCCGGTCTGGGACCTGCTGGTCGACCGCCTGCCGGTGTCGGTCTCGCTCGCCATCGGCTCGGCCGTGCTCTGGCTGCTGCTCGGGCTCGGCGCCGGCATCACCTCGGCGCTGCGCAAGAACACCGTCGTCGACAAGGTCCTCACCGTCCTGTCGGTCGGCGCCGCCTCGCTGCCGGTCTACTTCACCTCGATCATGCTGATCTGGGGCGTGGTGCGGACCGCCGACCTGCTGCCCTACCCCGCGTACCACAACCTCACCGACAACCCGCTGTCCTGGGCCTCCAACCTGCTGCTGCCCTGGACCGCCCTGGCGCTGCTCTACGCGGCCCAGTACGCCCGGCAGAGCCGGACCTCGATGATCGAGGCGATGGCCGAGCCCTACATCCGCACCGCCCGCGCCAAGGGCATGCCGGCGCTCACCGTCACCGTCAAACACGGTCTGCGCTCCGGCATGACGCCGATCCTCACCATCTTCGGCATGGACCTCGGCGGTCTGCTGGCCGGTGCCGTCATCACCGAGTCCATCTTCGGACTGCCCGGAATCGGACGCCTCTTCTACGACGGCCTGCTCCGCTCCGACCAGCCCGTCATCCTCGGCGTGACCCTGCTCGCGGCCTTCTTCATCGTCGTCGCGAACCTGCTGGTCGACGTGCTCTACGCCTACGTCGACCCGAGAGTGAGGTACTGATGACGTCGTTGTTGGAGGTCGAGGACCTCAAGGTCGCCTTCGACACCCCGCGCGGCACCGTCCGGGCCGTCGACGGCATCAACTTCACCGTCGAGGCCGGCAAGACCCTCGGCCTGGTCGGCGAGTCCGGCAGCGGCAAGTCCGTCACCTCGCTCGCCGTCATGGGCCTGCACCGCGGCGCCCGGGTCGACGGCTCGATCAGGCTCGACGGCCAGGAGCTCAACGGCCTGGGCGAGAAGCGGCTCGGCGCGATCCGCGGCCGGCGGATCGCCATGATCTTCCAGGACCCCCTGTCCAGCCTGCACCCCTTCTACCCGGTCGGGGAGCAGATCGCCGAGCACTACCGGGTGCACTTCAAGGCCTCCCGCAAGGCCGGCCGCGAGCGCGCGATCGAGATGCTCGCCGAGGTGGGCATCCCCGAGCCGGCCCGCCGGGTCGACGAGTACCCGCACCAGTTCTCCGGCGGCATGCGCCAGCGCGTGATGATCGCCATGGCGCTCGCCTGCGAGCCCGAGCTGCTGATCGCCGACGAGCCGACCACCGCGCTCGACGTCACCGTCCAGGCCCAGATCCTCGACCTGATCGCCAGGATCCAGGAGCAGCGCGGACTCGGCGTCGTGATGATCACCCACGACCTCGGCGTGGTCGCCCGGGTCGCCCACGAAGTGCTCGTCATGTACGGCGGCCGCGCCGCCGAACAGGCTCCCGTGGACCGGCTGTTCGCGGCCCCCGCGCACCCTTACACCCGCGGGCTGCTCGACTCGCTGCCCCGTCTGGACGACACCGACGACGCCCCGCTGCGCGCCATCCCCGGCAGCCCGCCGTCGCTGATCGCCCCCGCCCCCGGCTGCTCCTTCGCACCGCGCTGCGCCCGCACCACCGCCGCGGCCGCCGAGGAGCACGCCCGCTGCCTGTCCGAGCGGCCCGAGTTCGGCCCGCTCGCCCCCGGCCACCAGGCCGCCTGCCACCTGCCGCTGGTGCCGGAAGGAGTCCTGGGATGACCGAACCCCTGCTGACGGTCCGGGACCTGGTGAAGACCTTCCCCGGCCGCCGCTCCCGCACCGGCAAGCCCGGCGCCCCGATCCGGGCGGTGGACGGCGTCAGCTTCGACGTCGGCGCCGGCGAGACCCTCGGCCTGGTCGGCGAGTCCGGCTGCGGCAAGTCGACCACCGGGCGCATGGTCGTCCGGCTGATCGACCCGACCTCGGGCACCGTGAACTTCGACGGCACCGAGATCGGCGGCCTGACCCAGGCCCAGCTGCGCCCGCACCGCAGGGACCTGCAGATGGTGTTCCAGGATCCGTACTCCTCGCTCAACCCCCGGCAGACGGTGGCCCGGATCATCTCCGAGCCGCTGCTGGTCCAGGGCAGCGGCGCGGCCGACGCCCGCAAGCGGGCCGCCGAGCTGATGGAGCTGGTCGGCCTCATCCCCGAGCACCTGGACCGCTACCCGCACGAGTTCTCCGGCGGCCAGGCCCAGCGCATCGGCATCGCCCGCTCGCTGGCCACCTCGCCCCGGCTGGTGGTCGCCGACGAGCCGGTGTCCGCGCTGGACGTCTCCATCCAGGCCCAGGTGGTCAATCTGATGGAGCGCCTCCAGGACGAACTGGGGCTGGCGTACATCTTCATCGCGCACGACCTCTCCGTGGTCAAGCGCGTGTGCGACCGGGTCGCCGTGATGTACCTCGGCCGGATCGTCGAGATCGGCGACAAGCACCAGGTGTACGGCAACCCGGCGCACCCGTACACCAAGGCCCTGCTGTCCGCGGTGCCGCTGCCGGACCCGGCCGCGGAGCGGGCGCGGGAGCGGATCGTGCTGCTCGGCGACCCGCCGAGCCCGGCCGCCCCGCCGCCCGGGTGCACCTTCCACCCGCGCTGCCCGAAGGCCCAGGAGATCTGCCGGACCGAGCGTCCGCTGCTGCGGATCGCCGGGCCGGGCGGGCGCGAGGCGGCCTGCCACTTCCCGGAGGACTGATCCGGGACGCGGTCTCGCGGTCGGGGGCGCCTGCCGATGGGCGCGTCCCCGACCGCGGCTGAACCGCCGTACCGTCCGGCCACCCCCACGGCGGACGGTACGGCACCGAACGCGCGAGGAGCGACCCTCCTCGCGTGCCGAGCCCCCGGTCGGGAGCGGCGGGGAGCCTGTGACGAGGGCCGCGCCCGACCGGGTCCCGTCCGGTGGACCTCCACCGGGCGGGCGGGGCCCGCCGGATCCGACCGGGTCGTCGGAACCGGCGGGCCCTTCGCCGTTCCCGGAGAGAGCACCGTTCCCGGGGGGAAGCGCCGTTCGCGGCGAGGGTGTCGTTCCCGGGGAGAGCGCCGGCCCCGGCTCCGGGTGAACGCTTGACTTGAAGTTCACTTGAACTCATAGCGTGTCCACGTGACCGAAACTTCGCGCGTCCAGACCGCCTCCACCCCCTCCGACCAGGGAGATCGCGCTCCCGTTGCAGAGTCCGGGGCGCCCTCCGGCGGCTGGGGGGACCTCTTCTCCAAGCAGTACGCCGCCCAGGCCTCGATCATGGCCGGCGGTGTCGCGCTCTACGCGATGAACCTCTACTTCACCGCCGCCCTGCTCCCCTCGATCGTCGAGGACATCGGCGGCGCCCGCTTCTACGCCTGGGTGGCGACCGGCTTCCTGATCGCCGCGGTCACCGCCGCGATGCTGGTCAGCCGGCTGCTCGCCCGGCTCGGGCCCTCGCGCTCCTACCTGACCGGGTTCCTGGTGTTCGCCGCCGGCGCCGGGCTCACCGCGGCCAGCCCGTCGATGGAGACGCTGATCGTCGGCCGGATCGTGCAGGGCCTGGGCGGCGGGCTGATGGCCGGCCTCGGCTACGCGGTGATCCGCACCGCGCTGCCGGAACGGCTGTGGACCAGGGCGGCCGGCCTGGTGTCGGCGATGTGGGGCGTGGGCACGCTGGTCGGCCCCTCGCTCGGCGGGCTGTTCGCCGAACTGAACGCCTGGCGCGGTTCCTACGTCCTGCTCATGGCGGCCGCCCTGGTGCTGGCCGTGCTGGCCCGTCGTTCGCTGCCCGGCCCGACCGGGTCGGCGCGCACCGTCGAACCGCTGCCGCTGCCCTCGCTGCTGCTGCTGACGCTCGCGGCGGGCGCCTTCAGCATCAGCTCCACCGTGCCGCGCGGCTGGGCGACGGCGCTGTGCATCGTGCTGGGCCTGGTGCTGCTGGCGGGCTTCCTGCTGGTGGAGCGCCGCGGGTCGGCGACCGTGCTGCCGAAGCTGACCTACCGTCGCGGCAACCACCTGAAGTGGATCTACCTGACCGTGGCTGTGTACTGCACCGGTGTGATGACCGAGACCTTCATCCCGCTGTTCGGCCAGGAGCTGGGCGGGCTGAGCCCGCTGGCGGCCGGCTTCCTCGGCGCGACGGTGTCGGTCGGCTGGACCTCGGCGCAGCTGTTCAGCGTCAACCTGCGCTCGGACCGGGCCCGTTCGCTGGCGATCCGGGTCGGCCCCGCGGTGCTCACGGCCGGTCTGCTGGCCTACGGCCTGCTGCAGACCTCGCAGGCCTCCGGCGGCCGGGTGCTGCTGTGGGCGGTGGTGCTGGTGATCGGCGGGACCGGCATCGGGGCGGCCTTCCCGCACCTGAGCGTCACGGCGATGCGCAGCACCGACGACGAGGTGGAGGGCGCCAAGGCGGCGGCCGGTCTCAACACCACCCAGCTGATCGCCTTCACGGTGAGCTCGGCGCTGGCCGGGACGCTGGTGAGCTTCGGCGGGGACTCCACGTTGGAGGGTGCCCGCTACATGGTCTTCGGGCTCGGCGCCCTCACCGTGTTCGGCACCGCCACCGCCGCGCTGAGCCTGCGGCGGTCGCGCGCCGAAGGCTGAGCCGTGCGGGAGACACGACCGCCCCGGCCCTCCGTGTGGGAGGGCCGGGGCGGTCTGCCTGTCCGTGGGACCTGTCTTCCACGGGGAGGCCCGGTGCTCAGGACACCGGGGGCCGGACTGCCGGGACCGGCCGGGCGGGGTGTGCGCGGCCGGCCCCGGACAGCGGGGTCAGGACGCGGGGCCCACCCGGACGGTGGTGATCCGCCCGCCCTGGGACTCGCGCACGACCTCGATCTTGGTGTTGGTGTCCGGGACCTTCACCCCGAGCTGCGGGGTGGCCGGGTCGCTGTAGACGCCGGTGCGGTCGTTGAACGCCGGGACGGCCTTCTCGGGGCCGATCTTCACCGGGACGCCGGCCTTGTGCAGGGTGAACCCGGTGGTGGGCTTGAGCGAGAAGGTCGCGTCGAAGGTCTGCGCCCGGCCGTTGACCAGGGTGCCGTCGGCGAAGCGGATCGGCGCCGGGTGGGCGTCGATCGGCAGGATCAGGCCGCCGCCGGGGTGGTCCTTGGTGTTGTTGTCGCCGTAGCCGGTGTCCCAGAGCCAGACGAGCACGCCCTCCTGGTACGGGTAGGTGTCGACGATGTCCTTCTTGCCCTCGACCCCGGTGTAGCCGAAGTTGTACGGGCCGGTCTTCAGGAACTCGCCGTAGCCGGCGTAGCGCCGGTTCTCCACCAGGTAGGCGCGCGGGTGCTGCTTGACCGCGGTGCGGCCGGTGATGACGGTGAAGCCGGTGGCGGTCCAGCCGTTGGTACCGTTCTCGGCGCCGTCGGTGAACAGCGTGGTGGCGCCGGCGGTGATCCTCACCGCGTCGACCAGGACGCCCTTGCCGTGGGTGTTGCCGTCGGAGGTGACGTGCAGCCGCAG
Organism: Streptomyces sp. TLI_053; assembly: GCF_900105395.1. Classification (NCBI taxonomy): domain Bacteria; kingdom Bacillati; phylum Actinomycetota; class Actinomycetes; order Kitasatosporales; family Streptomycetaceae; genus Streptomyces; species Streptomyces sp. TLI_053. Next base: position 7,213,959 of record NZ_LT629775.1, read on the forward strand.
CCGGACCTTCTGGCCGGCGTAGGCGTCCAGCGGGATGTGCAGCTGCCGGTACGCGCCGGAGGTGCCGCTCAGGCCGGGGACGTTGGCGCTGGTGTTCCCGATCGGGGTGCCGTCGACGGTGCCGGGCAGGGCGGTCCAGGTCTTCCCGCCGTCGGTGGAGGCCTCGGCGGTCAGGAAGTCGTAGTCCTGCTCGATGTCGTACCAGACCGCCGCGTCGAGGGCGGCCGGGCCGGTGACCCCGCCGAGGTCGACGTCGCGGGCCAGCGCGTTGTCCAGGTTGTCGCCGGTGTCGCTCCACCACTGCTTGGCGCCCTCGCGCGGGTCGGCGAGGTCGGTGCTGGTGGTGCCGTCCGGCAGGTGGACCAGGACGGCCTGCGCCTGGTCGGTGTTGTAGCCGCTGACGCCGAGCGCGTGGCTGGACCGGGTGGCGGCCTGCGCCTCGTCGTAGTTGAGCCAGCCGAACTGCAGCTTGCTCCAGGCGTCGAGGTCGCCGGGGTAGGCGCCGGTGGTGTTCTTGCCCTTGCCCAGGTAGGAGGCGGAGGACATCAGCGACCAGAAGTTGACGCTGTTGTCGCCGCCGCTGGTGCTGTACAGGTCGGGCAGGCCGAGGTTGTGGCCGAACTCGTGGGAGAACAGGCCGACTCCGCTGTTCTCGCCCGCCTGGACGTAGTCGTAGACGTACAGGCCGGTGTCGCCGACCGGCGCGCCGCCGATCTTGTTGCCGGCCGGGCCGGTCTGGCCGGTCGGGTCCGGGAAGGTCCAGCTGCGGTGCGCCCACAGCGCGTCGGCGCCCTGCGCGCCGCCGCCCCAGGTCTCGTCGACGCCCGCGTGCACGACGATGACGTTGTCCAGGTAGCCGTCGGGCTGGTCGAACTCGCCGTCCTTGTCGTGGTCGTAGCGGTCGTAGACGTCGTACTGGGCCAGCTCGGCCTTGACGGCCGCGGCGGTGCGGCCCTTGGCGATCTCGCCGTCGTACCAGGCCTTGACGGCGTCCCGGATGAACTCCTGGCCCTGGGTCCAGGCGCCGGAGCCCTGCGGGCCCTTGTTGGAGCCGTAGCGGGCCTCGTTCCACGGCACGGTGACCCAGTCGCTGACGGTGCCCTCGATGTCGTACCGGCCGGAGGACTGGGTGCGGTAGAAGTTGCGCATCGAGACCGCGCCGGGCGAGTCGTCGAAGAACATCTTCTGGTAGTACTTCCGGTCGAAGTCCTGGTTCCAGAGCGTGTGGTTGTCGCTCTTGCCGGGCTTCGGGATGGTGTTGTGCGCGGGCCCGGGGGTGCCCCCGTAGCGCGGCTGGCCGTTGTACAGGGTGGTGTTGTCCACCTGGTCGCCGAACTGGGCGAGGATCACGAAGACCTTGTCCTTGCGCTGCTGCGCGAGCTGGACGTAGTCGTTGCCGACCCGCACCTTGGCGGGTGCCCGGCGGTCCGTGGTCTTGGCCACGGCGCCCTTGTTGAGCTGTTCAAGTGCCTTGGTGCGCAGCGACTGGCGCTCGCGCTCCTGGGGCGCGAGCGGTGCGGGCGGGGCCTCGAGACCGCCGGCCTCGGCACTGTCGCCGGACTCGGCGGAGATGGTGGGTGCGGGCGTGGGGGGAGCGGCCTGGGCGGGGGTGCCGAGGAGGGTGACCGCTATCGCGCTCGTGGTGAGCGCGGCCGCGAACGCCGCGGACAGTCTGCGCAACTGACCTGTCCTTTCCGGACGGTGGGTGGTCGGGCGAGCGCAGGTAATATTTCACATGTCATGGGTCACACGGAAGAGATCGGACGGCGGGAGGTGTGAGCGGCCTCCGGCGGGGGAACGCGGCCGGGCCGCCCGCGTGGTGCGACGGGCGGCCCGGGGCGGGTGCGGTGCGGGTCCGGCGGCGCGGGAGGCGCGGCGCCGGGGCGCGACTACACGAAGTTGAAGTTCTGGAAGTTCAGGCCGTTGCAGGTGAACGCGCGCAGGCCGTAGGCGCCGCTGTCGTCCATGCAGCGGCCGGTGTTGACGTTCTGGTACGCCGCGCCGCCGTTCAGGTAGATCAGGCGCCACTGCTGGTAGTTCAGGCCGTTGCAGGGGAAGGCGCGCAGGCCGGCCGCGCCGCTGTCGTCGATACAGCGCCCGGTGTTCTGGTTCTGCACGACCCAGGAGCCGTCGTTCTGCTTGTAGTAGTTGAACCGCTGGTAGTTCAGGCCGTTGCAGGGGAAGGCGCGCAGGCCGGCCGCGCCGCTGTCGTCCACGCAGCGGCCGGTGTTCTGGTTCTGCAGGGCGTAGGCGTAGACGACGCCGGTGGTGCGGGCCTCGGCGGTGCCGGCGGCCGTGAGACCGAGGGCCGCGGCGGTCAGGGTGGCGGCGGTGACCCGCGCGGTCCGGGTGCGCAGTGCGGTCGAGATGTTCAAGGTTCCCCCTGTGGCGTGGAGTCGGGCGGTGTGGCCCGCGTCACGGTAGGGGTGCCCGCCACCCGAGCGGCAGTGGAGCGGCGGCTTCCGCCCGGGTGGCGAGCATCACAGCGATTCAGAGTTTCAACGCGCTCCGCAGGAAGGCGAGTTCGGCCTGGGCCAGTTGCTCGTTGACGCCGCCCGGGGTCATGTGGGTGATTCCCGGCAGGGCCAGCAGGCTGTGCGGCCGGCCTGCCCCGGTGAGCGCCTGCGAGAGCAGCAGGGTGTGCGAGGGGTGCACGTTGTCGTCCGCCAGACCGTGAACGAGCAGCAGCGGCCGATCGAGCGAGGCCGCGTCGCCCACCAGGCAGTCGGCCGCGTAGCCGTCGGGGTTCTCCTGGGGCAGTCCCAGGTACCGCTCGGTGTACGCGGTGTCGTACAGCCGGAAGTCGGTGGGCGGGGCGCCGGCGCAGGCGGCGTGGAAGACGTCCGGGCGGCGCAGCACGGCCAGTGCCCCGAGGTAGCCGCCGTACGACCAGCCGCGCACGCCGACCCGGTCGAGGTCGAGGTCGGGGTGCGTCTCGCCGAGCGCCCGCAGCGCGTCGGCCTGGTCGTCCAGCGCCACCTGGGAGAAGCGGCGGAAGATGGTCCGCGCGAAGGCGGGGGAGACGAACGGGGTGCCGCCGTTGTCGACGGTGACCACCGCGAAGCCCTGGTCGGCCCACCACTGCTTGAGCTGCCAGCGGCGCGGCTCGTTGGCGACCGCCTGGAAGCCGGGGCCGCCGTAGACGTCGAGCAGTACGGGCAGCTTGCGGCCCGGGACGTGCCCGCGCGGGTAGACCACGGCGCTCGGCAGGCCGCGCTCGGTGACCCGGGCCAGCAGCGGCTCCACCCGGTACGGCAGCGGGGCGGAGAGGTCGGTCAGGGGGACGGTGCCGTGCGGGGTGCGGGCCTCGCGGCGCACGCCGTCCGGGCCGGCCGAGACGAGCAGCAGGGTGTCGCCGGCGGCCAGCGCGCTGTGCACGCCGGGGCCCTCGGAGAGCCGCTCGGGCGCGCCGCCGTCCGGGTCGACCAGGTGGACGTGCTGGTCGAACGGGTCGCCCTCGCCGGTCTCGCAGAGCAGCCGGCCGCCGACCCGGCCGACGACCCGGCGGATCTGCAGACCGGTGGTGTCCAGCGGCTTGCCGTCCACGGCCAGGCCTCGGGCCTCGGGCGTGTCCAGGACGGTGAGCAGCCGGCCCCCGTCCAGCCGGTCCGGCGTGCCGGGCAGGTCGTCCACCCAGAACTCGTCGGTGGTGCGCGAGAGTTCGGTGGTGCCGCCGGTGGCCGGGTCGGCGCTCAGCAGCAGCACGTTCTGCTGCAGCCGGTCGGCGACGGTGAGCAGCAGTTCCTCGGGTCCGGCCCAGCGGGCGGCGCACAGGTAGGGGAAGGCCGCGGTGTCCCAGCGGAGTTCGACCCGGCTGTCGTCCAGGCCGAGCACGAAGAGCCGGACGTCCGCGTTGGGGCCGCCGGCCTGCGGGTAGGCGAACTGCTCGGGAGCCTGATCCGGGTGCGCCGGGTCGGCGAAGTACCGGGGCGGGAGGGCGGACTCGTCCACCCGGGCGGCGAGCACGGCGCCGCCGTCGGGGCGCCACCAGTGGCCGCGGTGGCGGCCCAGCTCCTCGGCGGCGGCGAACTCGGCCACGCCCCAGCGGGCGCCGTCGTCCGGGCTGAGGCGCCGGTCGGGCCCGTCGGCCGGGTCGGTGACGTACAGGGCGTCGTCGGCGACGTAGGCGACGCGCTCGCCGGTCGCGTCCGGGCGGGGGTCGAAGACGGGTCCGGCGGTGGCGAGTTCGGTGGTGCGGCCGGTGGCGGTCTCGGTGCGGAAGAGCCGGCCGTCGAGGGCGAAGACGGCGACGGAGAGGTCGGGGGTGGCGCCGAAGGTGCCGATGCCGGCGGCGGTGAGCCGCGACCGCTCGCGCAGCCGGCGCTCGACGTCGGGCAGGTCGGCGGTGGAGCCGGTGCGTCCGGGGGCCAGCGCGGTCGGATCGGCGACCTCCCGCTCGGCACCGGTGGTGAGGTCGAGGAGGTGGAGCCGGTCGAACCGGTCCTCGGGACCGCTGGAGCGGAGCAGCAGCAGGCGGGTACCGTCCTCGTTGAGCGAGATCGCTCGCGGGGCACCGAAGCTGAAGCGGCCGGTCCGGGCGCTGAGGGAGAGGTAGGAGTCGGTGATGGTCACCGCCCGATGGTCGCCGTGGAACGGGCTCGCCACCAGTAGGACGACATGTGAAATGTCACACATCACGTGATCTGGGTAACAGAGACCCGGGTGCCGAACCCCCGGGCCCCGGCCCCACTTCCAGGAGGAACGCAGTGACCGAGACCGCGCCGACCGTCGAAGCCCCCGAGCCCCTGGCCGGGACCGAACGGCTGTTCACGCTGGACCCGGCGGTGGTCCACCTCAACCACGGCTCCTTCGGCGCCGTCCCGGTCCCGGTCCAGCAGGTCCAGCGGCGGCTGTACGAGGAGCAGGAGGCCGATCCGGACGGCTTCTTCGCCGACCTGCCCGGCCGGGTCGCGGCGGCCCGGGCCCGGCTCGCCGACGCCCTCGGCACCCGGCCGGAGCTGCTCGCGCTCGTCCCCAACGTGACCGACGCGATCGCCGTCGCCCTCGCCAACGTCCCGCTCGCGGCCGGGGACCAGGTGCTGGTCACCGACCACGGCTACGGCACGGTCACCGAGGCCGTCCGGCGGCGTGCCGAGGAGCTGGGTGCCGAACTGCGCACCGTCCGGCTGCCGCTGGACCTCCCGGACGGGGACGCGGTCCGGGACGCCGTGCTGGCCGAGGTCACCGACCGCACCGCGCTCGCCGTGCTGGACGGCATCACCTCGCCCACAGCCCGCCGGATCGCCACCCCCGGCCTGCTCCGGGAGCTGCGCGGGCGCGGCGTGACCACCGTGGTGGACGCCGCGCACGAGCCGGGGATGCTGGCCGACCCGGTCCCGGCGGAGGCCGACTTCTGGTTCGGCAACCTGCACAAGTGGGCGTTCGCCCCGCGCGCCACCGGCGTGCTGGTGGTCCGCCCGGAGTGGACCGGGAAGATCCGGCCGCTGATCCTGTCCTGGGAGGACCACCAGGGCTATCCGGCCGCCGTCGAGTGGCGCGGCACGCTGGACTACACGCCCTGGCTGGCCGCCCCGGCCGGGATCGACCTGCTGGACGGGCTGGGGCCGGGGCTGGTGCGCGAGCACAACGAGCGGCTCGTCGCCCACGGGGCGGCGGTGGTCGCCGAGCGGGCCGGGCTGGCCGCGCTGCCGTCCTCGGCCGGGCTGTCGATGCGCGCGCTGCGGCTGCCGCCCGGTGTCTCCGAGACGCTCCCGCAGGCGCAGGGGCTGATGGCGCAGATGTGGCGGCGGTACGCGGTGCGGACGGTGGCGCGGCCCTGGGCGGGCGGCGGGGTGCTGCGGCTGTGCGGGCAGCTGTACAACCGGGCGCCGGAGTACAAGGTGCTGGCGGACGGGCTGGCGGAGCTGCTGCGGTAGTCAGCCGTCGTGGGGGTGGCCGTCGTGGGGGTGGCCGTCGCCCGGGGTCCCGTCGTCGGGGGTCCGGGCGACGGCAGGCCCGTCCTTGCCCGGCCCGTCCTTGCCCGGCCCGTCCGCGGCGGCGCGCAGCTCGGCGAGCAGCGCGTGCTGTTCCGAGATGAGCCCGGTGAGGATCCGCCGCGCCGCCCGGAGCAGGTCGGCGACGTCCCCGCCGGCCAGCGCGTACACCACCGTGCTGCCCTCCCGGGTGGCGGTGACGATGCCGGACCGGCGCAGTACCGCGAGCTGCTGGGAGAGGCTGGACGGTTCGATCTCCAGATCCGCCAGCAGGTCGCGGACGGGCGTCGGTCCGGCCTGCAGAAGCTCCAGGACCCGGATCCGGACGGGGTGGCCGAGCATCCGGAAGAACTCGGCCTTGGCCTGGTACAGCGCGACCGCCACGGTGCTCCCTCCCTGGTGCGGGCCCTCGCGGGCCCCTGCCGCGTCCCTGCCGCGTCCCTGGTGCGTCCGCGGTGCGTCCCCGGTGTTGCGGCGGCTCAGATCTCCAGCGAGAGCTCGATCCGCTTCAGCTGGTGGCGGGCCATCGCCAGGTTGGCGCGGGAGCGGTTGAGCGCCAGGAAGAGGAACAGCCCGCGCCCGCTCTGCGTGGTCAGCGGCCGCAACAGGTGGTACTGGCTGGTGAGGCTGACCAGGATGTCCTCGATCTCGTTGTCGTGGAGGTTGAGCATCTCCATCGCCCGCATCTTGGCCCGCACCACGTCGGTGTTCCCGGCGGCGGCGACGTGGAGGTCGATCTCGGTGCTGTCGCCGAGGCTCCCGAGCGCCATGCCGCTGCCGTAGTCGACCAGGGCCACGCCGATCGCGCCCTCGATCGCCATGGCCTCCTTGAGCGAGGTCTCCAGATTCGCCATCGTGCGCTCCTCCCGCGGGCCCGGTGGGTGCCACCGGGATGTGGCACCGAATGTAGGGAGGACTCCCGGCGTGGCAGCGCGGATGACCGGAGTCGTTCGAAGATGGTCGCCGGGTGACTGCTTGAAGACATTTGCAACTATGGATGTGAGAGAGATCCGATGCATTGCCCGGGAAAAACGGTGCTATCGATGTCGGTCCCGCCGGGTAACCTCTCGCTGAGATGCGAGATCACACCAACGACCCCCGGACGGCGATGAACACTCCTGAGCCCGAGCCCTCCGACGACCGGGAGCTGAGCCCCGCCGAGGCTTTCGCGGCCTCCCGCCGGCGGGCCAAGGAGCAGGCCACCGCCCTGTACGGCTTCCAGGAGCTGTACGACTTCCCGCTGGACGACTTCCAGCTGGAGGCCTGCCGCGCCCTGGAGGCGGGCGAGGGCGTCCTGGTCGCCGCTCCCACCGGATCCGGCAAGACCATCGTCGGCGAGTTCGCCGTCCACCTGGCCCTGCGCGGCGGGCGGAAGTGCTTCTACACGACGCCGATCAAGGCGCTGTCGAACCAGAAGTACGGCGACCTCGTCAAGCGCTACGGCGCCGCCAAGGTCGGCCTGCTCACCGGAGACAACACCGTCAACGGCGACGCCCCGGTGGTGGTGATGACCACCGAGGTGCTCCGCAACATGCTCTACGCGGGCTCCAGCACCCTCGACGGCCTCGGCTACGTGGTCATGGACGAGGTCCACTACCTCGCCGACCGCTTCCGCGGCGCGGTCTGGGAGGAGGTCATCATCCACCTCCCCGAGTCCGTCACCCTGGTCTCGCTCTCCGCGACCGTGTCCAACGCCGAGGAGTTCGGCGACTGGCTGGACACCGTCCGCGGCGGCACCCGGGTCATCGTCTCGGAGACCCGCCCCGTCCCGCTCTGGCAGCACGTGATGGCCGGCAACCGGATGTACGACCTGTTCGCGAACCCGGACCGCGACGGCCGCCCCAAGGACGCCCCGCGCAACCCGGCCAAGGCCGTCAACCCCGAGCTGGTCCGCCTCGCCCGCAGCGAACTCGACCGCAACCCGCGCGACCGCTTCGGCCGCGGCCGGGGCCGCTCCATGCCCAACGGCCGCCCCGGCAAGGTCTGGACCCCGGGCCGGGTCGACGTCATCGACCGCCTCGACGCCGAGGGCCTGCTGCCCGCGATCACCTTCATCTTCAGCCGGGCCGGCTGCGAGGCCGCCGTCCAGCAGTGCCTCTCCTCCGGCCTGCGGCTCAACAAGGACGGCGACCGGGCGCGGGTCCGCGCCTTCGTCGAGGAGCGCTGCGCCGACATCCCCGACGAGGACCTCCACGTCCTCGGCTACTTCGAGTGGCTGGACGGGCTGGAGCGCGGCATCGCCGCCCACCACGCCGGCATGCTGCCCCGGTTCAAGGAAGTGGTCGAGGAGCTGTTCGTGAAGGGCCTGGTCAAGGCCGTCTTCGCGACCGAGACGCTGGCCCTGGGCATCAACATGCCCGCCCGCTCCGTGGTCATGGAGAAGCTCGTCAAGTGGAACGGCGAGACCCACGCCGACATCACCCCCGGCGAGTACACCCAGCTCACCGGCCGGGCCGGGCGGCGCGGCATCGACGTCGAGGGCCACGCCGTGGTGCTGTGGCAGCGCGGCCTCGACCCGGAGGCGCTGGCCGGCCTGGCCGGCACCCGCACCTACCCGCTCAAGTCCTCGTTCCGGCCGTCCTACAACATGGCCGTCAACCTGGTCTCCCAGTTCGGGCGGCACCGTTCGCGGGAACTCCTGGAGACGTCCTTCGCGCAGTTCCAGGCCGACCGCTCGGTGGTCGGCATCGCCCGCCAGGTCCAGCGCAACGAGGAGGGGCTGGAGGGCTACCGCGAGTCCATGACCTGCCACCTCGGCGACTTCGACGAGTACATGGAGCTGCGCCGGCAGCTCAAGGACCGGGAGAACGAGCTCGCCCGCGAGGGCAGCAGCCAGCGCCGCGCCGCCGCCGTCGAGTCCATCGAGCAGCTCAAGCCCGGCGACGTCATCCACGTCCCCACCGGGAAGTTCGCCGGCCTCGCCCTCGTCCTCGACCCGGGCCTGCCGCCGGACCGCCGCTCGCCGCGCGGCGGCCCGCGCCACCCCGACTACCAGGACGGGCCGCGCCCGGTGGTGCTCACCGCCGAGCGGCAGGTCAAGCGGCTCGCGATGATCGACTTCCCGCACCCGGTCACCGCCCTCGACCGGCTGCGCATCCCCAAGTCCTTCAACCCGCGCAGCCCGCAGTCCCGGCGCGACCTCGCCTCGGCGCTGCGCACCAAGGCCGGCCACCTGGAGCCCGAGCGGTTCCGGCGCGGCCGGGCGGCCGCCGCCGACGACCCGGAGATCACCCGGCTGCGGACCGTCCTGCGCCAGCACCCCTGCCACGGCTGCGACGAGCGAGAGGACCACGCCCGCTGGTCCGAGCGCTACCACCGGCTGCACCGCGACACCGAGCTGCTGGAGCGCCGGATGCGTTCCCGCACCCACACCATCGCGCGCACCTTCGACCGGGTCTGCGGGCTGCTCACCGACCTCGGCTACCTCAGCGGCGACACCGTCACGGACGACGGCAAGCGGCTCGGCCGGCTCTACGGCGAACTCGACCTGCTCGCCTCCGAGTGCATCCGCGAGGGCGTCTGGAGCGACCTCGCCGCCGCCGAACTCGCGGCCTGCGCCTCGGCGCTGGTCTACGAGTCCCGCCAGTCCGACGACGCCACCGCCCCCCGGGTCCCGGAGGGCGCGGCGAAGACGGCGCTCGGCGAGATGGTCCGCATCTGGGGCCACCTGGACGCGCTGGAGGAGCAGCACCGGATCAACACCGCCGAGGGTGTCGGCCAGCGCGAGCCCGACCTCGGCTTCGCCTGGGCCGCCTACCGCTGGGCCCTCGGCCACTCGCTGGACCAGGTGCTGCGCGACGCCGACATGCCGGCCGGTGACTTCGTCCGCTGGACGAAGCAGCTGATCGACGTGCTCGGCCAGATCCAGGACGCCGCCGGCGAGGACGCCGAGCTGCGCAGGACGGCCCGCAAGGCCGTCGACGGCCTGCGCCGGGGGATCATCGCGTACTCCTCGGTGGGCTAGCGCCGACCAGCGCTCCAGGGATGCCCGGGCTTCGAGACTCCTCTCGAAGCCCGGGCATCGTGCTTCCGTCTCCGTTTTCGCCCTGGCGGCTTCGGCTGCGCCTCGCCGCTGGCCGGGCAGTCACCGGCAGCGAGCCCATCGCGGAGCAGGAGGTCGGCCGGTCCGACTTCCTCCTCCGTGGCCACCGCCTCCACCCGACACTTCGGAGTTGTGGGGGTCCATTGCTCTCCTCCCGGTGGCTCCTTGCGTACACGCAAGGAGCCACCGCACACGCCAGACCCGGCCCTCGGTGCCCGGCCGGACGGGTGTCGGACGACCTTCCGAGTATCAACCTGCTTTTTGGGGTGGCCTCGCTCGATCCGAGCGAGGCCACCCCAATTCCCGGAGCCTCCTACGGCGATGCGGTGGCGAGCCTCGAAGCCCACCAACGGGGGAGGAGTGGGAAGTCGGCCGGGCCGACTTCCCACTCCGAGACACTCAACATCGCCGAGTGCGATCGCCGTTCCGGTTTGCGCGAGGCGGGCTGACACATGGTCGGGTGCCCTCGCCCGAGCTGGGCGAGGGCAGCCCGCCGGCCTCGGATCAGGGCCGGTACCTCGCGTACGGTCAGGCGTCGTCGAGGAGTTTGCGGGCGGCTGAGGGTGCGGTCGATCTCGGCGCCGGGGCGGGCGAGGCGGTCGGCGGCGGCGCGCTGTGGGTCGTCGAGCGCGAACCCGGCCTCCCGGGCCGCCCGTTCGTAGGTTTCCAGCATCCGCCCCGCCCCCTGTCGGTACGCGGCCGGCCGGTACGTCCCCCGTCGGCGCACCATGATCACTTCAGGTTGGGCCCGCGCGACGGAAGTCGGACCGGCCGACTTCCTATGCAGGAGGGCGGCTGGCGGCGTCGAGGCGGCGGACCAGTTCGCGCAGGGCGCGCAGTTCGCGGTCGAGGGCCTGGGTGCCGGCGGTGGTGAGGGTGACCCAGGTGCGGGGGCGGCGGCCGGCGTAGCCCTTGTTCACGGCGACCAGTCCGGAGTCCTCCAGGACCTTCAGGTGCCGGGAGAGGTTGCCGTCGGTGAGCCCCAGCTCCTGCTTGAGGAAGGCGAAATCGACACTCTCCGCCTCGCGGGCGATCGCCAGCACCCCGAGCCGGACCCGCTGGTGGACGGTGTCGTCCAGGGCCAGGGTCGGGTGCTGTTCCTCGGTGTCGTCCGTGACGCTCATGGGCCGACCGTACGGGATGCGGCGGACGTGCGACGCTCGGCGGCCCACTGGGCCAGGCCGGGGGCCAGCAGCACGGCGGCGAGCAGCAGGGCCTTCGACCGGGGGTCGTCGAGCCACGGAAGCCGGCTGCCGTCCCCGGACGCGCCGAGGAAGACGGTGAGCAGCACGGCGTGGACGAGGCCCGTGGCGGCCACAAGCGGGCTGCGCTCGGTCAAGCCGAGGATCAGCAGGCCGATGCCGAGCACGTACCAGGGCGAGGCGTAGTCGTTCCCGAGAACGGAGAGTGAGAACGGCACCCGTTGGGCGAAGGCCAACGTGAGCACAACGGCGGTGACCACGACGGTGGCCGCGGCCGTGGCACCGAGCCAGGCGCTGCGATGCGGGACGATGCCGCGGGCCTCGCCGCGCCGCCGGTACCAGCGGGCCAGTACGAACCAGGCCAGCGGGAGCAGTGCGAACCAGATCCCCCAGGCCAGGAGGCGCAGGATCGCACCGTCGAAATCGCTGGTCACGCAAGGGCTGTCGGGTGCGCCGTGCTGCACGCAGAGGCCGGTGTACTCCGCGTAGGCGAAGGCCGGGTACGAGGTGATGGTCCGACCGGTGGCGCCGAAGTTGTACGCCTCCCGCGCGATCGGGACGGCGGCCAGGGCCAGCAGTCCGAGGCCGAGCAGCGGGACGCCCGCGCCTCCTAGCTGGGTCCGGGCCCGGGCGCGCAGGCCCTTCGTGGCGGCGAGCAGTGCGGCCGGGTCGTCCCGGTGCAGTGTGTCCATGGTCCACCCCTGGTGACGTTGTGTCAGTGGCTAGACTTTGCATTGCAAAGTAGATTGCAGTCAAGAGTTCATGGGGCGGCAAAGCAAAGGGCCCGTCGCGGGGTGCGACGGGCCCGGAGGCGGGGAAGGGGCGGGGATCAGCGGGTGGCGAGGGTCTCCAGGACGCGGTCCAGGGAGGTGCCGAGGCCCCAGCGGGCGGCGAGGTCCTCCAGGGTCATCGGGTCGAGGGGCTCGCGGGGGAGGGTCGGGTCGAAGTCGGGCAGCGGGGCGTCGGTGGCGACCCGGACCACGGTCGGCGCCACGTCCAGGTAGGCCGCCGCCTCCAGGATGTTGCGGCGCCGGGCCGGGGTGAGCGCGGAGCCGATGTCCTGGGCGGCGGCGCGGATGCCAGCGAGGTCGCCGTACTCGTGGATCAGCTGGGCCGCCGTCTTCTCGCCGATGCCCTTGACGCCGGGCAGGCCGTCGCTCGGGTCGCCGCGCAGGGCGGCCAGGTCGGCGTACTGGGCGCCGCCCACGCCGTACTTCTCCCGGAGCAGCGCGTCGTCGGTGACCTGGAGGTTGCCCATGCCCTTGACGGGATAGAGCACGGTGATCCCCCGGGCGTCGTCGACCAGCTGGAACAGGTCGCGGTCGCCGGTGACGATCTGCACCGGCCCGGTGGCGCGCGCGGTCAGGGTGCCGATCACGTCGTCCGCCTCGTAGTCGGCGGAGCCGATCCGGGCGATGCCGAGCGCGTCCAGCACCTGCTCGATCACCGGGACCTGCGGGGCGAGGGTGTCCGGCACCTCCTCCGCGCCGTCCTCGGCGGCCTCGGCGACCCGGTGGGTCTTGTAGGAGGGGATGAGGTCCACCCGCCACTGCGGCCGCCAGGCGGCGTCCATGCAGGCGACCAGTTGGTCGGGCCGGTGGTCGTGGACCAGCCGGGCGATGAAGTCCAGCAGGCCCCGGACGGCGTTGACCGGCTCACCCTGCGGCGAGCGCAGGGTGTCCGGTACGCCGAAGTAGGCCCGGAAGTACAGGCTGGCGGAGTCGAGCAGCATCAGGCGGGGTGCGGTCACGCCTTCGATCATGCCGCACCCGGCGGACAGCGAGGCCCCACCGGCCCGGCCAACCCCTAGTGCTTGTGCGGGCCGGCGCGGTGGACCGGGCCGTGGGCGTCGGCGCAGTGTTCGGCGGCGAGTTCGCCCGCGGTGGTGATCTGCAGCAGCGCGCCGGCCTCGTCCTCGCCGACGTGGTCGACCTGGAGGGTGCTGTGGGTGATCCCGTACTCGCCGGCCAGCCGGCCCTGGAGTTCGCGCCGCACGGCGTGGCAGTCGCCGCCCGGGGTGACCAGGATGTGCGCGGAGAGGGCCGGCTGCCCCGAGGTGATCTCCCAGATGTGCAGGTCGTGGATCTCCTCGACCAGGGGCTGGTCGACCAGCCGGTCGGCCACCGCGTCCGGGTCGATCCCCGCGGGCGCGGCCTCCAGGAAGATCCGTCCGGAGTCGCGGACCAGGCCGATGCCCGCCTTCAGCATCAGCGCGACCACGATCAGCGAGGCGATCGAGTCGGCCCGGGCGAAGCCGGTGGTCACCACGATCAGACCGGCCACGGCGGTGGCGATGAACGCGTACAGGTCGGTCAGGACGTGCTGGAAGGCGCCCTCGACGTTCAGCGAGCTGCGGTTGGCCTTGGACATGCACCAGGTGGCGGCCACGTTGACCACGATCCCGACCAGTGCGGTGATCAGGACCAGCGAACCGGTCACCTCCGGCGGTTCGAGCAGCCGGCTGATCGCCTCGTAGCCGAGCCAGGCCGACAGCAGCAGCAGTGTGACCCCGTTGGCCTGGGCGGAGAGGATCTCGGCGCGCTTGAGCCCGTAGGTGTAGCCGCCGCGCGCGGGGCGGGCGGAGAGCCGCATGGCGATCAGCGCCAGCACGATCGAGGCGGCGTCGGTGAGCATGTGGGCGGCGTCCGAGATCAGCGCCAGCGACTGGGCGGCGAAGCCGACCACCACCTCGCCGGCCATGAACACCACGATCAGCGCGAGTGCGCTCAGCAGCCACCGGCGGTCGGCGTCGGCGGCCACGCCGTGCGAATGGCCGCCGTGGCCGCCCCGGCCGCCGTGCTGGTGGTCATGCTCATGATCATGCTGGGAGTGCTCGTGGCCGGCCATCGAAGTCCTCTCCTGGAGCCCATGAACGCGTGGGGGTAAGGGGCGGTGTCCGTGACCGCCCCGCACCCGAAGTGAACCGCACATCGAACGAAGATCCAAAGGCTGCATTGGAGACCGTTGTCATTGCCGCGTCGTAACCCTCGTGGGGTATCGTCCCGCCGTCGTTGACCAGGGGAGAAGCGCATGGGGCCGGACGGGCGCAGCGGAGGGGCCGAACGGGTGGTCGGCCTCGGCACGATCGCCCGCGAGTGGGGCCGGATCGGGATCACCGGCTTCGGCGGGCCGCCCGCGCACATCCTGCTGCTGCGCCGGCTCTGCGTGGAGCGGCGGCGGTGGCTGACCCCCGAGGAGTTCGAGGACGGCATCGCGGCGACCAATCTGCTGCCCGGTCCGGCCTCCACCCAGCTGGCCGTCCTGACCGCGTGGCGGCTGCGCGGCGCGCCCGGCGCGCTGGTCGGCGGGGTCTGCTTCGTCGGGCCCGGGCTGGTGCTGATCCTCGCGCTGGCGGCGCTGTTCCTGGCCGGCGACCCGCCGCTCTGGGTGCTCGGCGCGGCGGCCGGCGCCGGGGCGGCGGTACCGGCGGTCGCGGTGCAGGCGGCCACCTCGCTGGTCCCGGCGAGCCTCGGCCGGATCGGCCGGACCGGGGCCGCCCGTGCCCGCTGGGCCGGGTACGCGCTGGCCGGGGCGGTGGCGGCGGTGCTGACCGGGCCCTGGCTGGTCCTGGTGCTGATCGCCGCCGGACTGGCCGAGATCGCCGTCCGGGGCGGAAGGGGCGACCGGGAACCCGGCGGACCGGGCGGACCGGGCGGACTCGGCGGACCGGGCGCCCGGTCCGGGCTGCCGCTCGCCACCGGGCCGCTCGCCCTCGGCGGGCTCGGCGGGCTCGGGGCGGTGGCCTGGGTGGCGTTCAAGGTGGGCGCGCTCTCCTACGGGGGAGGGTTCGTGATCATCCCGCTGATGCGGGACGACGCGGTCAACCGCTACCACTGGATGACCGACGGACAGTTCCTCAACGCCGTAGCCCTCGGCCAGGTCACCCCGGGGCCGGTGGTGCACACCGTCGCGGCGGTCGGCTACGCGGCGGCCGGGCTCGGCGGCGGCCTGCTCGCGGCGGCGGTCGCGTTCGCGCCGTCCTTCCTCTTCGTGCTCCTCGGCGGCCGTCACTTCGACCGGCTCCGGGCCGACCGGCGGGTGCGGGACTTCCTCACCGGCGCCGGACCGGCCGTGACCGGCGCCATCGCCGGCTCCGCGCTGCCGCTGGCCGCCTCGCTCGGGTACGGCTGGCAGTGGGGCGTGCTGGCGGGGGCGCTGCTCTGGCTGGTGCTCGCCCGGCGGGGCGTGGTGCTCGCCCTGCTGGCCGCCGGCGCGGCCGGGGTGCTCGCCGTGGCCGCCGGACTGCCGCCGGCCTGAGCGGCCGACGGTTTGCACCGCGGACGGCCCGCGCTGCCGACGGCCCGAGTGGGCAACGGCCCGCGCTGCCGACGGCCCGAGTGGGCAACGGCCTGCGCGGCCGATGGTCCGAGCCGCCCCCGGCCCCGGCCGTGCCGAACGTCCGGACCGGCGTGAACCGGGGACGGGAGCGCTCACCCGGGCGGGTGAGCCCGGTTTGCGCGCCCCCGAGCGCCTGCACCACGATCGACGCCCGTGAAGATCACCACGGCCCGGTCCGTCCACCGCCTCGCGGAACTCGCGCTCACCGAAGGGCGGATGACGAACAGTCAGAACTGTGCGGACTGCCGACCGGCACGGCCCCCGGGGTCGCCCCGAAGCCCGGTCCGGGAGCGTCCCGTCCCGGCCGGCGGCGACCTCCGTCCGCCCGCGCTCGTCGTCCGCCTGTGCGCCCGGCTGCTGATGCGCCGGTCGTCCGCCGACCGGTCGCCCCCGGCCGTCGACGGCCGCTACGGCCCGGACCGGCCCGCCGACCCCCGGCCGCTCACCCTGCTGCTGCTCGGCGACTCGCTCGCCCTCGGCCCCGGAGCCGTCCCGCCGGGCGGGACCCTCGGCGCCCGTCTCGCCCGCTCCCTCGGCGAGCACCTGGACCGGCCCGTCGACCTCCGGGTCCTGGCCCGGCCCGGCGCCACCACGGACGCCCTGCGGCACCAGCTCGCCCTGGCCTCCCGGCTCAGGCCCGGCATCGCGGTAGTGGCCGTGGGCGGCGCCGACGCCCTGCTCCCGCTCCCGGTCGGCCGCGCCGCCCGCCGCTTCGTCCTGGTGCTCCGGCGGCTCCGCGACACCGGCTGGCACCCGGTCGTGGCGCCCTGCCCCGACCCCGGCCCCGCACCCGGCCTCCGCGCCCCGGCCCGGTTGCTCGGCGCGCCCCGCGCCCGCCGCCTCGCCCGGCGCCAGATCCGCGCCGCCGAACGCACCGGGACCCCGGTCGGCCCCGCCGGCGGGCCCGGTTCCGCCGAGTACGCCGAGTACGCCGCCCGGATGCTGCCCGCCCTCCTCACCGCCGCCGGAACGCTCCGGGAACAAGGGCCGGGCTCGGGAGCGGTGGCGGCGGCGGGGGCGAGGAGGGCGGGGGCGAGCGAGGAGGTCGGGGCGGGAGCCGACACCGCTGCCGACGCCGCCACCGTCACCGTCACCGCTGCCGCCACCGCTGCCGCCACCGTCACCGACGCCGCGGTCGCCACCGTCACCGACGCGGCGCCCGGTCCCGGCGGCCTCCGGCCACGCCGTCCCGACCGGACGGCTACCCCACCTCCACCGGCTCCAGCTGCAACGACCGCGCCGCCGTCGCGGCCCGCACCAGTGCCCGCATCACCCGCAGGTCCTCACCCTGCTCCGGATGCCACTGCACCCCGAGCGTGAACCCCGGCCCCTCCACCGCCTCCACCGTCCCGTCCGGCGCGTGCGCGCACACCCGCAGCCCGGTCCCCAGCCGGTCCACCGCCTGGTGGTGGAAGGTCGGCACGGTCAGCTCCGGCTCCGGCAGCAGTCCGCCCAGCAGCGTCCCCGGTACCGGCCGCACCACGTGCGTGCCGTACCGGCCGGGCGAGCCCGCGTGCACGTCCACCGCCACCACGTCCGGCAGGTGCTGGATCAGCGTGCCCCCGCACACCACGTTGAGCACCTGCATGCCCCGGCAGATCCCCAGCAGCGGCATCCCGGCCGCCAGCGCCGCCCGCAGCAGCGCCGACTCCCAGACGTCCCGCTCGACCGTGTCCAGATCGGTCAGCGGATGCGGCGGCTGCCCGTAGTAGGCGGGGTCGATGTCCGGTCCGCCCGCGACGACCAGTGCGTCCAGCCGGGCGAGCACCTCCGGCGCGCGCTCGGGGGCGTCGGGCGGCAGCAGCACCGCGATCCCGCCCGCATTCTGTACGTAGGCGGTGTACCGCTCGGGCACCAGGGCCACCCGGCGGTCGCGCCAGTCGCTCCAACTCGCGTCCACCAGATAGGTGCTGACGCCGACAATAGGCCTGCGATCCATGGCGCGCATTCTCCTCCCGTCCCGCCCGGTCACCCGTCAACCTCGCACCTCGGCGCGCCACACCCGTCCGCCCTCTTCCGTGCTGTCAGCGCCAGGCCGTACGGTTCGCTGTGACCGCGCCGTCTCGCTGCGTGATCGAGGAACAGGAGGAGGGCCTCCACCATGTCCGACCGCACCACCGCACCCGGGGCCGCCGGGCCCGGCACCCCCCGACGGCGCGCCCCGCTCACCCTCGACGAGCTGCGCGCGCTGGTCGACGCGGGCGAGGTGCACACCGTCGCCCTGGCCTTCACCGACATGCAGGGCCGGCTCCAGGGCAAGCGCTTCGCCGCCGGTTTCTTCCTCGACGAGGTGGCCGAGCACGGTGCCGACGCCTGCGAGTACCTGCTGGCCGTGGACATCGAACTCAACACGGTGGACGGCTACGCGCTCTCCTCCTGGGAGACCGGCTACGGCGACTTCGCCATGCGCCCCGACCTGTCGACCCTCCGCCTGACCCCCTGGCAGCCCGGCACCGCGCAGGTCACCGCCGACCTCGCCGGACGCGGCGGCCACCCGGTGGCCGCCGCCCCCCGCCAGCTGCTGCGCCGCCAGATCGCCCGGCTCGCCGAGTACGGCCTGGCCGCCGACATCGGCACCGAGCTGGAGTTCCTGGTGTTCCGCGACACCTACGAACAGGCCTGGCAGGGTGGCTACCGCGGGCTGACCCCGGCCAACCTCTACAACGTCGACTACTCGCTGCTGGGCACCGCCAGGGTCGAGCCGCTGCTCTCCCGGATCCGCACCGAGATGGCCGGCGCGGGCCTGGTGGTCGAGTCCGCCAAGGGCGAGTGCAACCTCGGCCAGCACGAGATCGCCTTCCGCTACGCCGACGCGCTCACCACCTGCGACCAGCACAGCGTCTACAAGACCGGCGCCAAGGAGATCGCCGCCCAACTCGGCTGCGCACTCACCTTCATGGCCAAGTACGACCAGCGCGAGGGCAACAGCTGCCACATCCACCTGTCGCTGCGGGACGCGGTGGGCGCCCCGGCGTTCGCCGCCGCCGACGGCCGGATGACCGACACCATGCGGCACTTCCTGGCCGGGCAGCTGCTCGCGCTGCGCGAGTTCACCCTGCTGTACGCGCCCAACATCAACTCCTACAAGCGCTACCGCCCGGGCTCGTTCGCGCCGACCGCGGTCGCCTGGGGCCGGGACAACCGGACGTGCGCCTACCGGGTGGTGGGGCACGGCGCGGGCCTGCGGATGGAGAACCGGGTGCCCGGCGGGGACGTCAACCCCTACCTGGCGGTGGCCGGCATGATCGCCGCCGGTCTGCACGGCATCCAGCAGAAGCTGGAGCCGCCCGCCCCCTGCCTGGGCAACGCCTACGCCGTCGAGGACTACGCCCGGGTGCCCGGCTCGCTGCGCGAGGCCGCCGACCTGTGGGGCGCCAGCGAACTGGCCCGCACCGCCTTCGGGGACGACGTGGTCGAGCACTACCTCCACATGGCCCGGGTCGAGCAGGACGCCTACGACGGAGCGATCACCGACTGGGAGCGCTACCGGTCCTTCGAGCGGATGTGAGCACCATCGACACGACCACCACCCTCACCGGCGCGGCGCCCCCCGCCTGCACCGTCCGCAACCCCGCCACCGGCGAGGTCCTCGCCACGCTGCCCGACACCACGCCCGTCCGGCTCGACGCCGCGGTGCGGCGCGCCGTCGCGGCCCAGCGCGGCTGGGCCGCCCTGGCACCCGGCGAACGGGCCCGGCTGCTGCGGCGCTTCGCCGACCAGGTGGACGTGCACGTCCCCGAACTCGCCTCCCTGGAGGTCACCGAGGCCGGCCACACCATCGGCAACGCCACCTGGGAGGCCGGCAACGTCCGCGACCTGCTGGAGTACGCGGCCGGGGGAGTGGAGCGGCTGACCGGGCGGCAGATCCCGGTGGCCGGCGGGCTGGACGTCACCTTCCGCGAACCGGTCGGCGTGGTCGGGGTGATCGCGCCGTGGAACCTCCCGATGCCGATCGCCGCCTGGGGCTTCGCACCGGCCCTCGCGGCGGGCAACGCGGTCCTGCTCAAGCCCGCCGAGGCGACCCCGCTCACCGCGCTGCGGCTCGCCGAACTCGCCCTCGCCGCCGGACTGCCCGAGTGCCTGTTCCAGGTGGTGCCGGGCTCCGGGCCGGTGACCGGCCGGGCGCTGGTGGACCACCCGGACGTGCGGAAGATCGTCTTCACCGGCTCCACCCTGGTCGGCAAGGAGGTCGCCGCCCGCTGCGCGGCCCGGGCCAAGCGGGTGACCCTCGAACTCGGCGGCAAGAGCCCCAACATCGTCTTCGCCGACGCCGACCTCGCGGGCGCCGCCGACCCGATGTCCTTCCTCGACAACAGCGGGCAGGACTGCTGCGCCCGCAGCCGGATCCTGGTCCAGCGGGAGGTCCTGGAGGACTTCCTGGCCCTGTTGCTGCCGGCCGTGGAGACGGTCCGCACCGGCGACCCGGCCGATCCGCGGACCACGCTCGGCCCGCTGATCTCGGCCGCGCAGGTACGGCGGGTGGCCTCGTACGTGACGCCCGACCTGCCGGTGCTGGCCCGCGGCACCGTCCCGGACGGCCCCGGCTTCTGGTTCCCGCCGACGGTGCTGGCGCCGGCCCGGCCGGACGTCCCGGCGGTCACCGAGGAGATCTTCGGCCCGGTCGCGGTGGTGCTCCCGTTCGAGGACGAGGCGGACGCGCTGCGGCTGGCCAACGCGACCAGGTACGGCCTGTCCGGCTCGATCTGGACCCGCGACCTGGGCCGGGCGCTGCGGCTGGCGCGCGGCGTCGCGGCCGGGAACCTCTCGGTCAACTCGCACTCCTCGGTGCGGTACTGGACGCCGTTCGGCGGTTTCGGGGAGTCCGGGGTCGGCCGCGAGCTGGGGCCGGAGGCGCTGGCGCACTTCACCGAGACCAAGAACGTATTCATCCGCACCGACGCGTAGGAGCCGCCAGTGACCCGGAACGCCCCCCGGCCGCACCACCCCCACGAGTCCGGGGAGGCCGGCGAGCCGGTCTGCCGCCGGCTGGTCGGGCGTACGGCCGTGATCACGGGTGCGGGCAGCGGGATCGGCCCGGCCTCGGCCCGCCGGCTCGCCGCCGAGGGCGCCCGGGTGGTCTGCGCCGACCTCGACGAGACCGCCGGCAGGGCGGCCGCCGAAGCGGTCGGCGGCCTGTTCGTGCACACCGACGTGACCGACCCGGCGATGGTCGAGGCGCTCTTCGACGAGGCCTACGAGACCTTCGGCAGTGTGGACGTCGCCTTCAACAACACGGACACCCCGCTGCCGGAGGACGACGCGGTCCTGACCGCCGGGCCGGACGCCTGGCGCGGGGTCCAGGAGGCCGACCTGACCTCGGTCCGCCTGTGCTGTCTGGCCGTGCTGCCGTACATGCGCCGGCACGGGCGCGGTTCGATCGTCAACGCCGCGGGCTTCGTGGCCCGGTCGGGCTCGGCGGCCTCGCGGATCTCCGCCGCCGCGTCCCGGGGCGGAGTGCTCGCGATGTCGCGCGAGCTGGGCGTGCAGTTCGCCCGGGAGGGGATCCGGGTGAACGCGCTCTCCCCGGGGCCGGTGGACACCCCGCTGCTGCGCGAGCTGGTCGCGGCGGACCCGGAGCGGGCGGCCCGCCGGCTGGCGCGGGTCCCGCTCGGCCGCTTCGCCCGGCCGGAGGAGATCGCGGCCGCGGTCGCCTTCCTGGCCAGCGACGACTCCTCGTTCATGACGGCCGGCGAGCTCCTGGTGGACGGCGGGATCTCCGGCGCCGGTGCGGCGCCGCCGCACGGCCCCGGGGAGTGACCGGGTGCCGCCCGGAGTGCGAGCACGGTGCGGCCCGGGGTGTGATCGGAAAGACACGGTCCGGGCTCTCGGAGGGGCCGCTGCCGCCTTCTCACGGTAATTTCATCGAAAAGGGCCGGAATTCGGGGTCCAGCTGATTTCGCGCTTATCCGGCTGCCTTTAGATTCTCTGTCGTGAGTGAGCAGATCCCCGCCGGGTGGTACCCGGACCCGAAGGACATCACCAGCGACCCGCGACCCCAGCGCTGGTGGGACGGCAAGGGCTGGACGGCCAGCACCCGGCCCGCACCCTCGGACGCGCCGCCGCCGGAGGCCCCGGCGGCCGGCGCTCCGGGGCCGGAGGAGACCGCCGAGACCCGGGTGCTGGAGGGGGAGGTGCTGGACAGCGGACCGTCGGTCCGCTTCCCGGAGCCGCCGCCCTTCGGCGCCGCCTACGGTTCGCCGCCGCCCCCGCCGCCGAAGCGGCGCCGCAAGCCGTCCAAGCTCGTGATCGCGGCCACCGTGGCGGCCGTGCTGGGCCTGGGCGTCGGTTCGGGCATCACCTATCTGGCGATGGACGACCACGGCGACCGGCACCACAACGCGCGCCAGGCCGTTCCGCCGGGCGGCAACGGCAACGGCAACGGCGGCCCGTGGCGCGGTCTGCCGGACTTCGGCGACCCGGGCGGCAACGGCGGCAACAACGGTAACGGCGGTAACGGCGGTAACGGCAACGGCAACGGCGGTGGCCAGGGCAACGGCGGCCGGGGCAACGGGAACGGCAACGGCGGCCAGGGCAACGGCAACGGCGGCCGCGGCAACGGCGCCAACAGCACCCAGGCCGTCGACGCCGTGAACCGGCTGGTCCTGTCCATCCCCTCGGGCTGGGAGGGCGGCACCACCCGCGACGGCTTCGCCCTGATCACCATCGGCTCCTACGACTGCGAGGGCGGCGGCAGCTGCTCGCTGGGCGGTGCCAACACCGGCCGGATCGACGGCAGCGGCACCGACGTCCAGGCGGCGGCCAAGGCCGACATCGACAAGGCCGTCAAGGACTCCTACAACGAGGTCCTCTCGCACCAGGAGCTCAAGTCCGAGGCGGTCAAGGTGGACGGCCGCGACGGCTACCTGGTCCGCTGGAAGGTGGACGCCGCCAAGGGCAACGACGGCTACGTGCAGACGGTGGTCTTCCCGTCCGCCGACGGCAAGTCGCTGGTCTCGGTGCACTTCGGCTTCGACATCGCCGACAAGGCGCCGGACGTCTCGGTGATGGACACCATCCTCAAGGGCATCAACGACTACAGCGGCAAGCTGCCCGCGATCCCGGGCTTCCCCGGCGGCCAGGACGGCGGCGGTACCGGCACCTCCAACACCTGACGCGGCAGTCGCCCCGGGACCCGACCGGGCCCCGGGGCGCGGTCCGCACGGTTCGGCTCACGCACGGCGGCGGCCCGCCCGGAACACTCCGGGCGGGCCGCCGCCGTACTGCAACGGGTGGATCGGCCGGGGCAGGCGCCGAACGGGGGTCCGAGGACGGCGCCGCCCCGGCTTCCGGCGGTCAGCCGTCGTGTCGAACAGCCTCGACCCGACGGCGCCGGAGCACCATGGCGGCCCAGCCGAGTCCGATCGCGGCGGCACCGGTGAGCAGCAGCGGCCCGGTGGCCGAACCGCCGCCGACCGCGGCGCTGTCGGCCGCGACGACCTTGCCGGCCGGCTCCTCGGCGTTGCCGCCGTGTCCGTGGTGGGCCACGGTGGACTTGGACTGGCCGGCGGCGATCTGCGCCTCGCTCGGCGCGGCCGGGGCCTGGGCGGTGAGCGCGGAGACCGCCTCGGTGAGCGAGGTGCCCTTGCCGAAGTCGATGTCCGAGCAGCTGTAGAACGCCTCGGGGCTGTCGGTGCGCTGCCACACCATGTAGAGCAGCTGACGGCCGGTGCGCTGCGGCAGGGTGCCGCTGTAGTTGTAGTAGCCGTTGTCCGAGGTGCGCAGGGTCGGCACCTGGGCGACCGTCACCGGGTCGAGGTCGGACCACTTCAGCGGCTGGGTGGGGTTCCAGCTCTGCTTGGTGATGTAGATGGTCTGGTTGCCCTGGTGCGGGGCGGTGACCCGGAACTTGAAGTCGATCTTGCCGGCGGTGACCGCGGTGGCGGGCCAGTCGGCGCGCGGCAGGTCCAGGGCCTTGTACTTGTCGCGGCCGGCGGAGCAGAGCTTGCCGTCCGGGATCAGCGCCTGGTGGTTGCCTGCGGCGTTGGCGAGGTTGACCTCGTTCCAGTCGTACAGCGGCTGGGTGCCGCTCAGTGCGACGAGGTCCTTGCAGATCTGTGACTTGGGGGTCTCCGGACCCTCGGCGTAGCAGGCCGCGATCCGGCTGACCGGGTTGGTCACGGTGCCGTGGGCGCCGGCCGTGCCGATGCCGGCCGCCGAGACGGAGAGGAACGCGGCGCCGATGACGCCGACGGACAGGGCGGTGCGCTTCATGGACATGGGGTGGGGACTCCTTGACCGTGTACCGGGCCGAGGTTGTGGGGGAGTGCCGGGCACGTCTGCCCGAGGGGCCGTTCGACCCGGCGGTCCGGTCCCTGGGCTGAGCGTATGATTGGACTAGACCAGCTGGCAATAGCGCGCTGTGGGCCACTTTTTGACGGAATGTAGCCCGCCGAGCAGCGCAAAGGCCCGACGGGGAGCCGTGGTTAGGCATCCCATCGGGCCTTCTTAAGGTCCGGCCAAGGTTCCCGGGGCCGCCGGGGCTCCCGGGACTCCCGGCGACCCGGGCGGGGTCAGTCCCTCCCGGGCGGCGGGGACTGGTAGTTGTAGGTGATCCGGTCGGCCCGCCCCGCCTGGACGACGGACTCGTTGAACGTCCCGCCGCGGATCTCGTTGTGCACGGTGAGGCCCGGCTGCTGCCGCGGCGCGAACTCCCGCAGCAGGGCCGCCAGCTCCGCCGCCGCCTGCGGGTCCTGCCGCAGCGCCCGGCGGATCCGGTTGCGCAGCTCGGCGGCCTGGTCGCCGACCAGTTCGGCGTCGCCGTCCGCCCGGACCACCTCGACCCGGATCTCCTCCAGCTCCGCCGACACCTCCTCGGCGTCCCGCCCGCGCCCCAGCAGCCCCGCGAGGCGGGACCGCAGCTGCGTCCACGCCTCGGTGGCCATCAGCCCGACCACCGTGGTGGCCCCCGTCGTCACCAGCTGCGCGATCTCGGCCTCCACGGCCTCCCCCTCCGTCGGTCCGGTGCCCCCGTCCACGGTAGTGGAACCGCGGCCGCCGAGGGGGAGGGAGCGCGCGGCTCAGAGGAAGGTGTGCCCCTCGCCCCGGTAGGTGGGCACGGTGCGCACCACCCGGTCGCCCTCGATCAGGTGCAACTCCGGGAAGCGCTCGCAGAGTTCCCCCGCCTTGGCGTGCCGGAACCAGACCCGGTCGCCGATCAGCAGATCGTCCGCGGCCGCGCCGAGCAGCGGCGTCTGCACCTCGCCCGCCCCCTCCATCGGGTCGTAGCGCAGCCCGGCCGGCAGGTACGGCACGGGGGAGCGGTCCGGACCGGCCGCGCCGGACGCCGGGTAGCCGCCGCCCAGCACCGTCACCACGCCGAGCCCGGGCCGACGGACCACCGGCTGGCCGAACAGCGCGGCCGGCCGGCCCCGGAACGAGCGGTAGTTGTCGAACAGCCGCGGTTGGTACAGCCCGGAGCCGGCCGCCACCTCGGTCACCGCGGCCTCGGCCACCGTCGACTCGACGCTGCCGGTGCCGCCGCCGTTGACGAACTCCAGCTCGGCCACCCGGCGCACCAGTCGGACCGTCGCGGCCCGCCGCTCGGCCAGCTCGGTCCGGGCCCGGGCCTGCATCAGCCGGATCAGCCCGGAGCGCACCGGCCGCCCGGGCACCGCGTCGCCCACCCCGGCGACGTGTCCCTCGTAGGCCATCAGTCCGACCACCCGGAAGCCCCGGCGGCGCTGCACCAGCTCGGCGAAGGCGGCCACGTCCCCGGGGGTGCGCAGCGGCGAGCGGCGGGCGCCGACCCGGACCCGGCCGCCGAGCAGGTGCAGCGCGGTGTCCAGCTCCAGGCAGACCCGCACCTCGGCGGAGCCGCCCCGGGCCGCGTCGACCAGGTCCAGCTGGGCCGGGTCGTCCAGGACCACGGTGACGGCGGCGGCGAGCTCCGGGTCGGCGGTCAGCTCGGCGAAACCGGCGCGGTCGCTCGAGGGGTAGGCGAGCAGGATGTCGCGCAGACCGGTACGGGCCAGCCAGAGCGACTCGGCGAGGGTGAAGCCCATCACCCCGGCGAAGCCCTCCACGGCCAGTGCCCGTTCCAGCAGGGCGCGGCAGCGCACCGACTTGCTGGCCACCCGGACCGGCTTGCCCCCGGCCCGGCGCACCAGGTCGGCGGCGTTGGCGTCGAAGGCGGCCAGGTCGACCACGGCCACCGGGCCGTCCAGATGGGCGGTGGCCCGGTCGTACCGGGCGCGGTCGGCCGCGGGGGAGGGGGCCGGCGGGGCGGCGGCCGGGCGGGTGGACGCGGTGCGGGCAGCGGCTTGGGGCGTGGCCATGGGCGCAGCGTGCCACACCCGCCCTACCCGCGGGTAGGGGTCGGACGGGGGACCTTCGGACGGGGTTCCGGGCGGATGCTCCGGACAGGGGCTCCGACAGGGCCCGGACGGGACCTTCGGTCCGCGCGGGGCGGCCGCACGGTGGCATAGGGTCGGCGGGTGGACCGCAACGACTTCCCGAACCCGGCCTTCGCCGGCAAGAGCATCCCCGACCCCGGCTTCTCCGGCGACGACGGCACCGCGGACCCGGCGCTGACCGCCGCGCTCGCCCGCTGGACGCAGGATCCCGCCGCCGAGCCGCAGGTCCTGGCGGCGCTGACGCCGACCCGGCTGATGGTGCCGATCGTGGCGATCCTCGGCGAGGTCGAGGTGGACGAGCACGGGCACAAGCACGACAAGAGCAGTGACATGGCCGTCCCGCTGGTCGAGGCCGCCGACGGCCGGCGCGCCCTGCCGGCCTTCACCTCGCTGGAGTCGCTGGCCCGCTGGCGGGCCGACGCCCGCCCGGCGCCGGTGGCCGCGCCGCAGGCCGCCATGGTCGCCTTCTCCGAGCGCGCGGACACCCTGCTGCTGGACCCGGCCGGGCCGGTGCCGTTCCTGCTGTCCGGGGCCCGGCTGCGCGCGCTGGCGGAGAACCGGCCGTACCTGGCGCCGGCCGCCGACCCCGAGGTGCGGGAGGCGGTGCGGGCGCTGCTGGCCGCGGAGCCGCAGGTGGTCGCCGGGGTGCTGGCGGCGGCCGAGGACTCGGACGGCGTGCTCGCGGTGGTCCTGGACCCGGAGCTGGACCGGGCCGGGATGCAGGAGGCCGCGCAGCGGGTGGGCCGGGCGGTGGCCACCGACCCGGTTCTGCGGGTGCGGCTGGACCTCGGGCTGGACCTGGCGGTCCTGCCGGCGGGCGCCGGGCTGCCGGGCGAACCGCTCTACCGGCGCTGACGACGGACGGCGGGGAGCATCGTCACGTGACGATGCTCCCCGCCGTCGTGGCTGCGTCCTGGGTTCAGGAGTAGACCGGCCCGGTGAACTTCTCGCCCGGGCCCGAGCCCGGGGCGTCCGGGACGAGCGAGGCCTCGCGGAAGGCCAGCTGCAGCGAGCGCAGGCCGTCCCGCAGCGGTGCCGCGTGGAAGTTGCTGATCTCCGGGGCGCCGGCGGTGACCAGACCGGCCAGCGCGGTGATGAGCTTGCGGGCCTCGTCGAGGTCCTTGTCCTTGTCGCCGCCCTCGGCGAGACCGCACTTGACGGCCGCGGCGCTCATCAGGTGCACCGCGACGGTGGTGATCACCTCGACGGCCGGGACCTCGGCGATGTCCCGGGTGAGGTCGTCGAAGCCGATCGCCTCGTCGTCCGCGGCGGGGTTCTGGGTGGGCTCGCTGCTCAAGGGGGGCTCGTTCCGTCGTGCCGGTGTCCGTACAGGGTGTCCGTACAGAGGGAGCGTACAAGCCGGGCCGGGCGGGGGCGGAATGGCGTTCGATCCCCCGGGGCTGTATGCTTCGAGACTGACCGGCCAGGCGTCCTCAGGGAAGCCCGGCCAGCAAGAGGAGGCTCCACCCAGGAGGCCCGAGAGGGCAACCACGACAGTCTCCCACCCGAGCGGCCTCGCGGTCGACGGGTCCGGTCCGCGACGGGCGCCCAGCGCCGACAGTCGCCGCAGCACCCCTCGCCGGGTGTCGCCCCCGGTTGTGTGGAGCCCCGCTTGTACCGAGCGGGGCTTTTTTCGTGTCGCGGTGTGGGCGCAGGGATCCACAGCGCAGCACGAATGAAGCCCCGCCCAGTGGTCGAGTCCACTACGTGCGACCGCCGTCCGACGGCCGCATCGCAGAAGGTGCAACCGAGGAGGCCCCATCAGCACCGAGCCCCGCATCAACGACCGGATTCGCGTCCCCGAGGTGCGACTCGTCGGTCCCAGCGGCGAGCAGGTCGGCATCGTGCCGCTTGCCAAGGCGCTGGAGCTCGCGCAGGAGTACGACCTCGACCTGGTCGAGGTCGCGGCGACCGCCCGGCCGCCGGTGTGCAAGCTCATGGACTACGGCAAGTTCAAGTACGAGTCGGCCATGAAGGCCCGTGAGGCGCGCAAGAACCAGGCGCACACGGTCATCAAGGAGATGAAGCTCCGGCCGAAGATCGATCCGCACGACTACGACACCAAGAAGGGTCACGTCGTTCGGTTCCTCAAGCAGGGCGACAAGGTCAAGATCACGATCATGTTCCGTGGTCGTGAGCAGTCCCGCCCCGAGCTGGGCTTCCGTCTGCTCCAGCGGCTCGCCGACGACGTCCAGGACCTGGGCTTCGTCGAGTCGTCGCCGAAGCAGGACGGCCGAAACATGATCATGGTCCTCGGCCCGCACAAGAAGAAGACCGAGGCGATGGCCGAGGCCCGCGCCCTCGCCGACGCCCGCAAGGCCGAGCGTCAGGGCCGGACCCCCGGTTCCGACGCCGCCGCGGACTCCGAGGAGCTCCTCGAGGCCCAGGACGAGGTCCTGGAGTCCGAGGACGTCGCCGAGGACCTCGCCGAGGCCCAGGACGCCGCCGCCGAGACGGAGGCCCCCGAGGCCGCCGCTCCGGTCGAGCAGCCGGCCGAGGCCTCCCAGGGCGCCTGACCTTCCCCGGTCAGCGGCCCGGGAGACCGGCCACCAGGGTGACGGGGCGTCCCGCCCGGTCACCACAGATCCATCCTTCACGCCCGCGCGGCGCACACCGCGCGGGCGTGGACGGACCGACGAGGAGATACGGCGACATGCCGAAGCAGAAGACGCACAGTGGCGCCAGCAAGCGCTTCAAGATCAGTGGCTCTGGCAAGGTGCTGCGCGAGCGCGCCGGCCGCCGCCACCTCCTGGAGCACAAGCCCTCGACGCTGACCCGCAAGCTGGCCGGGACGGTCGAGCTGGCCCCCGCCGACGCCAAGAAGATCAAGAAGCTTCTCGGCAAGTGATCGCCCTCCCGCCCGGCGCCAGCCGTGTGCGGGGCAGCTGATCCTTCCCGACCCATTCGAATGACGGACCACGTGAAGTAGTCCGTGGTCCTACCCAAGGAGTAATCAAGTGGCACGCGTCAAGCGGGCAGTGAACGCCCACAAGAAGCGCCGGGTCATCCTGGAGCGCGCCAGCGGCTACCGCGGCCAGCGCTCGCGCCTGTACCGCAAGGCCAAGGAGCAGGTCACCCACTCGCTGGTCTACAACTTCAACGACCGCAAGAAGCGCAAGGGCGACTTCCGTCAGCTGTGGATCCAGCGCATCAACGCTGCGGCCCGTGCCAACGGCATCACCTACAACCGCTTCGTGCAGGGCCTGAAGGCCGCCAGCGTCGAGATCGACCGCAAGATGCTGGCCGACCTGGCCGTCAACGACCCGGGTGCGTTCGCCGCGCTCGTCGAGGTCGCCCAGAAGGCGCTGCCGGCCGACGTCAACGCCCCGAAGGCCGCCGCCGACGCCGCCTGATCCTCGG
Source organism: Streptomyces sp. TLI_053 (assembly GCF_900105395.1). Classification (NCBI taxonomy): domain Bacteria; kingdom Bacillati; phylum Actinomycetota; class Actinomycetes; order Kitasatosporales; family Streptomycetaceae; genus Streptomyces; species Streptomyces sp. TLI_053. The sequence continues at coordinate 7,243,186 of NZ_LT629775.1, forward strand.
ATCAGTTGTGTTGAGCTGACCGGACCCGCAGGCTCGATCCTGCGGGTCCGGTTTTGCGTTACCGCACAGACGCCAGTACAGAGACGAGACCATGCCGAGCACCGACACGCCCCTGCTCACCTCCCTGCGCTCGCCGCGCGTCATCGCCGCCCGGAGGCTCGCCAAGCGCAGCCAGCGCGGCAAGGAGCGCCGCTTCCTCGTCGAGGGCCCGCAGGCCGTGCGCGAGGCCGTCGCGTACGGGCGGCTGCCGGGTTCGGGCGAGCACGCCGTGGTCGAGGTGTACGCCACGGTCGAGGCCGCCGAACGGCACGCGGGGATCGTCGAGGCCGCGCTGGCCGAGGGGCTGCCGGTGCTCACCGCCACCGACGAGGTGATCGCCGGGATCTGCGACACCGTGACCCCGCAGGGCATCGTCGCCCTCTGCCGCTTCATCGACACCCCGTTCGCCGACGTGCTGGCCGCCCGGCCGAAGCTGGTCGCCGTGCTCGCCCACGTCCGCGACCCCGGGAACGCCGGCACCGTGCTGCGCACCGCCGACGCGGCCGGGGCCGACGCCGTGGTGCTCACCGACGCCTCCGTGGACCTCTACAACCCGAAGGCCGTCCGGGCCTCGGTCGGCAGCCTGTTCCACCTCCCGGTGGCCGTCGGCGTACCGGTCGAGGAGGCGATCGGGCGGCTGCGCGAGGCCGGCGTGCGGGTGCTCGCGGCCGACGGCGCGGGGGAGCGCGACCTCGACCGGGAGCTCGACGAGGGCACCCTGGGCGCGCCCGGCGCATGGGTGTTCGGCAACGAGGCGTGGGGGCTCCCGGAGGAGACCCGCGCGCTCACCGACGAGGTCGTGCGCGTCCCGATCCACGGGCACGCCGAGAGCCTCAACCTGGCCACCGCCGCCGCGGTCTGCCTGTACGCCTCGGCCCGCGCCCAGCGCTCGCCCGGCGGGTGCCGCGCGGCCGTCCGGTAGCGCCCGCGGTCCGCTCGCGGCGGCGCCCGCCGTCCGGCCCCGCCCGGCCGCCGGCGGTCCTCCCGCCCGCCCGGGCACCGCGCCCCGTCCGGCCGCCCCGGGCGGTCCCCCGGCGAGCGCCCGGGAACGGGCGCCGCGCGCCGTCGTGCCGACCGCGCCGGGAACTCGTCGTGGGCCCTATTACCCGAGGCTGGGAGGCGCTAGGGTCTGCCTCGGTGGGGGGAAAGACACGGTGGGTAATCGGGGAGGACACCCATGGTCGGCAGCGGGCCAGAGCTCGACCCGGACGACCTGCCGGACGGCCTGGTGGTCGCCGACGCGTTGGGCCGGGTGGTCTGCTTCAACCGCGCCGCCGCCCGGCTGACCGGCATCCACCCGGGGGCCGCCCTCGGCAGCGGACTGGAGGACGTCCTCCCGCTGGAGGACCTCGACGGCCGCCGCTGGTGGCAGCTGACCGACCCGTACGGCGGCCTCGCCGTCCGCACCAGCCAGCCGGAGCGCAATCTGCTGCTGCCCGGCGGCCGCGAGGTGCTGGTCTCCGCCCGCTACGTGCGGGCCCGCCCCAAGGGACCGGTGGAGAAGCTGGTGATCGCCCTGCGCGGCACCGAGGCCCGCCGCCGCACCGAGCGCAGCCACGCCGAACTGATCGCCACCGTCGCGCACGAGCTGCGCTCGCCGCTCACCAGTGTCAAGGGCTTCACGGCGACCCTGCTCGCCAAGTGGGAGCGGTTCACCGACGGGCAGAAGCGGCTGATGCTGGAGACCGTGGACGCGGACGCCGACCGGGTCACCCGGCTGATCGCCGAGCTGCTGGACATCTCCCGGATCGACGCCGGCC